>CAZTBP010000047.1:0-3426 GCA_964612145.1 uncultured Ignavibacteriales bacterium | reverse complement strand
ATAGTAACATAACCCTATCCTTTCGATGTGTCCACTAATTCGGGGGAGGGTCAATTTCGCTACATCACATGCTAGGGGAGATCTATTATTTACCAGCGTTGGTTTTCTTATTAGCGCTAGTACCTGTTGTTGAAGGGATAGTCGAGTTTGGGCGCTGCCGTTGTCTATGCTACGCGATATAGTTTCCAGGCTATACCGGTGGTGTGCCAGAAATGTGGAAGCATCTCACATATTTCGCCACGCTCCATAATGAATGAGGGTCTCGAGTGTGACTCCTGTAGTCATGACTTGTTTTGCACTCTGGATTAGAGGGAATACTCCTAAGGTGCAATAATCACTTTCTTTCAGTTCCCATCCAGCAGCTTGATAATCTCCTCGTGGCCTTCTTTTTTTGCGATGGAAAGTGGGGTATGTCCCTGAGCTGAGGCCTCAATATCTGCCCCGCTGTCCAGCAGAAGCTTTACTATTCCTATGTGACCACCGATTGCCGAGCGGTGAAGTGCGGTGAATCCGTTTTCGTCCCCGGCGTTGATATTCGCACCCGACGAGATGATCAGTTTTGCGTGCTCTTCCTTGTTCATTCCGGCGGCTTCCATCAAGAGGGTAGATCCGAATCGGGTGCGCGTGTCCGGGGAGGCGCCGAGTTCCAAAAACAGCTCCAAAGCGGAGGTATCGCTCGGGATGAGGGCAAAGTGAACGGGTGTCATTCCACGGGGTTCTTGAAGATCAAGCGGAAGGCCTTTTGCTGCTAGTTTCCTGATTCCGTCAAGGTCGGCTCGCAGTGCGGCGGCGTGTAAGAGTGAGATGGAGCGAAGAGGAGGGAGAATGCTTGCCGGGAAGGGTTTGGCGAACGATGCGAAGTGGGCAAAGTTGCCAAAAAGTCCCATGGCTATTGCTCCTGGACCTAACTGCTCTGATCGGGCAGCTGCCGGAAGTGGGGCAGGATGGTGCAGCCCGATTACATGGCTAATAAGCAGAAACCGCACTATTTCGCGTGTCAGTCTCGAATCGTGTGATTGATCCAATTGACCACGAATTTTCGTTACGTGTAGCCAGCCATCGTCCTGCTCTACTTCGGCAATCACCTTCAGGCGGCGCTCCCAGCTCTGGATGAAAAGTAGAAGGTCATGACAGAAGTAAATGGCCCATTTATGCTCCATCTCTTGGGGCAGGTACAACGCTCCCGGGAAGAGCTTTGGATCGACCCTGAAGTAAATATTGGCCTCTGCTTCAGTCTTGATATCGGAAACTTGATCAAGGAAAGAAGGGCCGTCAGTTGGTGAGAAGGCTCCGACATTCGCCGCGACATTCGGGTCTTTAGTGAACAGCAAGGCCTCCTGAGTGATAGGCCGAACATCCAAGAGTTCAATGCCCCATGGATTATCAAGCGGGTCGATTCGATTTGATTGTGGAGTCTGAGCCGGCTTCTCGTTTGGCTGCTTTTTGGATTTGCGAAAGAAGCGATTAAAGATTCCCACTGCGACCCCAATTATGAAGTTCTCACCTGCGCAGAAAATGTACGGTGAGAATGTTTGGGCGTCAAGGAAACGGAACACTCTCATGTTTGGCATTTCCGAACTCATGCAACAAGACTTTTTTGCGATTGCTGATTCAGTACCCAGCTGGGATGGCTGGTTAACACTCGTATTGATACTGGCTGTCAATTTAAACGTGGTGGGGCTGTCAGTCATCAGGTATAACCGAACCCGCATGGGAAACACACCACAGTTGAAGGTACAATCATAAATTGTGCAGGATCATTTATCAGTATAGGAACATCACCCTGTTTCTTTGCTCGGTACTGTGTAAGCCTCTGAAAAACAACAGGTAAGCCGAAAACTTGGACACTTTTATCGAAATTACTTGACAGGCAAAACCGGAAAAGCTAAAATAAGGGGCTAACGCAGGATTAGACACTCCGACTATCAAGTCGACGGCCAACGCCACCACCTCGGCGGGAGCCCCGGCTATAGTTGGGCCACCGTTAAAAGTAAGCACAGGAGGTACTCCAATGTTATGCCACCTGTTTAGAGGTAGGCAGCCTAAACTACCAACACGGTGCGAGTAAGAACAGGGGTGAATGGCACCCGGCTCTTGTCGGTTTCCAGCAAGTAACATCCTAATTTCTTCCCAACGCTCCTTTCTTATTCGCATCAACGGCAACTGAAACACCTGCTGCCGGCATTCAGGCTTGTTCTGGCGCCTGAAAGCCAAGGGCGAGTTGCGTCCTGGATTGCCCCTGAGCCATTGGCTTTAGCGCAAAACCGGCAGCGGGAAGACGCAGTCACTCGATCTGCACTAAGGGGCTTCTCTGCGCCAGATCGAGGGAAAGGAGTACGTTTTGAACCAGATTGACAGGCTCAAAGAAAAATTCAATCGCATCGGGGCTCGCCTGGTGGTGACCGAGGTAACCAACCCACGATGGTATGAAGGGGATACGGGGTTCTTGATCGACATCCTGCGGGACCGCAAGGGAGAATACTTCGACCTCCGCCTTCTGCCCAAAGCCGGCAAGTTTGCCGTTATCGACTTTCGCCCAAAGGATCGCCATCTTCTTCTGATGGTCACGGCTGATCCCAATACGGTCAGCGACCGCGATCACCGCCGTGCCAAGTTTCTCTGTGGCCATGATGAACGGCACTGGTTCGTGGCCGGCGTTCATCCGCACGCCCGGGACGTGGCGCACGCCAAACAGTCGCTCAAGCCGGCGGTCGTTCACAAGTCAGAAATCCGCAAAGGGGTAAAGACGAAGAAGCTCCACCGCCACAAAAACGAGGCGTGGGTTCGCCAGGGCGAGTGGTTTTTTGTGCCGGCATCGGGTCTGGATCCTGACCCGATGAAGATCGTGCGCCCCGAGCCGCTGCGGCGTGGCGGCGGGAAGTCGCATATCGCAGATGAGGGCCACCACCGCGGTGGAGAGCAGGTGTATGTCTGTGATAGATATCCGAATGGTCTGACGGAATTCGAGTATGCGGATTTGCTGGCTCGCAAGCCGGAAGCCAAATCGTGGCGCTGGACGGTGATGACCCGTAATGCCACGGTCTACGTTCGTGGCTGCGTGCGTCACCCTGACCATGCAACGATTGTGCTCAATGACTGGCACGCGGTGCTGCCCAACGCAGAGGTTCAGTACAAGATCGCGGGGCTTAACCCGCAGGCGTTTCTGGACTAACAGGGTGTACAGGAGTAGGCGGGCACTACTCCCGCCTGCTCCTGGATTCAGGTATAGGCGATTGGAAGAAATGAGGAACCATGGCCGAAAGTAGAGTGTTTAAAAATCGACAAATCCATCTGTTAAGCAGCAGTAATGCTGATACTCCCGGGTGCGTCAAAATTGAATCTCTACCTGCCCACCTCTGAGGTAGACCAGAGGTAAGCTTCCCTGTCAAGTAGACAATTTTAAAATAGAGTTTTTGGCGGTTTGAC
>CAZTBP010000046.1:0-5935 GCA_964612145.1 uncultured Ignavibacteriales bacterium | reverse complement strand
TGGCGGGTTTTAATCTGACCCCTCATGGCTGGTTTTGCCCGACCGATGACAGTATCGACTCCGGGAGGTCAAAATGAATAGGCGGATTGTATCGATATTAGTCGCTTGTGCCTGGCTTCTTCCGGTTACATCATTTTCCACGCCTGAGAGTTCGCAAAGCGGTTATCAGAATGACGACCACTTCCGACCAGGCGATGACCTCACGCGCCCCGTCAACAATATCAGCATCTTTGCATCATCAGCCTCATTACTTCCTGATTCAAACCTACTGGCCGAAGACGAACGTAGTTTCTTACAGGGTATAGCAGGAGAGCTAAGTAATACTCTGAGCAAGTCTCAGAACTATGCTATTAGGATCGGCTTCTGGCCCATGGTTGCCGGGGGAATGTCTTCATGTTGTTCAAATATGCGCGGTAATATCAACGGAGACGTTGGTGGCGTGATCGACATTGCTGATATACTCTACCTAGTGGACTATCTATTCCGAGACGGACCGCCGGCGATTTGTAGCATAGAAAGCGATGTAAATTCGCACGGAGGGACTGACCTTGCTGACTTAGCGTACTTGGTCGCTTACTTGTTCAGGAGTGGCCCATCGCCATCGCCTTGTCGCTCAGAATAGATGTGGATCAATTCCCCGTACCTTCCCCGCTATCAACGGACCTCTTCCTATGAGGGGTCCGTTCTATTATGCATTATAATCACCGACTTGACCTATAGTCCGCCACTGGTTAGAGGTGAAAGACCATGACCCGGTCTCCCCGGACACAAGACAACATGCGGAACTGGAGTATTGGTTCGGTTTGTCAGGCGATCGAAGGCTAATAAGCACCTAAAATGCCCGTGCCCCCTCGATCATCGAATTCGTGTTCTAATTGTTCCCAAGATGAGATTATTACTTCTCCTTCGAGATCGAAAACGGAGCAGCGCTGTCGGGAACAGGTACGCCGTGAATAATCTTCTTTTCCCAATATGACTCCAGTGCTTTTATACGATTAGCGGTCAGTTCATAAGCCGGCCGACGCTGACGAAACACCGGTTCTCCATGGGGACCCTGGCCAAAATTGGGTATAAACGACGCGATATACCCTTCGGGCGGACTGCGATCATGAGCCATCCGCCTGTGTTCACTTCGCAGACCCTCATGTCGGGCTATGATGTAGTCATTCAACCCGTAAGCATCGATTATGTTAACATTTGGAAGGACCCAACCGGCAACACCGACGGTTGAAAAAGCGGCAACCGGGTATCTGCCGGCGTGGGCCGGAACCTCCAAGGTACGCGGAGGAAATACTCGCATCTGTCGCTCTGCGAAGAGCTCGTGCTCGCGCCGCCGGACACACACGAGATGGTCAGTGAGCCATGCCTGAAGTTCGTCATCAGGCTTGGCGATAGGCCATAGGAAGAAAGGCAGCTTGCCGGCAACCGTTACATGAAGGGTGTCTGCGACAGGTAGTTTCTGAACTTGCTTTTCGATGAAATGGTGAGCCCACGGAATCGGCAGTGAAGACGCGATCAGGGCGAGCAATGCAGCGGTGGCCCATATTCGCCGCATTCGCAGGTAGTCCAGAAACGCTATGAATGAGATCAGCAGCAAAGGCGGCAAATGACTGTATACGCGCCATTCGAAGTGATCCCCGCCTATGACTATCGTATAATAACCGATCTGAATACACAGTGTAGCGACAGCAATCACAGTGCCCCATCGACTGTTCGGAAGACCGCCGTGAAGGCTCAATAAGTGTCTATTATCTGAGACCGGCATCTTACTTCGTTGTAAATACCGCTGCAGAAGTTTGCCGGATGCAACGAGAAGTACGAGTAGCCATATCCAGATGCCGTATTCCAATACAAACGAGGCGAGATATCTTAGACCGGATTCGGGCCAGAAACCAATGCTTTTTGCGTAATAGGTATTCGGCAGCCACTCTCCGTAAAATGACTTACGCCACAAAATATGAACAGGCGGGATCAAGAGCGGGGAGACCGAGAGTATCCATCGCACACCGAATCTGCCTTTGGAGCGATCGCCGAGATATGATAACCCCATTAACAGAATGGTGCTCAGTACCACGACGATACCATCGGGCCGAGCGAGGTAAGTGGCGGCTGCAGCCCCTGTCACGGCCAGCCGCCAGGTGTGCCCGGTCTGACTGCCTGTAATGACTAATACAATCCAGGCCGTTATGCAGAAATTAAATAGTGCCGTTTCCAGTCCGGAACTCGTCCAGGTCAGGAAAGTCGTATTCAACAGCAGCCCGGCCAGTGCTATCCCGATAAGCGTAAACCGTAGCTTCTCCAATTGCTCGTTCAGTTTCATCCGCCATAACGCGAGCACCATTAGCAGCATTGTGCCGAAGGAAAAGAGCAGGGACAAAACATTGGCGGCCTGTGGCGGCTTTATGCCGAAAGCCCGCCAGACAACATCCAGAATTGCCACCCAAAGAAAGCTCGTATACCCCTCTACCGGCCTAAACGGTTCGGGATTCCAGACATACCCATGCCCGAGGATGCTGTTGCTGACATACCGAAATGCAATAAACGCATCGTCAGTCAGGAATTTGAACTCCTGCCAACCGGTGACCAGTCCAATGGCTGCCAAGGCCACTAATATGCTCACTCTGGGTTTCATTGAGCTAGTCGGGTGCCTTCTATTAATTCAAATGAATCCATCCACTCTCCGTTCGTATATACGGCACCGCCGGCGCAGAGCTTACTGATTCAAATACCACGGTGCCAATTTCTCCAACCATCTTCTGTGCAGCCTCAATCTTTCAGCATCGTTCGCCATTCCTGCATAAACATATAGATCCTTGTGCGCCAAAAACACATTTGAGTCAATTGACAGCGCTCTGTCAAGTAGTCCGACCGCAATGTCATGTTCGCCCATCAGTGTATGACAAAATGCTTTGTCGCAGAGAAGTGAGAGGTTTATGGGATCAGGACAGGTGTCTATAGCCTGTTGAAGATATCGCTCCGCGACACGATAGTCGCCGCTTACCATTCTATTCAGGCCCTCCGTATAGTACTGAACATACGAGACGGGATGGGTCTGTATTATTGGACCAGTGATGGGATACATTTGCTTGTAAGCAGGAAGCAGGTTTGTCCGCGACCCTGGAGTCGACCTGTACGGCCAACCGATTAGGCGATAAGAATTTATGAACTCCTCGTAAAGTAGAAGCGCGCGTTCGGCCGGTGCAGACGGTTTACCTCCCGTGGAAAAGACTATATAGTCAGGCGCCTGAGATAGAATGTATACCGAGTTGTGCTTTGCTTCCTTCCACGTCGTTTGCATACCCGGGACAGGAGGTTCGGAATGGAGTGCTATTGTGCTATCGGTGAGTCCGAGCATGTCAATTATACGATGATTGAGCAGGGTATACCCAAATATACCTATTGTGGGTAGAGCGACAGAGAAATCCGTTGCATCAGACCGTTTCATTTCGGAAGCCAGAAAGCCCATTTTGTCTGTAAGGGCACGCTCGCGAATGAAGTAGTTCTGTATATAGCCGTACGGCATAAAGTACACCAGGGAAGACAACGCAATCAGACATATCGTGCCTATTACGGCGGCTGGAGTAGCCTGAAGCCGCCGCACAAGCATCCAGATTGGGATTACCATGACAATAGCGGTAGGTCCAAAGACAGGTAAAAAGAACCGATGCACCTTCAGGACATCCCCCCCGATGACCGTAACATACAGCACGTATCCGACGGCAAACAGCAGTACTGTCTTGGCAGAGCCCGGCAACTTTTTGAAGAATAGAAAACTCGCAACAAACCCAATACCGTAAATGCCATAATGACCTAAGAATCGCCCGGTGTATTCCAATCCACTACGCAGTTGATTTATATCCCATCCCGTCTTCGCGTGAAATGGCAATGGTAGTATTGAACCGTAGTAGCCTAGCTTGAAGATCACATAAGGCATAGACAAGAGCAATGCTATCAGAGAACACCTAAGAGAAAACCGTGGAATCTGCTTCTCAACCAAAGCTTCGGTTACTATCAGCAGTGCGGCAATCAGTGCGCCCTCAGGCCTTATCCATACTGCTAAAAACAAGCTGGCGACTAAGAGTCTTGATCTTCTAAGATAATAATACAGTGACAGCAAAGAGAGGAAGCCAAAAGCCGAGGTTTCCAGTCCAGCCGATGCCCAATAAGCTAATGACCGATTGAATGCTATAACTATCAGAGGCAGTATTGCCAACCACGTGAATCGGCTCTGGAATACCAGTCGTGCGATCATGAACGTAAGAACCAGGATTCCGCCGCCGAGAATAAACCCAATGAATTTGGATGTGGCGATGTAGTCAATGCCTACGCTTCCCAAAGAACTGAGGAGAATGACCCAGCCGAAGTTTGTGAATCCCTCTATCCTCTCCCCGATGTTGTACACTAACCCGTGTCCGTTTAAGAAATTTGCAACATATCGATATGAAATGAAGGCGTCATCCTGCGTGAATTGCAAGTTGATACTCAAGAATGTATATATGGCAAGACCGAGCATGAGCGGAGCCACTATATTCTTTATCGACCTCAACGTCTTCGGGTCATACTTCATTTGAATACCGTGTCTGCGTGTACAAAGCACCGCTCAGAATTTGACAACTATTCTATTCAAGGGCCAATTCTAAGATACAGAGGAGGTTATTATATCGTCAAGGTGTAATTCCCCAGGAAGTAAACTGGGCACGTAAGCTTCCCCGTCAAGTAGACAATTCAAAAGTAGAGTAATCGGCGAATCGGGAATCTCTGATGACGGCTGGCGGTGAGTCGTCATACGCGCTTTCCGCGCGTGCTCTGCACTGCAGGGCGAGGAGCGTTGCGGCACCGATAGTAGACGAATCAAGCTCCGAGAAAAGCCGTTTTGCCCTCCTCATTTCATCGCCAAAGCGCCAAGATTTTCTAACCATTTTCTAACCGCGAACTGCACGTAACTTCAAGTTACTTCACGTAACTGCACGATACTTCACGTTACTTAAGCTTTCTTATACCAGCGAAATAGGCCTAATTTGAGGCCGTACAATAGATTAGCAAAAATCGGCGGCGGCGAATCCCTGTCTCTCCGCTTTTTTGTGCCAGGCGGGAAGTCGGGCGTTATTGTATGTTGTTGGCCGGCAGGCAGTAAGTCGCCTGCAGGAGACAGGTTTGGGTTCATGGTCATGGTTCGACTCCGGTCACCCCTACACTCCGCTCGGGGTAACTTTGCGAATGGGTTCCGGTTTGATTGGGACTTTTGGGTTTGTTTCGTCTTTTTGGGTGGGTGCATATACGCAGGATGGGTAATTGGGGAGCGGGAGAGTCTTTGATGGGGTGGACAGGCGGTAAATTTCGGCGGTGTGTAATTCGATTCATAGTGATTTCAGTGGTTCCTATTATAGATGGGTTCTCACCCTGCGGCGCGGGGGCGGGATCTGGTGTAAAGTGCTGTGGGAATTGCGGGCGGGTGTGTCAAATTTGTCACAGTTTTTTGGGGGGGTGTGGGGACGGAGGCTGGTGCGGGGGGCTGTTGAAAGTGTCGTGAGTGTGTCAAAATTAATACAGTTTAATGGGGGGTGGGGACCGTTTTTGGTGTGGTTCGGTCCGGGCTTCAGCAGTCGCTCCAAATCTCCTAATCTCTCAAGTATCAAGCCCTAGCCGGCTGTTGAAAGACTCTGGAATCGATCCACCTATCAGGTGTTCAGGGGGTGTTCCAAGTTGGTTCGTGCCGAGATCGTCGATTGTAGGGCTTCCTGGGGCGTCGTCATTTTTCATAAACCGGCCGAAAACGGTTTTTCAACAGCCTGCCAGCTCTCCCGATCGATACTGCTGAAGAATTCGTCGGGATTGCCAAACTCCATGGACCAATGGCACGAATGCTATGTTATTTTAGACTGTGCTTGTATCTTATCGCCGAGGTCGCGACCACGGTAATGGTTGCAATAATCGG
>CAZTBP010000045.1:0-6844 GCA_964612145.1 uncultured Ignavibacteriales bacterium | reverse complement strand
TGGGTGGCTTCAGATAATACGTTCGCATATCCTTGAGAAGGATATTCCAGAAGGCTATCCAGAATCTCACTGCTCACCTCCCTTCTTCTCCTTCTCTTTTCGCATTGCGTCGGCCTCTAAGCCGGTGATCTGAACGAAAACATCTTCAAGGGAAGGTCTTATCCGACGGGCTTCGATGACTTCAATTCCATTTTCCTCCAAAAGGCGAATAATCGGACCAACCCTGATTGGCCGGTCCGATTCCACCCTAATCGTACCATTTTGTTCGAAGGCAAAATGAAGATCAGGGAATGATGACTCGACCCGGCTCCGAATATCTTCGATTGAGTTAAGGCACGCTATCTGGACGATATGCCGGGATTTGGTAGGCTGGACGAGGTTCTCAACGGAATCGACGCGGATAATATGTCCCGAGACGATAAAGGCGATACGGTCGCAAAGTCGCTCGGCTTCCTCGATATAGTGCGTGGTCAGAAAAATGGTCGTTCCGCGTTGGTGAAGATCCTCAATGAGCTGCCGTAATTGTCGGGCGCTGGCGACATCGATACCGGTGGTCGGTTCGTCAAGAAACAGAATTTCGGGCCGGTGTATGATACCGGCCGCGATAGTCAGTTTGCGCTTCATCCCTTTCGAGTAGCCGGCAAACTTGCGATTTGCCGCCTGAGTCAGGCCGAACATGTCCAGAAGTTCGCGGGCGCGTGTTTGACGGTCCGTTTTTCTCACGCCATAGAGAGAAGCGCAGAAACAGAGGTTGTCGAACCCCGTGAGTTCCGGATAAAGATTGCTTTCATCCGGAACCACACCAACCAGATGCTGAGCGGCTCGGGGATTTTCCGTGCAGTCGATACCGCCGATCCTGATTGATCCGGTATCCGGACGCGCCAGGCCCGTGAGCATGTTGATGGTTGTCGTCTTACCGGCGCCATTAGGGCCGAGAAAGCCGAAAAGCTCGCCCTTGGCAACTTCGAAGGAGGTATCTGAAACAGCGCTCACATCTTCGAAGGACTTACTCAGATTTTCTATAATGAGAGCAGGAATCACTTATTAGGCTTTTTTGAAAGACAGGCATGTTCTTTCGTATCGCCGTGGCACTCTTTGATTTGCTCGGGGGTGCATTTCCTCGGCTTACCTTTGAGTCTCTCGGGTCTTTCGCAGCATTTCTCTTTGTCACACATACTATGCTCCGTGTTTTCTGAACGGTTTTTACTCATCCGATTTCAGAAGATCCGTTGACAGTTTAGCCCATCTGGCCAGAGTCTTGTTGTTTGCCCGGTAATGAACGAAATAGCCCCGCTTGTCAGCGATGACCGCGTCAGCATCGCGCAGAACGCGAAGGTGCTGGGAAACCGCTGCCGGAGTTATCTCCAGGATTCGGGCGAGAGCATTGACACAAAGCGCCCGTTCTTTCAACAGCCTCAGCATCCGAATGCGGGTTTCGACCGACAGTACTTTGAAGATACGGGCTTGTTTTTCGGCGTCAGTCACTAAATTTCCTATAATTAAGTATTAGCGCAGATACTTTAAGGAATTAGCCGGGAGAAGGCAACCGGAAACGCAATATCACCTCGGTAGCCATCGTCACAATCTCGGAGTATCGCCCGGACTCCGTAATTTAATCGATTATCTTCCAACGCTTTCCGCTTACGGTTGAGTAGCTGAATCTGACCTGAAAGGTGAATTCCACAAAAGTTTGGGGGGAGTGATATTGGGGCCGCCATAGATTTTGAAAGCCCTGGTATTGACCAAGGCTTTCTATTGAAAACTTTGGTAGTGGTTATTTTAGCAACAACATTTTCTTTGTGGCAACAAAATCTCCGGCCTGGAAGCGATAGAGATATATACCTGTCGCAGCCACATTATCTTCTGAGTCATTGCTGTTCCATACTGCCCGATATTCACCCGCTGATTTGGTTTCATTTACCAGGGTTTTTACTTTTTGACCAAGGATATTGAATATCTCGATTCTAACATGAGATTTTTTCGGAAGACTATATTCTATAGTCGTAAATGGATTAAACGGATTTGGATAGTTTTGAGCCAGTTCATACTGCTTCGGCAGGGTGCCGTTGTCACCGTTATCTCCCACCGACGTCACCACATTGAGCAGGATCGTGTCCTCGGTGACACCATTGCCATCCATATCGCGGGCCAACCTCACATTCTGAAGCAGTGGGTCGCTCCAGTCGGGAATTACGGTGGCATGGCCGGACATAGGGATTGTTGCGTCTGAGGCCGTCACGATGATTCCAGCGCCACCACCGACCAGCCAGAGCTGAATGGTGCAGGTATTGTCGGCACCGTTGTTGTACAGGCTCAGAGTCGAGTCATCTGACGCATAGACTCTATACCCCTGGCTGCCGTCCATGGTCAGGTCGGTGAAGACGTACTGCCGCTGTTGATCGGATTTCGTCTGGAGGTACATCAGCTGGCACGGTTTGAGCGTGCTATCGGTATTTGTGACTGTCAGGCCGCTGTCAATTGCGAGCAGGTCCAGCTGGCTGGGATCGACCCCGATGCGGCTGTAGCGGTACAGTGTCGAGTCGCGCCACACTGAAAGCGCCATCGAGCTGTCATCGGCCGAACCGATCCAAAGGCTATACGTACTCTCCGGCAGGGTATACCCTATCGGTGGGGCAGGGTAGCCGGTCATCGGTATGATCGGCTCGGCGCCTTTGATCTGATTGATGGCGGTTCCGGCATGCAGGCCGGTCGTGTCGTTATTGCCGTCGATAATAGCAACCTCGGTGGCGCCGGGCGTATATACTTCGATTGTCCCAGACTCGAATGCTGTCGTCGGCCACGGCTCATTTCGCCGGGACGATTCGATCGTCGGCAGCGTGAGGTACGTTGCGGCGGAGTCCATCAGGAAACAGTAGCCGTTGGCGTCGTTCCATCCCGGCATGTCATCGTACGACCAGGTATTTGCGGTCGAATCGAGGACGATGTACTTCTCGGCGAAGGCGATTCCGGTATCGGGGTGGTTGCTGTCGTAGATGTAGAGACGATACTGGCCGGGGCTGCCGAGAACATATTCCAACCGATACGGATTAACCGCGTGGCCACCGCGCAGACGGTTGCCGATTCCAATCACGCGGCCATCGATGAAGTTAAGTCCGAGTAGTTCCTTGAGCTGCGCCAGCAGGTCACGCGGGGTATCCTCTATATGGGTGTTCTTGTACTGCCTGTGCGGACGGCCGAACTGGTGCAAGAGCAGGTGGTTGACGACCAGGCGATGGTCGTCGTCAAGAGGGAGGTCGTGCAGCAGGTTATACGGATCGACGCGTGGATAGGCGCCCCGGAAAGCTGAGCTGTCGAAGAAACCCATCGCACTCGATATTCCGAAGCCAAAGCACGATCCCTGCCACTCTCCCTTGAGATCGGCCCATTTGGCCAGCGCCGACGGCAGGTAGACGAGTCCGGTCGGGAGTTTGAAATAACACTGGTCGACGCCGAAGGCGTGGACCCACAGCTGCCAGTCGGGGAACTGCTCCGGTTTAGCATTATAGAACAGTTCGTTTGCGAAATAGGGCGGGTAGGTGATGCCGGTGATGGTATCAATGCCGGTCTCGTAGTTAATCTGGTTGTACCATGCGGCCGGCCACATTTTGTCGGGGAAGTTTCCAAACGGCCACGCGTGGTCGCTGACAAAGTACTCGATCGGTTTGCCCTGGGTGTCTTTAGACGTGAGAACATATGGTTTCACGAAGAACCGAGAACTGGCGTCATAGGTGGCTGCGTCAGCGACGTCCTCGATCCGCACTTCGCATTCCGAAACAGGCTGATACGGCAGGAAATACTTAATCGTGCCCGCGGCGGCGGTTGTGCACGCCGAAACGGTATCCCAAAATACGGGTACGGCATCCGGTACGGATGTAAACAGGATGCGCACCGAGTCTATTCCGGATGCCTGCCAGTTGATCGTACAACTGTCTTCGACCATGAAGACGGCACCCGCGATCGGGGCGGTGACTTTGATCGGGGCGGCATAAGCGCCGTCGGGATCGTATTCATCGGCGCCAATGTCGACGGTCGGCGTGCCGTCCGGTTCGGCATCTATAATGCGAGCGTCGCCATCGATGTCGTGTGAGCCTCGCACTGCCGTGACGTCACCGACTTCGACCAGTGGGGAGATATCCAGCAGGTGGTGATCGAACACGCGGAATGTGGCGCCGGGTGCGGCCACGGCAGTAAGGTCACCTACGACATACAGACTGTCGGAGGTGTTCATTGTGACGAAGAACCAATAGGGTTGAGTCGTATCCGGCGAAATGGCGGTGCCGCGAAGGCTCTTGCCGGCAAACTGCGACGGCTGCCCGGCGACGACTGTGTAGAATCCGGACGTATCGAAGCGGAGGGAGGTAATCGTGCCGATTTGCTCGGCGCTCATTTGCGGATCGACATGCAGGTTGGTGGCGAATTCGCCTCCCTCAGCCTGGATTTCCTCAATGGTCTTGACCAGTCCGGACGGCAGTCGGTAATATACTTCCTGGATGCCGTCTTTGTTGCCGTAGAACGCGTTGTGGGTCAGCACCGAGGTCCCCGGATCGGTCAGCACATAACCGTAGTTGCCGTTTCGATAGAACAGATTGTTGATCGACCGGACCTGATCCCGGGCCGCCTCGTAGAAGTTCAGGCCGACCTCATCGTTGTAAGCAAAGGTGTTATTGAGCACGAGTGGGATGCCCGCCCGGATATTGGCACCCATGCGATTAGATCCAATGGATCCATTGCCAACGAAGAGGGAGTTTTCGAGGATGATAACGGCACTGTCACCATAGAGATCGGAGGTGTACAGGCCGTTGTCGCCGTTGCCGATAAAACTGCAGTTGCTGATTTCGATCGAATCGAGCGAGGGCCACAGTTCGACCGTCAGGCCGTTGCCGGCGTTGCTGACAAAGCGGCAATTGGTGATCCGAACGTCGTTCGGCGATCCGGAGTTCGCTCGTATCACGGCGCCGTCCCGATCCCCGTCGATAATGTCCACGCTGTCGAGCCAGAGTCGCTGGCTGCCGCCCTGGGCGTTGTCGAACATGATTGAGTAACCTGAGCCGTAGCCCGATGCTTCATTGTGTGCGATCGATACTTTGCGCACTTCCCAGTACTCGTTGCCGAAACTCTTAAGCCAGATACCGAAGCCATCAGAATGCCTGATCTTTGTGTTGTACACGTCGATCGGAGCCTCGGCGAAGACGGCTCCTTCGGGATACCGGATGATAGTGTTCTTGATGTTGGCATATCCGGATGTATCCACACTGATACCGCCGGTGTGCCCTGGCGTATCGGGGCTCCAGTGGTAGATGTAGTCCTGCACGCCGTCGAGGTCAGAATCGCCACCGTAGGCGTCGTCGTTAAATGACGTCAGGGTGGCGCCGTCGACCCACAAGCGACCTTCTACGGCGAATCCGCCGGAGTGAAAGAACTTGAGCAACGAACCGTCCTTGACGGCAAGAGCGGAGTCGGACGGGATGAGTATGGCATCGGTGACGAGCGGCATGGTTGGGTCGGTCCGGATCGTGGCCGAATCCGAGACCCATGAATTGCCCCAACTGATGAGGTTGTCGTCGTTGGTCCCGGCGGTGTTGTTTACGATGGCGCCGATGCCGCATTCGTCGAACGAGACAATGCCGCGGCCGCTGAACTCGGAGAAGCGGTTGTTCTTGAAGTAATTATTCTTGAATTCCACGCGCCGGAGATTGGAGAAGGTCATCGGCATGTAGGACACCGAGTCATTTTCAACACGGCAGTTGTCGATTGTGAGATCCCAAAGCGGAGCGGCGGAATTCAGGGTGTTCGGGTGGAACGAGAGCATGTCCGAGAAGCCGTCGAAACCGTGGAAATAGCAGTTCTGAATGGTAACGTGGCCACCGTGGAATTGAATCGGATTGTAGTTCCAGGTGTTCTGGTGAATGTAAGGCGATGCAAATTCGGTGTTGCTCCAGATCATACTGTGCTGGCCGCTGTTCTGCGGATTGGTGCCGCCCGGGTGGCCGGCTAGGATGAGAAAAGCGCCGGTTACTTTGATCGGGTCGAAAGAGGATCCCTCGAAGTTGACCGGTCCGTTGATCGACATGCGGCCTTCCTGGTTGTCGGCAGGCTGGAATATAATATCGAACGGTTTCTGCAACAGCCCACCGCCGGCTCTAAAGCTGACCGAACTGAATGACGCAACCTCACCGTTTTCGTCGACAGCGCCGGTACCGATGATCGCGGCTTCGATAATAAACGGTGGACCGGGATCGAAGCCGTAAAGCTCCCCATAGGCGTTCTGGTAGTCGCGGTCGAATGTGATCCCTCCCGCTCCGAGCTCGAGTGGTTTGACCTTGAACGTGGAGCTCTGGTCGTCCCACAGGCGGTTGACGAAGACATCGGCGTGGCTGGTGCCAACGGTCACGATCAAAAAGAGAATACACAGGGTAATCAAAACTCGGGTATCTGACATTGTTTCCACCTCTGTGGCAGTGCTGCGCGCAGCAATTGGAGATTGTTGTGTAAGTGGCAGCACAAGATGAAGCAATATCCGAATGCCCTGTCGCCAGTGCTGTCCCTCACTCAAAATACATACTTGGATTGAATTGTCAATGATTGTAATCGCGGCGTCCGCTGATTTCGTCCCGTCGCTCCAGGATCCTTGCCGCTCGATCCCGCCGCTTTTCTTGACCTGTTGTAAGTCAATAGACTATAATATAGAAGTCCCTGAGAACCACATTTTCCCGGTACTTCCCGCCATTTCGATCATCGAATCTAAATACCCGGGGTTGTAATCTGAGTCCTTGACTTGACGAGTTTACTTGATTCTTTCACACGGATGACTTTGAGTGAAGTGCCGTATATCCGGACCGGCTGA
>CAZTBP010000044.1:0-7393 GCA_964612145.1 uncultured Ignavibacteriales bacterium | reverse complement strand
GGCTGTTTGTCAGGATAGAGCATCCGACAGCCTGTCAGGAACTGGATGTATCTATTGAGGAACTCAGGGGAGTTGATTATACCGGCCCGATGCAATGGTCGGGGACGGCGGTCATGGGCAAGCCGTGGTCGACCCGGCTGCGATTGAATGTGCCGTATGGAGACACAACCGGTGTTGTTGTCCGTACGAATTGCAGCGAGTGGGGTGAACAAATCTGGCCGTTGTATTTCGTTTTTCCCGAGGCGGATTCAGTCGGTATTACCGATGGTGATCCTCGGGAGTGGCCTGATCCGGATCCGCTACCGGATTCAGTCGAACACCGCCAAAGTTGGGAGGAAATGCAGCGCCAGTTTGTAGAGAACAAGAAGAAGCCGCCTGTACCGTCCGAGGGAACTGCAAGAACGTACATTCCAATCGCACCCGGTGACAGTGCCTTAGCCGACAGTCTCACTGAGGAGGGCAAAGGACGCCTGGCGGTCATGCGGGCACGCGAAAATGAGCCCTTGACCTCGCAGGAAATCCAGACGTGGGTCATTGAAGGTCGTTGGTTCCAACGACACAGAGGCGAAAGGCATTTTCGCCGCGTCGAGCCAGCCACCGATCAACAGCTGGCAGATGAACTGCGTCGTTTCCATGATTCCGTCGAAATCAAGATGGCAGATCAGCTCTATGAGATACTCGTTGATCTTCGAAAACGCGAAGTTCGTGATTTTGTGCGATCCTTAGCTGATACAGTGATAGAGACGGAAGACGAGGGAATTTTCCGAGTAACAATCAAGCGAAGATATTTGAAGCAGTTAGAAAGTCGCCGTATAGATTACGACGACCCTTCCTCGAGGCCGCGCAGAATGAAATCCGCTCCTGAAAAAAAATCAGAAGCAGACTCGACCGACTCAGCCCTAACTCCACTACAAGAAAGTAGCAGGGAAGAACTGCTATTCGAGGATTTTGAGGGATATTTCGGTCTACTCTGGGAAGCGTATGATTTAAATTCGTCTAATGGTGAGGACTATTGGGGTTCTATTGTCGATCAATATGCACATGGTGGTTTGTATAGCGCTTGGTGTGCAGCTGAGGGAGATCAGCCTAGCGGTGTGAATTATGACAACAACATGGACAGCTTTATGGAACTGACGTGGCCTGTATCCACGTACGAATACACGAATGCGAAGTTGACATTCTATGTGGACTATCTGACTGAAGAGAATGTAGATTTCCTACAAGTCTATGCATCGTGTGATGGATTTACTTGGGTTGCCGTTTCCGGGGCCTATCACGGAGATTCAGGGGGCTGGACCTATGTTGAATTGCCGGTGGCTAGTGTCCTGTCCCGGAAGTACTTTTCATAAAATCTTGGACACTGTTCTTGGGTTGTCTTTCTTAATCAATTCTCTCACATGTCCTTCCGCCAATCCCGGCTGCCACAATTGCAGATGTAAGGCCAACATCGTGTAAAACTATTGACGGGACATGACACTAGTGACTGCGATCTATACGTGCGCTTGCGTTTTGCAAGCGATGCTACACGCAGCTTATTCTATGGCGTATTCATAGATGATATGGCAATTACCGCAGAGCCATTGGTCGATGCGAATTTAACATGGGCCTCACCACCTTTTTGGAGCCAAGTGATAGTGCCGTCGGGACTAGCCGGAACTACGATTGAGAGCGACATCTTTGGTGGTGAAACTACTTTTGTAGATTGGGCAGTACAAAATACGGGAACCGGTAATGCTGATAATTTTCATGTGGGTTTATATCTAGACGGGAGTCTGCTCAATGAGTGGAGTATATCTACTCTCAATGCTGGAGCGACCTTCACGTTCCTTGATTATTTGATGACCGCTTCGACGGGCGGGCATTCTCTTAAACTGATTGCAGATAACCGTGACGAGGTAGCTGAAACTAACGAATCCGACAATATTTATGAGCACTTTTTTTATTGGGCGCCCCCTGAAATCACGTACACAGGAATTGTTAATTTCTGGGACATGAATCCACAGGCAGCACTGGTACCTGCCACCGATGTACTAATACAGCTATTAGACCGAGATGGGATGTTTGTCGATACTCTGGCAGAAACGACGACGGGGAGTGCGGGATATTTCACACTTGGGCCGGTGAGTAATATCGATGATGCTGTAGATGCAGCTGGCTCTAAGCAGGACATCATTTTCCAAGTATTCGCTAAGAATTCTGCTTGCAGCGTGTTGGTATCCAGCTGGAGCGTTTACCGCCATAGCACTTTGCCCATAAGTCAGCATCCAAGCGGTGTCTTCAATACGAATATTGATATCGATCAAGATACTAGCGGGGCTTTTTTTATGGCTGATGTTCTGCGGCAGGCCAGAGAAAAGTGGATGATTTTTCGTCCAGATCCAGGCCCGGCCACAGCCTATCTTGCGTTTGCACAGTCCGCGTACGACACCGTTGAAAAGGCTCTGCGTATAAGCAAATTGATCGATGCTACTCGAAGCTATCCGGACACCTACGACGAGGGTGTGATTCTACATGAATATGGACACTGGCTATCGGATATCCGGGACTTCTTTACGAACACATCGGGCCCGTTTGATCATACGTGGTGCAGTATCTTACAGCCAGATCAGGCGAGCAACGAAACATGGGCTGACTTCTGGGCAGCCTACGTGTTGGGCAACCCGACTTGGTCCAACAGGTGGAACAACTATCAAGACAGTTTTTGGGTAAACCTGGAGACGGGTGAAATAGGAGATAAGTTCGGGCAGTATCTCACCGCTAACGCGCTGGCTACCAACAACGAAGGGGCCTCTGCCGGTATTCTATGGGATATTTACGACAATGCAAATGACGAGCACAGCTCGCGCGCTGACTGGGGCGACAGTACCCTGCCACATACAACGGACGGGATCGGTGACACGCTTGATCTTGATATCAGCGATATCCTGACGGTACTCATCGACCGGCAGGTCAACGGTCACCAGCCCAACACTATGGACGAATTCTGGGATGCGTGGTTTCAAAATCCGTCCCTCGGGCATCTGCGGGCAATGCAGGATATCTGGTATGAGCACGGCGATTCGAAGGGCTGTTGCGTCGGAATGCGTGGCGATATCAACGGCGTTGATGGCGAAACGCCTAATGTCTCGGATATGACGTATCTTATTGATAACCTTTTTCGCGGCGGCCCGGTCCCGGCCTGTCCCGAGGAAGCGGATATAGTTGTCGATGGCAACGCAAATATTTCAGACCTTACCAAGTTGATCGATTTCGTTTTTCGCGGCGGCCCGGCACCGCCACAATGCCCGTGAAGCCGGACCAGGAGAAAACGGTTGCAGATTTTTGAATAAGATTGTATCTAAGAACAGAGACCGGATTTGAGTATCGGGGCCGAATCAGGACGACAGCGAAGCACATATCATCGCGATAACAGTAAAGGGCCCTTTCATGATCACGTTCGATGGAGGGAACGCAGTAATGGAAACATCATCGGTGAGTGGAAGCACGCGATTCCGGGATTACTTCGTCTCATGGATAGTGGCGTTTGGGGTGGCGGGGCTGGCGGCCTGGCTCACGCAGCCGCCGGAGTTGCCGTCGTTTGCGCTCGGGTTCTCGTTTTTGTTTGTGTTCAATGCGTTTTTTGACAGGGTGAAGCGGACTGTCCGTCGGGTGGTGCTGCTGCCGGTGGCGGCCGGGTTTTCGGTGGTGGGGATCCATCACGTCATCGGGCACTACATGTTCCAGATGTAACGTTCAATGTTCGGGAGGGCGTATGATCTATGATGTGCTGATAGTCGCTTTTGGGCCGGCGGGATTTGCCGTGATTGCGGTTGCCTACGCCAACCGCAATCCGGAGCGGTCGTTCTTTAAGCAATCCAATCCGGCCAATCCGACAAAGTGGCAGCCGGTCCTCCGGAATAAACTCGGTTACCGCCTCGGAGTAGCCGGGGCGCTCCTCCTGTCGGCCTCGGGGCTGGTGGGAACGATCCGGATAATTGTGCGCTGGCTGAATTAAGAGAGGAAGTATGGCTGACACAAGAACGAGGCTTCGCGAAGAACGGCGGCGGTCGTTCCGCGGTGTGATGGTGCCGATGCTGTTCGCGCTGGTTATCGGCTACCTGCTCGGTTTTTCCGGGACGCAGGGAACGGCCGAAGGGCTCGGAGCGGCGTGGGCCTGGACGCTGGTGGCGTTTGGGCTGGGCATGGTTGTCGGGTTGCTGGGGCAGCGGTTTATACGGTCGGATGCCGACAGCAAAACGGTAACGGAGTCCGAGCAGGCCAATCGTGGTTGAAGGCGGGTTGAAATAACCGGAAGGTTCACGACATTGTAGTGTGAAACGGCGGCGGGGGTCGGCGCAAGGCCGCCCCCTGCGCGGTCGTGCTGATCATATGTGTTTCGCGGCGGGGCGTATTGCCCGCCTGTGAGCCGTCGAATTGTACCCTCAAAAAAATAATTGTTTCTAAAAAAAAAGTTGAATCCCTACTGCCGGAATTTGACAGGGGCATGTCGTATATTAATTGTGCAGAGGGAGTCGCGGCCCGCTGGTAGTACGGATTTTAATATTTGTGGTTCAGGCGGTTGCGGTTCGCTGTCGAGTGACGGCTGAGATGTCGAGGTGATTCGGTCTTCGGGCCGAATTACCGGTGGTATTGGGTGTCGCCCGGATAGCGGCAAGATCGGGCCGGGGTTGCGGTCGTCGCATTAAGGCTTGACAACCGGCGGGCCGGGTTGTAAGTAGTAACAGCAGGCATTCCGGGGAGGATGTGCGCAGCAGCATTGATCTACTTTTCTTTCCGCCCCGTATATGAGAAGTTGTAGGCAGGCAGCCGGCAGGTTTGGTCGGTTTCGTTTCGCTTGCGGCTTGACAGTGCACAGCAGAAATAACGCGCTCACGAATACAGATCATAAAAGCGAGGTGACCGTATGAAACGGCTGATAGCGGTGTTGATGACATCAGCCCTGGTAGTCACTCTCTTCTCACCAGCATTAATGGCGGGTCAGTGGGACCCATCTAACCCGCCGGTGTATCCATGGAAAGAGAATGTACAGGTCCGTCCGGAAGTTGACGAGGGCGGCTGGAATACCAGGGCGACGAGCCCTCGTCCGAGCGACTCGGGAGATATGTACCTCCTGTCGTACTGGGTGGTCGAATTCGTGAAGGTGTATATTCTTGACGTTCGAGAAATAGATCAGACCGCAGATGGGACAGGTATTAGTGAAAACTCTGAAGCAAGCCGACAAGCTAATCGATAGTGCGCAATATTCGCGAGGCCTTAGTCTTCTTGAGTCCGTAAATGTCTCTGCGCTTGACGAGATTGAACGCGGAATTTGGCTGGTACTTCATGCGGAATGCGAATTATTCCTGCGGCGCGATCCCAGTGTGTCAGTAGATGAAGCGATAGAGATTTTTCGTTTCACTGCGGAAACGAGGTGGTTTGCGAGAGCCAAATTTGTAAAAGGTTGGCACCTTCAGTTACAGGGTCAGCTTCGTGAAGGCAAAGAGGAACTTATTGAGGCTTATGCGAATTTTCTCCGATGTAAAGATCTCGATGGCGCCGCCAAATCACTCTGTAACATCAGCTTTTCCGTAGTGCATTTAGGTGACTACGAAGCGGCAATCGAAAATCTGGACCGCAGTGTTGCAATTTATGAACAAATAGGCAAAATTCAGAAAGCGGCGGTTGTTGCGCACAACAAAGCGTATGTTCAGATTTTACAAGGAAGTCACCACGACGCTTTAGAAACATACAAAGATCATTTCGCGCAAGCACGTCAACACGGCAAGAAGTACGAACTAAACGCATATAACATGTCGGCGTTGCCGTACGCCTATCTTGGTGATATCAAGACAGCTCGCAAGACCATTGCCAAGGCTAAACCACTCCTCGATTCATATATCCGCGACAAGGCAATCTACTACGAGAACCTGGGGGCGATTGAAATTCTCGACGGAAACTATGACGCCGCCGAGAAAGCGCTTGCCAAGGGTCTTGAGATTTCGATGGAGATCGCGCCGGAATCTGCGCTGATTTCCCAGATCAAGCGACTGTTCGGCGATCTCTACACAGCGACCGGGCAGTGGGACAAGGCGGAGAAGTTCACCCGGGAGGCAATGACGGTGGCGGAGAAGATCCGGGAGCGAATCGAGATAGCCGCGTGTCATCGTGTTCTGGCGCGTATCGCACAGCTCAAGGGTGATAGTTCCGGCGCCTGCAAGCGGTATGAGCAGGCTGTTGATTTGTTCAATTTGATCGGGGCGCGCTACGAGTTGGCCTGCACGCGATACGAAGCGGCCTCGTCCGGGCTTTATGTCAACGGGGAGCGTCGGGCGATGCTTTATCTCGCGCGCGGTTATTTCGAGCAGGAATGTATTGAGGGATACCTGGGCAAGGTAGATCGGGCGCTGGCGGCGGATCCGCCGACGGTGGCATCGAAGAAACGGAGATCGAGCGCACCGGTGATCATTGCCGGTGGCGGTCGGATGAAGAAGATATTGGAAATGGCGGCGAATATCGCGGAATCTTCACTTACTGTCCTGCTTACCGGCGAAACGGGGACAGGCAAGGATCTTTTGGCGAAGTATATTCATCATGTCAGCGGCCGCACGGGGGAGTTCGTGTCTATCAATACGGCGGCAATTCCGGATGATATGGCCGAGACGGAACTGTTCGGTCATGTGAAGGGAGCCTTTACGGGTGCATCGGGAGAGCGGAAGGGACTGATTGAGCAGGCTGATGGTGGCACACTGTACCTGAATGAGATCGCCGATGCTTCGCCGCGGTTCCAGGCGAAGCTACTGGAAGTGATCGAGTCACGCGAGGTACGGCGGCTGGGTGAGAACCGAAAGCGCAAAGTTAATTTCCGGCTGATCTCGGCGACGAATCATGATATTCAGCAGCGGATTGATGAGGGGGCGTTCCGTCACGATCTGTTGCACCGTCTGAGCACGGTTAAGTTTGAGCTGCCGGTGCTACGGGAGCGAAGGTCTGATATTCCGGACATGGTGCGGCATTTTCTGGCGCTTGAGGGAGGCAAGTTTGAGGGCAACGGTGACGATCTCCTGAATCGATTAGGGGAAGTGTTGAAGAGCCGTTCCTGGCCGGGTAATGTGCGGGAGTTGCAGGCTGTGGTGGGGTGGCTTTATCACAGTTCGGGCGGGGATGTAAAGCAAATGATCGAGCTGGCGGGCACCGAGATCGAGGACGACCGTTTGCTGACGGCGCTGCGGGACAGCGGAGGAAATCAGAGTGCGGCGGCACGGCGGTTGGGTCTTTCCGAGGGGGCTATCCGTTATCGGCTTCGGCGTCGGGGTGATTGAGCAAGGCGCATTTCTATCTGTATCCACGCCCAAACGGTCATTTACGAATTTACGAGTTGTTCGTAGAATTGGGCTCGCCGTAACTTCCTGAGAAT
>CAZTBP010000043.1:0-7874 GCA_964612145.1 uncultured Ignavibacteriales bacterium | reverse complement strand
ATAGTAACATAACCCTATCCTTTCGATGTGTCCACTAATTCGGGGGAGGGTCAATCTTATTTACCTGGCTTCAAGGGTATTTCTACAGATAATGAACAATATCGACTTCTTAGCAGCAAGGAGATTGACTACTCTTCCTACCAAGCGGGAGTCATCAATTCCTCTCAGGTTTCTAACTGGCAAAAAATTCCGCGGTTGAACGCAAATCTGGCCGCAATGCGATTGTCCATACCGGAGGCGCTACTCTCCTGGGGGCCAATTACACTAACGCCGGGGGCGGAGGTGCCGTTGACGTTTGCCATTGTCGGGGGAGAGAACCTTCATGTCGATCCGGACAACTACCTGAACCTGCCACACAACCCGCACGAGTATGAGGCGAACCTCGACTTCTCGGACTTGCAGCAAAACGCGCTGATGGCGCAGTGGTTGTATGACAACCCCGGAATTGATACCGATGGGGATGGATACAAAGGAGAGTTTCGGGTGTGTGTAAGGGATTCAGTGCTGGTGGGCGGCGAGTGGGTGGTCAATAAGGCCGACACGCAGTGGTACAAAGGGGACGGGATCCCGGACTATCGCGGAGCGTTGCCGCCACCGGCACCCGAGTTCTGGCTGACGCCGACACTGAACGGCGTGCATGTGCGGTTTAACGGACAGGTGACCGAGACTGAGAAAGACATCTTCCTGCAGAAGCCGGATTTCGAGGGGTACCGGGTGTATTTAGGACGAGACGAACGGGAGAGTTCGCTTCAGTTGGTCGGGTCGTATGATCTTGAAGATTACGATAAATACTATCTCGACCTGACATTAGAGCAGCCCACTTGGCAGCTGGAGGGGGAGCCATACAGCAAAGAAGAACTGCGGTGTTTGTACGGGCAGGGAGCAGTGCAGTGCGAGGACAGCACGTTTGAGCCGCTGGGGTTTACGCAACTGAGCCCGTACCGTCACCCACAGTTCCCGAACGACTCGGTGTTCTGGTTCAAGAAGCACGAGTACAATGCCTCGGAGTTTGGAGTGAATACGCCGATAAAGAAGCGGTTCCCGAATGTGCCGGACCCGAGGAGACTGCCGGCCGATTCGATTACGGATGAGATGTACACCGAAGACGGCTATCTGAAGTTCTATGAATACGAGATGACGATTGAGAATCTGCTGCCGACAGTTGAGTACTGGGTAAATGTGACGGCGTTTGATTACGGTTCGCCGGCGCAGGGGGTGAATCCCTTGGAAACCGAGCGGACGGATGGAGTCAGGCCGGTGTATCCGCTGACGGAGCACGATGCGCCGATCTCGGGCAGTGATAGTGTGTATGTGTACCCTAATCCGTATCGCGTGGACGCGGATTATCGTGAGCTTGGGTACGAGGGCCGGAATCAGGATGACCGGTGGGATGAGCGGGTGCGCGCGATCTGGTTTGCGAATCTGCCGCCGGTGTGTACGATCAGCATTTACACGCTGGACGGGGATAGAGTCAGGACGATGGATCATCGGTCGGAGGCGACGGATCCGACGCATCGTCGGAAGAAGTGGGATTTGATTAATCGAAATTTTCAGAAGGTCGAGACGGGGTTGTATTATTGGGTGGTTGAGATTCCGGGGGGACGAACGCAGATGGGGAAGCTGGTGATTGTGCGGTAGGGGTGCCAGGAGTGACTTTGTCATCCGCCTGAGGCGGATGACATGCGGGGGCAAAACCGCAAGGGTTTTGCCCTACTCAAGATAAAGACTGGACCCCTGCTTTCGGGCTTGTTGGTAAAGTACTTGTTCTCGGCAGGCACAAGGCCTGCCGCTACGCGACAGTACTGTAATCCCGCGCAGGGGTCGACTTTATGTCGCCCCGCGTGTTGACGCATGGTGACTGTTGCCAACAATCTGGCCTTTTTCAACACGCCCTTTCGCAGGGGTGACATTTTTCGGGCAGTTGTTAGTTAGGGACAATGGCGGAACCGCTGAAGGGTTCCGCCCTACTTTTTCTTACTTTTCGTTATCTTCATTCTCCTCACCCTTTTCCCCGTCCTCAGCCTTTCTATCAGATTTGATGCTGTCGCCGTTGTCATCGCCGTTGTCGCCGTAGTCGTCGTCGTTGTAATCGCCGACGTTATTTTCGTAGTTTTGTTTTTCGATGCTGTCCGGATCCTCTTCTGTTTCTTGAACTTCATCTACCGTTCCCTGCTTCTGGATCTTCTCCCATTCCAGGGGGTGCTCTTCTTTGAAAAGCTCCTCGGGCATGTGGCCGGTCAGCCAGGCGGGATTCATCGGATAGACCTCCGGCTTGAAGATTGTTGAATACAAGTGCCAGACGGCGATGGCGAGGGTAGCGAGCCAGGCCTCCCAGAAATGCACGACCCAGGCGATTTCGATCCAGCCCTGGGGGAGAATCTGTATGAAGTAATCGTCGAACCACAGTATCAAGCCGGAGATAACCATGACGACGGAGCCCCACACCAGCGCCCAGTACTCCGCTTTTTCGATATAGGTAAAGCGTCCGGCCGGCGGCGGCTCTTTGCGAAGTCGGAGGTTGTAGGTGATTTGGTGGAAGAAGAACCGGAAGTCATCCCATTTTGGCAGGATATCGACAAAGAACGTTCGACCGCGTTTTGAGAAAATGGTAAAGGCGACATGCCAGACAATGACGGCCATGAAGATCACTGATGCTACCCGGTGAATGATGCCGCGCATGGCAAAGCCACCCTCCCAGCCGAACAGCCAGACGGCCAGCCAGGTATCGTCGTAAAGCAGGGCAAACCCGGTGATGACAAGCGCGATGAAGCTGATTGTGAGGAGCATGTGCTGCCAGACCTCGCCGGTGGTCATGCGGCGCACTTGCGGGCGGTCTCTCAAATGGTCAACCAGGTGTCGGCCGAGGTCGATCAGCCAGTGGAGGACCATCAGGCCGATGATAATGATGATGGCGATGATGTAGACATTTTCGATCACGAGGGCGAGGTCGGTGTGGTATTTCGAGCCGGCGCTGTCGTGGATCGGAATCTGTGCCATTTCCGCGGAGATCCCTTCGTGGCACTCGCCGCAGGTTTTCTTGAGATTGTCAGGATGAACGCGGGAGTCCGGGTGAGTCTCGGGAAGGATGGTATGCACGCCGTGGCAGGAGGCGCAGTTGGCGACCTCGGTGTCGCCGGCGGCGCTTTTCACTCCGTGGTAGCTGTCCTCGTAGGAAGCCACGACGCCCGACCGGATTCCGTAGCGGTTGTTCAGCAATATCGATTCATGACACGGCGCGCATGTTTGTCCGGCCACCTCGGTCGGGGATACGGGTGCTCGTGGATTGCCGGTCGCCATGATATTGTGTTCGCCGTGGCAGCTGGTGCAGACGGGCGAGTCGGTTTCGCCGCGCTCGACCAGCTGGCCGTGGATTCCCTTGTTGTATTTTTGTTCCACGTCCTGGTGGCATTTGCCGCACATGGCCGGAATGTTGAAGTAGTTGATCGGCGAATCATGTGATCGGCGTCCGTACACCAGGTGCGGGTTGTCATTGTTGGTATGGCAGTCGATGCATGACGCGGCCGGCATCGAATGGTCGGCTGCCCCGGGACCGTGGATACTCTCGAAGTAGGCCTCCAGCCGGCTTTTGATGAGATAGTGTTCCTCTGCAAACGCTTGAGATCCATGGCAGGTGTTGCAGGATCGATGCTGATTGGCCGGGTGGACCAGTGATGAGGGATCGTCGGTCGGCAGGATTTCGTGGCTGCCGTGGCAGTCGGCACAGAGCGGGGCATCGGTTGTGTCGCCGGGCACGACAAGTCCGTGGCGGGTGTAGTCCTCAGCAGCGTCGGTATGGCACTCGCGGCAGGCGACATCGCTGGCTTGTTCCGGGCCGGTTTCGTGGGGGTAGACATCCTTGCCGAGGTGGCACATGATGCAGTCAAAGTCGACGTGGACGGAATTGCTCAGTTTTTCGGTGTAGGTTCTGTCGGCGGGCGGCTCGTGGCACTGCAGGCAGTCGTCTTCCTGGGCGGCAGTGGTGGCGCCGATAAGGGTGAGCAGGGTAAAGGCGGCTGCGACGAAGTAAGAGCTGATACGCGGACTTATCGATTCTTTCATGACGGCCTTCCGCTTTTGATCACGTATAGATTTGCAAGCGACAGAACCAAGGTGAACAGCGACAGCGGTGTTGATGCCCGGTGTTGTCGTAAAATTAGCGGCATAAGATTGTTCGGTCAAGCATAACCGGCTCCGGTCTTTCCAATTGGGGTCAAATTTCGTATATTAGTCCAAACAGATCAACGATGTACGAAACGAGGAAAGACATATGACTCCGACTGAAGTCCTGACTGAAAATACAATAAAGGGCCTTACTATCGACCAGTTGCCGGAACTGCTGATCGGCTACGATACCGATGTTCCGACGCTGCATGGGCCGATGCGGTATATTAATTTCGACAACGCCGCCTCGACGCCGACGTTTCGGCCGATTGCCGATTCGGTGGTGTCGTTTTTGCGCTGGTACTCCAATGTTCATCGGGGGACCGGGTTCAAGTCGCAGTTGGCGAGCTGGGCGTTTGAGCACTCGCGCGACATTATCGCTGATTTTATCGGGGCGGACCTGTCCAAGCAGGTGGTGATTTTCACCAAGAACACGACCGAGGCGATCAACAAGCTGGCGCGGCGGCTGACGACTTCGCAGGGGGACATTATCCTGACGACGCTGATGGAGCATCATTCCAATGAGTTGCCGTGGCGGCGGGTCGGGCGGGTGGTGCATGTTGGGCTGAGTGACGACGGGACGATCAACAAGGATGATTTTAAGGCGAAGCTGGAGCAGTTTGGGGCGCAGGTGAAGATTGTGGCGATAACGGGGGCTTCGAATGTGACCGGGTATATCAACGATCTGGATTATTTCGCGCGCGAGACGCATAAGGTAGGGGCGGCGATTTTGGTCGATGCCGCGCAGCTGGCGCCGCACCGGCCGCTGAACCTGAAGCCGAACGATCCCGATTGTTATATCGACTACGCGGTATTTTCGGCGCACAAGATGTATGCGCCGTTTGGGGTGGGGGCGCTGGTGGCGCATCGGGACGTGTTCGAGCAGGGGGATCCGGATACGGTCGGCGGGGGCGTGGTGGATATTGTCACGCTGGAGGAGGCGTACTGGACGGAACTTCCGGAGAAGGAAGAGGCCGGGACGCCGGATATTGTCGGGGTGGTGGCGCTGGCGAAAGCGATTCGGATGTTTCAGGCGCTGGGCTGGGACAAGGTGATCGATCATGAGTCGGAGTTGACGGCGTATGCGCTGGAGAAGCTTCGGGAGATCCCTGAGGTGATACTGTACGGCAACACGGATCCGTCGGATGCGAGGAACCGCCTGGGCGTGATTTCGATGAACGTGAAGGATCTTCCGCATGCGTTGACGGCGTCGATACTGAGTCATGAGGGGGCGATCGGGGTGCGGTCGGGCTGTTTCTGTGCGCATACGTACGTGAAGGAGCTATTGAAGGTGGGCGAAAAGGAGGCGCGGGAGCTGGAGCTGCAGATATTGGCGCGGGATCGGTCGCAGTTGCCGGGGACGATTCGGATGTCGTTCGGGTTGTACAATACGAAGGAGGAGATTGACCGGTTTATCGAGATGATTCGGAAGATCGCGGCGGGGGATTATGCGAAGGGTTACGTATTGAACAAGGAGAAGGGTGAGTATACGCATCCTGATCTGACGTTTGATTTCCCGAAGTTTTTTGATTTGTAGGGGTGAGTTTAAGCCACATGTTGACTTTCGACCGCCAGGTGAGTTCGCCTGGCGGTTCTTTTTTGGGAGCGTGTTTACGAATTTGCGAGTTGTTCGTAAAATTGGATCGCACGTAAGTCATTGTTAATTAAGCACCTGAGTTTTGGGTTTACGAGTTTTACGAATTAACTCGTAAAAGGGCCCTTGCGAGCGGCGCTTTGGGGTAATCGCATGGTCCGTGCGGTCGCACGCTAATGATATCACACGCAGGCACTTAAGAATAACCTCTCACGTCGCATGCGGGTTTGGCACGGAATGTGATAGGTCATAGTTGTGGGGCACGAACCTGCACGACGGGGACGGTTTTTCGCTATGTCCTCTCTGGCCGGACCTATTGTGCGGGCGAGGCGCTCCGTTTGAGAGTAGTTCCCAGCTACCTCCCTGCTGTGCGCGACCGGTTATGGGTCGGGGGTGCGTCCGCCGTGGCGGTTGGCGGCCGTCCCCGGCCGGGCCGGGGGAGGGGAGCCGGGAAAAAGAGGTTGCACGGGAGCGGTTCCTGTGCGTCAATGAGTTACACACATGTAAGGAGGGAGTTATGCTTAGCGTATGCAAGCGACTCTTTGGAGTCCTGGGGCTTGGGCTCACGGTTGCGGTGCTGGCGGGGCCGATCAGCCAGGCGACACCGCCGCGGACGTATGTTCGGTATCTGTGCGATATCGATTCGGTGTCGTATGACCGGAGTACCGGCATTGCCGAGGCACGGCTGTTTGTCAGGATAGAGCATCCGACAGCCTGTCAGGAACTGGATGTATCTATCGAAGAACTCCGGGGTGTAGAGTACACCGGTCCGATGCAGTGGTCGGGGAGTGCAGTCATGGGTGAGCCGTGGTCGACTCGGTTGCGCCTGACCGTGCCGTATGGAGATACGACCGGCATAGTTGTCCGCACGACCTGCAGTGAGTGGGGAGAGCGGATCTGGCCGCTGTATTTTGTCTTTCCGGGCGGTGATTCAGTCGGTATTACCGATGGTGATCCACGCGAGTGGCCTGATCCGGATCCCTTGCCGGATAGCGTGCTAAGGCGCCGGGATTATGAACAACAGCAGCGCTACATTGAGCGAATGAAGCAAGCTACACCGCCACCATCCGGTGGCACCACTCGAAGTTCAATTTCTATCGCGCCCGAGGACAGTGCTCTGGCCGATAGTCTTTCGGAGACAGGGAAACGCCGCCTGGTTGTGATGCGGGCGAAAGAGCGGCGGCCCCTGGTCGATCACGAGCGTGAGTTTTTCGAGGTAGGAGGTCGCTGGTTTGTCCGGGAGAGGGGTGATGACCGATTTCGACGGGCAGAGACGTATACCGACGCGCAGATCAAGGAGCGTCACGAGCGCTATCTGGATTCATTAAAAGCGAATCCGCCGGGGAATGTGTATCATGTCTATGTCAATCTCAGCGATCCGGATGATTATGAATTCGTGCGTTCGCTGGTCGATTCGCTGGTCCCGACGGGCGACGAGGGGTATTATCACATTCGCACCACTAAGGATGTTGCGGCGAAGATCGAGTCACGTTGCATCCCTCATCATATCTATACTAAATAGCCTCAGTTCCATTCACAGGATACGGACTATCTGGACGACTTCGATTCGTACCGGAAGCGGTGAAATTCGTACCAAAACCTGCCGTATTCGTACCGAAACACCTCGAATTCGTACCTCAAGGCATCATATTCGTACCTTTTCCCTCTAAATTCGTACGATCGCATTTGGGTTTTACGAATTTACGAGTTGTTCGTAGAATTGGGCTCGCCGTAACTTCCTGAGAATCAACAAGCTGATTCTGCCTTTTACGAGTTTTACGAGTTGTTCGTAAAGAGTCGTAGTTTTTCAGATGTATCGCACGTTTTGGGCGCACTTGTCTCACACAGTCTAACATCATCACACGCAAGCGTTTAGTGAGAACTTCCACCGTCACACGGTAGTTTGGCATGGGATGTGATAGGGAAGGTGAGCAGGAGCGATCTGCTCCGTTTGAGAGTAGTTCCCAGCTACCTCCCTGCTGTGCGCGACCGGTTTGCCGGGTCGGGTGGGCGGCCACCGTGGCGGTTGGCGGCCGTCCCCGGCCGGTGCCGGGGGAGGGGAAGCGGGAAAAAGAGGTTGCACGGGAGCGGTTCCTGTGCGTCAATGAGTTACACACAT
>CAZTBP010000042.1:0-11479 GCA_964612145.1 uncultured Ignavibacteriales bacterium | reverse complement strand
CTATTGCGTAGGATACGTATGCGAGCGCTACCAAAAAGACGAAACAAACCCAACCGCAGGTCTCGAGTAGGGCAAAACCGCAAGGGTTTTGCCCCAGCATGTCATCCGCCTTGGGCGGATGACAAAGTCACCGCGAACGAAGTCGAAGGGTGTCAGGAGTCGAACCATGACCACCAAACAAAGCCAAGTAGCCCACGCACCCGCGGTGCGTGGGGCAGAAATACCAAACAAACCCAAATCCCTGTAACCCCCAAAAGGATCGGGACTTGCAAACGCGATTAACTTGTCTCAGGAATTCAGCAGCCTAATTCAACTGCTTGATGATCTGTACGTAGCGATCGGCCCAGACCTCGCGCCGATGATGCACATCGACATGCTTGTGATACGACGCGCCCAGCCGCGCCCCGTCGATCTGGCCGCTCTTGAGCTGCATGATGATCTCGGAGAGCCGCTCCGGCTGATCGGTCGGGAACCACAGCGCCCCGCCGGCCTTCTCCAGCTCGTTGACCGCCTCGCCGCCGCACGACCCGAAAATGATCGGCCGCCCCGAGGCCATGTACTCAAACAGCTTGCACGGGAATGTCCCCTTGGTGATCGGGACCTCCTTGAGACTCTCAACCAGCACATCGGAAGCCTTCAGGAAATACGGGATCGTCTCCAGCGACTGCAGCCCGATAAACGTAACATTCTTCAGCCCGTAGTCGCGCACCATCCCCTCAAGCGCCTGGCGCTTCTGCCCCTCGCCGGCAAACACAAACAGGATATCCGGCTGGTCCACCAGGTGCCGCGCCGCCTCGATAACCGTCTCGAGCGTATGCGCCCAGCCCAGCGTCCCGGCGTACAGCACGAGGAACTTGTTCTCCCAGCCGAACCGTGTCCGGACCCCGTTGGAGCCGGCATTGAGAAACTCGTTGCCCACCCCGGACTTGATCGTCGTCACCTTGCCGTTGGCGATCCCAAGATCAGCCAGGTAATTCGTGATCCCATCGGTCGCGGTTACCACGTGGTCAGCCCGGTTGTACATGCTGTGCATCAGCTTCTTGAGCAGCTTGGTGAAAAACGACGGCCGAAGGTTACCGAACTCCTCGCTGGATTCCGGCTGAAGATCACGGATCTCGACAATGAACCGGCTCCGGCGAAGCTTGGACAGAATCCACCCGATTACCGGCGTGGTGACAGGCGGTGTCGAGGCCAGGATAAGATCAAACTTGCCCTTGATCCGAAACGAGTTGATCAGGGCCGTGAGCATGAATATGATAAACCCGATCATCCGTTTGCCCGGAAAGCGGTTGGAAGCCGCCAGGACATACGATCGGTAGATCTTGATTCCGTCTATCTCTTCCCGGTACAGGAATTTACCACGATATTTCTCCGGCACGATCCCGTCGGGATAGTTGGGAATGGCAGTCAAAACCGAGACCTCCATACCCTCCCGGACAAATTGACGGGAAAACTCCGCAAGCCGTCGTACCGCGCCGCGTTCCGGCGGAAAGTGCTGCGTAACAATAAGTATGTTCATATACTAACCCGTGGCATTGTACCTGTTTTTTCGGCTAATCGCAAGGTTTTTTTGGCTTTGGAGGATTTTTGAGAGGCAATACTTGACAGCATGACATTCAGATGATATTTTGCGCAAGTGATAAAAATCACGATGAAATCAGTGAAGATTTGTGTATAAGAAGCGAAACTAAAGCTATGGAGAGGACAGTATGCGTAAGGTTTCCATCGTAACATTCACTCTGCTTGCCCTGTTTCTCGGGGCGATGATGGTCATAGCGGCCGAGGAAGAGGCAGAAAGCTCGTTTGAGTATGTCGGCCCCAAGAAATGCAAGATGTGCCACAAGGACGTCTACGCTGCCTGGGAAGAAACCCCCCACGCCACAACTTTTGATTCATCTCTGTCTGCCGAAGAGCAGAAGAACGACGCTTGCATCACCTGCCACATCACCGGTCATGACGAAGACGGCGAACTTATTGCCAACGTCACCTGTGAAGCTTGCCACGGTGCGGGCTCTGAGTACAAGTCGCCCAAGATCATGAGCAAGAAGTGGGAAAAAGAGCCGGATAAGTACAAAGCAATGGCTGTAGAGGCCGGCCTGGTCTATCCGACCGAGGAGAACTGCAAGAACTGCCACAAGAAGGAAGGCAACCCGAACTTCAAGCCTTTCAACTTCGAAGAAATGCAGCCGAAGGTTCACCCGGTGGCCTCCGAGTAACACGAATTATTCAGACATTAAAAAAAAGCGGCCCGAATTCGGGTCGCTTTTTTTGTGCAATATTCGAACAGACAATCCTACCCGCCGACCAGCGGAAATGTCCGAACCGACACCCAGCGGCTGTCCGGCAACGGCGTGATCAGATCGACCTTGCGCGCCACGAACTGCTCCTCGGACAGATACGGCACGATCTTCTCTTTGACCAGCATCACCCGATGGTCGGATATCTCACGCGCTATCGTCACATGTGGCTGAAAATTCTTAAACGGAATCGGCATTCCCAGCCTGGCATACAGCCGGTAATACAAACCGTTGAACTGTTCGTTGGGCTGGAGCTTCCAGCAGATCACCGGATACTTCGGGTAGAAGTCACAGATTGTCCCGAGCCGAATCGGTATAACCGCTTCCCGTGACAACTCCTGTCGCAACAGACCGGTCAGGTCATCCAATGAGTGGTGAGTCTCGAATGGAAAGACGATAGTCACGTGAGCCGGGATGGAATTCCACAGCGGATCGTAGCGCTCACGCAGCGGCTGGAGGAATTCATTCAATTCCGGCGGAAGAAACAGCACCAGCGCGAAGCGCGAGTGTCGTCGGTCCTCGATACTGTGTTCGTAAAAGTTGTCGTTTATAGTCACAGTTCTTCAATCAGCTATTTATAAAATACTATTTCAATTCTTCTGTTTTTCCCCCGTCCCTCGGCAGTATCGTTGCTGGCGATAAAGTTTGTCTCGCCCCGCCCATTGACCTCAATTCGGTTAGTATCGATACCTTCGGCTACCAGATAGTCACGTACTCGATTAGCGCGCTTCTGGCTGAGCTCTTTATTGACCGGTGACGTTCCGATATTATCGGTATAGCCGTTGACCTCCAGCCGAATATCGGGCACCACCAACAGCAGCCGGGCCAATCGTTCCAACCGGTCTCGACTGTTGGGGTCCACCTCAAACGAACCAGGGGCATAATCAATATTGAGCACCATCGGTTCATCGAAAATGCCCAGATCAATGCACCCGTAACGATCTACGTCGATCCCAAACAGGGTGTTGGGGCAGTCATCAAGTCCGTTTGGGACACCGTCGGCGTCGTCATCTTTTGGACAGCCAACCGAATCAACCTCCGCCCCTTCGGCATTATTGGGACAAACATCGACATAATCAGACACTCCGTCGAAATCCGAATCAACCGGACAGCCGTAGATATCAACCATGCCGCGCGCTCGAATATCCGTATTCGGACAGTGATCGCGCCCATCGACAATTCCGTCGGCATCACTATCTACCGCACAGCCGTTGCGATCAACCGTTACGCCCTGCGGAGTATCGTTACAATTATCATCAGAATCAGGCACTCCGTCTCCGTCCGAATCAAGACCTTTGACCGGCTGACGTGGTGTGACCGTGGCTTCACGCCATCTGTCATCCGATACCCAACTGTCAGCTTCATCGCCGCCTAAGCCAAACGAAAATACGAGCGATCCATGCATACCGACCAGCCAGCGGTCGCGCGCAGAGCCGACCTCATCAGCGAAGTCGGTCCCGGCGCCGGTCAGGTAGTCGGCTGTGGCGCCAATCTCGATTGACCATTTTGGCGCAAGCAAAACACGTATCCCGAGTTGCACCCCGACAAAAATTTCTGTCGAAGAAAAATCCAGCGTCTCGTTGCGAGACCCCAGCACGGACAGTACTGTGTCTTCTACCGGATCGACATTTTTCCAAATGAGCAGCCCGGCCGTGATTCCACCTCGCAACCGAAGCCGGTAAAGCAGCTCCCATATTTCACGATCCATTGTCAGGCCCAACCGGGTGCCTTTGAACCGCATCACTGCATTCTCCTGCGATCCGCCAAAATCGAAGCTCGATGATATTGTCGAATCAGTATAGAGATCGTACCTGTGCAGCCCGGCCGATATGCGCCAGGAACTGTTCAAATCAAAACCGAGTGAAAATCCGTACGTGCCGCGCGGATAAAAATGGGGAGACTCGCCGCCGGTCAGCGTGGCCAGCCCGCCGCCGGCCGAGACATAGTAGACGCGTGCATCGACACCGGAGACTCCGGCCATTGCGAGAACAACCGCAGCAAGTATGATGAAACTGGGTCGAAACCGACTCGAAAAAGATCGCATGATTCGCCTAATAAAGCTGTTTCAGCTCAATCCCGGCGTAGTAATGTCTGAGGATGTGGTCCCATTTGTGACCTTCGCGCGAAAGTCCAATCGCTCCGCACTGGCACATCCCAACGCCGTGACCGTAGCCGCTGCCTTCGAAGTCAACCCGGACGATATTGCCCGCGTTGTCTCGTTCGATTATAACGTCAAACCGATCCGACGGCAATATCAAATCGGGGTTCGACGTTCGGCCAATTACCCAGCGAATTCGATCTTTGTGGAAACGATAGAAATCGGTGTCGGTCTGCACGGTCAGGGTGGATATACGACCGCCCGGCGTCCGCTCCGAGATTTTGATATCGCGGATCGGCCCGATCCGCAAATCCCGGCCTCGATCGCTGGCCAGGTACTGCTCGACCCGACCTCGAAGCTGAGGCTCGGTAAACATCTCCTTCCAATTGTAATACTTCGACCACGAGCAGGCGCCGCTGTCGGCAACCGCCTTGAGATAGGGAATCTCAGCCCGGTCCCAGACATGGGAAATGTCGTCGGTCATGCCTCCACAGGTGGAGTGATAATAGGCATTTATCAGCTTATCCTGAAACGCCGCCACATAGCCGGAGGTAGCGTCAATAGCTCTGTTTACCAGTTTGTTCTCGACCTTGTATCCCTCGTACACCTGATCGTAGATGCTCGCCTTCATGTCATACGGCTCATTGCCGTACTGTTTCAGGTGCGACATAGCATACGTACGCGCGGCCACTGCCTGGGCTTTGACCGCCTCAATTTCCGATTCAGCCCGCCTTCCCAGCTCCGGCGGCACTACGCCCCGAAGATAATCTTCCATATATACGATATTGATCACCCGCACATTCCCGCCATAGGGCAGGATTTGAATGATTCCCCGGTACGGTTTGCCGTTGACCCGCGTCCGGTTGTTGCCGCCGCGCGGGAGGATATTCACTTCGCCCACGTGGTCCTGAATCGGCCTACCTTCTGAGTTTGTCACCCGAAGATCCAATCCCAGGTTTTGCACCTTGATCGGACTTGACGTGTAATAGACCGATTGACGGTCCCCGTTGAGACATTCGATGGCAAACGAGTGGTCGGCAGACAGAGTCGCGATGCGGTCATTTTCCTGAAGCAGCACCCGCACAAACGGGACGCGAATAAACGACCCCGGTTCTTCGTCCTTGAGCCCCGGCACTGTCCCGCAACTCCACACCAGAGCCATCAGGACCAGGCCAGTTCCGTATCGGGCAATTCGCTTGATAGTGTTTTTTATCATAGTTAGTTAGGCCGATCTTACCTTCACTTCTTTATACTCTCGGGCGGCTGTACGATATGTCCCGCTACCAGCATAATCGAGTTTTTTCTTTGCCTCGTTGTCGGTCGCGTCAGCGCCTCTGATCGCAGGCACGCCTCCCCCATCACAGCGAATGCGGCCGCCTCCACCAGGTCACCGTCTACCCCCAACTCATCGATAGATCTAATATCGAGGTCCGGCAAGTGATGAGCCAGTCGCTTGCGATAATGGGCGTTGTGACGTCCTCCACCGGTTAAATACATTGCCGTCAGTTGTATATCTTTTTCCACCAGCGGAAACACCCGTACCGCGATCGCGGTCGTGGTCAGTTCGGCCGCCGTTGCGATGAGATCTTCCGGAGAAACGGAAAATCGTTTGCCGAAATCCAGAATTTGCCTGACAGTATCCGGACCAAACGCCTCCCGACCGGTTGAAACCGAACCTGCCTTAAAGAATGGATGGGACACCAGGACAGACAGCAGCCGCTGGCTGACATTGCCTTTAGCGGCAATCAGTCCGTTTCGATCAAACGATTTTCCGAACAGCTCGGCCACGAGAGTATCACACACGCTGTTGCCCGGTCCACAGTCCAGTGCCTTCACTGACCCCGGCGACCGATAGCGCGGTAAATAGAAATAGTTGGCCATACCGCCGATATTCACAATCAATCGCGATTTTTTGGAATCAGCAAACAGGCGAGACATGGCCCCGGCCGTTATCGGTGCTCCCTCCCCTCCGACAGCGACATCCGCCTGGCGAAAATCGGCCACCACCGGCAAATCGGTTGCCGCTGCAATGTAATCCGCTGATCCAATTTGAAGCGTTCCCCCGACTGCGTGTTTTCCAATTCGTGTTTTTCCCGGCAGATGCCGTATCGTCTGCCCGTGCGATGCAACCAGATCGACTTTCACCTTGCGATCAGCCAATTCCTTTACATAGTCATTCGCGAGACGACCAAATTCCTGACCGAGGTAGTTGTCCAGCCGGATAACGTGTTCAAGCGAAGGTCCTTTGTCATCGGCAACAGCCAGAATCAGTCGTTTGAGATTAACAGGGAACTTCTTCACCCTGCCATCGAGCATCCGCCACTTTTTCGTACCGGAATCTATCCACAGCACTGCCATATCGAGCCCGTCGGCGGAGGTACCCGAATTCAGGCCGAGCACTGTCAGCCGTTTTCTCTGAAGAAGCCTCTTAAGTAACACGACGACAATTAGCTCAGGGAAGTACTGAGCTGTCCAGTTTGAATTTCACTCCCGAGACCCGCCCCAGCGCTGTGACAACACGTTCTTCACTGATTTCGTCCCGACGGTAGGCATCGACAAAGTAATCATACGCTCGCGCCGCTTGTTCCCAGTCGCGCCCGAACAGCAGGAGATCGTGTCCGGCATTAAAAGCACCCACTGCGCGCGGGCCGATCTCGCCCAGTTCGGCGGCGCCGGCCATGGTCAGGTCGTCGGTTATCACGGGACCGTCAAATCCGAGTCTCGCCCGAAGCATCTCCAGTACAATCTTCGATGATCCGGTAGCAATGACATCATCGACCCCGGTCAAGCGTACATGCGTGGTCATAATCATATCCGCACCGGCAGTCACACCGGCGGCAAACGGCTGCTTTTCCCGCTGTGACCAGATAAGCTCATCATACGTGATCTGCGCCGTACGATAGTGCGGGTCGATCGTGCTGGCGCCCAGCCCTGGAAAGTGCTTCAGGCAGCTTAGCAGTCCGGCTTTTTGCGAGGTCTTTACGGCCGCCTTCACGAACGGTACAACCTGCTCCGGTGTTTCACCAAAGCACCGATCTTTCAGGCAACTGTTGTTTTTTTCCGAGAATATATCCGCAACCGGGGCAAGATTGAGATTGATTCCCAGCGATTCCATGTACACCGCTGCCCGCCGGTAGTCCTCGACAAACTGCTCGACCGTACCTTCCGCGCCATACGATGCCGCCGATCGAATCTCCGCCGGCGCTCCCTTCAGTCGTGTAACCCGGCCACCCTCCTGGTCGATTGCGACAAACGGCGGCGCTTCCCGGTACTGCGCCCGAATACGAACGATATTCTCGCTGGTCACATTGTGGGCCGGGCAATTTTCGGCGAACAAAATCACGCCGCCAATCTGCTCTTCAGCCAGAAAATTCAAAAACGGGCCGGGCGGTTCCTGTCCGGGAAAACCGATAACGAACAACTGGCCAAGCCGCTTGGTTACGTCAGCCATGATCCCCTCGAAAATTTGAGTTCCATCTCTCCCTGCGTTATGGAGACATCTTTATAGTCGCTAGATAACACACACATGGTTCCTTCCCTCACCTTTCGCCCGATACAGCGCCTGGTCCGCAATTGAAACCAGTTCCTCCTGGGGCTTGCCGTTTTCCGGATACGAACTGACACCGACTGAAACCGTGATGCGCAGCTTGCCGGTCTTGCCGGTATCGATAGTCATCGCCTCCACCTGCTGTCGAATCCGTTCGGCAATCACCCGGGCCTCGACTAATGCCGTCTGCGGCAGGATAATCGCGAATTCTTCGCCGCCATAGCGGGCGAAGACATCAACATCGCGGATGCACTTGGCGATGGTTCGCGCAAGTGACCGCAGCACGACATTCCCGGCCTCGTGACCGTAGGTGTCGTTGAGCTTCTTGAACCAGTCAATATCGACCATTATCAGCGAGAGCGGCAAATCGTACCGTGCCGCACGCCGCTTTTCTTCGGCCAACTTGCGGATAAAATACCGATAGTTATACGTTTCCGTCAGGCCGTCGATAATAGTCAGTTCTTCGGTTCGCTTGTGCAGCTCCGCATTCTCCAGTGCCAGAGCAGCCGACCGGGCGACAATCGACACCATCTGTAAATCGCGCTCACCGAAATGCTCGGGCTCATCAGACTCTACTGTAAGCACCCCATTGACGCGACCGTGCGAGTTCATCGTGACCACCATCACCGATGTTGTATTTACGCTCAGGGGATCAAAGGTGTTTCGGCCGCGGATGTCTTTAACCCGAACCGGCTCATCCTGGTCACAGACCTTTTTCACCAACGGCATCCGATCCGGATCAATAGCCTTCAGTTGGTACAGCACCTTCCCCTCGATCGAGCGGGCGCGGTATACGTACGTGTCCTTCTTGTCGCGGAAAACTATGCCGAAACTGGAATAGCCCATTACATTCCCCAGAATTCTAACAACTTCCTTCACCACCCCGTCGCGATCGAGGATCGAGGCAAGGTTCCGGGAGTTCTCGTAGATCATTTCGACCTGCGCCTGCGACTTTTCGAGTTCCGAGGTCCGCTTGTTGAGCGTATCAAACAGTTTGAGGAGCCGCCGCTCGGAACGCCGCATGTATTCGGAAACGTACGAAATCGCGAGGTAGTAAACGATAAAAAAACCGATCCTGATCGAAATATCATACATCGTTTGTAATGACAGGTCAGCTTGAATCGTGTACAGGTAGAGACCGCAAATGACCAACACAATGCCGGTCGCATACCAGAACGTCAGGACGTAAGCCGCCACCGATATGGTCAGAAAGAACAGCAGAAAGAAGCTTGACCCGAGGCCGCCCGCAAACGTGATCAACATCGGAATCATCAACAAGTCATAGATAATTGATGACAGGTAACCTAACTTGATATCAAAGCGATTCTGGATTGCCCCGTAGAAGAAGCCCAGATGCAGCATCAGCGTGCCGATCAGCCCGATGCTGAAATACAGATCGGTGCCCAGGTACCCGTTGGCCAGGATATACCAGGCAATAACGAGCATCACACCCAGCCGCGCCAGGAAATAGATCATGTCCAGACGCGGCAGAAGGGTCTTATTTCGGTCCAAAAATAGGTTCATCAATCGTATTCCGCTGTTGACTGATTTATCGGCTGAAACAGAGGAATGGTAAAGCTACTATTGGAGTTATGATGCGATAGAGCGGGCTGAAACACGACCGCGCGTGAATTCCCGTATAGAAAGAATCAGGACGCCCAGCGCCAGCAACAACAGGACAATATCGGTTGCCGCCAGCAGCACATTGCCCGTGGGTAGGTATTTGACGACAAGATAGTAGCTTAACGAGGCGATTGTGGTACAGATCATCACTGCCGCGGGCGCCAGCGTAAACCAGCTTGACTTGCCCGCCCGGTGCAGCCAGACTGTCACGGCAATCAATGTCAGCGCCGCCAGAAGCTGATTAGTGGAGCCAAACAGCGGCCAAATGAGCTTGTAACCGTTTGTCATAGAAAGAATTAACATCAACGCGACAGACAACCCGGAATTGAACCAGAACTTCTTCATATACGCCGGTGGATTTGGAATCACCGCTTTCCAGAACTCTTCGAACAGGTATCGGTTCAACCGGACCGCCGAATCCAGCGTCGTAATCAAGAATCCCTCGACCGTGAGTATGCCAAATACAGTCCCCAGTGCAATTGGAATACCCATCGCCGAATTCAGCAAATGCCCCATAGATAGCGCAAACGCCAGAATGGGATTGCCGCCGCCAACATCCGGCCAGGTGATCGTAATGTACTCGCCAAAGCTCAGACTCGACCCGATAGCAACGAGTACCAGCACTGCCAGCAGCCCCTCCAGCAACATACCCCCGTAGCCAATCGGTTTGGCCTGTCCCTCGCGTGCCAGCTGTTTTGATGAAGTCCCCCCCGATACCAGCGCGTGAAACCCGGAAATCGCACCACAGGCTATCGTGATAAACAGAAACGGCCAGACCGGGCCCATTTTTACCGCACCCTGCGCGAAATTCGTTACCGGGGCGTTTACCGTCAGTCCCTGTAATCCTGCTACCAGCACGGCGGCAATCATCGCGGCCATACCGAAATACAATATCTGGACATTCACAAAATCCCTCGGCTGTAAAATAATCCACACCGGCAATCCGCAGGCAAACAACGTATAGACGGCAATCAGCCACATCCACAGCGTTGGTGGCAACCCCAGCGGATAGTGGAACCCGATATAGATCGAAAACGCCCCCACCATAAACGCCAGTAGGTACGCCAGCCAGGTCTTGATCTGTTTTCGCTGTATCAGGAAACCCAGCAGTGGCGCGCACAGCGTGATCACGATGACCGAAGTCGACGCTATCCCGCCGATCACCCCGACCGTTTGGCCGTTCTGCTGCTCGGTCCGAAGCAACGTCTGACTCTCATCCAGCCCCAGGCTCTCCAGTGGCCAGAGTGATGTCAATGATATTGCCGTAAGCGACAGGAACGCCGATGTGACCAGCACAATCAATATGATCGTAAAGACAATAAACAACAGGAAACCGGTCGGCCCGAGCGCCTTCCGGGCGATCTCGGCCATCGAGGACCCCTTTTCCCGAATCGATGCGAAAAGTGCCACAAAATCATGTACCGCACCGAAAAATATGGCTCCCAGCACAACCCACAACCAGGCTGGACCGATCCCATACAAGATCCCCAATGCCGGCCCCACTATCGGGCCCGCGCCGGCGATCGTCGAATAATGGTGCGCGAACAGTACCGACGGCCGGGTCGGGACATAATCAACACCGTCGTTGATCTCCACTGCCGGGGTCGTGCGGTCTTGTTTCAGGCCGATATGACGGGACACGTAACCGCCGTAGAATCGATAAGCGAGAATATAGCAGATAAGCGCCGTTAAGAAGTAAACCAAGACGTTCATGATCGCAGCCTCCGGAAGCCAGTCGCGGCATTCAGATAACCGAAATTAACGCCCCTCAGCCCATCTTCGCAACCATCAAATCAGTTTCCTAATTGCTACGCTCACATAATGTTCACGGATTTCTACCCCTGTTCGGACCCCCTTTTGGGTTCATCCGGGAATATCGGGGAGCCTGTAGCGACAACGGCAGCACGGTGATAT
>CAZTBP010000041.1:0-17789 GCA_964612145.1 uncultured Ignavibacteriales bacterium | reverse complement strand
TCAAGCCCGCCAGACCCAAAAAAGTCATCTCGGATTCTACATTCTCAGCGGTCATTTCTTCCGGAAGCTGGTCCCACAACCGAAGGCAGAATCCAAGTGTTCTTAACCCTTCATTCGCCATGCGCTCGGCGGTTGCCAGTACTTGATCACTGTCCAGTGGCTTCGTCTCGGACGATGACTGGCGGTCGACGCAAAGATCGATCATCGGCTCCACGGCGCCTTTCGTTAACGAAACAAAACCGCCGTTCTCCCAGCGATGGAATGTTGTCATTCGCTTGCGTTCGGAGTCGAAGGCTACTTCGGCCACTCGCGGATAACGTGTGACCAGTTCGTTTTTGTCGAAACCGACTTCTCGAGCCATCATGTAAAGCGCCGTCTCAGTTGGGTCCCCAATAAGACCGCCATCTTTGTCAACCGAAGCGTCATTGCTCAGCGCCATGGCAGTCATCAGAAGGCGATGTTCTTCGGGGTTCAGCTCTGGTTGATCGAGATCCTCCGCCGGGAAGACTCTGTCGTCAACGAAAAGAGCCTCGACATGCATTTCGTTCATGGTCAAGGTGCCGGTCTTGTCCGAACAGATGTACGTGACCGATCCAAGTGTTTCGACCGCCGGCAGTCGTCTGATCAGTGCATTCTGTCTGACCAGTTTGCGAGCTCCGAGAGCGAGCGATATGGTCACAACAGCGGGCAGGGCCTCCGGGATCGCCGCAACCGCAAGTGAAATCGCAGTCAGGAGAATCAGCAGTGGTTCTTCGCCTCGAAGAAGCCCGGCAAAGAAGAACACTGCGCACAGAAGCAGGACGACGATAGCGAGGTTTCGGCCAAACCGTGCCAGGCGCTGCTGGAGCGGCGTTTTGACCTCCTCTTCGCTTTGAAGCATTTGGGCAATCTTACCAATCTCCGTCGCCATGCCGGTCGCTACAACAACACCAACCCCACGACCAAATAGAACGGGAGTACTTTTGAACGCCATGTTGGTACGGTCAGCAACAGGCAACGAATCGTCGACCAGTGCATCAGAGGTCTTTGAAACCGGCGTCGATTCCCCGGTCAAAGCTGATTCGTCGACTTTTAGATTGACGGCCTCAATCAGCCGTAAGTCAGCGGGCACAATTCTGCCGGTTTCCAGGATTACAATGTCTCCCGGGACAAGTGATGAAGCCGGAACGCTGGCCGTGGCGCCGTCGCGCAGGACGATCGCCTCGGGGGCCGCCATCTTCTTGAGTGCGGCCATGGCCTTCTCGGCTCGGACCTCCTGCACAAAACCTATCACCGCATTCAAAACTACTATTACGATGATCGCAATGGTGTCGCCGACATCTCCCGTCAAGCCGGCGACTATCGCCGCGCCGATGAGCACGATAATCATGAAATCCTTGAACTGATCGAAAAACATTGCCAGACGTGTCCGTTTGGACTTTTCAATCAGCTCATTTCGACCAAATTCGGAGAGCCGCTCGTTCGCATCCTGAGAAGTGAGGCCCTCTCGGGATGTGCGTAATCTCTGGATGATCTGTTCTTCGGCGAGGTTAAACCACGATGGGGAACCGTCAGGTTTGTTCGTTGATCTAAAATTCACTTCGCTCCTTCTTCAGCTGGCCGCTCAAATGGCTCGTATCCCGCCGAAAACGGCTGATGGTATGCCGATCTGCAACGTTGTACTGGTCTGTTAGAATAGTAGCCGAGTACGGGCTGAAGGCCAACAATTAATTCTGGTGGTAGGAGTCACTTTCCCCATACCAATCCGGGTCTTGCTTTAGCCGACAAGGCAGTGTATGATATCAGCACGAGCGAGCTGTATACCTAATTAGAGTACTGCCAGCATTTTCTCTCTGCTGGTTAGTGGTCGCCGCGAACGATTGTTCTTGACGCGATTGCTGCCAATTGGCTATATTTGTAGCCAGCTTGTAAGAAGGAGTCCTGCGATGCCACGATCAACGCCAGGTCCGGGTAGAGGTCCGATGATACATGTTCGACTGAATGAAGACACACACCGAAGACTCAAAGTGATCGTGGCCAAGACTGGAACGACCATTCAGCAGCTTGTAAGTGAGCTCATTGAGAAAGAAATTGCCGATGAAAGAAACCGAAAATCTTAACCCGTGGAAAGAGGTTTTGCAGTCACTTGCGTTTGAGCAGAAACTATATCAATGGCATTTCTTTTCACTGACGCTTTCAGGAGACCAGAATGCGTTCTGAAGAAGATCAATCCAAAACACGTAGGCCGATGTCATTTAATGACTACGTGGAGCAGTTTGATTACTTACGAACTGTATTTGACAGCATACCTGACGGGATTGTCGCCATCCTTAACAAAGATATGAATATCGCATCCGCAAACAAAGCGATCAGCGAGATGCTACGCGAGCCCCTTAAGGGTATAATTGGGAAGCGAATGAGCGAGCTTTTCAAAGACAAGATACCTGACTTAGAAGAGATCATAACGAACGCATTTGACTCTCGCCAAGAAGTTCGTAACTACACTATTGAAGTCGTGACCCCAAATGGAGAGTTTTGCTCATACATGATGAGTACGGCTATTATTGAGGAGATTGATACTTCCGACTTCGGTGTTGTTGTAATTCTCCATGACATTTCTGAGCTCACAAGGCTACGTAAAATTGCTTTGCAGGCCAATCGCTACGGTGAAGTCATTGGCAAGTCAAAATCGATGCAGAATATCTATGCCCTTATTGAATCAATCAAGCACTATAACTCATCTGTGCTTATCATAGGAGAAACCGGGACGGGTAAGGAACTGATCGCGCGTGCAATTCACAATACTAGCGATCGTAGACGAGAACCTTTTGTTCCTGTGAACTGCTCAGCACTGCCCGAAAACCTCATTGAGAGCGAGTTATTTGGGCATGTTAAGGGGGCGTTTACCGGGGCCACATCAGGTCATGTTGGCCGTTTTCGAGCAGCCGATGGTGGGACGTTATTCTTAGATGAAGTCGGAACTCTTCCGGTCGGAACACAGGTGAAGCTGTTGCGGGCTCTTCAAGAAAGGGTGATCGAGCCGTTGGGATCATCCGAAAGTATCCCGGTCAATATCAGGATCATCTCTGCGAGCAATAGAGATCTATCGGAGCTTGTAAGTAGAGAGGAATTCCGAAAGGACTTATTCTACCGTTTAAAGGTGATGCAGATTAATCTTCCCCCACTACGGGATAGAGATGAAGATGTTTTGCTGCTAGTCGATCATTTCGTAGCTCGTCTCAACCGCTACTACAACAAGAACATCATCGGCATCTCTCACAGCGCCAAAGAAATGATTCTCCGATATCCATGGCCCGGAAATGTCCGGGAACTCGAAAACGCTATCGAGCATGCGCATGTGCTCGCACGTGGAGCAATGATTGAAATAGATCACCTGCCCCCCGAGCTTCGACACACTGAAGACAACGGAGCGCCTCCCCCTCCCTCATCTGCTGCCGATCTCAACGAAGAGGAAGAGGACATCAGGCGGGCATTGCTTGCCGCTAGGGGCAATAAGCATGAAGCTGCAGAGGACTTGAGCATGCACCGCACCACTCTCTGGCGGAAGATGAAAGAGTTTCGCATTAGCAAGAACTTCGGCAAGGAAAATAAGTCGTGAATTTGTGTGGGATTTGTCCTGATCCTGCTCTACAACGCATGATTTGATGCATCATCCAGTGAATGATGCATCAAATCGAGGTCTGTTGCATCATTTTGTGTGTGACTCCAATCGCACACGTTGTTTCTCCATACCCGATTTGTTGTCTCCTCTGACTTTCATAAGTCATTATCGCATTGTTGGTTCCGTGGCGTTCTCTGTTTATCTGACACCCTGCAAAATGTATCCACCCTACCAGTCTGACAGTTGGCACACGCTTTGATATGTAAGTAGCAACTCCACATGAGTGTCCCCGATGACTAACGGGGGTAGCCTGACGGCGCCCTTTATTTCTCAATGTGGGGTTCGGGTTCCCCCCGCCCGGAGCCCCTAAGATTGTCGGAGCGTTCGCTATTGAATGCGATGTGCCGGGGGAGCGACTAAAGTAACTGTTAACGCTTAGAAGATAAACAGAAACAAGGAGATCGTCATGAGTGAAAAAGAACTTTACCAGCAGAAGAAGCAGGCTCAACTGGATGAGTGGCAGGCCAAGCTTGATGAACTAAAGGCTCAGGCATCTGGGGCAAGTGCTGATGCTCAACTGAAGCTAAATGATCAAATCAAAGATCTGGAAGGCAAAATCGAAGAGGGCAAAGCAAAGTTGGCCGAACTCTCTGACGCGGGCGAGGATACCTGGGAATCGATTAAGGATGGCATTGAATCCACATGGGAGGCCATAAAGTCCGCCTTTGGAAGTTCGACGGACCAAACCAAGGAATGACCTGACCTGAAATCGACGAGGCTTAATGAAACTCCGGTTCTTGTGGAAGTCGCACTTTAGTGAGCGCGGACTTCGGATGGCTCGGGCCGAGGTTTCGACCTTGCTGCCACATTTTGCCAACAGGAATAGAGGTTGACCAAAAGATCAAAATATACACTGATCCTCTTCTATAGCCACGCGAATGCACAAAGTATAAAAGTTCGCGTCTCATTAAATCAATTCGTGAGCGACAACTTTGACTGGGTTGATGTGAATATAAAGGAAGTGGATTTTGAGGAGGACAAAGAAAAAGCACGAAGCTTCGGTGTGTTTGGGACGCCGGTAACTTTGATCTACAAAGATGGCCTATTGATCACTCGGCGCTTTGGTGAAGTATCAGTCGCTGAGCTTGCGTCAATCATCAAGCATGACAAATGAGCCAGGTATGAGCCTCTCGATATAAGACAAGGAAACAGGTTCAAGTGGACAAGAAGGATGAGAATATGAAATTTGCTATAATCCTATTATTCGTAGCTGCCGGTATTTGCATCATTGCTGGTGCCGCGCACTCGCAATCAACTGATAGCGATGCTGCCAAAGGGTTTGGGTTGCGTACTGGATATGGTACTAACCCCGACCAGTTTGTTATTGGCGCACAGGCAGTATTGGGGAAAACTCTGGGCTTCATGAGATTTGCCCCGAGCATCGACGCTGGTTTTGGTGATGACCTGTCATCGTACCTCTTAAATGCTGATTTCCGTCTGCTTTCGTTTTCCCCCCCCGGCAGTCCGGCTGGATTGTATGCCGGGACAGGTGCGTCAATCGCAGTTTACGACTTCAGTAATGATGGCAGTGACACGGAAGTGGGCTTGAATGTGATCGGCGGTCTGACACTCCCGATGGGACAGAAGAACGAATACAATCTTGAGGTCAGGTTTGGTTTCGGAGACATGCCGGAATTAAGGGTTCTATTTGGAATCATGCTTGGTGCCAGATCCAAACCAAGCACCCAAACAATTGAGATACGAAGATAGCAGTCGCCCTTACCACGGACGGCAATGAGATTTAATGAAGAAATCGAGATGCAAGAAAGGATGATGTTTTGCCATATGATAGCCTTTACCAGACTTAGAAGATATGATGAAGATTCGACCGTTGGTAGTTCTTCATTGTTAGAGAGCAGATTGAAGCAGGTCGTCGTAACCGCAGTGCTTCTGTCGCTTGCCATATTTTGTCCTTTTGCTTCTGCGCACAGCCAAGAAGCAGGCAATAATGACGTAAGATACACGCTGTCCCCGATTGTGAACGGGACGGCCTGGAATAGCAAATTGGGATTGAAGAATGCTGTTCTTTATGGTGGCAAGCTGGGTATTGACTTTGGCCCCATGATAGGATTGGAGGCATCTTATCTTACATCCGGGGACATCTGGACTGACTTCTCAAGTATAGATCTTCGCGATTCAGCTGGAGTTCTTATTGGGGATCAGCGAGTGAGGATTCGACGCATTGGCGGCGACCTGATTGTCACGTGGCCCTCGGGTCGACTTGCACCATTCGTGAAGGCCGGTGGGGGCGTGATCAGGTTCGAGCCGGAATCCGGTCCGAATGTGGAGAAGATAGATGTCAGGATCGGCGGCGGTCTTGATTACATCGTAAACAGCCGCTTGAGGACTAGAGCCTGGATTGAGATGAATAGTTTCCGTCTGGACCGTTACACACTCGCACCAGGGGGTGTAGAAAACGGCGCGTACCCCATTGACCCCGACGCAGAGAAAATCCGTGATAACCTCTCCATAGGATTGAGCCTCGACTATGCCATCGGCCAAGGCCGATTCGGATCGGCGACTGGTGAACGGCGTCTGCATCCATTTTCAGCACTGGAAGTGGAACCTATGTTGGGCAGACTGGACTTTGATGACGCTCGTATGGGAACCACGACTTTAGCGGGAGCGCGAATCGGCGGTGAACTCAATCCATGGGTTGGTTGGGGCCTTTACTACTGGCATGCGATGGAATCGGATTTATCCGACACTCGACCGCTTCAAAGCTATGGTGGCGAGGCTCGATTCAGACTGGCTTCAAAAATCGGTCCCCAACCGTATGTGACCGTTGGTGTAGGGCAACTCGACTTTCGTTCTGCCTATGCCGATTCGGAGGGTACCGGTCGCGATGATAAGACGGCGCTGATTCTGGGAGCAGGTATCCGCGCTGAGGTATTCAGGGGTCTTGAACTAAATGTGGGTGTTCGCGATCTTATGTATGGAGAGGAACCCCTTGATCGCGTCTCTGGTACAGATGACATAAGCCACAACTGGCTTTTGTCTGGTGCCATGGTGTTCGGTATCGGTGGTCGTGGTGGTAGTGAAAAGAGACCCCCGGTAAGCCCGACGCCTGTCTACCACACTACTTCTTTAACCGAGTCCAAGCAGGATTCTTCGACCGTTACGGTCAAGGAAGCAATGCCTCAGGATAGCTCAAAGACAACTGCCAACGTAGTGCCGACAGAGCAACAGTCGGGCTACGTGTCAGATAAGAACGTTGTTATTCCGGTACCTCTTGAAGGTGAAATATATATCCGCTACGGCAAGACGTCTCGCGATTTGGGGGAAACTGCCTTGCGTGGAATAACACGGCCTGTAGATACAACCAGCGAGACTGCAGGTATCAAGACGGAACCAGCCGAGGTCGATTCCGGGGGTGCGGAAACCTCTGATATACCTCCGGTTCGTCCTGACACTTCGATATCGTCTCCTCTTGCTCCTAATACTGAAAGTGGTATTTCGGTCACCCGGACTGAACTCGATTCATTGATAACCGCCTTGAAGACTGACATAGCGTCGATGTTAGCGGCACAGAAAAGCGAGGAGCGAACCACCACAGGCGTTGCCACGCCTGACACTGCGACTGTAGCAGCACAGACTGATTCACTAGTTACGGCTCTCCAGAAGCAGCTTGCCGCCTCGGAACAGGAACGGAAGCGGCTCGACTCCCTATTGCAAGTACCTTCGCCGACTACCCAGATTGAACCAGATAGCCTGGCTGAAAAAAGGATACAGCAGCAGATTGCTGACCAAGTTGCAGCTGCTTTGGCCACCAGGTCAGACGAATCCGAAAATGAGATCACGCAAGCTGACCTTCAGAGCATGATGGCTGCCTTGACGGCTCGCATGGACTCCGTTACTTCTCAACGCGCCGCAGTAGACTCAGCTAGACTGCGCGATCAACTCCAGCTTGAAATTGTGAGACAGACTAAGAGTCAGGAAGAGTTTCAGCGAGCCATGGAGGACTTTGTACGGCGCTACGGCGAACAGCAGCAAAGCAAATCCGTTCCGCCCGCAATTATAGTAACCCAGCCGGCGCCAACGCCGCAGGTTATTGAAAGCGACAGGCCTTCCACGGTCCTAATTCAACCTGACACGCAATATGTTGTTATTCGGGATTCCACTGGTCAAGAAAAAGCTTCACTGCCGATTACGGGGCTAGATGTGAGTGGTCCTGCCCAGGAGAAGGACTTCATCGACCTGAGGCCAACCGGGTATACCGGTTTTGGACTGGAAAGGCCGAAACAGTTTATTGTCGGTGGCAGATTGGATATTGGTCCCATTACAGCCAAAGAGGAGAAACTGCGGTTAGTTCCGGAGTTTGCTCTGGGACTCGGGGGCGGTGGGGTATCCATTATGGCCGTGATGAATGCGGAGTATCTCATTGCAGATATCCAGACTGGAGACTATCGACTCGTCCCATACGCTCGTATGGGTTTCGGTGTCTTGGGTTTTGGCGGAGATATCGAAGAGCGTGATACTGAGGGAGTGCTCAACATTACGTATGGTTTAAGCATCGACCCGAGAAAAACAGGTCTCTTTCGTGGTATTGGATATCCGGCCATTTTCGTCGAACACCAGATCATTGATCTGTTCGACCTAAACAGGGTAGTATTGGGCTTCCAGTGGTCGCGCTGAGTCTGTGAATGGTTTGATCAAGGAGCCGTGAATATAGAATGAAACTACTGGTACCAACAGCAGGATCGCCGCCCGCTCGGCAAACGGTTGAGTATGTGGTGCGGATTGCACGCAATCTGCAAGCCGATATTGTCGTACTTCACGTGTATTCAAATGCGCATCCCGAATCGGATGCACGGGAGGCATTTGACATATTTTCTGAAGCTGCCGCGGACAGCGGTCTCGGTGTTCAGTCACGAATCCAGCGCGGCTCAATCGTAGACACCATTGTTTCTGTTGCGCAGAACGGTGAGTTTGCTCTTATTATAATGGGTGCGAGTGTGGGCGTCCCGCTTGGAGAGTGGATTAGTTCGAAAGTGTTGCATTCGGCTGATCTGCCCGTCGTTGTAATTCCACATGCTTTACCGTTGAAAGGGAGTATATCGTGAGAATTGTACTGGTTATAATAGCACTTGTTTTCGTTATACTGCTCGTATTTACGGCAGCAAACTGGCAAGTGCTCACGACTGTAACGCCGCTGTCATTCGTGGTCTTCTCAGTTGAGGGTCCGCTAGGGATTATCCTGCTGGGAGTGTCACTTGTGCTCACGTTACTGGTTGTGGCGTATGCACTGCTTCTCCGCACAAACTGGCTGATGGAGTCTCACCGTCTTAGTCGACAACTGGAAGAACAACGTGAACTAGCTGAAAAAGCAGAGTCCTCACGGATCACCGCCCTTCAAGAGATGCTTAGGCAGGAGTTTGAGACCCTGACAATTTCTCTCAACAAAGTAGGAGAGACAAACATTGCACGTATCGAAGCTGCGGAGCAGTCGCTGGGCAAGCGTATTGAGGATACAGGGAACATCATAACCGCCAGCCTTGGGTATCTTGACGATAAGCTGAAAGGTGGAAACAACTAGCGCCCAGATTCGAGAAAATATGGCCGTGCCGAAACCTCAGCTAAATCTATGTTGAACATGTGATTACGTCGCTCTCTCAGATTGGCGTCGGTTTTCATCCTCGTCCCTACCGTCTGCAGTGGTCCGTCAGTAATAGATTCGAGAAGTGTAAGGCGTTTCAGTCTATCGTATTGTTTTCCAACGCGTTCCGCTCATATTGGAGTAGCAGGATCGCACTCGGAATATGAATTCCACAAAAGTTTGGGGAGAGTGAAATAGGGGCTGCTCATCTGAACCTGTTGTGGATCAATAGATTGCGGCCTGCAAATCCCTGCAAACTGCACTCTCTCGGTACTTTTCGCTATTAGGTCCCGTGATAAAGAGCTGACGATTCGATGAGTGTGCCCAACATCTTCACTGCGACCATATGCACTACTCGCTGCGTAGCGCATCGATAGGATCAAGCCGGGAGGCCCTGCGGGCCGGATAGACACCGAAAATCAGCCCGACTATAAGTGAGAAACTGAATGAGAGCATAACCGCAGTTGGTGAGATGCCGATGGGCCACGCCGTTCCCATCTGAACGACTACGGCTCCCATCAAGCCCAGGATAATCCCCGCAATGCCACCAGCAGTACCGAGAATAGATGACTCCAGGACAAACTGTGTCATGATGTCTTTGCGGCTGGCGCCGACAGCCATACGCAAACCAATCTCATTGGTTCGTTCTCTGATGGCGATAAGCATAATAGCAAGTATGCCAATCCCGCCCACCAACAACGAGATCCCGGCGATACTCCCGATCAGTAGCGTAAAGGTGTCGGTGGTCTCTCGCTGAGCTTCAAGGACATCGGTTTGGCTCAGGATCGTGAAGTCGTCCGGCGCGTTCCGTTTGTTCAAACGATGCCGCTCGCGCAGGAGTTCAGTGACCTGACTTATTGCCGGATCCATGGCTTCTAAAGTCACCGCCTCAATATTGATAGTGCTGATGTACGTGAGATTGAATACCCGTCGCAACGCGGTTCGAATCGGGATCAATATTTGATCATCCTGATCGGTACCGCTCAGGTCAACCCCCTTTGACTCCATGACACCAATCACCTCGAAAGGGACTCGACCGATTCGAATGACTTCTCCAATTGGATTACGCCCTTCAAATAGATTGTCCACCACCGATTGTCCCAGAACTGCCACACGGCGAGAAGCCGTGTTTTCCTCTTCAGTAAAAAAGCTCCCTATGGCGACTCGCATATTGCGAACTCTTTGAAACGCCGGCGTGGTTCCTATGACAGTAGTATTCGAGCTGAGATTATCATACTTTACCAGAAGTTTCTTGCTTTGCGCGGGGGCAACCGCTCTCACGGTTGGACATTCACGGCCTATCGCTTCAGCATCCTCAACCGTAAGGGTTGTTACTGTTCCACGGATCTGTTGACGACCGGCTGTTTTCTGTACCTGCTCGGGCGTCACGATTAGCAAGTTGGTTCCCATTGCCTCGATCTTAGAGAGCACTTCCTGCTGAGCGCCGTTGCCAATAGCCACAATGATGATGACAGCCGATACCCCGATGATGATCCCGGTCAGCGCCAGACCCGTTCTTAACGGGTGCGCCATCAGTTGCTTGCGCGAAATTCTAACGCTGCGGGCAATCTTCACGGTTTGGTCAGCCCCGCATTGCCTCTATAGGTTGAAGGGCAGCGGCTTTTCTGGCCGGCTGCAACCCGGCTACAATTCCAACGATGCTGGAGAGTACGACACCGATGGCCACGCTCTCCCAGGAAATGGCGGCGGGAATTTGAGTGACTAATTCCAGGACTTTGGCGCCGATCGTACCCAGCACAACACCAATCACGCCGCCGGTAAGTGTCACGGCTGTGGCCTCGTACAGAAACTGCCGACTAATATCGCGATATCTGGCGCCGAGCGCCTTACGTAGACCGATTTCCTTACGGCGTTCGTTGACCGAAATAAGCATGACGTTGGCGACAACCACACCCCCGGCAATCAGAGAAATCCCGGCCACCAGAACCAGGAAAATACTGAAAGTGCCAGAGACCTTCTCTGCCATCTCTGTAACTTCGGTGGGGCTGGTGATAGTGAAGTCATCAGGTGTACCCGCGGTAATCTTGTGCCGTTCGCGCATAAGCGATCGAATTTCAGCGATAGCCTTATCCATCCCTTCTGCCGACCTCAGGCTTATTTTGACCGCCGAGATATGGTTGACGTTGGCCACCCGACGCATCATCGTGGTCAACGGGATGAAAATCCGGTTATCCATGTCGCCGCCAGCCGGACTCGTGCCTTTCACTTGGGAGATGCCGATAACTTCGAACGGAACAGTGCCGATACGGATCTGCTCGCCAATGGGGTTTAGCGAGCCGAACAAGTCAGTCCGTACGGTTGGACCCAGTACACACACTCGTGACAGTCCGTCCATATCTTCATCGGAGATGAAATCACCCAGGGCAGCATCCCAATTCCACACCCAGGCCCATGACGGGGTAACGCCGAAGATGCCGGTTGTGGTCGACTTATCCTGATACACGACCTCGGTTTGCCCCTTAACAACAAATGGAGCGATATCAGCAATTGCTCCGATCTCCTGTCTGATAGCCATAGCATCTTCGAAGGTGAGGGTTGTGGTCGGTTGTGAACCTGCTGATCGACCCATTTCGCGACCGCCGCCGGCCCGTACCATCAGACTCGCCAGGCCGAACTTCTCAACACGTTCGGTTATCCGTTTTTGAGCGCCAAGTCCCACTGAAACTATCATGGTGAGGGCAGCAATACCGATGACAACACCAATCATCATCAAGAACGATCTCATACGGTGTTTCACGAGGCTTTTGAACGCCAGCGTTACAGTTCTTCTAATTTTCACTGGTAGCACCCCCATCCGCACTCCGCGAGGTTTCACGGGAGATCCTTCTCGGCTGCTCGTTGGCCGTATCGCTTACTATAGCACCGTCCGCTACACGGATGATGCGGTGAGCATGCTCTGCGATTTCGGTTTCGTGGGTGACGATAACAATGGTTCTTCCTCTGGCATGCAGCTGCTCAAGCAGAGCCATGACTTCAAGGCTCGAAACACTATCGAGATTGCCGGTCGGCTCGTCGGCGAATATTATCTCAGGGTCCGTAACGAGAGCGCGGGCAATGGCGACACGCTGCTGCTGACCACCGGAAAGCTCGCTCGGGTTATGATGAATGCGCTCGGCCAATCCAACTGCTTCCAGCGCTTCACGGGCCAACCGCCGTGTGTCGGATTTATCTGAGTATATGAGCGGCAGTTCGACGTTTTCAAGCGCATCAGTACGAGGCAGCAGGTTAAATGACTGAAAGACAAAACCGATCTTTCTGTTTCTTATGCCGGCGAGCGCTTCATCATCGAGCGTGCTTACCTCGACACCATCAAGAAGCAACGTTCCGCTGGTGGGCCTGTCGAGGCAGCCGAGGATATTCATCAGCGTGGACTTACCTGAACCGGACGCCCCCATGATGGCGACATACTCCCCGCGGTTAATCGCCAATGAAACATCGCGGACGGCATAGACTTCACCCAGACCGCCTTTGTTGTAGATTTTCGCCAACTGCTTGGCGTTGAGAACAGCTGCATCCATATTATCTGTACTCCTCAATGGTTGGTGTGACCAGGACGGTTTCTCCCTCCTGCAATCCGTCGGTAATTTCGGTGTAGCCGTCATCTCGCCAGCCGGTTTTCACCTGTCGTTTTGTTTGTTGTCCGCCACTAACGACGGTCACGAAACGTTGACCCCGGTCCCGCAATATGGCACTGGTCATTACTGCCAAAACATTCTCGCGCGTCTCCAGCTGTATTGTCACATTGGTAGTCATTTCCGGCCGAAGCGTCTTGTCGTGGAGATCATCAATCGAGAGGGTGACAATGTAGTTTACGACGTTGTCCTGAATGACTGCCTTTGGGTAGATAGCTGTAACGGTACCCCAAAAGTCGGTGTCGCTATAGGTATCGACCGTGAACCGGGCATTCTGGCCGATTCGGATTTTACCTATATCTGTTTCATCGACGAACACCTGCACTTCGAGTCGGTCAAGGTCGATGATGGTGACAAATGTCGGAGCGGCCAGGCTTGCAGAAACGGTTTCGCCTTCCTGTGTCGATACTGATGCTACAACTCCCGCGATCGGGCTAAGGATTGTGGTATAGCCCAGTTGCACCTGCGAGTATTCAAGATTGGCCTGGGCCTGTTCAACCACAGCCGCCGCGACTTTTACCGCCGTTCCGGACTGGTCGATTTGATCCTGGGAGACAAGCTCCTCTTCGAAAAGGGCCTGTTGACGCTCAAACTGCTTCCGGGCGTATTCAAGATCGGCCTCAGCCTTTTCCAGAGCTGCCTGATTCTGGCGAATTCTTGTTCTGAGCTCTGAGTCTTCCAATTCTGCGATAACCGCCCCGGCCGAGACATGATCGCCGATATTGGCATGTAAGCGCTTGACCACTCCGGAGACTCGGGAGCCGACTTTCACCTCGGCGCCGACCATCGGCTTAATAATGCCGGTGGCCAGGACCGTGGAGCCGATGTCTCGCCTGATTACCTTTGCAGTTTCTTTCGTTGTGGTGCTATTACCATTATTCCGAAAAGTCACTACTGCCACGATTGACACAACTCCAACTGCCAGCAGCGCCAGAATGATTATCCATTTCTTCTTCAACTCTGTTGTCCCTTGTCGTTCAATGGATTTACCTTCAATTTATTTGTTCCATCCTTTGCTCGCTATTATAGGACAGTTGGAGGGATCAAAAGGACTAATTGGCTTAATCCCGGTTTGATATCTGATATCTGTTTTCTGCTTTCTTCTCAACGTTCATGTCCAGACACTAATAGGGCTCAATTGCTGAAAAACGATGTAATGTATTTCAGGGCGGTAAACACGATAATACCTGCCAGCATCCACTTGATGGCACCGGCCGGTACGAATTTCTGAAAGCGAGCTCCGAAATACATTCCTGCCATTCCGCCGATTCCGAACAGCGTTCCAAGAACCCAATCAGGGGCAACCGATTGGCCGGGAAAAAAGGGTGCGATGACCTGATAAAAAACAACTCCTGCGATTGAGGTAACGAATGTCCCCATCAAGGCAGCGCCAGCAACGGTATAAACCGGCAGCCCGAAGAACGTGACCAAAAATGGTGCTATGATAGCTCCTCCGCCGATACCATAGATACCGCCCACAATACCAACGATAAAACTTAGGGAGAAAATCCCCCAAAAAGAGACTTCAAAGGACTGGTCATAGAAAGTATAGCCCATGCGCTTCAAGTCAAAACGAGTCACCTGCACAGGCGATATTGCGTTATCAGTCGCATTTTTGTCTTTTCCTTCTGCAGTCCGTCTACGGCGAATTAGCTCCTGGAACTTCTTCTCGCTATCAGTCTTGGTGCTTCCGGCGGGGTTCTTTGTCAGCAGGTCTCGCGCAATCTTAATCCCGATATAGAGCAGCACGGCGGCGGCAAAGAGTTTGAAGTGCCGTGGATCCGGTAGATAGGCGACACGGACAAAAGCACCAAGGAATACTCCGGGCAATGTCCCTGCGATGACGATCCAGGTCAAGGGCCAGACCATTCGGCCTTCGCGCCAGTAGCGATAGACACCGCTGGGTATGGCTATGACATTAAAGAGCTGGTTCGTAGCGCTTACTGACGGACTCGTGTAGCCAAGGAATGACATTTGGAATGGCAACAACAGAAACGCACCAGAGACGCCGCCCATTGACGTAAAGAAAGAGATGACGAAGGCGACCAACGGAGGAATCCAAAGATCAACTTCGATACCGGCTTCCGGAAAGAACAATAATTACTCCTATGCTTTTTGGCGCAGGTATCATGAACAACAGTCTGTACACTGAGCTACTTATCCAAAAAAGAGTACACCCTGGACTGCATGCCAAAGTGTACTCCGGTTTTTGAAATGCTCCGTGCCAGATTGGGTCCGGATAAGAACGCCGTTCAGTGTCTGCCGCATCCTCCACTGGTGTGTCCGGGGCAACCTTGCTGGCTGTTAGTAGCATGCCCCGGACAACTTTCATGCGTTTTGGTGGAATGGCACTTGGCGTGTGTGTCACACTGTCCGTCGCCATCATTGTCAACAAAGCGGGGGCAGTCACTGGTGCATTTACCGTCGTGGCTGCAATCAGCAGGGCAGTCGGGATGTTTAGGACACTGGACAGCTTGATCAGCGGCCTGTTCTGTTTCCTGAACGGTCACCTGATCTGCCGCGCTTACGACTTCGTTACTGCCTTTGTCCGCAAAAGCCTGGACAGCGTAGATGCCGCCGGCGAGTACAACTGCGACCAGTAGCAAGAGCGATAATTTCTTCAAACTGTACCTCCTTCATGTTGCGAGATTAGGCGTTTCCGCATAATTCCGTTAAATTTTCACGGTTTAGTACTATCTTCAAATTGAGTTTGCGATTGAACTCCAGGCATCGAGCTTGGGCAGTCCACCGATTCCCGGATGGCGTATCCCGTCTTTTCTCTTATCATGTCAAACAGCCTTACCTGCTGTTCTTTGGTCAGCGTCTGCTTTTCAGCCAACAGGTGGCTGATTACGAATTCCTGCATCTTGCGCTGACCGGCCAGAATCTGAGTCTGCTTGAGGGCTATAGCCGCGCTGTCGGGCTCGGGTAAAGCAATGAGGTCGATAAGCTCTCCTCTGAGGCGCTGGATATCTCTGCACAAAGTCTCTGACTTGGATCGGAATTGTTCCAGGCGAGGTTCCAGTTGTCTCCACTGCTCATCGGTGACATTGAGGCTCTGATGAAGAGGACACGTTCCACCGCAGGTCTGGGTGCATGACTCGGAGCCGGACGCGTGTTCCCTGGCGGCCTCGACAACCCACGCGCTGATGAAAGCGATGTTAAGAGAAACCGATAAGATGACCAGTAGCGGCCAGAATTTCTTCCACATCGTCATTGTCCCCCTTGGTTTCCCGTAATGATCAGGGCCAGGTAGGCGTCGGTCAGGGACCCTGACGGCGCGTCACCAAAATAGTCGAGCCGGTAAACTTCAAGAGGGTTAGCCTGTGAAGTGATAGTAGCTTCGGGTTCGGTCGATTTTGCCGTCGACTTTCCTAAGACAAATCCCAGTCCCAGACCGATGACCAGCACTCCGACTGCCGCCGCCTGCATGTAAACAGGAGCCAGCCGCCACCAACTCAGGAGGCTCCAAGACGTCCGTTGTTTTCGACGCATATGACGGCGCGCCGCTGCCATGGTAATGTCTGCCATGTCAGGCGGAACAACCGGGTCTTCAGACCGCAGGAGAACGGCTGCGACCGGGTCAACCTCCGCAAGCGCCACAATGCAGAAGGGGCATTCCATAAGGTGTGTCTTCACCAAGTCCCGTTCCGCACGCGACAGACGGCCGTCGAGATAGTCTGAAATCCTGTTTTGCATATTCTGGCAGTTCATTGATTCTCCTTATTGGGTTAAACGGGCAAGTTGTCAGAATCCCCCTCTAAAACTCCAATCATTCCCAGAAATATGGCCGCAGCAATGGCTCCAATTGCTTTTGGGCACGATCCAAAAGCCGCTCAACGGCTTTGGGTGATTTGTCCATGGCATCGGCGATTCCCTTGCCGCTCAGGCCCTCGAAATACTTGAGTATTATAACCATGCGGTGATCCGGCGGCAGGGAACACAGGGCTTTGTTGATCCTGTCGGATACCTCCTGGTGTTCTATTTGTACCGCAGCGCCTGGATTGGGGTCGGGAGAATCAGGTATCTCTGCCATGTAAAGGGGGCGTTTCTTTTTGGCCTGGTCCAGGCAAAGGCGGCAGATGATCTGATAGAGGTAGGTAGTGAATTTGGCCGCGGGTTTGTAGCGGCCCGATGCGCCCAGAAGCCGAAGAAAAGTCTCCTGCGTAATATCCTTGGCTTCTTCTTTGTCATGAAGAAAACGGTATGCAATTTTCCAGACCCAGTCCTGATGTCGGCGGACTATTTGCTCGAATGCATCTAAATCTCCGCCGCATACAGCCTGCATCAGGGACTCATCGCTTGCATGAAAATCAGGCAATCCAGCGCCTCCTGATCATCCGAAGGCTTATTAAGAATAGTCCTGCGCAAAACACCCCCATAGCCAACAAATCTGATGATATCGGCATCACATTGGCGCCATATATAGATCCGTGCAGCGCATCAGCGCCGTAGGTCAACGGCAAGGCATAGGAAATCGGCTTCAGAAAGACCGGAAGTTTCTCAATAGGAAAGAACAGACCGCACAGAAAAATCATGGGGAATCGAAAGAAATTGGAGAAAGTTTGAGCCTCGAACACTTCGCTGACCGAGACGGCTATGAACAAGCCGAGGAAGGTAGAGGCTACCGCGATCATAAATACCGCGGGTACAAAAATAGTCCATGCGACAGGAGACAAGTCTATGAGAAATGCAGCCATAATGACCGGGACAAAAGCGTTGACTACGCCAAACAAGATTGCTCCACTTGTTTTGGCCAGCATGAGCAATTCAAACGGTATCGGGGCCAGGAGGAGGCGCTCGAAGGATCGGTTTTTCTTTTCGAAAGTCACGGTAACCGAGAGCATCGAGGTGGTACCGAATAGAATGGAAATAGCCA
>CAZTBP010000040.1:0-19590 GCA_964612145.1 uncultured Ignavibacteriales bacterium | reverse complement strand
AACGTCAGCGGCACCTCGGCTCCCGGCGTCAACGTCATCGGCCCCCATGAAAGCAGTATTTCAGGGTGGGTCAGACCACGAGCCGCCCGGTCGGCATCGTCCTGCGGCAGCTTCTTCCAGGGGCTGAGCGGATTGGAATTTATCATAGCAGCTTGATACAATGGGTAATCAAACTCTTTTGTACCCAATAGACGGTAGCGATGACTGTCTCTGTTCAACCAGGCGTTATGGGGTACATAACTCACTCCATCCGCCGATTGAGTAGCTTCAATAAAGAAATCATCGGAGAAAGCGAAGTCCCCATTGCCCCACCAATTGTACCCTACAAGATCATCACCAGACGGGCTCCTTAACGGCATCACGGCTAAGACACCCCGTACGGATCCATAATGACATCTCTCAATCGGGTCATAAATCCACTCTTCTCGTCCGTCAAGCCACGACCCTTCGTACGGGAGACCCGAGGGGCTGGCGTTCCACGCAAGGGTCAGGGAGTCCTCATGGTCACATCCAAAGGTCGACGAGAATCCGGTCCGGAGTCCGAAGGCTGTCCTCCGCTCTTCGTCGGCACAAGCATAAAGCGGTGGATTGATACCGCCGGAAGGCCAAACATGAAGGCCTATATAGACCTCCCGCAATACACTTTGCCCAATATTGTGAATGATCATTTCAACAAGAATCAAATCCTCAATGTACTGATGCGACCATGCAAACGAAGACTGCCGCACCGACACCCCCAGTTGGTCATCGTGCTCCCTGGAGTCTAGCTCCCACACGTGGTACTGCACTACCTCCAGGGTATCCGTATACTCACACGCGATGTCTTCCTCGGAAACCGCTCCCGCTCTCTCATAATTGAGAAATCCCTCGGTCGATCGTCTTATGAACTCGCCGGGAAGTGTCGGAGAAAGCATTTCCCCGAAGACGCGGGGACTGTTTCTTTCGGAGCCGGTGGATACCGCCGGACCGGTTCTTGTTCGGGCGCCGATCCAGAGGTCCATGTGTGCCAGATAACCCCGCCCACTGCCCCTGGGATACTCGGCTCCCGAATGCACTGGGGTGCCCGTCAGATAATCAAACTCCAACAGCCCGATAGGCTTACCAATAACACCTCGATTCGATACTGCAATGTTCAACTTGTTGATTTTGTGAACGGCCAGCCTGTACGGAAACGTGATCGGATCTTTTGTGGATTGAGTGGACGGGCTTTTGCCGTCGTGTGGTATCCTGCCCAGGCCGATGCCTGTTAACATAATGACCAGCAACAAGACCGATACGGGAAGCTTGACTTGGTTTAGAAGATAGAGGGAAAGAGCCCGGGGGGTCCCCCGCTTGCGTTGGGATCGGTTCGAACAATCGTCCTCGGTGCCCCGCCCTTCGCGCGGGTTTCCGTGAATCCGTGACCTGGAACGGGAACCTTCACAAATACCCCGCAGTCCCCGTCGTGATGCCGTCCTCAATCTCTCGCCTCCCTCTATATCGCTTCACACCTCAATATCACCCCAACCACCCATCTTCGCAACCCAAATCTCCCCGCCTCCCCTTATACTGACGACTCACTTCTCAATCTGTTTAGTAGCCCGCGCACCCACGGTGCGTGGGTCTTCTCTTCATTATCCTCGAGTAGGGCAAAACCCTTGCGGTTTTGCCCCCGCATGTCATCCGCCTTGGGCGGATGACAAAGTTCTTGCTGATCAATCCCCCCGCGGCCTTAACGTAGTCCATCCACCCATGGTGCGTGGGTCTCCGGTGTATCCGCACGTCCGCCCCTACAAAATCTAAACCAAACCCCACCAACTTCCGCCCCCAACCCCCCATAAAACTGTGTCAAATTTGACACACCCGCCCGCACTTTCCACAGCACTTCGATGGTAAATGCGTCCCCGCGCCCTTGGGTGAACCACAACCTCAACCACGGAGCGTCCCGATGCCGACAAACGAACCAGACCATGTCCCTCACCTATTGCGTAGAATACGTATGCGCGTGATACCAAAAGTACCAAACAAACCCAAACTCCGTGCTACGTAGCCCACGCACCCCCGGTGCGTGGGGCGCCACTCCCAAGCAAACCCATATTAACCCAAAACAGACAACAACTTACAATGAAAACCCTACTCCCCGCCCTTCGAAAACCGATACCCAACACCCCGAATCGTCTCGATATACCGCGGACTCTTCGGATCCTCCTCAAACACCTTCCGAAGCTTCAAAATGAAGTTATCAATCGTGCGGTTCGTCGGATACGTATGGTACCCCCACACCGCATCCAGCAACTGATCGCGCGACACAACTTCACCCGCCCGCTCGATCAGATACTTCATGACCATGCACTCTTTGTGCGTCAGCGGCACCGTCCCGCCCGGCCCCGAGGCCTCAAACGTCTTGAAGTTGATCTCCCGCCCGTCAAACTGGTACCGATCTCCAAGCTCATCATCGCCCGCCGCCAGCCAGGCCTGCCGCCGAAATATCCCCTGGATCCGCGCCAGCAGTTCCGACATCTCAAATGGCTTCGTGATGTAATCGTCCCCGCCCGCAACCAGCCCCTCGACCCGCTCATCGGTCTGCCCGCGCGCCGTGATAAACAGGATCGGCAGCTTGACACCGTCCGCCCGAAGCTCCTTGCAGATCGTCAGCCCGTCCTTGCCCGGCAGCATGATATCCAGCAGGATCAAGTCGAAATTGCCGCGCCGAAACTCGTCTTTCGCGGCGTTGCCGTTACTGATATGCACGACCTGATACGCCTCCGCCTCAAGATTCATCACCAGTCCGTCGGCAAGATTCGGATCGTCCTCAACCAGCAGTATTGTTTTCATCAATTTGCTCCGTTTCCAGCGTTATGATAAAGCGAGTGCCATGACCAATCCCGTCCGACTCCGCTATAATGTCGCCGCCATGCGCCCGCACTATCTCCCGACACAGGTACAGCCCGAGTCCGCTGCCCGGGTGCGCCCGCGACAGCTCCGACCCGACCCGATAGAACCGCTCGAAGATAGCCCGGGTATCGCTCTTCTCCAGTCCGATACCGTTATCCGCTATAACCAGCCGTGCCGTCCAGTCACTCCGGGTGAGTTCAACCGACAGCCTTATATCCTCCTTGTCGTTGTACTTCAGGCCGTTCTCCAGCACCGCCTCGATAGCCCGGCTAAGGGCAGCGGAGTCAGCATTGACAATCACGCCGGTGGACAGGTCCGCCTCGATTGCCAGCGGCTTCGAGGTCGGCATCTCGCGGAACTTGCCAAGCAGCTGCTTGACCAGCCGGTCAAGCTCCATTGGTGTCCGGTGAAGCTCGTAGCCGTGCCGCTCGAACCGCCCCGCCTCGAGAATGTTGTCTACCAGCTTCTCGAGTCGACTGAGATCCTCGTTCATCCTCGGCACCACACTGGCCTTCTTCTCATCCGGTATCTTCGAAGAATTCAGCGTGTTGAGATACAACTTCATCGAGGCCAGCGGCGTCTTCAGTTCGTGCGTGACCGCCATGAGGAAATTTTGCTGACGGAACTTCAACTCCTCCGTTTTAGCCAGCGACCGGTATATCACGTAGGCCCCCCCGGAGAACAGAATCAGAAAGAATATGCCCTCCAGCCCGATCATGACCTGGCGCGAAATCTCCTGATCGTGCAGCATCTGCAAAAACGCCGGATCAGCGCCGAGATCATGGGCAATATCCACTTTCTCGTCCACCAAACGCGCCATCAGGACAATCCACCACGTCATCTGGGCGATGGCGATTACCGTCAGCGTTACGAACAGTATGAATGCCCCTCTGGGGGTCAGGTGCAGTCGGGCCACAGTTCCTCTATCACGTTGTATGAATTGCTGCCACAGTTTATGCCTATAATGAAAAAAGGGCAATGACAGTTTCCACAATTACACACCGCGGATCATTCATGCCAACCACAAAAAATGCCGGCAGCAATGCCGGCATTTTCACACAAGTCATGTATGACAAATCTATTCGACTGCGACCGTCTTTTCAATCGAGGCAACCTGGCTTTCGACCTCGGCATCGCGTTCGATCTTCTCACCGCGCATCAGCTTGTCCGCCGTTTGCAGCAGCTCATCGATATTGAGTTTGGTGATGTGCGCGTCTGCCTTCAAAAATGACGCCCGGGCCTTCATCCCGACATCGCCAATCGAAGAGTACACGATCACCGGGGTATCCGCCCGCTCCGATTGACGGATCTTCAGCGTCACCGCCAATCCGTCCATCTGCGGCATCTCGACATCACAGATCACCAGGTCAAACGGTTGCCTGGCGAACTCCTCCCAGGCCCGGGCGCCGTCGGCGGCCGACACCACCTCACAGCCCATTTCAGTCAGTTCGCTTTCAAGCATCGTCCGCACCGCCGGGGAGTCTTCGGCAATAAGGATCTTCTTGCCGGTCAGTGTGACCTCGGTTGTCCGTTCCGCGACATCCTGCACACCAAGGTGAGGGCAGAGATCCAGCAGGATTGTCTCATAATCCAGCAGCTGCACCATCCGCTCCTCGGTTGGTTTGACAATCCCGATCGTGTACTTGTGATCGATTCCGGCAAATACCTCCTCGGCATCGATAACGTCGGCCCATTTGAAATGGTGAATCCAGTCGATACGGCTGGCCCAGAAGCCCGTCAGGATACCAAAGAATTCGGTAATGATGACTTTGCGAAGATCCTCCTGCGTCGCCTCGATACCCAGGAAAGCCGGAAGGTCCACTACCGGCACCAGGCGTCCCATATCTTTAAAGACACCCTTTACCGCCGGATGCGACTCCGGCACGCGTGTAAAATCTTTCAGCTCGGATACAATCTTGTTCACCTTCAGGATATTGATTCCGAAGGCCATCCCGCACGCTTGGTATTCCAGCACCCTCAGTTCGTTGGAGCCGGATTTGAGATATGACTCTGCATCAAGTTTCCCGTTCATTGGAAAGCCCCTCACGCCTTATTTAGTTTGATCGAAAAGACCGCTCCGCCGTCGGGGTGATCGTCGGCCATTACCGTACCGCCCATACCTTCTGCGGCTAAACGGCAGAAATACAGCCCCAGACCAACCCCGCGGTGCTTTCCATCGAGCCGAAGCTGCACCTGGCCGAACTTTTCAAATAGTTCATTTCCTTCTATATCCCCCAGCCCGTCGCCCGAATCTTTGACATGAATAAAGAACGACGACTCTCCCTGTTCGGTGTAGACATCGATCGTCGAACCCGAGGGCGTATGCCGCAGGGCATTGTACAGCATGTTGTCCAGCGCCCGCCGAAGCAGCGCCGGATCCGCCTCCACCGGAACCGTCTCGTCCGGCTTACGATAGTTGATCGTCACGTCATAGCCGACCGCCGATCCTTCGAGCAGCGTGATCGCATCCTCGATCACCGGCTCCGGACGGACCATCTCCATATTCACCGGAAGTCCGGTCGCGCCCGCCTTGGTGACGGCCAGGATGTCGTAGATAATCGACTCCGCCCGTTCCACCGCGACCCGCGATGAATTAACCAGGCGCCGATGGATCTCTTTGTTAGAATCGAAACGACCATCATCAAGCAGCCCCAGCAGATATTTGACCGAGGCCAGAGGTGATTCGAGATCGTGAATGAACAGCGAAAAAATGGCCAGCCAGCGCTCGGCATCGCGAACCGCTTCTTCATTCATGTTCGCTGATTGTTCCGACGTCGAGACCGTATCAGTCATAACAGTATACAGTGCCCCCGATTACATGTTTACAACCTGGGCTAATGTCCCTGTGTATCTTATCGTCGGATTACGGAGAAATCTTTTGGGAGGCTGACAAAAAACGGGGGAGAAGGTCGCTGCTCCCCGACTGAACTCGTCACTGATGAACTTACATCCGGCTCAACCGGATCGAGTTTGTTACGACAAAGACCGATGAAAACGCCATTGCCGCCGCCGCCAGCATAGGCGTCAACGTCCAGCCAAACGCCGGATACAGCGCCCCGGCTGCAATTGGGATTGCCACGATATTGTATGCAAAGGCCCAGAAAAGATTCTGTTTAATCACTCGCATGGTATTCTCAGCTACCGAGAACATACTGAGCACACTCCGCAAATCCGATCGCACCAATACGACATCCGAGGCCTCAATCGCCACATCGGTTCCGCTGCCGATTGCTATGCCGACATCTGCCGCCGCCAGCGCCGGTGCGTCGTTTATGCCGTCACCGACCATCGCCACGGCCGCTCCGGCCCGACGGTACGAGTCGACTATCAGTTGTTTTTGGTCCGGTTTGATCTCCGCCTCGAACTGCTCGATGCCGACCACCTGCGCGATACCCCTGGCGGTAAGGGTGTTGTCACCGGAGACCATCGCTACCTGGTATGTCTGCTTGAGTGCCGAGATCACATCGCGGGTTTCAGTGCGGAGTTTGTCGGCAACGGCAAACATCCCGACCGGTTCCTTGTCCAGCGCTGCCAGGATCACCGTACGACCCTTGAGCATCTCCTCATTGATCGCCTCATGGTAACCATCGAAATCCACGTCCTCGCTGTCCAGCAGCCGACGGTTCCCGATCAGCAGCCGTTTGCCCTGGTACTCGGCAGTAAGACCGAATCCCGGTTTTGCCTCGACCTTGGAGACAGTCACCGGGTCAACCTGGTTCTTGCTCATATGTCGCGCCAGCGCACGGCCAATCGGGTGCTCGGAGAGTGTCTCAGCCGAGCCTGCCAGCGAGGCCAGCTCCCGTTCTTTGTAGCCGTTGAACGGTATTACATCTACAACTTCCAGCTCACCTCGTGTCAGCGTGCCGGTCTTGTCGAATATGACCGTGTCGACATTGGTAATTTTCTCAAGAATGTCCCCGCCCCGTATTATCACGCCGTCACGGGCTGCCCGGCCGGTACCCGCCATGATAGCTGTTGGTGTTGCCAAACCAAGCGCGCAGGGACACGCAATAATCAGGACCGAAATCACACTGCGCATCATCATCTCACTGTGCGGAGCCGTCAGCATCCATACAGCCAGAGTCACCAAGGCGATGCCCAGCACTATCGGTACAAAGACAGCCGCCACCCGATCCGCCAGCTTCTGCACGGGGGCTTTCTTCGACTGGGCCTCGGAGACCAGGTTGATAATACGGGCCAGGAACGTATCCTGTCCGGTTGCCGTCACTTCCATGGTGAACGCAACGTTGCCGTTAAGTGACCCGCCGACTACACGTCCGCCGGTTTCCTTCTCTACCGGCACGGATTCCCCGGTCAGCATCGATTCATCGATCACCGGATCACCCTCGATGATCGTCCCGTCAGCCGGAATTCGCTCACCCGGTTTTACTTTTAGCTGCATTCCCGGCTGAGCTGTGGCTGCATCGATCTCAACCTCGACACCGTTGATTATTGCGATCGATTTGGACGGCTGAAGTTTGACCAGGGCACGGATTGCTTCGCCGGCGCGACCTTTGGATTTCGCCTCCAATAACCGACCGATCAAAATAAGGGTGATGATCATCCCGGCCGATTCAAAATACAGGTGCTCACTGGCGCCAAAATACTCGTTGGCAATCAGCGCGTACACGCTCCAACCATACGCCGTCAGCGTACCTAAAGCGATCAGCGTATTCATGTTGGCCGAGAAATGCACCGCGCGCCCAAATGCATCCGCCAAAATTCCGCGTCCGGCAAAAAACAGAATTGCCGCTGCAAACACCGCCTGCAGCACTCCATCGACCAGGGGAGAGAAAAGCGTTCCGCCAACCCACATCGGCCACATCGCGAGCACCATCAACGGCACCGTCAACGGCACCGCCAGCCACAAACGCCGGGCTGCCTGCTGCTCCTCTTTCAGATTAGCCGTCAGGATATCCGGTGTACCTATCCGGGCACCGAATCCCAGCTCCTTGATTTTGCTGATGATCTGCTTCTCGCTGGCCCGACCGCGGTCATATTCCACGACCGCCGAGCGGGTCGCCAGATTCACCCGGCAACCGGACACACCCTGAAGCGATCCAACACCTTTTTCAATATTGGAAACACAGCCGGCGCAGTGCATGCCGTCTATATTTAACTGCAGTTCTTCTGTTCTTGCCATCTGCTAATAATACTCAATTCTCAGTTTTGCGCATCAAATTGTACGCACAGGCTGATAACACCGGTTGCGGCTGTTTGTTTCAGGAAAATTATGGGGTGGGAAGTCCTATTTGATGCCGAATAACATCAAGAGGTGTGGGCACTTACGGCTAAGCTCCCGACGGATTTTGGTCCGCGCCCGATGCAGGTACCAGCGGACAGTCGCCTCCGGCATGTCCATGATGTTGGCCACATCGTCGATTTTGCACCCCTCCACATCCCGCAAAAGAAAAGCCGACCTCTGCTTATCATTTAACGAACGCGTCGCCTGGTGAATATACTGGTTTACCTGCTGCAGCCGATACGACGTCTCCGGCCCCCGGTCAAGATTTTCCAGCACGTTATGGAAATTCTCCAGCGGCTCATGCCGATGCCGATTGTGCTTGCGGATATAGTCAATCGAGGCGTTCACCGTGATGCGGTACAACCACGTGTAGAATTTCTTCTTCTCGTCATATCGCCAGATATTCTTCGACATCTTCACAAAGACATTTTGCGTGATATCAGCCGCCTCGTCGTAGTCGTTGACCATCTTGTAGGCCAGGGCCGCCACCTGAGACCGGTACCGGCGCACCAGTTCCGTGAACGCGTGCTGATTTCCGCGCTTGTACTCACGGATCAGTTCCTTGGTCCGGGCCTCGTCCTGCTCGGCCGCGGCCTGGGCTACCTTGCTTTTCGTCTCTGTCTGCTTGCGGTTGGCCATAGTTTTGTCGGTCCGGAATTACCTCGGTTTATGTTTTTAAACGAGGCTATTTAGGAGTAAGTTCCTCCATTTAGGCCATAAAGGCAAGGCAAAAATCGCGCCCGCCCGGCAATACTTTCCGACACAAAAAAAGCCCCGCAACGCGGGGCTTTTTCTCAGCGAAAACGCTGATTTCTATTTTTCATTCAGAATAAAATCGCGGGGATCCAGACTCTTGCCGTTGCGGATAATTTCATAGTGCAGATGCGGCCCGGTCGAATAGCCGGTTGAACCCATAAGCGCAATCACATCACCCCGTTTGACTCGCTGCCCCCGCTTGACCTTGTAATCGGACAGATGGGCATAACGGGTCACAAATCCGTAACCGTGATCGATGACAATCGTCTTACCCATCCCGCCGTTGCGACCGACATATTTCACCCGGCCGTCAGCCGTGGCGATAATCCGGGTACCGGTCCGGTTGGCGAGATCAAGCCCGCGATGCATCTGCTTCATGCCCGTAAACGGGTCGTACTTCATACCATAGCCGCGGGACAGCCAGCCCTTGGCGGGCCATATCGACGGTGTATGATCGAGCCGCTGTTTTATATTGGCCAGCTGCGACTCCACCTCGCCGTACTTCTCAAGCTCGTATTTGGACAGCGTCAACAGCCGATCCACCTGCTGCTCGGTGATGACCGCTTCACGACCCGCCTCACTCATCTGAGCGAACTCCGGCGAGGCCGGACCACCGACACCAAGCTGACGTTCCTCGGCGTCGACCTCCGGCAAATTGAACAGCATCCGGATCTTCGTCTCTTTATCAACCAGCTCCTGGTAGCGTTCCTCGACCTCATTGAGATTCCAGCGTATCTCCTGGTACTTCTCCCGAAGCTCCTCGTTTTCCGCCCGAAGCTGCTCCAGCTCACTTTCATTGACTTTGTCAGAGAAGAACGCCGCCGACAGGAAAAAGCTGGCAAACACAAGTATCGCCGCCCCTGCTATCGAAAGCCAGATGGCTGCAACCGGTATCCGAACCTGGTGAGATATCCCCGTCGAGTGGGGCACCAGCATGAATGTAAGTTTCTTTTTGAACATGTCGTACGCTACGTTAAACTCCTGTTGGGTAACTTAGACTGTCGGGCAATCCATAGTCTGAAATAAGGTTCTAAGCTATCCGAAGGTTTCGCTAATGTCAAGGTTAATGTCATCTTGACTATTTAATCAACTGATACTCCTGCTTGAGAATTTTGTTCACAATCTTCGCCAGTTTATTGCACTCCAGATTCTGAAGACTGTACAGGTGCCAGTACGTTTTTTTCGGCAGTCCGTTTGGGAACGCCTTCTTGCGCTCATCTCGTTGCTTCATTGTGCCGTCTCCCGGTTGCACCCGTTTCACCCGAAGACGGTTTAGGACTATCCTTATCTGTATCGGGCTGAAACGGATTTCGGTTTACTGTTTTCTCCACCGAACACCATGCACATACCTTGCCGAATAACCACCCGGACCATCTCCAATCGAGCCCGCTAACTGCCTGTGCGGCACTGACAACGGATAAAGGCCCGGCAGACCGGAAATTGCCCCCTGCAAACCATTGCCCTCGCCCCATACAAGATTGCAAATCGACTACATCCGACAGCCCTCAAAAGTTGACCGGTCCCGGCTCTATGACTACATTGTGCGCAAACTTCAAACAGACAGAGGACAGTTTTCATGCAGGACCTCACCGGAAAGATTGTATTCATAACCGGCGCCTCGGCCGGTATCGGCGAAGCTGTCGCCCGTCACTTTGCCCGCCGCAAATGCCGTCTCATCCTGGCCGCCCGGCGAAAAGACCGAATCGACAACCTCGCCCGAGAAATCGGCACCGAATGCCTGACGGTCGCCCTCGATATCACCGACAGCGGCGCCGTCAAAGAGACCATCGCCGCGATTCCCGACAACTGGAAAACTATCGATATTCTGGTCAACAACGCCGGCCTTTCCAGAGGCCTCAACCCGGTCCACGAAGGCAGCCTGCAGGACTGGGAAGAGATGATCGATACCAACGTCAAGGGCCTTTTGTATGTCACGCGGGCCATCCTCCCCGGGATGGTCGAGCGTGGCCGCGGCCACATTATCAACATCGGCTCTATCGCCGGACGCGAGGTCTACCCGCGCGGCAACGTCTACTGCGCCACCAAACATGCAGTCGACGCTCTCACCAAGGGACTTCGTCTGGATCTGCTCGAGTCTCCCGTACGCATCACCACCGTTGATCCCGGCCTGGTCGAAACCGAATTCTCCGAGGTCCGCTTCCGGGGTGACTCCGAACGCGCTGAAAAGGTCTACAAGGGGTACCGGCCGCTTTCCGGCGACGATGTCGCCGAGGCCGTCATCTGGGCCGCCGACCGACCCCAGCACGTCAGTATCGGTGAGATTCTCATCCTCCCGACCGATCAGGCCTCCTCGACCATGGTGCATAAGAAGGAATCCTAACTGCTGATTTTCGGTAAGTGTGTCTGCCTACACTTCCGCCTGAGACCGCTTGCCGAACGTCTTATACAGCGCCGGAAGCACTATGAGCGTGAGAGCAGTCGAAGTCAAAATCCCCCCGACTACCACTGTCGCAAGCGGTCGCTGCACCTCAGCACCCACTCCGGTCGAAATCGCCATCGGCACGAATCCCAGCGCCGCCACCAGCGCCGTCATAAATACCGGCCGCAGCCGCGTAATCGCACTCTCGCGAATGGCGCCTTCGAGTTCCATGCCTTCGGATCGATGCCGTTTAATTGTCGATACCAGTACCAATCCGTTAAGCACGGCGATACCGGACAATGCAATGAACCCGACACCCGCCGAAATCGAAAACGGCATCCCGCGCAGCGCCAGGGTCACAACACCGCCCAGGGCCGCCAACGGCACCCCGGAGAAAATCAGCAGCGCATCCCAGGCTGACTTATAGGTCCAGTACAGTAAACCGAAAATGAGCAGCAGGGCAATCGGCACTACTATGGCCAGCCTCGTTTGAGCCCGTTCCAGATGCTCAAACTGACCACCCAGCCGAATGAAGTAACCGGTCTCGAGGTCGATTTCCTCATCAAGACGGTCCCGAAGTTCATCCACGAAAGAGCCCAAGTCGCGATCCCGAACATTACACTGAATCACAATTCGCCGCTTACTCCACTCTCGCGTGATTGTCCCCGGACCCTCCTCGAGCACCGGGCTGGTAACCCGGCCGAGATTTACCAGGCTTCCCTCCGGCGAGCGCACCAGTATCTCGACCACATCCTCGGGACCCTTGAACCGGGTCGTATCTATTCGCATGACCAGATCAAATCGCCGCTGCCCCTCGAAAACATCACCGACTGTGATACGACCGACACTCTCGATTGTAGTGAGCACCTCCCGGGCACTCAGCCCGAACCGAGCGAGACGCTGACGGTCCACCGCCAGCCGAAGCTGCGGCTGGCCGGTTAACTGTTCGACCGAGACATCGGCAGCGCCGGGAATCGTTTGAGTCAAAGCGGCGATCTCCTCGGCTTTTTCCTCCAGTGCCGCCAGATCATCGCCAAACAACTTAATCCCGATATCGGACCGGATCCCGGCTATCATCTCGTTGACCCGCATTTCGATCGGCTGCGTAAAGATCCGGTTCTGCCCCGGCAAATCCGCCAGCTCGACATCCATGGCCGCCACCAGTTCCGCCTGGCTATTGGCTTTTGTCCACTGATCGCGCGGATTGAGTGAGATGAACATGTCTGAAAGTTCCAGACCCATCGGATCAGTCGAAAGCTCCGCCGTTCCGGTCCGCGTCCAGATATGATCGATCTCATCCGGAAACGCTGCCATGAGGTTCTTTTCTATCTGTGTATTGTACTCGACCGATTCATCCAGCGAAATCCCGGCCAGCCGAACGAAGTTGATTACAATTGTACCCTCGCTCAACCGTGGCACGAATTCAGATCCCAGACGACTGAACAACGCCACCCCGCCGATAAGGAGCACCGCCGCGGCTACCAGGACCATCCGGCTGTGCCGGAGCGCCCCGTCCAGAACCGGCCGATAGGCCGACCGAAGCCAATTTACGAAAATCGGCTCACGATGTCGCCCGCCGCGCCTCAGCAGGGTCCCGACCAGGGCCGGAAGTACCGTGAACGACAGAATCAACGATCCCGTCAACACGAACACGACCGTCAGCGCCATTGGCCGAAATAACTTTCCTTCGACCCCTTCCAGCGTCAGAATCGGGAGATAGACAATAATGATGATCAATTCACCGAACAGGGTCGGCTTGCGGACCTCTAAAATAGCATCCCGTATGACCTCAATTCGCGACCGACCATCAGTCGCTTCCGAAAGGCGCCGTACCGAGTTCTCGACCTGGATCACAGCGTTGTCCACGGCAAGGCCAAAATCAATCGCCCCCAGGCTCATCAAACTCCCGGCGATACCAAACCGAGACATCATGTCAAACGCAAACAGCATCGAAAACGGAATTGCGGAGGCGACAATCAGACCGGCTCGTAAATTGCCTAGGAAGACAAAAAGAACTGCGATAACCAGCAACGCACCATACAGGAGGTTATGCTCAACTGTTGAAAGCACCTCGCTGACCAAAGTTGTTCGCTCATACACCGGAACCGCCTCGACCCCGTCAGGGAGCCCCGCGTTAGCCTCCTTCAACTGAGCCGAGAGCTTCTGCGTTATCTCCGCCGGGTTCTCGCCGGTTATCATGAATCCCAGCCCAAGAACCGCTTCGCCCTCGCCGTTGTAGGTCGTCGCGCCCCGGCGGAGTTCGTGGCCGATCGCCACATCGGCAATTTCGTTCACCGTTATGGGCGTCCCCTCGACAGTTGTGATCACGACATTTTCGATCTCTTCGATACTCTCAACCACCCCGATCCCACGCAGCAGCGTCATTTCGCCGCCACGGATAACCTGCCCGGCTGGCACGTTGCCGAGATCATCGCGCACCGCCTCTACAACCTCGTCGATCGACAGGTTATACTGGGCGATACGATCCGGATTAAACAGAATCAGGTACTGTTTGACAAACCCGCCCCAGCTGTTGACCTCAGCGACACCACCCACAGCTTGAAGCTGTGGCTTAATCGTCCAGTCCTGCTCGGATCGGGCGACTGTGTTGTCGTCCTTGTTGCTTTCGACAATGTAGTGAAAAACCTCACCAAGCCCGGTCGACACCGGACCGAGCTCAGGCTGCCCGACTCCCTCGGGGACTTCAACCGTCAGAAGCCGTTCGCTGACCTGTTGCCGGGCGAGATAAAGGTCACTCCCGTCTTGAAATATAGTCGTAACTTGGCACAACCCATACTTGGTGACCGATCGCACCTCCTCCAGACCCGACAAGCCCGTGACCGCCTGCTCGACCGGATAGGTGACCAGTCGCTCGAGATCCTCCGGCGCCCAGCCCGGTGCCGAGACATTCACCTGCACCAGCACCGGAGTTGTGTCCGGGAATGCATCAAACGGGAGATTCCAGAGGGCGACGACACCGAAAATACACAGCACCGCCGTTATCGCCAGCACTACGTAGCGGTAGCGCAGCGTAAACTCAACCAGATATCGAAGCATCGTAGGCTCTAGCCGACCGGATCCAGACCGCAGCAGCCGGCCCCGATGCTGGTCTTTTTCAGTTCAGTCTTGAGCAGGAACGCACCGTTGACCACAACCTCTTCACCGGGTTCGAGACCCGAAGTCACCTGGTAATACGGTCCTTCACCGTCGATCAGGTCAACTTTGCGCGGACGGTACCGGTCGGGAGTCTCTTTGACGAAGACAACATTGCAGCAGCCTTCCCACTGCACGGCGTCTTTCGGAACCATCGCTACCTGTTCGTTGCCGGACTGACCGATCTCAACGCGGCCGAATTCGCCGGCGTTGAGACTGTGGTTTGAGTCGATAACTTCCGCACGAACGGTGCCGGTTCGGCTGTGCTGGTCAAGCACCCGCGATACCCAGATCACCCTCGCGCCGACCCGGGCCAGCCCGCGTCCATCGGAACTGAATGTCACCGGCTGGCCAACCTGCACACGACGGATCTGCTCTTCGGTCAGACGGGCCTCTATCCACATCGAGGACGGATCCGCCACCATCGCAAAGGTCCGTCCGGCATCGACCAGTTCACCCACCTGCGCGATACGCTCGACCACCAAGCCGCTGGCGGGAGCCCGGAGCACGAACTGGTTCGTGACTTTCTTGTATTCGATGATCTCATCAATATCCGTCTCGCTCAGCCCGGCCGATTTCAACAGACCACGATAGCTGATATACGCAGCCCTGGCCGCTTCGCCCATCGCCAGCCGTTGCTCGTAGTCACTCTGGCTTATAAGGTCGCGTTCCCTGAGCTGTTCGTGACGGGCAACTTCTTTTTGCTCTACTTCGTTAGCGGCGTAGGCGGAAAGGAGTTTCGCCTGAAGATCAGCCATATCAGGCGACTGCAAGACAGCAATCGCGTCGCCCTCGGCAACAGCGTCGCCGGGTGACACCAGCCAGCGCGAAACGAGCGCCGGTACCGTCGAGGCCACCACCGTCAAAGCACCTTCGTCAAACTTCACTTCAGCCGGGGCCCCAACACTCGACCGCATCTCGGCCGCGCGCACCCGGTGCACCGCGAGGCCGGCACGCTCAGCCGTCTCGGCCGAGGCAAACTGGATCAACGCATCATTGGTAGCGCAGATCGGGGAATTCGGACGGAAGAACAGCGACACCGAAATATCGTCATCGGCTTGCTCCATAGCCAGTTCACGGATCAACGCTTCCTGCGGCCAGCTGATCTCCGGGTTGCACAGGCGGCAGTGGGACTCGGGCAGATCGTGCGGAGGACACCAGTCGTTGGTCTCCTTGAACTGCTCGATCAACTCCGGGTGGCACTTGGTGCACTCGGACTCCGGGACCGAGTGCGGGTAGCACCAGTCCTCGACCGAGGCGACCTGCATCTGACCATCCTCGGGGTGTTCGCCGGGGGCGTTGTCGTGGCCCTCGTGGCCGGTTGGCTCGGGGTGTTCGCCGGGGGCGTTGTCGTGGCTCTCGTGGCCGGTGTTGGCCGCGCTGACATCGGACTCGCCGGTGCCGCAGCCGAACGCGGTCAAGGCCAGCAGCAGGGCGAGGATCAGGGGTAAGCTCTTACGGTCTATCTTCATGGTCTTTCTCCAGCATCCGGATAGTTGCAGGCGTCTGTAACTACCTGTTAGTTAATCACTTAGGGGGTTTGCGCCGACGGTTGTCGGCAGGCGGGGGCTAGAGAAGATTCTGAGGGGGGTGGTCGATCGCGCGGGCAAGGGTTCGTTCGGATTCCAGCACCAGAGCCGGAATATCCCAGGCGGCGGTATGGAGGCCGGCCGGCAGGTCGGGCCTGTCGGCGGCGATCATATGGACCGATGAAACGCAGCGGACACAGTCATTGCAGCCGTGGCAATCCTCTTCGCAGTGGTCTTCGCAGTCGCTGTCCGCGTGGGGGAGGATCATGTCGGCCGAGCCGGCGATAAACATGGTCGCGGCCAGGGCCAGCATGAAGATCACGCCGACGGTGCGATAGCGAGTGAGTATGAGGAGCGGCAGTTTCATCGGTTCTTAAACACGTAATGGCCGAGACAGGTTCGTAGATTATTTGTCTCCAATATAGGTGTTTTGAGCGATTTGGCAAGGGGAGATTGCCGTTATTCGACGTCGGCCGTGCCGGCTGTTAAGTTGTTGCACAGCTTGGGCTAGTACGGGTTTGGCTTTGTTTCGCTTAGTCGTGCCGTTGCCGTTTGTTCGTTCCGATCCCACCGCAAGCCGTGGTGTCCGCACCCTGGATTGGGTTTGTTTGGTACTTTTGGTATAAGGCGGCCTCCTGGTTTGCTGGTTGGGGACGGCGCGCGTTCTCATCTATGGGGCGCGGTGACGCGGGTTGCATCGGTTTGCTGCCGAAAGTGCGGGCGGGTGTCCGGGCGTGCCCGATTGGCGGGCCGGCCGGTTGGCCGGCCCTTCGCGTTTTTCAGGGGCGGGGGAGATCAAACGCGGCCGGGCCATATGGGGAAGTTGGGGTTGTGTTAGGGGATAAGCTGGGCTATATTGCGGGCTGAGTATGTGGGGGAGCGTAGGGTTTCCCCGAGAGATGGAATTTGACTCTATCGTAGAATAGATAGTACTCGATGCCGTTGCAAAAAGGACTGGGATCGGGTACCTACAAAACGGGGCTCATGTAGAAAGGAGCGCCTGTGGAAACTATAGCAAATTTAATGTACTTGCTAATTGCCTTTGGTGGCATGGGAATAATAGCTGGATCGATCTGGATGGCCGCAGAGGCTACCAAAGTACATGGATTCGCCGGTATATTCTGCGTAATACCTTTGATCGCATATATCTATGGGTTCTTGAACTGGCCTCAGGCCAAGAAGCCGCTAGTGCTAATGCTTACATGCGCTGGTGTCAACGTAGTCGCACTGTTGGCCGCGGCCGCCATCGGAGAGCGCGGTGAAAAGCAGATTGAGAAAGAGATGGAATTGCGCGTGAAGAAACAAATAGCAATGGTGCAAGCGCAGATCGACACCTTGGATCTTAAGTTGACCGAGTGGGATATTGAACATGATTGGGCTGCGGACAGCGCAAAGGTCTTGAGCGGCGAGGGCGAGATTGTGCGCCTAAAACAAGTGCGCAGCAACTACATTAATATCTACTATCCGGGAATGGCGACTGCGGACTCCGCGCGAGTCGATTCTCTCATCCGGCTCATTGATCGACAAATATCTATCTGGGAAAGTCAGGAATTTTCAATTGCAGACTCCTTATATCTAGTTGCTTGGTGGGAACAACTAAGGGGCCGCGAAGCAGAGACTTCTTTAGATTCCGCATTTTCCAAAGCTGCGCGATCCATTATAGCAGAATACTATTGGCGCAGTTGGGCGGACCATAAACGAAAAAATTACTTTGAAGATCGACAGCGGCTGCAAAACAAGCTGGAACAGAAATTCGAGTTATTGAATGAGTTGAAGCGAAAATTAGAGGACGCCGAAGACTGATTCAAAGCTGCGCGGGCAAAAGGTTTCTTCCTGGATGAGTTGGCTAGAAGGCGCGCTCGTTATGCGAAAAGGATGACCAATATGGGCATGACGCCGGAAGAGTATTTTGAAGGTTTTGTGATGGGGAACTTTTCGGATTTCGAAGAAAACCCTGACAGTATCCGGCACGCATTTAATGCTGTAATAGCGTGTTCTCATTTCGCTGACCACTACTTCGAGTACTATCGCTTACACAACTCATACCAAATCAGAAGCGCGAGGGACATTCATCAGTTTGTTAAGCAATTGAGCGATGAAACAAATGGGGCATTTGGGCGCGTCCGCGATATAGCAAATGCATTCAAGCACTTGTATCGGGGTGCAAAGTATCCGAGCATAATCTCGTCAGCCGGGGCAGTCGAGCGACTTCGGTTATCCGGCGAGTATTCGGTTAGGGAGCTAAATACTGAATGGGAAGATCAGAACGGCAAGATCGTATACACCGAGGACACCGGTACCCAGCATGATCTGATGGCTGACTTGCGGATTGTCTTCAAACACGAGGAGCGCTTAATTGAAGAGGCGAGAGGAAGTTCGAAGCGCGATAATACGTGATGCGACTTTTAATGTATCGAGCGAGGGGGGGCCCGCGGCTTGCCGGGGGATCCTCTCCTATAATAACGCAAGAATTCCGATAGGATAAGCTAGTAAGATCGAATGGGTGAAATGAGAAACTGTCTCGCGCCCGCGAGTAGGAGCTGTCGTAATGCATAACACAGAAAACGGTGCTGAAATCTGCAAAGAGACGTTTGCACATTTCGGACTCGTGATGTATCAAGCTCAATGTATCGAAAAGAGCTTAGCCATCTTGGTCTCTAGCGTGTTCAATGGAGAATTTTTACCAAGCAGTGAAGAGCGCAGAGAAGCGCTATCAAGGCACGCGTTGTCGCTTACTATTGGGAAATTGATAGCAAGATTAAAGAAGCAGATTCCTGTACCCGTAGACCTTGAAGAGAAACTCGAAAAGGCACGAGCAAAGCGGAATTGGCTTGCTCACGAGTACTTCTGGGAAAGGGCCGGGGAACTGATGACAGTTCGAGGAAGAAAGAAGATGATTTCAGAACTGCGCGAACAGTCGGCGGAGTTCGAGAAGATAGACGGAGTCCTCACGTCAATGTATATCCGGTGGGGTGGGGTTGTGGGTTTAAAGCAGTCTGACATTGACGAAGCCGTCACCAAGTTGCGCCGAGATCACGATTGAAATATGGGATTAGTGATTTGGAGCCTCGGCTTATGACGTTGAAAAAAGCAGAGATTGGAATGGAATTTGACAATCTCACAGAATGGATGATGTTCGGTGATCGCACCCCGAGGGTGGGGCACTTGTGCAAAAAAGAGAGATAAGAAGAACTTATGAACCACGTCTATCGCGCGAAGGAGGATGACAAAGTGAATATTCCACAGGTAATCAAGTTGCTGGTGATAGTATTATTGTCCATGTCTCAAGTAGTATGTGCCCAGGAGGAGGAGAATACCAAGGATAGTAGCCCGAAAGATATTGAGGCCGCCCGCGCGGAAATGGTCAAAAAGTGGGGTCTTGATGGCTTAGTGAAACCGGACTCGGTTGACAATATGGCCAAGGAGCTGTTGAATAGACCCTTAACGGATCAAACTGACGACGAGTTGGAACACCTCGCCAAGCAGGCGAATGCGGCAGCCAATTTCGTTGACTTCATATTGGAGGAGTACCAAGACTACTACCGAGACAACTACCGCTACGAGTTTGTGCAAAAGAAGGTCGCACCCTATCATGATGCCTATGACCCTCCCCCGAATTAGTGGACACATCGAAAGGATAGGGTTATGTTACT
>CAZTBP010000039.1:0-20050 GCA_964612145.1 uncultured Ignavibacteriales bacterium | reverse complement strand
GACCGAAAAGCACGCTGCTTGAAAAAACAATTTACACAACTCTTGACATGAGCTCGTCCGATTTCAGATTGTCGTCGAACGCTGTAAAAGAACGCAATTTCGTATCTGATACCCTCAAGCCATATACGCTGGTCACGAAATCCACATCGTCGTAGCTGAGATATATCTTTGTCTCCGGCTGGTCGGTCACATTTGGAGTAAGGTTGTAATAACTGTTCATATTCTCGTAGTCCCCAAACGATGCCAGAGTGTTTTTCACGCTGTCGAATTCGGTAGAATCCAGTTGTTTGTGAAGGTACTTCGAGGTGTTATCTTCATCTCTTCTCAGGTAAAGCACCTGGCCATTTTCATATACAGCGATCAGCGGCGTATCTGAGCCGATTACCATTCGCCACGGATTAGTCTGTATCAATACTGCGATGGGCTTCGGTCCTTCAAATGGGTTGAAAGCCAGTACATAGATTGGCAAACACAGCAACAGTAAAAGAGATACATTCACATTCGTCTTCATAAATGACCTCAGGCAAAATTTTGCTCGATCTGAGTAGAATTGACTATCAAATTACTGTCGATGCAACTTAAAATTGGGTTGGTTCCAGATAACACTCGTCGTGACGTTTCCTTGATGAAGTCTGTTTGGGGTTTAGATTGCGGATTGCTAATTTCGCTCTTGGCAGAGCTACGAAACTTCTATTCAAAGGGCTCCCTGAATGTTATTCGTTCTTGGGAGTTTGTCGAAAAATGCATATCGAATCAACGCAAAAACGACGAGAACCTTAGCCCCAAAATGGTCCGTTCTTCTGCATGACGGCTAGTTCATCTACCCGCCATGTATCCTGGAAATAGGTCACCGCTCAGTAAGCATACCGCTAAGACAGAGTTGAGCAGCGTAAGCGGCGTTTGGATCGCGGTGCCGTGAAAAAGGCCGTGAGCCAACTCACCAGCTTTCGGTCTGAGCAATTGGAATTGGGGGCCAGTCGAAACCAGTCAAGGTTCCAGATGTCCCAAATGTTATCCAGGCTCCAACAGGACCCACTAAAAAAACGAGCAGAGCTGTCGGCATTCTCGATGGTCGCACAGTGGTCACGACAACAAGAATGAGCCCCGTTGTGGCCAGAAGGCCGCTGATGTTAAGCCGGAGCGTTTCAGAAAAGTACTGTAAACCTTGTAGAGCAAGTTATACGCCTACACCAAGTTGGATACCCCGCACAATCGGCAGTGGAATCCATCGCTCGATACGCTGGGCCGCAATCGTGATGCCCAGAAGCAACATGACCATACCAACTCCCAATCCCGCCACGCCAACTTCTGTCGTGGTCAGCCCGTCGGCAATAGCCACCGCGGCGATCGCTTTCATCGGTTGTACTGCCACAGGTCGTCGGAAGAGATAACCACTGGCGATGCTGCATGCACCGGCAAAGACGAGGATGGGGCCAATCTTCATACCGGTGGCAAGCACAAGAGCAACCATCAGGGTATAAATGTATAAATGTTCCGAGGTCCCCGAGGCTGCCCGAAAACTCCATTAGGGTAGATCGTAACGGCTGCGAAGGCGGCGCCGGCGCCACCGCCAGAAGGCCGTCTGGCGAGTGAGGAGATGACTCTACCGCGGATTTCACCGCAAGAGGTCCTCCCACGTCGCCGCTCGGATGTCCTCAGGAACATCAGAACTGCCGTCCCAGGAAGGCTGCATAATGAGGCCATCGCTGTCTTTAATCGCCGATAGCGCCGCTGATGAACGTTTTCGCGAATACTCAACATGCACGGCCTTACCTTCGGTGCTAAATCGTCCAGGCCAAAACAATGTGCGTGATGTCCTCCGAGCAGGTCCCCGTAGTGTAGCCGGCTGGAAGGATGACGGTTGTGGATTCACACTGGCCAGCGTCTTGAGCGCCGGAATTGCAAACAGAGCGCATGTCACAACGGCCGACAGCGGATTCCCTGGCAATCCGATGAGTCGCTGTTCGCTGCGCCTTGCAAAGAAAACGGGCTTGCCCGGTTTAATAGCTACCTTGTGGAATACTTGTTTCCATCCGCTCATATCTGCGACAAAAGGAACAAAGTCTTTTTCACCGGCGGATACTGCTCCGGTTGTAATGATGACGTCAATGTCGCGACGGTCGAGCTCAGCTGCAATTTTCTCCGTCTTGTCCGCCGTAACCGCTGCGATGTCGAGAGACCGGCAGAAGTTCCTGATCAATGCGGAAACAGCAAACAGGTTAGAATCATATATCTGACCGAACCTCAACGGTTCTCCGGGATCGACGATTTCGTCACCAGTCGTTATTAATAGCACTCGGGGCTTGTCAAGAATCGACACCCGAGCGAGTCCTATGGACGCCAGAATTCCAACATCGAGCGTGTTCAGTCGTCTGCCCTTGCAAAAAACGATTTCTCCCTTCGAAATATCCTCTCCAGCGGGACGTATGTTGTCCCCGGGCGAAACGATCGTTTGGATGGTCACCTCGGATTCAGAATATGTCGTATCCTCGAATTTCACTACCGCATCGAATTGATCGGGCACCGGTGCACCGGTCATGATCTTGACAGCCGGGGTGTCCCCAATCGCGATAATTCTGCCATCACCGGCAAAGAGTGTGTCTGAGATGGTCAAGGTCACTGGTGAATCCTCGGAACAACCACTTAGACGATCACAACAAACGGCAAAGCCGTCCATCGCGGAATTCCGGAACGGACTCACATTTATTTGAGAGACTACATCGTTGGCGAGGACATGACCAATCGCATGGTCGATTGGAAGTATCGTCTCGGATGCGGGTGGGATTTCCGAAAGGATCTGTTGGAGTGCTTTATCGTAACTTAGCACTGCGAACCTCCTCATTGCAATCAGCGATCTCACGGTGAATGAGCTTGAGCGGGTGATGAATAGTCGGCAACAGAAACCCGAGTATTTCACCGACCGCCTTGGGTGATCCCGGTAGGCTGATGATCAGGGTACTGCCCGATATGCCCGACACTCCTCGTGAGTACATTGCGAACAAAGATTTCGATGCGCTGAATCGACGAATCGCTTCGTCGACACCCGGTGTGGCTTTGTCCAGCAGCTCTGCAATGACTTCCGGGGTGTTGTCGCGGGGCCCGCAGCCCGTGCCGCCGCACGTAAAGATGATGTCGACACTTTGTTCCAGCAGGCCGCGCAGGCAGGCGCGTAGTTCGGAAGGATCATCGCTGACAATGCGTTCCATCTCCAAATGAAGGCGGGAACTCTCGAGCAGTTCACGAAATACCGGCAGGCAGGCATCGGGGCGTATTCCGGATGCTGCACGATCGGATGCAATGACAACTGCAGCGCTATACATTCACGTCCCCCCAAATAACAGAATCGCCTTCTCGGATACATCCACCGGATACGACGCGTGCAAAGATACCTTCACGCGGCATAATGCAGTCCCCGACCCGTTCGCGGATATAGCAGCCATGATGACATCGTTTGCCTATCTGGGTGACCATCAGTTCGACGGTGCTGCCAATTCGAAGTCGTCGGCCGACCGTGATACCGTCGAATGACAGGCCGGTAGTCGTGATGTTTTCGGCAAAGTCGCCGGGTGCGATGATAAGATCGGTAGCATGCATCTTGTCAAATGATTCTAACGGCAAAAGTGACACCTGGCGCTCGCTGCCGGCGTGGCAGTCCCCAACAATGCCGAAGTCATCGCGCAATTCGGCCTCAGGGATGTTTGTCTTTTTGTCTCCCTTGCGCTTGGCAATGGAGATCCTATAAATCTTCGCGGCGGTACTCACCGGATTTTCCTCCTGTTTTGGAAATGAGCATAAGATCTGTTATGTCGATGTCCCTCTGCACCGCTTTGAGCATGTCGTAAACCGTCAGGGCTGCGACCGAGCAGGCCGTCAATGCTTCCATTTCGACACCAGTTCGCGATGTACAGGTAACATTCGAGACTATTTCCACCTCACGGGCCTGATCATTCAGAGTGAAGTGAAGATCGACATGATCAAGTGGAATCTGATGGCACAGCGGCAACAGGTCGGCTGTCCTTTTAGCCGCTTGAATGCCGGCGATTTTTGCAACGGTCAGAACATTGCCCTTGGTATTGCGGTCGGTCTTCACCGTGTTGAAGGCTTCGGTATTTAGTTGCACAGTAACGCGGGCAGACGCGGCACGCGCCGTCGGGATCTTGTCTTCGGTATTGACCATGTGCGCGTCGCCGTTGCTGTCAATATGCGACGGAGCGGTCATGTTTCATCCTCCGGTAATAGTAAATGAAGGTTTATACGTCGAGTTCGAATTGAGGCCTGAGCAGCCCACACCCGTGCGGGCATTCACTATATTCTCAATGGATGCTTTGATCGAATCCGGACTTTCCCGAAGCTTCTCGAACAAATTAAAATGATCCCCAGCAAAAAGGCAGCCGTATAGCGATCCATCGGCGGTAAGTCGGATACGATTGCAGTCGTCGCAGAACGGCTGGCTGACCGCTTCGATGAAGCCGACACGGATACCAAGTGGCGCAGCCGTGTAGTACCGTGCAGCGGCCGCTGAGTCATTCTGAACCGGGACCAGTTCATATGATAGTGACTTGCGTATATCGCATCCGGCAATGTAGCGACAGTCCCGACCGTTGTCGTGCTGCGACGGCATGAACTCGATAAAGCGGATGTCAATATGTCGGGTATTGGCAAAGTCGATCAATCGGGAAACTTCGCCGGAATTGATGTCGCGCATGAGGACGCAGTTTAGTTTCACCAACGGGATGTGGTCAATAGCGGCGTCGATTGCGTCGAGAACCTGCTGCAGTCGATCGACGCCGGTGATCTGCCGAAAGCGTTCTCGATTGAGGGTGTCGAGGCTGATGTTGACGCTATCGAGGCCAGCGGCCGCAAGGGGTCGGGCAAGCGCAGTTAGAAGCCTGCCATTGGTAGTGAGTGCCACAGTTACCCGCGGGGAGAGAGCTCGGGTGAACTCGATTAACTCTGGAAGATCTTTGTACAGTGTCGGTTCACCGCCGGTGAAGCGGACTTTGCGAATGCCGAACTTGTGTAGAAAGCCGATGGCGCGCTTGAATTTTGCCGCCGGGGTTAGTGGGCCCGAGGTCGGCGTCGCGCTGCCTTTGGGACGACAGTAGGAGCAGTGAAAATTGCATTGCGGCAACAGCGAGATACGCACGTATTTCATGTCAATGGCTTTCATTCAGTCCTCTTGTCTGGTGACGTGCAATATTCTCAAGCAGGAACGCAAGAAGGCTGTTCGGATCGTCACGGTCAAAGTGTCGAGTCCGGGCATCCAGAGGAGTGGCGCCAAAGGTTGCGATAACGTTACACGGGAGGTCCGCTTTCAATGATTCAATATTCTCCGTCAATAGCACTTTGGGCCGATTCGATGACTTGTCCCCTTCAACCAGGAGCCAGTCGAAGTGACGCCTCATAAGCGCCCGGAGTTCCTCAATGAGTGTCTCATTCCGCGCACCGAAGAGAGCCATCTCTTTGCTGCTGATGGCCATTGTTAGTGCCGCGCCGGCCTCACGGTGACGGAAGGAGTCCTTACCTTCGGTGTCGAACGTATGAGCGTGGCCGGTGTGCTTGACGGTTGCCACTTTCAGGCCGGCTGAAGTCAATCGATTGACAAGCGCTGTCAACAGGGTCGTCTTTCCCGAGTTCTTCGCGCCGACTATGGCCAGTTCAAACATGATCGGCTCCTCCTTCCAAGTCATTGGGACGATTGATGTTGCGCCAGCGGGCCTGGGGGACCGATACGGTTCCTGTCTCCAGTTCGGAGAGCACCTGGTGGAGCGCAAAGATACCGTCGGCTGCCATCGCTTTCAAATGCGGCAACACTGAGATGCTGTAGATGCCGCACAGTGGTTGCAGGCGATCGGGCTCGCGTACACCAAGATAATCTTCGCCGGCATAGGCCCGTAGCAGGGAACGAACCACTGTTTCACTGAGATCGAGCAAGTCCGCGGCGGTGATGAAAGCGGCTTCTCCGGTACAGTCTTCAAGCGCAGCAATGAGGCCGGCTACCGGTCCCGGCACATCGGGCACATCGAGAACGATTCGTTTGGACAGAGAAATGAATTTTGCGGTTTCTCGCGCGACTATGACAGTCTCCGCAAAAACAGATTCGCAAGCTCGCACGGTTCGTTCAAGAAGGGTTATGCCTCCGCTCTCGACAAAGAGCTTGTCTTGTTTCATTCGGCGGCTCTGACCGCCGGCAAGTATGTACGCAGTATGGATTCTCATAAAAAAAGCCGCAGCCGGCTGGCCGCGGAAATCATAATAATTTCCGTCATATGTTCCTTTGCCAATGCCGGGCAGGCCGGGCGATTGCTCCCCCGACCGTAGAGTCCCTGCCGACCGCTATGGCACAGCAGGATTCGGAACGTGAGTCTGTTTTGTCTTTGCAGTATTTCTGGTTCTGGCAAGACTACCGCGTAGCGACAGCTTCCCGTGACTTTTCAATTCCTTTATTTTTATGTGAGCGTGACAGCAATCGCGCGAGCACCAGCGAAACTACCGTGAGTACAATCATGATCATATACCCGAGCGCGTAGCCCTGTTGATCAAAGTAGCGGACAAAAAGACCCATCAAAGGCGGAATCGCGAAACCACCGAAGGCGCCAAGTCCTCCGACCCAGCCGGCTGCGCCACCAACCGCCTTCGGGATCTCCTGCGGTACGAGCTTGAATACAGCGGCGTTGCTGATTCCCATCCCGAGAGCCAACACCACGACTGCAATGACAGCTACAATGATGGCTCCGGCGAGTGTCATGCCGATTGCGCCAAGTAAAGTAAGAATGAGGGCGATAGTGAGGGTTCGCTCGCCTCCGAGCCGATCGGCAAACATTCCGCCCGGTACTCGGATGGCCGAGGTCAGCACGGAGTAAACAGCTGTGAGAATGCCGGCGGTGACTTCGGTGGAACCGAAAAACTCCAGCCAGTAGGTGGGCAGCCAGGCGGTCAGGGCGATGAAACCACCGAACGTCGTGAAATATACACCCATGAGCGCCCACGTTTTCCAGAAGCCGGCGGACACCTTGAGTGATTCGGAAAAGCTGCCCGCAGGAAAGAGCTGTTGACCTTGCCTCTCAGCTTCGTGTCGCGCTTCCTCGGTAGACAATTTTTCTTTTCGCAACTGAAAGAACCAGGCATTGCGCCCCAGTAATGCGTAGGCGACGGTACCGACGATCAGCAGCAGGGTCCAGATCAGGTACGACCCGGCGAGACCTACTCCGGCAAGTGAGATGGGCAACAAAAGAGAAAATAGACCGGGGGCGAGATTTCCTATGCCGGCATAGATTCCGAGCACACTCCCCTGCCGTTGTTGCGGGAACCAGTATGATACCTGACTAATTCCGACGGAGAAGACAGCGATGCCACAGCCGGATAAGAGGCCAAGTAATAACAGCAGCGGATAGTAGCTGCCTGTTAGGTGATCGGGGTAAAGCCCGAAGGCAACCGTAGTCAACCCCACCATGCCAATAATTGAGAGAATCAACAGCACCAGAAAGGGTTTGCGGCCACCGGTCGTGTCAACCCACGCGGAAAAGGGTATCCGCAATAGCGATCCCGAGAGCGCGGGCATGGCGACCAGCAATCCGATGAGCGCCGGGCTGAGTGCCATCACTTCTTTGAAACGTGCCGCCGTTGGACCGAACAGCGCAACACCGGCGAAGCCGATGAAGAAGCCGAGCGTCGCGGCAAACAGTGCCTGGTTTGGGTTACCTTTGAATTGAGACATGATCTTTCTCCCTCATCCTTTGCGTGAACCGGCGACACGGCGGTCTTCATTGTACCAGCGAACGACCTGGGGACGCCGCCACAGATACGGGAACGGGGCGACGAGAATGTGAACGAGGCGCGTGAAGGGAAAGAGGCCGATCAACATGAACGCGGTAACAATGTGAAGTTTCACGACATGCGGAAATGCGGCTACCAACCGAACGTCGGGCTGCAGCGTAAACAACGATCGGAGATAGGGTGTCATTGAAACCGCAAACCAGGAAGAGCCCCAGCGATAACCGACAGCGATCCATATACCCGAGACAATTTGTACAAATAGCAGCCCGAACACGATCCAGTCGAGCTTGCCGGTCATTCCGGAGAGCTTGCCGCCGCTAAGGCGACGTACAGCCAGTGCAATGAGACCAAACACAGTCAGCACGGCCAACAGGTAGCCGGTGAATTCGAGCAGATACAACCTCCAGGGCGTGCTGTTCCAGGCAAGGATGGTATCAGGTATCACCAGAGCCGCCAGATGCCCGAACAGAATTAAGATAAGCCCATAGTGAAATGGAACCATTCCCCAGAAGTGGCGCCTATTTTCAAGAAACTGCGATGATTTACTGGTGTAGCTGTATGGCTCGCTCCGATACCGACGGATCGTGATAAGCACAAAGAGTGCCAGCGCCACATACGGCAGTACCGCGAACAGCAGAATGTCAACCTGATCAACCATCGGTACTCCTTTCTTTAATCGAATCGGCGAGAATCTGGAGGTGGGCGCGAATTGCTGACACCAGGTGGATGTACGGAGTACCTTTCTCTTTCACTCCTTGATCCATCTTTTCAAGCGCCGGTAAAACAGCATCGGATACCAGCCAAGCCTGCTCGGCCGCAGGTAGTCGCGAAAGAAGCAAGAGTACATGGGAGAGGTGATCCGGCAATTCGACCGACTCTTCGATTCCATACTCGCGGAGCAAACCGCGCATAGTCGCTATAAAGCGACCCCGTTCGTAGTCCTCACCGTAAAGGTGCCAGCCAACTTCGAGCGCGCACGTTTTTGACATATCGAATGTTCGGGTGAACAGCTCCTGCAAATGCTCGGGCGACGAGCCGGCAATTTCATCGGCAAAGCGCTTCAAGTCGCCATGCGGGTCTCCAAGCATGGTGCACGCTCGCTGAAGTTCATCATTGTAATTCTGAGCCGGGTAGCGGAGCAGACTGGAGAGCATCGGTAAGGTGTTTGGGTTCATGGCTTTCCTCCCGTAGTTCCACGGAAGCCAAAACCGGTCGTCTGACGGCCGGTCTCGGGGTCAGCCAGAGCTTCCATGGCCTCCTCACGATGCATAGGCGGAATGACGAACCGATCCTGGAGGGTTGACAAGGCGGTAAGTTGAAAAATGTCTTCGGCCTCTTCGGTTGTCAGATCGGCTTGCGCAAGTATCCTCTCGACGGTCTCCTGATCGATATCACCGACTGTCAGCGCTCGCCGATACCAGCGCACGGCTTTTTGTTTGCGCAACGTGTACAGGATTTGGTCTTCATCCCCGACCGAGAAGAGATTGGCCAGGAATTTCACGGGGATGCGAGCCTCTTCGATATCGTGGAAAAGATCATCACTGACACTCTCGACAGTATCATTATTACGTCCGGCCATCGCCGGGGCGAGCGGCGGGACATAGAAAAGCATGGGCAGGGTACGGAACTCAATGTGCGGCGGCAGCGCCAGTTTCCACTCCTTGACAAAGCGGTAAACGGGGGACTTCTGAGCTGATTCGATCACGGAGTCGTCAATGCCGCTTTCTCGGGCTGCTTGAATGACTTCCGGATCGAACGGGTTGAGGATCGCGGAGCGTTGCCCTTCGACCAGCTCATTATCAGGCAGGCCAGCGACCTCGCGGATACGATCGGCATCGTACAAGAGAACGCCGAGGTAGCGAATCCGGCCAACGCACGAATGGAAGCAGGCCGGAGCCTGGCCGGATTCGAGCCGTGGATAACAGAGCAGACACTTCTCTGATTTACCAGACGACCAGTTGTAATAGACCTTTTTGTACGGGCAGGCAGCGACACAGGAGCGCCAGCCCCGGCAGCGGGTCTGGTCGACCAGCACGATGCCATCCTCGCCTCGTTTGTACAAGGCGCCCGAAGGGCAGGCAGCCACACATGAGGGATTCAAACAATGATTACAAATTCGGGGCAGGTAGAAATATACCATGCGCTCGATTTCAAAGAGTTGATGGCGCTCGTTTTCGGAAAGCCCCTGGAGGTTGGGGTCGTTGCGCGCGTATATCGGAGAGCCGCCAAGATCATCGTCCCAGTTCGGTCCGGCCTCGACGTCAATGTACTTACCGGTTATCTTTGAAAGAGGTTTTGCGGTAGGTTGATCGTCACCTTCCGGTGCAGTAAACAGATATTCGAAATCGTAGGTCCACGGTTCGTAATAGTCGTCCATGGTCGGCATGCTGGGGTGGTGGAAGATGTTGGCGATAATATGTCCCTTACCGGTCGAGCGGAGATTAAGCTTGTCACCCTTTTTGATCCAGCCGCCGCGGTATTTGGACTGGTTTTCCCAGCATGTCGGATAGCCGGTGCCCGGTTTCGTTTCGACATTATTCCACCACATGTACTCCGCGCCAGGTCGATCGGTCCAGATGTTTTTACAGGCCACGCTGCACGTGTGGCAGCCGATACACTTGTCGAGGTGGAAGACCATGGAAATTTGTGAGCGTACGTTCATTACATCTTCCTTAAGGTTACCAAGTCAATTTCGGCAGTTTGCGTACCATGATCTGCGTGTCCCGGTTACTGCCGACCGGTCCCCAGTAGTTGAAGTAATAGGTAAATTGGGCATACCCGCCGGCCATCAGGTTTGGTTTCAAGCGGGTGCGAATGAGACTGTTATGACCACCCGCGCGTTTGTTGTGGCGCAACGGGGATTTCGGCACGCCGTAGGTGCGTTCGGGTGAGTGGTATTGAATGCAGACTCCCGGGGGGACTCTGGATGTGACATTAGCGCGAGTAACAACGACACCATGATCGTTGTGGAGTTCGACCCAGTCGTTGTCGACAATGCCAATTGCGTCGGCATCCTGTTCGTTGATCCACAATGGATCGACGCCCCGGGACAGCGCGGTCATCCGATCCGTATCGCCATAGGTGGAGTGGATATGCCATTTACTATGCGGCGTAATATAATTCAAGGTTATGGACTGGCCGGCTTCGGTGCTGAATTTCAGATCGGCGAATTCAGTCGGCAGCGGTTTCGGTTTGTAGGTGGTCAGGTGCTCGCCGAACTGCAGGTAGAGGGGATGGTCGAGATAAAAGTGCTGGCGGCCGGTGAGGGTGCGCCATGGCACCAGATGCTCGACATTGAGAGTGAAGGGGGAGTAGGCACGGCCATCAGCTGTAAGCCCGGACCAGAGCGGGCTGTCGAGAATACGGTTAGGACGGCTCAGCAATTGTTCAAAATTCATCTTAACCGACCGAACCTTTTCCCCGAGAGCAGCCAGTGGAACGCCAGCTTTCTGCTCAAGGTCACTGTATGCACGATGGGATAATTCGCCGTTCGTTACACTGGAGAACCGGAGGATGATGTTGCACACATCAATATCTTCGGCCAGTGAAGGATACACCTTATCGTTCCATTTTTCGGTGGGGAGTGATTTGCACGCATCGTCATATACATCGCTTACATCAAACTTCGTTCCGTGTCCGCCGAGACCGTTAGAGCGAACAAGCGGACCAAAGGAGGCGAACTGATTGTAGAGATTGACGTAGTCCCGTTCCACGAGTTTGAATCGGGGCATCGTTTTTCCCGGTATGGCGTCAACTTCACCCGTTTTCCAGTCCTTCATCTCGGGCTGGGCCAACTCATCAGGAGTATCATGGAGTAACGGGGCCGCGATTACATCTTTGACCGGTTCCGGAAGATGCTTCTTTGACATGTCGCTGATCCGTTCAGCGACGGCCCGAAATATCTGCCAGTCCGACTTTGACTCCCAACAGGGCGGTACGGCGGCAGCGAGCGGATGAATAAAACTGTGCAGGTCGGTGGAATTCAAATCGTTCTTTTCATACCAGGTGGCCGCGGGCAGCACGATATCAGAGTATAGCGCCGAGGTGTCCATACGGAAATTCAGGTCAACGATCAGATCCATCTTGCCCTGCGGCGCCTCTTTGTGCCACTTCACCATGTTCACTGAGTCCTGGGCTACTGTTTCGTCCGCGATGGCGTTGTTATGCGTTCCGAGATAGTGCTTAAGGAAGTATTCGTGCCCTTTGGCGCTGGCCATAATGGCGTTGCCCCGCCAGATGAACCATATACGCGGCCAGTTTTCAGGCGCATCGGGATCGTCTACCGCAAATTTGAGATCTCCGGACTTAAGTCGCGAGACTATCTGTTCCGCTACCCCGGCTTCATCTGAGGCGCCGTCATTGATTGCCTTTTCAGCAGTCGTAAGGGGGCTCTCATTAAACTGAGGATAGAACGGCAGCCAGCCGGACCGTACCGCCCGAGACTGAATATCCATGGTATGCCCCTTCGCCAGGGTATCGTCTGGCTGTTTCCGAGGGACTGTGTGATAGTCGGTAAAATCCTTTTCGTATCGCCACTGGTCGCTGTGGGTGTAATGCCAGCTTGGCGAGTTCTGCAGACGTGACGGCCCGAACCAGTCTTTGGCCAGACCGACCGAGGCCCATGAATCGATTGGGGCGACTTTTTCCTGACCCACATAATGGGCCAGGCCGCCGCCATTGACACCGACACAGCCGCAGAGCATGAGTGAATTGATAATGGCGCGGTACATCAGGTTGGCGTGATACCAGTGATTCACGCCAGCCCCAATGATGACCGTGCATTTGCCGCCGGTATGTTCGGCCGTGCGGGCCCATTCACGGGCAAACCGAATAAGGCGTTTGCGACCCATCCCGGTGTACTTCTCCGACCACGCCGGAGTGTAGGGCATGTCGTCATCGTAACTCTGAGGATAGTCACCGTCCAGACCACGGGAAACGCCGTATTGCGCCATCATCAGATCCAAAGCGGTAGTAACGAGAATGCTCTGTCCGTCGCGTCCCTTAATTGTTCGGACCGGAACTTCACGGCGGAGTTCGGTTGCCTGTCCGAAGTCTTCCAATAGAATCGAGACAGATTCGTTCTTGCCGTCAAGCAGGCTCAATCTTGGATTCAACGGAGAGCCGTCGAGGCCGTCTTCCGGCTTGAGATTCCATTTCCCTTTTTCCTGCTGCCAGCGGAATCCCACGCTACCGAGCGGCATTCGCGGGGTATCTGTATCCTCGTCCCAGACCAGGATCTTCCAGTCACCGTTTTCGACATCGGCATACCGCGCCAGCCGGTCGGCCCGCAGCATCTGTCCCGGGCGATAGCTCTTGCCATCATCGTCACTGGTCAATTCAACCAGGACCGGCGCGTCGGTGTATTTCTTAGCGTAGTCGACAAAGTATGGTACCTGCCGGTCGTGATAGAATTCTTTGAGCAGTACATGATTGACGGCCATCCACCAGGCACCGTCCTGACCGGCGTTCACCGAAACCCATTCATCGGCATGCTTTGAAATCTGGCTGAAATCGGGGGAGAACACCCAGAGCTTGCTGCCGTTATGCCGTGCCTCAACGGCGAAGTGACAGTCGGGCGTGCGGGTCATATTGAGGTTACTTCCAGCAACCGCGATGAGTTTGGCGTTGTACCAATCGGCCGACTCGTGTACGTCGGTCTGTTCACCCCACACCTCGGGTGATGCATTGGGTAAATCACAGTACCAGTCATAAAATGATAGCGAAACCCCGCCCATGAGCTGCATGAGCCGAGCCCCGGCGGCATAGCTTATCATCGACATGGCCGGGATGGGCGAGAAACCGGCGATACGATCCGGGCCGTGGGTCTTAATTGTGTGTACGTTGGCTGCGGCAATGATGTCGAGCACCTCGTCCCAACTGGTTCGCCTAAAGCCTCCTTTGCCACGAACACGCTGCCATCGAGCCCGGCTTTCCTGATCAGTCACCATCGATTCCCAGGCAGCCACAGGATCATCATGTTTTTGTCTGGCGTCTCTCCACAGATCCAGCAGCGCCCCGCGAGCATAGGGATACTTGACGCGGAGCGGACTATACAAGTACCATGAGAAGGAGATGCCCCGCTGACAGCCGCGAGGTTCATAGGCCGGCAGGCTGGACTCCAGCTTGGGGTAATCCACTTGTTGCATTTCCCACGTGACGATGCCGTCCTTTACGTATATTCCCCAGGAGCACCCGCCGGTGCAGTTCACACCATGTGTACTTCGTACGATCTTGTCATGCTGCCAGCGGTTGCGGTAGAATTCTTCCCATTGTCTCAGGCCGGGATTGGTTTCATCTTTTATCCAGGGGATACTGTTCTTTTTGCTCACGAGTTACTTCCTTCGTGTTGCATTACTTACGAGTTTACGTCGCACGCCGCGGTAACGGTTCGACCAGGTCACTCCAATGAGAACAAGAATTGAGACGAGCCCTCCTAGACCGCCGACCACCGCTGCCGTCGCCACTGCGGAAGATTGAGAGGCGGGATCTTCTTTCGTTTCCTGCCAACGCTCAAAAGCGTCGATAAGCAGTTGTGCCTCCGTCTCAGTTAGCGGTTGCGACCGATAGATGGATTGCATTACAGGGGTCGGGGGGGAGGCCAACCAGGCGGAAAGGACACGACGGCCGCCGAGACGGTCAAAAACATGACCAAGATCAGGACCAAGGTTGCCCCCCACCGCTGGCATACGGCCACGGTGGCAACCGATACAGGAGGGTGCGCCGCTGTCAAACTTTTCCTTGCCAACAAATAGCGCTTCACCGGCTGCAGGATCGACTTCGGCTTCGGATTCCTCCGCTAACTGTACCGTCGTGGCCCGAGTATCGAACTGTGACTGATCTTCAATGTACGCATATAAGTCACGTGCGAAGTCACGATCGAGATCGGGAAATGAAGGCATAACATTTCCATTGAAAATTTCAATCATACGATTCGCATGCGGATCGCCGGCTTCGATGACGCTGTCAGGATTGGTGGTAAAGGCGTAGAGCCACTCGAAGTCCTTGCGCCAGTTTACGTTTCGCAGATCCGGCCCAATGCCGGCGCCTCCGCCGACGGTGTGACATGCGGCGCAGTTGTCCTCGAAGTACATTGCTGCCGGCGATGTGGTCGTATCTGTTTGCGGTTCTGCTGGCGGTTCGGTCGGGGCTTCGGACTGGTTTTGGATGAATGTATACAATGCCCGACCCATCTCCTGTGTCAGATCAGGATATCCGGGCATCAGCATTTCATCATATTGCTGATAGAGATCGACCACATATGGATCACCCGACTCTATCGCACTGTCGGGATTGCGGGTAAACGCTATGAACCACTCGATCGGTTTTCTCTCAGCGAAATCTACGAGATCCGGGCCGATGCCATCGCCACCCCCTAGCGAATGACAAGCAGCACAGTTATCCTCAAAGTAGTCAGCAGCATTCTGCCCTTGTGTAGCAGTAGGCAAGCTCAAAGCCAGAAAGATCATGAGGAGCAAAATGCGACTCACTCCGTGTTGACAGTGATTGTAGAGCCGATGGTTTCTTTTTTGTCCCATTCTCTATATTCCGATTTAGGACCCCTATATCCGAAATACGTGACCAGATTTTCGGTCTCGGGCACGTCTTCCCACATCTATTTCAGGTTAAATTGCCTCTTGTCTTCGGCCAGATCAGCCAGGGTCGATTTCTGGAACATTACCTTCAGTTCGTTACGCTGCTTCTTCCATTGTCGATGCATAGGACAAGGTGTCTTGTCGTTGCACTTCGAAAGACCCAGTACGCAATCTTCGAATAGTCGGTTGCCGTCAATAGCGGTAATGACATCACAAAGATTGATTTCGTTCGCAGGTCGAGCCAGAGCAACGCCGCCTCGAGGACCTCGAAACGACTCGAGAAGACTCGATTCGGTAAGTCGCTGGAGTATTTTGGCCAGGAAATGAAATGACAGTTCCAACTCCTCAGCAAGTTCCTGAACCGGAATAAACTTCCGGTCCGAGTTTTCGGACTTACGAGCCAGCAGTACAGCGGCTCGAATGGCATTTTCACAGCTTTTCGAGAGCAAGAGATATTTCCGATTTCCGAGTCTGTTATCGTAATTATACAAATCTCATCGGCTTGTCAAGTCGAAATTTGAGCAGGTAGTTTCTGAACCGGTCACAAATGGGTCACAATAGGGTGTAAGTCCTTGTGCTACAACGCAAGTATGGGGTTCGATTCCCCCACCTCCATTTGTTATAATCTGTTACAATTCAATAGCTTACGGACTCGCAAAGGGCCGGATCATTTGCTTATACCCCCCACCCCTTGGCTATATCGCCGAATATCATGCAATAACTTACGACGATCGTGGACCCGATTTGGTCACAATGAATCCATAGCCAGACTCCCGAGTCCATTATCACTGGCCCAAATAGCAGAAATAGGCGCGAATTCCAGAACGACAAACTGAGTCAAATTCCCTTAATAACAATAAAATTCGGTCGATAAACGTTATTAATATATTGACAAACGATAATTTTAAGATTATCATGTAGCTAAATAGCAACGATTAAGAGGTAGTTTATGAAGAAGGGCTCAACCCTATTCTTGAAGTTGGTAATATCATTCATCGGGCTTGTAGTGCTGGGTTTGTGCGTTTTCCTGTTGTCGGCGCTGATTGGTTCGCGAGAAGCGGGAGATTATCTTCCCGTATTACTGGGTATGTACATAGCGGCGGTACCGTTCTTCTTTGCGCTATTTCAAACCTGGAAGCTATTAGTCTATGTCGACAAGGGTATAGCTTTCTCAGATTCATCTGTAAGGGCACTAAAGAAGATAAAATACTGCGCAGTCGCAATCAGTGCGGTGTATGTGGCAAGTATGCCGTTCATAGTTCACGTGGCGGATAAAGACGATGCCCCAGGTGCCACAGCGCTCGGATTTGTCATCATTTTTGCTTCAATTGTAGTAGCGACCTTCGCTGCTGTGCTGCAGAAACTCTTACGGGACGCTATAGACATAAAATCGGAAAACGACCTAACGGTTTGAAGAGAAGATATGTCAATCATAATCAACATCGATGTGATGCTGGCTAAAAGAAAAATGAGCGTCACCGAACTTACGGAGAAAGTCGGAATAACGATGTCCAATATCTCAATACTGAAAAATGGAAAGGCAAGAGCTATTCGACTAACAACCCTGGAGGGAATTTGCAAAGCTTTAAACTGTCAACCAGGAGACATATTAGAATATAAGGAGTAACGAATATGACTATACAAAACAAGAACATCATTCACATAGCGCTCGGGACAGGGCTCCTGCTGCTGATACCTTTGTTGGTGATGCAGTTCACAGATGAAGTAAATTGGAAGATTGGCGATTTCATTGTCATGGGGATTCTCCTGTTTAGCGCTGGACTCGCGTATGAGCTTATAGCCAAGAAGATTAGCAATACCGTATACCGAGTTGCTGTCGTCGTTGCGATTGGGATAGTGTTCCTTCTTATTTGGGCGGAACTTGCAGTTGGTATTTTCGGAACTCCGTTTGCGGGATCTTAATCGCGAATGCGTTCTTTGGCGTGCAAGCGCCATGATTTTGTCACAATTTGTCTCATTTCTATTGACACATTCCATCCGGACAACAAACTAACCAACCGATAATCTCTCCTCGAACGAACGCACCGCCAGGAACGGAATTAGCACAGTCCGAGACTCCTTGACTCTTGCCGCTTGTTCCGGTAGAGAGGCAAGATTCAACTGGTTGAATCAGAGATTTGACACCAGGGATAAGCTGCTGCGGGCCCCAATAGCGCTTTGGAGCATCACGGCTGACGAACAGTGTTTAAACTTATATACAGTAGACACCATCAAATGGAATGTGCCTACAGTAGGCTACCTGAGAGATGGACTGTCCGCAATAGCAGACAAAGTCGGACATGAAGTCAGTGATTTGCCATTCGTAACACGCAGTGTCTAATCGGTGCTGGAGTCTTTCGGAGCGATCCGCTTCATGGTGTCTTGAAGCTGAGAGATAGCCTGAATAAGCTCCTCTTGATCTCGTTTCACTCGTGCCGCCAACTCTAAGAAATTCGTTTTGACACTTTCGTCTTCAGCCTCCTTTGCCAAAGCAAGATAATGGAGTCTCAGGCGCTCATTGGCGGATTCAGCCCCATTGAGCTGGTCGAACAGTTCTCCGATTTGATCTGACGATTTCGAGCTCTTTCCCATGGTCAATTCCTCCATTGCACCCACTGTTTTCGATTACCTGAGTAACGCAAAAACCCTAACACTGCTGGCTCCAATTCTGGGATTCTGCGTCCGTCCTCGCGGAGGTGTGACTTCAAAAGGGGCCGGGGTTTCATCAAGCCTTACCGATTTCAGGTCAGGTCATTCCTTGGTTTGGTCCGTTGTGCCTCCAAAAGCACCCTTCATAGCTTCCCATGCGGATTCGATACCATCCTTAATCGACTCCCAGGTATCCTCGCCCGCATCAGAGAGTTCGGCCAACTTCGCTTTGCCTTCTTCGATTTTACTGTCCAGTACTTTGATCTGCTCTTTTAGCTCAAGTTGAGCATCAGCACTTGCCCCAGATGCCTTAGCCTGTAGCTCATCGAGCTTAGCCTGCCACTCATCCAGTTGAGCCTGCTTTTTCTGCTGGTAAAGTTCTTTTGATCTCCTTGTTTCTGTTTATCCTATAAGCGTTATCAGTTACCTTGTCGTTTCCCGGCGCAAGAACCGAACAGTCGAGCCAGAAGACTCTTGATGACAAAAAAGGCCGCCGATTTCTATCCCCGCAGTACCCGCCTTGCAGAATTCTACCTGGTAGTGTCAAATTCATTTGCAGACTTTTCATAGGCATCACCGAGAGCCTTATATGCATCCGAGAACCCTTTTTTCGTATGCTCCCAGGCATCGGTCGAACTGGTCTTCAGACTGCCGTACCAACCGGCCACCTCATTTCGTTGCGTACGCAGGGCTTTGAGGTTGGCACGCGCCTTTTTACGAGCGGTTTGGTTCATTTGATCCCAGTTATCGTCGATACGTTTTTCCAGTTCATCGATACTCTTATCCAGATTGTTTACAGCCGTATTGGCCCTCAGAATTGCTTCGTCCCGCTGATCAGCGGTATAGGCTCCAAGCGCTTGAATCAAGTCCTGCGTTTCCTGTTTGACTTCCTTTATCGACGTTTTGTTTTCCGATATCATCTTTTTATCTTCAGATGAATCTGTGCAGCCTGTCATTATAATGACGAGCATGGCAATTAACATGAACATTGAAGAGTTCGTTCTTAGGTAATTCATTTTTTATCTCCCGTTTATATTGAGGTTAAATGCCATTCAGAACCGCATTATGCCTCCACTCTAAATGGCTAGCCGCTGCGTCACTGAAAGCAGTTCTCTCCCATATTCACTTCTTACTCCTGTGCTGTGGCGTAGAAGCCACTGTTCGTTAGCTGCGTTCAAGCGTTCTCCCCTTGAGATGTATTCTTCAACTTGTCGTCAAGATAGCCAAGGCTGGCGGTTATGCTGTTCCCTGTATCCTCAATTCGCTTGCCCAGCGACTGCTCCGCAGCTTCAATACGTGCCGTATTTGTTTCTCCTATCGTATTCAGAGTCTTTGCCAAAGTCTCAAGCTCCTGACTCAGCATCTCCTGTAAAGCGGTTATCCGTGAGGTCTCAGCTTTCTCAGCCAGATCACGTTGCTCTTCCAATTGTCGACTAAGACGGTGAGACTCCATCAGCCAGTTTGTGCGGAGAAGCAGCGCATACGCCACGACCAACAACGTAAGTACAAGACTCACGCCAAGCAAAATAAGGCCAAGCGGACCCTCTATGGAAAAAGCCACGAAAGACAGCGGCATGTCCGTTGTAAGCACCTGCCAATTGGCGGCAGTGAATACTAACAGGATCACGAATACGATTGCGATGATAACCAATACAATTCTCACAATGTAGTTCCTTTCAATGGTAAAGCATGTGGAATTACCACGACAGGTAGATTAACGGTATAGTAGCACCTCCGCTTATTCCTTGGCCTGGTCCGTCGAACTTCCAAAGGCGGACTTTATGGCCTCCCATGTGGATTCAATGCCGTCCTTTATCGACTCCCAGGTATCCTCGCCCGCATCAGAGAGTTCGGCCAACTTCGCTTTGCCTTCTTCGATTTTACTGTCCAGTACTTTGATCTGCTCTTTTAGCTCAAGTTGAGCATCAGCACTTGCCCCAGATGCCTTAGCCTGTAGCTCATCGAGCTTAGCCTGCCACTCCCCTCTGTGCCAATAATAGTGAGACACGGAATGAGAGTAGCCGTGAGGGTGG
>CAZTBP010000038.1:0-21165 GCA_964612145.1 uncultured Ignavibacteriales bacterium | reverse complement strand
ATATCACCGTGCTGCCGTTGTCGCTACAGGCTCCCCGATATTCCCGGATGAACCCTTTTTTTGCGTGTTTCCGTTTCATCACCGACAGGGTGGAACTTTTCTAAACTACTGTCGATTTAAAAGATAGACATCGTTTTGTTGCTCCGGCCACAAGACGCTTGCATTTTGCACCCGGAGGATGCTTTTTATGAGTTGGTACGACATCGCGTTTATAGCAGCGTTTCTGGTCGTCTGGTTTGTTCTTATCACCAGAGTACTGCCCAAATACGGCGGCGGCTGACTGGCTGGTCGCTGCGACGATAATCTTCCGGGGGAAGATACGAAAAAAGAAGACGAAAAACCGGATACCGTCGACCGGTCCGATCCCGGTCCCAAATGACCGGCGGATATCTGAAGGCTTGTAAACGAATGGTACAGCACGACCGATAACAGACTAACATGAGATCATATATGCATCAGAGACGGCCGACCGGCGGATTCGGCCCCGGGGCCCTGTCGCCGTTCATCAAGTGGATGCTGATAGCCAACGGCGGCATGTTCATTCTCCAGTTGATCTACCCCCAGATAACGACCTGGCTCGGGCTCTCTCCGGCCCGGTTTTTTTCTGATTTCCCCAACTGGCTCTTCCAACCGATTACCTACATGTTCCTGCACGGCGGCTTTTTCCATCTGCTCATGAATATGTTTGTGCTCTGGATGTTCGGAACCGAAATCGAATTTACCTGGGGCAGCAGAGCATTTCGCCGTTTCTATATACTCGCCGGGCTCTCCGGTGCGCTATTAACCCTGATTGTTCACTCCGGCCAGGCCGCTGTAACGATCGGCGCCTCGGCAGCTATTTTTGGGCTGCTCGTCGCTTACTGGTTCATGTTCCCCAACCGTTTGCTCTACGTGTACTTCCTGTTCCCGGTGAAAGTCAAATACGCTATCCCCGTCTTGCTATTGCTGGTCTTCCTGACCGGCGGCAGTAACGTTGCCCATATGGCCCACCTCGGCGGCGCCATATTCGGCTTTTTGTATATCAAAAGTGATTGGCGATGGCTTCGTCTCGGGAAGACAATTAAAAACTTGCGTTACAAGCGGAAAGAAGCCAAGCTTCAAAAAAACCGCGAAAAAGCCGAAGATATTATGAAGAGAGTCGATGCCATCCTGGACAAAATCAACGAAGTCGGCATCGACAAACTTACACCGGCTGAGCGCAAGTTCCTGGAAGAAGCCTCCGCGCAACTTTCAGGAAAGCCCGGGGAAGACAAGTAGGAGCATATGCGAAAAAAAGTTCTCGTTGCCGAACAATCCGACGCCACCCGCAGTGTAGCCGAAACAATCCTCCGCCAGAACGGCTTCGACGTTATCGCGGTGGCCGATCCGGAATCCGCCCTCGAAGCCGCTGATCAGGTCGGCCCTGATCTGATGATAGTAGGGCATGAGTTGGTCTACGGCGAAAATCCGGTCTACAATCTACTCAACGACCACCCGAAGACCGCTGAAAAACCGCTGCTGATCTTTGCCGATGCCGGCAAAATCCCGACCGGCATGTCCGGCGAGATGGTCATTCCGCGACCCTTTGACCCGCGTGAATTCCTGGATAAAGTCCTCATCTTCACCGGCCGGAAGACAGCGGTAAGGGCCGAAACGCAACAGTCGGCAGACTCCGGCGAAAGTACCTTTGATAATGCCATCGGAAGTGACACCGGCTCCCTGGAAATTACCGACTCCGAAATTATGAACCAGACTACCCAGATACGGCGCCGTAAACAAAAGGAAGCGCAGCAGGAGCAGGAAGCCCAACAAGCCTCGCTGAACAGTCCATCGAAACCACGGGATCTCGGAGAAACCGGCCGTGTCGATTTCATCAATATCGAGGACGATCAGACCAATATCAGTCGCTCGAACAAAAACAAAGATCCGCAGCCGGAAGCCAGTTCATCCGATGACCTGAACATTCTTGATGAGCAGGATCAATACGATCTCTCCAGCACGACTCCGGCGTCGCTCGATGATAGTGACGCCGGTGGTGACCACGACTACCACTGGTTTATCAACGAGATGCAAAAGGAAGTCGGCGCACAGCAGCCGGACGACGAAACCCCCACCGGCGATCCGGCTCCGCCGCACAATCCAAACGACAACGAGCTGACTTTTACTGATCCTTCCTCTGCCATTGAGCCGTTTAATCCTGCAGATCATCGGGCCACAAATCCAAAGCTCGGCGAGCAAGCGAAAGAAAAGGGCAAAGAAGGCAGTGTCGAAAAGTTCATCGATGAATTTCGACGCGAGGTCGAGAAGTTCGAGGCCGATGGCGACACCGAGCAAGTGACTATTCGTGACGAAGCCCAAAAGCCTTCGTCCGCACCGGACTGGGAAGAGACAATCGAAAGTATCAGTCCCGAAAAAGCAGAGCTTTTCACGCGTCAGCTCTCGGCCGATATTGCCGACCGGATAGCAGCAAGGCTTGTCGATAAGCTCGATTCTGAAAAATTGCTTCAGTTCATCAAGGCCGAGATCATTTCACGGATGGGGAACAGAAGGCAATAAAGACTCGTTGGTATGCTGCAAAGTCCGCGACTCCGCGAGCCTGCGAGGCCTGTCGGGACACTCTCGATTTTCGGCTTCCGGCCGGAACGACATTCATAGGATGATCAACAGATGTTCGGATCGCATTGGCGCAAAAGTCTCATACCCCTCATATTAACAGTACTTCTGGTTCCGCCCGGTATCGCTTTGGGCCAGGGCGGCCTGGATCTCGGTGGATTCGGCGGTGGCGAGCCGCTGATCGATGTCGCCTCAGTCTTTTCAATAACGTCCGCTGCTCCCGGACAGACCTACCGAGGCGCCGTCACAATCGATATCGAGCCGTCGTGGCATATCAATTCCGCCGACCCGCACGAAGACTGGTTAATCGCCGCCAAAGTCGAGTTCGACACCATTGATATTCTCACACCCGATGTCCCGAACTACCCCGAAGGCGAGGATATGTTTCTGGCCGGCGACACCATGTCCGTTTACAGCGGAAGTGTCGTGATCCCGTTTGATATCGCTGTTGCCGAAACGGCGTCCGAGGGCAATTACTCCCTGCCAGTCAGATTCACTTACCAGCCGTGCAACGATACCGAGTGCCGCGCACCACAGACCGTCGACGTGGCTCTTGACATAACAGTCGGCGAAGAGGGTCAGGCGAAACACACCGCCATTTTCGCGGCCGTGGATATCGAGGATGACCCCGAAGTAATCGAATCGGGCACCGGCGAGACGCCTGTCGAGGAGCCGAACGAACTCTCCCAACTGATTGAAAAATACGGCACCTGGGGATATGTTCTGGCCCTGGGCCTGGCCTTTGTCACCGGACTGGTCTTGTCGTTCTCGCCATGCACCTATCCCATGATCCCGATCACAGTGAGTATCTTCGCGGGGCAGCAGCGATCGGTTGGGAAGGGGTTTGCCCTGTCGCTGGTCTACGTAACTGCGATGGCCGTGGTCTACGGTATCATGGGGCTGATCGTATCTATGGTCGGCGGCGTTTTTGGCGCCTGGCTGGCCAGTACCCCGGTCGTTATCGGCATCGTAATTATCTTCATTGCCTTTTCTCTCTCGATGTTCGGTCTGTACGAGCTCCAGGTTCCCATGAGCATTCGCCAGAAATTCGGCTCGAAGGCCGGCGGCGGCGGAGTCTTCAGTGTCATGCTGCTTGGTGTCGTAGCGGCGCTGGTTGTTTCCCCCTGCGTGGGTCCGTTTGTTGCCGGCATCCTGATCTACATCGCAACCGCCGGTTCTCCTGTTATTGGTTTTTTGGTCCTGTTCGTGTTCGCGATGGGCCTTGGCGCCCTCTACATAATTATTGGCACCTTCTCCTCGGCCATCAACAAACTCCCAAACTCTGGCGAGTGGATGGAGCAGGTGAAGAAATTCTTCGGGTTCGTGCTGCTGCTTATGGCGCTTTATTTCCTGCGCACCATCATCTCACCCAGCCTGACCGCCACTCTCGCGAGCCTGCTCCTGCTGGCCTTTGGTGTTTTTGGCGGCGGCTTCGACCGACTCACTCCGGAAAGCGGTTTCTTCCCACGCCTCAAGAAATTTCTGGGTATTATTGCCATTCTGGTCGGAGCGTACCTGTTGGTCGGGACCATCCTGACGCAGGGCATGATACTGCCGCCTGCCTCGCACTGGCTGCCGGTCTCCGGTAGCGGCACATCGGCCGAAGCGCACCGCGAACTTATTGATTGGGAGACCGATCTGCAAAAAGGTCTCGCGCGGGCGGAACGCGAAAACAAGCCCGTCCTCATTGACACCTGGGCTACCTGGTGCGCCAACTGCCGCGTGCTGGACGAAGAGACCTTTGGCAATCCCGAAGTCGCCGACGAAGCAAAAAAGTTTGTGCCGATCAAAGTCCAACTCGAAAACGCAGATACCGAGATCACCAAAGACTTCATGGCCCGCTTCGGCATGACCCACTACTCGCTCCCGACTACCCTGCTGCTTGATCCCGACGGCAACGTCCGGCGAATAATGCGCGGCGTAATCGGTCCCGAAGACATGATCGCAGAAATGCGCAAACTGCACTGACAGCCGCTGACGCTTTCACTGAACATCGCACCTGCTGCGACTACCCCTCCCCGCTATAGAATTCCGCCGCTAAACCGCCGCTGATTTCACTTTTTCCGGGCGGCTTTCCTTGACGCGCCTGTCCGCGCCCTTGTATATTCCATCAGTCGCTACATTGAAAACCATAAGGAAGTCATGCCTCGTAAGAAAAAAATCAACAACGAGTCTGTTATCGCTGTCTGCATACAGGAACCAACTGAGGACGGGTCCAGCATGAACCTCGGGCCGATCAAAGGCGATGCGCTGCGGTTTCTTCACCAGGCATTTATTTCCGACACCATCAGCCAGGCCTTGGATGCCAGGGCCGATGTAAAACTCTTCTACGCCGATCTGCCGGAGCGCACTCGTTTGGTAAAAATCATTACTGAATACCTCGGCAAGAAGCTGACGGGGAAAAGAGCCACCGCCTTCAAAGACCATTTTGAAGCAGTCAAGCTGGACCACGAACGATGGGGTCTGAAAATCGAGAAAGTCTTTAAACACTGTTTCGATGCCGGTTACAAGAATGTCCTGGTCGTTGGAAGTCGCACCCCCACGGTCACCTCTGACAAGATGAACCGCGCCCTGAAAATGCTCAAGGAAGGCGATGCCGTTTTCGGCCCGACCCCCGAAGGCCGTTACTACGTAATCGGTCTCTCCGGCTCGTACAGTATCACGCTCTCCGAGTTTGACTGGAAATCGCCGTCGATTTATTCCGAGGTTGCCTCTGCGCTGGAAGAGAAGGGCCTTAGATGGTCGGAACTGGAAATCTGGTACTGTGTCGAAGATCCCGATCAATTGGAATTCATGGTCCGCGACATCAACCAGTACCGCTTTGAGGGCGACGAAGACTCGGCCCGCGAAACCGAACTGGTTTTGGAACGACTGCTTTCCCGAATGGAGTAACCTGTGCAACGAGAACTGCAACGCCTGAGCTGGCTGGCTGTCAAAAAGCTGGTCCCGGCCGAAATAAATACGGTCATTTTCCCCGTCGGCACCATGGAGGCTCACGGATCATCCTGCCTCGGTACCGACAACTATATCCCCGAAGAGATATCTCTCAAACTGGCCGACCGGCTCAACGCCCTGGTCGCTCCGGTCGTCAGCTACGGCATCACCAAATCATTGCTGCGCTATAACGGCGGCTCGACCATCAAGCCCGAGACCTTTGCCGCCTACCTGCGCGACATTCTTGACTCGTTTGTCGATACCGGATTCCGGAATATCATCCTCATGAACGGACACGGCGGGAACAACGGCACGCTCAAGCCGATGGCCTACCGGTTCCACGCCGAGCGCAAAGCCAATATCGCCGTCATCCACTGGTGGGAACTGTGCCAGAAAATGACTGAGGACTTCTTCGAACACGCCGGCGGCCATGCCGGTACCGATGAAACCGCGATGGTCATGGCAATCGATCCGGACCTGGTCGACGAGAAAAACTACGATCCGGATCTGGCCTATACCTTTAAGCCGGGCGCCGACATCTATCCCATACCGGGAACTATTCTCCTGTACAGGGAGGGGGAAGGCTATCCTGAGTACGATATCGAGCAGGCCAGGCAGTATCGTGACAAAGTCATCGAAACCGTCGGTGATTTCGCCGAGATGGTTCTGAAGCGCTGGGAAAAAGCCGGACTTTGATCAAAACCGGCTTACTTTCTAAAAACTGTCAATATACGTTATCCGGACCTCGCGTGTAAACGTCTCCGCTTCGCGGCGGTTCTCCAGCAGGTCCTTGGCAATCAACTCCAGTTCAAGGCTGTTTGTAAACAGCCACTTGATCGCCAGGTTCAGGTACCCCCGACCCTTTCCTGCAAAGACATAAGCATCACCGTTCGGAAGTGTCGAACGATCATCATTCAAGCCCGAATCCCACTCCAGTGTCAAAGCCAGATTGTGCCGGAAAGTGGCATCGAACCCGATAAACGGATTGATCTCGGAATCGTCATCGACATCATCCTCAAGCGAGTAGTTCACCCCGAAATGACCACCCGCCGTCCACTGGTAGAGATAAAAACTCCGGCTGACCACACCGTAAAATCCACGAGATTTGAAGGCGTAGCGCTCGAGATCATCGTTATAACTGCCGGTCCCCTGCGAGCTATAACCAAAAGTCACGGCCGGGAAGTACTCCAACTCATCGACCACCCGCAGCTTGACACCAAACTCGAGATTGGGGTTCCAATCCGGTTTCTGATTGGAAATAACGCCGGTCCCACCAAACGAAATGCCCAGTTGAAACCGGTTGGACAGGCCAATATCTACATAACCGAGCGCACCGCCCTGCGGGTACAGGCGCACGATCCCGTTCCAGTATCCACGCGGAAGCGTACCTGCTGTCGGCACATCTACCAGCCAGCGGGGAGGAACGTCGTACAGGCTGACCGTGCCGTCGACCTGCTGAGCCGAAGCTGTCGACGGTGCCATCAAAAGCGCCGCGAATATGAATAGAATAAGCGTTCGTATAGTTGTCATGGTCGTTTGCCTCATTTTGGATCGGGCATCCACCCGATATTACTCGTACGATGCCGAACGAAACAAGTTGAGTCAACTAAAAGCTGGAGAAGGGGAGAGGCAAGACTTATGAATCCGTCCACAACGGTGGCAAACCAATTAAATCGCGGAACCGGTCGGCAACCTCCTTGCCGATCGGACCAGCCGGAAATTTATGTGTCTTCTTGTTGGCTCGAATCACAGAGATCGGGATCGCCAGTTTGAGACTCGATGATAGAAATAACTCGTCGGCCTTCAGTAACGTTTCCAGCCGAATGTTCTTTTCGGTCACCCGATACCCCAGCCGTTTTGATTCCCGCAGCACCACCCGGCGCACCGTTCCGTCGAGGCACCCCGAGGACAATGGTGTCGTGCACACGCGCCCGTTTTTTACCCAGAAGACGTTGGCCGAGCTTACCTCTGCCACCTGTCCTTTGTTGTTGAGCAGAAGAGCATCATCGTAGCCCTTTTCCTGCGCCTTCTTGAACGATACGGCATGAATTGCATACGAAAGCGTCTTGATCCGCCGAAACACCGACTGCTCATCCAGACGGTAGGGCGACACTCGCAGCCGGAACGGCTTCTCCGGAAGGTCATGCGGGCCGACGCTGAGAATGACCTGCGGTTTACCCGGTTTGTCAAACCACTTGCGAGAAAGGCCGCAGGTCACTGTGAGGCGCAGCTTCTTCACATGGCCGGGATGCCTGCTGAGCGTCTTGTGCATCCACTCGCGCAACGTCTTTTTTGATATCGGCATCTCCAGGCCGATCAGCCGCGCCCCCTTCCACAGCCGCGCGATATGGTCATTCTCGAACACGACCTCTTCGCCGATACCTAAGAACGTCTCGAACAGGCCCTCCGCGTACATCACCGAATTGTCGAAGACGGATATCTTCGCTTCGCCTGGCTTGACGAACCTGCCGTTGATGGTCGTTACTATCTTCGCCACGCGATTTTCTCCTCCGGCACCCCCAGGGCCACCAGCATGTTTCTGGCCTTTAGCATCATCTCGGCGTATTCCGCCCCGGGATCGCTGTCGGCAACAATCCCGCCGCCCGCATGAACATTATAGCAACCGGACCGGTGGACCATCGTTCGTATCGCTATGTTAAAGTCGGCCCGATCACCATGGATATACCCCATGCTCCCGGTATACACCGAGCGGGGCGTCAATTCAAGTTTGTTGATTATTTCGCACGCCCGCTTCTTGGGAGCACCGGTGATTGAACCACCCGGAAGCAATGCCCGTATCATGTCGAAAGTGGAGACATCATCGCGAATCTCGGCGGTGATATCACTGACCAGGTGAATGACAGAGGAATACAGTTCCGGACGAAACAGCTCGTCGACTCGCACACTGCCGACCTTTGCCACCCGCCCGAGATCGTTGCGGGCCAAATCGACAATCATCAGAAGTTCGGCCCGGTCCTTTTCTGAACTCAACAAAAGCCGACGGTTCTCTGTGTCCTCTTCGAGATTCGCCCCCCGCGCAATGGTGCCTTTGATCGGTCCCGTCGTAATTGTGTCACCGGTGCGCAGGAACATCCGCTCCGGCGACGACGACAGAATCTGGTAGTCGCCAAAGTTAAGGTAGGCGCTGTACGGTGCCGAATTGAGCTGGCGCAGCCGGCGATAGACGGCAAAGGGGTTTTCCGAAGACTCGACCTCGATCCGATTCGTGAAGTTCGCCTGGTAGATGTCGCCTTCATGGATATGGTGCTTGATCTGCCGGACAGCCTCAATATAGTGCTCACGGGGCATCATACGCACCGACTGCTCCGACGGCGGCTTTTCTGCTCCTTCCGTGGCAGCAACTTCTGTCAGGGCATCCGCGTAGTCATCGGCCCGCGGATTAGTTGCCGTAATCCGGCCTGTTTCGTGGTCCATTTTCAGTACGGAATCATACAGAAAGAAGCGCATCTCGGGAATCTGAGCTTGCCGGGGCTGAAGTTCCGGCGCCACGAATTCCAGCGCCGCCTCGTAGGAAATGTAGCCGACCGAAAACAGCCCGCTTTCATCAATCAGCCGCATTATGGTTTCGAGACAACCGCCGCCGGTAAGCCGCCGGGTTGCCTGTCCGGCCCGACGGACCACGACCGTCCCTCCATCTACCAATATGTCCAGCAACGGCTTACGGCCAACAAATGAACTTGCGCCCCGGTCGCCCAGCCGGTACGACGAGTCCAGCCAGAAACTGCCCGGCTGCTCGGCCAGGCGCGAGAAACAGTCGACAGCGCAAAGAGAGCGGGCGAGAGTGGTAGTTGATCGGCTCATAACAGCACCAAAAAGAAGTCTGGCCATTGCAAAGTCAAGACCATTAACTTCCCTATATGGCGACCGTTAGAAAAATCACTATAATCTGGGAAGATTCAGTCGATTCCAGACTATCACAGGTGATGCCGTGATGGCCAACTCAGCCTCCAGGGACCGATAGAAGCCGGTAACTAGCTGTTAAGAAATAACTTATGAAAGCCGGCGGGACTGAATAAAATGGAACTTTCACGACCGTCAAGGGTAATAAGAAGTGAAGCACGAATTGATGGGTTAGAAATATGGCGAAGAACAAACAGACCGAAAAAGAGATAGATTATGATCTGATGCACAAAGTGCAGGACGGCGACATGGTGGCGTTTAACGAAATCGTTGACCGCTACAAAGACCGCCTGCTCAATGTCATCGGACGTATGCTGTCATCTCAGGAAGAAGCCGAGGATATCGTCCAGGAGACGTTCATTCGGGTGTATCAGCACCGGCAGTCGTTTAACTTTCAACACTGTTTCTCAACCTGGATTTACACCATCGGCCTCAACCTCGCGCGAAACGAACTGCGGAAGCGGAAACGCTTCAAACATTACGATATAACGGAAATGCAAGGAAACGAATCGGAATTTGCCGTCGAAATGAAATTGCCCAGCCGCCTGCCACAGGTGCTGAACAATGCAATCCAGGAACTCCCGGAAAAATACCGGACGGCTTTTATGCTTCGTGACCTGCAGGAACTTCCATACGAAGAAGTAGCAAAAGTACTCGACATCCCGCTGGGCACCGTAAAATCCCGAGTGAATCGTGCCCGGATGATGTTGCGTGATAAACTGAAACCGAAACTGGAGGGTCAAAATGCGCTGTCGAAAAGTACGCTCCTTCCTGTCAGCCTATTGTAGGGACGAGATTTCCGGTTCCCGAAAGCTGGCGGTAAGCGAACATCTTTCGACTTGCCAGGACTGCCGCCGTGAGGAAAGCGAGTATCGAGTTATGCTCGATGCGGCCAGAGAAATGCCCGCAATGACTGTGTCCAAAGACTTCACTACGGCCCTCTTCAACCGCATAGCCGAAGAACGGTTTGTCGAAACACGCACTAAAGCGTACCTCCCGAGCAAGCGGGCGCCGCTGGCGCGATGGTCGGTACTGATTCCGGCTGTGGCTTCGGCCTGCCTGGTTCTGCTGGTCGGCCTCATGACGCTTCTGCCCAACGGGCAGCAGGATTCGTCTTTGATGGCCAATACCAATACCAGTAAAGAATTGCCGGCCTATGTCACGGCCCAGCCGACCAACAACCCGAACATGACCGCAAGTCTCGAGAAAGACTGGTCCCTGGCCACCGAGCTGGCCCGGGCCGAACGTTTGAACCGTCTTTCCCGTGCGGTTGGCGCGCAAGTCGAATTCCAGGGATTTGAACCCGCCTCCGGTGCTGCTAATGTATCGGCCATGACCAACGGTGTCCCGTTGAGCGCCGATCACCACCGGCTGCGCACGATAATCCGTGTGTACCACGCACCAGACGCCAACAGGGGGGCTGTCAATACATATTAAAAAATGTTAACGATATTCCGTACGACCGCCGGCACCGGCATTCTCTTATGCTGTCTGGCGGTCTTTTTTGCCACCGGCGCATCTGCCGCTGACAGCTCGCTGATCCGCCTCGAAGATCGAATCAATGAGCTCATCTACAAAGCCTCTCGATCAGTCGTGACCATCGAGGCCATCCGCACCGGTGCGTCTAACTCCTCGTCTGTCCCGGGACACGAACCGATGCACACGCTCGTCGCATCCGGCATTATCTACGATTCGCTCGGTCACATTCTTGTCGCGGCAAGTTCCGTCAAGGACCGTGACCAGATCCGGGTTCGCTTCGACAACCGGGTCCTGCTGGCCAGCCTTCAGGGAGTCGATGAGCGTACCGGCCTCGCTCTGCTCTCGGTCGGACGTAGTATTGGGGAGCCGGCCCACGTTGTCCCACGATCAGGCTGCGCGGGCCAGATGGTCGTTGCGGTTGGTAATGCCTATGGCGTTCGCGCCGCCCCCTCGATCGGCTTTTGCGCCGGCGTTCGCTTCGACGGCATCATGCAGTTCTCGGCCGTCATTACGTCGGGCACGGTCGGCGGCGGTGTTTTTGATCTCTCAGGAAATTTGGTCGGGGTCATTAGCGGTGGGATAGGTCGCGATCGTTTTGCCGAAGTTGGGCTTGCCGTTCCCGCCGCGAAGATTTCCGGTGTCGTTTCCTACATTACCCAAAACGGTGATCGTCACGCCGGCTGGATCGGTGTTCGGGTCGCCGACATCGAGATATCACCGGCCATTGAGATGACGCATCCGACAAGCCTCGTAGCCGCCGGTTCCGGGCAGGGACGGCTGATTGAGCATGGCGTGCTGGTGACAAATGTCGTTCCCGGTTCTCCTGCGGCCCGGGCCGGACTCCAAATGGGTGATCTTTTGTTTTTGCTCGATGGTTCAACCCTTCAATCCGCACTCCAACTGCAAAACCATGTGCGCAATCAGCCACCGGGCAGCCCGGTTGAACTTGGATTCCTGCGGCGTGAGACACCGTATGTCGTTCAGTTCAAAATCGGCCGCAGGACTAACCAGGCCGAGACCAACGAACCCTTTGATTCGATAACTCCCGAGCGGGACTCAACGCCCCGATCCCTCGAACGAGAGATAGACAGCCTCAAGCAGGTTTTGTACGATCTCGAGCAGCGCCTCCGCCGACTTCAGTAAGCCTCCACAGGCAAGTTAAAAATTGCCTTGCAGCGCCGTTTCCCCTTAGTTATGACCTATGAATCTTACAGTTAACGTCGCCGATCTGCACCGGCGGATAGACAACTTTGCACCTGACAACCACGCCGTGGGCCGCGGCCTTGCTCTGTACTCAGCCGCAATCGCGGTGCTGGATGACTCTCTCTTGACTACAGCCGCCAGGACTGCCGTCACCCACGGAGCACAACCGATCCAACTTTACGAAATAGTCCTTCAGTCCTATCTGTTTCTCGGCTTTCCGCGCATGTTAACGGCCGCCGAATCACTGTATCACCAGTATAAGATTGAAACGGACCCGACCGCAGCCGCTGCTGTCTCGCCGGACGAAACAGCCCGGTGGTATGAACGCGGCGACCAGCTTTGCCGACAGGTCTACGCCGACAACTATGAGCGGCTCCGTGATCGTGTCACCGGCATAGCGCCGGACATCTTTCGCTGGATGGTCTTTGAGGGCTACGGTAAAGTACTCTCCCGTCCCGGTGTGGATATCGTCGACCGTGAACTGGCAATTATTGCCTGCCTGATGATCGAAAACCGCCCCCCGCAGTTGTTCTCGCATGTCCGGGGAGCGCTCAATGTGGGAGCGGATTCGAGACTCGTTCGAACCGTGATCGAGGATGTCGGCGAGGCCGCCGGCGACGGCTACAGCGAAGCCGAAAAGATACTGGAGCGTCTGAAACTGTAATGTGGCGTCGAGTCAAACAAATAATCCTGAGCCTGCTGGCTTTGGTTGTCGCCGTGGTGGTCGGCGGCGCCGTGTACCTGGCCTACCTCGGCGGAATCGAACGAATCGCCAACGACCAAATCAAAGACCTGTTCGCCGACAAGAACAATCTCGAAATCAAAATCGGTAAAATCGGCGGCGATCTGTTCTCCGATCTGACTTTAGAGGATATAGATATCTTCTATGTCGACCCGCAGCATCGCTACCAGATGGCCAGGATTCCCCGTGTAAAAACAAGATACTCTTTCGCCAACTTGTGGAACCGGCACTATATCCTGGATTTTCTGTTTATAGACTCTATCGACGTTACCCTGCGCTTCGATTCCACTACCGGCTGGCAGCTCCCGCCCTTAACCCGGTCACAGACCAAAACCCCCACAGAACTGCCGGCGTTCGCCGTCGACGATGTCAATATCGATCACGCGTCGCTCACGCTCATACAACAGGAAGACACCACCCGTTTTGACCGTATCGCATTTGCCGCCGCCGTCAAGGGTGACCACGGAACCTACAGCGCCGAACTCAACCGGCTCGAATTTGATTCCGATATGCGGGCCGTAAATATCGATGCCGCCGAGGGGAAACTGACTTATGCCGACAAAAACCTCGTCTTCAGCGACTTCATTATTGTCTCCGGTGACACGAGACTCCGCGCCGATGGTTCTGTGGTGTTCGACGAGGACCCTGTCGGGCTGCTTCGGTTCGACGGCGACAACGTCCGGGTTGAAGACATCGCTCACTACATAAACGTTGGAATTGACGGCATCCTGGATGTAAACGGAGAAATTACATTTGTCGGCACAGACTTTGAGGGCAACATGGCGGTGGCGGGCGACTTCAAAATGTTCACTTTAGACAATCTCGTTCTTGATTACCGCTTTCGTGAAAACATCCTGACCTTCGACACACTCTACGGTTCCATCTTCAACGGGTGCAGTATCGACGGCATCGGCGAAATTGATTTCAACGGTTCTCCGGACCGCTACTGGCTCGATGCCTCCGTGCGGAACTTTGATCTCAAAGCTCTGGTAAGCCAGACATTTGTCTCCGATCTAAACGGCCGCATCTACCTCGATGGTGAGTCTTTCAGCAACGAAGAGCTGCTGTTGCAACTCGACGTTGACTTGTTCGAGTCGTCTTTTGACGGCTACCCGGTGCACCAGGCCCTGGGACACATGACGATCACAACGGACTCCCTGGTTTTTGCCGACTCGTTCCGCGTCGACTACTACGAAAATACGTTTTACGCGGCCGGGCCAATTCGCTACAGAGAAGATATGGACCTCCGGCTTGCGCTGGAACTCAACAACCTCGATCGCTGGCGCCAAACCAGCTTCTTCATCGAGGAACCCGGGGGACGAGGCTATGCCGAAGCCACCTTGACCGGCCAGACCGGCGATCCCGATCTGCACGGCTGGTTTGTGTCCGACTCCGCCTGGATCTACGGCCTGTACGCGGACACCATGTATGCGACGATCGCAATCGAGCGGTTCCTGACAGGGCGCCAGGGGATGGTCGAAGTCTGGTTCGATAGCGGGCAGGCCTGGACCCTGCCGTACGACAGCGGGTTCTGCCGGCTTCTGATCGATTCCCATCTCGTCTGGGTTGATTCCAGTTCTATCGCCAACACCTACGCCAGCCTGACCTCACACGCGCTGCTGGACTACGAATCGGAGCCGCAGCTGTTGGAAGTCAGTGACATGAATGTCGATCTGCTCGGCAGAAAATTCGTCAATCCGTCGCCAATGGCCATTGAAATTGATTCGCTCGGGTTCAATTTTGTCCGAGCTGCTGTCGGAAACGAAAAAGCACTGCTGTCAATGCTGGGTCGTATCAACTACGACGAGTCTATGGATTTCCTGCTGGCTGTCGACCACCTCCCGATAGAACCGTGGCTGAATATCCTCGACGCCACTCTGGAGTACGACGGTCTCCTGTCCGCCGAGGCGGCGGTGAACGGGACCTTTGCCGCACCCGAGTTTACGCTTTTTGCCGAAGTCGACTCCCTTACCTACCGAAACCTCAATCTCGGCTGGGTCGTGACCGGCATGGATTACGACAAGCAGCTGCTCCGCATTGACTCACTTCGACTTTATTCCAACCCGGGCGAATACCTGGCTGCCGGTTCCCTCTATGTCGACCTCGCCCTGACCACCGAGGCTGAAAGTCGTTTTCCTCGGCGACCGATGTCGATCAAGATCGATGCTGCCGACAAACGCTTCGACCTCGTCAGCCTGTTGCTGCCCTCGGTTGAACAGCTTGACGGCGACTTCTGGGCGGACTTCACCCTGTTCGGCAATCCGAGCGAGCCGCATATCGAGGGGGAAGCTTATATAAAGAACGCCCGCCTCAAATACTTCGATCTGGAAAACCCGATCTATGTCGACTCCGGCGGCGTTACCATGCATGACGATTCCATCTCTATCGAGAATATCGAGATCTATGCCAGCGAGGGTGAGCGGATCAATCCGGGCAGCACTGGGAAAATTACGGCCTACAACACCGACGGACAGACGATTGGCTACACCCCCACCGGACGGCGGTACTACGGAGACATCGAGGGGGCGATCCGGCTCCTTGAAATCGACAGCCTCTACTACGATGTCGAGGTGACCCTGCATAACGAATTCCCGTTTTCGTATGAACTCGATGACATTCGCGGCAAAGTGGAGGGCGATCTTTGGGTCGAGGGCGCTACTCCGCCGACAGTCTACGGAGAAATTCAGCTCATTTCGGCCCAGTACCGTGTTCCTTTTGCCGACGAGAAATATAGCTCGAGCTTCCTTGCGGCACTTACGACCGAAGATCCGTGGGACCTCGATATAGAAATCGAAATCCTGTCCAACTATTGGATCAAGAATGAGGATATCGATGCCGAGTTCTCCGGATTCGTGAATCTTATCCGCGAAGAGGGCGCCTACCGGTTCATTGGCGAAATGGAAATCGTTCGCGGCCGGGGCTTCCTGTTCGACAAAACCTTCCGACTGGACCCCGGCAGCCGAGTCGTTTTCGAAGGCAATGACACTCTCAACCCGCGCCTTGATATCAGCGGATACACTAGAGTGTCCGCGGTGCGCGCCGCCGAAGAGGACGGCCCCGCTTCAGAACAAATAGAACTGTGTATTCACATTGGCGGAACGCTCGAGGCGCCCGAGATAAATCCCTGCGGCGGATCCGACTTCAGCCGAGCCGATATCCTGCCGCTGATTGTCGCCAACTATTACGGCGGCGACGGGGTCGAGGTCAGCGGGCAAATCGAGGACCGCCTGTTCGGACTCGGCTACGCCCAGGTATCGCAGATCGGCGGACGACAACTAAACCAGATAGGCGTGGAGACTTTCGAGATTGACCCCGTCTACGGCGAAGAACTCGACCCCTGGAACGCCTGGGTCACCCTCGGTGGATATCTCCCCTTTGCCGCCAACCTGTATGTCTATGGTCGCTCCACTCTCGCCGGCCAAACACGCCAGGAGGCCGGATTCGAATACCGCCTCAACAAACAATTCCTGGTCGAGGGGCGGCGCGATGAAGACAACCTGTACCATTTGAACTTACGACTCCACTGGGAATTTTGATGACTCCGGCTAACCGTCTGCTCACATTTCTTCTTCTTCTGCTGGTGTTCGCCAGCGCTGCTTCCGCGATAGATCGGGAGACCCTCCGATGGATTCGCAACAAACCACCCATCAGAGAAATCGAAATTACGGGAAACAGGCACTTTGAAGACGGCGAGATCGAAAGCCAGATGTACTCCAGTGTACGCACCTTCTGGGCCGCCCTTAAAGGGGAGCGCACTTCCCGAATCCAACGCGAAACACTCGGGCGCGATACGATCCAGATCAAGTATATGTACCTCCGCGAGGGATTTCTCGGAATTCAGGTCGACGAAGAATTTGAGCTGATCGAACCCGATTCCGCCGCCCGCGTGCGCGTGCGTGTAAACGAAGGACGTCGCTTTCTCTTTGAGAAAGTGTATATCGAAGGTGACTTCTGGCCGGGCTTCCAGGACGATCTCGAAGACTTTATCGACGATTTCAAATCAGGCAAACCGATCGACTACTTCGAGGTCATGCAGGCCGGCTTTGACATGAAAACGGTCTTTGCCAATAACGGCTACCCTTACGCTACCGTAAAACCTAATATTGACACGGTGGGAAACGATACCAACGCTGTCATCACGTATCGCGTTCGACAGGATTCTGTCGTTCACTTCGGCGACGTTACCATCACCGGGCTGAGCAACTACCCGACTTACACTGCTCGCCGCGAACTGAAATTCAAGCCCGGTGATGTCTATCGGCGGCGTGACATCGTTGATTCCCAGCGGCGATTGTTTGAATCCGGCTATTTCACAACGCTTCGACTGGTCGAGGCGAACAACCAGCAGGACAAGTACAGTCCGGACTTCATGCTCAATGTTCGCGAACGCAAAACCCGCTACGTAACCCTCACTACCGGTGCCGGTCAATCGCAGGCCGCCGACCTGACCTGGAGTTTTACCGGCGGAGTCGGCAAACGAAACCTGTTCGGCTCCCGGCGGATTGACCTCTCCGGCCTGATTGAATTCAGCCTCGGCGCCGACAGCCGTATCACCGATCACAAGTACCGGATCCGGTACACCGAGCCCTGGTTCCTCGGCATTCGCATGCCGCTGTCACTGGCGTTTGAGTTCGAGCCGGAACGCCGTCACGTCGCCCAGGACTTCCGCGTCCAGCAATGGGCGATCTCGCTGTCATCCAACCGGCGCTTCGGCCGCAGGACCGAGATACTCATGGGAGCGGAATACCAGCAGGTGGACATTGGGGGCGTCCCGGACGAGATAGAGGAGAATGTACGCCGTGAAGTCGAAGGGCTCTCCATTCGCCGCCGGCTGTACCTGACCGCGGTGCGAGACAACCGGGATGACCTATTGGTGCCGACCACCGGCTCCGTTCGCGAAATCTACAGTGAGTACTTTGGCGGGTTCCTCGGCGGCGATGACCACTTCTATAAAATCCAGGCCTCCTGGTCGATCTATCGCCAGGTCTGGCCGGGCTGGATTGGCGCTTCACGCCTGCGGGCCGGCTATGCCGAGTCGTTTGGTGCTTCCGATTTGGTCCCCAGTGAGGATCGGCTGTTCCTCGGCGGTGCGAACACTATCCGGGGTTTCGGCGAAAACTCACTCGCGCCAACTCTGGCCGATGATCTCCCCGGCGCCAATTTCACCATTGTCGCCAACCAGGAATTTCGCTGGAGAACCCTTCAGGTACTGCAGGTATTGCCGCTCATCAAGAAGTTGTTTGCCAACCTCCCTCTCTGGCAGACCGTTTTCTTCGACATGGGCAACGCCTACCGAGGGCCGGAGGAATTCAAATTTGAAAATCTTGCCCTGGCCTACGGCACCGGCATCCAGATCATTTCACCCGCCGGCCCAATCCGAATCGACTACGCCCGGCGCATCAAAACTAAGACAATCTCCTTTGAAGACCGCTGGCACTTCACTATATTATTCGCGTTCTGATCGGCGCAATAATCCCGCAAATCCAATCGAACCGCCGGTCTGCACGTATGTTACAATAAGGAACTGGAAACCGCTAAAATACTGTAGATAAACTATGGAACCGATTTACCTGGACCATAACGCCACCACGCCGGTGAACCCGGAAGTGGTCGAGGCCATGCTGCCGTATCTCGGCAGCACCTTCGGCAACGCCTCCAGCGTACACCACTTCGGCCGCGAGGCCAAAGTTGCGCTCGAAAACGCGCGCGAACAGATCGCTGACTTCATCAACGCCGAACCGTCGGAGATCTACTTCACCTCCGGAGGCACCGAATCGGACAACATCGCCGTGCTCGGCACCGCGCACCAGCGCAAAGGACGCCGCAACCATGTTGTTGTCGGCGCGACCGAACACCACGCTGTCCTCGAACCGGCCGAACATCTCCAGCATCGCTACGAATTCGATATGGATGTTGCCCCGGTCGACAGCGAGGGATTCTGTTCCCCGAAACGTCTGGCGAATTTCGTCCGAGAGGACACCGCCCTGGTCTCGATCATGCACGCCAACAACGAAGTCGGCACTATCCAGGACCTCGGACCGCTGGTGCAGGTTGCGCACGAAGCCGGGGCCTGGTTCCACACCGATGCTGTCCAGTCGTGCGGCAAGATCGAAGTCGATGTCAAAAAACTCGGTATCGATCTGCTTTCACTGACCGGACATAAGATATACGGCGCCAAAGGAACCGGCGCGCTGTTTATCCGCCAGGGTATCAAAATCAGCCCGTTGTTCTATGGCGGCTCACAGGAAAAGAAACGCCGACCCGGTACCGATAATGTCGCCGGCGCGGTCGGCCTGGCCAAAGCTCTTGAGATCGCCGGCAAACGCATGGAACAGGACTGGAACCACCTGACCGACATGGCCGACTATTTTATAGATCGGGTGCTCAAAGAAGTCACGGACACCCATTTCAACGGTCCCCGCACCAATCGCATCCCGCAGGTGTGCAACATCTCGTTCAGCGGGATCGAGGGCGAGTCAATCTTGCTGGCGCTCGATATGGAAGGCATCGCCTGCTCGTCCGGTTCGGCCTGTACCTCAGGTGCAACCGAGCCCTCGCATGTCCTGACCGCGATGGGCAAGGACCGGGTCGACGCCCAGGGAGCTATTCGCTTCTCTATGGGCCGCTCAACAACAAAAGAGCAACTGGATTACGTGCTGGAAAAACTCCGCCCGGCCATTGAACGGCTGCGCTCCCTGTCACCGATGTACAAACAGGAAGCCGAGCAGTAGAGATAACTGACCGCGGTGATAACGGGCCGCCTCCGCGGCCCTTTTCTTTGGTAGCCCATGTCCTGATTTTGAGAGAAGTTCATATACTGTCAGTCCCGCGGAAGCAGGAAACAAGAACGCTGAAAAGACAAAGACTGGCCCCCTGCTTCCCCAGGCGTGACAAAAAGGAGCAGATCAAGACCCGTGCGGTCCTGACAGTCATGGTTCGACTCCGCTCACCATGACTGCCTATAGTAACCATGACTGAATATAGTCAGCGTGACCAAATGAAGTCGTAGTGACTCGAAAGTCGCCCGGTTTTTTTTAAGTAAGTCACCCTGATCGGAGTCGAAGGGTGACGCAACGAGACAAAAGAACCATGAACAAAAAAGTCCTCGTCGCCATGTCCGGAGGAGTCGATTCCTCCGTCACCGCCCTGCTGCTCAAAGAACAGGGCTACGATGTCGTCGGCGCCCACATGAAACTGTGGGACTACGTCGATGTCGGCGGCGACATTCACAAAGACGGCCGCTGCTGCACAATCGACTCGATCACCGACTGCCGCCTCGTGTGCGACAAAATCGGCGCGCCGTTTTACGTCCTGAATCTCTCGAAGAAATTCCGCGAGACCGTCATCGAGGACTTCGTCACCGAATACCGTGCCGGCCGCACACCCAACCCGTGTGTCGCCTGTAATTCCGATATCAAATGGTCCGCCTTTCTGGACAAGGCCCGCGAGGTCGGCTGCGATTATATCGCCACCGGGCACTACTCGTTTGTGGAGCAGGGAGACAACGGCCGCTGGCATATCCGCAAAGGCGTCGATGAAACCCGCGATCAGTCCTATGTCTTATGGGGTGTCTCGCAGGAGGCGCTTTCGATGACCCTCATGCCGCTGGGCAGCCTGCTAAAAAAAGAAGTCCGCGAGATCGCGCTTGAACACGGCCTGCGGACCGCTAAAAAACCGGAATCACGCGAGATCTGTTTTGTCGCCGACAATAACTACCGGCGCTTCCTGCGCGAATGGGAGGATAAGCATGACCTCGGCCGCCGGCCGGGGGAGATCGTCCACGAGGACGGCACTGTTCTGGGCGAGCACGATGGCACCACCGACTTCACCGTCGGCCAGCGCCGTGGTCTCGGCTTGAAGCACTCGCCCTCGAGTGCCGTGTACGTCCAGCGGATCGACAGCAAGAGCCATCGAGTAATAGTCGGCGACGACAGCTCGCTGTACAAGACCGAGCTGACCGCTGAAAGTGTCAACTGGATTGGCAAATCCCCGCCGGAAGCAGGGGAGACGTTCGAGGCGCAGGCCAAAATTCGTTACCTGCATCAGCCCGGCCCTGCGAAAATTACCTGCTTACCGGATAACCGTGTCCATATTATCTTTACTGATAAGCAGCGCGCGATTACGCCCGGCCAGTCTGTAGTGTTCTACGACAACGACATCCTGCTTGGCGGCGGGATAATCATGGAAGCTTAATCACACAGATTTTATCTCAATATCCAGACTATCGATCTCCCGCCCCGACTGTTACCGCAAAGTGATACTGTCCTGTAGTAGCAATGTAGAAATGTCCTCTT
>CAZTBP010000037.1:0-25713 GCA_964612145.1 uncultured Ignavibacteriales bacterium | reverse complement strand
AAGAGGACATTTCTACATTGCTACTACAGGACAGTATCACTTTGCGGTAACAGTCAAGGGAAAAAAGCCGCTTTTAGGTGGTTTACCAACACCACGTTTACAGCCGTAAAGAGTGACTTTACGGGCGAGTCACGGCCGCTATCCATCCGGTGGCGAAGCGCAAAAAGGCCGCCTTTTCAGGCGGCCTTTTTAGTAGGCGTCATGTTTCGCAGAAATCAGCTGCCCGAAGCAAACGACTCCACGAAATCTCTCAAATCTACTGCGATCTCTGAGGCTTTCTGATAGCGCTTGTCCGGTTCTTTTTGCAGGGCACGCATGATAACATGGTCGAACAACAGTGGCACCTGCGGGTTGACATCGCTGGGGCGATCCGGCTCGTTGTTGATGACCGAATAAATGAGCGAGGTAATGTTTTCGCCTTTAAACGGACGCCTGCCCATCAGCATCTCGTACATCACGACACCGAGCGAGAAGATATCGGCCCGGTGATCTGACTTCTGACCCTTGAGCTGCTCGGGCGAGATGTAGTTCGGGGTGCCCATAGCGATACCGGTCTTGGTCATCGAGCTGGTGTCGACGCGGGCGATGCCGTAGTCCATGACCTTGACCCGATAGTCCTTGAGGATCATAATATTGGCCGGTTTGATGTCGCGGTGGACAATTTTCTGCTCGTGGGCATACTGCAATGCTGAGCAGATCTGCATGATGATTTCGGCCACGATCCGGTAGTTGAACTGGGTCTTCTTTTTGATCATGTCCTCGAGCGTGCGGCCCTCGAGGAACTCCATGACGATATACTGCAGGGCGCCCTCGGAGCCGACATCGAAGATGCTGACGATGTTCGGGTGGGAGAGCTTGCCGGCGGCCTGCGCCTCACGGTGCAGCCGCTCTTTGAGTTCTTTCATCTCCTCGGGATCGTCGACAAAGTCCAGGCGGATAGTTTTGAGGGCGACCGGGCGATTGATTGCCGGATCAACGCCTTTGTAGACCACACCCATAGCGCCTTTGCCGAGCTTGCCGGTAATCTGGTAGCGGCCGAGCTTGCTCGGGATACCGCCGGACGGTGTCTGGTTGGGATCTATGGAGCCGGAGTCATCGGTGCCGGTAATCGGTTCTTCGATTTCGTCAGGTGTACTGTCGAGCGGATCGGAGTCATCCGCGGGCGAGTCGGAATCGATTATGCGCGGCTCCGGATGGGGGTCGCCGGAGTGGCTGTTGTCGACGATGATTGGTTCGTCGGCATCGACAAGACTCTTGTCCAGTCCGGGGTCCTCGGCTGAAACATCGGCGCCTGTGCCGTCTAGATCATCATCGATGTTAATCGCCTGATGGTCCAGCGGCATGGCTTCGGTTTCTGAGGCGGAGGTTGCCGAATGATGGGATTCGTTGGAGGTTGGGTAATCCAAGGCGGCTGTTTCGGCGTTTGCTTCGGACTTGCCGGTGTCTTTCAGCTCGCGAACCGGTACACGTTTGAGTTCATGGGGGTCATGACTCCGGAGCGATGCGGGCGATGCGAGTTCGCGGAACCTGCTTGATGACTTGTAATCGCTTTCTTCGTCGTCGCCTTTGATGAACTCGGTGTCAAGCAGGGGCGAGGCGAGCATGAACAGGATCAGTTCCAGGCCGATATACATGGTTTGCGGAACCGAGCCAAAGGAGCTGAAGAGGAAATAGTTCACGTTCGCGAGGATCATCAGTCCTGCGCCGAGTATTATAAACCGATACAGCATGGAAACCTGCGGCAGGACAAAGGCACAAAGGGCGCCGATGGCGAACAGGATCAGCATACTGATGCCGGTGCCGGGACCGTTGACATCGAGAATATTGCCGTTGACGAAGTTATCGACAACGGCGGCGTGGATCACCGTTTTGGTGGCTTCGTCGCCGAGCGGCGTGGTGAAGGATTCCCGCGCAGTTATGGCGTCGACACCGATCAACACGACACTATTTTTCAGGCGCTCGCGCTGGAAATCATCGGAGAGAACATCGGCGGCGGAATAGGTCGCATAGGCGCGGGTCGGCGTGTAATTTATATAGTACTCGCTCTGTTCGTTAATCGGAATATTCAGGGCATGGCCGAGTTCAATATGGGAACCTTCAACAACTTTAACCGCGGAGGATTCTACGCCGTGGTAGGCGGCAGCGGAGATAAGCGCCAAAGATGGATAGTAGTATCCTTCGTAATTGATCAGCAGCGGCTGGTGTCGCAGGACCCGGTCGTCATCGGGCAGCAGGTATTCAAAGCCGAGATACGGTTCGGTCTCCAGGAGCTTACCGGCCGGGAGAAAAACTTTTCGAGCAGCCGGCGCCGCGTTTTCGGACATCAGGCCCAGAGGGTTTTCGACAACCACGGAGTGGTTAAACAGGTACTCGGGGTTGCTGGTGGATTTGCTGCGGAAGGAGGCCAGGGCGATGTCGTAGGGAAGCACGACATTTTCCATCCACGAGAACTGCCCGGCGAGGATTCCGGTGTAGCCGGCGGAGTCCTGTCGCGCGTCTTCGCCGAGGTCGACATTGACTACGATGACTTTTGGCTCGCCGGCGGCAGTGGCGGCGACAAGATCGGCCAGGAGGTCGCGGTTCCACGGCCAGTTGCCGAATTCACTTTGCGCCCGGCCGTCGATCTGTACGACAGCGACATTGGGTCGTACGGCATCATCCGCTGTCATGCCCATCAGGAAATCATCCAGCGAACGCTGGGCGCTGTCGAGCGGGCCAAATCCGTTGGCAAAAAGTATAACGGTCAGCACGGCCAGCAACAGGAACAGGATATATGACGAGTATTTTCTCATGACGACGTCTCTCTTTTATCTGCCCGTAGCCAGCCGATTGACCAGCATCCTGGGCAGTTGCGCCTCGGTCATTTTGGACTGCGTTTGTCGTATATCATACTCGACCCGATGGTACTCGATATGGCGCTCGTCACTGTCGTACAGGACCCAGCAGGCGCGGGGATCGTTGTCCCTCGGCTGGCCGACCGAGCCGACATTTATGAGGTAGCGGTTCTCTTCATCGGCGTCGAAATCGTGTGCTTCTTTCCGGCGAGGCAGGGCCCCCGGCATTTCGGTGAAGATCACGGGCATGTGGGAATGGCCGTGAAAGCAGATGGAACCATCGAACGCACCAAAAGCATCGTCAGCTTCAACCGGCGTGAGGATGTAGTGCCATTCCTCAGGGTCATACGGTGAAGCGTGGATTGCCAGGACGTCATCGAGCCAGTGCTCCATTGTAAAACTCTCAAGTATATCGAGATCCTTCTTCGTCAGCTTGTCCTGTGTCCACTCGGTGGACACGCGGGCCACCTGGGTGTAACCGTCAATCGGCGTCTTGCCCAAAGTCGAATGATCGTGGTTGCCCATCAGGCGTATGTCGCACGTCTCCGTTACCAGTTTGAGGCACTCCGACGGGTTGGCGCCGTAGCCGACGACGTCGCCGAGACACCAGATCTGGTCGACCTGGTGTTTCTCAATGTCTTTCAGGACTGCCGTGAGGGCCTCGAGATTGCCGTGAATATCCGATATCAGGGCTATGCGCATGCGTTAGTTCCGTCCCTCTACAAATTTATAGATACTTTTGCCGATCGTGATCAGGTCGCCGTTCTTCAGTGGCGCCCGGTCAACAACTTCACCGTTGAGTTTCGTCTTGCCTTTCTTCCCGAGATTGACGACAAAGAACGAATTGTTCTCGCGTATAACTTTGGTCTGAATACCGGACAGGAAGAATCCCTTGGCCCGGACATGGACGAACTTTGCTTTTCCGATCGTGACCACGTCACGGTCAAGGCGATACTCGGTGAATTCTGAGTTTTCCTGGCCGACCAGAATAGAGCCGCCGTATTTTTCGACCAGTTCACGATCCTGTTTGTCGGCCTGGAGCAGCTGCTTCTGGGCTTTCGTGTTCAGGACCATGGTACCGTCCATGTTGGCGATATCTTCGCCCGGTGCGGTTGTCTCGTTGTGATAGACTAATTGGTATTTGCCGATCGTGACAACATCGGCGTCGCGCAGGACTTCTTCGCTGATCTTGCGGTTGTTGACGAACGTGCCGTTGAGAGACTCGTTGTCGATAACGACGGCCGCGTTTTCGTTAAATTCGATCATGGCGTGCTTCCGGGAGACGCCGCGGTTTTCGAGGACGACATCGTTGTCGTTGGTGCGACCGATCGAGATTCTTTTCTTCTCGGTCACGATCCGCTCGATAACCTTTTCATCGTATTTTACAACTATTTCCGGCATCGGAAAACCTCACTGTATGATTATTGCTCTCTATTCCAGCAATTTGGGCCGTCGGGGCGACTTGAGCCGCGCCGGAGACTCTGTTATATTGTCGGCATGCAAATAGGAAACTTAAACCTGACAAACAGGGTCTTGGCGGCGCCGCTGGCCGGGGTTTCAGACCGGGTATTTCGCCTGTTATCCCGACAGGGCGGGGCGGCGGTGGTGTTTACCGAGATGGTGTCCTCCGAAGGGATTGTCAGGGAGCACCCTAAGACGTTAGGGATGATGGAGTTCGGGGAGGCGGAGCGGTCCGTCGGAATACAGCTTTTTGGGGCCGATCCGGAGCGAATGGAGCAGGCAGCGAAAATTGCTGTCGACCGATCCGATCCCGATCTGATTGATCTCAATTTTGGCTGCCCGGTCCGTAAGGTAGTGGGGCACAACGGCGGGGCCGCGATTCTCAAAGAGCCGGAGCTGGCCTATCGGATTATGGCCAAGGTCGTAGAGGCGGTGCCGGATCTGCCGGTGACAGTTAAAGTCCGCACCGGCTGGGGGGAAAGTACGCCAGTGTACGAGCAGATCGGGCAGTTGGCGCAACAAGCCGGGGTGGCGGCGATTACACTGCACGCCCGGAGCCGGGCGGCGGGGTACTCCGGCGCGGCGGACTGGGATGCAATCGGGCGGTTAAAAGAGGCGGTGGGTATTCCGGTAATCGGCAATGGTGACATACGAACTCCGGTCGATGCGCGGCGGATGATTGAACAGACCGGTTGCGATGCGGTGATGATCGGGCGGGCCTGTCTGGGGGATTTCGAGATTTTCGGGCGATGTGCCGAGGCGATCGAGACGGGGGAGGATCCGCCGGAGCCGACGGTGGCCGAGAAGGTTTCGATGGCGCTGCGGCACCTGGAGTTGATGGTGCAGTTTTACGGGGAGCGTCGGGGGGTCCTTCGGATGCGCAAGTTTTTGGTCTGGTATACGCGGGGTTTGCCGGGGGCGAGTCAGTTGCGGCCGGAGTTGTTTAAGGTTGAGACGGTGGCGGGGGTGAAAGAGGTGGTGGGGGAATTTGGTTACAACTCCGGCACGCCTATCTCCTGAAGATAGGAGTATGTACCGTCGTAATAGCTCGGTGACCGCGTGGGATCATCTTTTGAGCCTTTTGGTACGAATATTACCATACCTTGACGTGCCCGGGTCATTAGGACTCGATAAGCGTTCTTGAGATACGTCTTGCGCACGTCTTGCCGGATATGTACCCACTTCTTTCCTCGGAACGAAAAATGCTGCCACCCACTTCCGTTATAACGGAAGTCACCGTCCCATGAAAGGCAGACCCAGTCAAGTTCCAGGCCCTGCACATGAAACTCCGTAGCGACGTCTTCGAGGTAGTAGGATGAACGCACATCATCCTTTCCATCCAAGAACCATTTGACAGGATTAACTGGGGTCCTTACGTCCATCGCCAGAGGTTTTAGTCGCTCGGCCTGAGACGAAACTACAATGCCATAGCGTTCGTTCCCGCTTGCCTGATTCCTAAGCCACTCCTTCGCGCGTTCAAGGTCCCGTGTAAGACAGATTGGATATCGATCAACGAATTGCGTGAGTAAATCTCTCGCGGCGGCTACCTCACAGTCAATTACCTGCTTCACAAATGCCGATACCTTTTCGGACCGAAATGAGCGGACTGAGACGGCGAGATGTAGTTCTTCTGCAAGACTTACATTCCCAGCCTGCTTGATACTTTGCAAGTACTTTCCGGCTCCATACTCAATATCATATAGGTCAGGAGAAACGTATACATGCCAGTGGTTGAATGACCTGCGGATTGCTTCGATCCACTCACCAATCCCGGCCTCGCCTCTATGAATCTCTTGGCCACCACCCACTAAGCAGATGATTACTGCCCAGTCCTTTCGCCGATCCATACACGAAATGAGATATTCCGGTTCGGAGTAATCGAAACCCGAAAGCCCCTTTTTGCTCTTCATGAAGCTCCTGGTTTGAACCGCATCCCACGCTCTTTGGGCCTCATCAAACACCGCTACATGGTCAACGGGTGGTCTCGGATCGCGTATGCACTCATCCCGGAAGTGATGCACATTTTGAATGAAGGCCTTTACTCTGGACGCTGCTTCATACTTTCTCAGCTTCATACCGGAAAGTCGTTCTCGTCGCACCATGTCGCGAGCCAACGCTTCGCGCAGAATAGCGACAAGTGGTCCGTTCCCTGATAGAAAAGTGCTGTGGAGTTCACTGTCCGGATCATTGTATTTTGTGGCGATATTGAGTCCCACCAGCGTCTTGCCGGCGCCCGGTACTCCGGTTACAAAACAGATGGCCTTTTGGCGTGACGAGCGAGCATGGTCGATGATATTGAGAAGACAGTTTGACGTTTCTGACAGGTTGATCGCAGCTGCATCACTACGTGAGATCTCAGTGACCTCGTGCCCCGCATATAGTGCCCGTGCCGCTTCGATTATGGTTGGAGTCGGACGGTATCTCGATGAGCCCCACCAAGTAGCATCGACTGTTGGGCCAGGGAACTGCAGAAGCACCTGCTTTATGACGGATTGTAGCTTAGCCGCGTTGCTGCGAATTGGCTGGTAGAGGCCAGTAACTCGTGGATGAGGAAGAAGTCTTGCTCCAGACGAACGGGATTTGGATGCAACTAATACTGGAACAACGATCAGATCGTGACTGCCTTCGTGAAAGTACTTGAGATCCAGAGCATAGTCATACGCCTGATCGATATCAGCACGATTGTGCTTATCGGCGCCGACCTTGAACTCTATGACAAAGACAATTCCTTCTATGAGCGCAATGGCATCAGCTCGGGAGCCCATACGGGGAATTGAAAATTCTAAGTGAACATCGCCGCCATAACCAGCTAACGCTTCTCGAAGAATCGAAAGCTCAGTCAGCCAAGCCTCTCGTTGTTCTTGAAGTACTGGAAAAGTACTGGCCCTGACAAGGGAGGACAGAATTCGATCATCGGGCGTTGTTAGCAGCTCACTTATCGTTCCTGACCACCAGGATCGCTTCAGTACAGTGAAAGCAGTGTGTGCCATCGGTGTCAATTCGTTCGCCAGATTTCTTCCCTTCCGTTTGGTTTGTCAATTAAATATGCATGTAAGCTACCAAAAGGCAACATTTTTGACACGCCAACTGCTCTTTGAAATCTCGGCTTAGCATCAGCCCAAAAAGGTTGCCAGCGCAGCGCGCCGTTTTTATATTACCACGAGTTGCAATGAGAAACGCCTAAAGGAGAGTTCATGAAGACCCTCGTAATAGCACTGCAAAAAGACGGAACAGTCGTCTCCGCCACCTACGAATTGATCGAGGCGGCCAAACAAGTCGGCGGCGAAATCATGACCGCCGTCCTGGCCGAAAACGCCGACAGCCTCGCAGGCGACATCGCCGCACGAGGCGGCGGCAAAGTCCTGGCCGTGTCCGACCCGGCGCTCAAATATTTCAACGATGAAATCTATGTTAAAGTCATCAGCCAACTAATCGAAAAGCACTCGCCGAACCTCGTGCTGGGGCCGGCGACATTCTACGGCAAGGCGCTCATGTCGCGGCTGGCCGGCAAGAACGGCGGCGCGATGGCCTCCGACGCTACCAAGATCGAGGCCGACGGCGACAAGCTGACAGCAACCCGTCCGCACTACGGCGGCGCGGTGCTGTCCAGTATCGAGAAGACCGCCGACTCGCCGTTTTTCGTATCGCTCCGGCCGAAAATCTACCCGGAGTCTACGGATGGCGACGGTGAAGTTGTGGCCGAGAGTGTCACTGTCGGCGACGCGAAGATGTCCGTGAAAGAGATGAAAGTCGAGTCGGCCGGGACGGTGAATTTGACCGAGGCCGATGTGATCGTGTCAGCGGGCCGGGGTCTGAAAGCGGCGGAGAACCTCGATATGGTCAGGAAACTGGCCGATTCGCTGGGCGCGGCGTTTGGCGCCTCGCGCGCGATTGTCGATGCCGGCTGGATTGCGTATTCCCACCAGGTCGGCCAGACCGGTAAGACGGTCAACCCGAAACTGTATTTCGCGGTCGGGATCTCCGGGGCGATCCAGCACCTGGTCGGGATGCGGACCTCGGGCACGATTGTGGCGATCAACAAAGACAAAGACGCGCCGATATTCAACGTCGCCAACTACGGTATTGTCGGTGATGCGTTCGAGATTGTCCCGGCGCTGACCAAGAAATTTGAGGCGGAAATCAAGAGATAGACGCTTCGTCATAACGAATAGAAGAAAGGCCCGTCGGCGATGCCGGCGGGCCTTTTGTTATCTATAGTCGGGCTGTCCGCGGTCAGTTATCGGTGCGGCCAACAGATCGAGTCGATGTTGCCGCGGGTGGAACGGGAACGATCTTGTAATCCATGCTGACCTGCTGACTACCGCAGGTGTTGGATACGGTCAGGGTGATGGTATAGGTGGTGGTGTCTGTGAACACATGCTGAATCACGCTGGACGTATCGGTCGTCTGAACGCCGTCTCCAAAGTCCCAGTCCCACTGTTTCACCATGCCGGTCGTGAGGTCGGTGAAGGTTACCGTAGAGCCGACAACGGCGGAGTCCGGCGGGTCGATTGAGAAAGCGACATCAGCCGGATCTATCGGCGACCAGATAGACACCAGGTTGGAGTCGATAACCGTATCCCGATTGCACGCGCCGACCACTTCGAGAGAGACACTGTACCGACCGGGGGAGTTGTAGCCGTGGACGACAAGTGAGTCGGAAGTGGATGTATCAAATGTGCCGTCCCCGAAATCCCAGTAGAGGCTGTCATACGTGCCGGGCGCGTCGGCCTGCAACACGACCAGGAATTGCTGGAACGGGTTGTGGCAGGTCTCGGTCGCAGTCAGGGCAGAAAAAGCAGCTGACGACGTATCGTACACCGTTACAAAGCCTGCAAATATCTCGGACACCGTGAGCGTGTCATTCTCTGAACCGGAAAAATATTCAAGGTCCGTCTCCAGCGTTATGTCATACACGCCGCCCGTGTCAAAGGTGGGGGTGATGTTGCTGCTGTCGGGGCCAATCGTTACCGACTGATTGTTGAATGTCCAGGTGCGGGAGATAATGGTACCGGGGAATGTGTCCAGAACAGTCGAATCATAAATGGCAACCGTGTGAGGAGCACACCCGACTGCGGTGTCACCGTCGGCGAGGGTTATAGTCAGGGCCGGGGGACACTGGACCACCCGGATCAGGTTGCTGTCGATAATCGTCCGACTACCGCCGCAGGAGTCATCGGTGGCCCGGACCTGCACTGTATAGAGGCCCGGTTCGGAATAGACCCACTTCACCGTATCCTGAGTCGACTGGGGTGTCACGGCCACCGTATCGAAAAACCATTGCCAGCCGCTGAGTCGCGTGATATCATCGGCGATGGGCGTAAACGTAACCGTGTCCCCAAGACAAACAACCGAATCCGAGGCCGTAAAGCCAAGCAGGCTGTTGCCCATAAATACCGCCCTTTGTTTGACTTCGGTGTCGACCCCTTCGGTCGGGCGGTGCCAGATGGTCAGGCGGATGGTGTAGTAGCCGGTCTTGTCTTCGGTGAAGACAAACGTCGTGTCGGCGTCGAGGATAACGTTGGGGTTGTCGGACACCAGCGTGATGGTGGTGTCAAAGAGGGTGTCGCCGACGCGGGTTATTCGCCATTCGGCCGAGTCGACCGGGCCTCGGGAGGAGTCTGCCAGGGTGCACACAAAGGTGGTGCAGCTTCGGGTCTGGCTCAATACGAATGAGGCCATGGGGTGGCCGGCCTCGACCACAGTGATATTTTCGGTGATGAGTTCGTCGCAGCCGGGCAGGATAAAGGCCGTGGCGATAATGGCCACGGCGGTAATCAGCAGAATTGGTGCTCTTTTCATGTAATTTGCATTCCGTTCAGTATGGTTACTGAGTGTATATAAGGCCGGTAAAAATACCAGTCAATTGGTATTTCGGGCTATAGTGGTTGTACAGTTGGGGAGGGGAAGGGGTCCGGGCTTCAATACCGTTGCTCACTTTATCTCTTCATTGTATTTTGCTTCAGGTGGAGCATTTGAATCTGTTATATGTAGAAAAGCGGAGAAATTTAAGGATAAGTCATGACGTACAAAAAACTGAGTATCGATAAAGATGAATGGAAGAAAATCCCCTATATTCGGAATTTCACTAGTGGCCACCGACATATCCCACTACTTCCCTATTTCGATGGGAGAGAGAAAAGATGGATGGTGTTTACACCCGCTGGCGGACAACTTATCGAACTGAAAGTTGCTGATTTTGTCAATGGGATGTACGTAAGTGACTCACTAGTATCAAGTGAAACTGACTATGGACTCCCGTTCGCAGAATCAACCCTGAAATATTTTAGCACTGGTAAAATGACCGAATTTATGAACCAGGCCACTCAGGATCTCATCAATGGGCTATGCTTTATCGAAAAGTACTTTATTCTCCTGAAATTCAGGTCGACAAATACGGACTCCAGAATGAGTGACCTAATTCCGGTAGAACTAGAGGGAGCGATTTCGAATCACCGATCGTACTATGATGTCATACAGAAGACCATACGAGAAATTCACGTGTTGTACTCTGAGTCTAAGCAGAAGTTACCTCAGTCGTTTCATGATGCAATTAAGAAGAACGATGACGATTTGCATGAGAAGTATCTCCTGCCCGGCCCACTGATTTCTTTTTACGCTCAGAAGAGAGACCTATTTCTTAGTCTCAAGGAGGTAAGAGATAACATTGTTCATCGCGGTGGCTATTATTTTACGGTCTTTGAGTTTGCCGACGGTTTTTCTGTTCGCGGGGACGATGAACCGTTTTCCGCTTTTGGAAAGCTGGTGCCTCTTTGGCCGGGTGAAAAAACTCGCAATAATGGACTCGTATCAGTGCTACCTCTGCTATGTCTCTTGGTCGAGGATATGTACAAGACCATGAAGTCACTGGGAGAAGCGATCGAAAAGTCATTTGGAAAACTCCCCGAGCCGCTGTTTGATGCACATGTGTACCTACGAAGCAAATTTACACGCCATCTCCGCAGTCTAGATCATTACGAAAAGGAGCAATGGATTGATCCGGCGGCAGTTCTCGGAGACTAGAGCTTCATTTGTCGTCACTTATCGTTGCTGCCTTTGTTGATGTTGTTGCTAAATCTTCGCCACTTTCCTTTTCTACTGGAAACAAAGTGTTTTGTGACCACAAAGTCCGGCTGGTCTATGTCGCTACTTGATTCACTAATGGAGGAGTCGGCGTTTTCGACTGCCCTGCGTATTCTTTCGACGAGATTCCGTTCAAATGGCTTGTTACTCTTATTTGAAGCAGCGTTCACAGACTTGCGCCAGTCTCGTTTCATGTACTTGTCCCAGATTCGCGTAACCAAAAAACTGGTGTCAGCAGGGGGACGGGAAGCAAACGCCAAGGTCCCCTGCCCCTTAATGTCGTCGGGTAAACCGGAATAATGAGAATCTAATCGCGCAAGGTCCTTTTTTAGGTCCGGTCCCCAGATGAACTCTTGATTTGCTTTCAGGAACAGTGGGACGATGTCACGATGCAAGTTGTCCTTTGACGTGAAAACATGGCAAAACGGCAGGTAGTAAATATAGGCAACATCGACCTTGTTAGTTCTCCGGTCGGAGATAAGATGTGCTGCCCTCGCCAAATAGAAAAACAACTCTACTCTAAAAACATGCGCGAAGTACGGGCAGAATACGTGCAAACTAGGGGCACCGGTGCTCTTCCATCGTTGTAAGACAATCTCTCGAAATTGCGTTCGACAGCCAAGCAAACTTAAGCCTGCGTTTAGTGCACGTTCAGTTGGTGTAGTGTCAATCATTTTATCTGCCGCTGCTTTAACTTCGACTAAAGATGAAGGTCTGCTATCGGCGAACCAATTGGCGAGAAGTTGCTCCTGTGACTTTGGTTCGATCATCGTGAGCTCTTTGCGCCATTTCTTAGCTTGCTGTCGTTCAATATCTAGGAACTGCCCATTGAACCAACGATTGAGCGCCTCCTCTTCAGGAGACTGTTCGAAGACTATGCCGGCTTGTCCCTCCAATTTGGTGTGCTTCCCTCCGCCTACAACCGGCCTTCTCGATATGACGTCTACGCGTTCCCTCCCGAGAAGCTCACCCGCGACGAGAGTTAAGTGATGCACGTTTGAATATGCTGACCAATCTGGCGTTTTCGCCGCTAAACTACTCACTAGTTTCTTTGCGTTGAGGTTCCTTCTTGGTTTTTTTTCCAAGTCGGCTAGTGTTTCCACAAAGAAGATAGGTGTGATGACGGTACAGAAGAAAGCGTCAAGCCACACTGACTCATTCAGGTTCAAAGACTGAAGGAATGACTTATCAAAAATAATATTTGGGCCCACTGTTCTCCAAACTAGGGCTTGTTGTCCGTTGTTGCTGGGTTCAATCTACGAAACAACGCCTTCATTCTTGAGTCAATCACAATTTAGGCCATCTAAACTGATTAGGTCCTCCAGCCGATCTAATACGAAAAGACAAAATCCGCCAAAAGCGCAGGAGACAACCAAAAATGTCACTCATGCTCGAAGTAATCGAATGGATGGACCCGACCGGGGAAGAAATGATCCACCGTATCCCCGAACAGGGCTCCGCCGACTTCAAACTCGGCGCCCAGCTGATCGTCCGCGACAGTCAGATGGCCATCTTTTTCAAAAGCGGACACGCCGCCGACCAGTTCGCCACCGGACGACATACATTGACCACGCTGAACGTGCCGCTCCTCACCCGCCTGGCGGCTTTCCCGTTCGGGTTCAACTCGCCGTTTCGGGCCGAGGTGTACTTTGTCAACCTGAAGGTTTTCACGAACCTGAAATGGGGGACCAAGCACCCGGTCACGTTCCGCGACAGCCAGCTTGGCCTGGTGCGGCTGCGCGGTCACGGCGCCTACACGATGCAGATCGAGAATCCGTCGCTGTTTCTCAACACGATTGTCGGGCGGCAGGCGTTATATTCAACCGCCGATATTCAGGACTACCTGCGCGACGTGATAATCGCCCGGATGAACGACCTGCTGGGCGAGAAGCTCGACTCCGTGCTCGATCTGCCGTCGGTGTACACCGAACTGGCCGAGGAGTTTAAAGGGATTGTGTCGGGTGAGTTCGACAAGTACGGCCTGAAACTGGTCGACTTCTTTATCTCGTCGATCACCCCGCCGGACGATGTCTCCAAGATGATCGATCAGCGTTCAGGTATGGAGGCGGTCGGCAACCTCGACAAGTTCCTCAAGTTCGAAATGGCCAAGGGGCTTGGTTCAACCGGCGGCGCCGGTGCAGCCGGGGCCGGTATGGGCATGGCGGCCGGCGTTGGAATTATGATGCCGGGGATGATGCAGAAAGTGTTTTCACCGGAGCAGACGGAACTTCGGCGCGAGCCGGTCCCGACCGTGACCTGCCCAAAGTGCCATACCGATACCCCGGAGCAGTCGCGCTATTGCTACCGCTGCGGTCACCAGATGGTGCAGCAGAATTCCTGTCCGGACTGTGGCTGTGCGCTTCCGACCGAGGCCAAGTTCTGTTTCGAGTGCGGCAAACAGCTCAGCGCGCAGGCGATATGTCCGCACTGCAGCGCCAAGTTGATCCCGGGCTCCAAATTCTGCGGCGAATGTGGTAAGCCGACCAATGACAGCAACGGCGAAAACAAAGAAGAATAGTCACGGCTTTGCAATCGCAGTCGGGTGCCCCGGCTGCGGCGGTGAACTTGAGATGGGTGAGGACTTTTTTGTCCTCACCTGCCATTTTTGTAATTCGATTCTTCGAATCAAATCGCCGGAACAGCCGCCGGCGTACCTGGTGAAAGGCAAAGTGCCGAAACGGGAGGTGCGTTTCTCCATCGACCGCTACCTGCACGAACGGCAGCAACCGCTGACGTCATCGAATACCCAGCTCAAACGAATCTACTACCCCTACTGGAAAGTCGACGGGATCGTGCTCAAGACACGCAACAAGATCGATGTCATTGAACAGGTCAACGACGACGGCCAGACGGAATACGAATCGAAAATCAAACGGACCGAGGTGTCACTCAGTCCGTATTCGGTGACGTTTCCTGCGGGGCTGTCGCTGGATGGGGTTCCGTACTCATTGGGATTGCGGACCGACTATATCAAATTGGAACCGTATACCGAGGACGCTCTGCAGGAGAAGTATTCGCCGGTGCCGATCGTGATGGCCTGGCCGGAGGCGCGACAGGAAGCGCTCGATTCGGTCAGCAATGTCGGCCGGATTGATGCGGCCGAGTTCGGCAAAAACCGAACCGAACTGTTTCGTCCGCACGGGCGCCTGGTGTATTTCCCGTATTACATTGCTGAGTCGTACGATGGCGGGTTTCGCCGCTGGATAGTCGACGCTGTGATCGGGCGGGTAGCGGGGGAAGCCGCTAAACTTACGCCGGGCGACGGCAAACAGGAAGTGGCGGTGGAGTTCGGGCAACTGGGGGTGGATTTCCATCGGTGCCGCAATTGCGGCCATGATCTCCCCGCGCAGCAATCGTATGTTTACGTCTGCAAGCATTGCCAGCAACTGTCGATTGTCGAGCCGCATCCGCTGTACGAATCAACACCGCGCATCACGACCAATCCGGGCGGGCCCGAAGACAAGCTGTTGCCCTTCTGGGCACTGAGGACAACCGACGGGTTTAGCGGGAAGATTCGCAGTTTAGCCGGGGGACTGGGACAATCGCAGCGACTGGTGGTACCGGCGTTTCGGGTGGGGAATTTCGAGGCGGCCTATCGGCTGGCGCGGCGGATGACGACTGCGACCGGAAATCTCGATCTGGCGGAAGCAGCTGTGCCGGATAACCGGTTTGCGCCGGTAAGCATAAGTCCGGCAGAGGCTTTGGTGCATGCACGGGTGGTCGTGGCGCGGGAGTTGCTGGGCCTGTCGGGGTCGCTGGAGATACCGCAGATCGCCGACGCATTTTCAGAATTGGTACTTTTTTACATTCCATTCCACGCCGAACACTATTTCTACGTCGATTCAGTACTGAATGCCGTCACCCTGGAAAAGAATCTGGTCCCGGCGTAAATCACGGAACCTGTTGCGGGGACGGGGGTTTAAGGGTCAGCAAGAGGAGATATGCCAACCGAAAAACATTGCTAACGACCAGACAATTCACTATGTTCGAACCTGTCTATGAAAAACCGAGGTTCGGGCAAAAATTTTGGTAGTTGTGCATAACGCATAGAATCCCATCACCGCTGCAGATTCGACATTGATTCGAAATGCGGCGATTTTTATTTAGGGGTGCGTATTGAACAAAAGTTGGTATTCTCTTACGCTGCTTCTGGCGGCACTACTCCTGTTTCCTTCCGGTCCGGCACAAGCGGCCGTCGCCCACTCCTTTGACCTGCCGGATACGACTCTCGCCAGCAACACTGTCATCGAAATTATCGAGCACAACGGTGGTATTTGGCTTGCAACCGGGCAGGGGTTGAATTTTTCGCTGGACGGCGGCAATACGTGGCTGTTGTACACGGATGAAAACGGGCTGAACTCCGATGACATCTCGGCGCTCTTTTCACACAACGGGCGGCTGTGGGTAGCCGGGGCGTACTCGGAGATTGTCAGCGGCGCCAGCGTGACGTTTTCCGACACGCTCATGTATACCGATAACAACGGGGATCTTTTCCTTGAGGTTGACATGAGCGAAGGCGGTGTCCCGGTTCCGGAGGCGTTTGGTCCACAGCACACGATCTTTGACATCTCCGGCGGGGATGCGCAGGGCGATACCTGGGTGACATTTTCGGCGTTTGCCGGGGCGCTGTTAGGTTCGCGTGACGGCGGTAATAGCTGGCGGCGGCTGTACGCCTCGACCTCCGATTCAACGATCTTTGCGGCGTTCTACAACAATACGCTCGGCGACCAGCTGCCGCAGCGACTTCGCCATTTTTCCTGTGTAGTCGACACCACCCACGGCGACTCGGTTTATCTCTGGGCGGGCACCGCCGACGGGATCACGCAGTATGTCTTTGCCCCGGCGTATCGCAAACTCGGATCCCGCTATATCACCGATATTGTATACTGCGACAGTTGCGACACCTCCGACAGCACTCGCATGTTCCTTGGCGGTCGCAGCGGCCTGTCCCGCGCTTCGATTTTCGGCCAGCCGTTTCTGTCCGGGTTTGAACCTGCCCTATATGAGAACGCCGTGACCACGGCCATGATTGAAGTCGATGGCCGACTCTTTGTCGGCGTGGCCGATGATCCCGAAGTCGGGTCAACCGGGTTGCTTGAGTATGTGGACGGTGGACAGACAGTAGTTGAAGTTCTCAATGACACCAGTACATTCATCGGGACCGATCGGGTGATCAACGATTTTGAACTGATGAACGGGCGGCTCTATGCCGCCGCGCAAAACTCGGGGCTGTTAGTATCGCCGGATACGGGTCAGACCTGGGCGCAGATCTGGCCGGACAACACTCAGGTCGAAGGTGCAGCGATCAATGTTGTGTGGGCGGTGCACGCTTTGGCCGATACGTTGCGGGTCGGGACAGATACCGGGTTGGTGACGCTCTATATGGATCCGACCGGTGTGATTGATTCCTCGCGGGTGGATGTCTTTACCGACAATCCGAATATCTCGGGGGCGCGTGTTATCGACATTGAGGTGCAAATTTTCGATGATACCGCCGGAACGTTTGATTCGCTGGCAATCTGGACCATTAACCGGCCGGTGACCGCCAATGGTGAGAACAACGTGTTCCGCCTTATTGAAGTCGAATTTGAAGGTGATACTATCTGGCAGCCGACTTCCCACCAGCAGGGTCCGGAGACGCATGCCATTACTTTTTACGGCGATACGGTATTTGCGGTCGGGTCGGCTGGATTGCGCTGGTCGGATGGACTGGAGGCCCAGAATCCCTGGAATCCATCGAACATTTTTCGTGTGCGCGACAGCACCAGTTCGCTCCAGCTCGACAACGACACCATCACCGCGCTCTTGATTATCGGTGATACGGCCTTCGTTGGGTCGAGCAACGGATTTGCCATCACCCATGATTTTCCGAGCACCTTTGCTGACCCGAACAATTTCAAAATATTCCGACCGAATCTGGACACGCTTGCCGCAGACTTTGTAATTCGGCACGGGCCGACAACCTCCGGCGGTCAGATCCCCGGCAGCTTCATACCGTCGATGGGATATCAGGTCGTGGATTCGGATCCTCTCGGACGGATCTGGGTGTCCGCCAGACCGGCGTTTGCCGGCGAAGAGACGGGGATAACCGTTGGTCGTTTCGCGCTTCCGAACCCGGTGACGGGGAACTTCGATCTTATATGGGATCGAGCGTTCGACGGCCAGTTTGCGTGGAATTTCGGTTTCAACGGCGACACTGTTTTTATGGCCGCGGATACCGTTGGGCTGCTGATGTCCGATGACGTGCCGGAGTACGATGTGTGGGACACCATTCCGATTGTCGATGCCGGTGATCAGTTCCTGATCGATCCGGGAACTCCCGTTTACGACGTGACTGTGATCGGCAACGAGCTCTGGCTGGGTACCGACCAGGCAACGGTCGTGATGGATCTTAACACGCTCCGGGGCGACAAGAGCCTCTTTTATGTGGATTCACTCTCTCCGGCAAGCGAGGTCTATGCGTTCCCGGTGCCGTACCGGGTGTCATCGGAGAATGGCGTGGATTTCCACTTTCAGGTGGAGGCCGCCTCGGACGTAACACTCGAAATATACGATGCCGCCATGAATCTTGTCTACCGGGTGCTCGACAATGAGTCGCTTCCGCGAGCTATCTATCACGGCCGAAATTCGGGAATCCCGTCGTGGGACGGCCGCAACGGCAATGGCGACAAGGTGGCGGTCGGTGTTTACTACTTCAAGGTTGAAGCCTCATCCGGCGATGCCCGGTGGGGGAAACTGGCGGTGATACCATGATCAAACTAAGCAAAGTACTGTTGACGATAGGCTGCACGATCGCGGTGTGCACCACCGCTGCATGGGCACAGGACGGTGACGGCGGCTACGCCGGCGCGTTCTACCAGATCCCGATCGGGGCCCGTCCGACCGCATTAGGAGGTGCCTATATTGCGATCTCCGATGACGGCGCCGCGCCGCTGTATAACCCGGCGGGAATTGCGACAGTCGAACGTAAACTGTTCGGGACATCGTATCGAGTCATGGATCTCGACCGCCAGTTAGGCTACGCGACATTTCTGCTGCCCACCCGCGAGAAATCAGTCCTTGGGTTTAATTTCCATTATTTCGGAGCGGGTGATGTTCAGCGCCGAGATTCCGACGGACGGGTTCTTGCCGGCGACGACCTGAGTTTTAACAACTTCGTTGGCTCGGCCATGTTTGCTAAGCAGTTCGAGGAATATCTGTCGATTGGCCTGAAAGCGTCCTACATGCAGGCAAGCTTCGCTGAAATGACGGCTTTTTCGGTCGGAATCGATGTCGGGATGATGCTCTATGTGGACAACATGTTTGACCGTGACAAACGGATTGATATGTCGATCAGGGATATTCGTTTGGGCCTGGTGCTCAAGAACCTTGCCGCAACCTATCGCTGGGATTCCGGAGAATACAACGACGTCTACGGCAGCGGTGGGCAGCTCGGCGTGGAGCAGGAAGATGATGTTCCGATTGAGGTCGGCTTGGGTGGGTCGGCGCGCTTTTTTGACCGGCGCTTGCTTTTGGCAGCCGACGTTTACAAGAATATCGAACAGAGTCCGCGACTGCATGCGGGGGCAGAGTTCCTGTTGACGCCGGAATTTGCGCTTCGGGGCGGATACTCCGACAAGCGGTTGACTGCCGGGACAGGTTATCTGTTTAAAATCAAGAATCAGCTTCTTGCCATTGACTATGCTTTTGCGACCGACCGGGTTGACGAGGGCTCGGAGCACATTTTTTCCATTGACCTCATTTTCTGAGAGTAATAAATGCGAACACTGACTGCCATCGTTAGCCTTATGCTCTTGACCACCGGTTCGATTGCCGCGCAGGACGGTCTGGCCCTGATGCGTGTTGAGACCGGCGCCCGACCCGCAGGGATGGGTGGAGCCTTTGTGGCCGCTGTGGCGGTGCCGGACGCGGCCCTGTACAACCCGGCCGGTATCTACGGGGTCCAAAGTCTGGCCGCGTCGTTTGGGCATACCGCCTACTGGGAGAATATCCGTCTGGAAAGCGGATATGTCGCCGCGCCGATGTCCGAAAGACTGGCCGTATACGGCGGGATTCGCTGGGCGGCGATCGACGAACTCGAGAAGCGCGGTGACAGCCCGACCACGGAACCGTTGGGTATGTTCGACTCCCACGATGCCTCCTTCAAAGGCGGACTGGCTTACCGGATCAACGACAGGATTACCGCCGGTGCAGCGCTGGGTTGGTTTTTTGAGAAGATAGACGCCTCGGCCGGATGGGCGTTCAACGTTGACCTGGGTCTTAGCGCGATTGCAACGGAAAATCTTGCGGTGGGTGCATCGGTAACCGGTCTGGGGTCTGATCTGGTACTGCAGGAGTCCGGGCGCGATGACTCCGACCCAATCCCGCTTCCGACAACGTACCGGGCCGGCGGTATGTATACCTTCGGACGATTGGTGGGAGCGGCGGATTTTGTGTATATCAACGATGATGCTCACGCTCATCTGGGGGTGGAGCTGTTCGCCCACGAGTTGTTCCAGCTTCGCAGCGGCTACATGACAGGATACGACACTAAGAACTTCACCGCCGGGGCCTCATTTGTGCAGCGCAATTTGACCGTTGATTATGCCTTTGTGCCGTACACGAAGGACCTTGGCTCGACTCATACATTTAACCTCACGTTTACGCTTTAGGAAGGAAGGGGAACTGCAAAAGATGGCTAAGTACAAAATCGCCTGGCTGCCCGGCGACGGGGTCGGCAACGATGTTATGGAAGCGGCCAGGTTGGTGCTGGATAAAATCGGGCTTGACGCGGAGTACCCGCACGGAGATATCGGATGGGAATTCTGGAAGACCGAAGCCAATCCGCTTCCGGATCGAACGGTCGAACTACTCAAAGAATGTGACTGCGCGCTGTTTGGGGCTATTACGTCCAAGCCGCGCGACGAGGCGGAAGAAGAACTGGCCCCGGAACTTCAGGGTAAGGGTCATGTGTACTCATCGCCGATTGTGCGCCTGCGCCAGGAATTCAACCTCCGGACGAATCTTCGTCCGTGCAAAGCCTATCCCGGCAATCCCCTCAATTACAAAGACGGTATCGATCTGGTGGTGTTCCGGGAGAACACTGAGGATCTTTACGTAGGGGTCGAATTCCACCCGCTGCCGGAGGACCTCCGGACCGAAATCAAAAAGCACAACCCGAAAATGGCCAAGTTTGACAAGCATGACGGAAAAGACATTGCAGTCTCGCTTCGGATCAACACCCGCACCGGGTGCCGGAATATCGTGACCGATGCGTTTGAATATGCCAAGAAACATGGATACAAGTCGGTGACGGTGGTTGAGAAGCCGAACGTGATTCGCGAGACCTCCGGCCTGATGATCCGCACGGCGCGCGAGGTGGCCAGGAACTATCCGGGGATCGAGCTGTGGGAAACGAATATCGATGCCATGTGTATGTGGCTGATCAAAAACCCGATGGACTACGGCGTAATCGCGACCTCGAACATGTTCGGTGATATTGTCAGCGATCTGTGCGCGCAGTTGGTCGGTGGACTTGGTTTTGCCGCCTCGGGCAATATCGGTGACAACCTTGCCGTGTTTGAGCCAACTCACGGCTCCGCGCCCAAGTACGCCGGCAAGTACAAAGTCAACCCCATGGCAATGCTGCTGACAACCAAGATGATGCTGGACTGGCTGGGCGAGACCGAGAAAGGCGAGAAGCTCGAGAGCGCTATCGCGGCTGTCATCAAAGAAGGCAAGGTTCGCACCTACGATATGGGTGGGACGAACACCTCGCTTGAGGTCGCTGAGGAGGTCGCTGCGCAGCTGTAAAGGGAGTCAGGCTGAGAATATTGCTATCTCAGGCGCAAGGGATGCGGCAGGTAGTTTACATGCATGACTAGGCGCTGGCGTGGAAACCGGGGGCGGCGGTCGGGCTGGGGCATCTGGTGGATGTCGGGTTTATGCGGCCGACGACGTCTGTGACCTGGAAGGGGTTCCTGCAAGTGGTGTGGTTCATCGGCGCCCCGCATGCGTGGGAGTTTGATCTGGGCGTGGTCGCTGCGCTGACAGGGGGGAACAGTACGCTTGATGTGTCAATTGTACCGTCATTGTCTTCCGAGTGGGGTTGAGTTATTGAGGGAGGAGTGGCGCACGAGAGGTTCGGACCCACGCCCCGCGAGTGCGCGGGCTACGGAAGAGTGTTTTCATTCACCCAATCCAGAATTGTCTGCCACATCCCAGCCGGTTTTCGTGGCCAGCGCCAGTAGCTGTGCGGCCAGTCCCAGGCGTCGCCGACAAGGGTGGCGTTTTGCTCCAGATTGTGGCCGACATCGGGGAAGACGACGATCTCAAAAGAGCTGTTGCCGGCCGTGGTCAGGTATTGCTTTAGGAGCGGGACATTCTCCGCGGGCGGCACAAGCGGATCGTCGGCGCCATAGAGAGCAAGGAGGGGGCGGGTGAAGCTTTTCAAGGTTGGAGCGGGGTCGTGTCTTTCGAGAAGCCAGGTGTCGAGATCCTCTTGAGAGACGGCATACGACAGGTAGTCGCCCCAGGGTGCGGCGCGGCAGATGTCGGCCAGAGGGCCGAGGCGCGCGTAGCCGTCAGGGGCGCCGACACTGGCAAACATGGTGTCGGTATATGCGAGGGCGGAGTCGATCGCGGACTGCGGGAAGGAATCGGCGCGGATTATGTACTCAACCCGGTGGCGTTCCTGATCCCACACGGGGACTGCGGGACCGACATTCAGAATGACAAAGGAGACGGACGGGTTATTGTTTGCGGCGAGAAGCGAGATCCAACCGCCTTGCGAGATCCCCATCAGGCCGAGGCGATTGAAGTCGATACGGGGATGGCCCTTCAGCCAATCGATAATGGCGGCAGGGTCCTCGGCGCGGGAAGGCAGGTCAGCCGTTTGGTAGTCGCCGGTGGAGCTGCCGACACCGCGTTTGTCATAAACAGCGGCAGCGACACCGTGGCGGGCGAGTGTGGCGGCGTAGCCTCGGTAGAGCCAAGTGTCGATGCCCTGGTCCCCCGATCCGGGCACGACCACGATTGCCGGAAAGGGACCGGGACCGACCGGTGTGTACAATCGGGTCATAAGCGGGATGTCGCCGATCGTGAGAATCGTATCGGTCACGGTCGGCCGCGGGGGAACTTCGGTTCTTTTCAAATGCAGGGCGACAGGCGGTCCCCAGTTGTTGTTGCCGCCGGTCATTTCATGGCGGGAGTCATCAAAGTGCATGGTGAAGGTGCCGTAGAGGATGCGGAAGGAGAGCGTGTCGTCGATCAGCGACATTTCGCGCAAGGATTCGTCGAAAAGGGAGAGTTCGGGGATGGAGTAGGTGCCGGTTGGAGGGGACGTGGTCAGATCGATATCGAGTTCGAGAAGCTGGATCGAGTTGTTGCGGGAGAGGGCGCCGGTGTAATGCGTGGGGTCGGCTTCAGCGAGGTTTATCAGCAGGAGGAGGGTGACGGCAGTCAGGCGGAGGATGTTGGCGATAGGCATGGGATGTCCTTTGCGGTTTGGGTTGTTTGGGATAGAGGACAGGTTAGGTCGGTGATGGGATTAATGGGGGATGTGTTTTTGTAAGGAGAGTCATGGTTCGACTCCGCTCAGCTATGACTTGTTACGGCGGACCCCACAAACCGCGGGTGTGTGGGCTACCGGATAATTGCCAGTTTCCCCATCTGGGTTTGGCCGCCGGGTGTCTCGACCACCCAATAATACAACCCCGACACTATCCGCTGCGCGTTGCGGTTGATCAGATCCCAGCGGTGATGACGGTGGTTCGGGTCGGAGGGCGCCATGTCGTGCTCGAGCCGCCGTACCATGTCGCCATCGATTGTGAAGATCTCAATGGTACACTTCGGCGGCAGATTCGCAAACCAGATCGCCCGCACCCGGTCATCGGAGCGATCCTGTCTCGTCCTCCCTTCATAGCCCCTCTGGCGATACTCGGCATCGATACGGTAGGGGTTGGGGTACACGTAGACCTCGTCGGAACCGGACACGGGGGCATCGAGCGGATGCAGCGGATAGCCGGATTTTGCCTGAAGGGTCACCGACGATTCCAGCGGCTCGAGGCCGGATTCCGGGGAGCCGAAATCAAACGCCGTGACATTCACCCAATACGGCACGGTTGCCAGCAGGTTCTCGATGGTCATCTCGTACTCGTAGAACTTGAGATAGCCGTCATCGGTGTACATGGTGTCGGGGATTGAGTCGGGGTGCAGGGTGCGCGGGTCGACCATGTCCGGGTAGCGTTTGGTGATCGGGGTGGCTTCGCCCAGTGTCGAGACATTGCGTTCGTGCTTTTCAAAGTAGAAGGCCGAGTCACCCATCACATACGGGTGGACTCTCGTAAAGAACAGCGGGTCAAACGAGGTATCCCCGCAGGAGTCGGCGTAGAGACACCGCAGTTCCTCCAGCGTAAACGGCTGGCAACGGACAGACCAGGTGCCCGAGGTGATGTCGAACACGTATTTGTCATAGTCCTCGATATCATACGATGCAATCAGTGAGTAGGAGGCTTCCCGCTCGTCGCGGCCGAGGTACACCCGGTAGCCCTCGAAATCGACCGTCCGGGTGAGAACGTCCTTCGAGGTTTCGGTGACCTGGCCGTTGAATCGCACGGTAAGGCCGTTCTTGATCGGTTCCAGCCAGATCTCCGGGGGTGTTGGGGGGCCGGCGGCTCGCCAGTCCGGGACACCGTCGCCTTTGTACCATTGCGTATCGGCTTGGTTGTAGACCCATTCGCCGTTGACCAGTTCGGAGTCCAGGACGCAGACACGGAACTCGCCGGCGTAGCCGTCGTTGTCGGTGTCGACACCGGGGTTGTCGTAGATCCGCTGGGCCCAGTTGGCATTTCGCGCCAGATCGGAGAAGTCGACATTAGCCAAAAATGCAGTCGGATTATGAGGAAGATTGGCTATGTTGCTGGGATCAGCATGAAAGCGTTCAGCGCCGAAAACAGCGAAAGCAATCGGGCGAGATGAGCCCGGGCTGAGAGAGAATGGCCCAATTGATAGCCTATGCGCGAGATCCTGTCCACCGTCTGCGACGTCTTCCGCGAGTTCCTGGGGAGGAGGAAGCCACTTTACGCTATTATTACCAATTGCGGCAGCCATTACTACTGGGTAGTCCAACTCTCCGTTGGTCATGAGATGATACTCGTCTCGATCATCCCTCGGTGCACCTACGAACCGGCCGCCACTATCCACTACCGTCCGGCGCTCCACTGGCCCCCAGGACTCTCCTGTAACGAGATCCTGCCACCACCAGTTATATGAGAGCTTGAATTCACCCCCGCTCTCTGGCTTCGATTGAGGCGTTGGATTCAGAAAGCAGATCCCGAAGATACTGGTTGTTGACCGGACCATCTGCCCGCCCGGACCGGGGTAGAGTTCTTCGGAGAATATACCATCGATAGGGTCTCCATCATTGTCTGCCCACGACAGTGTATTGACAGTGTCGAGATGAGTGCATAAAGGGTTCGGTTGATTGGTCATGATGAATCCGCCGATGTCATCGCTGCTGATATACCCTACTGGAAAACCCACATATGGATAAACTTGGAGAGAGACAAAGGCCCTTGTGATGTTTTCGAGCCCAATGTTCGTTATGCGAATATCAAAGAGCACGATGTCCTCTGCATAAGCATATGACCAGGAATACGACCGACATTGGACTTCAATACCAAGCGGTTTGTGCCGCCTGTTGGTGAACGGATTCGGCGGGATACCGGTAATTGTTGTATCGGTGCCCCGCGTCAGCCAGTCTACCTCTGCCACTGCGTCAGGATAGACTTCCCCATTCAGCGTCGTCTGGAAGACAAACGGACCGACGCCAGTTTCTGGCCTTGTTTCCCAACCGCCAACCGTTACTAGTGTGTCCCCTTTTACAAGCCCGCCAATGGATAGCGTGATACCGTAGGTTACTCTGATATCGGAGCCAATCGGATAGACCATTCCGCTCTCAGTCGCCGTCCGGTCGAATACGCACTCAGGGAGGGGCTCTGGAAAGTAACTACCGTAGTAGAAGGCGTCGGCAACCCTTAGCCCCAGTCGACCGACTGAGTGAAACGGCGAGCATTCTTGATCTGCGAAAGTACTGCTCGTAGAATCTGATGTGAGTCCGCGAGCTAAAAACTTGGCCCCTCCTGTTTCGGACGATTCCGATGATACAACCGACACAATCAATAGAAAGGTCGATAATACAATTGACTGTTTGGCAATATTCACCCGTGCTATCCCGCTTTTCAAGCAGAAACCTAACAGTTTAACTGACCACAGTAATAAAAGTCAACCCTCTGAAAAAAGCATGTCAAGGCAAAGTAGAAATGTCCGGTTTTTAGCAAGATAGAAATGTCCTATT
>CAZTBP010000036.1:0-26991 GCA_964612145.1 uncultured Ignavibacteriales bacterium | reverse complement strand
TTCTTCCTCAAAATACGAGCGGCATTCCCCGGAAATACCGGATGAACCAAAAAAAGACCGGCAGCCGTTTTCGGCTGCCGGTAGGAACTTTCTCTGTTCTGTCAGTTAGGCCAGCACTTTGTCCAGACGCTGTGTCAGCTGCGATTTGGGAATGGCGCCGACGACCCGGTCGACTTCCTCGCCTTTTTTGAAGAAGACGAGCGACGGAATGGACATAATGCCGAATTTACCGGCTATTTGGCTGTTGGCATCGACATCAATTTTGGCAATCTTGACCTTTTGGGAATATTCCTCGGCCACTTCTTCCAGAATCGGTGCAATCATTTTGCACGGACCGCACCAGGTGGCCCAGAAATCCACAATGACCGGGGTATCTGACTGCAGGACTTCCTGTTCAAAGGAATCGTCGGTTACGGTAATCGGTTTACTCATAAGTGGTAATCCTCCATATCGAGTAAATATCTGTTGTCAATTTCTTCCCACATTTAACACGGAATGTCCACGCGGGTTCCGCGAGGCGGTTTCCGGTCGGACCACGCCTATAATAATAGGGAAAATCCGGGGGCCTGCAAACAAGAAATGTACCAGCCGGGCGATCTTCAGTGGATCAGACCTCAAACGTTTCTTCGGCGGGTTGGGCACCGGCGCGGGCAAACGCTTTAACCTGCTCTGAAAACGCTTCGAGGCGAGTCTCCTCACCTGAGTCGCGCAGGCCTTCATAGCTGATATTCAGCCAGGGAACGCGACCGAGGTCTGCGGAGACCGGACCGGACAGTGCGGATACGATGGTTCCGGGCATACAGTTAAACGGCATGCAGTTTACGACTCCCGAGGCGCCGTGCGTGACCATTTCAATCGATTTGCCAATCGATAAAATCGCCTCACCCTTTACATCACGCGGGAGATATTTCGACGCCAGCTGCATCACTTTATTTACGCTCATGTCTTTCGGGATCGGGATTTCCTGATCGAAGGCATTCATGATTTTGTGTTCGTGATACATCTGGGTGAAAATCTGGAGGTTGCTGTGCAGGAGGGCTTTCCAGTCGTGATTGAGCCAGGAATCCCGCCGATACGTGTGCGATGTGTACAGCGGCCATTCGGTAAAGGTAGCCAGCCGTACTTCCAGATCATGCTTTTCGAGCTTGTTGATCAATTGGTTGTTTGAGTAGCGATTGTTGCGGAGGTAAATCTCCCCCACCAGCCCGACCAGAGGTTTGTCCTCGGCGTGCTTTGGGCGAATGCCGGCAAAATCGGCTGCCGCCTTCCTGGCCAGATCAGTCAGGGACTCATCGTTTACAACGGCATTGTCAAGCAGTGCAATGTGGTGATAGTACAGCTTTTCGGTTTCGCCCCGGTTCTGCTCGTACGGGCGGGTGCGAAGCAGGAGTTTTTGGAGGCCGTCAATATAGACCATGGCGTTCCAGGTGGTCTTGCGGAAATCGGTCCCGTCAAGACCAAAGCCCTGGTCGTAGCCGTCGGACGAGTTCGGCGAGTAGATCGGGACATCGGTGTACCCGAGGTCATCGAGGACCATCCGGTGGAAGGGCGAGTATAACCCAAACCGGCAGGGGCCGGTGGCGCCCGGCATGAAGAAGACCGAACGTTTGCGATCGAACCCGTCGGACCGGATCTTCTTTACGATATCTCCGGTGGTAATCACACACGGGAAACACTCTTTGCCGGAAGTGAACTTTTTACCGTATTCCAGGGTGAGTTCATCCGGCTCGTCGAGGACCTCGGCATTGAGCCCGTAGCGTTCGAAGGAGGCCCGCAGTGCATAGGCATGATCGCACATGTTGGGGATATAGATGATTTTCTCGAATGCCTTGAATTCATCACGGGCAACGCTGAAACCTGTCACCGGCGGCATGTATTTGTAGAACCGCAGCGAGTCAATGAACGCTTCACAGCGGGTTATCATACCGGCATCGGCAGAGTGTTCGTCCAATTCGAGTTGCAGGTACGGCTTCCCGGCCATCTGCTTGCGGAAGAAGTGGGTAATGAAGGAATCCGGTCCGCACCCAAACGAGGTAATGTACACGGCGAACAGGTTGGGATGTTTTCGGATATAGTCGGCGGCGCGGAGGATCCGTCGACCGTAGCTCCAGTACATGTATGGGAATTCACTCTCATCTTCATCGCGCGGGAGAAAGTCAATCGGGATCGCTTTGAACCCGAGGGTTCGAATCTTGTCCGGGAGTTCCAGTGACAAGCGAGGGTCGTAGCCGTTGTACGGGCGACTGACAACGACCAGGGCCTTTTCATCGTCGCCGATATTTCTGAACGCTTCTTCACCAGTATCGCGAATCGCCTTGCGGTAGTCGCCATACGCCTTCAGGCCGGCATCGACGGCGGAGTTGAATTCTTTGTCGCTCAGTCCGAATTCGCTGCTCAGCGCTTTCATTTTCTGGCGCAGGGACGACACTGAGTGACTCAGCGAGATGGTTGCGCTGACGAACTTCACGCCTGCGGCGGCAAAATCAAACCGGGTGCGAACCTGGGAACCGATGGACTGAACGTACGGGCAAATATAGCCGCCGCCGTCATCGTCGCTGTCGTTCTGATCAGACACTTTGATCAGCGACGGCAGGAAGATGTAGTCGAGATTGCGCTGCAAGAGGCTGTCGATATGACCGTAGACAAGCTTGATTGGATAACAGGTCTCGGCCTGGAAGAGCTCGAGTGCTTCCTCGGCGATGGCGCCGGTTGTCAGACCGGATCGAACAACCGTGAACCCGGCCGTCTCGAAAAAGGCCCGCCAAAACGGATAGTATTCGAAAAAGTGGAGGGCAATCGGCAATCCTACCCGTCCGCGTTTGCGGCGTTTAGGCGCCGGATCGGCATACCGCTTAAACAGCAGCTTCTGCCGCATCTTGACATAGTCCGGCGGCAAAGACTCTTCATCGGCCGATTTAATGTCATACTTTTCGCATCGAGCGCCGTAGTAGAGAGGATCTTCTCCCTCGATTTCGACTTTGTGAATCTCGCACTGGTTGGAGCAGTCTTCGCATGCAAACGACTCCACATCGTAACGGCGTTTGTGAAGGTCCCAGCCTTTGAATTTGGTCTGATAGTTTGGTTCCTCGAGGCACTCAATAGCAAGGATGGCGGCGCCGATAGCACCGGTGACGTCGTGATGAGGCGGAACTGTGACAGACTTTCCGGTAAGGTTCTCAAAAGCCGCAACGACGGCTTTGTTCCATGCCACACCACCCTGGAAAAAGATGTTATCGCCGATCCGGCGATCCTGCACGACGCGGGTGAGATAGTTGCTGGCAATCGAATAGGCCAGCCCGGCGAGCAAGTCGTCCTTGCCGGCGCCGCTTCGCTGATGCGAGACCAGGTCGGACTCCATAAAGACCGTACAGCGCTCGCCGCAACCGACCGGACACGAGGAACCCAGGGCGCGTTCGCCGAACTCGCGTTTGATGTTAATATCAAGCTTTTCGGCCTGTTCCTGAAGGAACGAGCCGGTTCCGGCTGCACAGGCTTTGTTCATCTCAAAGTCGATCACGGCGCGGTCATCTATAGCGACGTATTTGGAGTCTTGTCCGCCGATTTCGAAAATGGTATCTACCGTGGGATCGATATTGACGGCTGCGGTAGCCTGGGCGGTGATCTCGTTGCGCACGATGTCCGCGCCGACAAAATCGCCGATCAGGTATCGTCCGGAGCCGGTCGCTCCGACCGCCTTGACGTTAATTCGGCCGCCTACCTCGGTGCCGATTTCCTCGATACCCCGGCGGACCGCCTCGATCGGCCGTCCCTCGGTCATCAGGTAGCGCCGGGCAATCACCCGATGGTCCTTGTCTATGAGGACGACATTTGTGGAGAGGGAACCGATATCGATCCCCATGAAGACGTCCAGGCCGTCGATATCCTTGGGGCGATCGGCATTGGTTGTATCGTAGTGTTTCGTTTCAGGGGAGCCAAAGGTCAGGGCGGGTCGACTTGATTGGGCCACCGTGCGATACTTGATGTAATCGTCGATACGAGACGGTTCAAACTCAGCGACGGCGTCCTCGTCCTCAGCCGCCAGCAGGGCGGCACCGATAGCCCCGACCACGTTGAAATGCTCCGGAACGATCAACTCACCCGGTTCGAGGTCAAGGATCTCGGTAAAGGCCCGGACCATACCCGGATTGGCGGCAACCCCGCCCTCGAGTGCGATGGGCTTGTCAAAGCGCTTGCCGCGGGCGATGGAGCTCTTGAAATTTCGGGCGACGGCAAAACAGAGGCCGGCAACAATGTCGTAGTCGGGAGTCGCTACCTGCTGGAGGTGGATCATATCGGACTTGGCAAAGACACTGCATCGTCCGGCGATGCGCGGCGGGTTCTTGGATTTGAGCGCCAGTTCACCGAACTCATCTTCGATTTTTACGCGGAGCCTCGCGGCCTGCTGGTCGAGGAACGATCCAGTCCCCGCTGCGCATTGGGCGTTCATGGCGAAATCGTCGACCGTGCGACGTTTCCCGTCAAGAATGAGCAGTTTGGAGTCCTCGCCGCCCATTTCGATAACGGTTCGTACATCCGGGACCAGGTTGAAGTTCCCGGCGGCAATCGAGGCGATCTCGCCAAAGAACTTGCCGCGCAGGATACCCTGTGCCGTCTTGCCGCCGATGCCGGTAAGGCCGACAGGAATAGATTGATTATGCAGGTCCCGGTAGTCTTCGTTCAAGAGACGCGCAAGCGCCTCGAACGGGCCGCCGCGGAAGCGGTGGTACGAGGATTGGACAACGGCGCCGTCTTCGACCACGACAACCTTGACGGAGACTGATCCAATGTCGATACCAATAGATTTTGATACGCCCATGCCCCAAATCAACACAACGTGACTCCGGGTTGCAAGCTATTTCTTCCGCGAAGGGAATCTCCGGCGGGAATCCGGTTTACATTTGCACTCAGGTCGCTATATTTGAGGCTTTCGCGCAAGGAGCGCAAGATATGAAGGTAGTGTTGCAAAGAACAGGCGGATGTGAGGTGTGGATCGACGGCAGGGAGTATTCCCGAACCGGACCCGGATTGTTGCTGCTGTTCGGTACGGTCGATGGTGACATTGCGGAGTCATGCACCTGGCTTGCTGATAAAGCCGTCAATCTGAGGATATTTGAGGACGATGCCGGCAAAATGAACCTTTCAGCTAAAGACGTCGCCGGGGAGATCATGATTGTCTCGCAGTTCACATTGTATGCCGACTGCCGCAAGGGCCGTCGACCGTCGTTCAACAACGCGATGGCTCCGGATAAAGCGGAAAAGCTGTACGATAAGTTCATTGAATGCGTCCGTGCCTCGGGTCTGACTGTCGGGACGGGGCAATTCGGGGCGCTTATGGATATCAAGTTTACTAATCACGGGCCGGTAACGATCATCTTAGAACATGGCGTATCCGAATCTCACTAGACTGGCGCAGATGCGAAGAATCGTGCTCGGTTCACGTTCACCACGACGAGTGAAGTTGTTGGGCGAGACAGGCATAGAGTTCGAGCAGTTGATTCCGGAGATCGAGGAGCGGCGGCTGCCGGGTGAGGCGCCGTTTCGGTATGCTCAGCGGTTGGCGGAAGAAAAGGCGGGTTGGGCGATGTCGCGGCTGGACAGTGGCCAGATTGTAATAACTTGTGACACGATTGTCGTGCTTGGCGATCGGGTGCTGGAAAAGCCGGAAGACGAAGCCGATGCGCACCGAATTCTACGCACTCTCTCCGGACATCAGCATGTCGTGTGCACGGCTGTCAGTTTTGCCGACCGGGAGAAAGTGTTGAATTCCGGATATGAAACGACGAAGGTGTTTTTCAACAAAGTGACCTCAGACCAGATTCGCGAGTACATTGTGACGGGCGAACCGATGGATAAGGCGGGGGCCTATGGTATTCAAGGGATGGGGGCGTTTTTAGTTGACAGGATAGAGGGTAGTTTGGATACTGTTATCGGTTTGCCTCGCAACCTTTTAGAGCAACTGGCGGGTGACGCCTGCGGCACCCTGAGTTAACCCGTAAACGGAAGTACATGGGCGATTTAGAACAAAAACTTGGAGAACTGCTCAAACTCGAACGGGAGCGCCAAAAAAAGGAACTGGAAGATATCGCGGAAACGCTCCGGATCGCTGAATCGAGTTTGCTGGCAGTGGAGGCGGGCGACCCGGATGCTCTTCCCTCCCCTATTTATTTTGGCCTTTTTGCCAAATCATATGCCGAACAGCTCGGCATTGACTATACTGCCACGACCGAAGCGATAAAAGAGGAAATCGGTGTCGACCGTCCCGCCAGGAAAAAGAAGGCAAAGCAGGCTTCAGCGAAGCCGGCCGAGGGCACAACCGATCTCCCGGACGCGGAAGGCGACGAAGAGGCGCCATCTAAAAAGATGTCGCGCGGGCAGTTGCTTACGTACATTGCCTCGGCAGTAGTTGTAGTGGCAGCGGGATATTTCCTGCTAGACCAGTTTGGATTCGGCGGCGGGGTAAATGGTAACGGTACCGCCGGTGAACCTGATGGGGGCGGAATTGAAGCGGTGTACGCCGAGTATGACTGGAACGTGCCGCCGTACCAGGCGCCGGATTCCTTGATGCTCAAGCTCACACCGCGTGGCGAAAGCTGGGCGACTATTTTAGCTGATGGTGACACGGTTATTTTCCGCAATCTGGTACCGGGCCGTGTGTACAATGTCGCGGCGCAGTATCGGATGACCATGTCGGTCGCGGTGCCCCGGGCGGTGGATATCGATTTGAACGGACGCCGAATCAACCCGGTTTCGCCGGAGACGGGTCGGATTTCGCGGGTGGAGATCACGCAGATGAACGTTGATTCGCTTATAAATTACGTGCCGCCGAAGCAGGACGAGACCAAGGTGCCGGTCCGTCAACGGGAGCGGAGCCAAACAGTCAGCGAGGCGCCGACAGGGGAACCGGAAGCGACGACCCCGGATACATCGGGACGAGATGGTATCGAATTTTAAGAACATAATTGCCAGGATGAAGCTGGCGCAGCTGCGCAAGCAGATGAACAACGCGACGTTTCAGTTTCCGAATGTCCTGCGGACACCGAAGCGGATTCTTATCTGTCTGCCGGGGGAGCTTCGCGAATTGACAACCCTGAAGCAGTTCCTGCCGGATGTAAAGGAACTGTTCAAGCCGGCCGATGTGACGCTGCTGGCGATGCCGGGACTGAAGATCGCCGATATTTTCCCCCGCAAGGGGTTCAATATCCTGACACCGTCGGAGGACCAGGTCGGCTGGACCGGGATGGCCAAGAAGAGTTACGTCACGTTTTTGCAAGACTACAAATTCGACATCATACTGGACCTGAATTTGGGTCCGTCACTGTTTACATCATCAATACTACTCAATTATCCCGAGGCGCTGCGGGTCGGACGCGGGAACCATCTGGGCCGACCGTACTATAACCTCGAAATCAAGACCAAGTACCTTCGTGACGAGCGCAATATATATCGTTCATTGCTGGCGACGCTCAAGGTACTCAGAGACGGCCGGCCAAAAGATGAGCCGGTCGCGGCGCATCCTTTGATCGAACGGAGGAACGGTGCATCTAAAGAAACTTGAGATCCTCGGCTTCAAGTCCTTCGCCAATAAAACAGTCATACATTTTTCGCACGGGATCACGGCAGTCGTTGGTCCGAACGGCTGCGGGAAGACGAACATTCTCGATGCCCTGCGCTGGGTTCTGGGCGAACAGAAGACATCGCTGCTGCGCGGCAGCAAGATGGAAGAGGTGATTTTCAACGGCACCAGCGAAGTCAAACCGCTGGGCATGGCAGAAGTGACGCTCACTATGGTCAATGACCGGGGCGTCCTCCCGACCGAGTACAACGAGGTCCAGATCACGAGGCGGCTTTTCCGCAGCGGTGAATCCGAGTATCTCATGAATAGAGTACCCTGCCGGCTGAAGGATATCCAGGAGCTGTTCTACGATACGGGCGTGGGAGCGCACTCGTATTCGGTCATTCAGCAGGACATGATTGAGTCGGTCATATCAGACAAGGCGGAAGAAAGGCGGTTCCTGTTCGAGGAAGCCGCCGGCATTACCAAGTATAAACAGCGTAAGCGCGCCGCCCTGCGAAAGCTCGAAGCTACCGAAAACGATTTGCTCCGACTCAAGGATATCTACTCGGAAGTCCAGACGCAGGTGCGATCCCTCAAGCGGCAGTACAAAAAGGCCGAGCGCTACCAGATGATAGTCGATGAGATCAGAGGCTGGGAGTTGTACCTGGGATCGCGGCGGATCAAGTCGGTCGAAAACGAGAAACGAGAGATCAAGGCGACGCTAGACAACCTGTCCGACAGCACTTTCAACAAGGAAACGGCGATAGACAGACTCTCCGCCGAGCTCGAGGAAGAACGCAAGGAACAGATTGATCTCGAACGCAACCTGACCGAGATCGGCAACCAGGTTTACGCCGCTACCGAAAAAGCCCACGGGCTGGAGAAGGAAATATCGGTTCTCGGTGAGAAACGGTCGAATGCCCGCAGCCTGGTCGAGCGCAACGAGCACGAGATAACGTCGATGCGGGAGCGCTCGAAGATTCTCGGAGAACAGAGGGCCGAGGCGGAGCAAAACCTGGCTGAGCAGCGGCAGGAGTTGGAAGATCTCTCGAACAAACTGCAGGAAGCGGAGGCGGTTCAGGCTGAAGCGGACCGTCGCTTACTCGATGCCCGCAGCAATCGCGAAGAAAAGAACCTGAACCTGATCGAGCTTGAAGGCAGGTTGTCATCGGGCAAAGCTGAGGAGGACAGTCTCCGCGAACAGGAGCAGGAACTCGATCGCGACTGCGAAGAACTCAGGACGCAAATCGACGAGCAGCGCAAGCAGCACCAGCAGCTTGAGAACGAGCTTGAGGAGCATCGCCGGACTTTTGAGCACCTGACAACCGAAAAGATTGAGACGGAAAAGAAGCTCAGCGACCTCACCGAACGGCTGGAGACGTTGATAGATACCAACGAAGAGCTGGCGGTGGAGTTGTCCAACCTGACGGCATCGATCGAGGCATGCCAGGCCCGCAAGAACCTTCTGGAGGAGATGATCGTCCAATTCGAGGGTTACGAATCGGGCGTGGTGGCGATCATGGAGGAACAGGATCGCTGGCCGGGTGTGCTGGGTACGGTGGCCGACAGTTTTGTTCCGCGTGACGGGCTCGAAATTGCGACGGAGGCAGCCCTAGGTGATATGGCCGGATTCCTCATTTGCAACAACCGTGAGACAGCCGAAAACATCATCAGCTATCTCAAGAACGAAAACCGGGGGCGGATCGGCATTCTCGTGCCGGACTCCGGCACGCTAAACCCGGTGGTCAAACGCCCGGATCTCAGCGACATGCCCGGATTCGTCGGCTGGCTTGATACCATGGTCACCACCGATGAGCAATTGCGTCGGCTGATGGCGGCGGTACTCTCGCGCACTGTCATATTCAGTGCCGGGGCGGACCCGTCCAGAATTCTCGAGCATCTCCCCTACGGCTTCCAGGCGGTGTCGACTGATGGCCGGGTTTACGGCAAGAACGTTATCGCCGGAGGTTCCGATGACAAGTTCCCGCTCTTCCGGCGCAAAGAGAAGGTCGAGGAGCAGGATAAGCAGATCGAGGACCTCCAGGACAAACACCAGCAGGCCCGGCGCAGGAAGAACGAAGTGACCGCGCAGATCGCCGCGGCGCGGGCCGAGTCCGGCACACTCAGTTCTCAGTTGGAAGATCTCGGCGAAGAAATCGAGAGCGCTCGCAAGGAGATTGCCGAGCGGGAATACCAGCAGCGGACGATCCAGAGCGACGTCGCCCGGATGGAAAAGGAACGTCGGCAGGACCTCGAAAAGCTGGAGAAGATCCGTCACCGTCAATACAGCCTCGGTCTTGATTACAGTCGGCTGGCTGACCAGAAGGAAAACCTGGTTTCCAGTATGTCCCAAATGGGCGAGCGTCTGAGCGACTTTGAAGAAGCGGCCAGCAAGGCCGGCTCAGACGTTTCACGACTGCATGTCAGCGTCGTGGAAGCCCGCAGCCGGATTGAACAGACCGAAAGCCGCCTGACGCATCTTGGTGAACTGGGTGCTGAAATCGCCCGCACCATCGACGAAAAGACGCAGGAAATCGAGCAGGCGAAGGCCGATATCGAAACCGCCGGTCGGCGGATCGAAGAGATGGAAGGCAGCCTGAAGGCGGCCTTTGAGGAGCGCTCGGTCGTGACCGAGCAGCAGTCCAAACTGCGGTCTTCACAATCGGAGATCCTTGAGCGGCTCGACGAGAAGGAAAAGCAGCTCCGCGCTTTGAGAACCGAGCGGGAGTCACTGTCGTCCAAGCGCCACGAACAAGAAATGCGACTGAATACGCTCGAGTCGGAAATTCGGTCGATCAGTGAGCGCATCCGCGACGACTATGAGGTTGAAATCTCCGAGGTCGAGGCAGCCAAGCCGGACGAAGAGATCAAGGACGAGGATGCGATCAAACTGCTTTCCGAAAAGAAGGAGAAGCTCAAGAAGTTTGGTGCTGTCAACCTGCTGGCGCTCGAGGAGTACAAACAGGCCTCGGAGCGCGAGAAGTTCCTTGGTGAACAGTTAGGGGATCTTTCCACGGCCCGTAGTGATCTCCAGATGACTATCAACAAGATCAACCAGACAGCCCGCGAGATGTTTTTTGAGACGTTCGAAAAGGTTCGCGCCAATTTCAAGAAGCTGTTCGTTGAGCTGTTCTCCGGTGGCGAAGCGGATATCAGGCTGATCGACCCGAGTGATCCGCTCGAATCCGACATTGACATCACGGCTCGCCCGCGCGGCAAGAAGCTCCTTTCAATTACGATGATGTCCGGAGGTGAGCGCGCCCTGACGGCTATTTCGCTGCTGTTCTCGCTTTACATGGTTAAGCCGTCGCCGTTCTGCATCCTTGACGAGATCGATGCACCGCTGGACGACGCCAACTGTCGGCGCTTCCTGCGCATCATCGACACTTTCAGTGAGCAGACGCAATTTATCATCATTACTCACAACAAAATCTCGATGGAGGCCTCGGACAACCTCTACGGCGTGACAATGGGTCAGCCGGGCATCTCGCAGCTGGTCGCAGTTCGGTTCACCGAAGACGAAGAAGGCCGGGTTGTCACGGATACCGATCGACCGATTGAAATTGACAGTCGCGGTGAATCCGAAGAGCAACCCGAGATCGAGGGCGCGGACATAACCGACTACGAAGAACTGCCGGCCTCAATCCGCGACCGAATAAACCCACCGGTCCCTTCCAATCCCGGCGGGTCCGAGTCTGATACCAAAGAATAGGCCGGAGCGACATGGATGTTTGAGGCGTTTGATAAGCTCAAGGATTCCCTGAGCAAGACCAAGGACCGTATTGTCGGTCAGATCTCGCAGGTGGTGTCGCGACGAAAGATCGACGACGACCTGCTTGAGGATATCGAAGAAATTTTGATCGAAGCCGATGTCGGAGTGGCCGCCACGCTGCGGCTCATCGAAAATATTAAAGAGAAGGCTCGCGAGCGAAAGCTGACTGAAGGCGAAGAGGTGGTCGGGCTCCTCAAGGAAGAGATTGCCGCAATTCTCTCGCGAACAGAAAAGCCGCTGTTCGACCCCATTGACTCCAAGCCGGTAGTGTGGATAATAGTGGGCGTAAACGGTGTCGGTAAGACCACGACTATCGGTAAGCTGGCTGCCATGTTCTCCAAAGACAGCAAGAAAGTCACCATTGCGGCCTGCGATACCTTTCGTGCGGCGGCAATCGATCAGATCAGCATTTGGGCAGAGCGCGGCAATATCGATATTGTTAAGTCGCAGGAAGGTTCTGATCCGGCCTCGGTCGCATTTGATGCCGCCAGGGCCTCGAAGGCGCGTGGCGTTGATTTGCTGTTGGTTGATACGGCGGGGCGACTGCATACAAAGGCCAACCTGATGGAAGAACTCAAGAAGATCCGCAGGGTGATTGTCAAAGCGATACCCGAGGCGAAGATATATACGAAGCTGATTTTGGATGGCTCGACCGGCCAGAATGCGGTGTCTCAGGTTAAGGTGTTTACCGATGCGATCGGCTGCGACGGCATTATAGTGACCAAGCTCGACGGTACCGCCAAAGGGGGCATGATGATCGCGGTGGCCGAGGAGCTCGATGTCCCGGTGGATTTTATCGGTCTGGGTGAAGGAATCGACGATATCCAGCGGTTTCAACCGAAAGAATGGGCGGAGGCGCTGTTTACTGATGCATGAATTTACGGTTGAGACGAAATCCCGCGAACAGATGATCGACATTACGTCCAGAGTTCGTGAGGCGGTGGAGAAAAGCGGCGTAAAGGACGGCATCGCTGTCTGCTTCGTGCCGCACACGACGGCAGCCGTGACGATCAATGAAAATGCCGACCCCGATGTTACCCGCGATATTATCTACAAACTGAACAAAGAAATTCCCCAATCCGACAGCTACCGACACGCTGAGGGAAATTCCGACGCTCATGTCAAGACCAGCCTGGTCGGATCATCGGAGCACGTACTGATCGAAGACGGGAGACTGGTGCTGGGGACGTGGCAGGGGATTTACTTTTGCGAGTTCGACGGCCCACGCAAGCGCCGGCTGCTAATCAAGGTCCGGTAGTTTGCTCAAAATTGTCATTGTTGCGGTCGGCAAAGACAAAGACCGCTGGGTAGTCGACGGATGCGCCCATTTCGAAAAACTCCTCTCTCGATGGTGCCGAATCGAATGGCAGATCGTGGCCGCTCCAAAAGGCGGCGCCTCCCTCTCCCCTGTCGAACTGCGCCGCGCCGAAGCCTCAAGACTCGCGGCGAGGATCCCTTCCGGTTATCTCGTCGCTCTGACAGATAACGGCAGGCAAGTTGACTCGGAGAAGTTTGCCCGGCTGATCGAGAACTGGCAGGTTGTTTCAGGAGGAACTGTCGTCATTCTCATTGGTGGTCCGCATGGTCTTGATCCGTCGCTGCTTGACCGTGCTGACCTCCGCCTTTCTCTCTCTCCGATGACCCTCTCCCATCAACTGGTGCGCCTGGTCCTTCTCGAGCAGCTTTATCGGGGGTTCTCTATTCTCCACGGCACCGACTATCACAAATAACTTCTTATCGGGTGTACTGCAAAGAAAGGCGCCCGTGAGGGCACTACTCACGGGCGCACAGAGGAAAGATAAGAGAGGGGGGATTGCTTTTATTTCAGTAACATCATTTTCTTTGTGGCGTTGAAGTCGCCCGCCCGCAGACGGTAGAAGTACACGCCCGAGGCAACCTGTTCACCGCTGGCCGTGGTGCCGTCCCAATCGATGCTGACGGTGCCGGACTCGGCGGCTCCATCAAAGCTGTGCACCAGCGCGCCGTTGACGTTGTAGATTTCCAGGATCCAGTCGACGGCATTTGAGGTCGTGAAACTGATGGTAGTGGTCGGATTGAACGGGTTCGGGTAGTTCTGGTGCAGTTCGAACGCGGTCGGCAATGCACCGGAGCGTCCTGCTACAGGATACGGGCGTCCGAGCATGTCAGCAAATTCAGTCTTCACGGGAATCAGTTCACCGCTTCCGGCGGTCTCAATCCGGACCAATTCTCGGTGACCGGAGGCAACGGTGTTGCCGTCCATGTCATACAGGAGGATTCGGAGCTGATTGTTGGTGACGTTCCACATAAAGTCCATGCCCTGGGCATCGAGACCAGCCTGCACATTGCTGACACTGACATCCGGGCCGAGTTCGTAGACAAGATAACTGCCGCCGATGTCGTATGCCGCCTCAGTTGATATAGTCGTGAGCGCCCCCTCATTGGTTGTCGTCAGTTCGACTTCATCGTCAATCGGGCTGAGGCGCGGAATCGGGTTAGCGTCGCCGTTAATCACTCGAATCAGGTAGACCAGGTCGGCTACTGTCAGTGTTAATCCGTCGGCATTCACATCGGTCGCGGCCGTCTGACCGGCTATATTGATGGTGAAGGCATTCAGGCCGACTATAAAGAAGTTGGTGAACACGACGGCGTCACCGATTTCGTAGGCGACACCATTGAGGTTCACATCGCCTCTGTCATCGAGTGAATCGGGGTGGCAGACCCAGATGCCGCCGTTGTAGAATTCGACACAGCGTGTCGGCGACGGCTTCGTGGGATCTATCTGGATACAAGCGTCCGGTGTACCCAGCCCGACCGGTCGACTGCTTTCCGGGAATCGGATGTTATCGAGTTCATCCCAGATCAATTCCCCGTCGTAGTTGTAAATCCGCAGGTCAACAAGCTGCTCGTTGCCGGTCGGATCGGAGAAGCTGTTGTCGCCGCAGTCGAACCAGTGGAACTTGATCGGCAGGAACTGATCGCCGAGATTCTGGTCATTTGCAACGAGGAAATCTATCGTTACCATGATCCCGTTCGGGGTAAAGGAACTTACCGGCGGATGATCCGAACCGTTGTTCATGTCGGCTATTCCGACCAGCCGGACAAACTGTGATGGACACGAGGCACCGCAGTCAACATCGTCCTCGCGATACGTGAGATACTCCCACTCGTTGAGTGTGCCTTCGGTATCCCAGTGAAGACCGTTGAAGTTCAGCACCGAAGCATCGTAGTCAATCAAGATTTCAAAGCCGCCGATCTGTTGCTGCGTCTCGATGAGAATATCGACAGGTTTGATAACACCGACCGGCGTACAGGCGCCGCTCAGAATCTTGAGTCGGACACAAACATCGCAGTCGACTGTTTCAAGAATCTCGACTTCGAACGTGTCGGCTACAACGTTACAGCCGTCGTCGGCCTCAATGCAGAAGGTGTAGACGCCGAAGGTATCGGGCAGGAAGCAGACCCCTCCGCTATCACTGTCGACAGGGGTGAACTGGCCCGGACCACAGACCATGCTGACGGTCGGAGTCGATTCCAGATCGTCGGCAAAGATGCCGTCGATACATACCAGGTCGGTATCACCAGGGCAGCGTTCGAAACTGGTGAAGCTCGGGACCGTCAGTATCGGCGGTTGGTCCGTTTCGACGGTCACGCTTGTCGTGCAGCTCGCCAAACCGCAGAACCCGTCGGCGGTGACAACCACGTCATATGTTCCCGGTTCATTGACAGTCAGGCAAACCTCGCCGTTGCTGTACGTAGCGCCGCTGCCGCTGACCGAGATGCTCGCACCGGTACCGGAGGCCGACACCGGGTAACAGAGCGTAAACGGATCGTTGAGACAGACCATGGTGTCAATTGTCGACGGGCAGTCCACAGCCACCGGATCGGCCCGAAGTACCTTTACATCGAAGGAACAGGTATCTATGGAGCAGTCTGCCTCGGCTGTCACGGTGATGCTTATCGTGTCGGTCTGATCCACCGGAATACAGACTTCACCGGTCTGTCGCTTGTAGAAGCCCACCGGCGATACTGTAATCTCTGCATCAGCAGGTGTCACCGGCACGACAACACAGACCGTATCCGGTCCACAAATAGTGTCGATCGGCACAGAGGTCGGGCAGAAGATTGTCGCTGTCTGGCCGATCAGGACACGGATATCGACCGTGTCGGCGGCGGATTCACCGCATTCATCGGTGACAGTGACTATCACTGTATGAGTTCCCGGCTCCAGACCGCTGAAACAGATGGAGTCGGGGCCAACAACGCCGTTGCCGGCATCGATGGACAAAATATTGTTATCCGGATCGCTGACAGTGTACGGCACACAGACGGTGACCGAGTCGCATGTCGTGGCGACCGGAGGTGCAGTCAGAGTAATCGACGGGCCGCTGTTGCGCTTGTAGTTTACGGTAAACGAGCACGTATCAGCGTTGCAGCCGCCGTAGCCAACGAGGGTCATGTTCGCCTGGCCGCTGTCAGCCAGCATCGGGACACACACCTGGCCGTTGTTGAGGTAACCATCGCCGGAGACAACCACCGAGTCGGCCCAGGCCGAAACGGAGTAATCGAAGCACACCGTGTCGGGTTCACAGACGAACAGAGTCGTGTCACCCGGGCAGGTGACAGTGACCGGATCGGTGAAGTTCACAGCAATATCGACGGTACAGGTATCGCTGTTGCATTCGGCATCGGCAATCACAGTAATCTGATACAGTCCGCTGGTGTCCGGCGTGAAGCAAAGCTGACCGTCGATCCAACTGCCAAAGCTGGTCTGAACAGTGTACGACGGTCCGCTCACCGGCACCGGGATACAGACCTGTTCGGGCGCGCAAAGATCGAATGAGAACGGTCCTGCGGTCGGGCACTCGATCTGCACGTAGTCGCCGGTTTCCACCATCACACAGAAGTCGGCGGTGTCAGCCAGGCCGCATTTGTCCTCGACAATAACCGAACCGCAGTAGGTACCGGATGTGTCGGGAGTGAAGCAAATCCGGCCCAGTTCGCTGTCATAGGTAAACCCAGAGGTCAGGAATGTCACGGAAATCTGGCTGTCGTCAGGATCAGAGATTGTGATCGGCATACAGATTTCCTGCGGCTCGCACTGCCTTATCGTCGTGTCGGATACAGTGACGGTGACTGTCGGGCCCTCGTTGACAACGGCCGTGATTACCATCCGGTCAGTGTCCTGAGCGCCGCAGCTGTCTATCACGGTGGCAAAAATCTCATAGGTTCCCGGCTCGGAAATCTCGACACATACACGTCGGGTCGCCGGGTTGTAGGTTCCGCCTGTCACCGAAATGCTGTCAATGTTGCCGTCGTCATCCCGCAGGGCCATTGGCACACAGATCGTCGTCGGCTCGCAAAGACTGAGGCTCGTGTCTCTCGGCAGGGAAACAATCGGTTCGCTGTTGCAATCGACGGTCACGGTAAATTCACAGGAATACTCGTTGCAGGGGGTCGTGGCGGTTACCGTGATGCGGTTCTGGTTCGAACACTGTGACCAGAAGCAGATGGTTCCGTTTTCCGCATCATACCACGTGTTGATACCGGTAACGGTTACCTCGGCGGAGTCGGGCACACCCTCAAGCGGGAAGCAGAAGGTGTCGACGAGAGCGCAGGTAAAGACCGTCGTATCAGTCGGACAAATTAGCTCGGCATCCTCATCGGTAATCACTTCAACCAGCGCGGTGTCAACATCAGTGTTGCCGCAGCTGTCGATAGCGGTCACGATAAGCTCGTAGAGGCCGCCGGTCATCGGGGCAAAGCAGACGCGGCCGTCATTGGTAACGATACCCCGGTTGGAAGTAACTTCGGCTATGTCGCCGTCAGGGTCTATTACTTCAAGCGGCAGACAAATATAGTCTGCGTAGCAAAGATAGACCGAGGTGTCCGGCAGCGGCGTGATGACCGGGGGCGCCCCCAGTGTCACATCGACCATGATCGTATCCGCGGCTACGCTGGCACAGGAGTCGGTCACGGTCACGATAATTTCGTAGCTGCCTTCGATTTCCGGGAAGAAGCACACCTGGTCGCTCTGCGGATCCAGAGTTCCAAGATTAGTTGTTATGGAATCGTAAACGTCGATTGTCGTATAGTTGATACAGATTTCTTCGGGAACGCACAAATCATAGCTCTGGTCCGGGCCAAGATCAACAAACGGCGCAGGCGGTGTGGTCACTGTCACCAGGACAGTGTCGACTACCTCGTGCTCACAGTTGTCACGGACGCCGAAGATTATCTCGTAAGTACCACTCGTGTCCGGCGTGAAGCAAATCCGGGAAGCGAGCGTGTCGAATTCGCCGAACGACGGACCGATATACATGGCGATGTCATCAGCACTCATTTCTACCGGGATACAAATTTCCTGCAGCAGACAGAGATTGTATTCCTGGTCCGGCCCGAGGTCAACCATCGGCGGTGTCGCCTGGTCAACAGTCACGAACATGGTATCGGCATCAGTCAGACCGCACTCATCTTCAACCGTCATGACGATTTCGTACACACCAGTCGTGTCGAGCGTGAAACAGAGCTGACCGTCGATGTAGTCACCGTAGGAAGTCGAAATTGCCGTTATGTTGCCGTCCGGATCGGTTATGATCGGTTCCACGCAGAGCGTGGCCGGTTCACACAGCCCGAGGGCGGAGTCATCCGGCAGAGTGATTGAGGGGCCGGTGTTGTATTCAATACCGATGACCACGGTGTCAGCCACGGAGTTACCACAGGAGTCGACAACGCTCGCGGTGAGAGTGTATGTCCCGGCAGTATCCGGCATAAAGCAAATCTGGCCGGTCTGTGGGTCATAGGTACCGAAGTTCGGAGTCAGCGATTCGAAAGCTGTGACGGTTGCAACATCGACACAGATCTCTTCCGGTCCGCACAGCAGCCGAGCAAAGTCATCGCCGAGGTCGACAAACGGATCAGCCGAAAAATCGACCGTAATGAGGACCGTGTCCCTGGCCTCGCGACCACATTCACCGACTACACCGAATTCCATCGTATAGACGCCGGCTGTATCCGGCACGAAGCAGATGTTTCCGGTTGTCGTGTCGTATGTATAGATATTCTCCATCGGGAGAATGTAATGATCTATGGAATCGGCGGTGATGGTCGGGGTAACACAGACCTCCGCCGGGGCGCACAGGAACGCCGAGAAATCGTCACCCAGCGAAACAACCGGCGGGTCGGGCACGATGACGGTAACGTTGGTCGTATCGGACGCTGCCGCCCCGCAGGAATCAACTGCGGTGAGAATTATGGTATAGACGCCGGCGGTATCGGCTTCAAAGCAAATGCGGTCGCTGGCGTCGTCGTAGGTTCCGAAACTAGCAAAGACGGTGTCCAGATCAAAATCAGGGTCGGCGGCGTTGGCGCGGAGACATACCGTTTCCGGCGCACAAAGGGTCATGGTGAAATCGTCGGCGGTGGAAACCTGCGGCGGGCGGTTACCGTGAACCGTCACCGGCACGGTGCACGTATCGGCAGCACCACAGCGGCTGGTCGCTTCAACAACGATGTCAAACTGGCTGGAGGTGTCACCGTAGAAGCACACCTGATTGTCACCGGTGATCCAGGCATTGCCCGAAAGCACAGAAAATTCGATATTGGAACCCGAGATGTCATCGCCCATTAAATAGACGGGGAAACAGAAGGTGTCCGGTTCGCACGTCCAGAATTCCTGTGAATCCGGGCAGTTTATAACCGGCTCGGCTTCATAGTAAACCCAGATAGTAAGGGAGTCGTATTTCCAGGCCGGGTCGGCTCCAGCTTTGGCCGTGCCCTCGCAGTCATCGAGATAACTGTAAATGAACGTGTAGGCCGCGGAGGAATCGGAGTCGGGCCAGAAACAGGTCTGACCGGTGGAGTCGTTAATTTCGATAGTGGAGCCCGGTCCGCCAACCTGTTGGAACCAGACGGCATCACCGTCAGGATCATCGAAGAACACATCGAAACAGATTTCTTCCGGTGCGCACAGATAGAAGGCGCTGTCCAGTGTATAGATACTTGGGCGGGAGTTGTACCAGACCGAGTCGGTAACAATGGCCGTTTCGGCGCCGCACTCGTCGAATACCCGGATCTCCCAGGAATATACACCGGCTGTGTCGGGCGTGTATGCAAGCCACCCGGTGGTGGCATCGATAGAGCCGGGGCCGGACAGAATTTCAAACGTTAACGGCTTACTTTCCGGATCATAGGCAGACACCTTGAGGTTCCGCACGGAGCCGTCGGTACACACCTTATACTCAAAATTCTGGTCCGCGATTACCGGCGGTTCGTTCACCAATATCAAGTATTGTTTCTGGTTGATTGTAGAGTCCGCTGTCCCGAATCTGATCACATAGTCGATTATGAACTGTGTATCCACCGACGGCGTGAATTCGTAATACCCATAGAGCGCGTCGGTAACTTCCCAGGTCAGGGTGCCTGGTCCATTGACAAGTTCCATAGCGAGGTTGGGATCGTTCAGGCTGTCGGGGTGGAATACCAGAGTGTCATACACTGTTTCGCCAAGGCAAATATCGACGGTGTCGGCCGGGATGGTACTTGCCAGTGCATTTGACGATACAGTAAGTACAATGAGAAGAGCTATGAGAATCCCGAGTCGTTTCATCTTTCCTCCCGGAGTGACCGTTTCGTACTCGGCGACTGGCCGAAACGGTTCGTGGGAACTGCTATAATACAGTAGTGCCATCTATATATTCATGCAAAAAGGGACACAACGTCCCGTCAACGCAATTTTTAACGCCTCTCGTGTTGTATCCCCGGTCTCTGGAAGCCGAATGTTGGTACGCAATAGTAGTAAAAGAGCAATTTCGCGAGGCCATTTAAATATAATCCTATCCTATATAATGTCAAGGCGATTTCTCTGGTCACAGTGGATACTGCAAGATTTGGGCCAATAATTCAATTGAATGAACGCCAGCGACTTACAATAATTCTTAAACAAAGTCTGCAGCAAACTGTCTATATTATGAAAGTTTCTTGACACTTTGTGCGCCGGATTGCTAAACCTGACAAAATCGGCCGGTTCGTACTCACGACTCGACCGCGTAAAGCGTATTATCTGCATGTTAGGATTTTATTGGTAACGGCGTCCCAACCGCAAATGCCCGAAAGAGGTTAAACAATTTGTCTGCCAAGCATTCTGCCGGTCTTCGGTACTGCGCATTCGGGCTTCTGATTCTCTGTGTAGTGGCCCTCTCCCCCGCCACGGCATCGGCCCTATCAACTCCGGAGGAGCTTTATTTCTTCCCCGGCTCGCTGATTCCGGGCGAGTACGGCCCGACCTGGCTGTCAGGTTGGCCCGCTACTGGAGCCTATGTCAAAACCTCCAAATTCAGTCTTACTATTGATGCGGCAATGCTGGTCGGGTGGCGGTACCGGGACGGTCAGGGTTTGTCCTCACCGAGAGGTTTTCGATTTCCTGCGGAATCCGAGTTGAGCCTCTTCAGTGAGGCTTACATGCTGGTGGGAGGCATTGTCGGCGAGGATACGCTGGTCACCAGTGGCGGCAACGGCAACGACTGGGGAGTCGAGGCGTTGCCGGTCATCGATCCGGTCAGCCGTCGGGCCATGCTGCCGATTGAGGCCGGCGCCGGGCGGGCTTATCGGTCCGTTTCGGTCGACACGCTGTACAACGGTAATTTCACCTTCGGCGGGTTTAGTTGGGACCCTGTTCGTCAAAGCCGTCACCAGCCGCTGGGGATTGAGATAATCACAAAGAAGTACCTCCTGGATGAAGGCGTATACGGTAATATCCTGCTGGTTGATTACATCGTCACCAATGTGACGGATCAGGTCATCCGCGAGGCCTGGCTGGGAATCGACCTGCACCCGGATGTCGGATTTAAGGATGTTGACGGTTTTTATTTCGGCGACTACGATGATTTAGTCGGCAGCTTCCGGGAGCTTGGCAGCATCTACTGGATGGACAATGACGGCGACCCGGTCCAGGGAGCCTTCCGGCGCCCATCGAGCTTGGTCGACGGCGGCGGCATGGCCCCCACCCGGATCTATCCGCCGATGCCGGATACCAATTTTAACTGGTACGTATGGGAGTGGCCTTATCCCGAGCATGACTTTGCTCCCCGCAGCCGGGGCAACAATGTCGAGCCGTTCCGACCGTTTCACAGCGGTATGGTCGGGCGGCCGGATGCCGATGTTGACCGCTACTATTTTCTCAGTCATCGGGAATGGGACTACGATCAGATTTTCGCCGGAGTCGTAAACCGAAACAGCTATGCCTGGAAACCGGTTGATATCGAGCAGGCCGATGAAGTTGCACGAGGCGCACGAGTCCGGGCGATGCAGTCGGTCGGGCCGGTAACGATACTCCCGGACAGTTCGATTCGAGCAACATTTGCTTTTTTTGGCGCGGATTTCGTCCACGTCGACCCGTACAATGGTGGGAATCTGACCGGCGGAAAACCCGACCAGTATTTTGACAACCTGCACTTTGACATTTACCGGAAACGGATCCATCAGGCCAACCAGATGATGCAGCGGGTCCTTGGGCCCCAGAGTCCGCCGACGGGACTGGAGGTCAGCTACCTGTCTGATGATACCGGCCGGCTCAAGTGGGATCCACACGTGTTTCCGGAGGTGACCGGCTACAGGATTCGGTTGTCGGCGGTGCCCGACACGTGCTTTGTCGGCCCCGGCCACATTAAGCCGGGCTCCGGTCCCGGACCGACAGAACTCCTCTACGACGTGCTTGTCCCTGCCCGGTCGTTGGAAATCACGGATATGGAACCCGGTAAGTACTTATACGCCACCATCAGTAACCTCAGCGAATCGGGAGAAGGGAGCCTGTCGCCGGCGATTGTCATCGGCTATGGTAACAAAGCTTTGTTGCCGGAGAGGGTGGAACCCCACATCAGCTACGCCTTTTTCGAGGACAACGGCAAGGGGGCACTGGCATCCTGGGAGGCGCTGGATGACACCCTGGTAGCTTATTACAAGATCTATCGCACGACCGACTCCCTGACTGCTTTGCAGCGTCAGGCGCCGTTCTTCGCTATCGATACGAGCCTGTCAAAGATACCGCGCTGGGCAGAACCGAAAACCTGCGGCACGGTTAGTGGGGCGCCCTGGTGCTACTACGAAATGACCGCGTACGATTCGGTGCCGGCTGTCCAATCGGCATATGTCGACCGGAAGGCCGCCGACAGCGCCCTCTACTGGGTAACGGCGGTCAATCGCTTCGGCTATGAATCGCAGCCATCGAAGTTAATTCCCTCGCAGCGGTCGAAGCCGGCGACACAGGACGTACTGGTTATCCTGGGCTCAACATCGTCGGTTCACGACTACGTGATCAAAGACTCACTGGTGGCCTACTACAACCGGTTGCTGGATGGCTATGACTACGCCCTGTACCACTGGGAGGACAGCAATTTTAACGTGCGGGGTGCGGACCCCGATATCGTCGTGAAGTGGTCAGATCTTGATCGATACAAGTTGATAATCGTAGAAGAATTTCCGGCACCGCTTGTCTTCAAGCGGCACGTAGAGTCTACCTTCGGCACTCTTGAAAAAGTCACCGCCTCGGGGCGCGACCTTATGTACTTCGGCGTGCCGCCGGGCCCGCAGGCCCTGTCGCTCAATACTGATGCTCCCGTGATTCGCTACGGAGACGGATCGCCTGAACAGCGGCTTGTCGGTCTGGACTCGGCGCTGATGTGGTCGTGGAAACGGTACAATGTCTTTGGGGCGCATGATTCCCTGGCCGGTTTTTCGCACGCCCTTCCGGAGGCCGACGATCTCCCAAGCCTTCGGGTCGACTCCCCCCGCGGACGGACCAAAGACCTTTTCCGGCAACTGTTCGATTTTGAGGATCACCTGCCTCTTACTCCGGCTTTTATAGCGGGGGATTCGGTGGAGGTACTGTATCGGTACGGATCGGCTTTTCCGGAAACGTCGCTGCTGAAGGATCTGCCGGTTGGTATTCTTTGTCGCAAACCGACTTCCCACGTCTATTCGTTTTCGTTCCATCTCTGGGCGATGGATCCTACCGGGGCTCGCCGGCTGATCGATTATGTCCTGGCGAATCCGTCACCGGACACCGCCTTCTCGCCGGCGCTGCTGCCGGACGATTTCGCCCTGCACCAGAACTATCCTAATCCCTTTAATCCGGGCACCGTGATTAGCTTTGATATCGGTTCAGCGACAAAGGTGACCCTGGAGATATTCAACACCCTGGGGCAGAAAGTGCGGACACTGGTCGACAGCTACCGGGGACCGGGATTTTATCGGGTCGAATGGAACGGTCGAAATAGTAATGGGCAAACTGTAGCTTCGGGTATATATTTATATAGACTGAGAACAGACAGCGGGACGGACTCCAAAAAGATGGTTCTCATGAGATAACTGGTCACGACGGGGAGGCTAGGAAGAGTGTTCGGGCACAGGCGACTGCGACTCCTGTTCTGTTTTGCTGCCGGCTTCATACTGGCGGCGGGGTGGTGGACTATGTCCTTTGCTCAATCAGCCACATTCAGCCGACCCGAAGCGCTGCTTACCGGCACGGCCACTTCCGGCAGCTACGGGGCCAATTGGGTCTCGACCTGGCCAAGACGCTCGGCTACCGCTCGCACACAGAAACTTGAGACCGCTATCACCGGTCTTGGAAATATCGGGCAGCATCTTGAAAACGCGCAGGGTCGTCAATATGGCTGGCCGTTCTTCAGTTATTCTGCCGACACCTCCAGACTTCTACTACGGGAAGCCTATCTGAAATTCGGCGGGATTGTGAATGGTGACACCCTGGTGTCGGAGTGTTTGCACTCACCCTCCGGCATGGAATTCCTGGCCCCACAGGAACCTCATAAAAGTCGCAACGTCCTACCCTACGCCGCAGGACCCGGCCACGGTTTCCGTGCCGTAATGGTGGACACATTTACATACGAGAGCGGCCTGGTATGGGGATATGATCCGTATCACGGTCATCATATACCGCTCGGTCTTGAGGTGATCCTGAAGGCAAGTACATGGAATTATCGTGATTTCGCAAACATCCTCCTCGTCGATCTTACTTTCACCAATATTGGAAACCAGACAATTAAGGAGCTGTACGTTGGGCTGGAGGCGGAAGTCGAGGTTTCCAGCAGGTACAATTACGGAGCCGATTCTTATGATGACTTGTGCGGATCACTCAGAGATATCGGAACTGTATACGTGATCGATAACGACGGAAATCCGGATCCGCGCGTGGGCGAATTTGCACTGGACTACAGCATGACCGACGGCGGAGGTATTCGTATTGCACGAACTTCATTCACACCGGCTGACACGAATTTCAATTGGTGGACCGTTGACTACTATGGTCCGGAAGGTGTAGCGTTTGCACCGAGGCGAAAGCCTGCTATGGCCGACCCTTTCAGGTATTTTCATGACAGTCTGAGTATTTACCCCGAAAGTGATCGCGACGTCTACTACCTGCTGAGTCACGATGAGTGGGATTACGACCAGGTGTTGACCATGACCATTTCGCCGGACGATCCTGAATGGATTTTCCCTGGCGATAGTATTGGTCGGGAGGCATCCCTGGGGCAGGAGCCATTTGTGCTGCAGTCTCTGGGTCCACACAACCTTCTTCCGGATAGCTCGGCTAGAATAATCTTTTCCATCTTCGGCGCCGAGATGATACATAGCGACCCCTACAACATTCGGTCCCTGGGCGTGGGGGACGCAGAAAGTTACCTTGCTGGCCTGCGATTTGGCATTTTCCGCGACCGGGCGAACATGGCGGTCGAAATGGCTGAGCTGTTCACCGATCCCCACTACCCTCCGTCGGGCCTGCGAATCACCTATCTCTCCAACGACACTATCCGCCTCGCCTGGGATCCGTACGTCTTCGATGGTATCAAGGGCTACGAGCTGCGCTTCGGTCCGGTCCAGCCCCAACAGTTTGTTACTTATGGTCAGGTACGACCCGATGCAGCGCTTCTCACGCCGACACGCACCCTGCACCTCCCGCCGCACCAGACTGCTTTGGAACTGACTGATATTCCAGTCGGGCCGTTCCAGTTGGTCGATATTGCTCACGTGACCGAATCGGGTCCGGGGTTGCGCTCGCCGGCGGTTCCTATCGGTTACGGCAACCCGGCGATGAAACCATCTCCGCCGGAGCCGCACGCCGCATATACATTCCTGTATCCGGATGCCCCGGATGCCGTCCTGCAATGGGGGCCGTGCGATGACACTCTGATCGATTACTACAAGATATATCGAACCGAAGACTCCCTGACTGCGGCAGAGCGGCATCGCGCGTTTTTCGCCATTGACACCAACAATGTTTTTATACCCAAAACCGCCCATCTGGCACGGCAGGGCGGTTCTGATCAGGCGCAATGGTACTATTACGAAACTCCGGCCTTCGACTCAGTCCCGGCGGCACAACACGCCTATATTGATAGGAGTCCCGTTTCCGACACCTGGTACTGGATCACATCCGTCAACCGGTTCGGCATCGAGTCGGAGCCGTCGGAAACGATTCGATCACAGGGCAGCGTTCGCCCCACCCGGGACATACTCGTTATCCTCGGAACTACGGACAATCCTCAGGACTACGTACGGGAGGACTCCCTGACCGCTTTCTATCACGATGTGCTCGATGGATTGCAGTACGACCTGTACCACTGGGATGACAGTTCACGTAATATCCACGCTGACCCTGTCGAGTACGGTGTCAACTGGTTTGACCTGGCCCGGTATCGTTTGGTGATAGTCGAAGAGTTACCACTGACAGCGATTCTCAAGAATACGGCTGAAGGGCAGTATTACACGCTGGAGCGGATCGTTGCCTCCGGCCGCGACCTGATGTATTTCGGAACGCCGGCCGGCACGAACGACGTTAATCTCAACTCCGAGGAGACCGTTCTCGCCTATACCGACGATGAGTTCATCGGCGGCACCCTGCACCTCGATTCGACTGTCTGGAGACCCTGGAAGTCGTATGGCGTATACGAAGTGCCGGATTCTCTGGCCGGGTTCGCCGCTGCCAATCCAGTTATCGACAGTCTTCCCAGGCTTGCAGTCGACAGCCCGAAACCGCAGTTAAAGGGATTCTTCGACCAGTTGTTTCATGTTGAGGGAACCCTTCCCGCTACCGGCGCTTTTTATCCGGACAGTTCTGCGGAGGTCATCTATAATTACGAATCAGCCTTTCCGGAAAGCTCGCAGCTGCATGGTCTGCCCTGCGGCGTACGAGTTCGGCGGCCCGGCGCCAATCTGTATGGGTTTTCGTTTCACCTGTGGGCCATGGATCGGGCGGGGGCCCGGCAATTGATCGACTACGCCCTGCAAAATCAGGCGCCGGATTCCGCCCTTGCCCCGCAAATTCTTCCCGCCAAATACCGGCTCTACCAGAATTTTCCGAATCCGTTTAACCCGACGACGACGATCCGCTTCGATCTCGGCCACGCGTCGCAGGTTACACTCGATGTATTCAACGTTCTCGGTCGGCGTGTAACCACCCTCTACGATGGTTTCCGGCCGGCCGGTTTCTACGCCTTGGAATGGGACGGTCGGTCGCATCGGGGCCAACGGGTCGCATCCGGTGTCTACTTCTATCGCCTTACAACCGAATTCGGGACTGAATCACGTAAAATGCTGTTGCTCCGATAGACGTACGTCTCCTGTTACCGCAAAGTGATACTGTCCTGTAGTAGCAATGTAGAAATGTCCTCTT
>CAZTBP010000035.1:0-30692 GCA_964612145.1 uncultured Ignavibacteriales bacterium | reverse complement strand
ACCGAAAAGCACGCTGCTTGAAAAAACAATTTACACAACTCTTGACATGAGCTCCTTGGGACATTACATCAGGGTCGAGTAACGTGATCGTAGCTGTGATAGACGATGGAATTGAGGCAACACATGAGGATCTTTTTTCTGGCAAATTCTTTGGTGGTTGGGATTTTGCGGGAGCTCATCCAAAACTCGGCGTTCAGGACAGCGATCCGGCCCCGGGGGCCAATTCAAGGGCTGCCCACGGGATGGCTGTTTCGGGGATAATATCGGCTGATGCTGACAATCAGGTGGGAGTCAGCGGCATAGCCCCATCCTGCAAATTAATGAGACTGAAGATATTTGGTGATCAGGGCCAACCGTGGGGGACACACCCTTTTGACAGTATAAATCCACCACTAAATTCACTGCCGTCTCTCGTAGCACAGGCTATATCACACGCGGCTGAAAACGGCGCGGATATTGTTAATGGGTCGTGGGGTTGGTTAGGCTATACTTGGCCGATTGTTAGGGAGGCGATCATTGAGGCCGCCGACAGCGGCGTTGTCTTTATATTTTCATCCGGAAACGACTACATCAATAGCGTCAAGTTCCCAGCAAGCCTTGCTGAGTACTATGAACATGTTCTGTCCGTTGGGGCAGTCAATAGAGCAGGAGAACACTGGAGCTATAGCAACACCGGTGTAGTCTCCTTGTGTTCACCCTCTGGAGGGACGTCTTTACAAACAGGGGATGTATATACTCTGGATATAGGCGGAGTTGATGGGTACAATCCCGAATACCTATCATGTGACAGCACGACCGGGGAGTACATCTGCTATTTTGGTGGTACATCTGCAGCGGCGCCACAGGTAGCTGGTGTTGCCGCCTTAGTTTTGAGCCGCACTCCCCAGTGGTTCTTGAATGATACCGGTGTGAATTTTGGAAGACATTTTTTAGGCGGAATACTCAAACATTCTGCCGTTGACCAAACTGGCCGGCCAAGTGAGGATACGCCGGGATATGATCAATATCATGGATACGGGTTGGTTAATGCCCTCCGCGCATTGTTAACCGTCGCACGAGGGGACGCAAACAACTCCGGAGCTGTCGAGAGCTCTGACATTCCATTCGTTGTTGATGCACTCTTCCGAGCCGGGCCCTACCCGGAGCCTCATGTCCTTATGGGGGACGCAAACTGTGACGGTCAGTTTAATATCAGCGATCTAACATATCTAAACGACTACATTTACCGTGGCGGTCCACCGCCAAACATCCCTTGCTTCGAATTCTGAGAATTATGTAGGGGGCAACTATTGTTGCCCCCTACACTTCCCTCCCCGGAACCGCACCCCCGCCGCAACTGTTGAACCTACGCGGCCGGAACAACATCCGGCCGCAACCATTAAAGAAAAAACCTGACGGTTCACAGATGAGTTTGCATCTAACAACCAGACGACTCCGGTCCGCCACCAGCGGACGCTCGATTATAGTACCGGCGGTGATCGCACTCGCTATCGCCTGCAGCGATCAAACCGGGGAAAGGGACAAAACAATGGCAGACAACGGCTCCGGCCACCAGCATACCAACCGGCTTATCGACGAAAACTCCCCCTACCTGCTCCAGCACGCCCACAACCCGGTCGACTGGTACCCCTGGGGCGACGAAGCACTCGAAAGAGCCAAAAAAGAAAACAAACCGATCTTTCTCTCGATCGGCTACTCCGCCTGCCACTGGTGCCACGTGATGGAACGGGAGTCGTTTGAAAGCGATGATGTCGCCGCCATTCTTAACAAGCACTATGTCAGTATCAAGGTCGACCGCGAACAGCGCCCGGATATCGACCAGATCTATATGTCGTTCACGATGGCCCTGACCGGGGCCGGCGGCTGGCCGATGTCGGTCTTCCTCACGCCGGATCTCAAACCGTTTTTCGCCGGGACATACTTCCCGCCCGAGGATCACATGGGCCGGCCTGGTTTTAAACGGGTCCTCTCCGAGATCGCTGCCGCCTGGGACGAAATCCCGCAACAGATTACCCAGTCCGCCGAATCGATCTTCGAGCAGATCCAGGGGTTCCTTCGGACCGAAACCTCCGATACCCTGCTTAATCCGGGGATGATCACGCGCAGTGTCTCGGCCCTTATGAAGTCGTTCGACAAAACCAACGGCGGGTTCGGCCAGGCGCCGAAGTTTCCGCACGGGATTGAACTGTCCCTGTTTTTGCGTTATTACAAGGCATCCGGCGAACTCGACTATCTCAAAGCGGCCGAACAGGCACTGACCGCCATGGCCGACGGCGGGATCTACGACCATCTCGGCGGCGGATTCGCCCGTTACTCGACCGACGCCCGCTGGCTGGTGCCGCATTTCGAAAAGATGCTCTATGACAACGCCCTGCTGGTCCCGGTCTATGCCGAGGCGTATCAGGTCACCGGCAATGAGCGTTACCGCGAGGTCGTAATCGAGACGCTTGACTTCATCCTGCGTGAAATGACCGACAACTCCGGTGGGTTCTACTCCGCGCTCGATGCCGACTCCGAGGGCGAAGAGGGCAAGTTCTACGTCTGGGACAAAAGCGAAATCGACTCCGTGCTGGGCGACGACGCCGACTTATTCTGCCGCTACTACAATGTCAGCGAAAGCGGCAACTGGGAAGGCACGAATATCCTGCACCGCGACGCTTCCTCGGAACGGGTGCGCAAGGAATCTAAAGTCGAAGACTTCGACGCGTTTATTGCCGGCGCGAAAGAGAAACTGTTCGACGCCCGGACCAAACGTGTGCGGCCCGGAACCGATGACAAGACACTGACCTCCTGGAATGGCCTCGCCTTAACCGCGTTTACCCGAGGCTATCAGATCACCGGCGAAAAGCGATTTCTCCGCGCCGCGATCAAGAACGCCGAATTTGTTCGGGAAAAAATGTTTGCCGACGGGCGACTGTCGCACGCCTACCGCGACGGCAACCGGACCGAGGGCGAGTTCCTTGAGGACTATGCCTTTTATGTCTGCGGCCTGCTCGATCTCTACGAGACCGATATTAAGAAGGCACATCGCTGGATCAATTTTGCCGAACGACTGGCCAACCGGGCCATTGAGATCTTTCAGGATACCAACGGCCACTTTTTCCTCCGGCCGGAAGGGATTGATGACCTGATCATACGTCCACGCGACGAAACCGACGGCGCCATTCCCGCCCCGGGTTCCCTGCTGTTACACTCGCTGATCAAACTCAACCGGATCACCGGCGAGAAAGACTTTTTGCGTGCCGCCGAGGCCGGACTGCGAGCAGTCGCGACACAGGTCGAAAAATACCCGGCCGGTATGGCCGCCGGGGTAATCGCTCTCCAGTACTACACCAGCGACAAGGTCGAAATCGTCATTGTCGGCGACGGCGACAAACGTGATGCTATGGTCAATGTCGTGTACGAACAGTTCATGCCCAACCGCGTACTGGCGGTTTCCGACGATGGGAACGAACAGCTTCCGCTATTCGAGGGCCGCGAACCGGACAACGGCAATGTGCAGGCGTTTGTCTGCCGCAATTCCGTTTGCCGCCTCCCGGTCGGCACGGTCGAGGAACTGAAAGCCCAGTTGAGCGGCCTGTGAATTACAAAGACTAAGGTATATAAAGGGCACGCGGTTTATGCCGCGTGCTTTTTTCGTTATAGCTGAACCCCAATCTCGTTGAATCGTTTTGGCTTTTGAGTTATCTAACAGGGGAGAAAACAGGAATGCAAAAATTACAATAACAGGGGAAATATCTCAATGCTGCAAACATCGATGCACTGGAAAGGCGGTCTCCAATTTCAGGCGACTGGCGAATTTGGCCATGAAATTACCACCGACGTCAGCATCAAAGGCGGCGGTGAGGGCGCCGGACATAGACCGACAGAGCTTCTGCTCTGGGGAATCGCGTCCTGCACCGGCGTGGATGTAATTCGGATTCTCAAAAAACAACGCCAGGAAGTGACCGGGCTCGAGATTGAAGTCACCGGGCACCAGGCCGAGGACTACCCGAAATACTTTCATACTATCGAGGTTCGCTATAAATTTCGTGGCAAGGATCTGAACGAGCACAAGATAAAGCAGGCGATCGAGCTTTCCGAATCAAAATACTGCTCGGTCAGCCAGACAGTCACCCATGAAAGCAAAGTCACCACCGTCTTCGAGGTGATAAACGAATAATTTTCTTGAATCGTTTTGCAGTGCCGGCCATCTAATAGGTAAACGAGGAACTGCGATAGGATTAGGAAAGATCTCATGATAGATAAATTCGCGTACAAAATCGAAACCGACAAACCGTTCGACGAAGTCGTAGGCGACATTAAGACCCAGACTGCCGAACACCAGTTCCGGGTCCAGGCAGTGCACGATGTTCAGGCCACGCTGGCTGAAAAAGGAATCGAGCGGGACCCGATTACCATTGTCGAGATCTGCAACGCCCGTTTTGCCAACGAGGCATTAAGCAAAGACATGAACGTGGCGATCTTTATGCCCTGCCGCTATTCGGTCTACACTGAAAACGGCAAAACGATTGTGACACTAGGTCGTCCAACCATGATAGCGGAAATGATGCCGCAGGCCGGGCTGAATGAACTTGCTGCCGGCGTTGAAGATACGCTGAAATCAATCATGCACGAAGCACTCGGCCAGCCGATTGCGCAGAAATAATGCAAACCTCCGGGCTGGGTGGTCTGTTACAGCAGCTATGAAAAAACTTCTGACGAAAAAACCGGTGATCTTTACAGCAGTCGGCGGACTGCTCGGCCTGGGGCTTTATTTTGTGTACACCGGCCTCGGCTCCACGTGAGCGATCATGTGCAATCCGTACATTACAATTAGTGCGGGTGCCGTGACCGGGGCGGTCATGTCAGTAGCCGAATAGAACACCAGGAGCGCCAATTATGCCGCTGTTTGAATACAAATGCACCGAATGCAACGAGACCTTCGAAGAACTCGTCTCAAACGATTTGGAAAAAGTCACGTGCCCGAAGTGTTCCTCCGAGGCTGTGCAGCGCCAGCTCTCAGGTTTTGCCTGTGGCGGCAACAGCAACGGGTCCTCGTGTAATGCCCCCGCCGGTAGTGGTTTCCGGTGAGGGTAGTTTCCCGTGCCCGCAGTTGCGGGCTTTAGTTGTTTCTCCTCCCCTGTGAGTGCAAGGCCCGCCTTTTCGGCGGGCTTTTTTGTGGCTGTCAAATTGAACCCGAATCAGTCATTTTGACTGCCGCAGATTGTCAAAGTGACCAGCGAAAACAGTCAAATTGACAGCTTTCGTGGCCCCCTAAACACTTCCCCAAAAGTAAGTTGCGATATTTTTTCAGTTACAAGAATTGGCACGCTGTTTGATTATTCAATCGGGTGAAAACAGTCATCAACCAAAAACCAAAGGAGGTGATTTAGATGACTAACTTGGTGAAACGCGAGAACAACGTTCGGAACCGCCTGATGAGCCCGTTCTTTGAGGATTTCTTCAATGCCCCGTTTTTCCGGGCTGAGTCGTCTGTGTGGCCTCCGGTCGATATCCGCGACACGGAGAACGAGCTGTCAATGGCCTTTGAACTGCCGGGGATGAAAAAAGAAGACATCAAGGTAACGATGGAACGCAACAGGCTGATCATTTCCGGTACGCGCCAGCGCGAATTCGATGATTCCGATGAACACTGGACGCACCGTGAGATCACGACCGGCTCGTTCCAGCGGCAGTTCACCCTGCCGGATACGATCAACACCGATTCGGTCAAGGCGGAATACAAAGACGGTGTCCTTCGGCTTAAGCTGGCCAAGAAGGAAGAGGCCAAACCGAAGCAGATCGACGTTCAGGTGAAATAATACAACACAGGCTCAGAACGTTTGAGCCTGAGCAATACTACCGAACCGCAAACACGGCCGGCCATGGCGCCGGCCGTTGCCGTATTTGTTACTGGACAAAATGGTCGGATATTGTATATTGACGGTGCCCTGTGAGAAAGAGATCAAACTATGCCGATATACGAATTCAAATGCGGTAAATGTGGAAGTCAGTTCGAAGATCTGGTCAGCCCGGGTACCGACGGTATTCCCTGCCCACAATGCCAATCCGACAACGTCTACCGGCTCATTTCCCTGGTGTCATCCAAAGGCATGTCCACCGGCGGCTGCGAGGCCTGCGCCCCGACTCCATCGAAATGCCGCGGCTGCCCCGCCCACAAGTGAGATCCCTCCCCTGATCGAACCCGACAGCTACTTCCGCCGTGCCACGGCACAAATGCGAAACGTGTCTTTAGTCGGCTTGTCGAATGTATGGCAGCGATAAAATCCCTTGAGAACAAACCCGGATTCCCGGAGAAGCTTCTTGATCCTTGTGTTCGGATAGGCTCGCTCGTAATGGTCCTCCTCGAATCGCTCCCATTGTTTGCCGTTTTTTACAAAAGTCGTCGTTCGGCAAAGAGCAGTCGTCGTGCGCGGGTTGAACTCATTTTTCCAGATCCAGGCGATATCATCGCGGGCATCGGCCCAGGTCTGCCCGCCCCAGATATTTTTGAGTGCCTCCGGCGTATTCATGTCAAAAATGAACCAGCCGTTTTTGTTCAAATGCGCCCGAACGGATTTGAAAGTAGCCTTCAGATCCCGTTCATTAAGCATGTAATTCAGCGAATCGTAGAAACAGGTAACAAAGTCAAACGTCACCGTCCGGCTGGATTTGTGGTTGTCCAGCAGACGGAATTTCGGTAACTGCTTGTGATAGAGCCGTACGCCGGTACCTTTTAGCTTGGCGCCTGCAGCGGCGATCATCTGCGAAGAACCATCAAGCCCGGCCATGGCGTAGCCCTGGTCAACAAAGACCTTGATCGCGCTGCCGGTACCACAGCACAAGTCCAGCCCGGATCTTGGGCGGATGTCGAACTTTTTGAAAATATCCCTGACGTACTTGACCATTTTCAGCGAATGCTGATCCTGCCCCATGCTGTCCCATACGTTGACAATCCTCGTGTACGGTCGATTTGGTCTCATCGTTCTGCGGGCTGCTCCTTTCCAGTAAGGGCATACAATACAAATAAAAACATCAACTGAAAAGCTCCGGCTGGGCAAAAGAGAGAGGCCTGGTTTTTGTTGAATATTTTGCCGGTTTGCCGGTACATATCTTTGGCTGGACCGGTAAACACAGCCGCGCAATTACCTTGGAAAAAGGAGTGAACCTATGTCGACCATGTTCTGGATCTGGATGGCGGCAATGGTCGTTTTTCTCATACTCGAGCTTTTGGCTCCCGGCCTGATTTTCGCCTGTTTTGGCGTGGCGGCAATTGCCGCGGCGATTTATGGGCAGTTTAATCCCGGCGACTACTACTGGCAGATCGGCATCTTTGTCGGAGTTTCGATTATCCTGCTCCCGTCGATGCGACCGTTCGCGAAACGCATCACTAGAGAGTCGCCAACCAAAAGCAATGTCGACCGCCTGATCGGTCGCGTTGCGCTGGTCACCAAACCGATCGATCCGGATCTCGGGGGTCAAGTCATTATCGACGGCGAAACGTGGCGGGCAGCCGCCCAACGCCCGTTTGCCGAAAAAGCCAAAGTGGTTGTCAAGTCTATCGACGGCAACAAGGTTGTGGTCGAAGAAGCCGACAGCGGAAAGGAATAAGTCATGAACCCGGTAGTAATATTTCTCTTAGTTGCGGTGGCGTTCACCTTCATTATCGTGTCGCTTTCCGTGCGCATTATCCGCCCGTACGAGCGCGGGCTGGTGGAACGACTCGGCAAATTCCAGCGGGTGCTCGACCCGGGCCTGAATATGATCATCCCGCTATTTGATTCCGTCGCGAAAATCGACATGCGCGAGGTGGTCCTCGATGTCCCGCCCCAGATGGTTATCACCTCCGATAACGTCGGGGTCGAAGTCGACGCTGTCATCTGGGCCCAGGTCACCGACCCGGTACGCGCTTACTACGAAATCAGTAATTACATTATCTCGTCGACCAAGCTCGCCCAAACGAACCTTCGTAACGTGATCGGCGAGATGGATCTCGATGCCTGCCTGAGTTCCCGGGACCAGATCAACGGTCAGCTGCGCGATGTGCTCGACCAGGCAACCGACAAATGGGGTGTCAAGATCAACCGTGTGGAACTCCAGCGGATTGATCCGCCGGAAGATATCACCATAGCCATGAGCCGGCAGATGAAAGCCGAGCGCGACAAACGTGCGACGATTCTCGACGCCGACGCCCAGCGACAGGCAGCTATTGCCAAAGCCGAAGGCACCAAGCAGGCGGCAATTCTTGAAGCCGAGGGTGACGCCCAGGCCGTGCGCCAGCGCGCCGATGCTGAAAAATACCGACAGATTGCTGTAGCCGAAGGTGAAGCACAGGCTATCACCGGTGTGTTCGGGGCCATTCATTCCGGCAAGCCGGACGAAAAACTGATCACGCTCAAGTACCTGGAAATGCTCCCGCGCCTAGCCGACAAAGAGGCCAACAAAATCTTCCTGCCGTACGAGGCCAGCGGTATCATTTCCTCCCTGGCCGCCATGGTGGAAGGCATCAAGCCCACCGGCAATGGCTCACAGAAGTCAACACCGACTGCGACCGGTGCAACAAAAGAAGCGTCCGTGTAGCAACGCCCACGGCTGCCACGACACCGACAATGATCTGGTTACCGGTGACTTTTACCTGGCCGAACCGTCGGGGTAAGGTTGTTTGAGCGGTTTTTCCGGCATTGATTGACACTTACGCCTGCTTGAGTGTATACTACCAGTATGGATTCAGACAGCGCAACAATCAGAAGAGCCGCCGTGGCCGGGGCTTTTTATCCGGGAAATCCCGGCGAACTGACAACCACGATTGCCGGCCTTTTTTCTCAGGCAAAACGTATACCAGTCGATGGCCGACCGATCGGGCTGGTTGCCCCTCATGCCGGCTATCCCTATTCCGGCCAGACCGCGGCTCGAGCTTATAAACAGATCGAAGGCGAGCAGTACGATACGGTTGTCGTGATCTCACCGTCGCACACCGTCTTTTTCAAAGGCTCCTCTGTCTTTGGCGGGCAGGGGTACGAAACACCGCTTGGCCTGATTAAGACGGATCGCGAGATTGCCGGGAGAATCGCCGAGATTAATGCTAAACAGGTCTATTTCTCGAACCAGGGCCATGCCTCCGGCGCCAGCCGGGGTGAACATGCCCTTGAGGTGCAGTTGCCGTTTTTGCAGGTAATGCTCGGCGAGTTCAAGCTCGTACCGATTGTCATGGGCGACCAGGAGGAAGATTCCGTCCGGGCCCTTGGTGAGGCACTCGCCTCCGGTCTGCGCGGCACCAACAGCCTCATTGTCGCCTCCAGCGATTTGTCGCATTTTCACTCCGCCAAGGCAGCCCGGCGCCTCGATGACTCGGTGAAAGAGGCCGTTCAGAAGTTCGACCCCGACCTGCTGGTCGAAACGATTGAAACGGGGCAGGGCGAAGCCTGCGGCGCCGGCCCCATTGCGGCCATGATGATTGCCGCCAGGCGTCTCGGGGCGACTGTCTCGCATTTTATAGACTACTCCCATTCCGGCGAAACCACCGGCGATTTCAATGAGGTTGTCGGGTATCTTTCGGCCGCGATCACGGTCCCCAAAGACAGCAAGCCCGGACGACGGCTCATCGGCGCTCGCTCGGCCACGGCCGAGAAGAAGAAAAAAATCGAAAAGCTTTCCGATGAGGACCGACGGTTACTACTTAAGATCGCGCGTGATGCTATTGAAGCGCGTATAAAAGGGCAGGAGTACATTCCGCCGGAGCCGGAATCACTTTCGGAGCACAAAGGGGCGTTTGTCACGCTGAATATCCACGGCAAGCTGCGGGGGTGTATCGGGCGTCTTCGCTCCGACCAGCCGCTCTATAAGACCGTTGCGGAAATGGCAGTCGCGGCCGCGTTCGAGGATCCCCGTTTTCCGGAACTGACCGAAAGCGAAGTCGAGGCACTCGATATCGAAATATCGGTTCTTTCACCGCTGCACCGGGTGCACGACCTCGATGAAATCCAGGTCGGACGCGACGGGCTCATGGTTAAACTGGACTGGCACTCGGGGCTGTTGCTGCCGCAGGTGGCGACAACGAACGGCTGGGGACCGATTGAGTTCCTGGAGCAGACCTGCCTGAAAGCGGGCCTGCCGAAAAACAGCTACCAGGACCGCAACGCCGAGATCTACCGGTTCAGCGCCGAGGTGTTTTAGGCCTTTAGACACTCACGAAAATAAGAGAGAGGCGGTCAGATCTTGACCGTCTTTCTTCATGCGTGTTAGTTTATTGCCTCACATCCCCTGCGAGGTCGGGCGGATAATGATCTCGTTGACATCGACATCATCCGGCTGCTGCACCGCATAGGCGGTCGCCCGCGCTATTGCTTCGGAATCGATCGGCTGCAATTCCATATCCTTGAACCATGCCAGGATCTCTTTGTCTGTAATCGTATCGGTGAGTTCAGTCGCCACTGCCCCGGGGGAAATGATCGTTGTGCGGATATTGCTGGAGCCGGTCAGCTCTTTGCGCAGCCCCTCGCTTATTGCCCGCACGGCAAACTTGGTCCCGCTGTATACGGCCGAGCCGGGAAAAACCATATGACCTGCAATCGAGGAAACATTTATGATATGCCCCGCCCCGCGCTTGGTCATGTCAGGCAGCACGGCGGCTATCGCATACAACAGTCCCTTGACATTGACATCGACCATCCGGTCCCACTCATCGACATGCAGGTTCTTCATAAACGACAACGGCATCAGCCCCGCGTTGTTGAACAGGATATCGATCTGCCCAAACTTCTCGATCATAGTATCGGCTACTGATTGGATCTCTTCGCGCTTGACGACATCGGCGACTTTGTACTCAACCGCAGCACCGTCGTTTTCCAGTTCTTTCTTAAGTTCTTTCAACCGTTCTTCCCGACGGGCGGTGAGCATGATCTTCGCGCCGCCGTTGGCGAGTTCTTTGGCTGTTGCCCAGCCGATACCGCTGGAGGCGCCGGTGATGAGAGCTGTCTTGCCTTCTATTCCTTGCATAATAATTCTCCTGAGATTTCGTGTTGAAGCGGACATCTTGTTTCTGCCTCAAACCGGCTCAATACGGTACTTGTTTCCGCTTGTCGTAAATGGTATTTCTACGGACTGTTTCCCACGCGACCAGCCGAAATTCCTTTCTTGTTGCCGCCGTGTGAATTAGCTACCTTGGCGGCATGACCGAAAGCAGTCCCAGCATACTGATAACCGGCGCCAACGGCTTTGTAGGCTCACGACTGTGCCGACTCTTTGGCGATCAGGGTTATCGCGTTATCGCTGGCGTACGGCGCACGGCCGACCTGTCACTGCTGGAGAGGCTTGATCTGGAATACCGCTACGGCGACTTGTCCAGCACGGAAATCCTGCGTCCGATGGTAGCCGATTGTGACTACATCATTCACAACGCCGGGATAGTCAAAGCCAAACGAAAGCAGACCTTCTTTGATATCAACGAGCAGGGGACGGCCCATCTGATGAACGCGATCGTCCAGCGCAACCCGGATGTGAAAAAAGTAATCTACATTTCCTCACTTGCCGCCGCGGGGCCGTCGGAAAATGACAAACCGGTAAAGGAGTCCGATCCTCCACGTCCGATCACGACTTACGGCGTATCCAAGCTGGCCGGAGAGCGAGTCGCTTTGGGATTTACCGACCGACTACACGTAATTGCGTTGCGCCCGCCTGGCATCTACGGCCCCGGCGACAAGGAGATGTTTTCGTTTTTTGACACCATCAACAAGGGGATCAAACCACTCATCGGAAATCCGAACCGTCATATCCAGCTGGTCCAAGTCGATGACCTCTGTCGCGCCGCCTTGAAAGCTATCGAGGGCGACAGTGTTTCCGGGGAGCCGTACTTCATTGCCGAGAATCGATCTTACGCAATGGCCAATCTGGTTGAAATCCTCGCGGCCGCATGCGGCAAAAAGACCTACCGCCTTCGCATCCCGGCGAGTATCTTCAAAGTCATTGCCGCGTTCTCGGAATTTTCGTTTAAACTTGTTGGAGCAACCCCGATGCTTACGCGTGAAAAGGCGGGCGAGCTCCTGGCAAGCTGGATCGTTTCAACCGACAAAGCCCGTGAGCATTTTGGTTTTGAATCGGAAATCGATTTTGCAATCGGCGCCCGACAGACGTATGACTGGTATCGACGTGAAGGATGGCTGAAATGATGGACGTAACCCTGATGGTGTACTGCCTGACTGCCGGCGGCGGTTATTTACTGCTGTTTACGCTGTTGCACGAGTGGCTGGGCCGGAAGCTCGATTTTGCCCGGGGCATACCAAAGGAAATGATCGAACCGGCCACCCCGGCGAGCTTTGTTGTAAATTTCATTATGGAAGGCCTCTTTTTTGTCGCGATTCCCACGATGGCCTACAGCTTTTTTTCGATCATGCTGCCGCTGTCCGGGATCCGTCCCGCTATGGCGCTGGCTCTGGCGGCATTTACACTCGGGGCGGTGCCGGCCCTGATGGGACTCTCGCTGCGGCTGAAAATGTGGATGCCATATTTACTTTATTACCTGCTTGGCCTGCTGCTGAAACTGGCCGGCTGCATCGCCATTATCGGATATCTCTATTCTCTGTAAGGAGTTATCATGACCGACGACATCGCGAAAAAGTTCATTGCCGCCCGTAGTGAATTTCCCCATACGAAAAATGTGACGTACTTCAACTCCGGCTCCTTTGGACCATACTCTACACGCGTCAAGAACTCCCTGAATGAGCACATTGCCGCCCGGGCCGAGGCCGATGTTGACCAGACCGCCGAGACATTCAAGCTACGCCAGACTCTGCGCAAAGGCTACGCGGCGCTGATCGGCGCCCGGGAAGACCAGATCGGCCTGGGCCTGAATACGTCATTCGGACTAAATGTCGCCGCGTTTGGCCTGCCACTTGAAAAAGGCGACCAGGTGCTGGTATCCGATGTTGAGTTCCCGGCTGTTATCTACACCTTCAAGGCTGCCGCCGAGGCTCGCGGGATTGAACTGAAATATGTCCCGTCGGTTGACCGCAAACTTGATATCAACCTCCTGCGCGAAGCCATCACCGACAAAACCAAAGTCCTTGCGATCTCATGGGTGCAGTTTTTCAACGGCTACAAGAACGACCTGGCCGCCCTGCGCGACTTGTGCCGCGAACAAAATCTGTACTTCATCGTCGACGGTATCCAGGGGACCGGGGTGGAGCCGCTCGATGTACTCGAACTCGATATAGATCTGTACACGACCGGTTGCCAGAAATGGATGCTGGCCCCGCAGGGGTGCGGGTTCTTCTTCATCTCGGACCGTATCCGCGACCGGCTGACACCGCCGTTCGCCAGCTGGCTTGGTGTCGAATGGAATATGCAATTTGGTGACCTGTTTAAATACGATCTCGAGTTCCTCCAGTCCGCCGAACAATACGAATTGGGCTACTACGTTGAGTTGAACCTCGTGGGTATGAATGCCGCCCTGCAGATGTTTCAGGAGTTGGGTGTTGAGAATATCCAGCGGCACAACTACTCGCTGATCGACCGTCTGGCCGGGTACATCAAGAGCACCTCGCGGTATACGGTCACATCATCGATGAAACCCAAACACCGCTCGTCGATCTTCACGTTCACCTGCGACGGCTACGAGGCGCTGCACAAGGAACTCCTCCGTAACCGGATTATCTGTGTTCAACGGGAGGGATCGATTCGGATCTCCGTGCACCTGTTCAACAACGAGGACGATATTGACAAGGTTATCGAGGTGCTGAAATCATACGACACCTGATTTCAATCAGTAGCGTTCGCAGGCTTCGATAAAAAGACAGTGCGAAGGGCCGCCGCGGCAATCTGGTGGCCTTTTTCATTAAAATGAATCGGATCCACCATCGGATCATCAAACAACCCCTCATACTGGTCCAACTCCTCGGCCAGATCCACCAGTCGGCAGTTTTGCTCCCGGGCCACCTGGCGAACCACTGCGTTGTAGAATTCGTGGTAGGTGTGCAGGTTGGATTTGTGCCCCGGGGGGTAATACGTTTTTAGGCTCGCAATCGGTGATGTCAACAGGATCGGTTCGGCATCATCGGCTTGGACCATCCCTGCCAGGTCCACAAGATTCCGATAAAAATCGTCCAACCCCACGCGATACACCGGCTCTGTTCTCGAGTAAAGCGAGTCTATATCCGGCTCAATTGCTGAAAGAAGCGCCTTTTTCATCAGCCGGTACGTATGAAGCTCACCCATGGTGTTTTGAATATCGAGAATCCACTGCGGCGGCGGCTCCTGCTCCTTATCGGAAATTTCACTAGCGGCAGCCCAGTGATCATTGAAGCCAAAGAGGATAGTCACATAGTCCGGATCAAGCCCTGACAGATCTTTGGTATAGAAGCGCTTCCCCTGCAGCGACGTATACCCCGGCACCCCGGCGTTAATCACCTGAAAACTGTCCGGCAGCATCGCCTCCAGTTGTCGCGGGTAGCCGGCCCCGGTCGGTACACCCCAGCCAAACGTGCACGAGTTGCCCATCGTGACAATCCGCGGGCCCGTGTGATCGAGATCCACGTCAGGCCCGTGCAGCCCCATCGAGTTGATATGGTAGGTACGCCCGATAAAAAACCGCGAGGTCACCGTTTGATCCGGCTTCAGGCGCCAGAATAAATCGTGATCCTTCTTGAATATCTCGGGGTAGTCTAAAGCGCGGTTGAGGACAAAAATCCTGTTCTGAAAGAACGGGTCAAGACCGACCAATCGTACCACCCCCTCTGCGACAACCAGAAAGACAATAATTGAGCCGAGTGCTGCGACCAGCCGGAGTACTGTTGCGCCGGATATCAGGGCCATGGCTTAGAACAGGGAGTAAATAAACGGCGCCAGTGCCGATGATTCGGTGAATACAATCAGCAGGGACAGCAGAATCAAGAAGACCATAATCGGCCCCAGCCACCACTTCTTGGAGGTCTTCAGAAAATACCAGAGTTCTGAAAAAATTCTAAGTCGACTGGCCATTACCGGCAACTTTCTCTTTCGAGACAGCAGATGTCAATTTGCGCGTAATCAATCGGACGCCTTTTCGATAAGGAATCGTTTTCGTATCGCCTCGGGAATCTGTTCCTTTATCAAAAGGTAATCCTCCATCAGCAGTAAGTCAATGCCGCCGGAACAGAAGGTCGCAAACGCTTCCTCAGGAGTGTTCACTATCGGATGCCCCCGCAGGTTGAACGATGTGTTAAGTATCACCGCAACACCGGTAAGTGCGCGAAATTCGTCAATTATCGCGTGCAACACCGGATTGTCTTCCGCAGCGACCGTCTGGATTCGGGAGGACCCGTCGACATGCGTCACGGCCGGAATGACCGAGCGCTTATCCTCGTGGACGGTAAAGTTGAAAAGCATATAGGGAGACTGATCGTAGCAGTCGAAATAGTCGGCCGCATGTTCAACCATCACCGCCGGTGCAAACGGCCGAAACGATTCGCGGTATTTCACCGCTGCATTTATCTTCGCTTTCATCTCTTCCTTGCGCGGGTCGGCCAGTATGGACCTGTATCCCAGCGCCCGCGGACCAAACTCACCGGAGCCATGATAAAGCCCGACAATTTTCCCGTCAGCCAGCTCATGCGCGACTCGCTTAAACTGCACCGCCCGGGCCGCCTTTTCGTGCGGGATGCCATGCTGCTTAAGAAATCTCTCGATTTCTTCGCCGCCAAATTTCGGCCCGATATCAAAAAATGACTGCGGGTGTTTTTTGTCCCCGGTGATTTTGTAGTGGGCATACAACGCGCAGCCGACTGCTCCACCAGCATCGCCTGCCGCCGGCTGGATAAAAGTGTCATCGAAAATCCCTTCCTGCAAAAGCAACCCGTTTGCCTTGCAGTTCAGCGCTACCCCCCCGGCCAGACAGAGATTGTCCAGGCGGGTTTTCTCGCACACATGCCGCGCCATTCGCAGCAGAATCTTCTCGGTCACTGCCTGAACCGATGCGGCGACATCCTGATGAAATCCCTCTATTGCAGATTCGGGCGTCCGCCGCTTCCGGCCAAAAAGCAGTTCCATCTTCTTGCCGGTCATAGTCATGCCGTAGTGGAAGGTAAAGTACTTCAGGTTGAGATGAATCGAACCATCATCGTGAATCGTTACCAGGTTGTCTTTTATCAAGTCGACATACTTCGGTTTGCCGTAGGGTGCCAGGCCCATCACCTTGTACTCCGCCGAATTAACCCGGAAACCGAGATAGTACGTCATCGCCGAATAAAACAATCCGACCGAGTGTGGATAGTGCATTTCTTCGATCAGACGTACCCGGTTGCTCTCACCGATCCCGTACGAGGCATTGGCCCATTCACCGACCCCGTCGACCGTAAGAATTGCCGCCCGGTCAAACGGCGAGGTATAAAAAGTCCCGGCGGCGTGCGACAGGTGGTGAGGTACATACAGCATCTCGCCGTCGTAACCAAGTTCCTTATGGATAACGTAATGCGGCCAGAGTTTTCGCCGAAGCCATACCGGCAGCGCTTTGAACACCGGACGGAACGACCGAAACGGCTCGGCCATATAGCCGGTGATAATCCGGTCGAATTTCGTCAGCGGCTTGTCATAGAAGACAACGTAGTCAAGATCATTGATATCAAGCCCTGCCTTTTTCAGGCACCAGTTGACCGCCCCGGCCGGCAGTTCGGCGTCGTGCTTGATCCGGCTGAATCGCTCTTCACTGACGGCGGCCACCAGGCGCCCGTCGGTCACAAGCGCCGCAGCCGAGTCATGATAGAAAAACGACAGGCCGAGAATATTCATTCGTCAGCTCTGCCTCCGCAGCGAGTCCAGATCAGGCTCGTTTTCTTTTACCGGCTGCCAGTTAGTCGGTCTTTTGTGATTGGATAGTCGGACCTGAAGCGGATTCCAGCCAAAAAGCCGCATTACACCACCGATGGGACTGAGTATCAGGAAATAGAACACGGTAATGATCATCCGTGTCTGAAGCCGGCCAAACGCGTGGGCCGCCCGTTTCCACCCTTCCCAAAACTTCCTGACGAACTTTTTCATGGCTGAAAAGTTAATGTAATACAGCACAAAGCAGTTGTCATCAAACGAATTTCTTTGTATTTCGTCATTAGCGAGGCACATAGGCTCTCGCATAAAGCTAACTGGAATGGACACCAAGAAGAAAATTCTCATAACGGGCGCCTCCGGCTCGCTCGGCAGTCAGTTGATATACGAACTGACCCGGCGTGGATGCCGGCCTATCGCACACGTCCGCGAATCCTCAGACACCGGGTATATCGATGAACTCGGTCTGGAAAAGCGGTTCGCCGACCTTCGCAACGACGAGCAAATCGCCAGGTTGGTCGAAGGAGTCGATTACGTCATCCACACTGCAGCGATAGTGAATTTCCATCAAGGTCGCCTGACCCAGTTCACCGGGATCAACACGTTTGGCGCCGTGAAAATGTTCCAGGCCGCCGAAAAGGCCGGTGTAAAGAGATTCCTCCACGTCTCAACCGTGGCCGCCACCGCCGCGATCGAACGTAAAGACGGAAACAACTCCGAACACAGCGGAGCGCCGGTCAAGGTCAACGAAGATACACCGTACAACCTCGGCCATTTCAAAATCCCCTACTTCATGACCAAGCGGGCGGCTGAAGAGGAACTGTTCAAACTGGCTAAGAATTTCAAGATTGAATTGGTTGTCGTCAATCCGTCCATTATCGTCGCGCCCTCGAGGTCAGGCGATGATCGCGGCAAAGCGCTCAAGAGGTTCAAGACACCGGTGCTTCCCGGATTTCACAACCGGGTCAATATTGTCGACGTACGCGATGTCGCCCCCGGTATCATTGCCGCTCTGCAAAACGGTCGCCCGAATCAGCGATACATACTCGCCGGTGATAACATAACCGCCCGTGAATTGATTCTCTCGGTGTCATCGGCGCTGGGAAAACTGCCGCATGTCATGCGGGTGCCCCGGGCCGTCATAGATTTCGCGGCGAGGCTAAGTCTTTGGTGGGGCAAGCTGGCCGGACAGTCAAAAATTCGGTTCTACCCGGAGATCGCTAGACTGCTGGATTACGATTGGGCTTTTTCCTCGATGAAGGCACGACTGGAACTGGGTTACAGCAACCGCTCCGCGTGGGTTACGATCGATGATCTCCTGCTCAACCGGTTTAACGGCACCTGGCTGAAACCGGCCCCGCTGGAGAAAGAGAAAAAGGTTGCCGGGTCTGAATTCTGACTGATCGACACCCGCACTTGTCTGATCGACCACAAGCCTTTATATTCCCGCGACAACTCAATAACAGGCGGGAGTTGTATCCGACAGCCTCCCGCACCCCATTACCAAAGGAGACTTACCCATGCGCAAGCTTATTCTGCTCGTCTGCGTGGCGTTCCTGACGTCCTTCCTGCCGCCAACCGGTAACGCCCAGCTGATTCCCACGCTTGAAACCGATTCCGGCAACCTTGGCTTCTACCCGATCTCCAACGAGGTGTCTTTTTACAAGAATATCGACGATGCCGGCGAAGACCGAGGTTCCACACTTCAGTTCGTTATGATCAATGCCTTCCGAGTCTACACCGACTTCACTTTCGAATTCACCGCCGACTACAATTTCGACCTGACGCCGGGGCTTAACCGCGACCACTATGTCGAGCTGTCGCTGGTCAAGCCGGTGTACAAAATGGTGAGCCTGAATTACCAGCGGGTGATATCGAGTTTTGAGCCGGAATCGGTAAATCAGTTCGGGATACGGCTGCGGTTCTGAACCGGTCAATCCACACTCCGTACACCTGCAATTAGTTTTTGGTTCAGCATTTCAGAGCCGTATCTTGCAGGTGACCCGCGTCGTGTATTTTTTCAAGGAGTTTTCCCGCAGGCGCGTAATTTAACCACCAATTGAAGCGTCTTCGAGACGAATGACACATATCAGAGGGCTGCTCTGGAAACTGTTCGAACCGGAATACACTCGGGCCGCAATGTTCTGCCGAAAACTGGCAGGAGATCAAGACGGCGGCGACGATCTCTTCCAGGACGGGTTAGTTGACGGCGCTGGAGAAATTCTCCAGCCTGCTCGAACACTCAGCGTTTCAGCCCTGGCTCTACCGGATTGTGGTCAACCTGTGCAAGAGCCGAATGCGGCAAAAATGATGGCGAAAATTCATTCCGCAGACGGTCCGGGCAACCGACAGCTAAGATGTCGGGACATTCGAAGAAACTGACAACCGCAATCAAACCGCAACGGAGATACGAGACATGAAACGCAAACGCATCTTACCCACTCTCTTAGTCGTTGGCCTGGCACTGCTTATTACCACGATTCAGGCCGAACCAAAACTCGAACTCAGTTCGAAGGATTATGACTTCGGATTTGTCCCGCAGCATGCTAAAGTCTCCCACACTTTCATGCTGAAATCAGTCGGCGATGATACCCTGAAGATCGTTCAGGTGGTTCCCGGGTGCGGCTGCACGAAAGCACCGCTGGAAAAATCCGAAATTGCCCCCGGTGACAGTGCAACCCTCGAGATCATCTTCAACACCGGCCGCTACAACGGCCGGGTGAAAAAACACCCCCGCATTGTGACGAACGAACAACAGAATCGCGTGAATCTTGAATTTGCCTCGACCGTTATGGCGCGGCCGGATTCGACCTATCCGATTATCGTAAAACCGCACAAGCTCGATTTCTCACGACTTGCCGACAGCGCCGAACCGGAAATGACTTTTACCCTGCACAATGTCTATTCCGAGCCGCTTCAAGTTGACATTGTCGACTACCCGGACGATCTGCTTGCGATTACGATGCCGACCGAAATTCCGGTCAAAGGGAGCTCCGACGGAACTGTTCGACTTATTGATCCCAACTCCACCGCAGCTTTTGAGAAATCGATCACTATTGAGGTCAATGACCTGACCGGCAGCCGGTTCACAATCCCGGTTATGCGGAGTGTCACAGCCGATGACCCGACTGGCGCTCTGGAAAACGGGATTGACCGCAGAAATGAATCAGCCGGTAAATGCAGGTGGCCGATGACGCTATATGGGCGTTCACGGCCGCATCTGCAGCTGCCGATCAGCAGCGTATCATTTGAACAATACTCTCCTGCAAATGGAACTTGAGCGGATTTTCTTCGTTTAAACAAGTGCCGGAGATTGAATAAATCCCGACAGTATGGTATATTATTACCGTACGCTCTTTGACAATCGAGAGCGGACAGTTTCTCGATGTCGAACGGTCCCACCGATACGGGGGTGACTTGGTTTCGACGGGTACAGTGAGGAGTTGTCAGCGTGCCGGGGATGTCTGGAGCCCCGTTACCAATTCAGGCAAACCATTATTTGGCGAATCCAATTACGCCATGGCTGCCTAAAGAGACCCTTTAGTACGTAGCCCGTCGCCTCTGATTTTGCTTTCCGGGTCAGGTGAGCGGCGTCGATCACGGGAAGCTCGGTTGGCCGATGTCTCTAAGGTCGATTTAAACGATAGAGGCTGGCTTTTGCTGTGGCCTGTTGGTCGGCAGCAGTAAGGGCGAGACACTATAGACCGACTACGCACGTAGACGGCAGCTTGGCGCTTTGCTCGGACGGGGGTTCGATTCCCCCCACCTCCACCATTTTTCTATACATTCCATAATCTTCCTTATTGACAAGAACTTAGCCAATTTCGTATCTTGCCGAAAATCGAACTGTGCCAGATTTGTGCCAACTTGAGTGAAAAACACTTTCTGACACCCTGACCAAACAAGACCAAATAAAAGCTCAAATTCGTTGTTGTTCAACGGGTTGTGACGTAAGTGACAGACGGCCACAAGGTTGCCAAAACGCCCTTTTTCGATTCCTCCCACCGCTACCTTTGTAAGCCTATATCCCCCAATAACACCGAATAACGTGCAACCATTTTGGGCACGATTTGGCCACAGTTTCCCTTTGTTTTTTTGTCAAAAATGCGCTTGCATTCCGTTGTCCAACGTGGTATAATATGTAGGCAGTTATGGATATATGCCGACATATTATACGATTGAGACTTGCCCTATGAATAAGCAGATTATCGACAGGATCATTCAAGTTGCGGGACGTCTCGGCGTCATCAGACCGAAGGACATGGATGAATACGGTATCCATCGGAAGTACGTCCATATGCTTCATCACCGGGGTATACTGAATCGAGTTGGGCGTGGTCTCTATGTCCTTGCTGAGTCAAAGCCATCCGAAAACAGAACTATCGCCGAGGCGTGCAAGAGAGTGCCTTCTGGGGTAGTCTGTCTCCTTTCAGCTCTTAGGCTTCACGATCTGACGACTCAATCGCCGTACGAGATCTGGATGGCTATTGATCGCAAAGCTCGTCAGCCGAGAGAGCCCGCTATCCCCATACGGATTGTCAGGTTTTCCGGAAAAGCACTGTCCTCGGGAGTAGAACAGCATGAAGTAGAAGGTGTAGCCGTCCGTGTTTACAACCCGGCAAAAACTGTAGCCGATTGCTTCAAATACAGAAATAAGATCGGCCTGGACGTAGCTCTTGAGGCTCTGCGCGATTGCTATCGTTCGCGCAAATGCACTATGGATGATCTATGGAAGTATGCCAAGATCTGCAGAGTCGGGAACATTATGAAACCATACCTCGAGTCGCTGACATGAGCAAGAGGAATCCAGAACACATTGATGTTGCCGTACGTCAGCGCCTGTTGAATCTCAGTCGGGAGCGCAAAGAAGACTTCAACTTAATCCTGACGAGATATGCGGTAGAGAGATTCCTCTATCGGCTGTCATGTTCAGAATATGCAGAAAAGTTTGTCCTGAAGGGGGCTATGTTAATGGCTATTTGGATGGGCCACTCGCATCGCCCGACCCGCGATCTGGATCTTTTGGGTTTTGGAGAATCTTCGGAGGAGGCACTCAGGAGGATATTTGAGGAAATCTGTCGGGTCGAGGTTGAACGAGATGGTCTTGCGTTCGATCTGAGTAGTATAGCAATAGAGGAAATTCGTGGCGATCAGGAGTATTCGGGACGTCGGGTGAAGTTGATTGCCAATTTGGGGAGCGCCAGGATAAGGGTCCAGATCGATGTTGGCTTCGGGGATGTCGTAACGCCGAAGGCGAAGCCAGTAGAATATCCGGTCCTTCTTGATTTTCGGGCTCCACGAGTACGAGCTTATCCCAAAGAGACGTTGATTGCGGAGAAATTGCAGGCTATGGTAGCTCTGGGTATGGCTAACAGCCGCATGAAGGACTACTACGATATCTATGTTCTGTCACAAACCTTTTCGTTCGACGGCCTGGATTTGGTTTCGGCGATCACGGCAACTTTCAAGCGCAGGGACACTCCTATTCCTATCGATATACCTTTCGGCTTGAGCGATGAATTCGCCACGAACAGAGATAAGGTCAGTCAGTGGAAAGGATTCACAAATCGAAGCGGCCTTGGTGGCCTTGACGTTGATTTTGCTCAGATCGTTGGAGCACTGAGGAACTTCTTGCTCGGACCACTCCGGGCAGCCGCCTCTGGGCGCCCGTTCAAGCAGAAATGGGCTGACAGCTTCTGGGAGTAAAGACAGTAGCCTTATGCAAGATGAAGACGAAAAGGAACTGCTGCGCAAGCTCCGCGATCTGCAGGATGAGAACGAGCACCTTCGTATCGAAAACAAGAAACTGAAAAGAATTCTTGAGTCCTTTTCCGTCAAGCCGGCATCTTCCCTTCACTGTCAAACGCCATCCAGTGGTACGCTACCCGTCCCCGATGATGCGAGTGAAACCAAACCAAGACCGACAATTGACAAGGTGCGGCTATTCCGAGACTTGTTTCGAGGACGAGACGATGTCTTCGCCATCCGGTGGGAGAATAGATCAGGAAAGTCCGGCTATTCTCCGGCCTGCGCCAACGAATGGGATCCGTTGCTATGCCAAAAGCCGTGTTCAAAATGCACCAACTGCAACTACCTTCCCCTTACAGATTCAGTGATCGAAGAACATCTTGCCGGCAAGAAGACAATCGGAACATATCCTTTGCTGACCGATGAGGCTTGTTACTTGTTGGCGGCAGATTTTGATAAGGCATCCTGGCAGAATGATGTCGGCGCTTTTCTGCAATCCTGCCGGCAAATGGGTGTCCCCGCGGCTCTGGAGCGGTCGCGCTCCGGACAGGGGGCTCACATCTGGATCTTCTTCTCGGCGGCAATACCGGCAATCCTGGCGCGCAAACTCGGCAGCGCTGTCTTGACGAATGCCCTTTCAACAAGACATGAGATTGGAATGGACTCATACGATCGCTTCTTTCCAAGTCAGGACACTATGCCGAAAGGAGGCTTCGGAAATTTGATAGCATTACCGCTTCAGCGGATGCCAAGAGAGAAGGGGAATGCTGTATTTCTTGATGCCGATTTGAGGCCTTATCCGGATCAATGGGAGTACCTGGCATCCATTAAGAGAATCAGTCCGGATGAGGTGAAGTACATCGTGAAAGATGCTGAAAGATCAAACTCGGTAATTGGTGTTCGCGCCGTAAAATGCGGTGATCTCGCTCAAGATGATCCGTGGACACTCCCTCCTTCGAAGCAGTCTCCTGAACTGGAATTGAAGGGGCCCTTTCCTACGAGCGTGACAGTTGTTTGTAGCAATCTCCTATACATAGAGAAGGCAGGACTATCTTCGCAGTTGATCAGCAGGTTAGTCCGGCTAGCCGCTTTTCAGAATCCAGAGTTCTATCGTGCTCAGGCCATGCGTCTGTCTATATTTGGAAAGCCTCGCATAATTAGCTGTGCTGAAGAATTTCCGAAACACATCGGCCTTCCAAGAGGTTGCCTTGATGAAGTCAGGGACCTTCTAAATTCCCATAGTATAGATGTGAACTTGGAAGACAAACGATTCGCCGGGCGAAAGATCAATGTATCATTTGCGGGCAAATTACAGGATAGGCAATATGATGCTGCATCGCAAATACTTGAAAATGGAAATGGCGTATTGGCAGCGCCTACCGGGTTCGGCAAGACCGTAATCGCCTCCTGGCTGATCGGCAAACGGAAAGTGAACACATTGATATTGGTTCACCGGCGTATACTCATGGATCAGTGGCGGGAAAGACTGGGTCTTTTCTTGAATATTCCACCCGAAGAGATAGGACTATACGGCGGCGGGAAGAAGAAGCTAACCGGCAAAATTGATATTGCGGTGATTCAGAGCCTTCAGAAAAAGGGAAACGTTGTTGACCTAGTGGCCGACTACGGGCAGGTGATAGTCGACGAGTGTCATCACGTATCTGCCTTCAGTTTCGAACAGGTGCTCAAACAGGTCAAGGCACGTTTTGTTATGGGCTTGACCGCCACCCCGACAAGGAGAGACGGCCATCATCCTATCATTCAAATGCAATGCGGTCCAATTCGAACGAGAATCGACAGCAAAGCAATAGCTCTTGAACGGTTTTTCGAGCATATTGTGCTTCTGAGGGAGACCTCGTTCAAGATTTCAAAGTCGATGGCGGAGCCGAAGATTCAGGAGCTTTATTCCGCTCTTACCAGTGATTCCAAAAGAAACGCTCAAATTGTCGAAGAAGTGCTCGCTGCCGTTGCCGAGGGCCGGTCCCCCTTAGTTCTAACAGAAAGAACCGAACACCTCAAGATTCTGACCAAAAAGCTGGGGGAATCAGTTGAGAATTTGGTGGTATTAAAGGGAGGAATGGGAAAGAGGCAGCGTGAAGCAGTATCGGAACAGCTCAAGTCCATTCCCGATCATGAGAAGCGAGTGATCCTGGCGACGGGCAGACATATTGGTGAGGGGTTCGATGACGCCCGTCTGGATACACTATTTCTGGCTTTGCCGATTTCCTGGCGCGGGACGTTACAGCAGTACGCAGGACGCCTGCACCGGCTGCAGGACAATAAAACCGAAGTGCGGGTCTATGATTTCGTCGACAGGCATGTTCCCATGCTTGTTCGAATGTATCGAAAGAGGCTCGCCGGATACCGTGCTATGGGCTATTCGGTTAAGGAAGAAATCGTCAGTTCATAGAAGAGCATACCAGAACCTCGATACTGGCCCAAAAAACGGTCACAATATGGTCACAATACGGTGTAAGTCCTTGTGCTGCAACGCGAGTATGGGGTTCGATTCTCGCATCCGACATTAGACGCCCTAAGCAACTGAAATACAATGGGTTAACGATATGGCTGAATAGGGTCAAATACGCCCAAGGTTCTTAAAGCGTAGTGGGAAATATCTGCTGTCGGGGGAAGTTGATGATGCAATCATCCTTCCCTTTGACCGCTCGGTCATTCCTCGGACATCGGTTCAACGGTAATACTGTTTAGGGTCGCCTACCAGATTTGATGTGATGGTGCGCTGTTTGGCGAGGTGGTCGGCTCATCGACGAATTCTAACTTTGCGGTAAGATATAGTCTGTGATTCTAATTATCTGGGGTCTTGTAAAGACGAGAGATGACCGTGTGCGAACTATCCTGTTGCCGATCGGTACCACCTGAGTTATCTTGTTGGTCAGCTCATTAATTGGTCAAATGCTATGGAATACCACTTCGAATCACTGCTTCGTACGTACGTTCAGCATATTACGGGCGAAGACTGCGCGGGGTTGGCAGAAGAGCGCATCCTTGAGATTTCACAAGCCCATAATCTGAAGGTGCATTTCCTCAAGCGGCTGGAGAATCCTCGCATAAGCTGGCCAGTGGGCAAGCTCAGTGGGATCAGGCCGGAGAGCATTCTCGACATAGGCTCCGGCAAGGGTTGGTTTCTGTGGCACATACTCAAGGCCCTCCCGGGGATAAAAATCACTTCGGTTGATATTCGTCCAAAGCAGGTTGAGAGGATTCGCGTTGTCGCCGAGGCTGCTGATCTACCGATAGCCGCTCTGGTCGGCGATGTTCATTCCCTACCCTTTGCGGACCAATCCTTCGAAGCGGTGACCATGCTGGAGGTACTTGAGCACGTCACCAACCCTGCTGAAGCCTTATACGAGCTCTGTCGTGTGAGTCTCCGATGGGTGATTGTGACCGTGCCAAGCCGAGCGGATGAGAATCCCGAACATATACATTTGTTTGACCAGGAATCCCTTAGGGACTTATTTGAGCAAGCAGGAGTCAGCTCGTTGCGATTTGAACAGGACAGACAGCACATCTATGTTCTGGCACAGGTTTAGGCATGGGACAGTCACGAGGCAACTTCACAAAATATCCGCGGACCCCGCATATCTTCGGCTCGCGCGGCACCTCCGACGACAAGTACCTGGGTGAAAACGACTCCCTCGAACTGATCCGCAGCAGCGGCCTGGTGATTGAAGAGAAGGTCGACGGCGCCAATGTTGGTATCCACTTCGACGAGGACAAACTGATTTTGCAGTGTCGGGGGCATGAGGTCACCTCAGGTATGCACCCTCAGTTCGATCCGCTCAAAGCCTGGGCGGAGAGCAATCGACTTGCTTTGCACAGTATTCTCGGAGACAGATACTTGCTATTTGGTGAGTGGCTGTATGCCCGACATCATCTTCGGTATACAGACCTTCCGCATTATCTGCTGGAATTTGATACTTGGGATAAGCGAAACCAGTCTTTCCTCGACACATCGTCGAGGGAGAAGGTTTTCAAGGGAGGACCAGTCATCTCAGTCGCGGTGATTCACACCGGCCCGCTCAATCGTTTCGAGGATCTGATCGCACTGCTCGGGACCTCGGCATACGGAAGTGATGTGATGGAAGGGCTCTACCTGAAGGTAGAATCTGATGGTCGTGTTTTGTCACGGGCGAAGTATGTGCGCAAAAGTTTCACCGATGAGGTTGAGGCGACTGGCCATCACTGGTCCCGGCGACCAGTCGAGACCAATGGGCTTCGCTCGGGGATGAATTTGTGGCAGTAGAATCGAGAGCAGACCTTCTCGCCATGACACCGGCGGATCTCCTAGATTGGGCCGAAGTACAGCCCTGGGCGGTTCAGATGCGGTCCTGCCCGCAGGACAGACGATACCATCAGGAGGGTGATGTCTGGACACACACAAAGGCGGTCTGCCGGGAGCTCATGGATCAACCGGCATGGCAGGAGCTGTCTCCAAAGGAACGACGTATCCTACTTCTCGCGGCGCTTCTTCACGATGTTGGCAAGCCGGCCACCACTGAGACCGACGGCAGGAGCGTTACCGCCCAAAAACATAGCATCGTCGGTGCCCGGATGGCACGGAGGATTCTGGCTGAGGCCAGAGTTCCGTTCCGCGAGCGCGAGGATATCGTCACCCTTGTCCGGTACCACACCAGCCCCGCGAATCTCATCCGGAAGACCGATCCACACAGGAGTGCCATAGAATTGAGCTGGCTGACCAACCCCCGCTGGCTTTACAGTCTCGCCGTTGCCGACAGTCTGGGCAGGGTGGCTGACGATCACAGCGAGTTTCGTGAACGCATTGAGCTCTTTCGCGAGTACCTCTCTGATCAGAACTGCTTCGGTCAGAGATTTGAGTTCGCCAGTGATCACGCTCGCTTCTTGTACTTCCGTAGGCAGCTGGAGTCCCTCCATTACACTCCGTACGAGAACTTTACCTGTATGGTGACTATCATCTCTGGACTTCCGGCGTCTGGAAAGAACCACTGGCTTCGCACTGCCGGTAAGGATCCCACTATCAGTCTGGATGGAATTCGACAAGAGCTGGGGATTAAACCAACTGATAACCAGGGACAGGTGATCCAAGAGGCTCGGCGCCGATTCCGGTCCTACCTTGCCAATCGACAGTCATTCAATTTTAATGCCACCAACACAGTTCGTGCAACCCGCGATCGGTGGATCAGGCTAGCGTATGACTACGGGGCGGAAGTGCTGATCGTCTATGTGGAGCGACCGCTCAATGTGATGCTCCCGGCCAACCGGAAGCGCGGCGAAATGGTGCCGGAAGAGGTGTGGTGGAAGCTGTTCGACCGGCTGGAGGTACCCAACCTAACTGAATCGCACGGGCTTAAATTGATTGTTTTGTAGGAGACCTTCGCAGGATTAGCCACCTAGAATCGCGGCAGAAACCCGTTCGGAGTTAGGAATGGGTCGGGCTTAAGCAACCTAAGTGCGTCTCTTCGAAGTTGCGAAGTCAGTTTCGATCAACGGCTTCCAAGAATTGTTGATCAATTGTCCCGCAAACCAACAAGGAGCCATGACCGACGATACTCAATAGTATCTCCGCATCAGTTGTCCATAGTTTGCTGAACGCCTGCGAAAGCTGTCTGACTGCTGGACGTAGGTCTTCCTCGGCCTGGCGAGCAGTCCTCACTCTCACAGAGATAGTGCTGGAGTCTCTTAGACCATACCATCCCGTAATTTCATCCGGCCAACATTCCGCGCCGGTCGGGAAGAAGTTGCTCACGGGCCCCCCTAATTCACTATCAAGTTCTTCCAGTTGCCTATTAAACTTGGTCATAAAGTTCTCGTTACCGCGGAGGTCCCATTCATCCATCATCTCTGAGGTTTTCATGCTTACACTACTTAGGTACGAAAACAATTGACCATAACATCGATGTTTTGCATCTTCCCATTATGCTTCGGAAATTTGAGTTTCGGCTCAGGTGGATCATGATGATATATTTTGGGGACTCCATCAGCAGAGCTTAGCGAAAACAGTTATTTGAAGAGCCGCAAAAACTATACGATTCGTTCATATTGCTTTCTCGTTAGCTGGTTAGTACGCATGACAGGGTTGATTGAATCATTTCAACGAGACATAGATCGCGTGTTCGATGAGTTTCGCGCGCTGTGGAGTGGCAGAGACAAGGCGTCGGCCTCAGGCGACTTTTTTGATCGTATTGAGGATATCAGACTGATGATTCGCAAAGCATATGCCAATAGCCGACTGCAGGTAGACGAGAAAATGCGTCAGCTTGAGACCGCCTTCGATACACTTGCCACCTACAAACCAAGAAAAGGATACAACGTAGATTGGGGTCGGGTCGAGCCCCCTTTATTGGCCGTCCTGACGCAGATTAGTGAAATGCGAACGACCGCAAATTCATCTATGTTACCATTACCCTGGCGAGTGTATGATTTTTTCATGGGACATCCGATTGGAGTAATCATCGTTTTTCTTGCGATGCTTATCGTCCCCAACTTAATTTGCTCATGACAATCGGATCGGTGAGTGAAGGGTAATTTCAACTAATTGTGCTGACTTCCAGTTACACTCACCATTCTGACTTGCCATATTTGTGAAAATGGTTCAGAAACTGTCCTTTGACAATTTTTTAGACGCTGGATTTGGCGGAATGCAAACAGTTTTAACAGCAGAAAGATCGCTTGGTGAGGTTTGAGAGTATGCAGATTCTGTCACTACAAGAATACCGTGACCTACTAGACGGCTGTGAGCGCCCTGCCCAGGCACAGATCGACAGTTTTATCGAATTCGTGTGCGGCGCGCATAGCTGGTATAAACACTTACCGTTGGTGCCGCCAGGCGTGAACTTCTATTTTTATTTGGATCCTAACGCAGGTCAGGAGCTGGTTTTCGATAAGGATGGCACGATGCGTCTTCGTGACCGCTTGGACACTGATAGGATTAAGTTCCACTACACCTGGATGACGACTGCCACCTATCGCTCCAGGTTTGGTTTTCTCTCCTACTCCGCGAGGGCTGGGACATACTTTATGACGCGAGGTAAAAGCGGGTCCTGGGCAGTTCATCGACATGACTCGGCTGTAGTACATGATAGCGAATTAGTGCCGTGTCTGGTGCCAGATGAGTTAGCTAATTCGGCGTTTGCCGAATTGACCGGCGCCATCCATGAGGAAATGTCACAGTGGAACAAAGCCAGAAAATGGGTGGAGGCCTTATCAGGGAATCTTGACAGGTGGCCAAGTGAATCGGGGGGGGAAGGAGCAGCGCTGGAGCTCATGAACCTATCTCAGGAGTTAAGCGACGAAATTCATCGTTTGTATGGGGAGGGTAGGGGTCGAGAAGCGAGGAACGACCCTATTGAACGACAAAGGCGCCGAGAATTTAGAGAACGTTCCAATCGAAGATTAGCTGAAGCATTAAAGCCCGAGCGGAATCGTCAGAAGAGCCTGATGCGAAAAGCCATACGATCTATGCTTGAATTGGTTGGTTAACGGGTATAGGGACAGAATTGAAATTCGGAGCATCAATTTTTAAAGTCGATGCAGCCCAATCATTTGTATTTTGGGTATACGTCGGAATGAGATACTCTTGGGATAGCAAGTACCATTGCAAACATGAAGAGTGTGTTTTTCAATAGACGAGTGTAGAGTACACTGAGAGGCTTCAGTAAGGAAGTTTCACGTATTGTATTGGACTACCTGCTCTTATGCGCCGCATTGATACTGCTGATATTTCCGCTTTCGTTGGCCACAGCAATTGCGGTTAGCGGGGACAAGTTTGAGCAGCCCTTGACGATCAAGATCGGCCTGGTCATTGTTCTTGGTGGCGCATCGATCTGGTTGATTCTGGTTTGCCTGGTTACGGCATGGAGGCTGAGAAAGTGGGTCACCTGCCCATTTTGTGGTGGGCGGACCAGACGGCGGACTGCTGTAACAAAGGTGTCCGGATTACTGTGTTCCTATTGTGGGCTGCTGATTGCAGATCCCGGGTCGCACAGTCGCACCGTCGGCGTAGACGAGGCCCGTACAACGGCGGACGTGCTGCTTGAGCAGAAGCGGGAAGGAAACCGGCTAAGAAAGAGCGGTTTGAAGCAAATTGCGATTGGTGCAGCCATTTTCGCCGTAGGTATTTTGACCTTCCCCCCGTTTTGTGGACACTCAGTTAGGACACTGTGATTACTCCAGTG
>CAZTBP010000034.1:0-31636 GCA_964612145.1 uncultured Ignavibacteriales bacterium | reverse complement strand
AAATAGGACATTTCTATCTTGCTAAAAACCGGACATTTCTACTTTGCCTTGACAAACGCTCACAACGGCAATTGACAATTCCATGCAATTGGCGTAAAGTGGATTTAACCGCTCGATTTCGCCACGCGGAATCGGCGGCGCCGGCGGAACCTTTAATAAGCGCAGGCGGTTGCAAATGGGCAGCAGCCGGCGGCATGTCCCGCAGGCGCGAACCGGGCAAAGGTGATGAAAGAAACAATATCGAATTATATACAGCTGACCAAACCGTCGATCATGTTTCTGGTGGTATTCACCGGCACGACGGCGCTGGTCATTGAAGGCAGTCTCCTTGGCAACCCGGTCGCATTTCTCCTAGTGCTGCTGGGGCTGTACCTTTCCGGCGGGTCCGCCAACGCCCTCAACCAGTATTTCGAGCGGGATATCGATGCAAAGATGTCCCGCACAAGTAGGCGCCGACCGTTACCGATGCACAGAATCAGCCCCACTAAGGCGCTGATATTCTCGGTCGCGATTGGCGCTGCCGGAGTAATCCTGTTTGCCGTGTTTTTTAACCTGCTCACGGCGGCGCTCGCGCTGGGGACGATTCTTTTCTACAGCCTCTTTTACACCCTCTATCTTAAGCCAAACACGCCGCTGAATATAGTCGTTGGCGGAGTCGCCGGCGCGATGGCCCCGGTGGGAGCGTGGACAGCCGCGACCGGGAGCATGGCAGTCGAACCGTGGATTATGTTCGCGATCGTGTTCTTCTGGACACCGCCGCATTTCTGGGCGCTCGCGCTTTACTGCAAGGATGACTACGAAAAGGTCGAACTGCCAATGATGCCGGTGGTCAAAGGCGACACCGAGACAATCAATCAGATTTTTGCCTATACAGTCGTCGTGGTCGGGGTCAGCCTGACACTGATCGCATTTGCCGCCGGCTGGTTCTATTTCGTGGTGGCGCTGGTACTGGGCGGGTTGTTTATCAAGCGAGCCTACCGGGTGCGCAGGGAGCGCACCTCCAAACGATATCGCGCCCTGTTTGGATACTCTATAGTATACCTTTTTGCACTATTTACGGCAATGATGATCGACGGTGCTTTGCAGCGTCTTTTGTAATCTCGACAGGTATACCACAACGCCCCTGGTCCATTGAGGGCGATTTTTCACTTGCAGACAAATCAGTCTCTGTTTACTCTTGGTAAAACTAATTACAGCAGGCATCTTCGTGAGTACAAAGTTCTCTCTGCCGCCAGGCTTGTGACATGCAGCCCAGGCAGGGTTTCGAGGCAGTCGAGGACGGTTCCGGACGGAAAGTGTACGAAAGGTCAACGGACTCGCGCACAAGAGCTTATTCATGGACCAATTTGTTCCTTGATTGGGCCTTTTTCTGTTGACAAGACAGTTCCTGTGGTGTATGCTTGCGAACTGTTTGTTCGGACCAGACGATTACGACGGTATCGGGCGGGTCATTCGGTTCAGTAGTAATCACACGCTTACACGAACCTGCCCGACGTGAATAAAGAAGAAAACTAGCTTTGGCTCAGATATTTCCCAGATGGACGGTTCGGCTGCCGCTGATCGTGGCCCTAAGTGTCCTCATACTCGGTGCAGCCGTGGTGGGCTTCTTCTGGTATTATGGCTCTCCCAAGTATACTGATGTCGGGTATCGGCCCAAGCAGCCGGTGCCTTACAGCCACAAGCTTCACGCCGGTGATATGGGCATGGACTGCCGATATTGCCACACGGCTGTTGACGAGTCGAAGTATGCTTCGGTCCCGCCGACCCAGACCTGCATGAATTGCCATACGCTGGTCGGACAGGAGAGCCAGAGCCTGCTCCCGGTGCGCGAAAGCTGGGCGACCGGGGAGCCGATCGAGTGGGTGCGGATTCACAAAATGCCCGATTACGCCTATTTCAATCACGCTTCGCATGTGAATAAAGGCGTCGGCTGTTACAGCTGCCACGGTAACATCGCGCAGATGGAAGTCGTGCAGCAGGTCCAGCCGATGAACATGGGCTGGTGTCTTGACTGCCACCGCAACCCCGAACCGAATCTCCGCCCGCTGGACAAGATTACGGACATGGAATGGCAGCCCCCGAGAGACCACGCCGAGTGGGCAGCCCGATTTGCCAAAGAACAGAACATTAATCCGCCGGAGGATTGCTCAACGTGTCACCGATGAAGAACAACGGCAAACTCACCGGCAAGAAATACTGGCGCAGCCTCGATGAACTGGCCGACAAGCCGGAATTCAAGGACTGGCTGCATCGTGAATTCCCCCAGGGCGCGTCCGAGCTAAACAACAACTGGAGCCGGCGGAACTTCCTCACCCTCATGGGAGCATCGCTGGCGCTGGCCGGCCTGTCGAGCTGCCGCCGTCCGGAAGAGAAGATCGTTCCGTATGTCAAGCAGCCCGAAGAGATCACGCCGGGCATTCCGCTGGATTACGCCACGACGATGCCGTCGGGGACCTCGCCGATCGGCTTGTTGGTGCAGGCGCATGAGGGACGGCCGGTAAAGATCGAGGGCAACCCGCTGCATCCATCAAGCCAGGGCGCCACCAACGCCCGCATGCAGGCGGCAATTCTGGATCTCTACGATCCCGATCGGTCACCGTATGTTATGCGCGACGCCAAGAAAAACAATTGGGCGGAGTTTGTCACGTTCTGGCGCGAGCGGTTTGTCGAGTTTGAAGAGAACGACGGTGAAGGACTGGCAGTCCTGACCGACGAGTTCTCGTCGCCGACGCTGGCGCGCCTTCGCCGCGAATTCACCCGGCGGTTCCCGAACGCTCGCTTTGTATCATGGGCGCCGACCTCTGATGAAAATATCTCTCGCGGTTACCGCACCGCGTTTAACGCCGACGTCACGCCGGTGTACCATTACGACCGGGCCAAAGTCATCCTCTCGCTGGACAGCGATTTTCTCCTGACCGAAAGCGAAAATGTGGCCGCGACCAAAGGCTTTGCTGCCGGTCGACGAATCGAGTCCGAAAAGGACGAGATGAACCGGCTGTATGTCGTTGAGCCGATCTTCTCGATAACCGGGGCTTCGGCCGATCACCGGTTGCGTGTCAAGGCAAGCGAGGTTGGTGCCTTTGCGCTGGCTTTGGCCGGTGAACTCAAGAAGCAGGGTGTGGATGTCCGGGGTATCGACGGACTGACTACCCCGGCGGCGCCCGGTAAAGGTGCGCAGTGGCTCTTGCCATTGGCGAAGGATCTTGTCCGTGTGCGGGGTGAGAGCCTTGTGGTGGCCGGGAAACGCCAGCCCGCCGCTGTGCACGCGCTGGTCGCGGCGATCAATGATGCACTGGATAATCTCGGCAACACGATGACGTTGGTTGCAAATGACGATGCCGCACGCTCCGACAGCGAAGCCTTCGGCGATCTCGTAACCGCTATGAACAACGGCGAGGTGTCCTCGCTGGTCATGCTTGGCGTGAACCCGGTATACAATGCGCCCGCTGATGTTGACTTTGCCTCGGCGCTTAATAAAGTCACACACACGGTTCATGTTGGGAATCATCTGGACGAAACCGGCGAAAAGACCAAGTGGCATATCCCGCGCGCACATTTCCTTGAGTCCTGGGGCGATGCCCGCGCTGTCGACGGTACACTCAGTGTCGTCCAGCCGCTAATTGAGCCGCTGTTTGGAGGCAAGAGCGACATTGAGATCCTTTCGCTCCTGGCAGGCGGTGATGACAACCGTGGCTACGATGCGGTTCGTAAGACCTGGCGGCGAGCGATCTCCGGTAATTTCGAGAATGGCTGGAAAAAGGTTCTTCACGACGGCGTATTGGCCGACAGCCGGACCGAGCCATCGAACCGGTCAATTCGTCGGGGCGATGTTGCCACAATACTCAAAGATCACCAGTGGTCCGGTAACAGCTCGGACCTTGAAATCGTATTCCATGATTGCTTTACGGTCGGCGACGGCCGTCAGGCCAACAACGGCTGGCTCCAGGAGCTGCCGGACCCGATTACCAAGCTGGCGTGGGACAACGTGGCGACATTCGCCCCGAAGACGGCCCGCGAAATGGGCATTCAAAATGAGGACGTCGTAAAGATCACCCACGACGGCCGCGAACTGGAAGTTGCGGCGTGGATCGTCCCGGGCCAGATACCGGGTACCGTTGGTCTGGCGCTCGGCTACGGTCGGGCCAAAGCCGGACGGGTTGCCGCCGGTGTCGGGTTTGACACGTTCAAGCTGCGCACATCCTCAGCGATGCATTTCGCGTCGGGAGCGCAGGCGGCCAGGACCGGCCGGACCTATAAACTGGCCACGGTGCAGGATCACGGTGCGATGGAGGGTCGCCCGATCGTGCGCGAAGCGACGCTTACGGAGTATCGCCAAAATCCGGACTTCGCCACCGAGGCGTTTGTGGTCCCGGAAATGCCCGAAGATTTCGTTAAGAACAAGCCCAAACGCGAAGGTGTCGATGAATTGCCGTCGCCATGGGAAGAGCCCTCATACGACACCGGCTACCAGTGGGGCATGTCCATTGACTTAAGCACCTGCACCGGCTGCAACGCCTGTACGGTTGCCTGTCAGAGTGAAAACAATATCCCGATTGTCGGGAAAGAACAGACCCGGAACGGTCGCGAGATGCACTGGATTCGAATCGACCGGTACTTCACCGGCGACGCGGACGAACCGGAAGCGGTTCATCAGGCAATGGCCTGCCAGCACTGCGAGAACGCCCCATGCGAACAGGTATGCCCGGTGGCTGCCACCGTACATGACAGCGAGGGGCTCAACCTGATGGTGTACAACCGGTGCATAGGGACCCGCTACTGCTCGAACAACTGCCCGTACAAGGTCCGTCGGTTCAACTTCTTCAACTACACCAACGAGTATCCGGAGATAGTCAAGATGGCGCAGAACCCGGATGTGACCGTGCGGTCGCGTGGCGTAATGGAAAAGTGCACGTACTGCCTGCAGCGGATCAATCGCGGCAAGAAAAAAGCTAAGCTCGACGGCCGTGAACTTCGTGACGGCGAGGTTATAAGCGCCTGCCAACAGGCCTGTCCGGCCGATGCGATCGTCTTCGGCGATATTAATGACAAAGACAGCCGCGTGTCAAAACTGAAACGGCTGAACCGGACCTATTCACTGCTGGGCGAGTTGAACACTCAGCCGCGCACGACTTATTTAGGAAAGATCCGCAATCCGAATCCGGAGATAATGGCCTAGTGTCTTGATGGCACACAGCCGAGAAAACGGAACAGTTTCTGGTGAGTAAAGAGTCTAAAAATTCGCTGATCGTCGACGAGGACACTCTCGTTCCCGGCAATCCGACATTCGAATCGATTACCGAGTCGGTCGCACGTATTCCGGAGCAGAAGAAGACGCCGCCGCTGTGGTGGCTGCTGTTTACGATCTCGGCTGCTCTGGCGGGGATGTTCTTTGTCCTGATCGGCTACCTGTTCTGGGAAGGTACCGGTGTTTGGGGACTGAATATTCCGGTCGGCTGGGGCTGGGCGATTGTCAATTTCGTCTTCTGGGTCGGTATTGGTCACGCCGGGACGCTCATTTCAGCAATCCTGTTCCTGTTGCGCCAGCGCTGGCGGACCTCGATCAACCGATTTGCCGAAGCAATGACTATCTTTGCGGTCATCTGCGCGCTGATGTTCCCGACCATCCACGTCGGTCGCGTCTGGGTCATTTACTGGACTATGCCGATCCCCAACCAGATGGAAATGTGGCCGAACTTCCGGTCCGGTCTGGTCTGGGATGCCTTTGCAGTCGGTACCTACTTCCTGTGCTCGCTGATGTTCTGGTATGTCGGGCTGATCCCTGATCTGGCCACGCTGCGTGACCGGGCGGTCAATAAAGTCAAAAAGATGTTGTACGGTATCTTCTCGCTCGGCTGGCGCGGCGGTAACCGCCAGTGGCGGCATTACGAACTTGCTTATCTCGTACTGGCCGGGGTGTCGACCCCGCTGGTGCTTTCGGTCCACTCGATCGTGTCGACAGACTTTGCGACCTCGCTGGTCCCCGGCTGGCATACGACGATTTTCCCGCCGTACTTTGTGGCCGGTGCTATCTTCTCCGGCTTCGCGATGGTGATGACGCTCTGTGTGATCGCCCGCAGTGTATACGACCTCAAGCACATCATTACCCTGAAAGTTCTCGAGCGAATGAATATCATCATGCTCGTTACCGGTACGATGGTTGGGTATGCCTACGGCAATGAATTCTTTATCGCCTGGTATTCCGGCAATATGTACGAGCAGTTCGCGTTCATCAACCGGGCGTTCGGGCCGTATGCCTGGGCCTACTGGATCATGATTTCGTGCAACGTGATCGCCCCGCAGCTGTTCTGGTCCAAAAAGCTGCGGACCAGTATCCCGGTGATGTTCATCGCCTCGATCGTCATCAACATCGGGATGTGGTTCGAGCGGTTCGTGATCGTGATGTCATTGCACCGAGACTTCCTGCCGTCGAGCTGGGATTATTTCAGCCCGACAATTCACGATATCGGTCTTCTGGTAGGATCCTTCGGCCTGTTCTTCACCCTGTTCCTGCTGTTCCTGCGGCACCTGCCGATGGTGGCGATGTCCGAGGTCAAGGGCGTGCTGCCGCAGGCGAATCCGCATCACGGGGAGCATCATCATGCCGGCTAAAGCACAAGGCAAAAAGATTTACGGTATTCTTGCCGAATTCGACGGCACCGGTGATTTGTTGCACGCCGCCGAAAAGATGCACGGCCAAGGCTATTCAAAATGGGACGCCCATTCGCCGTTCCCGATTCACGGCATGGACAAGGCAATGGGACTGGGACGGTCCAAACTTGGGTTTATTGTCGGGTTCTGCTCGACCGCCGGTCTGGCGCTGTTCACCTATTTCCTCTATTGGATTAATGTCGTGGATTACCCGATTGTAATTTCCGGTAAGCCGTTCTTCAGTTTCCAGGCATTCGTACCGCCGATTTTTGCGATCACAATTCTTTCAGCGGCGCTGGCCGCGACGCTCGGAATGTTTGCGCTTAACAAGCTGCCGATGCTGTTCCACCCGCTGTTCAATTCCAAGCAGTTCGAGAGAGTGACCGACGGCGGTTTCTTTATCAGTATTCAGTCGACCGATAACAAATTTGATGAGGCCGAGACAAGGAAATTTTTGGAGTCAATCGGCGGCAAGAATGTTGAAGTTGTCATGCAGGAAACGGAAGATGATAGAAGCCATGCGACACCTTAGTCAACATATAAAGCGCTTTGTTATACTGCTGCCGATGCTGGCAATGGTTCTTTCTGGCTGTTACCAGGGACGGCCCTCGCAGAAAACGCCGATCCACATCAACCCGAATATGGATAGCCAGCCGAAATATGAAGCGATGGAGCGCAGCGAGTTTTTCGATAACAACGCCACCATGCGGGTGCCGGTCGAAGGGACCGTGCCGCGCGGCTGGCTCCGTGAAAATGTGGAGTACTTTACAGGCAAGAATGAAGACGGCGAAGTGATTGACCAGATCCCGGTTGATATAACGCTGCCGATGCTGCAGCGGGGTCACGAGCGGTATAATATCTACTGTTCGCCCTGCCATGGTGCCGTCGGTGACGGACAGGGGATCATTGTCAAACGAGGTTATGTCCCGCCGCCGACATTCCATGCCGACCGCCTGCGCGGCATTGAGGACGGTCATATATTCGACGTCATCACCAATGGACTGCGCAATATGCCGGCGTACCGCCACCAGATCCCGGTGGAGGACCGTTGGGCTATCCTGGCCTACTTCCGCGCCCTGCAGCGGAGTCAGAACGCCTCGGCTGACGATGTACCGGACGAGGTCCTGAAAAAGATTCAGTAACGAAGCAGATGTAGATGAGTTTTGATGCAAAGACATATTCGGTGAGCAACGGTTCCCGCCCCGCGACAATTATGCTGATTATCGGCGTCGTCGGCCTGGTACTGAGCGCAATCGGTTACTTCACGGATGCAAAGCACTTTTTCCATTCGTATCTGGTCGCGTTTATGTTCTGGCTCACAATTGCATTGGGCGCCCTGTTTTTCACTATGCTGCACCACCTGGTCAACGCCAAATGGAGCGTGGTAATTCGGCGCTTGTCTGAAAACGTTATGAACGTGATCCCGATCATGGCGATTTTTGTGATTCCGATTCTGCTCGGAATGCACGACTTGTTTCACTGGACACATGCCGAAGAGGTTGCCGCCGATCCGATTTTGCAGGGGAAGGCCGGCTACCTGAACACAACCTTCTTTGTTATTCGTCTGATCGCCTATTTTGTAATCTGGTTCTTCCTGACGCGGTTGCTGTACAAGACCTCGATGGCGCAAGACGAGGGCGGTGACCAGGATTTCCGACTCAAACTTCGAAAAATCTCGGCGCCGGGAATGTTGCTTTTCGCGGTTACAGTGACCTTCTCCTCCTTCGACTGGCTCATGTCACTTGATCCGCACTGGTACTCGACAATCTTCGGCCCATATGTCTATTCCGGATCATTCCTCGCGGCGCTGTCGTTTTTAGTGGTGGCCGCGGCCTACCAGCGCAAGCGCGGCTGGCTGAAGGATACAATCACGGTCGAGCATTTCCACGATCTCGGCAAGTTGATGTTTGCCTTTATCATTTTCTGGGGGTACATGGCGTTTTCGCAGTACTTCCTCATCTGGTATGCCAACATTCCCGAAGAAACAGTGTGGTTTTTCGAGCGCTGGAACAGCGGCTGGAAATCAGTCAGTCTCGTTATCATTTTTGGACATTTTGCGATCCCATTTGTGGCCCTCGTGTTCCGGGCTACCAAACGCCATGTCGCCGCGCTGACCACGGTTAGTATCTGGCTGCTGGTGATGCACTGGATCGATCTGTACTGGCTCGTTTTCCCGAATCTGTATCACAGCGTGCATTTCTCGTGGATGGATATCACCTTACCAATCGGAATTGGCGGTATATACCTCTGGTGGTTCTGGCGGAAACATGTGTCCAAACCACTGGTCCCGGTCAAAGATCCGGGGCTGCAGCGCTCCATCCAGTTTACAAACAATTAGGGTGCGATAATGTCGGATGTCGATACACAACACAATGCCGGTCACGACGAGGGCTACGAGAAGACGGACATAAGCGTCCCGAAAACGGTCGTTGTGGCATTGTTTGTTATCATACTGATAATCGGATTCGTGGTCGTGCTCAACGAATATTTCATTGCGGTCCGCGAGGATATCGTCTACGAACAGCAGCTTTCAACCGTGTCTCAGGATTTACGGGAAGCCCGAACGCATGAAGCCGAAATGCTCCATTCGTATGAAGTTCTCAACGCCGACTCGGGGACATACCGCATTCCAATCGAACGGGCTATGGAATTGATGGCCGACGAAGCGTTCGAGCAACGTTGATAAAACAGGACAAGCTTTGTCTAATTTCTCGCGGAAACTTCCGACAGAAAAGTAGATTTCCCGGATCATTTATGACCATGTCGCTGTTACGCCAATGATATGACAAATCGTGTACTCATACATCTAATCTTGATCACCGCCCTGGCGATCCCCGCGGCGGCCCAGCAGGTCCGTGACGATATTCCGGAACTCCAGGGTATCGATGTTGACGAGCAGTTAGGCGACACAATTCCGATGAACCTGCCGTTTGTCGATGATCATGGCCGCGAGGTGATGCTGTCCGACTATTTCGGCGATGACAAGCCGGTCATCGTGATCCTGGGCTACTATCGATGCCCGATGTTGTGTAACCTCGTCTTCAACGGTCTCACTACCGCTATCCCCAATGTCGAATTAGCCATGGGCGACGATTACCGGATTGTAACCGTGAGTATCAACCCGGAAGAAACACCGGAACTGGCTGCAGCAAAAAAAGAAAGCTATATCAATGAGCTTGGAGCATCGGCATCGGCTGATGATTGGGCTTTCCTCACCGGAGACTCTTCCGATGTGGCTGCCCTGGCCGATGCGCTCGGTTTTCAATATTACTACGTGGAAGAGCGCGACGAATACGCTCACCCGGCCGTGCTGCACCTGCTGACTGACGACGGGGTGATTTCCCGATACTTGTACGGGATCGCATTCAATCCGCGCGACATGAAACTGGGGTTGATGGAGGCCTCGCAGGGAAAAATCGGCAACACCCTGGATCGGGTCATCTTGTACTGCTTCCATTACGATCCGGACGCCGGTTCGTACACAATCTTCGCCCGCAATGTAATGATGCTGGGCGGCGCACTGACCGTGATTCTGCTGGGCGGGTTCCTCATGTTTCTCTGGATTCGCGAGCGTTACAAGAAGAGCCATCAACCGTCCAAATCGCAGCACCGGGTGACAGTAGGATAAAAAGGGAGAGATGGATACAACCGGAACGTTCTTCATGCCGCCCAGCGGCTCGACTATCTCAGGGGAGGTCGATGCGTTATTCTACTTCATCTATTACGCCTCGGCTATTCTCTTTACGCTGGTTATCGCGGCAACGATACTGTTCGTCGTAAAATACCGTCGCCGCCAGCAGACCGGCAAAACATACGGCAAAGATCATAACCTCGCGCTGGAAGTCACGTGGACGGTGATCCCGACAATATTGATTCTTATCGTATTCGTCTGGGGTTTCCGTACCTATATGAAAATGAACGTGATTCCGAGCGACTCGATGGAAGTAAAAGTCACCGCACAGAAGTGGTTCTGGAGCTTTGATTACGAAGGCGGCGCCAACAGCGTCAATGACCTGGTCGTGCCGGTAAATCAGCCGGTCAAACTGCTGATGTCCTCGCAGGACGTGATTCACAGCTTCTTCGTACCAAACTTCCGGATGAAGATGGACGTGCTGCCCAACCGCTACACCAGCACCTGGTTCGAAGCAACGCGAACCGGCACGTTTGACCTGTTCTGCACCGAGTATTGCGGCAAGGGCCACTCCGAGATGATCGGCAAGGTCAGGGTTCTGTCGCAACGTGAATTCAATGAGTGGCTGGAGGCGGGGAGTGGTCCGAGCGAGGGAGAGTCGCTGGCCGACTATGGCCGGAGGCTCTACACAAGCAAAGCCTGTAATACGTGCCACTCGATCGACGGCTCCTCCAACGTGGGGCCGACCTTCCAGGGAATTTTCGGTCGCCAGGAGTCAATGGTCTCCGGCGACTTCATCACGGTTGATGAAAACTATATTCGCGAGTCGATCCTGAACCCGCAGGCGACGATTGTTGCGGGCTACGATCCGGTCATGCCCACCTACCAGGGTGTGCTCAAGGACCGTGATATCGACGCGCTGATTGCATTTATGAAATCCTTAAGCACCGAGTAATAAGCTATGGCTGAGACAACTACTGCACCCGTGGCTCCCACCGAAACCTACCTGAACTCCCCCATGGGACTGAAGTCATGGTTGCTGACCAAAGACCATAAGCGCATCGGGCTGCTGTACCTGTATTCGGTCATGTTCTTTTTCTTCATCGGCGGCCTGATGGCGATGCTGATTCGACTTGAGCTGCTGTCACCCGAGCGGATCCTGGTCGATGCCGATACATACAACCAGTTGTTCACACTGCATGGCGCGATCATGATCTTCCTGTTCATTATCCCGGCCATACCGGCGATTCTCGGCAACTTTCTGCTGCCGCTGATGATCGGCGCCAGGGATGTGGCCTTCCCGAAACTCAACCTGGCCAGCTGGTACGTGTATATAGCCGGTTCATTATTCGCCGTCTTCTCGATTTTGACCGGGAGTGTCGACACCGGCTGGACATTCTACACGCCGTATAGCACCGAAACCACAACCTCGGTTATTTCGATGACGCTCGGTGCGTTTATTCTTGGGTTCTCCTCGATCTTCACCGGCCTGAATTTCATCGTTACCATCCACAAGCTCCGTATTCCCGGCATGATCTGGTACAAGCTGCCATTGTTCGTGTGGGGGATTTATGCCACAGCAATTATTCAGGTTTTGGCGACGCCGGTGCTGGCGATCACGCTGCTGTTGCTGATTATCGAGCGGGTGGCCGGAATCGGGATCTTTGATCCCAAGATGGGCGGCGATCCCGTATTGTTCCAGCACTTCTTCTGGTTCTACTCGCACCCGGCCGTGTATATCATGATTCTTCCGGGAATGGGTATTATCAGCGAGATTATCACCACGCACGCCCACAAAAAAATCTTCGGTTACAAAGCGGTGGCATACTCGAGCCTCGGCATCGCCTTTGTCAGTTTCCTCGTCTGGGGGCACCATATGTTCACCTCCGGCCAGAGCGAACTGGCAGCCATGATCTTCTCATTCCTTACATTCTTTGTGGGGATTCCGTCCGGTATCAAAGTATTCAACTGGGTCACCACACTGTATCGCGGCTCAATCAGCTTGACTACACCGATGTGGTACGCGCTGTCGTTTCTGTTCCTGTTCAGTATCGGCGGGTTCACGGGGATCTTCCTCGGTACCCTGGCGGTCGATATTCACCTGCACGATACCTATTTCATCGTCGCCCACTTCCATTACGTGATGATGGGCGGGACAGTGATTGCGTTCCTCGGCGGGCTGCACCACTGGTGGCCGAAAATCTGGGGCCGCATGTACAACGAGTTCTGGGCCAAGATCGCCTGCGCCCTGATCTTTATCGGTTTTAATGTCACCTTCGGATCACAGTTCATCATGGGTTCACAGGGTATGCCGCGACGGTACTACACCTATGTCGACCAGTTCCAGCCGCTCCATGCCTTCTCGACATTCGGGTCGTGGATCCTCGGCGCCGGATTTGTCGTTATGCTCGTGTACATGATTCACTCGATCGTTAAGGGCCGTCGGGTCGGCAGCAATCCGTGGTACTCGCTGACGATGGAGTGGGAAACGACCTCACCGCCGTCACCGCATAACTTTGAAACGATTCCGACCATGACCCACGGCCCGTACGATTACGATACAATCATCCCCAAAAACGTCGATGCGGAGGATCACGAGGTGAAAAGACGCGAGGAAGTTTCATGAGTCAGGCGACCGATCACGATCACCCTAAATATCTCCAGCATCATTTTGCCGATTCGGAGCAGCAGCGGGAGTCCTCGAAATTCGGAATGTGGATATTCCTGCTTACCGAGGTGCTCTTTTTCGGCGGGCTGTTTTGCGCCTACGCCGTGTATCGAGCCTGGAACCCGGATATCTTCCACAACGGCCACGCTTTCCTCAACACGACACTGGGTACGATCAACACGGTCGTGCTGATTACCAGCTCTCTCACCGTGGCGCTGGCGATCCGGTTCCTTCAGGTGAACAAGGTGAAGTTAGCTGCGGCCAACCTTGCCGCAACGCTGATCCTGGCGGGCGCCTTCCTGGTAATCAAGTACTTTGAGTACATGCACAAGATACATGAAGGCCAGCTGCCGGGTAAATTCTACACGTTTGAGGGTGTCGAAGGAAGCAATCCGCACATCTTTTTCAGCGTGTACTTTATGATGACCGGTTTGCACGGTATCCACGTCGTGGCTGGAATGATAGTGATCGGGTGGGTCCTGATTCGGACCCTGAAGAACCATTTCTCGGCCGAATACTATACGCCGGTTGAAATGACCGGATTGTACTGGCACCTGGTTGACCTGATCTGGATTTTCCTCTTCCCGATGTTCTACCTGGTGGGGTAATCGATTATGTCAAGCAACGCACATACCGAACACATTCTTCCGCTGAAAACGTATTTCGGCGTCTTTGCCGCTCTCCTGGTGCTGACGGCGATTACGGTCTGGATTGCCGGATTCCATTTCGGACCGTTTAACCTGATTGTCGCCATGGCCGTTGCAGCGATCAAGGCCAGCCTGGTCGCTCTGTACTTCATGCACCTGAAATACGACAACAAGGTGTACCTGCTGATCTTCCTCTTCTCGATCGCCTTTCTGGCTGTCTTTATCATGTTCACCATGGCGGACACGATGACACGTGGTAAGGTCGATGAACAGCGGGCCAATCCGATCAATCCCAACGCCGTGATATATCGCGAATCGCCGGATACCATGACCACCGGCGGCGTGATTCCCGGCGAGTCCGAAATCAGCACCGAATCCGACAGTGCCGACACGAGCGGTTCGAATACCGCCGATGCGGATACAACCTCCGGCAAGGAGTCGACAGCTGATACTACCAATGACGATTCAGCGGCTGACGATACCTCGGGCCAGTAAAAGCTTGCGCCGTCGACAGCCGCGCGGTACTGTCGTGGAGTGAATGTCTCACGATCGGCGTTGCCGACGACACCCGTGACGCCGGAAAGATTAGAGGTCTATGAAGGCACTGTGGCGTTCGGCTCTGGTCGCGACTATCGCGACTTATATCCTCATTTTCATCGGTGGGCTGGTGCGGGTCTCGGGGGCAGGCCTGGGCTGCCCGGACTGGCCGAAGTGTTTCGGACGGTGGATCCCGCCGACTGACATCTCTCAGCTCCCGGCGCACATCGACCCCAGCCGCTTCAATTTTGTCTTGGCCTGGATCGAGTATCTCAATCGCGTTGCCGGCATGACAGTCGGTATTATCATCGCCGTGACCGCCTTTCTGGCACTGTTTAAGGCGCGCCCGTACCCGCGGATCCTGTGGCCCGCCGCGGCGGCAGGTCTGCTTACCGCCTTTCAGGGCTGGCAGGGATCTCAGGTGATTTCCTCCGAACTGGAACCGCTGGTGGTGACTGTGCACGGTGTGCTGGCGCTGTTGATCGTGAGTTTACTGATCTGGGTAACGCAACAGGCGTACTACGAACTGCATCCGGAAGAAACCGGGAAGAACTATCTCCCCGAGGGTACCCCGCGCTGGCTGACGTTCCTATGGGTCTTGTCGATGGTTGAGATCATACTCGGCACTCGCATGCGCGAGGGACTGGAGATCATGAGCGATCGCTACCCACTGTTGACCCCGGCGGAGTGGATAGCCAAAATTGGCGCGCTCAGCCACGTGCATCTCGGACTGGGCATCCTGGCCGCGGCCCTGACCTGGTGGATCGGAAACCGCGTGGTCAAACACACCCGGCAAATGACGCCGCTGGTAAAACAGTCGATGTGGTCGGCCATGATACTTGCGGGACTGCAGGTACTTTCCGGTCTGCTCTTTATTTTCTTTGAACTGCCTGCCATTGTTCAGGTGTTTCACCTGTGGATAGCCAGCCTTTATATCGGCACGCTGTTGATCGTATTTGCCGCCGCGCGACGGTCGCGGCAGTCACTAACGCTGGAGGTCTCTCAAAGATGAGCAAGATCATAGTTACAGGACTTATCCTGGCCGTGCTCCTCGGCTCGGTCGCCGTCTTTGTGCTGTACAAAGCTGACCAGGCCCGCTCCGAACTGCCGGTACTGGGGACAGTCGGTGAATTCGCTCTGACCAATCAGTACGGTGAGACCTTCACCGAGAAAGACATGCTGGGTAAACTCAATGTCGTGAACTTTTTCTTCACCAGCTGCCGGGGACCGTGCCCGACCATGAACGGCCATTTCGCCGATCTCTACCGGATGTACGATGGTTCCGAACGTGTCCAGCTTGTCGGGTTCAGTGTCGATCCGGCGGTCGATACTGTCGAGAAGCTTCAGGAGTATGCCGCCGACTTTGGGGTTGATGACGACCGATGGATGTTCCTGCGCGGACCGATCGACACTGTCGCGCACATCTGCGAGAACTACTTCATGCTGCCGGCCGACGATCTCCCCGGCTACCACAGCACCAAGTTTGCGCTGGTCGATCAGCAGAACCGAATCCGGGGCTACTACTCCGGAACCGATGCCGCCAGCATCGAAGTGCTCAAGACGCATCTGGTCGAGATGCTGGAGGATCTGAAGTGAGTACGACTGATCTTCCGAGCCTCAATGCTTTTCTCAACGGTGTCGCGACCATCCTCCTGTTGGGCGGGTTTATCGCGATTAAACGGGGCCGGCAGGGCACCCACAAAAAATTCATGGTCGGCGCGCTGGTAACCTCGGCGTTGTTCTTGATTTCCTACCTGGTGTATCACTGCCAGATCGGGTCGGTACCCTATCCGCACTACGACTGGACTCGCCCCGTCTATTTTGCGATCCTGATCCCGCACGTGATCCTGGCGGCAGTAATGGTGCCGTTTATTCTGCTGGCGGTCTGGCATGCGTTCAAAATGCGGTTTGAAAAGCACAAGCGAATCACCCGCTGGGTCTGGCCGGTGTGGATGTTTGTATCGGTGACGGGGGTGGTCATCTATTTTATGCTGTACGGGATTTCGTGAAATTATTCTCAAAGGTAGATAAAATTGTCACTGATCTTTGAGATTTTTGTCACATAGTGCTCGAATTTGAGCGATGCGAACAAGGGTCGTATTGACCCGTCATCTCTCCATTTAAGGCGTTGTGTATGAAGAAGTTAACAAATTCTGGCAGCGGTTATCCTGTTCTTTTCCTGTGGAGGAGCCGGTCAACAAGTTACAGAATATCAAAAAAATCAGTTGACACTGGTCAAGTCCGAAATATATTGGCATCTTAATATTGGACGGCAAAATCATGTCGTTATTTACACCGCCTTCTAAGCGGGACAAGGACTACCGCCAGATCAGCCTTTTGCTGGCGGTTCCGGCGATTCTCGTAGCCTCGCCGCTAATCGGATATTTCGGCGGTCAGTGGCTCGATGACTGGCTGGGAACAGAGCCGTGGCTTATGACGATAGGCGTTGCACTTGGGCTGGCGGCCGCTGGCATTGAAATAGTCGGGTTAGTGAGAAAGGCAGCCAGCATGGATAAGGACGATCATGAAGGAAGCTCTGGGACTTGATTTCATCACTCGGACACTGAAGACGTCGGGGGTCCTCCTTCTTATCACTATTCCCTTTGGAATATACTATTTCGGATTTTATGCCACTCTGGGGGTCTTGTCCGGCGGAGTTTGGGGATTGGTCAACCTGTTCTTACTGAAATTTCTGATCGTTTCGGCAGTCCGGCCGGGTGGTGCCGACTGGCCCCGGGCCGCGGCGTTACTACTGCTGGCGTTCCCGTTGTTGTTTCTGGCTGGATATTTCCTGTTGACGATTGATGTAATTAACGCCCTTCACCTGCTTATTGGTTTCAGTATCCCGATGCTGGTAATGGTTCTCAAGGTCCTGGGCCGGCTTTTTTTGAAACTGAACAAGCCGGAAAGTAACTCTGAAACTCTGCAAGGGGCTCTCTAATGCTGGCATATTATGCAAATGCACTTGCTTTGGGGATGACAAAATGGACGCCGTTGCTGGTCTCGGTGGCATCATCGGGCGGGGAGCACGGTGCGGCGGAAGGTCATGATGACCATGGCGACGGGCACAGCGGCCCACCGCATCTGCCGAACTTTATCAGTCTGTTTTTCAGCGGCAACCATTTCCTGATGGAATGGGTCAATGTTGTTTTTGCATTTTTGGTTGCGATTTTTTTCACAATCGTCGCTGTACGAGTGTATGCCAAACGCCAGATGATTCCCGGACCGTTCCAGAATTTCATCGAGATGCTGGTGGAAGGGATGTACAACTTCCTGAGGTCGATTCTCGGGAAAGATGCCAAGCGTTACACGCCGTTCCTCGGGACGTTGTTTTTCTACATTTTGATGCTCAATTTCCTGGGAATCATTCCTTTCGGTCATTCACCATCGACAAGCATCAACATAACGGCATCCATGGCGATTGCCGTTTTTCTCTATGCGCAGTATACCGGCATCACCCGGTTGGGTATCGTCGGATACCTGGACCATTTAGCCGGTCAGCCGCGGGATGTTATCAGTTGGTGCTTGGTCCCCCTGATGCTTCCGATGCATATTATAGGTGAATTGGCCAAACCGCTCTCGCTGGCATTGCGACTTTTTGGCAATATCACCGGAGAAGATGTCTTGGTGGCGGCGTTCGTTGGACTGGGTGTTGCCGCCTTGGCATTTATTGGATCGCCGGTAGGGCTCCCATTCAATATTCCGTTTATTCTACTGGGCCTGCTTCTGTCAACGATTCAGGCGCTGGTGTTTACCCTGTTGTCGAGTATTTATATCCTGATGATGCTTCCGCACGAGGAACATCACTAAGACTGAGATAGAAGAAGAAACCAGACTTATACACGTTAACGTTGTTGGAGGACGTAATGGATTTTCAGACTGCTCTGTCACTTAGCCTGCCCGTCGGGGTTGGAATGGCCGCCATCGGTTCCGCATTCGGTCTCGGTCGTGCCGTTGGTTCCGCTATGGACGCCATCGGTCGTCAGCCGGAGGCTTCCGGTAAGATCCAGACCGCAATGATTATCGGCGCCGCCCTGATCGAGGCGCTGACTATTTACGCTCTGGTCGTGTTCTTTATTCTTCAAGGCAAAATTGGCGGCTGATACACGAGAGTCCTTCACAGTGCCGCCAACCGGTCAAGGTAAAGCGGCACCAGGCGAGGTGGAATAATGGATTTACAATGGCAACAGCTGGTAACACACCTTGTCGGCTTCGTCATTACCGTTTGGTTACTTAAGAAGTTTGCCTGGGCTCCGTTGCTTCTTCTGTTAGAGGAGCGCCGGAACAAGATTGCGGGCGAATTCCAGACCATCGAAAACGAGAAGCAGAAAATCGCGGATCTGGAAACCGAGTACGAAGCCAAGCTGAAGGAAATCGACTCGGTTCGCCGGCAGAAACTTACCGAAGCGGTCAACGAAGGCAAACGTATCGCAGAAGAAATGCGTGTGACTGCCCGCGAGGAAGCCCGCGAGATCGTCCAGAAGGCCAGAGCCGATCTGGACCGCGATGTCGCGAAGGCGAAAGTCCAGCTGAAAGAGGAAATGATTGCAATCACAATGTCGGCCGCCGAAAAAATCCTGCACGAGAAGCTTGACGATGCCAAGCACCGGGAACTGATCGGCAACTACATCGACAATGTCGAGAAGGCCTGAGGTAACCCATGTTAGCGCAGGAAGTCGCCGCCAGGTACGCGCAGGCACTGTTTGACGCCGCGCAGGACAAAGACGTTATCGACATCGGCTACGAGCAGATGACCGATCTCAAGGCCTTTCTGGCCAAAGATCGGTCCATCCTCAATTTCCTCACCGCCCCGCAGGTACTCGATGACCACAAGCGGGACGCCGTCCGGAACGTGTTCGGCGACCGGCTTCACCGTCTCTTTGTCGAGTTTCTCATCGTCCTCGTGGATAAACACCGCGTGGCATTCTTGAGGGAGATTCTCGACGAGTTTCTGGAACTGGTGGAAGTCGCCAAGGGTATCGGGCGGGCGAAGGTCATCACGGCCGTCAAGCTCGACCAGACCCAGCGCGAAGACCTGGTAAAACGACTCCAGGCCAAAACCGGACTTCAGATCAAGCTCGAGGAACGAGTCGATCCGGCCATACTCGGCGGCATGATTGTCATAATGCACAACGAGATCATCGACGGCTCCGTCCGGCACGGACTCGGCCTGATCGAAGATCGGTTGATGAAAGTAAAAGTCGTGTAGCTGCCGGCGGGATGCCGCACCGGTTACACTCGAGGTTTTGCACCGACGCACGGGCGGCCGCACGGTCGTGCGCGGCGTGATCCGGACAGAAAAAAAGTGATGTAAATACAGGAGTACGGAGATGGGTCTCAACCCCGAAGAAGTTTCATCGGTAATCAAAAAGGAGCTGGAGAAGTACGAGACCAAGCTCGAGATGGAATCCGTCGGGACGGTACTCCAGGTCGGCGACGGTATCGCGCGCATCTGGGGACTCGAAGACGTCCAGATGTCCGAGCTGATCGAATTCCCCGGCGACATCATGGGCCTGGTGCTCAACCTCGAAGAGGACAATGTCGGCGCCGCGATCTTCGGCTCGGACACCAAGATTCACGAAGGCGACCAGGTCCGACGGACCGGTCGCGTGGCCTCGGTCCCGGTTGGCGACGCCCTCTTAGGACGCGTGGTCAACCCGATCGGCCAGCCGCTCGACGGCAAAGGTCCGATAGCCAGCGACAAAATGCGTATTATCGAAGGGCACGCCCCCGGCGTCGTCGACCGCCAGCCGGTAAAAGAACCGCTTCAGACCGGCCTGAAAGCAATTGACTCGATGATCCCGATCGGTCGCGGCCAGCGTGAGCTGGTTATCGGCGACCGCCAGACCGGTAAGACGGCTCTGGTCATCGATACCATCATCAACCAGAAGAATACCGACGTATATTGCATCTATGTGGCGATTGGCCAGAAGTCCTCAACCGTTGCCCAGGTCGTTGAAACGCTGCGCGAACAGGGCGCGATGGAATATACTACCGTCGTGACCGCCAATGCCACCGACCCGGCGCCGCTGCAGTATATCGCGCCCTATGCCGGGTGCGCCATGGGCGAAGAGTTCATGTTCAACGGCAAGCACGCCCTGGTGATTTACGATGACCTGTCCAAGCAGGCCATCGCCTACCGCCAGCTCTCGCTGTTGTTGCGCCGCCCGCCCGGCCGTGAAGCCTTCCCCGGCGACATTTTCTACTGCCACTCCCGTCTGTTGGAGCGGGCCGCCAAGCTCAACGACAAACTCGGCGGCGGGTCGCTGACAGCACTGCCGATTATCGAAACGCAGGCCGGCGACGTGTCAGCGTACATCCCGACCAACGTGATTTCGATTACCGACGGCCAGATCTTCCTGGAAGGCGATCTGTTCTTTGCCGGTATCCGCCCGGCTATTAACGTCGGTATCTCCGTCTCTCGTGTGGGTGGTAACGCCCAGACGAAGATGATGAAGCAGGTCGCCGGTTCCCTGAAGCTCGACCTGGCGCAGTTCCGTGAACTGGAAGCGTTTACCCAGTTCGGTTCGGATCTTGATGAAGCCACCCTGCGCCAGCTCAATCGCGGTCGTAAGATGGTCGAACTGCTCAAGCAGGGTCAGTATGTCCCGCTGTCGGTTGAACACCAGGTGATGATTATCTGGTGCGGGTCCCGGGGGCATCTCGATGATGTTGCGGTCGAGGACATTAAGGAATTTGAGGAGAAATTCCTCGCCTTCTGCGATAAGGAGTATCCGGATATCGGCCACACCCTCCAAAAAGAAAAGAAAATCTCGGACGAGACCGAAAAAGAGCTGGAGAATGCCGTAGCGGCTTTCAAGAAGAACTTCAAGACCGAAGATAAGTCTGAAGAATAGAACATTGAGTCGGAGACCAGGTATGTCCCCGTCACAGGCGTCGAGACGCCAGAACTGAAGGATGACGCGATAGCAGATGCCGACACTTCGCGACGTACAAAAAAGAATCAAATCGGTCAAATCGACCCGCCGCATAACCAGTGCGATGGAAATGGTGGCCGCCGCTAAACTCCGGCGTGCCCAGCAGAAAGTCGAACAAACCCGGCCCTACGCGAACAAGATGGAAGAGATGCTGAACCATCTCGCCGCCGGATCTTCTGGTGAGATCGTCCATCCGTATTTCGAAGAACGTGAGGTCAAAAAGAAAACCCTTGTGCTGTTCACGGCCGACCGCGGCTTTTGCGGTTCCTATAATGCCAACGTGATCCGCGACGCATCGAACTGGCTCCGAAAAAACAAGGAATTCGAAACGGAACTGGTCATTGTCGGCAAAAAAGGTCACGACTTCTTCAAACGGCGTGACGTTAACATTGTCGCATTTTATCCGGACTGGAACACCACCCTCGACTACGGTAAGGCACGCGAGATCGTAACGTTCTTGACCGGCCGCTTCGTGGCCGGCGAGACCGATCACATCGACCTGCTCTACACCCGGTTCCTCTCCATGGCGCAGTATAAAATCACCTCGCAGAAGTATCTCCCGATCGCCCGGCCCGAGGTCAGCGAAGAAGAAGACGAAGGCGCGGCGGACTATATCTTCGAGCCGGACGCCGAGGAAATCTACGCGGCGCTGATGCCGAGTTACGCCACGACAATGTTCGTGACAGCACTGGTGGAGTCGTTTGCCAGCGAACTGGGCAGCCGCATGATCGCCATGAACGCGGCGACCAAAAACGCCGGGGAAATGATCGATCAACTGACCCTTGACTACAACAAGGCGCGTCAGGCCCAGATCACCAAAGAACTGCTCGAGGTTGTCAGCGGCGCCGAGGCGCTTAAAGGCTGATGCCCGTAAATAGAATGATGTAATATTGTAATAGACGCGGAGTTCACCTGATGGCTCAAAATGTTGGAAAAATCGTTCAGGTTATCGGACCGACCGTGGACTGCGAGTTCCGGTCGGACCAAATGCCCGATATTCTGAACGCTATTAAAATTGTCGACAAAGAGAAGAACATCAATCTGACAGTCGAGGTCTCCATGCATGTCGGCGACAATGTTGTCCGCTGTGTGGCGCTGGCTTCGACCGACGGTCTGGTGCGCGGCATGGAAGCTGTCGATACCGGTACCAGTATCACGGTTCCGGTTGGCGAGCAGGTCCTGGGTCGTGTGTTCGACCTGCTGGGTCGACCGATCGATGAGAAAGGCGACGTCCAGAATGCCGATAAGCGCCTCCCGATTCACCGGCCCGCCCCGGCATTTGAAGACCAGGCGACCAAGGCAGAGATGTTCGAAACCGGTATCAAGGTTATCGACCTCCTCGAACCGTATGTAAAAGGCGGCAAAGTCGGTATGTTCGGTGGCGCCGGCGTGGGCAAGACCGTTATCATCCAGGAACTGATTCATAACATCGCTACCGAGCACGGCGGTTACTCCGTGTTCTGCGGCGTCGGCGAACGGACCCGTGAAGGAAACGACCTCTGGCTGGAAATGACCGAGTCCGGCGTTATCAATCGTACGGCGATGGTGTTCGGCCAGATGAACGAGCCGCCGGGCGCGCGTCTTCGGGTGGCCCTGTCCGGCCTGACTATGGCCGAATACTTCCGTGATGAAGAAGGCCAGGACGTGCTGCTGTTTATCGACAATATCTTCCGGTTCGTCCAGGCCGGTTCCGAGGTGTCCGCGCTCTTGGGCCGCATGCCCTCGGCCGTCGGTTACCAGCCGACACTGGGTACGGAAATGGGCGCCTTGCAGGAACGTATTACCTCGACTCGCGCCGGTTCGATTACCTCGGTGCAGGCGATTTACGTGCCCGCCGACGACCTGACCGACCCGGCCCCGGCTACCACGTTCGCTCACCTGGACGCGACGACCGTGTTGTCGCGTCAGATCGCAGAACTGGGACTGTACCCGGCAGTGGATCCGCTGGATTCAACGTCGCGCATTCTCGATCCGAAGATTGTCGGTGAGGAACACTACGCAATCGCCCGAAGCGTTCAGAAAATCCTCCAGCGTTACAAAGACCTCCAGGATATCATCGCCATTCTCGGTATCGACGAACTCTCCGAGGAAGACAAACTGACCGTGCAGCGGGCGCGTAAGATCCAACGCTTCCTCTCCCAGCCGTTCTTTGTCGCCGAGGCCTTCACCGGTAAAGAAGGTAAGTATGTGAAGGTTGAAGATACCATCAAGGGCTTCAGGATGATCATCAACGGTGAACTGGATCATATCGGCGAACAAATGTTCTACATGGCCGGTGGAATCGAAGAGGTTCTCGAACGCTACGAGAAATCCAAAGGATAAGTGACCGTCTATGTTTACGCTGTCAATAGTAACGCCTGAAAAAGTCTTTTACGAGGCCCAGATAAAGTCGCTGGTGGTTCCCGGCACCGAGGGATACCTCGGTGTCCTGTCCAATCATGCTCCGCTGATCACGGCTCTGAAACCGGGCAAGATCGAATTCCGCGACGCCGATGAGCAGGTCCGGACCATGGCAGTCTCCGGCGGCTTCCTCGAGGTGTCCAACAACGTCGCCACACTGCTGGCCGATGCTGTCGAGTGGGCCGAGGAGATCGATGTTGAACGGGCGCGTGAGACGCTTAAGCGCGAAAGAGAACGCCTGATGCAGGCCCGTGAAGGCCACAGCGGTGATCTCAGCGAAATATGGGACGCCGTCGAGCGGGCTCGAAACCGGATTAAGGTATACGAGCAGACGCACTGACGGACACGTCGCCGATTCAGGCCAAAAGATAGGGGAGATTTCGGGTGGTTCGCACCGGCGAATCACCCGTTTTTCGATCAAAATGTTACCTTAACAGTCCCAACGACAACAGCTTGCGGTCCCGTTTTCTCCCTTGACTTTACCCGCCCTTTTTCGTAAACTTGCAGGCTATGAAATTATTCTTGCGGGACTTCGAAACATTTCCCGCCCAGACGAGGTTAGAAGCCGGACCGGACACAATAAAAGTTGAGTTCGACGGTTTAGTTGACGTAAAACATACGGTCGTTGATATCGACATACAGCAGTCCGGCGAAGAATACTTCTGCCAGGCTGAAATATCGGCCGATGTGACACTGGAATGCGCCCGCTGCCTGAAGCACTTTGACTGTAAACTCAAGGCGCGGTCAGATTTCATCGTCTGCTCCGAGGCGACGTTTGCCGAACAGCGGCAGGAAGCCGACGACGACGAAGATTACGTCTTCTACCGGGGCGACTCGATGGCGGCGGATCTCACCGAGCAGGTGCGCCAGGCCATTATCCTGGCCATGCCAATGATTCCGGTGTGTGCTGAAGACTGTAAAGGGCTGTGCCCCAAGTGCCGGGTTGATCGTAATAAAGAAGAGTGCGATTGCACTTTCGACGACACCGACCCCCGCTGGGAAAAGCTCAAAGATCTGAAAAAATAACCGGGAACGAATAGAACTAAAGGAACGAGCGATGCCACTTCCGAAACGGAGACATTCGCGTGCCCGCGGCCGCAAGCGCCGCACCAACTGGAAACTCCAGGCGCCGAACGTAATCGAGTGTCCACACTGCCACCAGCCGCGGCTCCCGCACCACGTATGCACCAGTTGCGGCTACTACAAGGGACGGCAGATTATTAAGACGACAGAGGGGTAAACTACTCTCCTCTGTGACTCGATTCACAAATCAAAGGGACTTGTAAAAACGGAGCCAATGGCGACCGAACAACAATACACGGTGCTGCTTGACGTAATGGGCGCCGATCACGGTCCGGAGGTTATCCTCAACGGCGGGCTGGATGCGGCGCGCAAAGTCGGACATTCCCTTAAAGTTGTACTGGTCGGACGGCAGGATAATATTGAACCCCTGCTGTCTGAAATGCAGAACGTGCCCGATAATGTCGATTTCATTCATGCCGAAACTGAGGTACCGATGACGATATCGGCCACCGAAGGGGTTCGTATGCGCGACAGCTCGATTGCGATCGGAATGAAAGAGATGCGAAGCGGCCGGGCCCAGGCCTTTGTCTCGCCAGGCAACACCGGGGCGGTCATGGCCACATCGCTGTTGACACTGGGCCGAATCGAAAGGGTCCAGCGCCCGGCAATCACCTCCGTTTTTCCCACCTCGACCGGACGACCGCTGGTTGTGCTCGATGTCGGCGCCAACGTTGATTGCAAGCCTCAGCACCTCTCGCAGTTTGCGGTGATGGGCGCAGTCTATGCCAATGTGATGTTCAACCTCGAGGCGCCCCGAGTCGGGCTGATATCTATTGGCGAGGAACGCAGTAAAGGCAATGAGCTGATTTTCTCCGCGCGAAAACTCCTGGCAAAGTCCACTATCAATTTCGTCGGCAACATTGAGGGCCGGGACATTCTTTCCGGTACCGTCGATGTCGCGGTGACCGACGGATTCACCGGTAATATCCTCCTGAAATTCGCCGAATCAGTCCAGCCGATGGTTTCCAAAGCGGTTCAGCGACAGGTCCAGACCAATATCTTTTCTCGGGTCGGCGCCATGCTCCTGCTGCCGTTCTTGCGCCGAATGAAAAGCCAGTTTGATTATGCACAAGCCGGCGGTGCGCCGCTTCTGGGCGTTGACGGTACCGTTATTATCTGTCATGGCTCCTCAAGCTCACTGGCCATTGAAAATGCGGTCATCGCTGCACATGCGATGGCCAAACGAGGAATCAAGGAACGGATCCACGAAGAACTGTTAACCAATCATTTTGGAAACGGTAATGGGGCCAGTAAGAGCAAGGATAATCGGGACGGGGTCGTATGTGCCGCCTCGGCGGATGACCAACGCTGAATTCGAAAAAATTCTAGATACGTCGGACGAACGGATCGTTACCCGGACCGGTATCCGTGAGCGCCGCATCGCCGACGATTCGATCAACCCGTCCGATATGGCGATGCACGCCGCCCGCCAGGCCCTCGAAATGTCCGGAATTGATCCGAATGAAATTGAATTTATTGTTGTTGGAACGGTCACACCCGATTATCGTCTACCGTCGACAGCTTGTCTGGTCCAGGAGAAACTCGGCCTGAGTGACGTCATCGCCTTTGACATTGTTGCCGCCTGTACCGGATTTATCAGCGGCCTGACCGTGGCCTCTGCCTTTCTTGAAAACCGTCAGTACAAGAAGGCACTGGTGATAGGGTCAGAAAAGCTGAGCGGCATCGTTGACTTCAGTGACCGGAGCACCTGCGTCCTTTTTGGCGACTGGCCGGCGCGGCAGTGGTTGCCGCCGATAACAACGGCGCCGGCGTTCTCGGAACGTTTCTGCGGTCCGATGGTAAGTACAGCAAACTGCTGTGGCAAAAAGTCGGCGGCAGCGCCGAGCCGTACACGCCTGACTTCGCTTTCGACGGTACCGACAAGATTAGGATGAACGGATCGGAAGTGTTCAAAATGGCGGTCAGAGAAATGACCAACGCCGCCCGGAAAGTGATGCAACAGGCGGGGATTGGTCCGGAAGACGTCTCGTTGGTCATACCGCACCAGGCTAACATTCGCATTCTGGAAGCGCTGGCGAAGCGGTTAAAGATTAAAATGGACAGAGTGTTTCTCAATATAGAAAAATACGGCAATACATCAGCAGCCTCGGTACCGCTGGCACTGGACGAGGCCAATCGCCAGGGGCGGATCAAGCCCGGCGATCACGTCCTGATGGTCGCGTTTGGCGGCGGCCTCATCTGGGGCTCCTCGCTATTAAGGTGGTAATGTATGAGTAAATCCGCTATTCTCTTTCCGGGCCAGGCATCACAGTATGTCGGAATGGGCAAAGATCTGTACGAGGCCTCGGCCGATGTTCGGGCACTGTATGAACTGGCCGCCGACGAAATGCAGTTTGATATAGCCAAACTCTCGTTCGAAGGCCCACAGGAGCAGCTCACCCAAACCCGCTTCACACAACCGGCTATTCTGCTGCACTCGCTGGCAGTGCTGACCATCCTGGGTGATCGCATCCCCGAATTCGATTTCGCCGCCGGGCACTCGCTTGGTGAATACGGCGCACTGGCCGTGACCGGTGCGATGACATACCAGCAGGCTGTCAAAGCTGTCGTACGACGGGCCGCACTCATGGAGGAAACGTGCCGGAAGAACCCAGGAACCATGGCGGCCGTGATGGGGCTGGACGGTCCCACGGTCGAGCTGGTCTGTAAAGACGCCTCTCCGGAGGGTATCGTGATTCCGGCCAATTACAACTCCGCTATCCAAATTGCGATTTCCGGGTCCGTCCCGGCCGTTGAAAAGGCTATCGAACTGGCCAAGGAAGCCGGCGCCAAACGCGCTATGCGGCTTGAGGTCGGCGGAGCGTTTCACTCGCCGCTGATGGAGCCGGCCCGCGACGGCCTCGAGGCCTATCTCAAAAACGTGGAGATCAGCACTCCGGTCAAACCGGTGATTGCCAATGTCACCGCCCGACCGGTCACCGACGGCGAGACCATCCGTTCGCTGCTGGTTGAGCAGGTTACGGCGCCGGTAAAATGGGCCCAGACAATGAACTATCTCGCCGACCAGGGTGTTACAAAGCTCTATGAAGTTGGACCGGGTAAAGTCCTGGCCGGTCTGGCCAAGCGTGACATCAAGCCCGAAACCTCGATAAACCTCGATACCATGGCCGATATCGACGCCTTTGGATCGGTCAGGGCCGAATAAATACTAGAGAGGGATACGTGGACTTCACAGGGAAAACAGTGATAGTGACCGGATCCGCGCGTGGCATAGGTCGGACAATTGCCGAGAGGTTTGCCAAAGCCGGGGCCAGAATCGTGATCAGCGATATCGATGACGACGCCGTTAAGCAGGTCGCCGGAGAAATGCCCGGCGAGGCGGTCGGGATTAAAGCCGACGTGACAAAAGCTGACGAAGTTGAAAAACTGATCGCCGGAGCCCTCGAAAAATTCGGGCACGTCGATGTTGTAGTCAACAATGCCGGGATCACACGGGACACGCTGATGATCCGCATGGACGAAAAAGACTGGGACATGGTGCTTGACATTAATTTGAAGGGCGCTTTTCTTGTCACCAAATCGGCCGCGAAGGTCATGATGAAACAGCGCTCCGGGCGTATCGTCAATATCAGTTCCGTGGTCGGTTTATTTGGTAATGCCGGGCAGGCCAATTACTCGGCCTCCAAAGCCGGGTTGCTCGGCCTGACCAAGTCGGCCGCGAAAGAACTCGGCGCCCGTGGTGTGACCGTCAACGCGGTCGCTCCCGGATACATTGAAACGGAAATGACAAAACAGCTGCCGGAGGCCGCGAAAAACGCGTTCCTCGACCGCACGACCATCAAGCGGGCCGGAACGCCGGATGACGTTGCTTCGGCGGTGCTTTTTCTGGCCTCGGATGAGGCCGCTTATATTACCGGCCATGTGATCGCCGTCGACGGCGGCATGGCCATGTAACACGAAAACGAACATAACATAATAACCATCATACCTATGAGGTGCTACCATGTCCGCAGAGTTTGAGGAAAGGGTAAAAGAAATCATCGTTGAGCAGCTTGGCGTCGAAGCCAGCCAGGTCACCGAAAAAGCGAAGTTTGTCGACGACCTTGGCGCCGATTCACTCGATACCATCGAACTGGTCATGGCGCTCGAAGAAGAGTTCAATATCGAGATTCCCGATGAAGACGCCGAAAAGATCGTCTCTGTCGGTGACGCTATCAACTATATCTCCGAACACTCGGCCAAAGCGTAAAAACGGATTTCCAACCGATAACCTCGGTTAGAAACTTAACTTTTATATGAAGAAACGCGTCGTTGTAACGGGTATGGGGGTAGTATCTCCAAGCGGTAATTCACTTGACGAGTTCTGGCAGTCTCTGCTTGCCGGTGAGTCGGGTGTAGGTCAGCTGACTCGGTTCGATACCTCCGACTACCCGACCACGATCGGGGCCGAAGTCAAAGACTTCGATTCCTCGGAGTATCTCGAAAAGAAGGAAATGCGCCGGATGGACCTCGGTGAGCAGTATGCCATCTACGCCTCCGAGCGCGCCTTGGCCGACGCCGGATTGGACTGCAAGGCGGTCGATCCGGATCGGGCCGGTGTCGTAATCGGATCCGGAATCGGCGGCATCTCCACATTCGAGAAACAACATTCCCTGCTGGAGAAGTCCGGCCCCGGCAAAGTATCGCCGTTTTTTATCCCGATGATGATCATTGACATGTGCGCCGGCCTGGTGTCCATTCGGTTTGGCTTCCGCGGACCGAACTACGCCACCGTGTCGGCCTGCGCGTCCTCGGCTCACGCCATCCTGGACTCGCTGCACATTATCCAGCGGGATGAAGCCGACGTTATGATCGCCGGAGGCTCGGAAGCGACCATCACGCCGACGTCGCTGGCCGGATTCTGTCAGGCCAAAGCCCTGTCCACCCGCAACGACGAACCGGCCCGAGCCTCGCGGCCCTTTGACGCCGAGCGCGACGGCTTTGTGATGGGTGAAGGGGCGGCGATTCTGGTGATGGAATCACTTGAGCACGCCACCGCCCGCGGCGCCCGAATCTACGGGGAGATACTCGGGGCCGGAATGAGCGGCGACGCGTACCACATGACTGCGCCGCATCCGGAAGGCATCGGCGCTAAGCGAGCCATGATCATGGCGTTGCGGGACGCCGGCAAAAAGCCCGAAAAAATCGACTACGTGAACACGCACGGTACCGCCACAATCTTGGGCGACACTGCCGAAACCCGGGCCATTAAGGAGGTTCTGGGCGAACGGGCAAGGCAGATTCCGTGCAACTCGACCAAGTCCATGACCGGGCACCTGCTGGGGGCGGCCGGTGCAATCGAAATTGTGGCAACGCTCAAATCAATCCAAGACAGTGTTGTGCATCCGACCATTAACCTGGAAAACCCGGATCCGGAATGCGACCTGGATTATGTCTCCGAGGGCAAGCGATCACATGAGATCAACTTCGCGCTCTCCAATTCCTTCGGATTCGGCGGGCACAACGTTTCCATCGTAGTGGGGAAACATAACGGCGCACAATAAATGAGTGTGTGGGACTGGTTCAAGACTCAGTTTGCATCAACAGCGGAAGGGGGGCAAAAGGTGGATCTCGAGCAGGTCCAGCGGACAATCGGCTATCACTTTCGCGATACCGATCTTCTCTGTCTGGCCCTGACCCACCGTTCTTACGCCCACGCCATCGACCAGTATCAGCATTCCAACGAACGTTTGGAATTCCTCGGCGACTCCGTTCTGGGGCTCGTCATTGCCGAACAGCTCTATGCGGACAATCCCGAACTCCGCGAGGGTGAGCTGACCAAGAAAAAGGCACTTCTGGTCAGCGAGGCCACCCTCGCCGAAATCGGCATTGCCACCAGCCTCAATCAACATCTCCTGCTCGCCCCGGAGGAGGATCGGTCCGGCGGACGGGACCGCCCCTCGATTGTCTCGGATGCGATGGAGTCGATCATCGGCGCCGTATTTCTCGACGGTGGATTCGAATCTGCCCGCGATGTCACAATACGATTGATCTATATCCGCGAACCGGAGATCGCCGCCGACGCCAACCGGCAAAACTTCAAAGGAGACCTGCTGGAATATGTCCAGAGCAGGGGCGATGCGATGCCGCAGTACGAAGTGATCTCCGAGGAGGGACCCGACCACGAAAAAGTGTTCAGTGTCGAAGTATCCCTCGCCGGCAAACGGATCGGGGTCGGTTCCGGCCATTCCAAAAAAGAGGCTGAACAACGTGCCGCCGCCTCGGCTTTGAAGCACCTCCAGACTGACCATTCCTGAAACAAACTTTCTCACGCAGTACTATCAGCGATTGATTCCTCCGCGATCGGTCCCAAAATCCGGCCATCAGCCGTCTCTCTGGTGACGGTCCCTGTTCTGAAACCTTTGCATCTTTTTGCGTTTTTTTCATTGACACTGATTTTTAATGCGTACTTCTTGTGTGCGTACGCAGGATGCGTACCATTGACCACAAATAGAAGAAGGAACTGAAGGATAACCAAAGAGTTCTCAAACCCCTTAACAGGAGTCAGTCCACATGCGCAAAGCGAAGAAAGCAACGAAAAAGAAAAAGACCACCAGGAAGAAGCGTTCCGTCCGCGCGGGAGCGAAGGCCTGGACCGCAGCTGAGATTCGTCAGCTGAAGTCAATGTACAAATCCAAAACGGCCGCTGAGATTGCCAAGTCTCTCCGTCGTTCGCTCGCTTCGGTGAAGGCGAAGATTCGGACCCTGGGTCTGAAGAAGCCAGCCTCGGCCAAGCGCAAATCGGCCAAGAAGGCTGCCACCAAGCGGAAAGCTACGCGTAAGAAAGCTACCCGCAAGAAAGCAGCCAAGAAGAAGAAAACGACGCGCAAGAAAGCGACCAAGAAGAAAACCACTCGTCGGAAAACCACGACGAAGAAGAAAACGGCTCGCAAGAAAGCGCCAAAACGCAAAACGACCAAAAAGAAAGGTCGTAAGCGCTAGGCCAGACCGCTTTTGATCCGATAACTGAAAAGCCCGCCTTCAGGCGGGCTTTTCTTATTCCAGCACCCCGCAAGTCAACCAACCACGCTGTTACCGCAAAGTGATACTGTCCTGTAGTAGCAATGTAGAAATGTCCTCTTGC
>CAZTBP010000033.1:0-33676 GCA_964612145.1 uncultured Ignavibacteriales bacterium | reverse complement strand
CAGTCGAATGTGAATCATCTTCGGTTTCGTATGGGTCGTTTTCTCTCTCGGCATAAGCATCGTCCTTGACTTCAGTGTTCTGTTATAAATATAGCTTGCGATTTCTCAAGAATCCAGCTATTTTTCAAGCACGTAAAAAACTGACCCCGCTCTAGGATAGAAGAGATGAATTGTGAGGAACTTAGAGAGCTATGTTCTCAATACGGTATGGGTCATTTAATGTATATGACTCATACCAATAATATCCCGAGTATCCTCAAAGAGGGACTACTGAGCTACAATGCCGTCCAGACAAGAAGTGTGTCGCACACCTCTATTGCTGATCCTAAGATTCAGAGAAGGCGAGGGTGGTCCAACTGCATAGTCGACGGTAACCTGAAGCAGTTGGATATTCACGATTTCGTACCAATGTTCATAGCGAAGCACACGCCAATGCAATACGTGATTACGACTTCAGCTCCTACAAAGGGGAGATACGCCATTGTACGAAACGAAGATTTGGTCTTCTTGCTCATAGACCCTATCAAGGCATTGCAAGCACCTGGAATGTTGATTGCAAATGGTAATGCGGCTGCCAACGCAACCAGGTTCTTTTCCGCTCCCTCTGGTTTATCCGAGGTCGATTGGAATACTATAGCAAGTCCCAACGAATACCCACAATGCTATGATTGGGAATGGAAACGTTGCAAGTCCGCGGAAGTACTTGTGCCTCGTTGTGTGCCTATTGAGTACTTTGCCGGAATTGCAGTCTACAATGAGGCAAGCAGGAGCAACCTAGCCGATTGCATTTTCAATACTCTTGGGCAGAGGGCAGAATCCAAAACGCTGGTTGATTCTATTGTGATAGACAAGAGCTATTACATGTGGTAGAATGGATATAGTCGTCATATGATTAAATACATGGAACAGAAGGACATTTTCGATAGCACAGCAGATGCCCTTGTCAATCCCGTCAACTGTGTTGGAACAATGGGCAAGGGCCTGGCAAAGCAGTTTAAGGATCGCTTCCCTGAATGTGTGCCTCCCTATGAGGAAGCCTGCGCACGGGAATCACTTACTCCTGGTGAATTGATGCTTGTGCCTACGTCTGACCAACCAGACTTTTTTGGTAGCGCTAGACCCGCCGTGATCCTTTTTCCGACGAAGAAGCACTGGAGGGGAAAATCGCAATTGAAGTGGATAGAAGCTGGATTGCAGCATCTGAAGCGCTCATACAGAGATTGGGGAATTCAAAGCGTAGCAATGCCACAGATTGGATGTGGATTAGGTGGGCTCAATTGGGAGGATGTAAAGAGGATAATCGAACGGTTGTTCAGCCAAGAGGAACTTCTTGTTTATTTGTATCTGCAGTCTGATCTATCGCACGAGGTGATCTGCGATATTCTGCGCGAGAATCTCGATGTAGTATTCGTTGGTACCTCAGTGGGAAACGTGTCTGCCAGAAAGCAACATTACTACGCCAATAGAGGCAACGCCTTCTATCGTGAACTCTTTGCTTCGAAGTTCACGCCTCGGCTACTGAGCCCTCATGAAGACAAGCACCTCTTGGAGTTTGGTATCGGCCTTTCAGATATCGTAAAGGGAAAGGCCAGCAGCGACGATCGAACTTTAGAACGTGATTCATTAACCTCTGGTGCAGAAGTGCTGAAGTCTAAGTTGGCGCAATACAAACCAAACTGGATTTGCTTCAATGGTAAGACTGCGTTTCAAGCCTTCAGCGGGCGTGAGAGCAATTATGGAGAACAGGACAGTCTGAGGGGCATGCGAGTATTTGTCGTGCCGTCTACGTCTGGTAGAGTAGCTAAAGAACGGTTGCTTGACGGGAAAACTCGTTCACAATGGTTCACTTATCTGCGTCAGCTGATCGAGGAATCCAAGTAATCTGTATGGTTCGTTGCCCCGCCAGCCGAACATACCATCTCCAACCCCATAATAAGCACCATACTAACCACTGAATTTCGGCTCAGGTTGGCCAAACAAGCCTACCACCTAACTCAATAAAGAGCCTCTGAAATCAACCAGACTTAAGATAATCTTGACCTCTCAGAGATGGTCTCAACGGGATCTGCCATCCATGACTCAATTTGGCGTTCAACAATCAACTTTTCCTCCCCGTAGCGTATGCGCGTTAGCTGAACTATGGCATCTCTGTGACTCACTCTGATTACCGGTTCCGGCAATGTCATGGCGCTAAAGGCATCAGTCGTTTTTCCATCGATCGAGAGCTTGACGTAGATATCGTATGCGGATAGCGATTGCAGATCTGAGGCCCTGAAAGTGGGCCAATATTCGCGTTCCAGGTATTCTCCGTCCTCAGCGCCGATTCGAAATGATATAGTTGTCCCGACGTTTCCGAATACGGCTGATTTGAGCTGCAAAGGCAGTTGGGCGAGGTATTGGTGCGCCAAGACCAAATGAAGGCCAAATTTGCGCATTTCAGATAGCGTGTGGGCGAAGTTGTCTGATGCGAAACTCTGAAATTCGTCAATGTACACAGTATATGGCTTTCGCTGGCTTTGTGGCGTATCCGACCGAGACATGGCTGTCAAGAATAGCTTCGAGACGATCAGCGACCCCAAAAGGCCGGTGTTGTCCTCTCCAAGCCGTCCTTTGGCCAGGTTTACGATCAAAATCCTGCCAGAATCCATTGTTGAGCGGAAATCAACTTTGTTTTGGGCTTGTCCGAGGATATTCCGCATCACTGGCACCGATAGGAACTGACCTACCTTGTTCTGGATCGGGGATATTGTTTCAGTCCGAAAAACCTTCGGATACAGCTCATACTCCACCTGCCAGAAGGTGCGGACAACCGGGTCTTGCACCCGGCTTAACACAACCGCCCTGAATTCGGGATCTATAAGCAATCTCGGAATCGATAGAAGCGTGTGTCCACCGCACTCAAGGAGCGCGAGAATCGTGTTTCTGAGGATGTATTCCAGTCGTGGTCCCCAGGATTCAGACCAGATCTTCTTGAAAATGTCAACCAGATGAGAGGCGATCAAATGGCGTCCGGCAGACTTCTCGCTGTCCAGCAGGTTTATCCCTACCGGATATTCAGTGTCAGCCGGGTTGATGTAGATGACATCGGTCATTCGTCTCTGGGGGATATGATCTAACAGCTGCTCAGCCAAGTCGCCGTGCGGGTCTATCAGGGCTACGCCCTTACCACGCTGTATCTCCTGAACCAGCATGTTTAGCAAGAGCGTAGATTTGCCCATTCCAGTCTGTCCGACGACGTAAACATGGCGTTGTCGGTCATAATCCTTGATCCCAAACCGTTTCCGCTGATTGCGGTAGTTTGTCTCGCCCAAAATGGTAATCTCTTGATCCTTCATATCGCGACACCTTACCAGATACTCCGACACTAGTCGATACCCCATTGGTTGCCGGCTCCGGCAATTGACGGTCCTCACAGGCCTGCTAAGGTCCAGACTGATAACACAAAAACAGTCCTTTTCACAATCACCCCAAACCTTAGGAGGACAGTATGTCTGGAAATGGCAGTCTGGTGAAGACGATTGAAATCAAGGATCGTCAGGGTCGAGTAATTGCGACCGAGGATGTTGTAACCTATGCGGGCTTGTTGAGCCTGGCTCACGACCAGGGCCTCAAGAAGATCGAAACCGCGTTGGTGCAGCTCCCCGAGGAAGCGAACGGTCACACCGCCGTCTTCCTGGCCATTGTGGAGACCGGAAGCGGAATCTACAAGGGTCACGGCGATGCCAGCCCGGATAATGTCGCATCGAGGATCACTCCTCACATCATCCGGATGGCTGAAACCCGCGCGAAAGCGAGGGCACTCCGTGACGCCGTGAACATCGGTGTCGTTTCTATTGAGGAATTGGCTCTGGAGGGCAACGGCCGACCGACCAATGGCGGTGGTTCGACTGAACCGCAGCCCAATCACGGGAACAACAGGATTCCCGGCGTGAGGAGTAGATCAAGGCCACAGGCCGAGTCAGAGCAATCAAGCAGCTCCGATTCTCCCATGACCGATGCTCAGCGCCGGTATCTGTTCCGACTTCTGGCAGAACGCCAGATCGAAGGCGATGACGCTCACAAATACCTGCTTGAGAAAGCCGGTGTCGAGTCGTTGGAGCAGATCACCAAGGGCAAAGCGAGCATCCTGATCGACGAGATGGTCAACGCGGCCAAGCCGGCCGAGGAGGTACCGTTTTGAACACCAATCGGAACGGTCATCCAACAGATCATGTCTCAGTATCGCAGATCAACCTCTACCTGATGTGTCCGCTCAAATACCGCTTCGTATATGTGGACAAGCTGCCACGCCCGTTCAAACCTATTGAATTGGCGCTTGGCACCGCTTTTCACGCGGCGGTTGAATGGTGGCACAAACACAGGACGAACGGTTCGTCTCCGAGTGCTGAGGATGTCGCCAGGATTCTGGCAGCCGACCTACGAGCGCAGGCTGAGGAGAAACTGCAGTACAAGAACGGCGAATCCCTTGATGATACAATACAAGTCGGAGGGAAGCTCGCCAGCACCTATGTCAAGGGCTTTCGCGGCAAGCCGGTTCACGACACGGAGGTTCCGTTTCGTGTGCCGCTTGTTGACCTCGAAACCGGTGAAGATCTGGGATTGCCACTTGATGGCTACTTCGATCTTCTCGAAGCCGAGGACACCGTTGTCGAAACGAAGACAGCGGCCCGGGCCTACGACAACCTGACAATCCTGAATCACCTGCAACTCACGGCTTATGGGTATGCTTATCGCATTCTCTATGACCGCGAGCCGAACCTTCGCATTGACGTTGTCACGAAGACCAAGAATCCGCGTTTGCAGTCAGTCGAGGTTTATCGGGACAAGTCAGATATGGTCCGGTTCTTTCACCTTGCCAAGTCGGTTTGCAGATCAATAAGTAGTGGCTGCTATCACCCCAAATACGGTTGGCAATGCGGCAACTGCGAGTTCGCTGAGCCTTGCCGACGTTGGCGTGGATGAGCGGGCTAGTATTTGCAAGCTCGCCTTTCTTCCAACAGAAATCCCAAACTGAAACTCAAGCACGGAGGAAATGATGTCTTCGAATCTATACGATGCTCATCGTCAGTGGTGCATTCGACCACCTGACGAGAGGTTCCACGATCTGGATAGTCTGCAGGTCTTTACTCAGCGTCTTAAAGACGCATCCGAAGAGAAGGTCCGCGGACTTCCGGATGTCCATCTTGATGTCACTGGCCATTCGGGTATAGCACTGAACGGCTCCGAAGAACCAGCAATTCTGACCAATTGGTCCTTCAATCAGCTTTGCACAGCCGCTGGTGCACCGGCGAAATACCTTCGTACGTTACCGCCGGAGACAGTAATCGAGTGTCTCAGGCACAGCCTTAGCAAGCGAGAAACTCAGGCGAAGCTGCTCTTTCGGAACGGCACCGGAGATCGAGTTGTATCGGCATTCACTGGACCGAAATACGGGCGCATCTGGGATGCAGACGTAGTGGCCTCGCTGAAAGACGCCGTTGAAGGGACGGGTTGGCGAGTTCCGCCCGCCCGAAACAACGGCAGCTCTGAGAATGCGGGCCTCTATGCCTCTGATCGGGATATGTTCGCGTTCTTCGTCAACGATGAAAACCCTATCGAGGTTGGCAATGCCAAGCTCGGTCGCGGTTTCTTCTGCTGGAACTCGGAAACGGGATCTTGCACATTCGGTCTTACCACGTTCCTGTACAACTATGTCTGTCGTAACCACATCGTGTGGGGTGCCGAACAGGTCCAGGAACTGAAGATTGTCCATCGGTCAAAGGCAATAGACCGCTTTCGGTCTGATGCCCTGCCAGCCCTGAACCGATTCGTGGAGAATCGCACGGCTACCGAGGCAATCACTCGCGGAGTCGACCAGGCCGCACGGCTGAAGGTCGGCGATGGCCTTGAAAAGGTCACCGAGTGGTTCAAGGAGAGGCCGTTCACCGGATCAGAGATCATCGCGGGATGGCGAACTGGTCGAAATGAAGGTGACGACGTCTCCACACTCTGGGGCATGGTGCAGGGACTCACTGCATACGCCCGTCAGCTGCCCCACACCGACGCCCGGGTGAACCTCGAGCGGCGAGCCGGGGCACTGCTGAAAAGCGTCAATTAGTTCATTTCCGGCCCTGAATCCGATTCAGGCCACCGTTCCTCTTTCAATTGTCAATCAAATGCGACAAGTTGAATGAGAACACCCCCAAGAGGGCTTGAGATCAATTCTCAGGCCCCTTTTTATTTCAGAGGGATCATCCAAAGCGCTTGACATTCATATCTTTTGAGTGCATTTTATGCCAATTAAACCCGGTTTATGGCAATGAATGCCACTGGGACGTCCGAATTGCTTTATGGATAATCTGCTAGTATCCCGGGGGAGAGTGCATTCTGCCTGACAAAACGGAGAAGATAATGGAAGACCGGTGGCTTTCTGTGGATGAGATTGCCGTTTACCTCGGGGTGAAAAGAGACACCATCTACAAATGGATTTCTGAGAAGGATATGCCCGCTCATCGAATAGGTCGCCTTTGGAAGTTCCAGAGAGATGAGGTCGACAATTGGGTTCGCGATGGCAAGGCAAATGATCAAGGCCGCAAGCCTTGAAAAAGTCTTTGAGTTCATGGAGCGTTTGGAGCGAGAGTGCTTAAAGAAGTGAAAGTTGGTCAAATAGTAAGGGGTTCATTGTTCAATGAACCGATGCGCGTAGAAATCGTCCAGCCCAGCGGCGATGGTACATGGGTGCTCGGTTTGGTGGGCATTCGGTCCGAGCGCTTCCGCAAAGTGACCTTGACCTCCGCCGATTTCGATAGTCTGTCCGTTCTCGAACCGGAGTTAACATTCGCTGGTGATGGAGCCGTTCTCAGGCTGGGAATTCAAGCTTACTCACTGGGGATAGCATACGAGTTTGACCCCTACTTTGGTTTATCAATATCACGTGTTGACCCGCTGCCCCACCAACTTGAAGCAGTTTACGATTTTCTGCTTAAGCTCGCCCGAGTAAGATTTCTGCTTGCTGATGATGCCGGTGCTGGCAAAACCATAATGGCTGGTCTCCTGATTCGCGAATTGAAGCTGCGCGGACTCGCCGAAAGGGTGCTCATAGTTTGTCCGGCCAATCTCTCTTTCCAGTGGCAGAGGGAGCTCAAAGAGAAGTTCGACGAGAAGTTCTTTGTTCTCAAGGGCTATGACATTCGGGATCAGTTTGGAGTGAATCAGTGGCTTGAGCAGAAGACCATTATCACATCATTGGACTTGGCCAAGAGAAAAGAGATTCTTCCGGGGCTCAAACAGGTTCGCTGGGATCTCGTCATTATCGATGAAGCTCATCGCATGTCCGCCTCCGACGCATCGCACAAAAGTATGCGTTATCGTCTCGGCGAAATGCTACGAGATACTTCCGATCATATACTTCTCTTGACGGCAACGCCTCATAAAGGTGACCCGGTCAATTTTAGCCTTTTCCTTCAACTGCTTGACTCCGATGCCTATGCTGACGTTAAGTCAATCCGAGAGGCAATGAACAGGCAAAGAGCACCTTTCTATCTCCGTCGAACCAAAGAGGCCATGGTCTATTTTCCGGAAAGGCGCAGCGATGGTTCATGGGTAGCTGAGAAGATTTTCACGAAAAGAATTCCTCATACCGCAGCTTTTCAAATAGACGGCCCGGAATTCGAACTGTACCGAGATATAACCAGGTTCGTTAAACAGCAAAGCTCAAAGGCTGCCAACCAAGGGGATGATCCACGGGCCCGGGCTGTTGGTTTCTTAATGGCGCTCTATCAGAGACGACTCGCATCAAGCACGTACGCGATGAGGCATTCCTTGGAGAATCGCGCCCGTAGGCTGGAAGAGGGCTTGAAACGTGCTCAAGAACTCGCAGACATGGCCCCACCCGACCTACCTGATCCCGAAGAGATCGAAGAGATGGAAGAGAGCCAGCGCGAGCGCCTGGAGGAGATGCTTGAAGCGATCACTTTGGCCTCCAATTCAGAGCAGGTCATGGAAGAAGTATCCGAATTGAGGCAATTGGCAGTAAGAGCATCGGAGGTTGAAGAATCAGGATGCGAGGAGAAGCTCAGCAAGCTCAAAGAGCTTCTCCACAGCCAGGGATTCTTTAACAAGCCAGACAAACGGCTACTGATATTTACCGAATTCAAGGATACGTTGAACTACTTGGTGGGCCAACTCAAGGAATGGGGTTTTCGTGTTGGATATATTCATGGCGGAATGAAGCCCGGCTCGCGGGACGAAGTAGGCACAAGGCTTAATACGGAACAGCAGTTTCGTGAGGGGGCTATCCAAATCCTGGTGGCCACCGAAGCGGCAGGTGAGGGTATAAACCTACAAGTCTGCAACATAATGTTCAACTATGACATTCCGTGGAATCCAAACCGCCTTGAACAACGAATGGGTCGAATCCACAGATACGGCCAACGAAAAGACTGTCTGATCTTTAACTTCGTTGCCACTAACACAATCGAAGGGCATGTCCTTCAAAGGCTCTTGGAAAAGCTCCAGGAGATTCGTGACGCGCTTGATGATGATGCGGTATTCAATGTAGTTGGAGAGGTGCTCCCTTCAGCTCATGTGGAACGAGTTCTTCGGGATTACTACTCGGGTTCTTTAGGCGACGCCGATCTTGAAGAACGACTTTTGGGTAATGTCGATGAGAGACGATTCAGGGCAATATGCCAGAATGCTCTGGAGGGTCTCGCTTCCAAGAAATTGAATCTGGAAATGTTGATTGAAAGAAGGGCCAAAGCACAAGAAAAACGTGTGGTTCCGGAGACAATTGCTAGATTCTTGTCTGAAGCGGCAGCCTTGGTTCCATTCAATCTCAAGATGATTCCCAGCCTTCCACACACCTTCGAGCCGGCTCGAACACCCATCGTACTACGGAATTACGAGCGCGACTCCACATGGAAGTTACCGGAGCTTGCCAACAGGTATCCACGATGTTCAACTGATCGGGAAGTTGCCGAGAAACACAATCTGGAGTGGGTAACACCGGGGCATCCATTGTTTGAGTCCGTTCGACGACACACGTATGAGAAGGCCCTTAGTGTCTTCAGAAGTGGAGCGACCTTCTACTCTCTTCAGCACGATGAGCCAGTGCAGATAGACTTCTATCGCGCTCGAGTGGTCGATGGCTTAGGTCAGACCATACATGAACGCCTATTCGCGATCGAATACGGTAGTGACTCCCAGCCCCGTCTTCAGGAACCAAGCATTTTGGGCAACTTCATTCCAGCGGCATCGGAAGTCGAGACAAGTGATTTTACCTCCACAGAAGGGCCAGATGGCTGGCTCACCGAAGCGGCCCTCAAACCATTCCTTGAAGAGATTCGCCGCGAACGATTGGAGGAAGTTGAACGAATTGCACATCATGTTGAACTCTCATTGACGGAGCTCTTACAGCGCGCGGACCAGGAAATCGGCAGAGCCGCCGCAGACGTCGACGCCAAGCGAACCGGGGCCGAAGGCCGTCTAGCCCAGGCTGAGGCCAGGCATGCGGAATTGCTCAACCGGCGCGAACGTAGGCGTATCGAATTGCAGCAGCAACAGTCGCTGTCACTGCAATCTGTTGAGCGGATTGCAAGCGCTCGAGTACTGCCGCACCCCGAGCGAGAAGCTCCGGAAGTTCGCAATCTACGGCCGAATCCAGAGACAGAGGCAACCGCCATGCGGGTGGTAATGGATTACGAGTCCGACCAGGGTCGACAGGTATTCGACGTTCATGAGAAAAACCTCGGCTATGATGTTACCAGTCTTGATGTGAGTTCTGGTGAGCTACGCTTGATCGAGGTCAAAGGCTTGGCAAATCCAACCGGAACAATATTTCTGACGCCAAATGAGCGTCGTGTGGCAGAAGATCGACGTGATTGCTTCTGGCTCTACGTAGTGACGAATTGTGCGACTGAGCCACAGTTGCGGGAGCCGATCAAGGATCCCGCAAGGTTTGACTGGCAGGAAGTTAGAAAAGTCGCTCACTACTGTCTTTCAAGTCAGGAATTGGAAGTCAATTCGACTAAGGGAGGGGATCGGTGACAAGCACCGCAACTAGAACAGTCTCACAGCCCAAACGGCTAATCATATTGGTAATCTACATTTTTGGTCTGTTGGTGGCTTCCAAAATTGCTCTCGGGTCATGGATGCCCCCAACCTCCGAACGTGGCCTGTGGTTCTATTCGGCATTGGCAGCGCTACTGCTCGGCAATCTCATTGTATCTCCATTCTTTACAAAGCCGGCAGATGCAATCGCATTCGCGGTAGCTGCCATGATTGCTCTTCTTTCCACTGGTGCCTGGGCGGACAGTGGCCTCGACGGTTTCGACCGATTCCTTTGCGGTATTGCGTTGGTTTACGAGATCACAATTCTGATCTCTAGCATTCTGTCCATAGTCACAAAAAGCCTGAAATCTACATTCTGGCATAGATTCTCCCAAACTCTCTATGTCGTTTCCGATACGATTGGAAATCCTAAGGCAGTGTTTTCCGTCGTCTTCCTGTTCGCCTTGGTTGTATACCACAGGGCAAACCCCCTTGAGTATCTTGTCATAGGATCAGCTTGGGCTATCTTCGTCGGATTACAACCACTGGAAACGATGATTGGGATGGCAGACCGGATAGCCCGACTCTGGTCGACACCTAAAGCAATCAGCAGGTATGGTACAGTAGTTGGTCATGAGTACCCGAACGTAGTTCTTATCAGAGAAGACGGAACAGAGCGAGCTGCTTTTGGGGAGTTACTGATCGCTCTATTCGATGACGGAACCCCTTCATATTCCGTTGCGCTAGACCACATCGGATACTCAGAAGGATGTTGGCTGAGAGCACTACGACTGTCCTTGAACGATTGCCAACCGCCGGAGATACCGCGGGATAATGCAGTTTATCGTATTCCGACCTCCAGCGTTGAGCCCCAAGTTATGGAGGCCACAAAAAATGTAATAACGCAGCTTCTAGGCATAGTGACGACGGACACTACTGTGTCCGGCCTGAACGTTGAGATGCTGAGGTTCGACCTGGATGTGCGTCAAGGTAGCCTCCTAAGGGTAGAGGTTGGCAAGCAGTCGGTTCTCTACCAGGTGATTGATGGAATCACCAAGGAAGAAATTCTGCAGATGAAAAACACTAGAGGATTTGTTCGCGCACAGGCAAAAAAGATCGGAGTTTGGAATAGCGAGAAGCAGCGCTTCGATACAGTGCCATGGTTGCCAAAGCCGAATGCCCCAGTTCACTTAGTAGAGGATTTGGGAGCGTTTCCCTCAGCCAAAGAGGCGATTGGGCATTTCCCTGGATCGAGTTTTGAGGTGAGAGTAGATGTTCATTCCCTGGTAACACACAATACTGCGATTTTGGGGATATTGGGTGTTGGGAAAACTTTTCTGGCTTTGGAACTTGTGGAGAGAATGCTAGACGCAAGTATCAAAGTGATCTGTCTCGATCTAACCAATCAATATGCGGTTCAACTGGCTCAGTTCTATGATAAAGAAAATGCTGATACAGGAATCGAAGAGCTGACGACAATCGGAGTCAAAGGAAAGACCAATTGTGAGAAGAACGTGGAGGAAGGTGGGAGTGTCAATGAGTTTCGCGCCAAATTCAAAGAGCACATAACCTCATTTCTTTCGGCTGACAACAAGGATCTCTTAAGGATCTATAATCCGACCAAGTTTGAGGTGTGGCGCCAAGATTCCAAGCCATATCAGGATAAGGCTTCAATGGCCTCACTTACACCGTGCGAAATTACAAGAATTATTTCGGAAGTAGTGTTAGAAGTTCTTCAAGATCAAGGAATGTCAGATACGGCAAGGTGCTGTTTGGTCTACGAAGAAGCACACTCGCTTGTCCCGGAGTGGAGCGCCGCTTCGACAGAAGGTGACAAGACCGCTACAAACGGTACCGCGAAGGCCATCCTGCAGGGCAGGAAATTTGGGCTCGGATGCATGATGATTACGCAGCGTACAGCGAACGTAACCAAGAGCATTCTGAATCAGTGCAATACAGTATTTGCACTGAGAGTGTTCGATGCCACCGGTGTGGAGTTTCTCAGCAATTACATCGGTGACGATTATGCAGGTGTGCTCTCGAATCTGGAAGATCGACACGCCGTGGTTTTCGGTCGAGCCTCATCATGCAAGGATCCGGTTCTAGTTCGGCTCAATGACCGCAGTGACTTTCAGCAAGTGTTTAGACAGAGAAAGACGGTCGGATGATGGCATTTCTGTACATACTCTGTGGCTTAATCGTTGGCGGTGTGGTTGCCTGGCTCATTGCTCAGAACAGAGCAAGCTCTGCGGAAGGTAAGGCGGCCGGTCTTGAAAGCACTATCTCTGAACTAAGAACGCAGCTACAAAAGGCTGGGGAAGATTTTGAGAAGCTCAGGGGAAGACTGGAATCTGAACAGAATGCCAAAGTTAAGGCCGAGACCCAGCTAACTGAGACGCAGGAACGGCTAAAAGAAGAACGCAAACTGCTGGAAGAAGCCAAGTCAAAACTCACTGAGACTTTCAAGTCATTGGCTGGCGACACTCTCGACAATACTACTTCTTCATTCCTGAAGCTCGCCAAGGAGACTTTCGAGAAGGTTTTGACCGAAGCAAAGGGTGATCTCGGTCAGAGGCAGGAGGCCATTCAGGGTCTCGTGAAACCCCTGTCGGAGTCCCTTAAGCAGTTCGAAGAGCACGTGCGGAGTATAGAGAAAAATCGTCAGGAGGCATATTCCGGGCTGACGGAGCAGGTCAAGAGTCTCTCAACTGCTCAACAACAGCTACAGAAAGAAACCGGCAATCTGGTTACCGCCTTGCGAACTCCGAAAGTCGTAGGTTCCTGGGGGCAGATTGCGCTTGAACGAGTTGTCGAGCTATCTGGGATGTCCGAGCACTGCGATTTCACCAAGGAGGTTTCCGTCACGACTGAAACCGGGCGGCTGCGACCAGACTTGATCGTTCATCTACCCGGCGAGCGCCAGATCGTAGTTGATGCCAAGGCAACATTCGACGCCTATCAGGAGGCGGTGGCTGCGGAGTCAGAGGATGACCGCAAGGTATTCTTGGGAAAACATGCGGCCCAGATTCGAGCCCACATGGTTGGGTTGGCTAACAAAGACTATTGGCGCCAATTCGAGACGACTCCAGAGTTTGTGGTGATGTTCATCCCCGGTGAATCGTTCTTTGCAGCGGCTGTCGATTTCGATCGCAGACTACTCGAGGACGCCATGGAACGGCGCGTGATTCTAGCCACCCCGACTACTTTGCTGGCTCTACTCCGAGCCGTGGCTTATGGTTGGCGACAGGAACAGATCGCCAAGAATGCCCAGGAAATCAGCGAATTGGGTAAGCAGCTATACGAGAGAATGAAGACTCTTGCTGACCATATCTCCGGAATTGGTAATGGCCTGGAGAAGGCTAACAGCGCATACAATAGCGCGGTCGGCTCCATGGAATCTCGGGTGCTCCCTGCGGCGCGGAGATTCAAGGACTTGGGTGTGACTCAGGGTGGAACCGAGATATCCATTATCAAGCCGGTCGAGATCACAACACGTGCACTCAGCGCACCGGAGCTATCGGAGGAGGGCGAATGAATAATCCCAAGTTGACTCTCATACTCGGCTCCGGGTTTTCAAAAGAAGCCGGAATTCCAACTACTGCCGAACTTGCTGTAGAATTCTTGAAAACTCCAGATCATGGCGTCTTGAAGGAAGAACTTGAGATTTGTATTACGTCGGCCCTCAAGGAGTTCTGGACCGAGATCTTCGGCTATAGAGATAATGCCTCCCCACCGAGTCTCGAAGACCACTTCACTGTACTGGACTTGGCCGCAAATTCAGGCCACCACTTGGGAGTCAATTGGTCCCCCAAGCGACTCCGGGCGATACGTCGTTTCAGTATTCACAGAGTATTCCAAATTCTCGACAAGGCAATGGGCTCAGCTCCAGCTATCGACTCCCTGTTCCACTCTATTGGGGAACACTTCGATTTTTCAATCGTCACTCTCAACTGGGACATCGTCTGCGAAAATCGATTGCCCAACGGCGTAAACTATGGAATACGAGTTGGTAAACTCGAAACGAGTTGCGTGGATCCAGAAGGGACTCTCCTTTTGAAACTACACGGTTCAAGCAATTGGCTTTATTGCGACAACTGCCGCCGTATATGGGCAGGTAGGGACAAGAGTGGCCTATGGGAGAAGGCTTTCCTTAATCCTTCTGAATTCAAGCTCTTCGATGAGAACCTAACGGAAGACAAGGTCGACTTGGATTTGGAGCCTGATAAACATTGTAAGCATTGCTTTAGCTCCATGGGAGGCAGAATTGCCACTTTCAGTTTTCGAAAGGATTTCTCACTCCCACAGTTTCAGACTATCTGGAATCGCGCATCTGAAGTTCTAAGTGAATCCAAGTTCTGGCTAATGATCGGCTATTCAATGCCTCAAGCTGACTACGAATTCAGGCACCTACTAAAATCAGCGCAGAAAGCAAGAAATCTGAGCAGCGACGGCGAAGCCGATATTCGTGCTATAAGCTTGGCAACCGAGCAATCAGATGGTGGAAGGGGCAATTACGAGAAATTCTTCGGTACATCGCTGATTGAGTTCCATGATGGAGGGCTGTTGGACTGGGTAAACAATCACATGGCTGCTTATTGTAGTCGGAATGGAGTACAGCCATGATCCCAAAAGAATGCAAGCGCTTGGCGGAAGTGGATTTTCCTATTGCGGAGGTATCGAGACACTCGGCGCGGGAGAAGTCAATTCGGCATGGGCACCCGTCCACGCTACACCTGTGGTGGGCGAGGCGGCCGCTGGCGGCCTGTCGGGCCATGCTTATGGCGCTGCTTCTGCCCGACCCGGCTGATAAGCTTTGCCCCGACGATTTCAAAGCGAAAGCCAGAACGCTGTTGCCGGAATTAGTGGGGACAATCAAGAAAGATGACTTGGCGCTTCGCAAGGCCCTCCTGAAGTTCATTGCTGATTTCGCCAACTGGGATAATTCGGCACATCCGGTTTATCTGAAGGTCGGGCGCGGTCTGGTTAAGGCGGCGCATCCGGAGGAAACGCCGTTGGTGGTTGATCCCTTTGCCGGTGGCGGGTCGATTCCACTTGAGGCATTGAGGGTCGGTTGTGACGCGTTCGCCAGTGATCTCAATCCGGTTGCCTGTCTGATTCTCAAGGTGATGCTGGAAGAAATCCCGCGGGCCGAAACTGATATTGTAGAGAACCTCCACTTAGCCAGCCAGAATGTACTCAGAGAGGTAAAGAACAAGCTAAGTACGATCTATCCGCAAGATCCAGATGGTTCCCAGCCGATTTCATACATATGGGCACGCACAATCAGGTGTGAATCTCCAAATTGTGGAGCAGAAATCCCACTAATTAGTTCCTTCTGGCTTTGTAAGAAACCAAAACGTAAATGGGCTCTGAAGCCCAACGCATTTCGACATAAGGATGGTTCACGGAGTGTGGAGTTCGAGGTCGTGCAACCATCCAGCGATTTCGATGCTTCAAAGGGGACTGTGGTCCGAGCAATAGCGACATGTCTCTGCTGTGGGTCGGCTGTCCCACCGTCGCGTGTGAGATCGCAGCTGTCTGCTCAACATGGAGGTGCTGACGTAATTTTTGATTCGGAGGGTAGGCGGATCGGCGGTGCTCGCATTTTGGCCATAGTGACTTTGAACGAAGAAAGCAGAGGACGACATTACCGGTCACCGGTGGATTCGGATTACCGGGCTGTCAGAGAAGCCCAGCAGACCTTATGTAACATTATCGAGCGGGTAGTTCACAGTGACCAAGCACTATATCCAATCCCAAATGAGAATCTACCAAAGGAAAGGCAAAGAGGGAGTTCTGGATTCCGCATTCTGCTATATGGAATGAACACTTACGGTGACTTGTTTACAGCGAGACAAAAGCTAAGTCTGCACTACTTCTGTGAAGCTGTGTCCAAGGTAAATGATAGGTTGTTAAGGACGCTCTTGGCGTTCGCGGTTAGCAAACAGGCTGATTTTAATTCGAGCTTGGCCAGGTGGGCAAACCATATGGAAAAGAGTGTTGCCACCTTCGGGAGACAAGCACTTCCTATGTTATGGGATTGGGGTGAAGTAGTACCGACATCTGATTCGACCGGAGGATTCAGTGTCGCGATCAGCTGGATTGGAAAAGCCACGGGCACATTGAGAAGGTCTTACACAACCCAAGGCCAAGTGGCCTTAACAAGTGCTTCATCATCGCCATTACCAGATGCGTCCTGTGATGTGCTTTTCACAGATCCCCCATATTATGATGCTATCGCATACGCTGACCTATCCGATTATTTTTTCGTATGGTTGAAGCGGGCACTCAGGGTGGATGATATAGAGAGAGACCCGTATGACGCGACCAATTCGTTGTCACCGAAGGCACAAGAGGCTATTCAGGATCCCCATAGAACAGTGGATGGTCGACCAAAGGACGCAGACTTTTACGAGAGTTCGATGGCGTCTGCTTTTCTGGAAGCCCGACGAGTTGTGTCAGAGGATGGTGTCTGTTCGGTCGTGTTTGCGAACAAGACAACTGAGGGCTGGGAAGCTCTACTCAGCGGGATGATTCAGGCCGGGTGGACCATTACTGGATCGTGGCCAATTGCCACTGAAAAGCCCCAACGGATGATTGCACACGAGTCTGCCGCTTTGGCGACGAGCGTCCACTTGGTATGTCGAGCTCGTCCTGAAGATGCTGGTGTGGGTGATTGGAGTGATGTTCTTGTAGATTTGCCCCATCGCGTTGGCACATGGATCGAACGATTGCAGAAGGAAGGCATACGAGGTGCCGACCTCGTTTTTGCATGTATTGGCCCCGCTCTGGAGATATTCAGTCGCTACTCCAGAGTAGAGACCGCCGACGGCAAGGAAGTCAAACTTGACGCGTATCTTGAGAAAGTCTGGGAAGTGGTTGGCCGTATTGCACTGGAAAACGTCCTCGGAACGGACGAAGCGCAAGCCAGGAACGGCATGGCTGGGGTGCTTGAAGAGGATGCCCGCCTGACAGCTCTATTCCTTTGGACTTTACAAAGCACCGAAACCGATGTGACATCGAACGGAAAAGACTCTGATGATGACGACTCAGGCAAAGACAGTGACGATGCGGATGATACCCCGAAAGGCAAGTCAAAGGGTTTCAGCCTCGTGTTTGACGTAGCTCGCCGTTTTGCCCAACCACTGGGTATTCACTTGGACAACTGGGAAGGCCGCATAATCGAAACCAAGAAGGGTGTGGTCCGGCTTATGTCCGTGACCGAACGTGCCAAGTCTTTGTTTGGTGATGCCGGTGCCGGTGCAGTGGCCTACGAGCTTGAGACCGACCCGGCCAAAGCGGCCCAATTTGAGTTGTCCCTGGGCGTTGTGGAAGCAGCCCCAAAGATCAAGTCCAAAGGGCGTCGCGGAAGACCGGTTGTAGATGTAACGGATGACGATTTCTCGACCGAGCAGCAGGTGACCACGCTGGATCGTGTTCACGCCGCTATGCTGTTACAAAAGGCCGGCCGCGCCAATGCCCTTCGAGCACTGCTCAAAGCAGAACAGCAACGCGGCCCGGATTTCTTGCGACTGTGCAACGCGCTAACGGCCCTGTACCCGAAAACGAGCGAAGAAAAACGCCTGTTAGACGCCATGCTATTGGCGGTGCCGAGGTAGGAGTGAGATTATGTTGACCCAGTCAGATGCTGATAGCCTAATAACCATGAAGAAGGCGTTTGTAAGTTCAGGAACCATTACAATGTCGCCCGGCTCCGACGAAACTTATGATCTCTTAGGCGACGATAACAGGGAGCAATTCCTGCTGGATCTCTGGCGCGGTACAATCCGGCTTTCAAAGGTCAAATACCAGCTTCGTGGTCGGAAGGTGATAGTGTTGGTCAGACTTGATATCGATGGGGCTCCACATACCAATCCCGATGGCGGGAAGTTGCCGTGCCCTCATCTGCATCTGTATCGGGAAGGGTATGAAGACAAGTGGGCTTATCCTATTGACGTTAAGATATTCTCTGACACCAGCAGTATGAGCCAGTGTTTCACGGATTTCTGCCACTACTGTAACATAGGGGATATCCCAACATTTCAAGAGGCGTTGATATGAACAAACAAGAATGCCAACGCTTGATTGATGCTTACATAGACTGGCTCAAGAAGGGTTTGACAGTAGAACAGCTAGAGAATGCCTGCGAGCTTACTACGCCATTTCTGGATCGGCACAATGACCATTTGCAGATATACGCAGTGAAGCGAGATGGCAAGGTGGTCCTTTCCGATGATGGCTATATCCTTTCAGACCTCAGGACGAGTGGTCTGGACCTGAAGACGCCAAAACGAAAGGCCGTTCTGGAATCCGTGCTGAATGGCTTCGGCATTCGCATGGAAAACGAGCAGCTCTTGGTGGACGCATCCTTGCAGAATCTTGGACAGCGCCTTCACGTCCTGGTCCAGGCCATGCTGGCAATTAACGACATGTTTGTCATGGCGCAGCCGAGAGTCGCCAGCTTCTTCTGGGAAGATGTGAAGTCGTTCCTCGACAGACACGATGTTCGATATAGCCCACGCGTAAAGATATCTGGCCGCAGCGGATTTGATCATGCAATAGATTTCCTGATACCAAAGTCGTCAAAACGGCCTGAGAGATTCATCCAGGCAATCAACGCACCTAACAAGAACACGATAGGAACTTACTTGTTTACGCTCGGCGACACCAGAGATGCCCGGGGTGACGGTGCTGAGGCTTATGCGTTCCTAAATGATCAGGATAGAGAAGTTGGTGGAGATATACTAGAAGCTCTGGAAGCATATAACGTTGTACCGGCGACGTGGTCTCGGCGGGATGATTATGTGGAGGCCCTTGCGGGCTGACAGGAGATAGAATGGAACCTTGGTATAAAGTTGTCACACTACGAAAAGAAGTGCGGGAAGGGCGGTCGTTCAATCCCGACGAATTTGCAATTGCATTAGAACAAGTCGTGTCGAAAACGGCTCCAGAGGACTACCGGGATCCCGCAAAGTTCTTCTCAAGAACCTGTTTTACGCGTGCTCTTACCGAACACTCCGGAATGATCCTGCGACGCCTCTCGGGCAAGACCGACAATACTGCGCCTGTCGTAACCCTGATAACGCAGTTTGGAGGCGGTAAGACACACACGCTGACGGCTCTCTACCACCTCGTCAAGACAGGTGCTGGTGCTTGCAAATTCAATGGAATACAGAGCCTTCTGGAATCCACCGGGCTTCCCTCCATTCCAAAGGCGCAGGTTGGTGTCTTTGTAGGCAATGCCTGGGATCCAAGAGAGGATCGTGAGACGCCCTGGATTGATATCGCACGGCAGCTCGCTGGAGACAGAGGCGTCGACGCGCTCGGAAAGGCCGCTGTGACAACGCCACCCGGTACTGAGGCCATTCAACGAGTTTTTCAGGCAGCCGATGGTCCCGTGTTGATACTGTTTGATGAAGTGCTGAATTTTCTCAATCGCCACAGAGGTATGGCCGAGCCATTCCACGCGTTCATTCAGAATCTCACGGTAGCAACCACCGGCACCACCAAGGGCGCGGCAGTGATAAGTTTGCCGCGGAGCCAAGTTGAAATGACCGACTGGGATCACACTTGGCAAGACAAGATTACCAAGGTCGTCCGCCGGGTTGCCAAGGACTTAATTGCAAACGACGAGACGGAGATCAGCGAAGTTGTGCGGCGCCGGCTGTTCGAGGATTTGGGTGGTGAACGGATTCGTAAGAACGTATCCAAAGCCTTTGCGGATTGGTGTTTTGAGCGGCGAGCCCAACTTCCTTCGGAGTGGACAGCCGTAGATTCTGCAACTACCGAAAGCAAAGCTCGGGAATATCTCCTGAGCCGTTTTGAATCGTGCTACCCATTCCATCCGGCAACGCTGTCAGTCTTTCAAAGAAAATGGCAGGCTCTATCACAGTATCAGCAGACCCGAGGAACGCTCGCGATGTTGGCACAGTGGATATCAATTGCCGCCCAGGAGAGCTTCAAGAAGGCCCGCACAGAACCGCTTATCACACTTGGTTCCGCCCCACTGTCAGAACCGCATTTCCGCAGTGTGGTGTTGGGCCAATTGGGTGAGTCCAAGTTGATCGCAGCCATCGAAGCCGATATTGCTGGTAGTAACTCACACGCAAAAGCGCTCGATGCAGATACGAAAGGGAATCTCAGGGACATTCATCGACGAGTGAGTACGGCAATACTGTTTGAATCATCTGGCGGACAGACTGACAAAGTAGCGCATTTGCCGGAACTACGATTCGCAATTGGTGAACCTGAAATCGACACGACCTCAATTGATAGTGCCGCTTTTGGTCTGGAAGACAAATCGTATTTCATTCGGAAAGTGGGATCAGACGGATTCAAGATAAGTCACCAGCCCACAATGAAGAAGGTGGTCAGTGACAGGCGGGCATCGCTTGATGAAGAAAGCGAGATTGTCCCGGCAATGCAGAAGTTTGTTGAGACGGAGTTCAAGAAGGGCGCAAGTATTCCGGTCGTATTGTTCCCAAAGGAGAGTGCTGAGATTCAGGACTCTCCGAAGCTGACACTGGTTGTGGCTGATCCGAACACGGAATGGAGCGGCCGAGGTCATGTAAGTGATCAGATTGCTGAGTGGACTAAACTACGTAGCAAGTCCCCGCGCCTTTATCCCGGTGCACTGGTTTGGTGTGTAAGAAAGCCGGGACGCGACTTGAGAGAAAAGGTGGAATTGTGGCTGGCATGGAAAAGGGTGGCGAGAGAGATTGCCGAAGGTACACTAGGCGGTGATTTTGACCGTGCGGATCGTGCTGACATTCAGTCCAAGGTAAGTACTGCTGAAGAAGCTGCGAAGGATGAAGTCTGGGGCGGATACAGGTTTGCTATACTGTCCGATAATGGCGAGTCTGATGGACTGAAAGTAATCGACCTCGGTGCTGGTCACTCAAGTGCCGGTCAGACGCTTTGTGGGCGGGTTATTTCTGCACTTAAGTCCGAAGCTTTGCTGAACGAGTCTGTAGGAGCCGGATATATAGAACGAAACTGGCCACCCGCACTCAAAGAATCAGGAGCATGGCCCCTTTCCAGCCTCAGGCAGAGCTTCTTGAATGGATCGCTCACGCGGCTGATCGATCCGGACAGTGTCTTGAAGGGTAAGATCTCTGAATTCGTCGAGCGAGGCGATTTTGGTATGGCTTCCGGACAGATACAGAACGGTACTTATGAACGAGTCTGGTTCGAAGAGAGACTACCTTGGGAAGAAGTCAGTTTTGAAAAAAACGTGTATCTTCTCTTGAAGTCAAAGGCAACGTCTCTCAAGTCTGCACCGGAACCAAGTCCGTCGCCAACACCGGGCCCTGGTGGTGAACCTGAACCGACACCTCCATCGATGCCGGGACCAACGCCAGGTCCTACACCGGAACCCGGTAGTGGACAACGTGTCATTCGGCTTTCCGGTAGTATCCCACCGGAAGTATGGAACCGTCTCGGTACCAAGCTCCTTCCCAAGCTTAGATCAGGCACGGAACTCGAGGTCGGAGTGTTGTTCTCTGTCAGCGTATCAGAGGATGTTGCGGACAGCCTCATTCAGGAGCTTCGGCAAATGCTCGACAGCATGAACTTGAGCGGGAGTGTGAAGATCGAGTAGAAACTGTCATGTGTAGCGCCAATAAGCAGGACCGCAAAGTATCCTAGTCGGGCAGAATCATCTCGGTCCAGCCCCGTATACGTCTTACCCGGTCGTTCGATGAACGGTATCACAGTTACTTGGGATTTATTCTCCGTGTTACAGGCGAATGCGATAGTCAGCCGGGCGAAATCCTTGTGGCTGTCGGGAAAAAGGCACATGAGAAACACCAGTTTGCTGTCGGCATGGAGCTGAGCGGTGTCTCTGTCCCCGTTGACGATCCGCGTCTTGAGACTGCGGCTTTGTACAAGACGACTAAGATTATGATCACTGCAGAGTCATGCTCAGCAGAGCTATCCCCTCCGCCATACCTTGGACCGCCGCCACCGTTGGAGGAATACCGAGAGCGAGGTCATCGTCGCCTCGATCCAAAGACTTATGACTCGAAGTGTGCAACTTGCATTTGGGGTTGTCGAATGCCGGTCGAGATGATTATTGATCAGTGGAATCCGTCTAAGAAGAAATACCGATTCGAGACATTCTGCTTTGGACCCAAGAGCTGCCCGCTTTACCGAGCCGGAGCCACGAGAAGAGTACCAGGCCGTCGTGGAATGTCATGGGAAGAGGAGGATTGGGTTGATGAAGAAGCAACATCTCACCGCGGCCCAGACGACTGATCTATGCCTCCCGACTGAACGAGAGCTGTGAAATATGCTCCCTTGCTCTTTGTGATCTGACCGGACCTGTCGGCGTCCTTGACTACACTCAGAGCCTGGAATATCCGCGCTTTCGGAATTGTCTTTGCGGCAATCTCATAGAAACGCCGCGACTTCTCATCCCCACAGACCGATAAAATTTCCTCTACCAGAGCCTGCTGTTCCTCAGATAGTGGCCTGTGGATATTTATTGATAACGTTCTTAAGTCATTCTTCTGGGTACTAGTTCGGCTACGGCTATCTGCGGTAGCAATGTGAACCGCAGATTGCGGCTTATCGGTTGACTTATCCACAGGTTTGTCCGGGTAGGCCGCATTTTGCGGCTTACCGTCTGGCTCTCCATTTTCAAGGCGATTCTTCGCAATATCGGCAACCTCCTGCAGGTCTTCGGGGGTGAGGGGATCATCCATAGCGATATGGTAGGTATCTGCAGTCCGCACGGGCCGTTTGAGCCTTTCGTCGTATCGATAACGGGGCTCGCGAGTGACAAAATGCCGGGCCATCGGCTTCTTAAGTTCCCGTTGCACAGTATCCACAGACACTCCGATATTGTCAGCAAGTGTCTTTTGCTCTGGATAGCACCAATCCCGCCTCTCTTTGGTAAGCTTGTTATAGTAGCAGTAGCTCCGCAAGGTGATAACTAAGACCGTTAGTGTAGGACCCAGTTTTGGGGCCCATTTTCGCCAAAAGTAGTCAGTTTGAAGGCGAACCCGGTCAGGCTGCTTTACCTCATTCTCCAGCTCGTGATAAAACGGCAAAAGAACCAGCTTGTCCTTGGGGATAGCAAGATCGCTTTGAGGCTCATGCTTTTGTGATGGTTGATCGTTCATGTGTGTAGGTTCATACACCCTTAGCCTAACACAGATCGCGACTTCTGTCAATGACGCCGGTGCAGTACACCCCTTGACAAATTCTGTGGCTGTGCTAAGCTGCCGGGCTTTACCTGTGAGCGATTACCCACATGGTAGAGTTTGAAATTGCTCCTTGCGGCAATTGCCAAATCGGAGGTGTGATCTAAGATAACGAGAAACAAAAACAAAAAGTTTATGTCCCAAATTAGCCAAAACCAAATAGCTAATCAACTCCGGAGCTATCGCGAAAAACGCGGGCTCCGGCAGCGGGACGTGGCCAGGTTGATAGGGCAGTCGAGTTCGGCACACTTGTCGCATTGGGAAAAAGGTCGTGAGCTTCCCAGCTTCACCAATGCACTACGCTTGTCAGCGGCAATCAAGTGTCCGGTCGAGGTGCTGTTCTATGGCCTGTTTGATCAACTAAGAAAAGACATCTATGAAAACAAAAAGAAACATCACATCGAATACACCTTCGAATAGCCCCACAACGGGCCGCCGTCTGGTTTCGATTGATCCCGGGATGAACAAGATTGGACTGGCAAGCTTTGATGGAAATCGACTTATGGACTACGTTGTGAAAGTTATTCCTTCTGCCCCGTTAGTCCGGGAAAGATTGCTGTCACTTGAAGAAGTGCTCGGCCGATACCTTGATGAGAAGAGGCCGACTGAGATTGCGCTGGAGAAAACTACTTTTTCCTCCTCAACGCAGAATGGACTTCTTGTTCTGGCCTACTACAAAATGCTCGCCATGGCGAGACGCAGGCGCATTCCGGTTCACGAGTATGTGCCGATTTCTATCCGCAAGACCGTCTGTGGTAACGGTCACGCCACCAAGCGCGACGTCGTGAAGGTCTTGATTTCAAAGTACCCAGAACTCCGAATTTTCACGGGCACCGACCGGCGCTGGAAGGAGAGGCATTATTTCAACCTATTTGACGCAGTAGCCGTGGGTTTAACTCACATTAAGCGATCCAAACAACATGCCATCAAGTCCAATTGAAGCTGTACAATCGTCGAAAACAATGTCACGCGGAGTTCCAAAGGTACGCAAGGCGATGTGTAGGATAACCGACCGTGACATCCGCTTACTCTCATCTATTGCTGGCAATCAATACTTGACTACGAGTCAGATTCACAGACAACTTTTCCCATCGATTCACCGAGCACGTAAGCGGCTCAACCAGCTATGGTGGTCCGGCTATGTCCAAAGAGCAAAGATACCGTCCGGTATTGAATCTCTCTCAGCCGAGGCCGTCTATTCAATTTCAAGAATCGGCCTTCGGCTACTTCACGCTCACGGTGAAGACGATATTGGGCCATCTATTCCGAAACCGCCCAACCGTCCCGGGAGCCTCATGTTCCTTAGCCATACACTTCTGAGAAACAGCTTTAGGATCGCACTTGAGAATTCAGTTCATCAGGATTCCTCTGTAGAACTGTGCGACTGGAAACACGATGGTTCCCTTGCGCGATCTGTGCTCGTTCCCGATGTACGTACCCAAGCCCTCAAGAAGGTTGTCCTGAAAGCTGATGCATACTTCCGCCTAAGGAAAGATGAGCGCGAAGAGGAATTCTACTTGGAGATCGACAACGGAACCATGTCGCTGACCCGGCTTGTCGAGAAACTAAAGGCATATCAAATCTGGAAGTGGACTCTACGAAACACCGATAGCGCACACCACCGAAGAGTGCGAATACTGATTCTTGTGTTTTCGAGAAAGAGGGAGCAAAATCTTCTGAGGAAGCTGGCTAAATCGTTACCCGGCAATCAGGGCAACTCGTTGTATCTTATAGCATTTGCGCCGCGTGAAGAGCTTTTATTCGTGTCCATGGTCAATGGCTTAGTCTGGAATCGGTTCGCTTCCGGGTCACCAGCCACTACGACGTTAAGCCACGAATTGGGTGAATAATCGGCTCGACAGAATTGCCCCTTATAGCTATATTTATATCATGAAACAAGGCGGTTCAAAGAGCGGCGCGCGGAAGACTAATGCCATCAAGCAGGCGGTGGAGCTTCAGCGAAAGGGAAATCTCTATGAAGCTCGAGATATTCTGGAAGGAGTACTTCCAAAGCTAACAGGTGCCAAACAAGTTAGGCAGCGAGTTGAGGCTCTGAGCGTATTGTCAGATCTGTGGAGAGATACTGAAGATTCTGGCAAGGCCATGACGTTATTGAAAGAAGCGCTGAAGCTGGCCAATAGGAATGAAATCGTCGATCTTGAGTGTGACTTGATCCGGAAGAGAGCCTTCCTCAATCTCCTGTTGGAGCACTATAGCGAATCACTGGCCGATGCCTTCACAGCATTGAAAGTATCCCGGGTCAATGAGTTTGAGCACATGGAAGCCGATGCTTTGGCAATGATTGGCCATCTTCACGAAGTTCGCAAGGAGCGACCCAAGGCGCTTGTCTGGTTCCGAGAGGCTATGGTTCTCGCTACAAAGAGCAAGTACTACTGGCGGCAATCAGGGCTGCACCATGACCTCGGGCGAATACACGGTGAACTGAGAGAGTACTTGACGGCTTTGGATTATCTTGAGCGTGGCGAGCAATTCGCAAAGAAGCATGGATTTCGTCCTCACTACCTGATGATGGTCCGAGCACGTGGAGATATCTATAAGGCGATTGGCGATCTCGGCAGGGCACAGAAGCTGTATGAGCATTCACTGTCGGATCCCCAGAAGATGGACTACCCCAGTCAGACACTGGAGAATAGCACACGTCTCGGTGATCTCTACATCGAACTCGGAGAGTATGACAAGGCCACAACGATCTTCCGAGAAGGAGCGGCGATAGCCAAGAGATTTCGATACAAAAGAAAGTTGCTGCAGAATTATTTCGGTATCGCCTTATCCTATGTAAAGAAAGATCAGTTCCTAAGAGCCTTTGGGTATTACAAATCGATATTTCGACATCTGAAGGACGACTTTGAAAACCGCCTTTCTATGGCTATTGCGGCACTGGAGATGTGCTCTTTTGTCTTGGAGAAACTGGATCAACACAAGCTGGCAAAAGAGCTTGAGGACTACTGGAAACGATTCCAAGCCCTTGATGACGAAGGCACCTACACCGCTCTCCGGAGAAAAGAAGTTCGAAATGAGTTGATCAAGGAGATGCCACGTTATCTGGACAAGGTTCTACATTGGCAATTCGGCATCTACGAGGTAGGCGATCTGTCGGTAAACCTCAAGACCGGTGTAATCAAATTGAAGAGGGTCGCGCAACCGGAGCCCTTAAAGGACGCGGAACTCATAGCTTTTCGCTTTCTTCATGAATCGCTGGACGAGGTTAAGACGTTCAGTGAGATTTACAATAGCTACTCCAAGGTTCCAGATTATGGTGCAAAGGGACTCGAGGGCAGAGTCCGTACGCTGATGGACAGCATCCGTAACAAGGGGATTCCCAAGACATTACTGAGGAATGTCAGGGGAGTTGGGTACGTGCTTGTCTCCAGTTTTTCCGGCTGATACTTCTGATAAATCAACTGATTAGGTGATCTGCACTCCAGCCATCATTTTGATGGTGAACAAAAAACGCGCGAAATAACTCGCGCAGAAATGGAGTGTAGACATGAGCAAATCATGCCCGTCGTGCCAGGCCGAAGTGAAAAAGTCGGCCGGTACCTGCAATGTCTGCGGCTGGAGTTTCGATGAAACGCCGCAGAAGTCGGCGGTGGCAGTTCGGCCGGCCGCCCGTCCCAAAATCCAGGCGGAGGTCGAGGTCGCAATCGACATCGATCGGACTGGATCATCCCAACAGTTCGCTAAGGGAATCCCCCTGACGTCTGATCTCATTCTCCACCAGCTGGAGGGCAAAGCCCGGAAAGTCACCTGTCGTGTTCAGACGCATGGCGATATCGACGAGGGTCAGCACCCGATTCTCGTCGTCGAAGACGCTGGCGTAGATCAAGCTCTCGAAGAGATCAGAAAGATCAATTACGAGGGTGGCGGGGACCCGGCCGAGCATCACCTTGACGGTATCGAGCATTTGCTCGATACCACACCTTGGGTCATGGATCCGTCAAAGTCCCGTGCGGCCATTATCTCTTTTCTTACGGCCGATAGCAAACCGGCCACTTCAGGCTCGAGCCCTTCAGAGATCGGCCGGAAAGTAAAGGATCAGGGGGTTCTGCTTTACCTCGTTTGCCAGCCGACACCGAGGCTTCGCGAGATGGTCGAGGCCGCTGACGGTCTGATGTTCGAAATCACCAATGAACCGAAGGCAGAAGAACTTCAGGTAATCGCCGGTAAGCTGGCCGCCTCTATCGTTGCCACCGTCGGTTCAGGGGCAACTTCACCCATTAACCCGGACAATATCTGAGGAGGTGATGATGATGACCTTTACTCAGTCCAATGATCGTCGGGTTATACGGAGCGGCCTCAGGCGCCCTCCCTGGATCGGCCGCAATTGCCGGCAGCTTGCTATATTCGACCGCGATTGCTCGCCCTCGATGAGCGGGCAAAAGGCAAAGGACGCTTCGCAAGCCTGTTTCGAACTCGTTCGTACCCTGGCCCTGCCGGAAAATAAGGACGGGTTTGTCGTCTCGGTTGTGGACTTTTCCGGGAATGCGAAAATCAAACACAGTTCCGTGCCGGCGGCTGAACTGGCTCAGAACCTGAAGCCGATCTCGATCCCCCTGTTTGGCGGCGGCACAAATATCACCGCCGGTTTGGAACAGGCCGAGGCCCTCTGCAGAAATACTCCGGCAGATGCTCAGGACGGAACCCGCTGGTTGCGGCCGGTTGTGGTGCTCTTCTCTGACGGATGCCACAATACTGGCCCGGGTCCGAAATCCGCAGCCGCATCGCTTCGCAAGTCTGCGGACGTTGTCGCGGTTGCATACGGCGACGATGCGGACGTCGAGTTGCTTCGCGGTCTCGCTACAAGTCCGCAGCATTTCTACAAATGCAAAGACGGCAGTGACCTCAGACAGTTCTTTGCTGCCGTCGGTTCGACTATGACAGCGAGTCTGGCCGCCGGTGTCAATGCTACCGAGGCCCTTGGCCAGATTCAGTTGTCTTCTGAAAGGAGGACACAATGACCAAACTGACTCCAAGCGAGGGACAGATCGGATTCCTTCGTTCTATAGGAGCATGGACTGACAGCCCGAGGGCTGTCAGTCCCGCTCCATACGAAATCAAACCCCCTGAACCTTCGAAAGCGGTGTTTCGTTTCAATTGGCTGTGGGCAGTTGCATTGGCGGTGATCCTGATCTTTGCCTTGGCTCAGGCGGCCTTTTCTTCTAAGAGGACATCCGACGCTGCCGTAGCCAAAATTGACTCACTCGTTGACACGAGCACGGTCGATTCCTTGCAGACTCTGGTTGACAGTCAGCCCGAGCATGTGACCGATGTGGCAAAGAGTCATGATGTGGTGCCGGCCGATACGGTTGTCCTGATACTTGCTGCCTTCCTGCTCTTTGCTGGCGGTGTTGGCGTTGCCTGGCGATTGAATCGCCGTACCGTTGACGCTATTCAGCGGGTTGCCGTTGATCTTTCACCGCTGACGTTGACATCAACATCTACAAGGTTGCCGGTACCTGAACACACAGTGATAGCAAAGGACCATGTTCACAGGTTGGCCCGGTTATCACCCCCGTCCAGTAGCGCCGCCCTCGCATCGCTGGCTGACTACGTGAGGAAGTCACAGCTCTCCACTGACATTCCGATTATTCCGTCATGGTCGTGGAGCTTAGGCCTGGCTACCGGTAAGGGCAACGTACGGTCCGAAAATCAGGACTATGGCTTGGCATGCCGTTTTGGGGAATACGACGTTGTGGCAGTCGCCGACGGCATGGGCGGTCTGTCTCACGGTCAGAAGGCGTCCTATCTGGCAGCTTTCGCGGCCGTGAAATCTGTAATTGCCGGACTGGCCAACACGACCCCATGGCGACCAATTCGGGTAGATAGAGTTCTCCGGGCCGCTCTAGAGCAAGCTCACCACACACTCGGTATGCACGGAGACAAACTCCGCATTGACGGTATCAACGGCGGACTTCGTACGACCTTGATCCTTATCGTCGCAAAGGGCTCGACGGTTCACTTCGGCTACATCGGCGACGGTGGTCTTGATATCCTTCATCCCGATGGCCGCTTGGAATCAATACTGAATCCTCAAAAAGACGGAGACATGCTGAATGTCCTCACAGCGTCTCTCGGACCGCAGCTTCAGGGTGCCTTCGTCAGCGGTGAATTCAAACGATTTCCCGGTGATCTGATAATTGTCTCAACTGACGGCATTGCTGATCGGGTTGATGCATCCGAGTTCTCTCGTGATATCATGCGCGTGGCCATTCGCAATGGCGGCGATCTTCAGGCTGTCAGCGAACAAGTGGTAGCCGAACTTGCCGACACGAAGGACGCTCACGGTTACATTTGCGATGACAATCTGACGCTTGCTTTGCTTGGCACGGGTCAGGCTCCGCTTCTGGCACCCGGTTTCTGGGATAGTGCGACGGTAGGTACTCCAGAGCTACCCGAATCCGACCTCGATAAGAACCGTCACCCTCATACAACAATCGAGCGCGAGGAGACGGTGTGATGGCTACTCCTCGTAAACTTGTCACGACCTCAGGCCAGAAGGTTCTGATTGGTCGAGAGATAGCCAGTCGTGGGCAAGGGACGGCATATGAAGCGTCGCTGCTCGACACTCGGAAGAAGGGCGTTGTCAAGCTGTTCAAGGAACAGTTCCGCACTGATAGCACCCGGCAGCGAGTTGAGTACTTGGTGAGGCACCGCTTTTCGGAGCGGTGCCCCATCATCGCCGGTCCGTCCCATACCATTGCCGATAGTACTCACTTGGGGCACTTTGCCCCCCATGCCGAAGGGGCCTCGCTTGACCAGCTGCTGCAAAAGGGGAGTGTAAATCCTGTTCAGTCGATTCAGATGGGCATCGCCCTGACGCATGCGGTTGGAGTAATGCATGATGAGAACATCGCGCATGGTGATCTGCATTCGGATAATGTTCTCGTCGCGGTGGCCAGTGATGAAGTCCTCATTCCACACCTGATCGACTTGGATAACTTCAACGCCCCGGGCCAGCCACCCCCCGACATGGTCGGTCAAAACCTGTACCTTGCTCCCGAACAGCGTCAAGCCATGGCTGCCGGAAAACCAGCCGTGCCTGACATCTATACCGATCGCTTCCAGCTTGGTATTTTGATTCATGAAGCGATCTTGTTGAAACATCCGGCTACGGGGGCTGACCACGATGAAGCGGCCTTTCACGAAGCGATGTGCCGAGGGCAGTGGATACACGACCCGTGTAATGGTGGAGAAAGGTATTCGGCTCTTGGCGGTTGTCCCCCGGGAATTTTGGGTACAGAATTGTCGCGGCTGTTTCGCCGTTCATTAAGTCTGGACCGGTCTTCCAGGCCGACCGCATCGGAATGGAAAGAAGCACTGCAGCGGGCTCTTATTGGGATCTTCATCTGTTCACATTGTAACGGATCGTTCGTAGGAGATGCCTACTCCTTTCATTGTCCACACTGTAACGCCCCCTTCCCTGCGCTCATCATTGTAGCCCCGGCTGGCCGGACAATAGCGATTGAGAGGGCTGCCGTGCCGATAGGACGCGATAATCTGGACGGTAACCCAACCGTGTCTGCTCAGCATGCCATCTTTCGGCGTCGAGGCCCGGTTACCTATGTCGAGTCGCGAGGTCGTAACGGTACTTATCGTTGGGATGGCAAGTCCTGGGTGAAACTGCCCGAGAGAACCCTGATAGCCGTCAAAGCGGGCGACCGGCTCCGCTTGGGTGAACTCGACGTGCAGCTGCGGGAGGCGGTCTGATGGGATTCATCGAACGAAATGTAATCCGTCTGCTTGAGCCGATACTTGATCGTCGATGGATCAGGAAAGGCTTGCCGGTGCCGACTGACACGAACCTAAGGCTTGGCAATGCCAGTGCCGCATTCGGTCGGAAAGGAACGGCACCGGTGAGCCTGACCATCGAACAGAGGCTCCGGCATCAAATAAAGGGTGGCGCGACGGGATCTGGAAAATCTGTCTCAGAAAATAACGACCGAATTCACGACTTCACTGTTGGTCAACCTTTTCTCGAACTTGATTGCCACGACTCCATCGAAAAGCTGTTAAGGACTCTCGCCCGCCGCATTACCGCTGGCGAGATACCGGAATCGGTCATCAACGATATTTGGCTTGTTTCACCTGCTAACGACAAGTGGTGTGTGCGGATCAATCCCCTGGAGTGCCCGTCACCGGATAAGGCGCCCGTCAAGATTGCGCCACTAATGGAATTGCTGCGGGTGTTTTGGGGCGACGTGCTCGGCCCCCAGACTCACGAGTTCACACAGAATCTACTGATTCTTCTTGCCGAACGAAAAATCCCGCTCCCGCAGGTGAGCAGGCTGCTAAACGATACCGTCAGTCTTCGCACGCACTCACTGAGTCTATTGAACCACAGGGCACGCGAATATTTCCTTGGGCGATATCTCTCATGGTCGCCCCGTCGACGCACTCAGGTGGCTGAGGCCTTCTTGAATAAGGTGACGATCTTCCTGGCCGATCCACGTATTGCAGCAATGCTTGACGCTCCGGTGAGTGATATAGACTTCCGGCGAGCCATGGATCAACGTAAGACTATCCTGATTGAGATCAGCAAGGGTCAGTTCTTTGACTCGGTCGGTTTGCTGGCATCGATGATACTCGTTTCACTTCAACAGGCCACCTTCTCAAGATCAGATCTTCCGGAGTCGGCTCGCACTCCGTATTTCATCATTATCGAGGAGTTCCCAGCCTTTGCCAGTTCGGTAACGGTGGAGCCGTTCCTGAATGAGTCCCGTAAATTCGGCGTTGGTCTGACTCTGATCGCCCAGACCTTTGCGTCACTTGATAGGGGACTATTGTCCTCAATCCGGGCCAACTGCCAGACCCAGATGTTTTTCCGGCTATCGCCTGAGGACGCCCGAATCGCCGCCGCCGGGCTGACTGGTGAGGTTCGTGATCTTATCGCAAGGGACTTGGTCTCCTTGCCGACGGGCACAGCGATGCTGATGCAGGGTGGCGGACCCCCGCAGCGGCTCCGCATCGACTACACGCCTGTGCCTGAACGGCTGACTACCCGGGAGAAGGAGATCATTGACAGGATCAGAAAAAATGTCGGAAGTCCACTTGATCTGTCACATGGAGCCGGTGCTCCAACCCCTGGTATTGCCAAAGCGAAAGCCGTTCCGACGCCGGTGGTCGCGACACCGAAACCGGCAACGCCCAAACCCGTCGCACCTGCACCGAAACCCGCGGCTATGCCAAAACCCAAGCGGAAAACGACCGGCAAGGTCACCGGCGGCTTTGTGGAGGGTGATGTATGACTCGCGCAAAGCCCCACAAGCGTTCAAAATCTCCGAAGGTGGTTATCACCGAACGTGATCTCGATCTTTTCACCGCGGTCTATCGACACGGCGTTATGACACGGACCAATATTCAGGATTACTTCGGTTGGCACTGCGTGTCGGATGTTAATCGTCGCCTTCGTAAGCTCTTTGACGCCGGATACCTTGATCGACGGTTTTTTCCCCGGACTTTCGGTCCGACACCGGCAGTCTATCTCATAGGAAATGAAGGTGCTAAGCTTCTCGTCGAATCTACCAAGATCGCTGCCAATACTATTAGCCGGCGACGATACCGCTTCAAAAACATGAGTGACAATCTGCTGCCGCACGAACTGCTCATCACTGACTTCGCGTGCTTGCTCAGCTCTTCGTTCAGGCGATATCCGGGGTGTGGGCTGCAAAATTGGAGATCGGACGAGGAGATCGTCGGACAATGTAACGTCATAGAAGGCGGTGCTGACATTGAACTCAAGCCGGACGCCTACGGCTCCTATAACCTTCACAAGACGCTGTTCAATTTCTTTCTGGAGGCCGATCTCGGCACCGAGCCGATCTCGCGGATTCTTAAGAAGGTGGAACTATACCGGTCATTCAAAGCGAGCGGATTATTCAAGAAGGCATTCAATCGTCGGGCCTTTCGGCTGTTCATCGTCACCAATTCGGGCACTCGAACCAGGAATATCAGCCAGGCCGTTCCGGTCGCAGATGACCTCAAGATTTATGTCGCCAATATCCAGGCGGTCAGAATCGACCCGTTATTCGCACCGGTCTGGTTGATGGCTGGCGATTCTAAAGCACAAGCGCTCCACTTGGCTGCCGAATTTGACCCGGTCGGAGGTGCCATATGAGGTACTGTCCGAATTGTCGTCGGATCAATGAAGCGTGGCCGGAACGCTGCCGGTTTTGTGGGCTGACTTGGAATGTTCGAATTTGTCGCCGGGGTCATCAGAATCCGGCCAATGCAGTCTTCTGCGGAGAATGCGGAAGCGGTGATCTTACCGATACGGCCCGAGGTGGCCGGATTGTCAACAGTATCTTCGGCCTGTTCGAGGGCCGCGGTCCCTTACCGTTCCTGATGCTGATAGTCAAACTGGCTATCCCGATCCTGATCCTGTGTGTGATCGCGCAGGATTTGGAGGCTTTTCTTCCCTTACT
>CAZTBP010000032.1:0-33829 GCA_964612145.1 uncultured Ignavibacteriales bacterium | reverse complement strand
CCAGGCGGCCTGATTATGAAACAATTTGTCTCATTTCTATTGACACATTCCATCTGACAAATCCATTTCGACTATTCGCTGAGTTGTGGCTCAATGAATACTACCAGAAGCACGCAATAGACGAAGTCGAAAAGTAGTTTGCGTTTCGTAATGGACTCACGTATCGATTGATTAGGGCTAATTGACGGACTAACATCACACGTGTACACAGGAGGTACGCTATGGAATTATATTTAGTACAACACGGGAAAGCGCAGGACAAAGAAAAAGATCCGGAACGTCCGTTGACCGAGGGCGGACGGGCGGAATCGGCCAAGGTCGCAAAGTTTGTTGCGGAAAAGGCCGGGATGAATGTCACCGGAATCTATCATTCAGGAAAGCTTCGGGCCAGTCAGACAGCGGAGCTGTTAGGTGAATTTTTCAGGCCGGATAATGTAGAGCCGGCAGAGGGGCTAAAGGCAAAGGATGATCCGTCGATCTGGGCCGATCAGCTCAAGGATCGCACTGACGGCGTGGTTTTGGTCGGTCATTTGCCGCATCTGGATAAGTTGTCATCGCTGCTTTTGGCGGGAGATCCGGACAAGAGTGTGATTGAGTTTCGCAACGGTGGTATGGTGGCACTGGGGCGTGACGACGACGGAAACTGGAAAGTTCGTTGGGTGGTGACGCCGGAACTGGCGGTGTAGCTTATGGGAAAAAGCAACAGGCGGACCCGTCAGTGTCCGCCTGTTATCAAACAGTCCCCCAGCCGAGTTGCTACTGGACTTTTGTCAATGCGCGAGCAAAGTCGTCGCCCCTCGTAATAGCAAGGCAGTAGTAACCGCGAAAAAGATACATAAAAACGAGTCGAAGGGGTATTTGGTTGGGCAAAAGGGCCGAAGAAGTACCAGGATGGCGGGTGTTGAAGAATGGTTAGTTTATTGAAATACAACTACTTAGAATTCTCGTAGCGTTCCTGTGATTCTTTGATGACCTCGATGGCGGCCTCGCGATTTTCCCAGCCTTCCACAGCGGTCTTTTTGGCCTCGAGCTCCTTGTATACCTCGAAAAAGTGTTCGATTTCCTTCATCAGGTGCTGGGGAACTTGATCGAGCGATTCGATCTTGTTCCACATCGGGTCTTTGATCGGGACACAGAGAATTTTTTCATCCGGTCCTTTTTCATCGACCATACGAAACAGGCCGACCGGACGTGCGTCGATCACGCAGCCGGGGAATGTCGGCTCCCAGAGCAAAACGAGGGCATCGAGCGCGTCGCCGTCGCCGCCCAGGGTGTCGAGGATGAAGCCATAGTCGGCGGGGTAATGTACGGCGGAGAAGAGCATGCGATCGAGACGAAAGATGCCGCGCTCCTTGTCGTATTCGTACTTATTTCGGCTTCCCTTGGGAATTTCGATCATGACATCGAGGATCATTTCATCGTTTGCGGGCATTCTGACCTCCGGTTGGGCATTTAGTGAAACGAGCAGTAAAAGAGTCTGAATATCAAGCAAGAATAACCGGGCAGGGGGTGAATGGTGTGGGTGGGAACGAATTGTCAATCGTGGTCGTTTTTGAGGGTAGAAAAAGGGGACTAAGTCAAGAGACGATTGGAATGATCCGATTCATACTTAATGTATTTTTGATGGCGGCGGTGATTACAGTCGGGTGCAGTTCCGATGATAACGGTCCGAGTGCACCGGTGGCACCGGTGAACAGTCCGCCTGAGCTGGTTGTTGACAACGAGATCGCCGGGTATGTGGACAGCATGATTGTTGTGATGGTCACGGCCAGTGACTCTGATGGAGTTGCGCCGATGCTTTCAGTTGATAGTCTGCCGCCGGGAGCGGAGTTTATCGACAGCGGGAACGGTACCGGCGTGTTGACATGGTTGGTCACCGAGAGTGATTTGGGGCGTTATTCGGTGGTCCTGGCGGCGGTGGATGCTGCGGACAGTACGATTATTGACATCGATACGCTGCTGTTGACGGTGACGTATCCGTCGACGCCGGTTTCATCGTGGGATCTCGAAGGGGCTTACTGGCGCACGGTTATCGATGCCACGGATGACATTGAGTATGTGTTTTTCTCGTTTGCCACGCGGGATGTTGTCGGTCAGGGGACGCTTGAGGGGTCCGGCGGCGGCTGGGATCTTGGATTTCGGAACGAGGTGATAGTGCCGCGTGATTCGGTGCTGTTTCCGACGGATGGTCAGGTGCGGGTGGGGTCGGTTGCCGGTCGGCAGCTGGACAGCCTGATGTGGTTTGACACGGCGTTTGTAAACTGGCGGGCAACTGAAGCGGGGTACGGCAACTACGACTGGTTTCGGTATTACCATCCGAGTGTGAGCGGGCGGGAGTACAACGACGGGCAGGCGCTTCGGATAGAAGTGCTGGAGAATGTGATAGTGCTGGTGGATGCCGAGGGAGACAATTATGTCAAGGCGATAGTCGATTCGTCGGATGCCAAGTGGGGATTTCCGGATATGGGGCGGGTCTGGATGTCGTATGTGTATCAAGCCGAGCCGGGGTCGCGGGATCTTTCGGGTGAAATTCAGGAAGTTGAGTTGAATGTCGGGCCGGGTGCGGCCTATTTTGATTTTTCATCGGGGCAGCGGATGTATCCGTCGGATCCGTCGGCCTCGCTTGAGTGGGACATCTGTATCACCAAAATGAACATGGTACAAAACAGCGGGCCGGGGAGGCTTGGATCGACGGCTAGTTTTCCGATGTTTGAAAGGCTGGCGGATGCATCCGATATAGGGGCGGTCACGGAAGTGAGCGAAGATCTGCCTATGTTTGAGGATTTTGCAGCGTCGCCGTTTATCCGCCACTATACGAACGAGAATCGGAACTGGTTTATTTTTGATGCGCAGGGATTATCGTTTATGCCGGCGGAGAATGTCTATTTTGTCGAGAGCGAGGGCGTACGGTATGCGCTTGAGATAGTGTCGTACGTTGCGGCGGGCGGGAGCAACGCCAAGGGGGGGACTTACGAAATCATCTGGCGGGAACTGGATTAGTACCGGTCCCCGCCAGGGCTTCGCGGCCATCGCTATTCACTCCTTCCACTGATTTCTTGCCAGCCCTGATTGAGCCTGATTGGTTGTCATTTCGGTCGAACACAATGAACTCGTCATCGATGCTGCCGCCGCAGACCACCTGTTCCAGGTCCTTGTAAGCGACCTGGTAGTCGAAGACGGAGACGACGTCGATACGAATGTTCCAGTAATCCTGCAATACCAGATGGACGCCGGGCTCGAGGACCTTCTTAAAGGCGCCATCGCGGAACAGCAGGCCGCGCTGGTCCTCGCTGATAGTAATGTAGAGAAACATGTGGTGACACCTCCTTTCATTGATGTCTAGCGGTTCACTTCGGTCACCGTGAAGTGTCCGCGTTTGTAGGGTCGTCATTTCGCTGCCCTTGGCGGAAGGCAGTGCTGAGTACCGCCGCGGAGTTTCGCGCGGGCCAGCGGGCGCCGCAGGCTCGGAGATGGTCTTTTACTTGTAGGGCGAAGGGATGGTCTTAAGACGGGAAAGGAGGGTGGGAAAATTCGTTGGGTACGGTCAGTGGAGTTGCTTTCCCGGTCTCAGGACCATCCGGTCGCCTCGGCACAATAGCTTTTGCGCCAATAATTTGTGATGTCTCTTACGGCTGCGTTGCGAGTCTTGTCTGGTCGGTTATAAAATAGTCGTTTCATATTCGGCTCCTTTCTGGTTACGGGGTTGTTATATACAAAAATACCCGGGACCTGTCCCGGGTGCGCGGAGGGGGAAATTAAGATACGTTAGCCCGGGTCAGTTCATCTGTCCTCCTTTGAGAAGAACGGCCAATTATTTTGTCGCTGCGTGCGGAGCATGTTACTCCTGGTTTACGGTTATCGGTTTCTTGTCTTTTGTTAACGCAGGCTGGTGAGGATAAGTTTCGTTCAGGCTGGTGTCAAGGGGAATTTTGGTGAATTTTGGTGAAAAATGATGAGAGGCTCTAGCCGGCTGTTGAAAGACTCTGGAATCGATCCACCTATCACGTGTTCAGGGGGTGTTCCAAGTTGGTTCGTGCCGAGATCGTCGATTGTAGGGCTTCCTGGCGCGTCGTCATTTTTCACAAACCGGCCGAAAACGGTTTTTCAACAGCCTGCTAGGGCCCCTGCGGACGCCCGAACTGCGCCTGCACCTGATCGAATATCCGACGGGCATAGACTGATCGATACGGATTAATCTCCACCGCCCGCTGAAAATACGTCTGCGCCCGATTAAACATAGCCCGATCCTGCTGCTGCATCGCCAGCAGAAGCAGAAACCGTCCCGTCTGAAGTTGAATGTTCCAATCCGTGGGAAATTGGCGCGCAGCTGTCAGCATAACTGTATACGCCCGCCGCACCTGGCCCGTCTGCAACAGCGTTTCAGACCACAACAACGTTACCGACTTTGACTCCGGATGCTCCCGGTACAACGGCCCCACCAGCGCTGCTGCCGTGTCGAATTGCTTCGCCTGAATCGCCGCCCGGGCACGCTCAAAATCGGACAACTCATACGCCCCCGCCCGACTATTGTCAAACAACTCCGCCACCCGATAAAGACTAACCTCCTGATCGCGGATATAGTAAGTCGTCAGCGGCTGAATCCCCGCAAGCACCGGATAATTCTTGACCGCCTCAGTGAAATTCGAAACATCCATCGCCAGATGCGTAATCGGGTTCTCATCAAACAAATCAGGATCAACCTCCGCCACCTGAAACAGATGTATAAACGACCGCTTCTCCGTATCAAACGTCAGCACCGGACCATACGGCCCCGAAACCACACATTCCTCACCGAGAATGGCATCGATATCGTCATTGGCTTCCTGAATCGTATAAATCTGCTCAGAGAAATGAAATTTCCCCACCCGCATCACGTTGATCGCCACCATCACCACCACTACGGCTCCCAGCGTCACCAACCAGCCCCGCCTCGCATTATCCGGTGCATTCTTCCTCAGCAGCTTCCAAACAAAATACCCGATCACGGCCGCAGCAACAGAAGTTACCCATGTGATCTCTCGCACCGGTCTCGGAAACGTATTGAAATAAAACACATTTCCAACCACATGAAATAACCCCAGCCAGAGCGCCAGCACAATCAAGCCGAACGCCCACCGACCTGTATCCTCCAACGGACGAATCCTAGATCGCGAGGTCCGATCAAACATGGCAAAACACAGCACCATAACCGCCGGAATCAACAGCAGCGCATACCGAATAGGGGAGTAGTTAAGCGGTGACAGCCCCACCCACGCAAACAGCGTCCAGAAAACCGCCAGCCGAAGCGGCGGTGTCAGGCTGCCCTCGTTCAAACGGTATCGCACCACGAGCAAAGCAGCCACGATCAAAAACAGCAGCAACTCCGGATTCAAAAAGTACAACCGCTGGCTAAAACCATACGAAATCAGATGCTCAAAGAACGCCCAGGGAGACTTCAACCCGTCCGGAAACCCACGCAACCCAAACGCCTGCTCCCCGCCATAAGCAAACGCCGCCGAAAGATCGCTGCCGTACAGCATCAGGCTCAACAGCACTGCCGCCCCGACAAACGCCCCCGTAGCCGCACCGGCCCGGAAATACTTCTGTTTCGGCCCGGCCGAAAAATCCGCTACAACCAGCGCCCCGATCAAAACCGCCCCGAACAACTTCCCCGTCATCACGCCCGCCGCAATCGCCGCCGCCGCCAGCACCAGTCCCCACAAACGTTCCCCCCACCACGAGTATATCCAAAACGCCACCGCCGCCCAGAACACCAGCCCGTTCTCTAAGTACGACAACCGCCCGTGCGTCAGCAGCGTCACATTGATCGCATACGCTGCCGCCACCGCCGCCAATACCCAGGGCGAGTGATGCCGGCTGAGCCCCAGCAGCAGAAATATCAACGCCCCTATCGCGAGAAATATCCCGACCCGATTTGACTCCACCAGCGACACCCCGGCCATGCCGAACCACCAGTAACCCACCAGCGATGTCAACGAGTGCTGATAAACCGTCCACCGACCGTAGTCATACGGGTCCCACTCGCCATATAGGTGCTTATTTCGTGAGTGAAACGTGTACTGAACCGGATCGGTCGAAAGCGATTGCCCGATCCCCGAAAGATACATCGGCGGATCCTTCTCCAGTTCCATCTGCCAGGATACCAGCGCCGCCAGCACTGTCACCGCCGCCGCTGCGTACCACAGCCATTTCCCCGGAAATCTCCGCCTGGACTCTGCCATAAAATCCTATTCGACAATGATCGGGAAATCCGCCTGCGCCGCAACCTCACCGATCTGCCTGCCAAATGCCTCCCGCTCGGCGAGCTCTTTCTCAAACTGCTGTGCCTGGTCCGCCGGAATCGCAACCAGCAGGCCACCCGATGTCTGCGGGTCAAACAATGTATGTTCAACATTCTTATCGACCGAGTCAGCAATACGAACCCTGCCCTTCAGAAAGTCCCGGTTCGCATTCGCCCCGCCCGGAATCATCCCTTCTGCCGCCAACCGCGTAGCCTCCGGCATCAACGGCACCTGCCCGGCGAAAATCCGAAGCGTCACTCCCGACCCGTCAGCCATCTCATACGCATGCGCCAGCAGCCCATACCCGGTGATGTCCGTCGCCGCATGCACCCCCGCCGCAAGCATCGCCTCCGCCGCCGCACGATTGAGTTCCGCCATCTGCTTCGTAACCAGATCAATCAGTTCTTTCCCAACTACGCCCCGCTTGATACCGGTCGTAATCAACCCGGTCCCGATCGGCTTGGTCAGATACAGCTTGTCGCCCGCCCTGGCCCCGGAATTGGTCACTACCCGATCCGGATGAATCAAACCGGTCACCGCGACACCATACTTTACTTCCTTGTCATTGACCGAATGCCCACCGACAATAACCGCCCCCGCCTCCTCGATCTTCTCTGTACCGCCGCGCAGAATCTCGCCTAAGATCCACGCCGCCATTTTCCCCTGGGGAAACCCAACGATATTCAGCCCCGTAACCGGCCGTCCACCCATTGCGTAAATATCCGAGAGGGCATTCGCCGCCGCGATCTGCCCGAAATGATACGGATCATCCACGATCGGCGGGAAAAAGTCCACCGTCTGCACCAGCGCCGTATCCTCACTGATCCGGAAAACCCCCGCATCGTCGGCCTTGTTGAACCCGACCAGCAGATCCGGGTGACCTGTCGTTTTCAGATTGGCTAATGCTTCCGCCAAAACCTTTGGCGCCAGTTTAGAGGCTCAACCGGCGCACGAAACCTCGGCAGTCAGCTTGATTTCAGTCTCTTTTCGCTTGTCGTCCATGCTGATCCCGAATTTAGAGAGTACCGTCGGGGGCGGTTCCCACGACGCCTCATGTATACGCCCCAACCGCCGAAAAGTCAACCAAATGGGGCGCTGCCACCTGCCCTGACCGTTGACACCCCCCCGCGAATAGCCTATACTGCGGCCAAATATAGAAAGGACTGCCCCAAAAAAAACGTATGGCACATAAAGTAACCTTAATCCCCGGCGACGGTATCGGGCCGGAAATCACCGATGCCGCCGTACGCGTCATCGAGGCCGCCGGCGTCGAAATCGATTGGGATCGCCAGGAAGCCGGCATCCCCGCCGTCCAGGAAACCGGAACATCCGTTCCCGATGCCCTCTTTGACTCCATCCGCGAGAACAAAGTCGCCCTCAAAGGACCCATCACGACCCTCGTCGGCAAAGGCTTCCGCTCCGCCAACGTCACCCTGCGCCAGAAACTCGACCTCTTCGTAAACCTGCGGCCCTGCAAATCCATCGGCGGCGTCCCCAGCCGCTACACCAAGGTCGACCTCGTTATTATCCGTGAGAACACTGAAGACCTCTACTCCGGTATCGAGAACCTCATCTCACCCGGCGTCACGCAGGCCATCAAAGTTGTCACCGAGCGCGCCTCCGAACGAGTCGCCCGCTGGGCTTTTGAATACGCCAGAGCGCAGGGACGCAAAAAAGTCACCCTCGTTCATAAAGCCAACATCATGAAAGTCTCCGACGGCCTCTTTCTTAAAGTCTTCGAAGAGGTTGCTAAAGACTACCCCGATATTATCGCCGAGGACAAAATCGTCGATGCCCTCTGCATGCAGCTGGTCATGGACCCGACCAGGTTCGACATTCTCCTGATGGGCAACCTGTTCGGCGATATCGTCTCCGACCTCACTGCCGGTCTCGTTGGCGGCCTCGGCGTTGTCCCCGGCGCTAACATCGGTGACGAATACGCCGTCTTCGAAGCCGTCCACGGTTCCGCTCCCGATATCGCCGGCAAAGATATGGCCAATCCCACTGCACTCATCTTCTCGTCCCTGCTCATGCTCCGTCATCTCGGTGAGGAAGAGGCCGCCAACCGAATCTGGAAATCGATGGTCGTCACGCTCGCCGAAGGCCACAAACTCACCCGGGACCTCGGCGGTGACACCAATACCTCGGAATTTACCGATGTTCTCGTGAAGGAAATCAAAAGCCGGAACCGATGATCCCACGGTCAAGCGGGACTGTATAACAAAACAGGAAGGTGTAACCCGCGGGCGACCAGCGCCCCTCAGGAGATTCGTTATGACCGACAGCGGACTGCTCTGCTGGAACTGTGGCAAAGCTACCGGTATCGAAGGCCGGCCCACCCGAATGGACAGTTGCCCCCATTGCCTCGCTGACCAGCGATCTTGCCGGGGCTGCCGCCACTTTGACCCCTTGTCGCACCTCCAGTGCCGAGAAACTATCGATAGCCCCGTACGCGACAAGGAAAAAGCTAACTTCTGCGATATGTTCCAGGTGCGCGATGCTGTCAAACGACCCGGCGGCATCCGCTCCTCGGTCGACAGCAAAGAAGAACGTAAGAAGAAGTTCGACGACCTTTTTGATGACTAACACGCTCTCAATTTCGGTGGAAACCGGGCCAAGAGATTGACCGGCTTCGATCGGCCCCCCCCCCCGTGACCTACATCCGCAAACCCTTTACCCAGCGCGCAAACATCCGTGCCGACCGCTCCGGATCATAACCAACCACGCCGACAATCTTCTGGACCACCAGCCCCCCGATAATCCGCCCGTGCCGGGGATGATCGATATAAATCCCCAACCCCTGGTCAAACCGAACCCCATCCGGCAGCTTCAGCGCCTCGCCTTCGCTTCGGGCAAACGCCTCCAGCACTAAGAACTTCACACCCGAACTGTCCGGCGAAAGAATCATCGTCGAGGTATCAATCCCCACCGCATAATCCATCGTGTAAACGTCGTTGAACCCCACGATCCCCAGGTAGTTGTAAGCATAATACCGCTCCGATGCCCGCACCCGGTCATGCGATGGAAACAACACGTGAAACCGCGTCACCCCCGGCACAACAGTGATCTTATCCGCAATTAGCCGTGCCAGCCGATCCATCGCCGCCACCGCCTCGCCCGAATCCCCCCCCGCGTCCAGCGTAATTACATAATCTCCCTTGATAACGTGCCGCACCGATCCCATCCGAAACGACTCCACCCCGATCGTATCAATCTCAACAAGATTCGGCCGGTGCACCGAATACCACCCGAACGCATGATTTGCCGAGACAAACTTCGCCACCACAACCGATACCGGCACCCCGCCTACTTCATACGAAGCATCCACCGTCCCAACGATATCATACGCCGTGTATCCGATCTCCTCGGCCGACTCCGCCGCCGGTATCTCATCCGCCCGCAAAATAACCACCGAATCAAACCGGGTCACTCCCGATGTCGACTCGCTCGGAAGCAGCGTATCCGCCGCAAACGGAAACCCCGCCAGGTTCTCCAGGTTCGGTCCCTTCGGCAAAGCCGCAATCATTGCTTCCTTCGCCGATTGACCGGAATCACCATCCCCGCAGGATAACAACAGCGCTGCCCCAATTAAGCCCGGTATCAAAATCAGTCGCATCATATCATATCACGTACAAAACCAAACTCGATGCTGCCAACCACAACATGACCGTCAACAGAATCGGACGGTCACTGATCAACACTTGTGTCGGCGATGCACCACCCTCCTCGCGATGAATGAGGTAGAGGTAGCGAAATACGCCATAGACCACAAACGGGATCGTTACAAACAACTTGTCTGTCCCGAGCTTGTCCATCACCTCGGTCGAAAACGTATACAGCATATAAATCACCAGCACCGCTGCCGTAATCACCGCAATAAACTGATCCAGAAGCGCCGGTGAATACTTTATCAGCGTCTTCCGATGCCCCAGCGCCTCTTTCTCCAGATACAGCAGTTCATGTCGCCGTTTTCCCAGCCCCAAAAACAGCGCCAGCAACAGAGTGTTAATCAACATCCAGGTCGAGGCCGGCACCTCAATAGCAAACGCCCCTGCCAGCGCCCGAATCACGAAACTCAGCGCAACCGTCAACACGTCGAGAATGACAACATTCTTCCACCACAAAGAGTAAATGAGGTTCAACCCCAAAAACGCCACGGCCGACCAGAAAAACAACTCATTGACAAACCACGAGCCCACCAAACCGCCCACCGCCAACACCACAGCCATGACCGCCGCCGTCCCTTGACTGATTCGCCCCGATGCTATCGGTCGGTTCTTTTTTAACGGATGAAGCCGATCCCGCTCGGCATCGACCAGATCATTGAGCGTGTAAACAGCCGATGACAACGCGCAGTAAAGCGCGATCGCGATCACGGTGAGAAGAACACTTTGTGGATTGCTCAATTCGCCGGCAAATACAATCGCCAGCACCATGATCCCATTCTTCAACCACTGTGCCGGACGCGCCAGCCTGACAATATCCGTGAACATGTCAGAATACATACAACATGGCCGCGAACCGTACAAGCGCTATTTATTGAAGGGGAGAGCCGCCTCTATTGTCGGATGAAACGTATTGAAATAGGCAATCGCCCGCCGGGTCGCCTCCTCGATGCCACCGTCTTTCACCGGCAGCGTCAACCGCACAAACGCCGCGTCAGTCGGCCGCAGCAGCAGCGAGTTCTTCATCAGATCCCACTTGACCCCAAACTCCGTTCGAATCTGACCACCCCGCGTCTCAAACCAGTAAAACATTAACTGCATCTCGTTCTGATGTGCAATCACGACCCGGTTGATCTCCTTACTGCCGCCGCCGGGCAACGGCAGATCAAACGGCTCTAAACTTCGAATCTTCCACCCGCCGCCCGGAAGGCAATGCTTGGGACTGTGAATCTGTGACCCGTACTTCTGCGAGGAAAAGTACGCCACAAATAACCAGTACGTAATTCCCTCAGCCGACACATACTGCCGCAGCGTCGTTGTATCCGCGTTGAGCACCTCATAACTGGCTTCAGAGAAACGGTTCTCTTTGCCGTAATACCGCTCCGTCTGATACGGAATTACCGAAAACTGCGGCGGCTCTTCCGGCATCCGCTCGTTGAATCGGAGATAGTTGCCCATCGCCCCGCCCGCGAGAATTATAACCAGTAACACAATGACCGCAGTCCTCATTTGAACACCTTTCTCACGATAATACTGATGATCGACAGCAGAATAAACGCCACCACGAACACCAGCAGCCCCATAATCGAATGCAGCGGCTCCTGGGTCACCGCCTCCGTCCCGGTCGCCACCAGCACCGATGTGACAAACACCCGCACCACATTCCCGACAATCGCCACCGGCACCGTCGACACAAACACTATCACCTGACCAATAAACCGCTTCTGCGTCACATATGCATATAGCGCTCCCAGCGCCACCAGCGATACCAGCGAACGAATCCCCGAACAGGCCTCGGCCACCTCAAGCGAATGCCCGGTGATATGTATAATATTGCCCTGCCTAACCGCCGCCATCCCAATAACATTCAACCCCCACACCGTTATCTTCGTCGCCAGCGTCTGCATCGGAAACGCAATAGCATAATAAATCACATACGGTATCGGAATCATGAACAACAGAAAGAAAAACGCAAACCAGATCGTCCGGACAAACTGCCGGCCAAACAAATACCACGTCATTCCGAACAATGTCAGCACAAACGAAAACCGAAGCGTAAAATACTCGGCCATACCGTTCGCCAGCACGAACAGCACCGCCCCGGCCAACACCACCAGCAGCCCCAGTCGATCAATCCGGTGCGGAATCCTCGCCAGCTGCTCCCGCTTGCTCCATACCAACCCCGCCGACACCAGCGGCACCAAAAATCCATGACTGTAGTTGTCGTCATGCCACCAGTTTTCAACCAGATCGATCAGCGCCGGCAAATAAACCACCAACAGCACGACAAACGGCGCCGCCAGCAGGACATAGTTGCGCCCGGCGGATGAGGCTCTCTCAGCAGTGTGGTCATTCATATCGACTAACATACGTACACTTGGCCCAAAACGGCAATGCCTATTTACCTTATCGGCCATGCCTCCGGGTTCGACATCCCGGCTCCCCCCATCCAGACTCCCTAATTCTCTCAGATAAAATGCTTTTTTCTCGGACGAGAAAATGCATATTTTCAATCTTGATGCGAAAACACCAGCAAAAAGGCCCAAGGGCCCACTACCTGATAGGCGTCAACAAGAAAGCAGCCGAATTCAGCGACCGCGCAGTCCGCCGCCTCACCGGCGCTATACGGAGCCGCAACGGCTACTATACCGTTGTCGAGGCCGACTCACCCGGTGCCATGATTCGCTCCGCCCGCGAATACTGCCGCCTCGTCAAACCCCGCAGTCCCTTCCCGCCCCCGGTCCAAAAACGGGGAAAAATCACCGGACTGGTGGCCGCCGGCGGCGACGGCACCGCCAACGCCCTCGCCTCAGTCGCCATCGAGGCCCACCTCCCGCTTGGGATCCTGCCCATGGGCCGCTACAACAACATCGCCCGCGCCCTGTGCGAAACACCCGAGCACCGCAAAGCCATCAATGCTATCATCAATCGAAAATACCGCCCGGTCGACACCGTCAGCATTGCCGACCGAACCGTCATCAGCCACTTCTGCCTCGGCCTTATGCCCAACCTCTACAAACAACTGAACGACCGCAAACCACCCCGATTTGCCTTCCGCTGGACCGGACTGGTGGCCACAACAGCCGAACACACGGAACCGATGGAAATTATCGCCAGGATCGATGCCTTCCGATTCGAAATTCAAACCAGGCTGTTCTCTCTCAACCTACTGTCCCACACCCTCGGCCTGAACATTTCTCCAGCCTCGGTCCCCGATGATAAGCAGGCTGAAATGTTCTTCGAGGTCAACTGCAGCCCTCGCGACCTCGGCCAGTACATCCGCGATGTGTATAAAGAGAAATATGTGTATATCGGCGACGTCCGAATGTACCGAGGGTCCGACATCACCCTGAGCCTCAAAAAGAAAGTAACCGCGCTTATCGACGGCGAACTAGTGGATCTGCCGGCTGCTGAAATCCAACTCAACGTCGGAAAACAAAAACTCAAACTGTTCTGCTAGACATTATGCCACGCCTCTTTATCATACTCCTGCTCACCCTTCTGCCGCTGTCCACCCTGGCTCAGGACTCGCCAACTACCGATCCCCAGCCGCCCGATACCACCACCGCGCCCGTCGCCCCCGATACCACCGAACCAAACGTCCCCGAGGACACCGTCACGTACGAACGCACGGCCGACCTCGATGTCTACATGGCCGCGACCGACACCATCGATCTCGAAAGCAATCTCTACCAGAACCCGACCGTGGCCCTGTTTAAATCCGCTCTCATTCCCGGCTGGGGACAGTTCGGCAACCGTCGCTACATCAAAGCTACCATCTTCTTTGCCCTCGATGTCTGGATGGTAACTTCGGCCATCAAACACGGCCGCGACGCTGCCGATGCCTGGGACCGCTACCAGGCAGCCACCGAAATCTCCGAACGCAACGCCCTCTACGACGACTATTCCTCAAAACGCGACCAGCGCAACAAATTCACCTGGTTCGCCGTCATCGTGTCGTTCTTCTCGATGTTCGATGCCTACGTCGATGCCCACCTCTCCGGCTTCCCGGACATCGATCGCTCGAAAGATTTTTCAGTGGATATTGCCCCCGATAACCAGGGCGGGGTAAAGGCCCTGATCAACGTGCCATTCTAATCGTCACTCAATACGAAATCACGGACCTTCAAACCATAACGCTCAGCTTCCACCAGCCGCACGATTCGAACGTCGTCATACTCAGCCGTCGATAAATCCATCCACCGGCTTTCCGCCAGCAGACCAGTGCGATCTCCAACCACACGGACATACGGCCGATCAAACGCTAACTCATTTGTCCCCACCACAACCGCGATTTCATCGGTGGATAGCAGAACCAGCGTCCCGGCCGGATAGATGCCGATAACGTCGTTGAATACTCTCAACAAGAACGAATCGAACTTATTGACCATCTGGTACCGCATCTTCTTGATCACCTTGTCCGGCGGAATTGCCCTCTTAAGATATATCCGGCCCGAAGTCATGGCATCAAACGTATCCGCAATCGCAACAATCTTCGAGAACAGATTCGTCGGCTGTGGCCCGTTCTTTAGCGTCGGATAGCCGGTAAAGTCATCGTTGATATGGTGCTCAAACGCCGCCCTCGCCGCCCGCGCCGTATGGATATCCAGCTTCAGGTTCCGCAGAATTGTCTTGGCCCCCAACAGCGGATGCTGCTGCATCTGCATCCAGTCATATTCATCAAATGAATCCGGCTTGCGAATAAGATCCTGATCAAGGGTGACTTTGCCCACATCATGAAACAACGCCGAAAAACCCAACTGCGATAACCGCGACCGCTCCAGCCCCAGCCGAATCCCCAGCGTCAGGGCATACACACTCACATTGATAGAGTGAGCATACGTGTAATCATCGAAATCCTTGATCGCCGCCAGCTCCATCAGGGAGTCCCTGTCGCGCGATATATGATCAATCAACGAATGGACGACCCGACGCGTCTTGGCCAGGTTGATTTCCCGTTCCGCCTCGGCATGCGACATCAACTCCTCAACCGTCGAGACTGCCCGGAAAAACCGCGAGCGGGCTTCAACCCGAAGCAGCTTCCGACGCTGAAGATCATCCAGTTCGTTGTCGTCATCCTCTTCCTCGGGAAGCGCCAGTAAATCGATACCCGCCGGCACATGCAGGTCGAGATCATGCTGCAATTCCTCGAGATCCTCCACCGCACGAGGCGAGACTGTCGCCATATAGGCGAAGAACCGCTCGATATCCTCCGGCGATACAACCGTATCAAACCGGACCCCGCCCAAACCGAGCTCCTGCCAGTCACTCGTGATCGATGCGCCCGCGCCGCTGTTATCGTCATAGTTGATGAAACGCTCGCCGACAAAGTACCGTCCCCGCAGCGACTTGATAACTACTTCACAGTCGCTGTCGAGAAAACTTCGCAACTGATCGTAAAAACTCCGGCACTGCCGCACATACGCCTTGTTCGTCACCTCCACTATCCGGGCATTCTTGTAAACTACAAAGAAGGCGTTGAGCAGTCGCTCGTCCCGGTCCGTTCCAACCACCCGCGTCTTATCGGTATCGACAGCTGATCTCATGCTCCGGCTCCATGCGTTTCGTGACGTTCCCTCAGTGCCCGCGCCGCTCGCTTGCGAATGTCCGGTCGAAGACTATTCGCCAGCTTTTCCAGCAACCGTTCCGCCCGATCACTCGGATTGGCGACCAGCGCGGCAATTGCCGCCCGCCGCAAAAACGTCTGTGTGTCATCATTCAAGAGATTGAATTTTGTTATCAACGAACCGAGATACCCCACCGCTTTCTCTTTCCCCGTCCGTGAATAGGCCCGCAGCAGCGCCGCTTGATCGTCCCGCTCAAACCCAAGAAACGTCCTCGAATACACAACCTCCGCAATCGACCGAAACGACTCCGCCCCGTCATGTGACATGATCGCCGCCAGCGCTTCCTCGCGGATCTCCTTATCCCGGTCTCCGACCATCGGCCGAAGTACCTCAAGTGCCTTTGGATTGCCGCTGTCTTTGAGAGATACCACAAGCTCAATTCGAACCCGCCGGTCCTCGTGATTGACAGCCTTCTTCAGATGCGTCAGAGACCGATCATCACCAAGATGCCCCAAAATCATCACCGAATTCCGTACGACATACCACCGCTTGTCGTAAATTCCCTTCGCGATAATCTCCTCTTTGCCCTGACCGCGTTCCACCAAATATTCACACAGCGCCATCCGGTGTGCCCGGTACTCCAGCTCACCCAGCATATCCGTAATTGCTCCCAGCGACTGCCAGTCAAACTGATCCAGAAACGACCGAAAATCCTTCTCGGAAATCGTCTCATCCCGGTTCAACGCCGTTGCAACATGACGCAGCCGATCACGGCTCCCGGCCGTCATTGCGATATCCCGCAGCCGTTCCGACCACCGCGCCCGATTCTGCTCAAATCGATCCGCTAACTTCCCAAGCTGCTGGATCAGAACACTCGCAACCCCGAGTTGTCCCTGCGCTATGAACTCACTGAGAACCTTCCCGCAAATCACCGCCGTCTCATGAAACCCGTTAAACCCCTTCTCCTGGAGCAGCATCTCCAGCAGCAACTCCGCTGTCGAACGGTACATATCAAACGCACCGTCGCGCTCCAGCAACCCGGCAATCTGCTCCTCCTCTTCCTCCGAGAGCTTCAATTCATCAGAGAGAATCAGCGCCGTGTCCGGCATCGCCCGGCCTGCCGGGACATCATCGTATCCCATAGCCCTGGCCGCCTCATCGGCGTGCAGACGCTCTGCCTGCTCACCCGTGACATCAAATAACGTCTGAGGCGGCAGTGTCGCATCCGACCCCAGATCAGGCGGCGCCGGTGCCGTGTCTTCTTCACCATCCGACTCAAAGATCGCCGCATACCCCTCAACGCGCTCCGTACCCAGCATCGAATCCTTCGGTTCGTCCTCGCTGAAATACTCGCTCACATGGAACTCGGCGTCGTACGCCTCAAGTGCCACATCCTCCGCCGTTTGAAACGTAAAGCCGTCAATATCCGCTTCCCAGAACATCGAGGCCAGGTCCAGATTTTCCTGCGGGGCCGTGAGATACTCCCTCAGTGCATCCAAAATGCAATTCACCGACGACGACGTCAGCGATGGCGTAAAACATAGCTCGGTGATGCCGGCGGAAAAGAAAATATCGGCCAGATTATCCTCGCGCGACTTATCCCGGTGAACTATCTCACCCCCGTAAAGCAATACCCCCTTATCCACCGCAAAACAGATATCACCCCGCTCCTCGACAGTATCCAGCAGACGGTCCGCCAGCGACGTCCGCAGCGACTGAGGCAGCGAATTCGACGCCGGATACATACAGACCGCTTTGATCGTGCGCAATAAGTCGCGCAGAATCAGGCGGATCTCCGAAGCTTGTTGATTGTCCAGTTCTGATTGCTGCATTCACTACTCCACCCCCCATATCGGCACTATCTGCCATACCCTGAACATACCGCCCCGCCCCAACACAAAAAAAGCCCGGCCGTCACCGGCCGGGCCTTTAAACAATACTCGATAACTACTTACAGCAGTTCGACTTTTCGACGATTCTTCTTGATGTCTCGCGTCGCATTACGGCTGTCAAAAACCGCCTTGGCATTGTCAGCAATCCACTGATAATCGTACGACGAATGATTTGTCAATATGACTACCAAATCAGCCTTCTTCAATGCCGCCTCAGTCAACTTAATCGACTTTCGACGGCTGTCATGCCAGTTGATCTCCCGAACATGCGGATCATTGTACAGGACCTTCGCCCCCTGATCTTCCAGCAGCTTCATGACATCAAGCGCCGGCGACTCCCGAACATCCTTGATATTCGGCTTGTACGCCACCCCCAGTATTAACACATTCGTCTTATTCAGCGCCCTCGCAAACCGCTCATTCATCATGCGGCCAATCCGGTCGACCACATACTGCGGCATCGACGAGTTAATATCTCCCGCCATCTCGATAAACCGAGCATAGTAATTCAGCGATTTCAGCTTCCACGACAGGTAGTGCGGGTCAATCGGAATACAATGCCCGCCCAGACCGGGGCCCGGATAAAACGGCATGAACCCGAACGGCTTGCTCGCCGCCGCGTCGATAATCTCCCAGACATTCAACCCCAGTCGGTCACACATCAACGCCACCTCGTTCACCAGCCCGATATTGACCGCCCGAAACGTGTTCTCCAGCAGCTTCACCATCTCCGCCGCCTGCGTCGAGGACACCGCGTGAATATTCGGTATCGTCTGCTCGTAGAATATCCGTGCCACTTTCGTACACTCCGGCGTCACCCCGCCAACAACCCGTGGCGTATTCTTGGTCGTATACTGCTTGTTGCCCGGATCAACCCGCTCCGGCGAAAACGCCAGGAAAAAGTCCTTCCCCACCTTACGGTTATTCCCTTCCAGCAGAGGGAGAATCAATTCCTCGGTCGTCCCAGGGTACGTCGTCGACTCCAGCACCACCAGCGTTCCCTTGCTTAAATGCTCTTTGATCCGGTTGACCGCCGCGAGAATGTAGCTAACATCAGGATCCTTGGTCTTCGACAGCGGCGTCGGCACACAAATCGAAACCGTGTCCATCCCGTCAAGCATCTTGAAATCCGTCGTGGCCCGGAACCTCTTCGCCGAAACCTGCTCCTTGACAACCTTATCCGGCACATCATCGATATCCGACCGCCCGCTGTTAAGCAGCTTCACTTTCGGTTCGGAAATATCGAACCCGGTTACCGCAAAACCGGCCTCCGCCAGCTCCATCGACAACGGCAGCCCAACATACCCCAGCCCGACCACGGCAACCTTCGCCGAACGGTTCTGGATCTTCTCGATAATCTTGCCCGAGGCATGTGGCTTTCTGCTGCCCTGCTGCTGGCCCTTGCCTCGGTTGCTTTTGCTCTTTCCGCGCGAACCTGTTGATTTATTCGCCATGTATCGCTCCAGTTATTCCTTTATTTTTTCCTCGGACAAACGACCGATCCAGTACTCGTATGTTTCCCGAATCGTCTGCTTCAATCTATATCGAACTTCATAACCTAACTCTTCAACCGCCCGTTTGTTCGATCCCCGAATTACAGGGATCTCCACCGTCCGCTTTTTCTTCGGATCCATCGTTACCGCGATTTCCCTCGAACTCAGCGATGTCAACATCGAAAGCACCTTCTCTACCGCGACCACCTTTCCCGAGCACAACTGGTACACCCGGCCCGGCGCACCTTTCTCAGCCATCAACCGGTACCCCCGCACAATATCCCGCACATCCGAAAAATCCCGGCGCGGCGTCAGATTCCCCGTCTTCATCACCGGCTCCTGAAGCCCTGACTCAATCGCCGCCACCTGTCTTGCAAAATCCGGAATCACGAAATTCTCCGCCTGACGTGGACCACTGTGATTAAACGACCGCGCCACCGTCACCGGCAGCCCGCCCCGACGAAACTGCGATACACACAAAAACTCCGCCGAGGCTTTCGAAATCCCATACGGCGACACCGGCGCCAGCGGCGAATCCTCCGTCAGCGTCTTACCCGCCTTCGGCGCCAGCCCATACGCATCACTCGAACTGACAAACACCACTTTCTTCAACCCGCTCAATTCACCGGCCGCCTGAAGCACATTGAACGTCCCCATGAAATTCACGTCATACGTCGCCCGCTCCGCCTCAAACGATTTTCCCACCGCCGCCAGCGCCGCCAGGTGAAAAATATGCGTCGGCCCGACCTTCTTCAACTGCCGCCTCACCTGGTCCGGCTTCAAAATATCCAGCGGCACCAGCTTTACGTTATCATCGCACCCCGCCAGATTTTCCGTCGGCTCATTCGCGTACAACGACCCGGCCACCGTCCAGCCATGAGCCAGAAGCTCCTCGGCCAGCCACGACCCGGCAAAACCCGCTATCCCCGTTATGAACGCGACTCGCTTCGGCATGCCCTACGTGGCCCGCTCCTTCAACCGCTCCACATCCGCCTCGACCATCATCTTCACCAGACCGTCAAACGTCACCTCGCGCTCCCAGCCGAGCTTCTTCTTGGCCCGCGACGGATCCCCCAACAGTAAATCAACCTCCGCCGGTCGCACAAACCGCGGATCCACCGTCACATAGTCTTTGTAGTCGAGATCCACATGCGAAAACGCCGCCTCGACAAACTCCTTCACCGAATGCGTCTCGCCTGTCGAAATGACATAGTTGTCCGGCTCGTCCTGCTGAAGCATCAGCCACATCGCCCGGACATAATCCCCCGCGTACCCCCAGTCACGCTTCGCATCCAGATTCCCCAATGCCAGCGTATCAGCCAGCCCCAGCTTGATCCGCGCCACCCCGTCCGATATCTTCCGCGTAACAAACTCCAGCCCCCGCCGCGGCGACTCGTGATTGAACAGGATCCCCGACGATGCGTGCATGTTGTAGCTCTCACGATAATTCACCGTGATCCAGTGACCGTAAACCTTCGCCACCCCATACGGCGACCGTGGATAAAACGGCGTCTGCTCCGTCTGCGGAACCTCTCGCACTTTGCCGAACATCTCCGACGACGACGCCTGGTAGAACCGCACCTTCTTGTCCACCAGCCGAATCGCCTCCAGCATCTTCGTCACCCCCAGCGCATCGAACTCGCCGGTCAACACCGGCTGATCCCAGCTGGTCGGGACAAACGACTGCGCCGCCAGATTATAAACCTCGTCCGGTTTATGCTCCTCGATCATAGTAATAATCGAAAGCTGATCCAGCAGATCCGCCTGCGCAAACGTCAGCCTGTCCTTGATATGATTTATCCGCTCAAACGACTCGGTCGAGGCCCGCCGCACCATCCCGATCACTTCATACCCCTCATCAAGCAAAAGCTCCGCAAGATACGATCCGTCCTGACCCGTAACTCCCGTTATCAGTGCCTTCTTAGCCATGCGCATCCTCTTTATTCCAAATGATTTCAGGCGGCGGACGGCGTCGCGGCGGCCCGCCACCGATGGCCCTGAATATAGGCAGGCCGAACCCAACCGTCAAATCAAAACCTCCCCGGCACCAACCCAGCCAAACCCCCATTTCAGTTTTGCCTTATCTCCCGCTCTGCTTATATTAGAACCAACTTGACTCAGGAAACAGGGAATAACCATGTTCAAAATACTCCTGCTTACCATACTCATCTGTACCGCCGGCGCCTTTGCCGTCGACTTGCAACAAAAAGGAGGACCCGTGACCGCCACCGCCGACTCACTCTTAGCCGAAGGCGACCGCCTCTTCCAGGAACGCGACTACCAGCAAGCCCTGACCGTCTACGCCAAAGCCGCCGAATTCGCCCGCAAAGAATTCAACCCCTCGGTCCAAACCGAATCCCTCGCCCAGGTCGCCCGCATGCACCTTATCCAGAACCGCAAAGACGAAGGCCGCGAATTCCTCAAACAGGCCGCCGACGTCGCCCGCGACAGCGACCCCATGGGCTGGTCACGATATCTCGGCGTTGCCGGACGATTCGAATGGCAGGACAACGACCTCGCCGCCGCCCGCCAAACCTTCGAACAAATGTTCGACTACTGCAACGTCAACGCCCTCCACGGACGGGCTGTCGACGCCGCCCACATGATCGCCATCATAGCCGAAACCCCCGAAGAACAGATCGAATGGGGGAGACGCGGCATCGAGGCCGCCGAGGCCTCCGACCAGGAAAAATGGCTCGGACCCCTCTTCAACAACCTCGCGGCCACCTACTGGGACAACAAACAGTTCGACTCCGCCCTCACCGCCTACGAAAAAGCCCGCGAATACCACTGGCGCTTCTCCGGCGAAATCGCCAAGCTGTTCGCCGACTACCACGTCGGCATGACCCACCGCTCCCTGGGCAACTACGACGACGCCAAAAAATGGCTCCGGCCCGTCCTGGCCTGGGCCGAACGCCTCGAAAACCACGGCGCCATCGGACAGGCCTGCGAAGACCTCGGCGAAATCGCCGTCGCCGAAGGCGACACCGCCGACGGCCTCGCGCTGCTGAACCGCGCCCGCGAACAATACAAACTCGCCGGCTACAACGAAACATGGCCGGAGATCTGGGACAACATCAACAAACGACTCGAAGACCTCAAGTAGCTTCCGCAGGGAGTAACACTAACCGTGCCGTCAAAAAGACCTGAACGCAGAACACCGCCAAACCTCCTGCTCTGGGCCTACGCCCTCACCGTGGGCCTCTTCCTGATCGGCTCGCAGATACCTGCGTTTCGCGTCTGGGGTATCGCCCACTGGGCCTACTTCCCCTTCTGGCTCCAGATAATCCTGACCGCTCTCGCGCTGGCCGCAATCCCACTGTCACTGCGGCTGTCGGACAATCGCGAAACCCCGGACCAGCCCGCTCGCGGATCCTGGCCGGTCATCGCTGCCGTCATTGGCGTCGCCTTCCTGGCCCTGATCTACTCCCTCCCCCAGAAAGCCCATTTCCTTGGCGACGGGTACACTGTCCTGAAGTGGTTGGAAACTGACAATCCGATGCTAAAGATCAGGAACTTCGGCAGCCTACACACTCACCGGCTGTTCTACTCTTCTTTCGAAGGCACTAATTCTGCCCTAGTCACTTTCCGCACAGAGGGTTACATCTCAGCTCTGATCACACTTATTACCTTGGGTGTTATCGTTCCAAAACTGATGGCCGGCGTCCTGCACCGCTCCCTGGCCACTCTCGCCATCCTCACCGGCGGCTACGCCCTGCTCTATTTTGGCTACGTCGAAAACTATACCTTCTTCGTTACATGGGTGCTTCTCTTCGCTCTGATGGGACTGCTTGTCGCCAGGGAGCGCCTGCATCCCGCGTGGCTGATGATTCCGCTGACCCTCTCGGTCATTTTCCATATTTTCGGCGTCGCCCTGATCCCGGCGGCCCTGTATCTCATGTTTCGCCGCACCGCGCCCGGCCGCAAACTTCGTGACCTTACACCCGGCCACCGCCGCTTGCTGCTTGCGATCGTGATTGCCCTGCCGATAGCCGTCTTCCTCTGGTTCTACAATACCAGCTATTTTTTCCGCTTCGCCTTTGTCCCGCTCCTTCCCAACCGGTTCACTGTCAACGGCTACACCCTCCTGTCGCCAAAACATATCGCCGATATGCTGAATCTGCTGCTGATCCTCACACCGGGTCTGCTGATCGCCCTGGCAGGACTGCACCGGGCCGGCTGGCGACGCCCCTGGCGCCAGCCGGTGTACCGCTTCCTCTTGCTGTTGGCCATTTGTACCATAGGTATTGCCTTTCTCTTCGACCCCAAACTCGGCATGCCCCGCGACTGGGACCTCTTTGCCTTCTGCGGTATCCCTGTCACCCTCTTAGCCGTATACCTCTTCTGCGATGCGGACCTACTGCGCCGGGGCCGCACCGCCGGTCTGCTGCTCCTCGTTGCGCTTGGACTGCTGGCCCTCATCCCGCGTGCCGTTCGTCAGCACACTCCCGAGATGGCCCTGGCCCAGTTCCGAAACTACGAGGCCCTCGATCCGATCAAAAATCGCAACGGCGGAATCTACGTCGTGGACTACTACCGTCGATTGGGAGATTCGACCAAAGCCGAGCAGGTCCGCGACCAATGGCACGCCGACCGTCGCGAAGAGCAATTAGTTCTGCAAGCAAATCAACTACTTGAAGCAGGCAAATATGGTAGAGCCGCTCTTCTGCTTCGGCAGGCAATCGATATCAATCCAATGTACAGTACCGCCTACACTAATCTCGCTGAAGCGTATCTGCGCTCGGGATTCACCGACAGCGCAATCGCAACGCTGAATATCGCACGCGGACTAAATCCATATAATCCTGTCATCCTGCACAACATTGGCTATTTGAGGCTGAAACAGGGGGATCTCGATCAGGCCGAAGCCCTCATTCGAGAGGCCGCCCACCTTGATCCAACTTATGCCGTCGCGCTCTCCACCTTGGCTAACATCTACCGGCAACAAAAAGACCGCGACAAATACATTGCCACGCTCGAACGCCTCGCCCAAACCGACAACCCGCCTCCCAAAGACCTCGCCTCACTCGCCAATTGGCGCGCCGCCAACAACCGGCACTCCGAGGCAGCCGATATCCTCAACCGTGCGATTGAACTCGGTCTCGACACCACTATCGTCAAGACCCTTCTCGAAAAGTACCCGCAGCTTGAGGAAGAATTAGATTCATGACCCGACGTCAGTTCAACACGCTAGCCCTCACCGTAACCGCCGCCACCGCCGGCCTCATCGCCCTGGCCACGTTCTTCCCCGGCGCCCGGCTCTGGGGCTTCGCCCACTGGTTCGGCCCGCCGCTTTGGAGTATGGCCGTCTGTGCCGTGGCCCTGGTCTCCGTCACGGCCTTCACGCTCCGACAATTACCTGACTCCACCCACACACCTCCCGACAAAACTCGCTGGTCCCTCTATTCGGTTACTGCCCTGGTCATCCTCGCCGCCCTTTTCTCTCTCTTCCGAACGAAGATGCACCTCTACGGCGACGGCTACACTGTCTTAAGCATTCTCTCCGAGGCAGACCCGTTGATCAAAGCCCGTGAGATCGGCGAAGCTGTCTCCCACGTGTGGGTCAAAAATCTCTCCGGCAAGACCGGGGTAGAGGGCGCGCTCTTCAGCTATCGTGTCTTGTCCATCTTCGGTGGACTCATTTTTGCCCTCGGTGTCCTGCTCACCGCTCAAAAACTCTTCACCGATAATCTCCGCCGCATTCTTTTCTCCGCCGGCCTGCTCACCGGCGGGTACATGCTCCTGTTCTTCGGCTATGTCGAAAACTACTCCCTGTTTGTCCCGTCAGTCGGATTCTTTGTCCTGGTAGGTCTGCTCGCCGCTCGCACCATTATCTCCCGCTGGTGGCTTCTCCTCCCGCTGGCCGCCGCCATCTTTTTCCATATCCTTGGCGTATGCCTTATACCGGCCGCCGTCTACCTGCTGCTCGCTCCCGGACCTGTCGGCTCCTGGGTTGGCCGCCTTGCCCCGAGGACCATCTCACTCCTCTCACCCCTCCTCTTGCTGGTTGCCATCGTTGCCGTTTACTGGTATCGAACCCAAAATGTATTCATGCGCTACTCGCTTATCTCGCCGACCGGCGATCACCTTACCATCGACGGCTACACCCTGTTTTCGATCGCTCACATCCTCGACTTCCTCAATCTCCTCTTTCTCCTGGCTCCCTTCACCGGACTCCTGATCCTGCTCATTGTCGCCATCGCACCCGTTCGCGAAGCCCGCACCCGTCCGTACATCTTCCTCACGATTGCCGCCCTCTCAACTCTCGGCGCAGCCTTCATCTTTGATCCCAAACTGGGCATGCCCCGCGACTGGGATCTCTTTTCCTTCTCGGCAGTTCCGGTCGTCACCCTGTTCTATCTGCTGTGCCTCGATAACCCCGGCCGTCATGTCAACGGCCGCCTCTTCGCCGTGCTCGGCATCGCCCTCAGCCTCTTCGCACTCGTACCACGCGTGGCCTCCACCCATAGCACCGAACCGATGATCCGGCGCTACCAGTCCTATCTCAACCTCGATCCCCTCCGCGACCGCAACGGTCGCCTGCACCTGATCAATCATTTCAAAGAACTCGGCGACTCCACCCGCGTTCATCAACTCCGCGCCGAATGGCACGAGGCCTTCCCGCTCCGCGACTCCCTCATGAAAGCCTGGCGCTATAAAAAATCCGGCCGGACCGAAGCCGCGATTCGCCTGTACGAAAAAATCGCTACCGAGGATCCCACCTATGCCGATGCCTGGAGCAACCTCGGCGAAATCTACAGCGCCCTCGGCAGGTACGACACCGCCCTGGCCTGCCTCGATATGGCCGTCGGGCTCAACCCCTACGATGTCAGCGGTTATTCCAACCGTGGCCTGTGCGCCCTGGCCGCCGGCGACTTCGAAGCCGCTGAACGCGATTTCCTCACCGCCCTGGACATGTACCGCGATAAACCCGCCGTCTACAGCAATCTTGCCTGGCTGTACCACCGCACCGGCCGTAGAGAACTGGCCGAGGATATGATCCACCGCATGGAAGCCCTGCCGGACTTGCGTGTCGACGCCCGGATCGGCCTTTTCCAGTGGTACGCAGCTACCGGACAAACCCGCCTGGCAATCAAAAACCTCCGCTCCGCTGTCGCCCTCGGTGCCGATACCACTCAAATCCGGCAAGTCATCAACCAGTTCCCAGAGATAAAAAAAGCCCTCTCAAATCGATGACCCCAACCGTGAATCCCCATTGCCAAAACCAAAAATCCTGCCTACCTTTTCGCCCATGACAACCAACGCCAACCAACATACCCGAACCGAAAAGCTCCTGCTGGAAGCTGCTCGCATCCTCAACAGCACCCTCGACTACGAACAACTGGTCGAGCAGGTCCTCCGCCTCGTGACCACCGCCGTCTCCGCCGAAGGCGCCCTGCTGTTCCGCGTCGACCACCACCGCACCGACATCAAAATACGCATGCTGCGCCCCGATGCCGACAGGATCAACATCTTCCACCGCGACTTCGGCACCGGCGTCGTCGGCTGGGTCGCCAAACACCGCGAACCGGAACTTATCAACGACGCTTCCAGCGACCCACGAACCGACCCCGAGCTGGAGCGACACTACGGCCAACCCATCAACTCCATCATGGTCGTGCCCTTGATCGGCCGCGGCCAGATGATCGGCGTCATCGAAGCGATAAACAAAGAAGCGACAGGCAAAAAAGCTATAAACGAAACCGACGGCACCTTTACAGAGGCCGACCTCGACATCCTCATCGGCCTCGCCCACCAGATCGCCGTCGCCATCGACAACGCCCACCTCTACCGCGTCGCCCGCCGTGCCGCCCTCCAAAAACAAATCCTGCTGGACATAACCCGCAAGCTCGCCAGCACCCTTTCACTCAGGGAAGTCATGGCCGAGGTTCTGCGCTCCCTCCGACGTACGATCAATTTCAACGCCGGCGGCGTCTTTGTCGTCGACCCCGAACGCGACGAAATCGGCGAAATCTACACCGAGGGCTACAACGACCCCGGCTCCGCCGACCGCGTCAAACTCAAAATCGGCCAGGGACTCATCGGCCACGCCGCCACCACCAGCGAACCCGCCATTGTCTCCGATGTCTCCACCGACAAACGCTACGTCAGCGCCCGCGCATCCAGCAAAAGCGAAATCGTTGTCCCCATGACCCTCAACAGCCGCGTCATCGGCATTATTAATCTCGAAAGCGACAAACTCAACGCCTACACCCCCGATGACCTCGAACTCCTCCAGGCATTCGCCGCCCAGGCCGCCGTCTCACTCGAACGCGCCCGCCTCCACGAAGAACTCCTCGCCGGCAAACGCCTCGAGGAACAACTCAACATCGCCCGCGAAATCCAGCAAACCTTTCTCCCCGACGATGACCCCGTCATCAAAGGCTACGATATCTCCGGACGAAACGTCCCCTCCGGCCAGGTCGGCGGCGACTACTACGACTTCATCAACATCGTCGAATACCAGACCGGCGTCGCGATTTTCGATGTCTCCGGCAAAGGCATCCCCGCCTCCCTGATCATGGCCTCCCTGCGCGCCTCGCTTATCGCCGAAATCCGAAACAACTACGGCATCCGCACCATCGCCTCCAAAGTCAACAACCTCGTATACGAATCCGTCAAATCCGGAAGCTTCGTCACCGGCGTCTACGGCGTCCTCGACTCCCGCAACCACATCCTCACCTTCACCAACTGCGGCCACAACCTCCCGTTTATACTGCGCGCCGACAACTCCGTCGAATACCTCCGCGACGGGGGACAGGTCCTCGGCGTCCTCTTCAACGTACAGTACGACGAACGCCCCGTCACCATCGGCCCCGCCGACATTATCGTTCTCTACACCGACGGCGTCACCGAAGTCTTTGACAAAAACGACACCGAATTCGGCCTCGACCGCCTCATCGAACTCGTCCGCGAATACCGCGACCGCCCCATGCGCGAAATGGTCGACGACATCTACGACCACGTCTCAGCATGGGCCGGACCGGACCACGTCCGCGACGATTTCACCATGGTCGCCATCAAACGAATACCATAAAGTTTTCACTTTGGCTCCGGCCCGTCTTTATATATCTTAGAGACAACCAATGACACCGCAAAGCGTTACTCTGGAGGAGGAAACTCAATGAAAAAGCTCTTTCCACTATTCCTGCTTATTCCCATCGCCCTGTTCACCGGCTGCGGCGATGACGACGATGGCGGCACCAACGGCGGCGGCGAAACACTCGCCCGGCTCGCCGCGAACACCTCCGTCACTGCCCCGACTATGACCTCGCCCGATGAATCCGTCTGGAACAGCGTCGACTCCGTCGTCGTCGAAGTCGGCACATCCGGCGACTTTCTGCCCAAACCGGCCGACCCCGCCGCCCCGGCCAACGTTACCATTCAGGCCATCCTCGACGGCACCGACCTGTACATGCGCGTCCGCTGGTCCGACCTGTCGTTCGATGCCTACCCCGGCGCTTTTGTCGTCATCGATTCAAGTCCTCCCATCGAATTCGATGACAACGCCCTGGATACTTTCCCCGGCCCGTTCAACGAAGACCAGATGCTGGTCATGTTCAAGAATCCGGTCGGCGACGACTACGATTGCTGGAACTGGCAGGTACTCTCAACCGGCGGCGCCAACCTCGGCCGCGGCCTCAACTGGGGCGATTCCGTGACCTTCGATGCCGTCGGTACCCCGCCCCTTACCGTCACTCTTGAGAATTCACCCACCTTCAGCCAGCCGACCTACTTCCACAAAGACACCAGCGAATTCACCGGCTATCTCATGTTCATCGAAGATATCGTCGGCCGCAATGACTCCATCGGTTACGACATCGACACCACCATCATCCCCGGCGATCCACCCGATACGCTGATCGACACCACCACCATAACACCCCGCATGACCGACGGCTGGGCCATGGGACAAATAGTCCCCCGCCTCTTTGTCGATTCCTCCGCCGCAGGCCGCACCCCCACCCAGCGCGGCAGCCTGTATGACATCGACGCCGTCGACAATTACAGCGATGGCGCCGGCATGTACAGCGTCGTCCTCAAAGGCTCACTGAACACCGGCTATACCGATGACCTCGACCTTTCCGCCGTCGACTCCGTCATGGTCAAAATCGGTGTCTGGGACAACCAGTACACCTTCACCTCCGGCGGCCCCGACCGAGGCTTCACCAAACTCTTCTGGCTGATCCTCTAACCCCCCATCCTCAACCGATTTTACCGAGCCGGTTCACCCAAAATGAACCGGCTCTTTCTTATTAACCTTCCACCACACGTCACCCTGATCGGAATCGAAGGGTGACCACCAATTCTGCGCCACCCTTTTGCCTTTCCCAAATCTGCCGATATCCCTATATTGTGGACAGGACGACAAACAATTCCATTACCGGAGTACCGCCATGGCCATCAAAACCTACGACCAGTACCTCGAATCCCTGCGCAGCATGCGCCCGAACATATACAAATTTGACGAACTCATCGAAGACGTCACCACCCACCCCGCCACCAAACGCACCGTCGAGGGCCACGGCTGGACCTTCAAAGCCGCCGCAACTGATCAGTACCGCGACATGGTCACCCACACCTCGCACCTCACCGGCGAACCGATCAGCCGCTACCTCTCGATCATCCAGTCCAAAGAAGACATGTGGGCCAACTCCGCCATGAAACGCCTCATGTTCCACCTCACCGGCACCTGCACCGGCGGCCGCTGCGCCGGCTGGACCGCGCTCAATGCCATGTTCGTCACCACCTGGGAAATGGACGACGACCTCGGCACCGACTACCACCAGCGCCTGCTCACCTGGCTCACCGATGCCCAGGCCCGCGATATCACTATCTCCGGCGCCCTGACCGACCCCAAGGGCGACCGCACAAAGAAACCCCACGAGCAGGACGACCCCGACATGTTCCTCCGCGTCGTCGAGAAACGCGACGACGGTATCGTCGTGCGCGGCGCCAAGGTAATGATCTGCGGTGTCGCCGCCGCCAACGAAATCTTCGTTCTCCCCGGCAGCGCCTACAAAGAGCAAGACGCTGACTACTGCCTCTCGTTCGTCATCCCGCGCGACATCGAGGGCCTCACCATCGTCGAAACCCGCCACCCCTCCGACGAGCGCGATCTCGAATCCGGCTGGGACAACCCCATCACCGAGGGCGGCATCACCCAGGCGTTCCTGCTTCTTGAAGACGTCTTCATTCCCAATGAACGGATCTTCATGCTTGGCGAACACAAATACACCATGCGCGCCGTCAGCAACTTTATCATGCCGTACCGCGCGGCGATCGGGGGCTGTGTCGCGGGACAGGGCGATATCAAGATCGGTTCCGCAATCCTCACCGCTCGCTCCGGCGGCCTCTCGGCAAAAGTCTTCGGCGACAAACTCACGCAGATGCACATCAACAACGAAACCACCTACGGCATGGGTATCGCCGCCGCTGCGATGGGCAAGCCGCACCCCTCCGGCGCCTGGCTCTGCGACCCGCTGTTGTCCAACGTCAACAAGGTCCATGTCGCAACTCTCCCGTACGAAACCTCGGTTCTCGCGCAGGACATCGCCGGCGGCATCGCCGAAACCGGCTGCATGCCCAGCTACAAGGACTTCCAGAGCGAGAAGTACGGTCACCTGATCAAAAAATACATGAAAGCAAAACACTCGGCCGAGGCGCGCACCCGGGCAGCGCGCCTGGTCGAATGGTGCACTATCGGCGGGGGAGTGCCGGGCTGCATGCACGGCGGCGGATCCCCCGATGGCGCCAAGCTGGTCATCCGAGGTATGGCCGATCTCGAGGGCAAAGTCGAAATCGCCCGCCGCCTCGCCGGCATCGACGAACCCATCCCCGACCCCGCCAAAAAGAAATAGGGGAGACGTAGCTCACGCACGGCTCCGCGTGCGTGAGCGCATACCTATCTAAAGTGCCATTCTTGCGAATGCAGCAATCCGGTAGGGCGGAACCTTCAACGGTTCCGCCTCTTCGTGTGGCCCGCTTATGGTGGGCAACTCTCGTCTATTCAATGTTCCCTGCTTTTGGAAATCACGGCCGAGAATTTGAACAGAACGGAGTGGGCCGGCGTCTATTGAGCAGAGAGGCACGGGAAATTTTGGGTTGCGAAGGTGGGTGCAGGAGGCGATATTGGGGGTGAGATTGTTTTTTGAGGGAGGCGAAAGATTGAGGACAACAACGCGACGGAGTATGCAGGGCAGGTCGGGAGGGTTTATTCCTGAGTCACGCGGCCCCGGAAGCCCACCTGAAAGGCGGGCCACCAAGAGATCTTTTTCTAAGGGATTCCAGAGCAAGGGGAGATGGGGCACTTGCATCGAAAAAAAACTTGACAACCTGCACTATGTTTAGTACCGTATTGGCGGAAGTTGGTTGAGCAGGCACTCGCGCATTCTTTTCAGATTATCAGCCTCGCACATAGTGAGTTGGCTGCTATAGTCGCAGTTATAAACATTGGAATTGCTATGGGGAGTTGGGGCCAAGTCTGCGTAAAATGACAAACCTAACGAAGGAGCAATCATGAGACCATTAACGAAGTACACACTTGGTCTGGTTATCGCGCTGTGCGTGGGAGCCGTGATCGGCTTTACCTGGTCCCCGGTACGAGCGGGCCCGGCGGATTGTGACTATCCTCTGTGTCAAGCTGGTTGCCGGCCGGATTGCCAGACGTCACAATGTTGCTACTATAACACAGAGGTGTGCACAGGGGCCGCCGAGTATGTTTATCAGTACCTTTGTTCCGCTTATGGGATGAATTGTGGAGAATTCTGCGCCTTGGATGCTCCAGCATGTGCTTTCAGTTGCGGACCTCCAGAATAATACGTTTCTCTCTATAGATTCACTGAAAGTGTTGGACTTGGCCCCACCTTCATGCTTGCAGGTAAATAAAATGCTAATCGAAATGAGGGACCTGAATTGAAAATGCAGTCTGTGTGGCAACGTTCCATCCGAAACCTTATTTTGGTCGCCATCCTGTTCGGGGGCGCTATAGTGGGTGTAATACTCGGTTCCACATTCAAGAAGGCGAAGACTCCAAGGGAAATTCCAAAGGCGCAAGTTCCCTCGCATGAACTAGTGGCAGACAACATGCTTTTTTCAACACGCTTAGGAGAGTATTTCCCCCCATTAACGGTCAAGTATTTTAACGGAGACTTAGGAAAGATATCGGACTTCTACAGCGGGAGGATCATAATACTATTTTTTTGGTCGCCTGGATGCCCGGGATGTGTTAAGCAGGCGGAAGTTTGGAGAGAGGCTGTTCATCCAAGACTAAGGGGCAACGCGGAAGTCATCGTATGCATCGATCATGCCGACAAGAGAACATTTGACAAATACGATCATTTGTTTCCAGAGGCCACAGTTGTGTTCACTGACCAAACCAAATTTCACGAGGATCATAACCTTTCGGTGCTGCCTACGATCTTCGTTCTTGCAGGCAATGGCATAATCATGCACATTCAATATGGACAACCTTCGAAATTTGATGAGGGGTTGATCAGAATCATCATTGCAGATTAGTTTTGCTTTGGCTTCAGTTGTTATCTGGTTGAAGATTAGTATGTTTATGAACTCAGCCGATCGGTGTAGGAACCTGAGAGTCACCCTAAGTGTCTTTCACTCGCGCGCAGAAGTACTCTTTGCGTTTTGGTCATACGGAGGGGGCAGCTTCGGACTGATCGCGATTTTGATCCTCTTCGTATTCGCGGCATGGGGAACAGCCGGAGAATCACGAAGGGGTCCTGAGCTTTCATTATCGCCGAATCTGATCCTGGAAAATTTGCCCTACGAAACGACCGTTCACCGAATCAACAAACTTACCTTGCCGGTAAGCAATCGCGGGGTCTTGGGAAAGACTACTGCAGAGTACCTGTATGAAGAACGCGACGCAATTACGGGCGATCTGATACATGAAGGGCTGCAGTTTCCTCCTGATTCATATCGGGCTTATCTTGGCACCGTAAGCCTCTGGATAGGAGTTCTATCCGCGACGGGGGCAAGAGTATCGGAGGGAAGAAAGCTCTTCGACCCACTGTTGGAAGGAGAACTTGGTCCGTTTGAGCCACCCGGACGGCTAAGAAAGAGGACTATTCTGAACCCTGAGGGAGCACAAGAGGGTGCCGTATCGGAGGAGGACATCTTGTGCTCGTATACTGACCGCATCGCAATCCAGGAGCAAACTGAAGCTGTTCTTACAACCAAGGAAAATAGGGAAGCGATAGGGGTTACGGTCGAGCAACGGTCTTACGGATGGTCCCTGCAGTATGCTGAAGATTTCATAATCATCCATCTCATTGTGAAGAATACAACTGAATTCACGCATAATGATTTGTACTTAGGTATTCATGTCTGGCCTCGGGCTGAACTCTCACGGCTTAGAATCAGTTGCGAGATAACCAAGAAGAGTATAGGAGTGATGGAATCTTTGCCGGCCCTTTTCGGGTGCGAGTTCGAAGATACCCTCAACATTGTTTGGCATGCTAGCTCTAACGGACTTCCGTTTGAAGGGGAATGGGTGGACAGTTTAATTTCGGATCCCGTGCGCACTTGCTACTACGGGTCAGCTCGCGGAGTCTTAGGAATCATACCATTAGAGTATCCGCAAAGCACCTCATACACACGATTCAATTGGTGGGGTGAGATTGGTTTCAATGGCCCCTTTATTGAACCCACTAAGTCCCGGGACGTTGCAGGGTATTTTGCTGGGCATAAGTACATTACGGCGGATAATGAACTCCTTCGACTTCTGCACACGGGGGAGGTGGATTATCCGTCCTACTTCACCGGATCGGTAGCTAGGCAGCCAATAAAGGAATGGTTACAGATTCCTGTGCCTGTTGCTGACAGTGCCGCGGTAGGGATAGGAGGACTCTTCTATTTGCTTTCATGGGGGCCGATGACGTTGACGCCGGGAGCCGAGGTGCCGCTGACGTT
>CAZTBP010000031.1:0-38367 GCA_964612145.1 uncultured Ignavibacteriales bacterium | reverse complement strand
AATAGGACATTTCTATCTTGCTAAAAACCGGACATTTCTACTTTGCCTTGACAGAACCCCCCCGGGAACTTGACACCGGAATGTGGGTACCATATATTCACGCGACTTGAGAGAGAACTGCTTCACCACAAGAGGATGAGAACAGATATGCACAAATTTACGTTCAATCTCGCCGCCATAGCGATCGCTTTCGCGTTCGTGATCGGCTGCGGCAACAGCAATGAAGCTGAATCGTCGGACAAAACTGAACAGACCCAGACCGAGGCCACTCAGGTTGCGGCGGTCGATTCCGGCGATACCGGCAACACTTATTATGATAGTTTAGCTGACATGACACACCCTATCCGTGACGAAAACAACCCGATTGTGACCATCAACACCGACTACGGCAACATGGTCCTCGAACTGTATCGTGATGTCGCCCCGGCCCACGCCGACTCGTTTGTCGCCCGCACGCAGGAAGGCTTCTACGACGGCCTGACTTTTCACCGCATCATGGACGGTTTCATGATTCAGGGCGGTGACCCGAAAGGTGACGGAACCGGCGACGCCGGCTATTTTATCCCGGCTGAATTCTCCGATCTGCCGCACAAGGACGGTACCCTGTCGATGGCGCGTGGGCGTAATCCCAACTCGGCTTCCTGCCAGTTCTTTATCTGCCTTGGCCGGGCCAAGTTCCTCGACAACCAGTACACTGTTTTCGGACAGTTGATCGAGGGCTACGATGTACTGCACAAGATCGGCAAGGTCGAGGTCAAAAAGGATGCCCGAGGTGAGGCCTCCCAGCCGGTGGAGACCCAGTATATCCGCCAGGTTTACGTTTCCGATGCGGAAGGAAACAAGCTCGAATAGTGATCGGGCGCGATGAAAGTTGCAATGGCGGAACGGTTTACCGTTCCGCCGTTGTTTTTCACAATGTTTTAGTGGAACCTCGTATGAAATCGCCCGTTTATAACCGGTAATTCTATGGACCCGCGGAAACTCATTCTACTTGGCTCAACCGGCTCGATCGGCCGGTCAACACTTGATGTCGTTACCCAATATCCTGGTGAATTCGATGTTCTCGCGCTGGCGGCACATTCGAGTGTCGACACCCTTGTTGAGCAAGTGCATCGATTCCAGCCCCGATACGTCTGTGTGACCAACGAAAACTGTGCCCCGGATCTGCGAAAAAAGCTGGCCGATACGAAGATCGAAGTCCTTGCCGGCGAGGCTGACCTGGTTCGATTGGCTGCTTTGCCAGAGGCCGATATTGTCGTCAATGCCGTAGTCGGTGCCGCCGGACTTCGGGCCTCGCTGGAAACAGTCAAACGCGGCGGGCGTCTCGCCCTGGCAAACAAAGAATCGCTCGTAACCGGCGGAGCACTATTTCCCGACTTAGTCAAGCGAACGGGTGCAAAGATCCTGCCGATCGATTCCGAACACTCTGCCTTGTGGCAATGCCTGACCGCCGGAAAACCAGACGAAGTAAAGCGACTTATCATCACCGCTTCCGGCGGCCCTTTTCGAACCACCCCACGCGACGAGTTCGAAAAGCTCACGGTCAAGCAGGCGCTGGATCACCCAACGTGGAAAATGGGCCCCAAAATCACTATCGACTCGGCCACGCTCGCCAACAAAGGGCTTGAGGTTATCGAGGCGGTTGTTCTTTTCTCGATGCCGGTGGAAAAAGTCTCGGTGGTTGTCCATCCCCAGTCGATCATTCATTCTATGGTTGAGTACGTTGATTCATCGATTATCGCCCAAATCTCGAACCCGGATATGCGGTTACCGATCGCCTACGCCCTTTTCTGGCCGAAGCGCCAGGCGGGCGACTACGGGCAGCTGAATCCGGCTGATTTAAGCGGACTGACGTTCGAGGAGCCGGACTACGAACGTTTCCCGGCCCTTAGATTGGCATTTGAGGTCGCTGAAACCGGCGGGAATGCCCCGGCCGTATTTAACGCCGCGAACGAAATTGCCGTAGAAGCGTTTCTAAAAGAAGAAATCAAATTCACCGACATTATGTCTATTATAAGTGACGTTATAGATGCTATACCGTTGAATAGTTCACCGAACCTCGATGATGTTCTCGAAACGGACCGTCGCGCCAGGGAAGAGGCGCGTCGGCATATAGGAATCAAAGCATGCTGTTAAATATCGCATCGTTCGTCTTCGTGCTCGGCATCCTGATCTTTATCCACGAGCTCGGCCACTTCCTTGTTGCAAAACGGGCCGGAATTCGCTGCGAACAGTTCTCGCTCGGCTTTCCGCCACACCTGTTCAAGCGCAAATGGGGCGAAACGGAGTACTGCATCGGCGTTATCCCCCTCGGCGGATACGTCAAAATGGCCGGTGAGCAGCCGGGTGAAGAATCTACGGGCGCTCCCGATGAATTTATGTCCAAAACGGTCGGGCAACGAGCGGCGGTGATCTTTGCCGGTCCCTTTATGAACTATGTGCTGGCCATTTTCCTCCTGATTGGAATCTCCTGGCTGGCCGGTCGGCCTGTCACCGACGACTCAAAAATCATTGTCGGTGAAGTTGCGGAGGACAAACCGGCCGAGATGGCGGGTCTTGAGCCTGACGATGTAATTATTGCAATCGACGGTAAGCCCGTCTCGGATTTTGACAGCGCCCGGGTCATGATCAACGCCAAAGTCGAAAAACCGGTTGAACTGACTTGGGTGTCGGGTACCGACACGATAAGCAAAGACATCGTCACAACGTCTGGCGAACTCCCCAATCTCGATGGGGGGATAGATACAGTCGGTGTTATCGGGTTCACAGAGAAAGTCCTTCGCACCGAAAGGGCCGGCTTTATCCAGGCTGTGGGCGACGGTTTCGTCCAGGCCCACATGCTGGTCTGGTACACAGTGAAATTCGTCAAGCAGCTGGTAATGGGCCAGATATCACCGAAGCTAATCGGCGGGCCGGTTTTCATTGCCCAGGAATCGGGGCGCCAGGCCCAGAAGGGCGCGGCCAACCTGTTTTTCTTCATGGCGCTCTTGTCGGTCAATCTTGCAATATTGAACGTGCTCCCCATACCGGTACTCGATGGCGGCCACCTGGTCTTTCTGGCCATTGAAAAGATCCGGGGCGGTCCCCTCTCAATGCGGGCGCGGGTCATCGCACAGCAAGTCGGAATTGTGGTAATACTGACGTTGGTTGTCTTTGTTACCTACAACGATATCCTGCGAATTTTCCGTGAGCTGTAGGTGAAGTCTGCACGGGCTTTGGTCGTGCCGCCACAATCCCCCAAAACAATTTGTTGGCAAACGCGGTATAATGCCTTATATGTATCTGCCGTAGCGGCAACAAATCTGTGAACGACAAAAGGAGCAAAGCGACCGCACAAATTTATGTGGGACAACTTTAAACAGATTTTCCTGGCCGTTTTGATGGCCTTTATTATCAAGACCTCGATCGTCGAGGCGTACAAGATCCCGTCCCAGTCAATGGAGGACACACTCTTGGTCGGCGATTTTCTCCTGGCCAACAAATTCGTCTACGGCGCCCACCTGCCCCTGGTAGGCTGGCGCCTGCCGGCTATCGACCAGCCGGAGCGCGGCGATGTTGTCATTTTCATTTACCCCCGCGACGGCGTGACCAAATATATCAAACGCTGTGTCGGTGTCCCGGGCGATACTATCGAGGTCAAGAACAAGGTGCTCTTTGTAAACGGCGAAAAGTTCGACGAACCTGAGTTTGCCAAGTACATCGACACCACCACCTCCGGAAAACAGGTCATCCAGCCCCGCCGCCCAGGCGGCGTTGACTCGCGTGACAACTTCGGGCCGTTTATCGTGCCGCCGGACAGCTATTTCATGATGGGGGACAACCGGGATAATTCCCATGACTCCCGTTGGTGGGGCGCTGTCCACTATCGGTTTATTCTGGGTGAGGCCATGATCATTCACTGGTCGTGGAACGATGCCAAACATCCGTCACCGGATGTTTCCCTGAGCGATCCACTTTCGGTTCCGAGAGTCTTTGTCTTTAATGCCGTGCATTTCTTCGACAAAGTTCGCTGGGATCGCCTGTTTAACGTCATTAACTGACTCGTCCTCCCCTTTTTGCGTGTTCCGGTGAACTATATGCTGAATTTTCACGTATAACTCACGGTAACAGCAACTTCAGCCAACTGCCGTGAACGGATAGAAACTATGGATGATTCCGAATCTGCTTTCGCCAGCCGGAGTCGAAGCGAGCGTTCGCCCTGGCAGGTCGTTATGCAGCTTCTTCTAATGGTGGTGATGTTCTTCCTGATCCGGGCCACCGTCGTGGAAGCCTACAAAATCCCGTCGGCCTCGATGGAGAACAGCCTGTTGGTCGGTGACTTTATTATCACCGAAAAGGTCAGCTACGGCGGCGAAATTCCACTTCTTGGAGTTGATATCCCCGGTTTCCGTGAGCCGAAGCGCGGTGACGTCATTGTCTTCAAGTACCCCGGTGACGGCCAGACCGCCTACATCAAACGTTGCGTGGGGCTTGCCGAAGACACGATTGAGATAGTCGACAAAAAGCTTTATATTAATAGTGAACCGTTCGATCCGGCCCCACATCCCAAATTCATCGATACGACCCAGGCAGGCACTCAGCGCGTTCTGCCGCGTAGATACGGCCACGGCAGTCGCGACAACTTCGGGCCGTTTGAAGTGCCGGAAGGTCAATACTTCATGATGGGAGACAATCGCGACAATTCGTCGGATTCCCGATTCTGGGGACCGGTAACAGATGACTTAATCGTTGGTCGGGCTGTCCTGATTCACTTTTCATGGGACAACAACGCCGATCCGGCACCGGCGGTTACCCTGTCCGACCCGCTCTCACTGCCGCGGGTCTTCATTCACAACACCGTGCACTTTTTTAGGAAGGTCCGCTGGGAGCGGCTGCTTCAGCCAATCGCCTGAAGTGTCTGACAGGGTAGAGGTTACACCGCCAACTGCCGATTACAATAAACAACGCCAATGACAAAATACCTGGAGGAGCACTTTTCTATGAAACGCTTGATCTCTATTTTCGCGCTGACGGCAACCGTAGCAATAGCAGCGTCGACGGCCGTAGCCGGACCTAACCTTGCGTTTTCGGAATCTTCCTTTGATTTCGGCAAGGTGCCGCAAAACGCTACGGTCAGCCACGCTTTCTGGATTCACTCTACCGGTGACGACACGCTGCGAATTACCAAGATTGTTCCGGGCTGCGGCTGCACCAAGGCGCCGGTGAACGATTCCGTTCTGGCTCCGGGTGACAGCACCAAACTGGAGATCCTGTTCGAGACTCGCCGATATGCCGGGTTCGTGACCAAGAAGCCTTATATCGAGACGAACGGTCCGGCAGAACGGAACATCCTCACGATCGATACGCACATTCTGACCGTTCCGGACAGCCTTCACCCGATCTTCATTACTCCGCCGCGTCTCGATGTCTCCCAGTTTACCGAAACGCCTCGGCGGAAAGCCACTTTCGTACTGGAAAACCGGTCGGACAAGGACTATAACTTGAAGCTGATTGACTTTCCGAAAGACTATTACACTGTCAAGCTGCCGTCAAAAGTCAAAGCCGGTCAAACGGCCGAGGGCGAGATCGAGGTTGTTGAAGATAGAATAGAGGAAGGCTTCGAGCGCTCGTTTACGTTCTCTATCGATGATGAAAAGAGCAGCCGGTACTCGCTGCCGGTCAAGCGCATGTACCGAGTCAAAACTACATCGGCATCAGGTTCCTGACTCGGAAAAATCTAAAAACGGCGACTTCCTGTCTTTCAGGCAGCAGGTCGCCGTTTTTCCAGGCATGAGTGTGGAGTCGTTTTGACTTGATTTGTGACTCAAATAGCCCTTATTGCCGTACATGAATCGGCTCGAAGTAAAGCAGCTGAGCAAACGGTTTGGCTCCCGTAAAGTATTCAGCGACATTAGCGTGGAGCTTCAAACGGGGAATTCGCTGGCCGTAACCGGCCCCAACGGCTCCGGCAAATCGACTTTCGTTCGATGCCTGCTTGGACTGTACCGGCCAACTAAAGGCACCGTCAGGTACTTCAACGGTGATGAAGCCCTGAGCGAGGACGATTTCCGCGCAGAAACGGCTTTTGTCGCACCCTACCTCAATTTGTATTCCCAGCTTTCCGGCGAAGAGAACATCCGTTTTTTCGCCACGATGCGGAATCTAAATGTAACCGGAAAAGAAATCGATGCTCTCCTGGCACGAGTGGGGCTGGAGGGCCGCGGACATGATTTGCTGGCCGCCTACTCTTCGGGCATGGCCCAGCGTCTCAAGTACGCCGTGGCTTTGCTGGGAAATCCGGCCTATCTGTTTCTTGACGAGCCTACCGCTAACCTCGATGAGCCCGGCAAGGAGATTGTGTTCGGGATAATAGCAGAGTACCGCGAAAAGTCTATCGTGATTATCGCCACTAACGAACGAGAGGAGTATAAGCTTGCCCAGAGCCAGTGCCGGGTTGGTTAGCAAATCTCTGGCGGTGTTTGCCAAGGACGCCCGGCTCGAACTGCGCAGCCGCTACGCCCTGAATGCTATCCTGATGTTTGGCATCACGACGCTGGCAGTGGTGTCGTTTTCGCTGGGTCAAACACTATTGCCGCCCGAGCTATTAGGGGCGCTGTTTTGGATTGTAATGTTCTTTTCGGCTATTTCCGGCCTGGCCCAGGTCTTTATCCGCGAAGAAGAGGCCGGCACCGCTTTGGCCTTGAAACTGGCCGCCCCCGCGGACCCGGTTTTCATTGGTAAGCTATTGTTCAACTTCTGTCTACTGGTCATCATGACCTCGATTATTACACCGTTGTTTTTCATTTTCACCGATGCACCGGTAGACGGTGTGACGACTTTTATCCCGGTACTCATCCTGGGTGTGCTGGGGCTGTGTGGCGCAACAACTTTGGTCGCCTCGATCATTGCCAAAGCCGCCGTTAAGGGTGCTCTCTTCGCTGTTCTGTCGTTCCCGGTCCTGGTACCGCTGCTTATGACGGTAGTGAGGGCTACACAAAAGGTGTTCCTCGGTGTGACACTCGGCGGAATTTTGACCGAATTGCAGTTTCTGCTGGCGTTTGCAGTAGTGATGATTGTAGGCAGTGTTCTATTATTCAAGTTCGTGTGGCAGGAGTAATTCAGCGGAGCAATCGTTGACTAAACTCATGAATTTTATTGATTATTTTGCAATAGCTTATATCTTTGGCGGGTAAAATAGGAGTAGTGAGTCCTAACTCGCAATTATGTGGTGGAAATTACTCATATTCGTTGTCATGTCGGTGATGATCGTCGCCAGTTTTCTTACTGCTGCACCGCAGCAGATGCTGGGGGAGAAGTCCCGGATTTTTTACTACCATGTTCCACAGGCTTGGGTCTGTGTCCTGGCTTTTCTCGTGTCGATGATTTACTCGATTCGCTATTTGAAGTCCCGCAAGCCGGAATTCGATGACGGTGCTTTGGAGGCGGCCCGGCTCGGGTTCATATTTTGTGTTCTGGCCACTATAACCGGCTCAATTTTCGCCAATGCCGCGTGGGGATCGTTTTGGAACTGGGATCCGCGGCAGACATCGATATTCATTCTCCTGTTGATTTACGGCGCCTATTTCGCCCTGCGAGGCGCGATTGAATATGAAGAGAAACGAGCGGCACTATCAGCCGTTTACAGCATATTTGCCTTTTTGACTGTACCGTTTCTGGTCTTTGTCCTGCCCCGGATGGTCGAATCATTGCATCCGGATGATTCGATTCTCGATGAAAACCTTCGAATCACTATGGGGCCGACGGTACGGATGATTTTCTTTTCAGCACTGGGCCTGTTTACCGTGCTCTTTTTCTGGATGTTAAACATCGGTAAGCGGGTCGCCCGACTGCATCGGGCACAGATTGAAAGTGAGGCCTGAAGAAAATGGATGGAAATTACGTCGCGCTGGGAGTTACCCTCGCGGTTTGGATCGGTCTTTTCGTATACCTTATGAGAGTTGACAAAAAAGTCAAGAAACTCGAGGAGAAGGTCAAGTGAACGCGAAGTATATCATCGGTGGTGTTGTCATTGTCGTCTTCTTAGTCTGGGGTGCGTCCGCATTCTTCCAGACGACGATCCAGTACGTCTCCATTGAAGAAGCCCGCAGCGCCCAGCGGACGGTGCAGGTCATGGGCAAAATAGATTTTGATGCAGTCCAGTACAATGCCGAGGACTCCCGGCTGGAGTTCGCCATTTACGACGCCGAAGCGGCCGACGAGGATGCTGCCGAACGCATGCCGGTTGTCTACTACGGCGTGGTACCCGGGAACTTTGATCAGGCTACCTCGGTGGTACTCAAGGGCAAGCCCAACGGCAACGAGTTCGTTGCCGAGCAGATGCTGGTCAAGTGCCCGTCGAAGTATCAGGGTGAAGGCGATTCCGATTATCAGGATATTGAAAAGCACAACGAGGCGGTCGGGGAGTCCGGAGTCTAATTCATGGGCCTGCACATTGCTGGGCAGCTCTTACTCGTTTGGGCACTGGGTGCCAATCTTGCTGCCGGTTACGGATTTTTTCAGGCCGCGCGGGGTCAAAAACAATGGCTCAACCTCGGTCAGCTGAGTTACCACGTCCTCTTCGCCGCGGCCATCGTGGCTTCCGCGCTGCTGTATTATCTCATTTTCACCCATAACTTTGCCTTTGAGTACGTTTATGGGTACAGCGACAGCGAACTGCCTTTTTTCTATCTGCTGTCGGCTTTCTGGGGCGGTCAGGAAGGGACCTACCTGCTGTGGCTGCTGCTGAGTGTCGCTTTTGGCTACGCCATTCTGAGGCGTGGGGGTCAGTACACGTATCATGCAATGACCTTCTATGCACTGGTGAACCTGTTTTTTACCGTGATGCTGCTGAAGGTCTCTCCGTTTGCATTTCTGGAATTCTACGCGCCTGAGGGCGCTGGACTGAATCCGCTGCTTCAGGATCCCTGGATGGTCATTCATCCGCCGATGATGTTTGTCGGCTACGCCATGGCCGGCGTCCCGTTTGCCCTCGCGATGGCTGCCTTAGTCAAGGGCGATTACTCTGACTGGATCCGACGCGTCTTTCCGTGGGCGGCCCTGGTCGCCCTGTTTCTGGCCGCCGGAAATATTCTCGGCGGGTACTGGGCGTACAAGACGCTCGGCTGGGGTGGCTACTGGGCCTGGGATCCGGTAGAAAATTCTTCGCTGGTACCCTGGTTTGCCTCACTGGCGCTGCTACATGGTTTAGTTCTCGAGCGCCGCAGTGGAGGTGCCCTGCGCAGGAGCAACCTTCTGCTGGCGGCGTTTACCTTCTGGCTGGTTATCTACGGGACGTTCTTGACACGGTCCGGCGTGCTGTCGGATTTCTCCGTACATAGCTTCATCGATTTGGGGCAGAATTCGTATCTCGTCGGGTTTTTGGCGCTTTACGCATTGATTACTCTGGTCGTATTTGCCTGGCGCCAGAGGACGGCGGGTTTCCAATCGTTGAACTACAATTTCTGGGGCAAGCCGTTTTCGTTGTTCGCGGCGATGACGCTGCTGTTCATTTTCTCGATGATCGTGCTGGTGTGGTCCTCGCTGCCGATTTTGACCAAGATATTTGGCGCGGAACCAAGAGCTGCAGATATCGGGACCTACAATTCATTTGCCCTGCCGATCGCGATCATTTACTCGATGCTTCTGACTCTGTCGCCGCTGTTGACATTCAAACCGGAGACTCCGCCACGGTGGCGCTTCATCCTGATGGTTTGTGTTGGAGCCTCGGCTGTGGCCGGGGTATTGATTGCGCTGCTGGTTTCGGGAGCTAATGTCGTATTTGCGGTCCTGTTCACGATCGTGATGACCGGGCTGATGCTGGGGCTGGCCAAGCGCGAGATCGGCACGAAGATGTTGCCGTCGGCGGCGGTGTTCGTGATCACAGCCATCGTCTGTTTTATGGTCGAGATAGAGAACTATCTCTACATGCTGTTTTTCTCGACCGCGATGGCGGCAGTGGCATCCAATGTCGTGGCGTTTGTCAAGTTGGTGCCGGGTCAGTGGCGGGCAGCGGGGGCACACCTGACGCACTTCGGATTCGGCATTATGCTGGTCGGCGTGCTGGCATCGTCGGCCTATGACTCCAGCGACCGCGTGCAGCTCGATCGTGGTCAGCCATCGGAGACCTATGGTCTGTCGGTCACGTATGAGGGCATGGAGCACGATATCCAATGGCCCAAGAACGGGTTGAAATTGGCTATTGTCGATAACGGCAATGAGTATCAGGGGCGACCGCAGTTCTATTTTTCCGAACGAATGCGGGGTTACATGAAACGGCCTTACATCCAACGTCACCTGTTGGAAGACATTTACTTTTCCCCGCAGGATATTCGCCAGGGCGCCGCGCCGGATGAAGGGCTGGTGTTGTCGAAGCAGGAGCCGGCCGAAGTTGGCGGCTATCGGTTTCACTTCGTCGGTTTCGACATGGGCGAGCACGAGTCGCAGGACCAGATGAAAGTCACGGCAAGAGTGATCGCTCAGCATGGGAATCATGCCGATACGCTGTTGCCGGCCAGGACGTTCCTGATGGGCGAATCCGGCGCGACCGAGATGGATCATCCGGCGGAGTTCGGGCATGAGCCCAATACGTACTTCATGTCTATCAAGCAGATCATGGCTGACCAGGGAGCGGTGATGGTCGATATCCCCGGGCTGCTCGATGAGGCCGGGAAAGAGACACTGCTGATGGACGTCTCGCGCAAGCCGCTGATCAACCTGGTGTGGCTGGGCACGACGCTGATCATGCTGGGCGGACTTGTTGTCTTTTATCGGCGGCGTAAGGAACTGGGCAGTTGACGCCGATTGTATAAGCAGAAAGCATAACCGGGGCCGGATAACGGCCCCTTTTTGTTGGTCGTTGTATGATTCGATATGTCGTTACAGTTACAGTGCTTGTTGGTGCCGCGGCGGTGTGGGCGGGGACGTCGATTCCGTTCGACCCGTTTCAGGGGATAGTCGAGGTCGAGGTGGAGATCGACGGGCGGGCGAAAGGGCGGTTCGGGATCGACACCGGTGCCGATCGGTTCTATATCGACAAAGCGTTTGCCGAGAAGCACGAGTTGAACCTTATCGACGGGCCACCGCAGCGGGCGGTGGTCGGGATCGAGGGATCCTCGGAGGCGCAGCAGGTGGCGGTGCGGTCGCTGGCGATCGGCGAGGAGCGGTTGTACAATCTCGATGCGACGGCGATAGATCTCAGGGCCCTGATCAAGGATCCTCGGGCTGATGTGCCGGACGGGCTGATCGGTTACGAGGTGCTGCGAAGGTTCTATGTTACAGTCGATTACGGCAACAAGCGGATGACGCTCGACGACACGGAGCCGTCGTTTGTCGGCGACGGGCTGCAGCAGGTGCCGTTTGAGACGAAGCGGCATTTGATCATGGTTGACGTTACGTTCAACGACTCGGTGACGGTTCCGATGGCGCTGGATTACTGCGCCTCGTTTGTGTTTGTCACGCCGGAGCTGGCCGGGCGGATCGGTGTCGATGCGGGGGCCGAGCGGCCGCAGGTACCGAAGATGTCATTGGGCGGGGTGATGACGAGCAGTGATGTCTACACCGGGATCAGCGATCTGGGGAATCTCCGTAAGAGCCTGAAGGGTGTGGAGATACACGGGTTAATCGGGGCGTCGTTTTTGTATCAGCACACGATTACGATTGATTATCGTCGGTCGGTGATCTGGGTTCGGGAGTAGTTGCGCGCCGAGCCTACTGCGAGCGGTGGAGCACGTCCGGCGTTAAGTTTGGGTTTGTTTGGTCTTTTCGGTATCAGTGACATACGTACCCTACGCAATAGGTGAGTGATGCTGTTCGGGATTGGCTGCAGCTTATGGTGGGGCAGTCAGTTCCCGGGATTTGGGTTTGTTTGGTACTTTTGGTATCACTCGCATACGTATTCTACGCAATAGGTGAGCGGTATGGTCTGCTTTGTTTGGCGGCATCGGGACACTCGCTGGTTGAGATTATGGTTCACAAAAGGGCGCGGGGGCGGGGTCATCAGTGAAGTGCTGTGGAAAGTGCGGGCGTCAGACGGGGTCGTCTGACGGCACCTCGACCACACGCGGGCGGGTGTGTCAAATTTGACACAGTTTTATGGGGGGTTGGGGACGGAGGCTGGTGGGGTTTGGTTTAGATTTTGTAGGGGCGGACGTGCGGATACACCGGAGACCCACGCACCATGGGTGGATGGACTACGTTAAGGCCGCGGGGGGATTGATCAGCAAGAACTTTGTCATCCGCCCAAGGCGGATGACATGCGGGGGCAAAACCGCAAGGGTTTTGCCCTACTCGAGGATAATGAAGAGAAGACCCACGCACCGTGGGTGCGCGGGCTACTAAACAGATTGAGAAGTGAGTCGTCAGTATAAGGGGAGGCGGGAAGATTCGGGTTGCGATAGTGGGTGCGCGGGGCGATATTGAGGCGTGAAGCGATTTTGAGGGAGGCGAGAGATTGAGGACGACAACGCGATGGGGCCTGCGGGGTATTTGTGAAGGTTCCCGTTCCAGGTCAAGGATTCACGGAAACCCGCCCCTTGGGCGGGCCACCGAAGGCACATTTTCGGATCGATTCAACCGCAAGCGGTGGGGCACCAGAGCTGGAAGGGCTACCTGTATCATTGTTGGCTTTTTGGCTCTTACGGTTCTATTGCCGACGAGCTTGTATGGTCAGACTATCAGTGCCGACCGAACTCGCCCCACTGTTACCGCGCTTGACCCGGAAAACTCACCTTACAAGCTCACGTACCACAGCATCAATAAAATGAAGCTCGTTGTTTCGAACCGAGGAACAATTGGCAAGCCCCTCAACTCACAAATCGAAGAGTACGATGCGTATACGGGCGAAGTCATCAGAGGTGGCCTTGTTTATCCTCGCGGGAGTAGACGTTGGTACCTCGGGTTTATTGACTTGTGGGTAGGAGCTATGACCCGAACCGGTCCAAAGGTATCTACGGGCGTGAATTTTTCTGACGAGCCGTGGCTCGGTGAAATGATGCCCTCTGATCCGCCAGGTGACATTCAACGCCTATCCACTGTGGGCTTATTCGGAGCCGTGGATTCCGGAGCAGTGTCAGAGGAAGATCTCATCAGCACATACACCGATTCGCTGCGAGTTATGCAACGACTGGCGGGGATATATGAGACTGAGGAGCACAACGAGGCTCTGGGAATTTCAGTGAGCCAATCCAGCCATGGGTGGTCAATAGGCTACGCCGAAGACTTTGTATTATTCAATCTGAGAATCAAGAATGAAAGTAATCAGATTCTGCGAGACGTTTACGTTGGGCTACACATTGATGGAGTGAGTGGGCTGGCCCCTCCATACAGGGATTGTGATAGGAAGATTGAAATGTGTGGGTTCATCGATGCATTTCCGTCCGATTTTGGGTGCGGTTTATCAGATACGTTGAATCTCTCGTGGCATGCCAGCGCCTCGGGAGTTCCGTATGAAGGCGAGTGGCTTGATGCTCGAACCGACTGGATACCTGACTTCGCTCATGGGTGCTATTACGCATCGACTCGGGGTGTGCAGGCAGTTGTGCCGCTATTTTACCCCACTGTTCAAGGAGCCTCTTTGTTCAATTACAACTGGTGGTCCGGAGTGATCGGAAACGAGGGAGATTTCTTCTATTTTGAACCAACAAGATCAGACAGTGTCGCACCCTACGACCCGAGATACCGATACCGCAACTCGGACGCTGACCAATACCGTTGGCTCAGCAGTCGGGAAATTGACTTCCCCCCATACAAAGCGGCGTCAATCAACTCTTCACAGGTGTCTGGTTGGAGGGGAGTACCGGCGGATGTCGCCAGTGAGGTGACGATGGGACTGGCATACCCTCAAGTCATTCTGTCCTGGGGGCCGGTGACGTTAACGCCAGGGGCGGAAGTGCCGTTAACGTTTGCCATTGTCGGCGGCGAGAACCTTCATGTCGATCCGGACAATTATCTGAACCTGCCACACAACCCGCACGAGTATGAGGCGAACCTCGACTTCTCGGACTTGCAGCAAAACGCGCTGATGGCGCAGTGGTTGTATGACAACCCCGGAATTGATACCGATGGGGATGGATACAAAGGAGAGTTTCGGGTGTGTGTAAGGGATTCAGTGCTGGTGGGCGGCGAGTGGGTGGTCAATAAGGCCGACACGCAGTGGTACAAAGGGGACGGGATCCCGGACTATCGCGGAGCGTTGCCGCCACCGGCTCCGGAGTTCTGGCTGACGCCGACACTCAACGGGGTGCATGTGCGGTTTAACGGGCAGGTGAGCGAAACCGACAAAGATATCTTCCTGCAGAAGCCGGACTTTGAGGGGTATCGGGTGTATTTTGGCCGGGATGAACGGCAGAGTTCGCTGCAATTGGTCGGGTCGTATGATCTTGAGGATTATGAAAAGTACTATCTCGACCTGACATTAGAGCAGCCGACCTGGCAGCTGGAGGGGGAGCCGTATAGTAAGGAAGAATTGCGGTGTTTGCATGGGAAGGGAGTAGAGCCGTGCGAGGACAGCACGTTTGAGCCGTTAGGGTTCACGCAGCTCAGCCCGTATAGACATCCGGACTTCCCGAATGATTCGATATTCTGGTTCAAGAAGCACGAGTACAACGCCTCGGAGTTTGGAGTCAATACGCCGATCAAGAAGCGGTTTCCGGATGTGCCGGACCCAAGAACATTGCCGGCGGACTCGATTACGGATGATATGTACACCGAAGATGGGTATTGGAAGTTCTACGAGTATGAGATGACGATTGAGAATTTGCTTCCGACAGTTGAGTACTGGGTGAATGTGACGGCGTTTGATTATGGGTCGCCGGCGCAGGGGGTGAATCCATTAGAAACCGAACGGACAGATGGGGTGAGGCCAGTGTATCCGCTGACCGAGCATGACGCGCCGATCTCAGGGAGTGAGCAGGTGTATGTGTATCCGAATCCGTACAGAGTTGACGCCAACTATCGGGCGGACGGGTACGAAGGCCGCAATCAGGATGATCGTTGGGATGAGCGGGTTCGGGCGATCTGGTTTGCGAATCTGCCGCCGGTGTGCACGATACACATTTACACGATTGATGGGGATAGAGTCAGGACGATGGATCATCGGTCGGAGGAAACGGAGCCGACGCATCGGCGGAAGATGTGGGATTTGATCAATCGGAATTTTCAGAAGGTTGAGACGGGGTTGTATTATTGGGTGGTTGAGGTGCCGGGGGGCCAGACGCAGATGGGGAAGTTGGCGATAATAAGGTAAGAGTGCCAGGAGTACTCAAGACTTTACTTGCCTGGGCCCCCGCCTTCGCGGGGTGACAAAGAAGGCGGGGTGACATTTGTGGGGGATTTTTATTCGGGCATGGTTTGATTGCGGTCACCCTTCGACTCTGGTCAGGGTGACTTGTAAGAGTCAAGACCACGGGGGTCTTGACCTACAAAAGAAGAAGACTGTCTCACACCACGAGATAGAGCGTATAGGCCACGTAGGCGGTCAGCAGCACCCAGCCCTCCCAACGAGCAATGCGGCCTTGTTTGCGGAAACCGTACCCGACGACAAACAGCGCGATCGTCAAGGCCGCCATAACCGGTATGTCCCGGGTGAGAATAGACGACTCGGCCGGCAACGGGGCGATCAATCCCGCCACGCCAATGACTGCAAGAGTATTGAAGAGATTCGAACCGAGGATATTTCCCAGGGCTATTTCATGCTGGTTCTTGCGTACCGCGACAACCGACGAGGCCAACTCCGGCAAAGAAGTACCCACAGCGATGATTGTGAGACCGACAATCAGATCGCTTATCCCGAGGCTGGTGGCAATTTCCACGGCACCCCACACGAGCAATCGCGAGGCTGCCACCAGGAGCATTAAGCCGATGACTACCCAGACGAGGGACCGTTTCAACGGCATACTCGGGGACTGCAGTTCCCGGTCTACCTCCACGCCAAAGGAGTCGTCACGCCTGCGCATCCCCTGCCAGATTGTCCAAGCCATCAGGAGGCTGAAGATTCCCAGGAGCAAGACGGCATCGAGTCGGGAGATCACTCCGTCGAGCAGGAGAATGGCGGTAAGCAGGGTCACTGCGGTCAGGATGGGGAGTTCCTTGCGCAGAATATGAGAATGGACCGGGATCGGGCTGATTGCCGCGGCGAGTCCCAAAATCAGGGCAATGTTGGTGATGTTGGAACCGTAGGCGTTTCCCAGCGCGATGCCGGCACTGTTTTGAGCGGCGGCGATACACGATACAACCATTTCGGGCGCCGACGTACCAAAGCCGACAACCACCATACCGATCAACAGGGGAGGCAGTTTGAGATGCCTCGCTGCCGTTGCAGAGCTGTCGACAAAGCGGTTGGCGCTCCATATCAGGGTGACAAGTCCGGCCAGGACAGAGAGAGCAGGAAGAATCACTTTGCCTCCTGGAGTTTGGAATTTCGTGTTGATCGGCTGATCGGTGCAGCGTTCCGGTGGAAAGGTACAATGTATAGTTCGACAGGGCAAGCCTGACTTTCGATCAGTTGGTTTGGGGGTATCAGTCGGATGGTTCTTTCCTTCGTCCTTGACAAGGGTTTTGTGAACCGTTAGTATGCAGGTGACAGCGTTGCGGTGCCGTCCAACGGGACGGGTAAAAGGGAAGGCGGTGTGAGACCGTCGCAGCCCCGCTACTGTAACGGCTACCGTGCAGGCAGTCCCGCCGAGAGGTGGGGCAGCAAGCCACTCGTCAATAACGTCGAGCGAAGGCCGTCAAAACCACAAGGGTTTTGACCTACTCGCTACGGGATCCCACCCCAAGGGGTGGGCCACCCGGGGAAAGAGTCCCCCAACATGAATGGTGGGCACCGGGGGAGAGTTGCCCTTCGACCCCGCTCACCCTTTGACTCCGCTCAGGGTGACTCGGGTGAACAGTATGACGGGGAAGGCGCCTGCAACGGGTTCGACGCCGAAGCCAGGAAACCTGCCGCGACTACATCCAGAACAGGTTGCGATCAGCGCGGGCTGGTCAGTAACAGGCTTGGCGCCGTCGCAACCCGGAGGGTTTACAGATGCGGCGCGTTTTTTATGCGGCGAGTGTGATGCTTGTTGTTGGCGCGATGGGAGCTGACAGTGTCAGGGCCAATCTCGGCAGGGCCGGAGCCGTTAACGACAGAGTCAGGGCCAACTCAGGCGAGGACCCTGCCATAAATGGGGGGCCACCCACAACAGTTATAATAGAGGATCCCACCGCAAGCGGTGGGGCACCGGGATTCCGATCCTACCCAGAGGGTGGGACAGGCGAGAGTTGCCCTTCGACTCCGCTCAGGGTGACAGCAGTTCCGCTCAGGGTGACTTGGAAGAGTCAAGACCTCAGGAGTCTTGACCTACAGAAGTTCGCAATGACAGAAGGTTCGGATGGCGGAACCGCTGGAGGGTTCCGCCCTACTCAAGATCGCAAGGGGACGTTTGAAAGTCCGCAAGAATTGGCGGATACGATTGTGGTGACGGCGAACAGGTTTGGCGCGACGAAGGCGAACTCGGTGTGGCCGACGACGGTCGTTGATGTCGAGCAGGACGGGGCAGCGGTTTCGCTGCAGCAGGAACTGGAGGGGGAAGCGGGGGTGGATATACGATCGTACAATGGGACAGGTTCGGTGGCGACGCTGTCCAACTGGGGGGTGTTCAATCGGCACATGCTGCTTTTGTATAACGGGCGGGTGGTAAAGGACTATTCGCTGGGTGGGTTTAATCTGGCTGATTTCAGTCCGAACGAGCTGCAGCGGGTGGAGTTGGTGAAGGGGCCGCAGTCGGCTTTCTATGGATCGGATGCGGTCGGGGGCGTGGTGAATTTGATTACGCCGACGTCGCTGGTGAATCGGTTGAATGCGAAGGTGACGTACGGGACGTTTAATTTGCAGAGTTACTACGCCAATGCGGCGCGGAAGACGGGGCCGCTGGGAGTGAGCGCGTGGGGAGAGTTTACGACAACGGAGAACCGTCGAGATAATGCCGGGGCGGAGAGGGTGTTGTTCGGGGTGCGGTCGGATTATCTTCGAGGGGATCATCGGTTGACATTGATGGCGCGGTATTTTGAGGATTCGTTAGGGGTGCCGGGGCCGACGCCGGATCCGAGTTTTGTGCCGGTGTACGGGACGGAGGAGTCGTCGAGTGTAACGGCGCGTCAGGAGGACCGGAACTACTCGGTGGATTTGCAGTATCGGTTTTATGATGAGTCGATCGGGGAGGCGAATGTGGATGTGTTCTGGGAGAAGAAGAACCTCGATTATTACAGTCTTTACAATTACCAGTCGTTTTACAATACGATCGACAGCAGTGTGACGCCGCCGGACACGAACTTGAATATTGATTCGGTCGATGTTGACAACCATACGATTTACAATAAGCGGTCGGCGGGGATCAGCGGTCGGTTCATGCGTGAGGTGGGTGTGCTGGCGCTGGCCGGGGGGGTGGACTGGTTGTCGGGTTCGCTTCGGGCGAGCAATTTTGATGAGAGTGTGGGGACGAATATTGTGGGGCCGTTCGCGCCGTACGAGTATGAGTTCTCGGGTTTCAGCTACTGGCGGGCGGGTCAGGTTCAGTTTGATGTGTGGGGGAATGTGCGGTCGCAGGTGACGGATGCGTGGCGGGCGGATTTGTCGGGGCGGCTTCAGTTTGTAAGGGGGCGGACGACGCAGCCGTCGTATAACGCCGGGTTGGTGTTTGCGCCGGTGGAGGGGGTGGCGCTCAAGGGGGGGTATGCTTTTGCGTTCCGGCTGCCGACGTTGGCGGAGCAGTTTGCCGATGATGTGTATACTTCGGGGAATGCGGATCTCGATGCCGAGACGGCGCGGACGATGATGGGGACGGTGTCGGTGCGGCCCGACTGGCGGGAGGTGTCGGTGCGGTTTACGGTGTTTCGCCAGGAGATCGAAGAGTTGATTCAGTATGAGTATGATCCGGGGATATTTCGGTCGGTGCCGAAGAATGTGGAGCGGTTTGAGTCGACGGGGCTGGATTTTGGAGTGGAGGTGGCGCCGTTGCGGGATGTCGTGATGGGTGTGAGCGGGGTGTGGCAGACGGCGGAGCAGTCGGTTGATGACGGTACGGAGATGCAAGAGGCAGCGTATGTGCCGGACTTGAAGTGGCGGGGGACGGTGACGTGGTCGGGAGATATCGCAAAGGCGGGAGCGCATCTGACGTATACCTCGACGCGGGCGATTTATCTTTTTGGCGGGGATCGCAAGGAGATCGAGCCGGTGTATGAGGTGGGGGTGAGTGTGGGCTGGCGGATAACGGGGGAGCTTCGGTTGGAGGTGGCCGGGTATGATCTGACGGACGAACGTCGGGCGGATCAGTTTGGATTTACGTTGACTGATGGAGATTATCCGGGGTTAGGGAGGCGTTTTTTAGTTGAATTGTCGGCGTCGGTGTTGTAGGTTCCGGTTTAGTTCTGCCGGGGCAAATTAATGTCAGACAAAGACAGTACAGGACCGTGATACCGATTGCGGTTTCGGGTCGGACAGGCCCGAGGGAACATTTACCCGGCTGGACTCATCTAGCATGTGAACGTTTGTTCGGGCCTGGGCCGGCAGTATCCGGCGGAAGTTTACTTCGCACCCATACAATTGAAGAAATGAGTTAGTGATGAGTGGATGGCATCTTGAGTATGATATCGATGTCGACGAGGACAACCGGATAGTGTATGAGAAGATTTACGGGATTTGGCGGATTGATACTGCGAAATCGTACAAGGATGATTTCGAACGCGAGGTGCAGGGGGTCATCGACAAGCCCTGGGCGAAGTTGATTGACCTGAGCAACTGGAAGACGGCGCATCCGGAGGTGATCGAAATTGTCGGGAAGCATCTGGAGTGGTGTCGGAAGCACAACATGCAGTGGTCGGTCAACGTGATCAACAACACGGTAACATACGGGCAGTTGTTGAAGATGTTCGAGAAGGGGGCGACGAAAGAGATATCCAAGACGTTTCGGACGTACAAGGAGGCGGAGGAGTTTTTGACTGCTGAGGGGTATACGCTTCGGTCGGAACAGTCGAATCGTTCGTAAGGGGATGACGGGGGGTGACATTTTCCGGGCATTGTTAGTTAGGAATTATGGCGGAACCGCTGATGGGTTCCGCCTTCTTCAATTGTCGATCGCGACAGGAACCATCTCACGCACCCGAGGGTGCGTGAGCTACAGGGTATCCAGCCGGCGTCAGATATCTCATTTATTTCAGGTACTTATCAAACCATTTTTGGATCCATGTCAAGCGTGCGATGCGCCGGTCGGGTCGTCCGTGGCGTGAGAGGCCGTGGGGTTCCTCGGGGAAGAGGACCATTTCGACGCGTTTGTTCATTCTCTTAAGGGTGGTGAAGAGCTGCTGGCCCTGTTCGAGGGGGCAGCGGAGGTCCTGTTCGCTGTGGACTATCAGAAGCGGGGTCTTAATGTTTTTCGCGTAGCTCAGCGGTGAGCATTGTTCGTAGTTTTCGAAGTTGGTCCAGGGGGTGCCGTCGAATTCGCGTTCGAGGGCCCAGCCGATATCTGAGGCGCCGAACATGGAGCGGAGGTTGACGACGGAGCGCTGGGTGACGGCGGCGGCGAAGCGGTCGGTGTGGCCGATGATCCAGTTGGTCATATAGCCGCCGTAGGAGCCACCGGTGACGCCCAATTTTTTGGGGTGGATGAATTTCTGTTTTTCCATGTAGTCGGCGGCGGCCATGCAGTCCTGGTAGTCCAGTCCGCCCCAGCCGCCTGCGATTGCGGCGGCCCAGGTTTCACCGCGTCCGGAGCCGCCGCGCGGGTTGGTGTAGAAGACGACGTAGCCCTGGGCGGCGAGGTACTGCATTTCGTGGAAGAAGGTGAAGCCGTACTGGACGCGCGGTCCACCGTGGATTTCGAGTATGGACGGGTACTTCCTGTTTTTGTTAAAGTTTGGCGGGAAGACCATCCAGCCCTGGATTTCGGTGCCGTCGTAGCCTTTGAACATGACGTCTTTGGTGCGGCCGAGCTGGATCTCGTTACGGAGGAAGGGGTTGAGGTCGGTGTGCTGGACGGCCCGATTTTCGGCGCCGTAGACGGTGGGGCAGGTCAAGATGTCGCCGGGGTTCTTGAGGTGGGCATAAATGAGAGCGGCGCGTTTGGTCTTTCCGGCGAGTGAGTAGCCCTTTATGTGGCATTTGCCGGCAAAGACGCGGGTGGGTTTACCGCCACGGGCGGGGACGTAGTAGAGGTTGGTTACGCCGGTATCGGAAGAGACGAAATAGATACGTTTGCTGTCTTTGGACCAGGTGAGCGGCGACATAAAGTGGGCGTCGCCGGTGTCGCCGATGGTCTGGTCGTAGGCCATGCGGTCGAATTTCGGCATGAGGTTTCGGGCTTTGGGTGAGCCGCTGACGCCGACTTTCCAGACGTGCTGGTTGGTTACGCCCCAGGCGTCGTCGGGGTTGTCGTGGCCGATGTAGGCGATGGTCTTGCCATCGGGGGAAAATTTGGGCATGGCAATGGGGCCGTCGGGTGTCGGGATCTTCTTTTCCCTGCCGCCTTTGAGGGGCATCAGAAAGAGGTCGTCGTAGAGGTCGTCGACATCGGGGTCGCGGCGGCGGTTGGAGACGTAGGCGACGTATTTGCCGTCGGAGGAGACGGTTGGGTTGAGGTTATCTTTTTTGCCTTTGGTGAGCTGGTTGAGTTCGGCTGTTTCGATGTCGAGGGTGAAGATTTGAAAGGGGTCTTTGGGATTCCAGCCGGAGCCATCGAGGCGATAGAAGAGCCGGGTGATGTGGCGGAAGACCGGCGGTTTTTTCTTTTCGTCTTCGTCGTCAATGTAATGCGAGTCGTTGAAGCGAAGGGCGAAAACGAGTTGTTTTTCATCGGAGGTCCACTGCATGCTGTCGATAGCGCCGTCGATTTCCTTCACTTTGCGCTCAGCCCCGCCTTCGGAGGGGATTATGTAGACGGCTGTTTTTTTGTCGCGGGTGGAGATGAAGGCGATGCGGTCGCCGGAGGGAGACCAGACCGGTGAGCGGTCGTTGTTTTTGCCGTGGGTGAACTGGCGCTGCTGTCCGGTGGCGGTATCGACGACGAACAGGTTGGTGTAGTATTTTTTGTCTTCTTCGACCATGCGTTCGACGGTAAAGGCGACCCGAGTTTCATCGGGTGACATGGCGACGGAGGTTGGGATTCTGAGTTTGTAGAGGTCTTTTGCGGTGATTGGATTCTTTTTGGATTTGCGTTTTTGTTTGGGCATGGGTACCTCATTCTTGTTTTGGCAGATCATGTGGTTTCTGCAAGAATAACGCTAAGAGCTTCGGGCGCAAGGAGAAAAAGCGGTTCGTGGGGTGGCAGTGGAGGGGCGGACCAAGAAAGTCTAATTTGCGTTGCCTTTTGTCGAAAAAGTCATATTTTGGGGAGCAATCGCACCTGAGGTGTGTTATACTTTGCTAAAATTGGATCGACCTTGTCAATATTATGTGCTCTATATACAGGAGGTTAGCAGTTGGAAGTCCTGGCCCTGATCGATCAGGTTCGTAATGCCGATGGCAAGAAGGCCAAGAAGAAGGTCAAAGAAAGCGAGCCGCTGGAAGAGTATTCCGGAAAAACGCCAAAGCAATTGAAGGGTATGCTGCGGTCGATGTTGCTGGCGCGGCGGATCGAGCGTGAAGAGAAGTTGTTGCTCCGCAAGGGGTACAACCGGTTTTTTATTGGCTGCGGCGGCAAGGAATTGATGGATGTGTGCCTGGCCGAGGCCATGCGCAAGGATGATCCATGGGTAGGGTACTACCGCAACAAGGCGTTTGACATGCACCGTGGCGCCTCGGTGAGGGAGAAGATGCTCGAGGCGATTGGTGATGCGCGGGGTCAGTGCGGCGGCATGCAGATTCCGGCGCATCCGTCGTATCCTCAGTTCGCTGTACTCCCTCAGGCTTCGCCGACCGGTTCACACGCGCTTGAGGCGGCCGGTTTGGGTTCGGCCATTAAACACCCCAGCAAAGTTTCGAAGCAGTCGTTTCTCCCCGGCGGGGCGTATCCGAAGGATGCGGTGACGGTTTGTTGTATTGGTGAGGGTTCGACGTCGAGTAACGAATTCGCCCGGGCCGTTTTTTATTCGGTGTTTGACAAGTCGCACAGTGCGTATGCGATATACAACTGCGGCTGGGCGATTTCGGTGTCGGTCGAGGAGCAGTTTCCGGAAGGTGATCCGACGACGCCGTTTGAGGGCTTCAAGCGGTTTGGCCTGAAGATCATGCAGATTGACGGTACGAGCATCAAGGATGCCATTCCGAAAGCGCAGGAGCTTGTTGATTATTCTCGCTCCGGGAAAGGACCGGTGATCGCCAACATCAAGGTGACGCGTGAGGGTTCGCATTCCGGGTCGGATGATCAGTCGTTTTATATGGATCCGGTCGAGCTGGACTGGCACACGTACAATGACTGCATTCTCAAGTCGTGCAACGAACTGATCGAGGACGGCATCATGACGCCGAAAGAGATCGGTGAGATGTGGGACGAGCTGGATAAGATTGTGACCGAAGAGTCCAAGAAGGCGGTCAAGGGTTACACGGCCAAGGACAAGGAGTTGATCCTCGACAAGGTGTATGCGTCGGACTGGAAGACGACCCAGGAGACGTGGAAGAGCTACCGCGAGGCGAGCAAGGTTGATCGGGCGAAGGCATATAAGAAATACAAAGAGAAGAAGTACTTCCCGTCGGAGGAATTGCCGGAGAATATCGGGCCGATGACGATGCGGTTTGCGATTAATTACACGTTGTTTGATCTGTTTGGTATGACCGGGGACACGCTGTTGTTTGGCGAAGATGTAGCGGATTTTTCCGGACACATGATCGAAGAGGTTGAAAAACAGGAGACGCTTAAGGGCAAAGGCGGGGTGTTTTTGGTAACGAAGAACCTTCAGCGTGAGTTCGGGAACCATCGCTGCTTCAACACGCCGCTGGATGAGGCGGGTATATTGGGTCGGGCGATCGGGCACTGTTATCAGGGTCGTCGGCCGATTCCGGAGATTCAGTTTCTTGATTACATGTCGCCGGCGTATCAGCAGCTCAAGGAGCGGATCGCGACGACGTATCAGCGTTCGAACGGCCAGTGGAAGATGCCGATGGTTATTCGAACGACGTATGGCGGCTACAAGCAGGGTGCGGGTGCGCTCTGGCATTCCGAGGGAAACCTGGGAACGTGGGCGAATATTCCGGGACTGCTGATCGCGGTACCGTCGAATGCCTACGATGCGGCCGGGCTGCTCAAGACGGCCTGGGCCTGTGATGACCCGGTGTTGTTTTGCGAATCGGTGGCGATTTACAATCGCCGCGACTGGGAAGGTGTTCCGGTGGAGACGCCGGTTCCGGATATTGATGAGTTGATTCCGTTTGGTGTGGCGAAGGTCTACGATGAGGAGCACAGCGATATTGGGCTTATCACGTACGGTGCGACGGTGCATATTTGCCGGAAGGCGGCGGAGAACCTGAAGGAGAAAGGGATTCATGTGAGGATTGTCGATCTCCGGACGGTAAAGCCGATGGATAAAGAGGCCGTTTTGCAGACGGCCAAGGACTGCGGCAAGGTGCTGGTGGTGACGGAGGATCGTTTTGACGGTGGTATGGCGCCGACGATAGCGTCGCTGATCACCCAGGGTGACGGTCTGTATCACCTGGAAGCGCCGGTTCAGATCCTTACGGCGATTGATGCCCGTGTTGCCTACGGGATGGATGGTGACGCGGCCTGTCTGCCGACAGTGGACAAGGTGATGGCGAAGATCGAAGACCTGCATGACAATTACTGAGCTTTGATGCGATAGATAGCACAGGCCGGGGCCGGGTGGTCCCGGCCTTTTTCTTTGTGGTTGACCGGGGGAGGTGTTGGCGGTAGAGTAGAGGATAAATGAGATCGAACAGAATCCAGCGCAGGGTGTTGCAGGGATTAGAAAGGAGTGATCAAAATGGATGAGAATGGCGGAAGTAAGATCAGTTTTTTGTCGGGGCTTATCCAGTCGATTGCGGTGGTGATTGTGCTGGTGATGATTTTCAAGAATCGCAACGCCGTGGCAGCGGTGGCTGAGGTGGGGCGGCGGGTGGCCGGGGTGCTGGGCTGGTCGAAAGGGTTCTCGACGCTTACGGCACTAACGAAGTTAGGGAGTTCGGGTCCAGGCAAGGGTGATGGGAAAGGTAAGGGAAAGGGCAAAGGTGGAGGCAGGGGGGGGACGTCGGAGTAAGCAGGATCAGGATATCCATAGGGTGACGCGGCGGCGGTCGTCGGGGAGGAGGATTCGCCAGGCGCCGAGCATGACGGCGGTGACGACGATGGCGATACCGATGGCGAGGCGGGTCCAGGTGAAGGGGACGATGGCCCAGTGGGCGCCGAGGGCAAAGGCGGCGGTGATGACGGTTCCGGACAGGGCGGCGACAGATTCGGTGGCGAGAATGCGGGTGAGGGGGAGCTTGAGTGCGCGGGAGACGAGCAGGGGATAGATGGTGGTGAAGATGGCGATTTGGGGGAGGGAGACGGCGGCGGCCATGCCGAGAAGGCCGAAGCGGGGGATCAGAAAGATCGCCAGGATTACTTTCAGGGCAGCTTCAATAACCAGGACAAACAGCAGTCGGCGGTGGCGTTCGATGCCGAAGAGGATGGCGTGGCCGACGAGCTGCGGCAGGAGGAAGGCGGTGCCGACGGCGAGGACCCGCATGACATCGGCTGAGCCGGCGAATTCTTCCGGGAGCCAGAGGGAGACAAAGTCGGCGGCGTAGATGATGACTCCGGTGGCGACGGCGAAGGAGAGGTAGCCGATGTAGCGGACGGATTTGACATAGAGTTCGCGGACGGGTTCGAGGTCGCCCTGGGCCTCTTTGTGTGAGATGGCGGGGATCAGGGGGATGGCGACGGCGTTGATGAGGTTGCGGAGGTAGCGCATGAGCTGGGCGCCGGGGTGGTAGATCCCGGCGAGGGCGGAGGAGCCGATGACGCCGAGGAACAGGGGGTCGGCGTTGAACAGGATGATCCAGCAGACGGAGATGCCCAGCGAGATTTTAGAGTAGCCGAAGAGGGTGACGGCGGTTTCTCGTTTGACGAAGTGTCGGCCGAGGTCGACTCTGGGTTGGAGTTTGAGCAGCAGGCCGGCGCCGACGAGGTGTTTGACAACGGTGAGCAGGAGGATGACCAGAGCGAGGGCGACTAGGCCGTGACCCTGGTAGAGCAGGAAGATCATGAGGGCGGCGCGGACGATTTCTTCGGCCATGTTGAGGCCGTTGGTGATGTCGTAGCGGTGGAAAGCGCCGAGGGTGTTGCCGAAGGGGAGGGCGATAAAGTTGAAGGCCATGAAGGCGCCGAGGATCAGCAGTGCGGAGCGGGCTTCGGCGGCGACGGCGGGATCGGCGATTTTGATATAGCCGAAGAAGAATTCGACAAAGGCCCAGACGCCGAGGAAGACGGCGGCACCGACGATGATGTAGAGGAGGTTGGCGGTATTGAGGATGCGGTTGATGCGGTCGAAGTCGTGGCTGGAGAGATATTTTGAGATGTAGCGGGTCATGCCGGAGGTGAGGCCGAGGTCCAGAAGGGAGAAGAAGGAGACGGTTTGGAAGATGATGATCCAGGCGCCGTAGCGAGTGTCGCCGAGGATGGAGGCGATGTAGGGCACAAAGAAGAAGACGATGATGATTCGGACGAGGTAGGCGAACCATGAGGAGAAGACATTGCGGTAGAGTTGTTGGCGGACCCCGGACATAGCGCTTTCTCGGTTTGTGTTTTGTCGGCCTGTTGTCGCTATGGGAAAAAGGGGACGGGTTAGCGCAGGTGCAAGTTTGAAACAGTGTTGCGGGGTGATCCGGCAGGTTTTTGCTTTGCAGGGGCGGGGTGGGTGTATAACTTAGGTCCGGACAAAAAAATATCATGAGACAATTCTGCCAGATCATAGTTGTGCTGTGGCTGTTGGCGACGGGTGTGGACGCTGGGGCGGAGAGGCCGTCGCTGTTTGGGTTTGCCCCGGCGTATCCGGCTGACAGTCTGTCGGTGTTTACGCCTGCGGGAGGGTCGGCGTATACGCTGTTTGAGAGACATGTGGTCATGCTCCTGGAAGTGGACGGTGAGGGGAAGGTGTTGAAGGTAAGCGGCGAGGGAGAGGGGCAGGAGCGGTTTGTTGGGTATGTGCGGGAGCATCTGCTGGGGTTGACGTTGGAGCCGGCGGAGTTTGAGGGAGAAAAGGTGGCGTCGGTTTTGCCGGTGGTGGTGGCGTTTGAGCCGAAACGGCGGGTGCCGGAGTTTCGATTCCCGGTGGATATGGAACGGGAGGTAACGGATCGTGATCGGTATTTCGGGGTGTTCGGGTACAATGATATTGTCTTGCCGAAGGTGACGCGGTTTCCGTCGTACTTTGCGGAGATGGACTGGGCCGATTCGATGGCGTTGTATCCGTTCGTAGTGCTGAAGCTGGCGATTGATACGGCCGGGGGGGTGACGGCGATTGACACGGTGGTGTCGACGTATCCGTCGCGGACGATGACGACAGCGTCGGCATCGCTGTGGGCGGACTTTGAGCCGGCAGTGGTGAGGGGGAAGAAGGTTGCGGCGGAGTGTTTTCTTGTCGTGTCGTATTATCCGCAGGTTAGTTATCCGACTAAAGTCTGGACGGCGGAGGCGGCGGATACTTTGGGTCCGCATGAGCGGTGGCGGGTGCAGTCATTGGCTGATACGGTGGGGCTGATGGCTGTGCCGATTCCTCGCCGGGCCCCCGGTAATCAGATTAATTTGCGGGGGGACCATTGGGTGGGTGCGAGTGATACTATCAGTATTTGGTTGACGGTTGACAGGTTCGGTCAGATGGGGGCGCGGCGGGTTTATAGTCGTGATGCTTCGGTGGGCTTGGCGGTGCGTCGTTTATCGGGTAAGATTCCGTTTTATCCGGCTCTGGATTATGGTGGTGTTTCGGAGTCTTTTGGTGGTTTGGTGTATTTGAGTGGGGGTTTTAGTGCAAACGTACGAATTTACTATGTTTGGTAGGGGTTGTCTGCCGCTCGCCGTATTACTCTCATAAATCTTTATATTTCAGTCGTTTAGCTATTGACGGCGATAGTTGCGCGGTTAGTTAAGAGTCGCATAATTTGCGTTCTTTCTTGACGTTGGGGGCGCGGGTGAATTGCGGGCTGGCCTATCTCGTTGGGGCGCAACGGGTACGCAGAATTAGTGTGGGGTGTGTGAGGAGTGCGGCATGGATATTGATTTGGTATAAGCGAGGAAATTAGTCTCAAACCGCCATGCAACGTGGAAGAAACGGCGCCGTGTCGGTGTAGAATAGGAGAGTGCGAAATGGAAAGGGCAACGATGATGTTGAATTTGCTCGCCGCCTCCGTGTTGTTGGTGGCCGGAATGTACATGCAAGTGGCGTTCGAGACGGTTCTTACTTCGATTGTTAGAACTGTGATAGGTGGAATGACGCTGCTGTATTTTTTCGCGATGTTGGGGCAGTCAACGATGAGTTTGCAGGAGGATGCTTCGCCTGTTTCCGGTACGCATTCATAGGGAAATATTCGCTTGACATGACATGAAATGAACGTATTATTCCTTCCTGTTTGGGAAGTGTAAGAGGGAAAATAGGTTTGGAAAAGAAGATTTACAACGGCACGTTAGTTAGCTTAGTACTGTTTTTGGTTCTTTTGGTCACAGTTCCTTTTGCGATAGCGGAGGATCTCGAACCGGAGATTACCGAAGCGCTCAATACGGGTGATACGGCGACGGCGCTTGATTTGCTGAGTCAGCGGATCGAGAGGGATCAGTCGTACCATTACAACTACTATGTCCGCGGGATGATATATTTCAACCAGGGCAAGTGGGGGCAGGCGCGCGACCAGTTTAAGATCGCAGTCGACAAGAAAAGCAATCACATCGAATCGTGGTATCAGCTTGGCCTGACGTATCTGAAGTTGGACAATATTGATGAGGCCATGAAGGCGATGGAGAAGGGCCAGGACAAGGCTGATCGGGATAAGAAGTACATCTTTGACAACGGTCTGGGTCTGGTGGCGATGGCGCAGGAAGAGTATGCGGACGCCTCGCGTCTGTTCCAGTCGGCGACAGTGAAGGATTCGATGAATGCCGAGTACTGGATCAATCTGGGTGATGCGTATTTCTACCAGGGTGTGGCGGCGCTGGCGGTCAATTATTATGAAAAGGCCCAGGCGATCGACACGGCCGCGCTGGAGGTCTATTATCACTGGGCCGAGGCCTGCCTGGAGATGCGTGATTATACCTGCGCGATGGAGAAGCTCCGGACGGTGCTCCGCAAGGACAGTACGCACGCGCCGGCATGGCTGCGGGCGGGTGAGATTTATTTCAAGGCGGCGATGTCGTCGCGGAGCCGCAGCGACCGGTTGAATCGTTTCAAGGAGACGATCGGGTCGTACAACACCTATCTCGAGTTGACCGATGCGCAGCCGGATTCGAGTAATGTGCGGGTATTCTTCGAGTTGGCGATGGCGTATTTGAATCTGAATGGTTTCGAGGATGCGATAGAGAATTTCGACAAGGTTCTTTCGATTCCGTATGAGCCGCGCGACATTTACTTCTATTATGGTCGGGCGTTGTGGGGCGCGAGGGATTATGTGAAGTCGGCCGAGATCCTGGAGAAGCATCTCGAGTGGGTTGCCAGGCAGGATGAGGACTATGTCAGCAAGATCAGCGAGAGTGAATTGTATCAGCTTCTCGGGGACGACTGGTTCTACCGTAAGCATCCGACCGAGGCGCAGAAGGCGATGGACTACACCAAAGCGGTTGAGAACTACAAGAAGTCGCTGGCGGAGGACGTTGATAATGCGCGCCTTCTTTATAATACCGCCATTGCATATCATTCGCTGGAGAGCTACGAACAGGCGATTGAGTATTATGATCTTCGGATTGCCCAGGGGATAGATTCCGGTTCAGCCGGGATTTTGAAGAATGCCGGTTACTGTGCGCTGAAGGTTGCCGAGGGGGCCGGTGGCGGCGGCGGAATGGAAGAAGAATTTGAGGATCCGGCGTTTGCCAACGTGGCGTCCGAGCCGGCCGATCCGATGGCGTACTACGAGCTCGGCATGGACTACATGAAGCGGTACCTGGAGCATGAGCCGCAGGATGACAAGATTGTTCGGATGGTCGGGTATACGTACCTGTACCAGATGAACGACTGTGAAAACGGGGTGAAGTTTTATGAGCGGCTGTTGACGATCGACGCCGATAATTGTGAAGCGAAGCGGGCGATCGGTTATGCGTACTTCGCGGGCGTCTGTAACAAGAACTTCGACAAGGCAATTCAGTACCTGACTGAGGCCCATTCCTGTTACAACGGGCAGGAGCCCTGCACGGAGGTTAGTGCAATTCTCCTGACGGCTCAGGCCTATCATTCCCGGGCGGCATCGAAGCTTGAGAGCAAGCAGGATGCGACGTCCGACTTCGAACAAGCCTACAACTGGTACGGCAAGGTGCTCAAGTGCGAACCGAACAATCAGGTTGCGACCAAGGGCCAGGCCGATACTCAATTTGAATTCTAATAGTGATTATATCAATGCGTCTATCTGGTAGGAGCTTGAATGGCTGAAGAGGAAAAAAAGAAAGACGCTGCCAGACAGATAAGAGAGGATGACCGTTTTCGTTACATCGGTTTCGAGGTCTATCCCGGCAAGCCGAAGGACTTGTTCAAGTCCGACGAGGAGCGGGAGAAGTACGTAGATGCGCTGAAAGCGAAGCGGGAGCGCGGCGAGATAATCCGCGAAGACTGCAAGCTTACAGAAGAGCGGGTCTCGTGGACCGACCGTATTGTCCTCACGTTTGCAAGTATAGTCGTAATAGCGTCCCTGTTCATTCCGTGGTTTTCGATCTACAATGAGGTAGAAGAGACCACACGTGTGCCGGCGGCACAGGAGCAGGAAGCTGTTGCGGATACGACGCAGGCGCTGTCAGGTAGTGAAATGACGTCTGATACGTTGGGTTCGGCTGCACTTGCGGCTGCCGATCAGGAACCGGTCGGCGAGCCTGTCGAAGGTGAGGTTGTTGGCGCCAGGGAGACAGCCGAAGCCGAGGGTGATGTCGGCGGTGCGCTTCCGGGTGAGCCGGATCTGGCCGAGATATCCGAGGAGCCGGGTCCCCAGGCAGGAGAGGGAGTTGCTTCACAGCGGGTAAGCGAATCAGAGGAAGTTATTCACGGCTACGTTGCCAAGAAGCGGTACTACAAGGAATACGAGCGCGTTTCGGCGATAGGCGCGGTGGTGTCGTTGGGGAGTATCGGTTCGGTGCTGTTTTCATCCGGGATTCCGCTGGTGTTGACGACGATTTTGATGCTGCTGTACCTGCTGGCGTGTATTGCGTTTCCGTTGTATACGCTGTACGGCATCTGGGGCGTCAAGGGTGACGCTGATGCGAAGGCGCTTCAATTGAAGAAGATTCTTCGGTTGAACTGGCTGCCGCTGGTGTTGTTTACGCTGGCGATCTTCCTGTCGTTTATGGGCGGTGACTACGGTACGGCTGTTGGTGAGGAGTACAGCAGTCTTGGAGACAGTTACAGTATCGGCGTCTTTCTGGATTCGCTGTCCTGGGGTGTGATAATAACGATTGCGGCGACAATTCTGCTGGCCGCGAAGGGTTCGGAAATATAGGAACGGAATGTATACATTGACAAAAACGGAGGACCGTTTACGTGGTTAAACAGACGATTTTTGTAACGCTTAACGCCATCGTAGCGTTCGCCATTGGGTTCGGGCTCTGGTACGGTGTGTTCCGGACGTCGGAGAATCCGATCGTGCACTCGATTTACCAGGGTGGTCCGCTGGTTGTGTTGCTGATCATGATCCTGATCATGTGCATCGTGTTCGTGATCGAGCGGTACATCTCACTGTACAAGGTGGCCAAGGGTCGCAGTTCGGTGCAGGTGTTTTTTAAGAAGCTGGTGACGCTGATTCAGAATGATGATTTCGAAGGCGCTCTGGCGGCCTGTGACAAGCAGCGCGGGACGACGGCGAATGTGCTTCGGGCCGGTATCGAGCGGTACCGCGAGGTGAAGGACAGTGAGGAGTACAACTCGGAAAAGCGTATCCAGTTAACGCAGGCGGCGATTGAGGAGGCCAACGCGCTGGAAGGACCGCTATTGGAGCGGAACTTGATTGCGTTGTCGACGATTGCATCGATTGCGACGATGGTTGGTCTTTTGGGGACGACGATCGGTATGATCCGTGCGTTTGCCGCGACCGGTAATGTCGAGGGCGGCGTGATTGACGCGACGCAGTTGGCGACCGGTATTTCGGAGGCGCTGGTGAATACGGCCGGTGGTCTTGTTTCCGGTATCTTAGGGATCTTCTACTACAACTTCTTTGTAAACAAAGTGGACGCCTTCAACTATACGACCGATGAGGCGACCTTTGAGATTTTGCAGATCCTGAAGTCGAAAGAAGGAATCTAATCGATGGGTAAGAAGCGGCGAGTCGCTATCCGAATAGATATGACGCCGATGGTGGATATCGCCTTTCTGTTGTTGATATTCTACATGGCTACGACGCAGTTTAAGCCACCGGAAGCGCGGGCGGTTGACCTGCCGTCGTCGCACTCGCAGATCGAGTTGCCGGACAAGGATATCATCAACATCACGGTGACCAAGTTCGACTCGATTTACGTGGACTATGTCGAGAAGGCGACTATCAATATTGAGGGTCAGGATGTCCAGACGACGGTGCGTCGGGTGCGTACGGCCGACAAATATACGGTGGCGCCGGAGATCCTCAAGGCGCGAGCGAAGAATATCAGGGCGCTGGTGGTGATTAAAGCGGATGAGAACGCCAGTTTTGGGGTAATGCAGGACGTCATGAAGGCGATGCAGGAGAACAACCTCGAGCGGTTCCTGATCATCACCGACTCTGAAGTCGAAGAGACGGGTGAGGCGCGCGAGGTATCTTTTGAAGGGCGATAGACAGTTTTACCCGGCGGTGGGGCATGGTCCTGGTGTCGGTGCAAAAGGAGAGTGATAAGAATCTATGGCCGGTGAAGTAGCAGAACGCCAACCGAAAGGCGGGAAAAAAGGACTACGTCGGCAGAAGCGGCGGATTTCGATCCGTATCGACATGACCCCGATGGTTGATATTGCGTTCCTCCTGCTCATCTTTTACATGGTATCGACTGTCTTTTCGATGCCTCAGGCGATGGAGATTAACCTTCCGCCTGCAGATCAGATAGAGCAGGAAGTCGAGGTCAAGGAATCGAACCTTCTTTCGATTCGTGTTGATGGCGAGGGCCGGTACTGGTGGAATTTGAAGACACCGACGCCGGACAACCTGCCGATTCTCTTGCCGCCGAATCCGAATCGTCCGGATACGGTTCCGTATGCGATGTGGACGGATACGCTGCAGGGTTTGCTGGTGCAGCAGAACCGTCAGAATAACAAGCTCAATACGCTGATTCTGATCCACCGTGACGCATCGTATGCGGATATGGTCAACATCCTTGACGAGATCGATTTGATTGAGCGGTCGTGGAACAAATACCAGGCCGATGAGCTCGGTAAGAAGGTTGATGAGTTGGCCAAGGACGAGAAGTTTTCCTATCGGTATGCGATGGGAGAGTGGTCGTCGCGTGACGACAAGATAATGGACGCCGCGGTAGCGAAAGCGGTCGAGGAAGGAGCCCTGTAATGGCAGAGACGCGCTCCAATGCACTCTGGTCGCCGTACGGTGCGTATGAGATGAAGTCGAAGTACCAGCGGAACTTTGCGCTGGGAACGATAATTACCGCTTCGTTCGTGGGGTTGATCCTGGCGGTGTTCTGGATTATCTCAGCCCTCCCCGAGGAGGAGATTCCGGAAGGTCGGGCGGTCGTGGTAAAGACGGTAGCTGATCTCGGTCCTCCGCCGTCGCTTGCCAGAAAGCCCCCCCAGGTACAGGTGAGTCAGCCGCAGGTGGCTGCTCCGAAGGTCGGTATTCCGAAGCCGGTGGCTGATGAGGAAGTAGTCGATGAAGATGTGGTGATCGCCACGCAGGACGAGCTGGCCGATATTTCGCGCCCGGACATCACCCAGGGTACCGACGGAGGTGATATCGTTGTTGATATCAACGAGGATGATTTTCTTCCGGCCCCGGATGATTTTGTGCCGGTGGAGATCTATCCTGAGATGATTTACGAACACAAGCCGACCTATCCGCGCTTGGCCGAACAGACGGGTATGGAGGGTACGGTGTGGGTCAAGGCGCTGGTTGACGAAGATGGCAACGTCATGAGGGCCATGGTGGGTAAGTCATCGGGTACCGAATCGCTTGATGAGTCGGCGGTGGAAGCGGCCTACAAGTGCAAGTTCAAGCCGGGGATTCAGAATAATCGCCCGATCAAGGTTTGGGTTACCTACAAGGTGGAGTTTAACCTGGAAGGGTAACACGACTATTAATCACTCTCCGAATATGAAGCGCCTGTCGGTTTTCGACGGGCGTTTTTTTTGTGTTGTGACGGAAAAATAGCGGTTCCTGGTTAAGCAGACGGGAGGGGGAGTGCGTCTGTTAGATGCAGCAGGGAGTTAGTACTCAGAGATTCTACCTTATTATCGCGTCCCCACCAGAGTAAATTAACCGCCGTGACCGGTTTATCCGGAAAGGAGACGGAGTATGTCAAAAACGACGCTTGCTGACAGGCATGGTTCAGCCGGCGGACCGCTGTACCGTCCGTACGGGGCGCTCGAAATGAAAATGACGTATCAGCGGAATATGTTAATTGGGACGATGGGGGCGGTGATGCTGACGGTGCTGGTGCTGGTGCTGGCGTATGTGTGGCCCGACGGGCCCGACGGGCCGGTGCGACGGGTGCTTTCGCCGGATACGATATCGGTGACGTTGACGCAGACGTCGGTGAAGAGTACGCCGCCGGAGGTGGAGGTGAGTGCGCCGCCAAGGGCGGTCGAGACTGACGGGTTTATCCCGAAGCCGGTGGAGGACAGCCGGTTTGTCGAGAGTGAGCAGCCGGTGATTCCGACGCGGGAGGAGATGGTCGGGATTGTTAGTGGCGGTACAGCGAGTGGTGTCGAGGGAGGGACGGGGATGGATATCGATGAGAATGCGGTGGCGGGGATGTTTGACGAGCCGCCGAAGTTCCAGGTGCTGGAGATCTATCCGAAGCTGATCGAGCAGTATTACGGGAAGTATCCGCGGATTGCGTCGCAGGCGGGGATGGAGGGGGAGGTGTATGTGCAGGTGCTGATTGATGAGGAGGGGAAGGCGATTAAATCGGAGTTGTACAAGAGCAGCGGGGTGGTGAGTCTGGATGCGGCGGCGCTGGAGTGGGCGTTGCGGTGTACGTTCAGTCCGGGGATTCAGAATGGTCGGGCGATTACGGTGTGGGTGAGTTTTTCGTACAAGTTTGAGCTGGAGGAGTAGCCCACGCACCACGGGTGCGCGGGTCCAATACGTCACCCACCGGGGGCGGGTGACCTGCGTGTCAAGATTGCGGGGGTCTTGACTTGCGAAGAAGGAAAACCCATAAGAAAAGAGGGTTTGACCGAGCCCTCGGACCAGGAAGTGGGGCTGCATTTGAGCGCAGCTCCCTGTAGAGAGGCGCCCTCCGGTGTTAGTCGGGGGGCGCCGTTGTTTTTGATTGTAGGATAGGGGAGGCAGGTTATATTGGAGAGGAAAGGCGGAGTTTGACAGATGGAGCACAAGTGCAGGCAATGAAGTCGATAGCGATTTGCAGGCTGGTGTTTGCAGCGGGAGTCGTGGCGGCGACGCTGGCGGTGGCGGGGTCGTCGGCCCACGCGAAGAATCTCCCTGAGACAATTGCGATCATCACATCCGATAAACAATTTACGGCTTTTGGATGGGAAGTCGTGGGGTTGGGTGATCAGAATGACGACGGATTCGATGACTTCGTTACACATGATCAGGAATGGAAGGCGTATTTTTTCCACGGGGGCGACCCGTTTGATACGATTCCATACATGATTATCGATAGTGCCAGCAGGAGATTCAGCAATATCGGTGACTGGAATGGCGATGGCTACGACGATATTGCTATCGATAGTTGGAACACGCGCGGTTGGAAAACAAACATCTTCTTCCTGGGGCCGGATGCCGACACGACCCGCGATCTGTGGTTTGGAGCAGATTCACCTTTACCGTTTGGTTATACAAGAAAGGCAGACTTAGACCAAGACGGTGTGGATGAACTGGTTGGCTGGACGCAGGAACAGCAGTTTCTACTGATGTATGATTTAGGTTCTGGTTTTGATTCGCTTCCAGATTTTGAGTTGTTTCCACCAGGGTTGAGAGCAAATGACGACTATAATTTTGGTGATAACATCTTCTGCAGAGATTACAATGGAGACGGTCGCAAAGATCTGCTCACGAATCTTAGATTTCCGGAAAGGGACAGCGTGTCCGGGCAGCTATTCCTGTATTTTTCCTCCACCAGTTTCGACACATTACCTGAGCTTGTCTTTCGCGCGCCCGGATCATTCGAGAGAGGGCACGACATGTTTGGATACGTGTCAGCCTCGATAGGTGACGTCAATGGGGACTCGTATCAAGACTTTTTCGCGGCTTCATCGTCGCGGTTGGATACATTAGGATTCGTTTATTTCGGGGGACCGGATATTGATACAATTCCAGATATTATAACCTATGACCGGCTTGAGATCGCCTCTGCTGCTGGCGATGTCAACAACGATGGATACGACGACTTCATGACTGCGGAACCCACCGAGTACTCGAACTGGGGTTGGGTCAAAATCTACTTTGGGGGCCCAGGAGTGGACAATGTGCCGGATGTGACGATTGATGTCAGGGCAATAGAGGGATATCACACCTATTTCGGCAGGGAGATTGCCTCAGTCGGTGATGTCAATGGCGACGGGATTGACGACATCGCTGTTGCGACACAGGATATTAACAGCAAAGGACAACTCTACCTCTTTGCCGGCTGGGACGGGTCTGTCGATGTGGAGCCGGAAGACGACCCGACTCTGCCGAATGGGTTTGAATTGCGCCAGAACTACCCCAATCCGTTTAATCCGACCACGACAATAGCGTTTGAGGTGCCGCGAAAATCTCACGTAACGCTGACGGTACACAATGTTTTGGGTCAGGAGGTGCGGCGGTTGATGGATCGGGAGGTGTCGGCGGGGGCGTATCAGGTTGAATGGGATGGGCACAGTGATGGCGGTCATGCGGTGGCGTCGGGGACGTATGTGTATCGGCTGCGGGCAGGGGAGGTCGAGTTGAGCCGGAAGATGGTACTGGTGCGGTAGGGGCGATTGAATCGTCATGGTTCGATTCCGCTCACCATGACTCTGTCAAAACCGCAAGGGTTTTGACCTACTCAGGAAAAAGAGCCCCTGTAGAGAGGCGCCCTCCGGTGTTAGTCGGGGGGCGCCGTTGTTTTTATGCAAATACTCAGGATGTCAGGTTTTTACCGGGTGGTGAGGAGCCGTTTGAGGATGTCCGACGGGGTTTCGGATGGCGTCGGTGAGGGGGGCGTGTTGAGTTTCTTGCCCGTGCCGACGGTGTAATTCCGGTAGGTGGAATAGCCGTAGGACCAGATCTGTCCACGAACGGTTGAGCCGTTGACGTTGGTCGGTACGACGCCTTCGGCGGTCGGCCTCGGCCCGGTGTAGGGGATGACCCTGAGGGCCACGTTGCCGTCGTGGCTGGTGTATTCGGCCGGGAGGGTGAAGGTCGTGTCGGTTGTGGCCCAACCTCGGCTGAGACTTCGTGAGGCGCCGGCGGAGTCATAGTAGTGGTTTACTGATACGGTATAAAAGTCGGCGTCGGGAAAGTCGGCCCAGGCGAACTGGACAGGTACGCCCACGGCAAGGGGGGCGGCCGGTTCCACGAGGAAGGTCACGGAGTCAGTAGCGTTGCTGAGGATTTTAATCCTCGCTTCGGACATCTCGCCCTCGTCGAAGAATCGGACCACGACGGTGTCTCCTGAGGAGTAACTCGAGTCGTAGTAATCCCAAAGGCGTACGGACCAGTACTGATCATCGGCCGCCCAGTACCAGCTTTCGACGTCAGTCGAGCGGATATTGTCGCCAACGTGAATGGAGTCGACGTGTTGGCCGGAGAAGGTGACATCCCACATTTCAATATAGCCGGCCAGGCGGCTATTGGATAAGTAAATGCCGCTGAAGACCATGATGGGGGCGATGGATGAGGACGTGGGGGAGTTTTCGTCATCGTCGGAGCAGCCGGTAAAGGCGGCGGCAGCCACGATTGACGTGAGCGTGGCGAGGGCAATCAGTTTGCGCATGTAGTTTTCCTACGTTAAGGTTCAGGAATGGATTTGTTGACCCCAAGCGTATCCGATACGCAGTTGTTTTCTTATCGGATGACAGCGCGATGGAATAGGTAAAAATCGATCTAATTTGACCATTTGTCAAGTTTGATCTGCGGCAATGTCAAGGCAAAGTAGAAATGTCCGGTTTTTAGCAAGATAGAAATGTCCT
>CAZTBP010000030.1:0-39104 GCA_964612145.1 uncultured Ignavibacteriales bacterium | reverse complement strand
TGGAGGTACCGGGGGGCCAGACGCAGATGGGGAAGCTGGTGATAATTCGGTAGGACAATAACCGGAAAGCTACATACATCCTGCAATCCCGGTATTCTACAACTTGCTGCGGGAATCCCTGCCTCTTCAACGCCCTGTAAAACCCGAGGCAAACCCCAATAGCTTCCTGGCCTGACCACCTCAAAACGGTGTCTAATTTGACACACACTCCCGCAATTTCCACAGCACTCTGGTGACAAACCCGCCACCACGCCCCTAATGTAGAAGCAATCAACCAATTTCATCTGTCAGGGGAGAGCCACCGTGAAAATACAAGTCCACCAAATCATGTCCGCCGACCGCGGAAAAGCCAAACTCCCATGCACGTCATGGTGAACGAACCATGACTACCAAACAAACCCAACACCCGCTTTACCCAAAAGTACCAAACAAACCCAAACCCCCACAACCCCTTGCCCCGCAGCGAACTGGCCGGCCACCCCGCAGCCTACTCCAGCGGCCCCCGCACCAGCCGAATGTCATCGATCCACACCGTCCCCTCACCCGTCACACCCACATTCAACCGCACCCGATCCGGATTCTCACCCTCCCGCAAAAAGAACACCGTCTCCTCCGTTGTCCACTCATTGTCCCCGATCAGCGGCGTCGCCAGGTCCCGCGAGAAGTACTCCCCCTTCCCCGCAAAGTCGCACCACATCTCGAGATACGCCGACCCCGACAACCCCGCCGTCCGCATCCTCGCCCGATACGTCAACTGCGCCGCCTCAACATCGACCGTGTCCAGCTCCACCAGCCGAACCGTCATCGGCCCCCGCGCCTCGATCCGCACCGACCCGTACCCGTCCGACGACTCCGCCTCATCAAACGTCACATTCGACCGCGCTACCACACCCTCGATCCCGTTCAGCGGAAACGCCGCTACCTCCGTCTCGCTCTCCCTCGAACACCCGCCCGCCACCAGCAGCCCTGCCAGCAAGAGACACCCATACACACACCATCTATTGTCCATCAGGCCATCCTCCTTGGGAAAAGTATAGACATAGAAAAAGCCCCTGCCGGGGCCTGTCCACAAAAAACCCGCCGACGGCAGGTCGCTCAGAACGGGGGAGAGACGGTCCTCGGCTCCCTTACGCCTTCTCCAGCGCCCGCGCCAGCTTCGACCTGGCCTGCCGCTCAAACGGGATGTCCAGGGTGGAGAGCAGCTTCTGCAACTTGTCGGTCACCGTCACCGCCTGTGCCTCATCCGACAACTCCACCTCGAGCTCATACTCGACCGAGCCATCGGCAAAGTGCGTTGTATCGATCTCCAGATCATACATGTAGTCGCCAAACTTGAACGACTTGTGCTGGCGCGTATTCTCGAAATGCACGATTCTCGCCAGCGCCACATCGCCCCACTTCTCACGCACGAACTGGATCGGGGCGATCTCCAGCGACATGATGTCGCGCCTGAGGTCCTGCACCTCGGTCGCTTCCTCGCGCGGGATCTCCACCTCGATCTCTTCGCGCACCGCCGCTATTTCACTGGCCGAGGAGCGACTCTTCATAGTGACAATTCCCTTGTCCTGGTCACTTCGCATCCGAAGCGCCCAGCCATCGGACGACAGCTTGTGATCCTCAGTGTCAAAGAACGTATTGACCTGGCGTTCTTCATGATCGAGTTGCCCCAGGAAACCCACCAGCTTGAGGTAATTGGTGAAGGAACCAAGATCCAGCTTGATCTCAATTTCCTGATGTATGCCAAAGTGATCGCTCATGATACTCTCAATAAACGGTGCCCGGGGGCCACGTTCAACCAGTTTTTTGATTCGCCGACCTGCTCCCAAAACAAAAGCGCCGGCGGTTTGTGCCGCCGGCGCCGAAATTTCTCTATGTGCTGCCGTCAGACTTGGTATCGGTCGGTGATGTTCTCGTTGGTCTGGGCGTCGAATACCTTGTATTCCTGCGCCGAGAGCGTCGTATCCCGCACCACGTTAATCCGGAAGTTATTCATCCGCATTACGCGCTCGATACGGTTGGTGCCGTTATCCGACATCGTCTCCGCCAGCAGTGGATTGATCACCAGATTAAACTGGTCCCGACGTCCTTCCGCGCGAGCCCGAAGGAACCAGCGCTCTATCCGGGTCGCCATCGTCTCTTTCGAGAGAATGCGTCCAAGCCCGTTGCACATCGGGCACGGCTCCGACAGCGTGTGCAAATGCGACGGCCGCACCCGCTCACGGGTCATCTCAACCAGGCCAAAATCGGTTACCGGGTTGATCGCGCCCTTGGCCCGGTCGTGTCTGAAATAGTTCTTGAATTCCTCGTACAGCTTCCGGCGATTCTCACGGCTGTACATATCAATGAAGTCGATTATGATCAGGCCGCCGATATCACGGAGTCGAATCTGTCGCGCGATTTCCTTTGCCGCGAGCAGATTCGTCTGGAAGATTGTCGTTTCCTGATCCGAAGACCCGACAAACCGCCCGGTGTTCACGTCGATCGTGACCATCGCCTCGGTCTGGTCGATTATCAAATAAGCGCCCTTCTTGATCCAGACCTTCCGATCCAGCATCTTGTCAATCTCGGACTCGACCCCAAAATGGTCGAACAACGGTTTCGGGCCCTTGTGCAGCTTCACCCGATTCTTCAAGTGCGGTACTACCTGACGAGCGTATGAGATGATCTTCTTGTAGTCCGATTTGTTGTCCACCACCACCTGCTCGACCTCGTCAACCAGGAGGTCACGGATCATCGAAACAATCATCTCGGCTTCTTTGTGAATCAACAACGGCGCCCGCTTGGAATCCGCCTTCTTCTTCAGCTTGGACCACAATTTCAGCAACCGTTTGACATCGGCCCGGAAGTCGTTCTCCTGCTTTCCTTCAGCTTCGGTCCGGACAATTAGCCCGAACCCCTCCGGCCGCAACGGCGCGAGAATCTTCTTCAGGCGGCGTTTCTCACCCCAGTTGGTGATCCGCTTGCTCATCCGGATATGGTCATCATCCGGCACCAGCACCACATACCTCCCCGGGATCGAAATCTCGGTTGATATCCGCGGGCCTTTGGTGGAGATCGGTTCTTTGATCACCTGGATCAGGATTTCCTGACCCCTTTTCAGCACGTTCTCAATCGGCTCCCGTCTGCGCTTTCGGATGATCTCCGCCGGCGACTCTTCGTCGTCGACATCCTCCGAATCGTACCGATTGTCATAGTCCTTGCCGATATCGGACACGTGCAGATATGCCGCCCGTGGCAGCCCGATATCGACAAACGCCGCCTGCATACCCGGCAGGACAGTCTTGATGATGCCCTTGTAAATGTCACCGACCATACGGTCGCTGTCAGGGCGCTCGACTTGCAATTCGACCAGTTTGCCGTCTTCCAGCATGGCGACGCGCTTTTCGTAGTCGGTCGAATTGACCAGAATCACTTTCTTCATGTTATTTCCTGAAAACCTTTTGGTATCTCTCCGAATCGCTCACCGTCCTCGGGCCGCAGCCCGTTCTTAAACGATAATCCATCCATCTCTTTCTTGCCCTGCGGCACCACCCGGGTCAGCTCGACAGCCGAACCGCTGCATTGCACCAGCAGCCGTTTCTTATGCGGCAGGATCATGCCGGGCGACGTGTCAGGCGACGCCTCGATATCATTGGCGACACGACATTCCAGGACTTTCACTTTGTTGTCCCGGAAAAACGTGTATGCCCCGGGTACCGACGACATCCCGCGCACGAAATTGCGCACGTCAGAGGCCGGTCTATCCCAGTCAATCGTGGCATCACCCGGTGTCAGTTTCGGCGCCGGTGTGGCCGCACCATGATCCTGTGGGATCGGTTCGAAGTTGTCTGACTCCAGACGCTCCAGCGAGCGCACGCAGAACGGTCCGGCCTTTTCCGAAAGGCGGGAGTAGAGCGAATCGAAGGTGTCCTGTCCGGAGATCGGGACTGTTTCCTGCAGCACAAGATCTCCGGTGTCGACAGATTCGTTAAGCACGAAACTGGAAAGGCCGGTTTCGGTCTCACCCTTGATGAGGGCCCAGTTGATGGGAGCGGCACCGCGATACTTCGGCAACAACGAGGCGTGGATATTGATTGACCCTCGCGGGGGAAGCGTGAACAGGCTGCGGGGGAGGATCTTGAACGCCACCACGACAAAAATGTCGGGATCAAACGCACGTAGTTCCTCGCGCAGTGACTTGCTTTTGAGCTTCGCCGGCGTGAGCACGGGCAGACCGTGCCGCAATGCCTCACGCTTGACCGCTGTCGGGCGCATTTCTCCGCCGCGTCGCGATCGTTCGTCAGGCCGGGTCACTACCGCCACGACTTCGTGGTCGCTTTGTACCAGGCAGGCCAGGGGTTTGCAGGCAAACTCCGGCGTGCCCATGAACACCACTTTCATGTGGGCTGTCGATTGTGGACGGCGCGCCGAGCCAGAACCCGACGCGGTAGGAGAAGAAGCCGACCGGCGCCAAAACGACCGGTCAGGAAACTTTTTGCAGCTTTTTGAGCCGGCCCTTAATCATGGTCCGGGTCAACGCCGACATGCGGTCGATAAACAACACGCCCTCAAGGTGGTCGAATTCGTGAAGAATTGCCCGCGCTAACATCCGGTCGGCTTCCAGCTCAAACGTGTTGCCTTCAAGGTCGGTCGCCCGGACTCTGACTGTCGACGGGCGCGTAATCTTTTGATACAATCCCGGGAATGACAGACAACCTTCTTCCAGTTCGACCGGTTCGTCGCCTGTTTCTACTATTTCCGGATTAATAAAGACCTTGAGACTCTGTGTCAGGTCCACTGCTGATAAATCGACAATGAACACACGTTTGGAGACACCAATCTGGGGCGCCGCCAGACCTAAGCCCTGCGCTTCTTTGAGAGTATCGACCATGTCAGACACGAGATTCTTGGCCGCCTGATCGATCGACTCGATCGGCTCTGCTTTTTCCCGTAAAACCGGGTCACCGTATATGACTATCGGTCGCGCCGCCACAATAACTCCTTACACTATTTATCTACTTTGGCGGCGATCGACGATTTAAGGAACTCCATCTTGACATTCTCGCCGAACTTCAATACTACGCGTCCGCGCTCCTCATCAATGGCAAAAATCGTTCCGAACATGCCGCCTGATGTTACAACTTTATCGCCTTTTTTCAACTCATTGAGCAACCGCTCATGTTCTTTCTGCTTCTTCCGTTGCGGGCGGATCAATAACAGGTACATGACCACAAAAATGAGGCCAAACCAGATGATCGTGAACATCCCGCCACCGCCGCCGCCATCAGCGCCGCCGGTCATAAGAATCGGCCAATTCACGTCGGATTACACTCCTTGTTTCTTGTATCGGCTCTTCTGCGCAAATCCTGCACAGGCGTAACTCACAATAACCTACAAATATAGCCGAAATTTTACGATTTGCCAATTCTTTTATTCCCTCGATTAAACACATCCGAACCGGTCTCTGTTCCCAAGTATCACCGGCCCGGTTTGCCCCCGTTCAACCGAAACCACCTGCCTTCCGAATTCAAGTCGACAGCCGCCGCAAAGACACGCCGACTGCCCCTCCAGATAGACAAAACCCACCGTCTCCGGTGGGTCACCCGATACAAAACTTCTATCGCATGTAAACCGGGTTGTCGGATTCCCTCCCCATGACGTGGGAATCACTCAATGCTGCCTGTCACCACTCCTATCTTTAATATAGGCATTACCACTGCCAATTCTGGCAGTGGTAAGTAACTTTCTTGATTTTTTTGACTTTTTTTGACAGGGGAAGAAAACCCTATTAAGTCATTGTACAATTACTATTTACCGTCATTTTCCCGCTGTTCTGGCGCAACTTACAACCTCGCCAATTTTGGGCAAGCCGCCCAAAGGCAGCCCAATATCTCCCCAGACGACACTTCTTCTCATCGTCGGTTGTATCCCCCTCTTAATGCTCATGACCGGCCATGTAAGCCGTCTCGAAATCATCGACTAGCTCCCGAAGTTCATCAATATTCGCCTGATCAGTCGTCTGCTTACATTTCATCGCATACACCAGAAGCTGATGGAGCAGCTCCACCTTATTCTGGTAGGCGTCGTAGCCGTCAGCGTCGGCTGCCACCGGCTTGATTCGCTGCGTCATGAAATACTGGCTGACAATCTCCTGGAATTTATTGGCGTGATCCTCTTTGTTGACGACCCAGCGTATCAGCTGATTGTGATTCATGTCACTGGCTGCGGACAGCTCTTTGATCTGATTCATTGACTTTTCCATGGTTGTGATATGTTCGCGGAGCAGACCGAACCGTGCCTCATCATCGTAAATGCCGCACGGAATCTCACAGTGAGCGAATACCGAACCACTGAGAATCACAACTGACAACAACATTGCACCAAGAACGAATGACTTTTTCATACCCGTCTCCTTCCTCTGGAGGTAGTGTGGTTATCTGGTCGTCTGTATAAACAGTGCGGCGCCGCAATTGTTCGCGGCCGACCGATGGCAGGAGCGTGACACAATGACTTGCGGATTGAAGAGACTTTTCGGCAGGAGTGGTAACGGGCAAATTCATGTACGAACTTGACAACTTCTTACTCTTTCACAGTGGAGGAACGGAATCCCCTTTCTCCATTTGATGATAGCCCTCGTGTTTGACGGTTACACGGGGGCTATCTTTTTGGCATGTCTCAAAACGTGCGGTGCGATTACTGCTCGCCGGATTTCTCGCCTGAATCGCCCTGCTGATTGCCGCTGGCCTTGCCTTTGTCACCCGACTTGAACTTCTCCGCCATCTTCTGCACCTTCTTTGCGAAATCCGGAATAGCCTCAACCAGCGTTTCCCACTTGCCCTTGCCGGCCGGGAGAAGCTTGACATCATCTTTATCAATAATAATGAACGCGGCCGGTTCGATTTTGGCGCCGCCGCCACCACCGCCGCCGAATCCGGCGCCGCCCTTCTCGTCACCCCCTTCGCCGCCGCCGGCGCCGAAGCCGATCGAGACCTTGACCACCGGTATAACGGTCCGATCACCAATCGTTACCGGGTCACCGATCACTGTCTCGGTCTTGGCGATTTCCCGCAGTTCGCCGACCACTCCTTTGAGAATGTCGGCCACGCTATTTGACATCCTGTTCTCCTTTCTTCTCTTGTATCGCCATCTTGATCGCTTTCCGTGAGGGCATCTGCCAGATCAGTACGACCGTGCGCCAGATGAGCTTGTACAGCGGGACAGCCGCCGCAAACCGACCGGAGGCGGCAAACGACGCTTCGGTCCAGTTCGGTACAAAGACCAACCGATCGTGCAGAACCGGCACGGCCCCAAGCACCGCCTGATAGTACCCGTACAACCGACCCGTACGGTCCGGCGCATCGAGGCCGGCATAGATACGAGCCTGCAGTTCCTCAAGGGCGGTCGCCCGAAGCATCCCTTTGACAAAGTTCCAGACCGCTTTCCGGGAGCGGTTAACAATTATCAGTAAATCCTTAAGCCGGTCAATCGAGAACCATCGGGCGATACTCAGCCGTCGGCGTTTCCTGCGCGGCTTTGACTTTTTGACTGTTTTCTCCTCGGGCTTGTCCTTGTCTTCAACCCCCAGGTCAAACCGGTACACCGGCACTGTCAACAATTCCAGCGCACCCTGCTGCTGTCGAAGATCAAGCCTGACTCCTGACCGTCGGCCGAGACTGAGGCCAATATGCCGCGTCCCGTCCTCCAACACCACGCACAGACGGACCCGAAGGATAAGTATCCCCACGAGAATGATCAGGAGTATCAGCAGGACATAGACCATGCGTTATCCCGTTTTGACTCTCGCCGATTTGAGGCAGAACGTCTCTACAGCCCCAACGCCTCGCGCGCCAGGGCGGGCGGGATGCTGCCTTCGGCGAGGAGATCGTCGTGAAAGTCGCGCAGCATGAAGTCATCACCATCGCGCTCGGCCATGGCATCGCGCATTTTCAGAATTTCCAACTTCCCGGTCAGGTACGCCATCCGGTAGGTCGGCTGGTGTGTGTACAGCCGCACCTGGTTGCGGATATAGTCCTTACCCGAGTCGGTGTCGGTTTCAAGGGCCTCGATCATCCAATCGACACATTCCTGGTAGGTAAATTGTCCCGTGTGCAGCTTCACATCGGCTACAATGCGTGCCGCACGGAACCGGATACCACCCAGGATGGCCCGCCACATCGCCGGATCCTCTTCGCCGTAAAGACCGGCTTCGTACATCATTTCTTCACAGTACAGCGCCCAGCCCTCAATCGCCATGAAATTCTGTTGCCATTTACGCACCGGATCCGGGTGCATTCCGGCAATTTGCATCTGCAGGTGATGGCCGGGGTAAGCCTCGTGCACGACCGATCCTTTAAATCCGCGCCGATGCACATACCGGTACCGGGCCGCCAGTTGGACGGAATCCAGGTCCTCGGGAATCGGGCGGACATAGAAATACGCCTGCTGGACTTGATCAAACGGGCCAGCCGGATGATACGCGATTCCCGTCAATTTCGAGCGCAAAAACGGCGGCGTTTGAATTACTTCAATCGGCGCAATGTCTTCCGGGATCGTGACAACGTCATTGTCTTCGAGGAACTTCCGGACCCGGTCCACCTCCCAGTTATAGTAGGCGATGATGTCGTCCCGCGAGAAGCAGGACGGCATAAAGACCTCTTCATTCCCGGTCTGGTGGCTGGCCTGCATGTAGTCCAGGTAGTCGGCGTATTCCTGCTGGGCCTCCGCAAGGAGCGTCTCGCCTAAAGCGAGGAGGGAGTCTGAATCGTAATCGAGGAAATACTGGTGCTTCAGCTTGTAATCAAAGGCATCTTTGCCGATTGCGAAATCACCCGGATCGCCGGTTTTCACGCCCGCCAGCCAGGTCGCAAAGTCGGTCATGGCTTCACGGGCGGCAGTCGAATACTTCAGGATGTCGTCGGCGCGATCAGGAAATTGCCGCATGAGTTCCCCGGCTACACTTTGGTAGAAGTCATTGGCCGACTCTATCGATGTCAACGCCTCGTCGGCCCACAACTGCGGCGGCCGGTCGATCTGCTCTTTGGCGGTCGCAAACAGCGCCGGCACCGCCTTTATCCGCTCTATTATCGTGACAACTTTTTGGTCCATCGGGGCATGATGTGAAATCAGCAGCAGGTAGATCCCGTCGACCGCCTCGTCAACATACAGTACCGGCAGTTTTTCGTGCCACTCCAGCCGCTTGAGGTCGTGCAGTGCAATGTCGGTATTCGATTTTATCAACTGAAACTTGATCCTGTCGTCAGTAGAGAGATTCGCTCCACGGTACTTGTAGAGTTTCTGCTCGTAGTCGGTCAGCTTTTTGATCATGTCGCGCACCGATGACGACGAATAGTTCGTGAACCGATGATCGTACTCGTGAATGCCCATTTCGGTCGAGCGAACGGGATAGAAGGATTGCAAGTCCTGCAGGATGTCCATGCACAACCGGTCGAGCTGTTTATCCTGCGCACCGGCTGGCAGGGCATGGCCAAAAACCGTGATCAATATCAATAGAAGCGTCAGCTGTCGGATCATTCAGTAACCTCCATGTATACTTCGAGCAATGTACCGAAATCCGTATCGGCGGGCAAGCTCGGTTGCTGTCAGGGCCGGGTGCTCTAATTATACAATCGTTGTACGATTCGGCGAGCGCGCGGTTGTCTGTTCTTATTATTGTCGGTAGAATACCCCGGCAACTTCGATATGCATTGTGTGGGGGAACATGTCGACCGGGGTGACCTCCGGAAGGGAATAGCCGGCATCCACAATAGATTTGGCATCGCGCGCGAAGGTCGACGGATTGCAGGAAATATACAGAATCCTCGGCGCATCGAGCCGCAACAGCCGCCGCAGCGCCTTGGGGTGAAGGCCGGCGCGAGGCGGATCGACTATCACCGTGTCAAAATTCAGCTCCTCGCCCTCGTGCTCTTTGAGATAGTCTTTAACGTCGCCGTGATAGAATTTGATATTTTCGATATTGTTGATCTCTGCGTTTTCATGGGCCGCTTTTACCGCATCCTCAACCAGCTCGACTCCGACCACACTGCTGACAAATGGTGCGACCAAAATCCCGATCGAGCCGGTGCCGCTGTATAGATCGAGCACCTTTTCACCTTTGCCGGGGTCGAGCATCTCAAAACAGGTACGGTACAAGGTCTCGGCTTGAATCGAATTAGTCTGAAAGAATGAGTTGGCTCGTATTCGGAATCGGCTCTCGAACAACTTCTCCTCGATATAGCCCATACCGTACAGTATGTGCTCCTCTTCACCCACTGCGATATTGGACTTCTGGCCGTTCTGGTTGTGAACGAGGGTCGTGACCTGCGGAATCTCGGTCCGTATTTTATTGACAAGTCCCTGCCAGTTCGGAATCTCGCCGTAGTTGGTGACGATGTTTATCATCACATCGCCGGTCCGTTTGCCGGTCCGGATAACCAGAAACCGCATAAACCCGGTGTGGTTTTTGACATCGTACACCGGGATATTGTTCTCGCGTACGAAATCGCGGACAAAGTGCACGATCCGGTTGGAAATATCACTTTGCAGGTGACATCGGTTGAGATCGAATATCTCGTCAAACTTGCCACGGTGATGCAGACCTAAGGTAAACTCGCCGTCCCCGGTTGCATGAAACGAGAATTCCATCTTGTTGCGATAGTTGAAAATCTCGGCGCACCCAACCATGTCATTGACCCGTGTTTCGGGCAGTTTCCCCAGCCGCTCCAGGCAGTCAACCACCTGTTTGCGCTTGTATGACAATTGCTGGCTGTAGTCAAGATCCTGCCAGGTACAGCCGCCGCAAATTTCAAAGTGCTCACACGGCGCCGGAATACGCTGCGAGGATTTCTTGACTATCTCATGCACAATCCCGGTATCATAGCGCGGCTTGGAATTGACAATCTCGGCTGAGACCGTTTCCCCGGGCAGGCCGCCGTTCAAGAAAATTACTTTGCCGTCGTTCTTGGCGACCGCCTTGCCGTTAAAGGACAAATCGACAACTTCCAGTTCGAGCAGGGGCTTTGTCACAGCAGTTCCTTCTATATTTCATCCGTATGCCGGCACAACACACTGCTGCGCGGGCACTCGTCAGTTTCCAGTTGAATGGTGGCGTGTCCGATCGAGAACCGCTCGACCAGAAGCGCATTGATTCGCTCGATCACGGCCTGCCCTTCTGAAAGATCGTTCCCCGCGAGGCAGACATGGCCGGATAACGCGATCTCCTTCGATGACAACGACCAGATATGCAGGTCATGAACATCCATAACCGAGGGCACCGCGCTTATCGCCTGACGAACTTCATCAAAATCGATCCCCTCCGGAACCGCTTCCATAAAAATCAGCACCGCTTCCTTGATAACCAGCCAGGAGGACCAGAAAATCATCAGTGCAATAGCAGCCGAAAGGATAACATCGATGACATACCAGCCGGTCCACAGCATCACCACACCGCCGATTATCACCACGACCGATGACAGCGCATCATACAGCATGTGCAGGAACGCTGTTTTCATATTCAGCGATGTTCCCTTCTCCGAATGCAAAATCCAGATAGACACGACATTGCCAATCAGGCCGATCACCGCCACCGTGAGAAACAGTACCGGTTTTGAAATCTCCTGCGGGTCCAGCAGCCGCTGGTATGCCTCGTAGAGAATAAAAACCGCGATCACAACGAGCGAAACAGCCGAAACAAGCGCCGTCATCACCTCGACCCGTTTGTAACCGTAAGTGCTTCGCTTGGTCGCCGGTTTGGCCACGCCTTTTTGCCCCAGCCAGGCCAGTCCCAGCGCGGCAACATCGGACAGATTGTGGACCGCATCGGCCAGCAGGGCCAGATACCCCGAAAGCAGACCGCCGATCACCTCGGCAATCGTAATGCCGAGGTTAAACACAATGGTCCAGGCCAGCTTACGACCGGTTGCTGGCGGATGGGAATGTATACGCGCGTTTGCCATAACAGGATTCAGTATACGCTACGCAGGCGGAAAATCAAAACGTAAGACGCCCCGGCCTTATCAGTGGCCCTTAATAAGGCTCACCGCCCAAAACCCGGCCAGCAACAACAGGGCAAAGCCGACTGCAAGGGCATTGAAGTACCGATCGATAAACAGGCGGATGCGGTCGCCGAAACGGCGATAGAGCAAACCGATCAGACCGGCAACCAGGAAGAAACGGGCCGAACGGCTCAAGGTCGATGCCACCACGAAGACGAAAAAGTTCATTTCAAAAAAGCCGGCGGCTATCGTAAACACCTTGTAGGGGATAGGCGTAAATCCCGCAATTCCAACTGCCCAGGCCCCGACTTTCATCCCGCCTATTTCTTTCTCGTTAAACCAGTACTGCGCCTGCTGAAGCAAAGTGTCCGGATCGGACCCGGATATCGAGGCGGTCAGGTGCACCAGATGCTCACCGATCAATTCATAGGCCGAGTAGCCGATCAGATAACCGAGCATGCCGCCAACTACCGATCCCGCCGAGCAGATCAATGCAAAACGGGCCCACTTGCGATAGGCGCCCATACACAGTGCGATCAACAGCGCATCAGGAGGAATAGGAAAAAACGAGGCTTCCGCCATCGACAACAAAAACAGTGCCGTCAGCGAGTGCGGCGAGTCACTCCATTTCAGCACCCAGTCATACAGGGCGCGCATCCAGCGCAGGGGAGCAGTCAGGGCGGCGTACATTTAGTTTCTCGGTTGCGGGTGACGGCTCGACCCGGCTCAGCCGGCTGGCTGTCGAACCATTTCCAGTTTCAGGCGGGTCAGCCGGTTGTCCACCAGCTGCAGCACCGTGATTTTCATGTCGCCAATTATAACGCTGTCCTCCTTGGAGGGCAAGTGCCCGAGGTGATCTATCACCAGCCCGGCCAGAGTCTCGGCTTTGTCTTCCGGGAGGTTCGATTCCATTATTTCATTCACTTCGCCCGGCCATACGGCGCCGTCGGCAAAGGCAATATTCTCCGAGTGACGCACCAGCGGAATCTCTCCCTTTTCGTCCTCATCCTGAATCTCGCCGACCAGCTCTTCGAGAATGTCCTCCAGCGTGATAATACCGGCCGTGCCGCCAAAGTCATCGAGCACCACCGCAAACTGGTTTTTCTTTCGCTGGAAATCCCGAAGCAGCGTTGACAACGGCATCGAATCAGGTACAAAAACTGGTTTGCGGACCAGATCCCTCAATATAATCAGATCCGGATTGAGCTTGTTGTGAATCAGGTCGCGCACATAGAGCACTCCCACAATCTGGTCGATATTGTTGTCGTACACCGGGTACTTGCTGTGACCGTGCTTGATAACCTCATCGATAATCTCCGACGGGTGGGCATCAATCGAGATAGCGTCGACATCCATACGCGGCGTCATGGCCCGACGAACCGTCGAATCGGCAAAATCAAAAACATTCTTAATAAGCTGTTCTTCGGTTTCGTCAAACACACCCTCCTGCTTACCCTCGAATATCATCAGGTTAATTTCATCTTCGGTTACCGCCGGACCTCCGTGATCGCGACGGATCCCGAGAATTCTGAGGATGAGATTGGATACCGCGCTCAGCGTTGCTGAAAAGAACCAGGTAATTTTGATGAAGATTGAAACCGGGGGCGCCACGTACCGGGCAAAGCGCTCCGGGTTGGACAACGCTATGTACTTGGGAACCAGCTCACCCAGAACTACAGCTGTAACCGTGATGCCAATCGATACCAGTACCACCGCAATAGGACCGGCTGTTTCCTGAATTATCGAAACTGGAATTTCGGCAATAAACTGCTCCAGCGGGACGACAATAGTGGCGCCACCAAACACGCCGGCGATCGTACCAAACAGCGTGATACCGACCTGGATGGTTGCCAGAAATCGATCCGGATTGTTACGGAGCCGTTCCGCGGCAGCCGCCCCCGACTTTCCCTGCGCTACTTTCTGCTTAAGACGGCTCTTGCGCGACGCAATAACCGAAAACTCAGACAGTGCAAAAAAACCGTTGGCAAGAATAAGGACGAAGATCGCTCCTAACTCAAGCCAGAGATGTGATTCCACTACCGCCCCCCTTTCGGTTGCGGAGGCAATGAGTCGTCGCTTTGGTCGCTGGATGAACTACCGGGCGTTTGCATATCCCTCATATACAGATTTGTTGGCCAGTTTGTGCAGCCTCTCGATCCGCTTTTCGTGCGCCGGATGAGTCGAGAACAGGGACGACAGGCCCTTTCCGGACAACGGGTTGGCTATCATCAGGTGGGCCGTAGCCGGGCGCTCGAACATACGCGAGCGTTTCGGCGCCTTGTGCAGCTTTTTCAATGCCGATGCCAGCGCGAGATACTTTCCGGTCAATCCGCCGCCGACCGCGTCGGCTTTGTACTCACGCTGCCGCGAGATGGCCATTTGAATTATCATTGCTGCCAGCGGCGCGACAATCGCTGCAACCAACAGGCCGACTATGCCGCCCTCACGGTCATTGCCCCGGCCAAAGCCGCCGAAAATTGCCGCCCAGCGGGCCATCGCCGCCAGCATACCGATAGCCCCGGCAAAAGTCGCAGCAATCGTTCCGATCAGCATGTCACGGTTAAGAATGTGGGCGATTTCATGGCCGATCACACCCTCCAATTCGTTTTCATCCAGCAGCTCAAGCAAGCCCTCAGTCACCGCTACCGCGGCCTTTTGCGGGCTGCGACCGGTCGCGAACGCATTGGGTGCTTTCGACGGCACAAGGTACACCCTCGGCATCGGAATCATCGCCGCGGCCGACACGCGCCGGACGACACTGAAAAGCCGACGGTGATCGTTCTCGGACACTTCGCGCGCGCGGTACATCTTGAGCACGAGCTTATCCGAATACCAATAGCTGAAGAAATTCATCCCGGCGGCAAACAGAAAAGCGATGACCAGACCGGTCTGGCCGCCGAGCAAATAACCGACCCCCATAAACAGCGCCATCAGGGCCAGCATCATGAATGTGACTTTAATCGTATTCACGGTCGTTTGTACCTCTGTCAAAACTTACGCCGGAATTGGCAATTCGGTCAATCAATTTTTCTACCGCTAGAAAATACCCATTTCCGTGCGCGAAAGTTCCCTTTATCGCCATGGGGCAGACGCTTTTACGCCTGCCCCGTTGCTTGCCTGCGGGCACCTACCTGCGACCCGACTTCTTTTTGCGGCCGCGGCCAAACGACGGCACCTCGTCGACCGAGTAGCCCTCGTCCACGACCTCGCTCTTTTCATCCGCATCATCAGATTTTTTGCTCTGCAATTCTGACGGCGGCGGGCCCTTGCGGCTGCGAGTGCGACCAAAAGAAACAGGCTGATCGTCTTTCTCGTCGTCCTGCTTCTCGGTTGCGTTTGCCCGTTCGGAGTCCGATTGCTCCGTGGCGTCCTTTTGGCGCTCCTCTTCCTCTTTTGCCGATTGACGGGCCCGTGAATGAAGCGACTCCATTACTCCGGCCAATTCTTTCAATTCCGGTGCCTCTTTTTTCGGTGCGGACTTTTCCTCATCCTTCTCAGCCGACGTTTTCGGCGGCTCTGAGGGCTGCTCCGGTTCGGTCGGCACCTGCTCATTTACAGGCTCCGATTTTGGCTCCGGCTCGGATCTGGGTTTCGGCTTTTCTACGGGAGGTGTGGACGCCTCCTCCGGTCCCGGCCGTTGCGAGGAACTATCTTTTTCCGGCTCCGATTTGTGATCCGGTTTATCGTTCGCGACCGATTTCTGGTCACCGGAGTCCCTTTCAGCATCGAGTGGACGGCGTCTTACGGTCACTTCCCTTGGCTGCTTCCGGCGCTCATCTTTCGGTTCCGGCGCTGTATCCTGCCTATTGTCGGCCTGGCGAGATTGTCTTTCGGACGACTTATTTTCCCCATGCTCCGAATCTTCGACGGGCTCGGGCTTCGGTTCCGGTTGCGGCTCCGGCTCGGCCTTGATCTGGCTGCCCCGGTATTGCTGGGCAAAGTCAGCCGCGAGCTGTCCCCGCTGCTCCATCACCGACTCCGTCGCCGGAGTGCTCGCAGACGCCGCCGATCGGGAGTCATCCTGGCGCCGTGAATCCCGAGGGCCTCTCGAGTCGCGCCGATCATTTCTTGGGTCTCGGCCCCTCTGCTGAACCTGCCGGTCCTTCGATTGTGACGGCGGCCTCAACGGCTCAGGCGCTTTCGGCATCGATTGCTGCTTCTTGTCATCTCGACTCGAAGACTGCTGGCGGGATGAGGATTGGTCCCGGTCCCGAGTCGGACGCGTGTCCCGCCCCCGGCTGGAACGTGAATCGCGGTCCCGGCCGGAACGACTGTCCCGCCCACGACCACGTCCGGTCTCGCGGTCACGCCCACGTCCGCCGCGACCCTGGTCACGACCGCGTCGAGAGTCATCGGAGCCTCTATCCGACGACCGTCCCCGACCTCGACTGCGCGTGCTGTCCTGCTGTGTCGGCGCTTTCCCGGCGGCGGCACTCGCAACCGGAGTTACACGCGCCGTTTTGAATTCAAACGTCTCTCCCACAACCGCGGCGCCGATTGCATCGCTCCACACGTTTACCACAGCCCGACCGCGGTCAAACAGCCAGTCGACCAATACCAGCATCCCGATCACACCAAACGCTTCAACCGGGAAATTCAGGGCGGCCATGAGAATCGTCAGAGCATACAGCGCGGAACCAGGTATGCCGGCTGCAAAAATCGAAAGTACAACGCCCAGTATCGCAATCGCGATTATCTGAAACACCGACAGGCCAATGCCGAAACTCTGGGCAATAAAGATCGCGGCAATCGACAGATATATTGCCGTGCCGTTCAAGTTGATCGCTGTTCCCAGCGGGAGCACCAGCGCCCCGGCCCGGGTATCAACTTCCCCCGCCTCCGTTACATTGCGATAAGTGACCGGAAGGGCGGCGGTCGATGACGACGTTCCGAAGGCGGTCAAAAGAGCCGGGAGGGTCTGGGTGAAATAGGTCACCGGGGACCGGTGTGCCATCACTCTTAAAATGATCGGGAGCACTATCAGACCGTGAACGGCAAGAGCCGCGACAAATGTCAGGGTCAACAGCAACAGGTTACTGCCGACATCACCGAGAGCATCGGGGTTGCGTGCTACCGATGATCCCACGAGCACGAAAAGACCAACCGGGGCGGCATACAGTACCAGCCCGACCAGTTTTAACGAAACTTCCTCGACAACGCGAAAGAAGTCGATCACAACCTTGGCGTGCTTACCGACTGTGGTGAGCACGGCGCCAATAACGATGGCCAGAATAATCAGGCCAAGATAGTTGCCGTCGGCGATGGCGGCCAGCAGGTTGTCCGGCAGGATGGCGCCAAAAATATCCGTGAAGGTCGTGGCGCGGGCGCGGGTGACCATATCCGGGATGAATGCGCCGGAGGCCGAGGCGCCGACGCCGGGCCGAAGCAGGACGACGGCAAGGACGCCGATTACGGCAGCCGCCACGCTGGTGACGGCAAAATAGACCAGCGCCGATGCTGTGGCGCGGGTCAGTTTGGGCAGTTGACCGAGTCCGGCCATGCCAACGATCACCACTGAAATAATCAGCGGCAGCACGATAATCCGAAGGGCATTCACAAACAGGCGGCCAACCGCGTCCAGCGCCAGCAGGACATCGGGTATGAGATAACCGCCTAAGGCGCCGAGCACGACGCCGAGAATCAGGCCGATCAGAATGGTGCGATTCGTCTTTGGATCCATGAGTTCCTTCATGCTTGCCGGCCCCGCCCGGTGAGTCGATTTCCGATTGTCAGGGAATCGTCTGCAGTCATGTAAATGACCGCCCGTGTCCGTCGCTATGCGAAATCAGTTGTCTGGCGGCTGGGGGGACCTTTGCGTTTTTGCGTCTTACATGTCACACATTCTTCATAACCTATCAGTATAGTAAACCGGTTGTCCAAAGACAACCGGTTTTTGTACCTGCTCCTACCTAAGTTGTTGTATTCAAGATAGATAGCCCTTGGGCCAGTCAGCGCCTGCGGGCAAATCCGGGGCGCAACAACGTCTACCGGTAAATAATATCCAGCAGCCGAACAAGATCACCCACCGCGGCGCGACCGTCCCCGTCGATATCAAGCTGCCCGCGCTCCGGCATAGGGTTGTTTCGCAGGAACAACCAGCCGATCAAATCAACGACGTCGGCCACATCAACGCTGCCATCGATATTCACGTCGCCACTGAGCTTGCCAATCATCATCACCTCACCCAAAGCTTCTTGCAGGCAACCCGCAGGGGCGGACCACGATACCGTGTACGTGTGTAAAAGCGTATCCCACATCGGCGAAGCCAGTTCGGCCAGCTCCCTGGCATCAAAGGACAGCTTAAGAACCTCACCGTCAAACCCGCTGATACTGTTCACCACTTCGGCATCATGCGTCGTGATGGCACCGTCAATCATCACACTGCCCGGATCGATATCACCAACTGAACATGAATCGAGATTCCCGATATAGACCGTGCCCGAGATAGAGTCTATCGCCCAGGAGTAGATGATCGTCATGACACCCGGCTCTATCCGGGATTGTACAGGAGCTTCCGTGTTGACAATTTCGACCGGTACAGGGGTCAAACCATCGAAAGAGGCATACGCCTCGACTATCTGCGCATCGCCGGCGTATGTAAACAGAACCGTGTCCTCGATCACCTCGGAGCTGGTCAGCCCGGATGTAACGAGCACCCGCGTACTGTCGTACGTTACTGCCCAGTCCAGGTTGGGATTGTCGCTGGTGATATCTATGGGACTATCGAATTTGAAGTACAGAGCACGAACACTATCTTCAAAAGCAAATGAGACGATATTGTCTCGCCGTGCGTTCGTGAGAAAAAGCGCGTCATCCTCCAGGGACGGTCGCGGAAACGGTTGGGCATCGCCGACAATCACTCGCTGCAAATACACAAGATCGTCAAGTTGCGCCGGCATCCCGTTGGCATTGACATCGGATACTAACAGTTGGAGGTCAGGGTTGATATTAAATATCGTGTCTCCGTGAAGGAGAAAACTGCTGAAAAGCACCCAATCGGAAATCTCGTAAGCCTGACCGTTGAGATTAATGTCTCCGCGTTCGTCCAGTGAGTCGGCACACACAATGTCAACCCCGCCTTGATGGAAGTCGATTTCCTGAAGAACTGTCTCCGAGGTCAGACATTGCGACGAAGTGCCGGTGGTTGTCGGGAACCCCACGTCGTCGGTAACATCTTCGCCAAAAAAGTAAACCCTGTACGAGAGGAACAGGGAGTCCCCGTCTTTCGAAGCTACCTCGTTGTCGGTACACCCGTACCATTTGAAGTCAATTTCGGAAAACCAGCACGCCAGCGTAGGATCGCTGGTGACATCGAAATGCAGTACGGCGACCGCACCGGTGTCCAGCGCCCAGCACGCCGGCTCGCCCGGCGGATCGATATTGTCTGCAAGAGCCACGATGCGAACGGTACCGGTCGAACAGGGAATACCCCCGCACGCAGTAGAATCATCCTCGCGGTACACGAAGGTTTCCCAGCCGCAGTCCGAAAGGGCCTCGCCCGGGGTCACGCCCGTTAATGTCAGGACATGAGGGTCATAATCAATCAGGAAGTTGAGCCCGCCGAATTCGGCCCCGGACTCGACCTGGGTCAATGTAATCGGGATGTTGACGGTGCTGCCAAGCTCCACATGGTCCGCCTTACCCAACTCAAACGTAGCCCGAGGCTGGGCGTATGTTGACCCGTGAGACAGCACAACGATCGCAGCAAAAATTGGCGCCAGCTTGCGCAATTGGATAGCAGAATGAATCGGCCCTGGCATAGAAACTCCTTTGTATTACGACGTTCCCGTTAACCTGTTCTCCTCTGGTTATCGCTGGCGACCAGGAACCCTCCTTACACAAGTACGTGATAGTTTACCCGACCGGGCGGCGGAACTGTCGGTAGGGAAGCCGACAGTTCCTACCGGCCGGGCCGTCGTTTTAACTCCCCGAAACGGGAGTCAATGTTGCTTTCGTACTAATAACTCTGCCTTTATTAACAGGCCGCCGGAGCCGCACCGCCCCGGAACAAATAGTCCACCAGCGCGGTCACATCCGATACATTCGACTCACCGCTGGCGTCGATATCGCCGTGATCCGGACAAACCGGCGGTAATCCACCCCGGAACAGGAACTCGACAAAGAGCGTCAAGTCAGTGACATTAATCTCCCCTGAGTAATCCATATCAGCCCGCAACGCGCAGCAATCCGGAATCAATAATTCGACCGGAACATCCACCACGCCGTCATACGCCGCCTGGGCGTACCAGAGGATCCCGTCACCCGAATACGTAAAGAGATAGGTGGACTGTGTGATCGGCGCACCGAGGCTTGGATACCCTGGGCTGAAATCGTGTATCAACACATTCGTCCTGCCGTCCACACTGTTCCAGGCGATGTAACTTGAATCAAAGACAGCAGAGGGATCTATCTCACCGTCAAAGACCAGATAAAGTCCCTTTAAGCTGTCCTGCGTCGTGACATAGACCTGGTGCGTCGGTATATCCTGTGTAATTTTAACTGTCTGCACCCGACTAATTTTAGCCGGCGATGGATAAGGAACCGCTTCCCCCACGATCACGCGGGCAAGGTAGACCAGGTCATCGACCGTGGCCGTGTCCTCATCAGCATTGGTGTCGGTGGCGGCATAGTGCTCCGCAATGGCGTAGTCATAGAATGCGGTATCGCCATACAACAGATAATTGATGAACATCACCCAGTCGGCTATTTCGTACGCTATCCCGTTCAGATTGATATCGCCGCGCTCGTCAATATATGAGATACACGGCAGGGTCACCCCCCCCGTTCATATACGACATGCCTCTGATCCGCAGTTTGTCTTCGAGGGCAAGACAGCTCTCGGGGGCACCCTTCCCGGTTGGGAAGACGCTGTCGACCGGGGGCTGTATATAGTAATAGGGGAACACCAGGGTATCGGATATGATAAGTGAATCGGTGGTTGAATTGGCCGCGACGACATTGTCATTGCAATCATACCATGCGAAGTCGATCGGGAAAAAGGAACACTCGTCATCGACAGAATTGGCAGTCATCTCAAAATACAGGGTCACCAGAGTACTGCTGCTGTCTGGGAAGCACGTAGGATGGCTATTCCCGTTCTCAAGGTCGGCCGTCGCCGTAACCCGGATGACATTACTCGGGCACGGGATACCACCGCAGTCGGCGTCCGGACCTTCCTCCCATTGGAATGACTCCCAGCCGCAGTCGGCCAGGATCTGTCCCGCCGACGCCGATAGAAACTCCATGCGTGATGCGTTATATTCAATCAGGAAGGAGAAGTGACCCAGGTCAACGGGCGGCTCAGTAACACCCGGTGTGGAACGCAGAAGCACCCGCACCACGGACACACCACTGAATTCTGCGTCTTCTTTGATCTCTATCTGAACAAACGGCTCCGGCAGCGCATTTGCCGGACCAACCAGGCCGGCAACGAGCAATAGTATCGCTGCCGTCAGCCATAAAAAAATACCTCGTAACATCTAAACGACCTCCTGAAAATGGTGAGAGTCATTTTCCAAATGGGGCGTAAACTGTCGGATCAATAGCGAGGTACTAAAATCGAATATGTAGTAACATGAGTTTAGAGTAAGAGTTCGTGATACGCAAGCAGTATATACAGGCGGGTCGATTTTGTCAACGCTATTTCCGAGAAAACCGCTAACCGGCTGAACTACATTGTGATTGTCGCACTATTCTTTTGCCATTATATTGCGACCGTATGGATATCTTTGACCAAAACCCGGACCAGCCGATCCAGCGAACCGGTGTCAACGCCCCCCTGGCCGATCGCATGCGACCTCGCAGCTTCGATGATTTCGTCGGCCAGGAAAAAGTCGTCGGAACCGGCAAACCGCTCCGAAAAGCAATAGAAGAAGACCGCGTTGGCTCCCTGATATTCTGGGGTCCGCCCGGCACCGGCAAGACAACGCTCGCGGAACTGATAGCCAGATCTACCGACGGCCAGTTCATGCCCTTTTCAGCGGTTACCTCCTCGATCAAAGACGTCAAGGAAGTCCTCACTAAAGCAAGCAACTACTTCTGGATGTCCGGGCGCCGCACCTACGTGTTCATCGACGAGATCCATCGCTTCAATAAAGCCCAGCAGGATGCTTTCCTGCCCTATGTCGAGAAAGGCGATATCGTCTTAATAGGCGCTACGACAGAGAACCCGTCTTTCGAAGTCAACTCGGCGCTCCTCTCGCGTATGCGCGTCTATGCGCTCGACCGGCTCTCTCCCGAAGATGTTCTTTCACTACTCCAGCGTGCTCTCACCGATACCGCCAATGGGCTAGGCAGTCAAGACCTTAAGGTGGCCGACGGATCCCTCGAGTTCATCGCTGCTGCTGCCGATGGTGATGCCCGACGCGGACTTTCGTTGCTCGAAACAGCCGCGATCCATGTCGGCAAGGAGGGCGAAATCACACCACAGATTCTTCAAGAGATCCACCAGAAAGGGTCGCTGGTGTACGACAAGGCGGGGGAGGAGCACTTCAATCTCATCTCGGCCCTGCACAAATCGATCCGTGGCGGCGATCCCGATGCCTCACTCTACTGGCTGGCCCGTATGCTCGACAGCGGCGAAGATCCGCTGTATATCGTCCGACGGCTCATCCGGTTCGCAACCGAGGATATCGGCCTGGCCGACCCCTACGCGCTGACGCTCGCGCTGAATGCACGCGAAACGTATCACTTCCTCGGCTCGCCGGAGGGCGAGCTGGGCATCGCTATGTCCGTTATCTACATGGCCTGCGCACCAAAATCCAACGCCGCCTACACGGCCTTTAAGCGGGCGCACTCCGATGCCTCCGAAAAAGGTTCACTCCCCACCCCGTTGCATATTCGCAATGCCCCGACTGACCTGATGAAAGGTCTCGGTTACGGCAAAGACTACAAATACGCCCACGACTTTGACGATGCCCTCACCGATCAGGAGTACTTTCCGGATGAACTGGCCGGCACCCAATACTACCGGCCGCACGGAGTAGGTCGCGAAGCCAAAATGATCGAGTATCTCGCGAAATATCGTGCCTTTCGCACCCGCAGGAATGGCGAACAGGGAGAAAACTGAATCCAATCCCCGACCGGTCCCGTCTTTTACTAAAGAAATGCTCACCGCCGCCCGTATTAATGTTGCCGCCCCGACATCTATTGTCTCGTACCTGCTTTTCTGCGAAGACTTGCTATTCCGTTGAAAATCATAGGCTTATATATCATCATTGATTTCTCGGTCCGTTTTTCCACGAACCTGGTCGACTGACCGGGGTTCATTGCCTGGTCAAAACCGGCTCAACTACTCTTTTTTTTGCTTAACCTCGTCCTCCAGGTGTTCAGCAAAAACCAACACCCGCCGATATTCCATTGTAGCAGATACTAATATTCAAAGGTACCCAAAAGAAGAAATCTCGAAAGAGCTCGGCCAATTTTAGCTCACTTTGACTTGCACGTTGTCGCGGGGCTCGAGAAGACAAGGAAGGAACACCATGAAGAAGTCAGTCTTCGCCCTCACAGTTGTTGCGGCTCTGGTAATGCTGTGCGGTCTGACAACCGCCGCTGAAAAGCCGTCGTTTGACATGGACTGGTACGGCTACTTCAAGCTCGATGCAGCTTATGACCAAAACCTCACCAGTCATGGCAATTTCGTCATGTGGGTTCAGCCTCAGACTATAGAAGAGGACGAACAGTATAACATGACCGCTAACGAAACCCGCTTTGGTCTCAAAGCCAAGAGCCTCAACCAGAACGGCTATAATGTAACCGGTCAGCTCGAATTCGACCTGTACGCCGGAGTCGGCGGCGCGACCGTGGCTGAAAACAAGGCCATGCTTCAGTTACGCCACGCGTACTTTGCGATCAGCAAAGGCGGTACCAAGCTGCTCGCCGGCCAGAGCTGGGACCTCGTTTCCCCGCTGAATCCCGCCACCCTGAACTACCCGGTCCTCTGGGGCGTGGGTAACATCGGCTACCGTCGTCCGCAGGTCAGCCTGTGGCAGACGTTCGATGCTGGCCAGAATACCGACGTCACGGTTGCCAGCGGTTTCTTCCGCACCATCGGCAGCGACCTTACCCCGACCTTCAGCCTCGCCGTTGGCGAAACCAGCGAAGGTGATGATGATGGTACCGATGCCGGTATCCCGACCATACAGGGCCTGCTGGATGTGACGCACAACTTTAATAACGGCGCTGCCGTTCGCTTTGGCGTCTCCGGCCTCTGGGGCCAACTCAAAGCCGAAACCAACCTGGGCAATTCCCAGAAGTATGATAGCTGGGCCGCGGTTGGTCACCTCAAAGTCGACTTCTCCAACAAATTTGGCGTGCTAGGCGAAGCCTACACCGGCAGCAACCTTGGTTCGTACTTTGGCGGCATTCTCCGCAGCAGCACGATCGACGGTCTCAACAGCACCGGCGGATGGGGCACTGCCTGGATCCAGGCCACCCCGAAAGTCAAGCTGTCAGCCGGTCTGGGTATGGACGATGTCGACAACGAAGACATCGTTGCCGGTCGCTCGAAAAACACCGCGTACTTCGGCAACATACGCTACAGCATCGTTCCGTCCGTCACGCTCGGACTGGAAATGTCGCAGTGGGAAACAGAATACGCCGGGGCGGATGACGCCAGCACTTTCCGCGTGCAGACGGCGTTCATCCTGAATTACTAAAATTTGCTTTCGGGGAGGGGCGCCTCCGGGCGGGGTTGCCACGAGAAGGAGTAGGAACAATGACTACGTTGAGAAATATTGCGGTGACGCTCGCTGTCGTTCTGACCATGGCCACCTGTGCCTTCGGCGGCGATGTTGTCAAACTCGGGTTAAATTTTCCGCAGACCGGGCCGTATAAGGCGATGGGCGCCGACCAGCTGCGCGCCGCCACTATGGCTGTTGAAGAGATCAATGCCAATGGCGGTATCCTTGGCAAGCAGGTTGAACTGGTGACCAAGGACTCGCAGTCCAAGCCTTCGATCTCACAGGCTAACGTGACCGGCCTGATCGATAACGACGGTGTGAAAATGGTCTTTGGCGGGTCGTCATCGGCGGTTGCTATCGCCGCCGGCGAAATCTGCCAGCAGAAAGGCGTTCCGTTCTTTGGTACGCTGACCTATTCCACCTCCACCACCGGCACCAAAGCTCACCGGTATGTCTTCCGGGAGTGCTACGATTCCTGGATGGCGGCCAACGTCCTGGCCGACTACCTCAACAGCAACTTCGGCGGCAAAAAGTACATGTACATCACCTCCGACTATACCTGGGGCTGGACCACCGAAAGCTCCATGCGCGCCCTGACCAACACCGAGGACGCCGAGACCCACAAGGGCGTGAAGACGCCGCTGGGTACGACCGACTTTTCCAAGCAGCTCGGCCTGGCCAAGCTGGTGAAGCCGGATGTTCTCGTGCTGGTCCTGTTTGGTGATGACATGGTCAATGCCATTCGCCAGGCGACCACCATGGGCCTGAAATCGTCCTGCCAGATCGTCGTACCGAACCTGACTCTCGGTATGGCCGAAGGCGGCGGACCCAAGGTCATGGAAGGCGTCGTCGGCGCCCTGCCATGGTGCTGGAAGGTCCCGTATCAATACAACTACGACCGGGGCATCAAGTTCGTTGAGGACTACAAAGCGAAGTACAACCGCTACCCGAGCACCTCGGGCGCATCGGCCTATACGATTGTGTACGAATACAAACGCGCCGCTGAAGAAGCCGGCAGTTTCGAACCGGCCAAGATCGTCGCAACCCTTGAAGGAAGCTCCTACACGCTGCTGAAAGACCAGCAGACCTGGCGGAATTTCGACCACCAGTCGATCCAGACGGTCTACAGCGTGCAGTGCAAGCCGCAGGTAGAAGTCCTGAAGGACCCGTACAAGCTGGACTATTTTGAGATTATCCACAGTCTCCCGGGCGAAAAAGCTGCTATCAGCAAAGCCGAGTGGGAAGCTGTTCGAACTCAAAATAATCTCGCGACTACCCTTGAACCGCTCACCACAGTCGCGGCACAGTAACGATATCTCCTCCGAAACGGGCGGCAGTCCGAAATGACCGCCGCCCGTTACGGTCGAAGAATTGTGCCGGACCGGTGAGAGCGACAACGCTCTTACCCGAGGATAAACCTATGTTTAAGTGGAACATCAAAAATCAGATATTGTCCACGGGGGTGGTGAGTTTACTGGTCCTGGTCGGGGTTGTGATATACTTCTACAACTTCTCCAAAACCGAATTTGAGGCCAGCAGTCGCGACCTTATCGGCGTGACTGTCAACCAGTACGCCGCTCAGATCGATAGCGAAATCGCCGATTGGGCCGGAAATTTCACTGAATGGGCCGGGGAGGACGTGTTCGGCCTTGCGATCGAATTTCAGACTACGACCGAACTGCAAAAAGAAATGCAAAAGTGGCTGGCATCGGACACCTCGTTTGCGCTGCTGGCATTAGTCGATCAATCCGGACGGGTGCTCGAAGCCGCCGGTTCACCCGCCCTGGGCAGCGCCCAGAGCTTAAGCGGAAACCGCCTGCCCGAATTTGCCGAAATCACCGGCGGCTCCAATATACAGGCGCATTTCGTGCAAAGTGAAACCCTGGATAGACTCGGTTTCAAGAATCATGGCACCTACCTGTTCTACCGGCCGGCCTTCTCGTCGTCCGGCAGCCCGGTCGGCGGCTTTGTCGGGATCTGTGACTGGCGAGTCATCGAAAATCGAGTTAATGAACTCAGCCGGGATCTCGTAAGCCGAGGCTACACCGACGGCTTCGTTATAATAGGCGATGTCTCGCGCAACGCTATCGCTACTCAGGTTGCCCTGGGTGCGAACACCTTTGATTCACAGGACCGCGGCCAGCTCTTGACTTGGGGATCAACAGTCACCGACGGCACTGTCGAAATTACCGAAATCGGCGATGTGGCCTGTTTTGCCACTCCGCACGAAATTGCCCCGCCTTACTTAGGAAGTAAATCCGACCGGGAACATGAATTGATGCTCATGGCCGCAGTGCCGGAGGATGTTGTCTTTGCCGCTTTGAAGACGCAGCTGATGTGGATCATTCTAATCGGCGTATTTGGGACACTGCTGGTGCTGGGTATAAGCTACTACAACGCCTCCCGAATTTCGCGGCGAATCAACGAAGTCTCCGAGGTCGCGACCTCAATGGCCATGGGTGATACGTCGAGCAAAGTGAGTTTTACGGCCTCAGATGAGCTCGGTGCACTCGCCCGGGCATTCGACTCCCTGGGCATCTACTTTGCCGATATGACCGAGGCTGCCGACGCCATCGCCGGCGGCAACCTGACCGTCAAAGTAACGCCAAGGTCGACTGCCGACCGCCTGGGCGGCGCCTTCCGCAAGATGCGGGACAACCTGTCCAACATTATGGCCGAACTCGACCAGAGTGCCCAGGAACTGGTCAGCGCCGCGTCTGAGATCTCTTCGTCATCCGAACAAATGTCACACGGTGCGCAGGGCCAGTCCGATCAGGTTCAGCGTGTCCTGGTCTCCATTGAGGAAATGACGGCCACCATCCAGGAAAGCTCGAAGAATGCCATGAGCGCCAGCGAACTGTCCAAGAACGCGTCCGACACCGCCACCGGCGGGGGAGAGATCGTCAATCAGACAATCACCGGCATGCAGACAATCTCCGAGGTCGTCCGCCAGTCGGCACAGGCTATCGCTGACCTCGCCAAATCGGCTGACCAGATCGGTGAAATTACCGGCGTTATTGACGATATCGCCGACCAGACCAACCTGCTTGCACTCAACGCAGCCATCGAAGCTGCCCGGGCCGGCGAACAGGGACGCGGCTTTGCCGTGGTCGCCGATGAAGTCCGCAAGCTCGCGGAACGGACCGGCAAAGCTACCAGCGAGATATCAAGCATGATCAGCGGGATTCAATCCCAGACTGAAGATGCCGTGGTTTCTATGGAATCCGGGATCCAGCAGGTCGACAAGGGTCGGGAACTCTCCGACAAGGCCGGCGCCAGTCTGTCGGAAATCGTTGAATTTTCCGGTCGTGTCATGGAGATGATCCAGCAAATAGCGGGCGCAGCAGAACAGCAGACCGGTGCCGCTGAAGAGGTCAACCGCAGTATCGAGCAAATCGCCTCTGTTTCAGCTGAAACGGCCAAGGGAGCCGAGCAGTCAGCCTCCGCAGCAGAGCAGCTCAATCGTCAGGCGGAAAACCTCAAGACGATGGTTGGCAGATTTACAATTTCGCGAGAATAACCGGTAAACTGGAAAAAGAACATTTGGTATGGAAGGTAACATAGGGTAAAACCGAGAACGACTCACTAATTGTGGGTGAGTCGAATTCGGTGGCATAATGCACCTGGAGAACTACTATGAAAATCCGAATGAAACTCACTCACAAGATTGTGCTGACCAGCTCGATTGTACTGGCTCTGGCAATCGCCGCCGTAGCATTTGTCAGCACACAGAAGTCAAGTCGGTATCTCGAGGATCTGGCACGGACCGACTTGGCCCACCTGGCTCGAACTGCGCAGAATCTGTGCGAGGTCAACGCCGAACAGGCCCAGAAAAAGGTCAACGGCGATCTTCAGTCGACTCGCGCGATCTTTGATGCCCAGGGCGGCGCCAGTATTTCCGTCAGCGGCGGACAGATGGTTCTTAATGCCGGCAGCGAAAGTGAATGGGTGATAAATGACGACACCAAATTCGTCGACCGCGTCACCAGCATGACCGGCTCCGCCTGCACTATCTTTATGGAGGATGGAGGCCGGGCACGCCGGATTGCCACCAGTGTGAAAAAGAACGACGGTGCCCGGGCGGTCGGAACCTACCTGTCCGATCCCGTCTACGATGCCGTCTTCCGTAGAGGCCAGACATTCTACGGTCGTGCCTTTGTCGTGGATCGCTGGATGGTCACCGCCTATGAACCGATTCGCGACACCGCCGGCGAAATCGTCGGATGCTACTTTGTCGGTACCGAGGAGCAGTCTGAGATCCTCCGTGACGCCATCCTTGAACAACAGATCGGTAAGACCGGATACATTTACACCATGGACGGACAGGGCGTACTCAAAATTCACCCGGCCAGTGAGGGCAAGAGCATTGCCAACTACGAATTCGCCCAGGAGATGATGGCCCAGGCGCCGCAGCTTGGGCAGGGTGAAGTCGGCTGGGTCGAATACGAATGGGAACGCAACGGCGTTATGGCGAAAAAGATCGTTGCCTATACCTATTTAGCCGAATGGGACTGGATTATCGGGGCCGGCAGCTATCTCGATGAGTTCACTGCCCCGGTGAACGAAATCCGCTCTGCCATCTTCTGGATCGGTCTGGTGATGCTGGGAATCGCAATTCTGCTGTCGTTCTTCATGGCCAGGACCATCGTACGCCCGGTTCACAAACTGGTCGGGGTGGCCGATTCAGTCGCCGTGGGTGACGTTGCGGTCGATGTTGACGTTCACAGTAACGACGAAGTCGGCGCCCTGGCTGACTCCTTCCGAAGTATGATCGCTTACCTTCGCGAGATGGCTGGTGCCGCCGAGCAGATAGCGCAAAACGACTTGACAACTCAGGTCAACCCGCGTTCTGAGAAGGACCTTCTCGGCAACGCCTTCCGGACGATGATTCACAACCTCACCGGTGTAATTCGCCAGCTTGCCGACAACGCGCGGGAACTGGTCAGTGCCGCCACCGAGATTTCCAGTTCATCAGAACAGATGTCTCGCGGCGCCAAGGATCAGGCCCAGCAGGTCGAACAGGTTTCGACAGCAATCGAGGAAATGAGCGCAACCATTCTCGAGACATCCAAAAACGGATCCAACGCCAGCGAGGCCGCCCACAAAGCCTCCGAAACCGCCGGCACCGGCGGCGAGGTTGTCGGTCAGACGATTCAAGGCATGCAGTCTATCGCTGAGGTTGTCCGTCAATCCGCCGATTCCATTGGCAAACTGGCCAACAGCGCCCAGCAGATCGGAGAGATCACCAAAGTCATCGATGACATCGCCGACCAGACCAACCTGCTCGCCCTCAACGCCGCCATCGAGGCGGCCCGTGCCGGTGAACAGGGCCGTGGCTTTGCCGTCGTTGCCGACGAAGTTCGCAAACTGGCAGAACGATCCGGCAAAGCGACCGGCGAAATCACCGAAATGGTCAAAGGTATCCAGGCCGAGACGGCCGAGGCTGTCCAGTCTATGGAAACCGGTATTTCTCAGGTCGAAAAAGGCCGTGAATTGGCCGATCAAGCCGGCAACAGCCTGACCGAGATTGTCTCGATGTCCCAGCGCGTGATGGACATGATCAACCAGGTCGCAGTAGCGTCTGAACAACAGTCCGCCGCCGCCGAGCAGATTTCAAAAAACGTCGAGCATATCGCGACAGTGACCAAAGAATCAGCCCAGGGAGCGGAGCAGTCGGCCACCGCCGCCGAACAGCTCAACCGCCAGGCTGAAGGCCTTCAAGTCATGGTCAGCAAGTTCAAAGTCAATCAGTAAGCCCAACAGGCCTGTGACCAATAAAGAACGGGACGTCGCTTTAACCGACGTCCCGTCTTCTTATCTTCAATGATCACTGGATTACAACAAAACAACTAACTTTCCGATGTGCGAGCGACCGTCCGGCGTCTCCACCACCCAGTAATACATCCCGGTCACGATCATCTGGACATTTCGCGTGACCATATCCCACTCGTGATAGGACGAATTCGGATCCGACGGATCATAGTCGTGGTCCAGTTCCTTAATGAGATCGCCGTCGAGTGTGAATATCTTGATCGTGCACTTCGACGGAAGATTAGCGAACGTTACTTTACGTACCCGGTCCCGGGACCGATCCTCCCGTCCCCGACCCTCGTAGCCGCTGATACGGTAATATGCATCGTGCCGGTACGGGTTGGGATAGACATAGATGTTGCTCAAGGAATCCGGCCGCTCATCCCACGGATTATTCGGATAGGCCGATTTGGCGAACAACGTCAGCGATGATTCCAGCGGCGCCAGGCCGGCACGCGGGGAACCAAAGTCAAACGCCGATACCGAGATATAATAGGGCACACTCGGCAGGAGATCATCGATCACGACCTCGTACTCATAATACTTCAATCGGCCATCCTCGGTCAGTTCATCCGGACGCGGATTTACCAGCGAAGTTGGCGCCGGTTGATCGGGATAGATCTTCTTGATCGGCGTATCGCGCCCGAATTCACTCTGGTTGTAGTCATGCTTGGAAAAGTAAAAGATCGAATCCGGGAAATTGGGATGAATAAACGGGTCCGCCGGTGTATACTGAAGAGGATCAAACGAACTGTCGGCGCACGGGTCGGCTCCGAATCCATACAGGCACCGAATCTCCGACAGGCTCAAGGGGTTGTCGACGCGCACAAACCGGGGATCCTGCCCGGGCCGCTGGGTGTAGATATGCTTGTCAAAGTTTTCGCGGTCGTACTGCGCCACGACACTGAAACTGCCCTCGCGGTTGTCGCGGGCGACATACACGCGGTAGCCCTCGAAATCAAGCTCGTTCGAAAACACATCACGTGCGATTTCGGAATCTTTCCCGTTGAAACGAACCCGGATCGAGTTCCTGTCCGGTGTCAGCCAGAAATCCGGGGGAGGGGGCGGAGCAGCCGCCTTGAAATCCGGCACACCGTCACCCTCATAATAGGTCGTTTCGGCGGCCGTCACCACCCAGTTGTTGTCGACAAACTCCGAATCAAAAACACAGATGCGGAACTTCCCGGCGTATCCATCATTGTTCGTGTCAATCCCCGGCACGTCATACACACGCCCCGCCGTAATTGAATTCCTGATGAGGTTGGAGAAATCAACATTGTCAAGATACACTTCCGGCGTATAGTTGCGCAGGAGATTGTCGCGATAGTTATACCGAAGACTGTGAAATCCTTCTCCGCCGACCCAGGCCACCGGCAGATCTATGGCGGCACCCGGTTCAAGATCCCAGGGGCCAATAGAAATCAACTGCTGAACATCGGCCTGGCGCGAATACCAGCTTGCGATACGCGACGACGGTTCATGCCACGTCAGATCGGTCGGACCAATCTGAAATGTGCGATATTGATCGTAGTCACGCTCACCGTTACCTAGCAGGTGATACTTGTTGCGGTCGCCGTAGGGCGTTCCCGTTCCGTTGCCCATCAGTCGGAATTTTTCGTGCGACTGCGGTCCAAAATCGTACGCTGGGTTATAATTGAAAACCCACCAGTTGTATGAGAAAGTCACTTCCGGATCGGTCAGGTAGTCGCCGAGGATTCGTATGCCCGTAATGTCAGGAACATCAAAACCGTCACCGGCCGGATCGCCATCGGAATCGATCGTCCACGCCACACCGATAGTATCGAGGCCGCCGCACACCTGAAACGGCGACTCAACATCCCAGATCATCCCATTGAGATCATCGCGCCCTTCGGTGACACCTTTTCCGGCCTCTGGCGGATCAAAAATGACGTTCCCGCCTGATCGGTGCACGTCCGAGTCCCAGTACAGACCGGCATATAACCCTTTGATACGCTCATTGCCAATATTCCGAATGCGATAATTCCACATAACGAAGTCATCGGTGTGCCCGTACGACCAGGCATACGATGTCTGCTCCACGCGTAAACCCATTGGCTTGTGGGGTCGCACATCAATCGGGTCGAAAGACCTGAAGCTGACGCCTGACACGAACGTGTCCGTGTAAACCGCCACGTAGTCAAGTTCCGAGACGGCTGCATCGGAGCCAAACGCCTCGGGAGTTAGCGATGACCGACGGACCATGTCCGTGATCGGATGAAACTCACGGGCGAGTGTATTAAAGTCATTTCCGGCGGAGACGAGGGTGTCGCGACCGACTATTCCACCGACCCAGAGCGCCCCCTTGTACAGATATCGCGTAATCATCCCTTTGGGGTATAGGCCGTACGGCGGGACCGAACCGGTAAAACAGTCGATACGGGTATCCTTACCCTTGCCGATACCGATCTTACCGAAGTTCGTAATACCAAAATTCAGCTTCCCGATGTCATAGGTAGCAATGCAATACTGGGCAACGCGGGCTGATTGGGAATTGAATTGTTCCTTGCCGCTGGCGGTTCGGGCGGCGGCGGTCTGCACCAGAAGAACTGAGGTGAGGATCAGAGCCGGGGCCAAAGCCATGGCAAATCGACGAGCTGTGATCATGGTTGCGCGTTTATCCTCACAAAAAAGTCAATCAATGTAACCTGCTAATGTACGCCGAAGATATTGGCAAAGTTGCGGACGCACAAGCAGATTCAGTTTCCTCCGGACCCAGCGCAACTATTGTAATCCGCCGACTGACAATTAGTTCCATGAAATCAGAGACACCCGCACGCGACCCGTCAACGGCTGTCACTTACTCATTACACGGCCATTCATTGTGTCGGGGGAGGATTCCACTATAAGATGATGCCGAACATGAAATTCGGTCGATGAAAAAGCCTCGGTTTCGGTGTAAAACAGCGTTGTTGGATCAATCCCCGCCTCCCTTGTACACTCCTGCACTCCTTTAACCCACGGCAGATGAGACAATGCCGGGGCTACTACAAAGACCAAGACACAGATCATTCCCAGCCAACCGACCAACCGCAGCCACTGCCCAGTCCGGGTTTTGCTGCTTGCAAATACACGTCTGCGAATTCTCATACTGACCTCAGATATTGGCTGTAATTTGCGGGAAAATCACGAAAAACGCCAGATACGCCACCAGCAGCGTCAAAATTAAATTGAACGATTGCCCGATCACATAGAGTATCAACGGTTTCCCGCCGGTGAAATGTCGAGTCAGATCACGGAAATTCGACTCCAGACCAATACTGACAAACGCCAGACAGAAGAACCAGCCTCGGAGCGTCTTGGAAAAACCACGCAGCACACCGTTATCTATCGCATAATAGGCAGTGTCCGCCCCCAGCCACTCGTAAAGGATGGAAAAAGCAACCGATGCCGCCACGAACCCGAGCACGAATTTCGGCAGACGGTACCACAATTCAACCGCGTTTACTGCACTGCGGTCCCCCACCTCCACTTTCAGACACCAATAGATCGCCACGAAGAAGGCCACTACACCAATCAGGATGTTCTGGATCATTTTCACCGTTGCCGCGACATACAACGCCCGGTCACTCAAAAATGCACCCGCCGCCGCAACCGCACCGGTGGAGTCGATAGTTCCGCCCATCCAGGCTCCGCCAAGGACATCGTCCATGCCAACCGCACGAATGACATTAGGCATCACAATCATCATTGCCGCCGTGAATATAAGCGACATCCCGACTGCCAGCGTCAGCTCCTCCTTTTTCGCCCGCGAGGCTGCCGCCGTCGCAATCGCCGCCGAAACGCCGCACACCGAGGTAGCTGCCGCAATCGTTATGTTCAATGACTTTGACTCGATCTTGATATACCGATTACCCAGCCAGAACATGCTGATAATCACTACCGGCGTGACAATCCATGCCACCAAAAGACCCGGAATCCCGATCGCGACGATTTTACCGAAAAGAACCTCGGCGCCCAGCAATACCAGTCCGGTTTTGATATAAAACTCGGTCTGAACTGCCGGTTTCACCCAGTGCGGCGTACCGACTGTGTTTGAGATCACCATCCCGAACACAATCGCCCAGGCGGCGTACCCGATCCCGTAGTCATTCATCGTGCTCTGGTGCGCCATCATATACGACAGCACTGCAATTAAGAACACGAACTGGAAGCCAACTACGAATTTCCTGAACGGCACGCGTAAGAACCGCATCGCAAAGCCGAATATCACCGCGAGAATCAAACTCAGCCCGATAAGGTAGGGGATTTGATTGTACGGTTTAGCGGTTGCGCTTTTCTCTATCAAGGAGGCTCGTGATCGGGCATCGCGCCACGCCCGGATTTTCTCAACCGCGAACTCATTGAGCGCGACATCATTGAAGTTTGCTTCGGCTGCCGCCTGCTCGGCCGCCATTGCTTCGGCTTTAGCTGCGGCGGCCGTTTGCTCTGCCGCTGCAAGCTGATCTGTCCGCGCCGCCGTATGCGCCTCAGCCTGATTCGACGTCTGCACAAACGACCGGATAGGGTTGGTCTCCCAGCCGTGCGGCCGTCCCAGCCAGCGCGCTATTGTCTTTGCGTATGGTTCACTCGTTGCCTTGAGCCTCTGCTTGGCATCGTAGGCCTGATGCCACTGGATCGTCTTAAACGGCGCCCGCTGAGACTCCGCCTGCATCGTGGCATTGGCTTCGGCGATGATTGTCTCGGCTTTCTGCGGCGGCCTTGGCAGGAATATCAATAGCCCCACCGTCAGCAGGGCGAACCCCAGCCAGACCGCCCACGAATCCTCTTTGTTGATGAAATGCGCCCAGCGAAAAGAGGCCTTCTCAACGACGACGTCTGACTGGGCCTCGGCGACAGCATGCTCCTTATCGGTCATCTCGACCTCCTGCGAGGTTCAGATTCTGCTACTCGTGCCGTACGATGTCTGTTCATTGACTATCTATGATGGATAAATATAGCTAACTTAGCCTCCCGTTGACAAGCGTCTTCTTGTGACATGCCTCCGCAAATACTGAGGTCGAAATCAACCTTTTCCCACCGACCGGACTTTCGTACATTACATTCCGGATCAACTAAGACAGGGGAGACTTCACCCGATGCAGGCTATCCGACGCTACTTTCAATTCGATCAACTCGGGACCGACTACCGCCGGGAAATTATCGGCGGCGCAACCACCTTTGCCACCATGTCCTACATAATCATCGTCAACCCCAAGATACTCCAGGTGGCCGGACTGCCGGTCGGCCCCTCGATGGTGGCGACTGTCCTGACCGCCTTCTTCGGCACCCTGACCATGGGTCTTTATGCCAAACGGCCGTTTGCCATCGCACCGTACATGGGGGAGAACGCCTTTATCGCGTTTACCGTCGTACAGGTTTTAGGCTACAGCTGGCAGTCTGCGCTCGGTGCGATCTTCATCGGCGGTGTCGTCTTTACCATCGTCACTGTCTTTGGTATCCGCTCGTGGCTGGCCAACGCTATCCCGGCCTCGCTGAAGATTGCCTTTGCGGTCGGGATCGGGCTGTTTTTGACTTTTATCGGGCTGAACGAAACCGGCATTGTCGGGCTGGGGGTCGAGGGCGCCCCGGTGCATGTCGGCGATTTCGGCAGCGTTCCGGTTCTGCTGGCCATTGGCTGCTTTCTGTTGATAGCGGTCCTGATGATCCGCAAGGTCAAAGCCTCGATCCTCATCGGGATCCTTGCCACGACAATCCTCGCATTTGTTCTCGGAGTGGCGAATACCCCCGAGGCCTGGATTGGCGCGCCACCGTCGCTGGAACCAATCTTCCTGAAACTCGATATCGGCGCGGCCCTCACCTGGGGTTTCTTTTCAGTGATCCTCACCGTACTTGTGATGGATCTCGTGGACACCATGGGCACCCTGCTTGGACTCTCGCTCAAAGCGGGGTTGCTCGATGACGACGGCAACCTGCCGGAGGTTGAAAAGCCGATGCTGTGCGATGCCGTCACGACCGTTGTCGCTTCCTTGCTTGGCACCACCACCGCCGGCGCCTATATCGAATCGGCCACCGGGATCCAATCCGGCGCCCGGTCAGGGTTTGCGTCGGTGTTTACGGCGCTGCTGTTTCTGCTGGCTCTGTTTCTGGCGCCGTTTCTGGCGGCGGTGCCGCCGTGTGCCTACGGGCCAGCGCTGATTATAGTCGGCCTGTTGATGCTTGCGCCTGTTACGAAACTCAATTACGATGATTTGACCGAGGCGATCCCGGCTTTTGTCGTGATCTCCCTGATGAGCTTTACCTATAACCTTGGAGTCGGTATCACGGCCGGGTTTGTGACCTATCCGGTGATGAAGCTGGTTTCCGGTCGCGTCCGCGAGGTCCATGCCGGGATGTGGGTGCTGGGTGCGATTTCGGTGTTGTTTTTTGTGTTTTATCCGTATTGAGGGACCAAATCAGTCTTCTAAATTGAAGTACTCTCTGATGGCAGTTTTAAGGCGTTTCTCCGCTTTATCCCCTACCAATATCGAATCCAAGTTGGTCAGCCCTGTTACCGAACGGGCCTGGCGATTATACCACTCTACCGACTGACCCTCGCCAATATCCTTCCGCCATTCACTTAACTCAGTTCTTGTGGTATCCAGATTGAACTGCCGGAAAGTATTGTCGATACGAACTTTCAGGAAGAGAGTATGTTCATCACGGCCTTTACCGATCGGCAAAAGAACCTCTGACCACACATGGATCCCCTGTTGAACGATCTTTGACTCGTACCCAAGTTCAGTCAGCAGCGCCGTAAATGCCATCTCCCGCTCACTGCACCATCCAAAGGTATAGAAGGAACCGTATCCCGGGTAATAATATTGCGGCTTTTCAGTCACGAGGTCAGCGAGATACAATACAGGAGTGCGGTCGACATCGGCCCACGATCGGTAACGCTCGAAACCGCCTGGCGGAAGAAGATCAATCAATAGCATCGAATCAGGTAGATGCCGGATACTATGACGGGGATTCGGCGATGTCCAGTGCCAGAAGTACGGTATCTCAAACGCCCCACCGGCAACACCATTCACTGCGCCGCTGCCGGTGAACAGTTCGTGCAGGATTTTCAGCCGTCGTATTGAGGAACGTATGGCCCGTTTCTTGTCTGGTCCTGAGACTTCCAGCAGCTCTTCAGCGCGTCCCGTCGTCGGAACTATTTCAACCTGTCGCTCGACTGCCCCACAAATACTGTCCAGAAACAGAAGGAGCGGGGTGTCGGCTGTTGCCGGCGCACTGTACAGCAGAACAATACTGACTATCGCGGTGAATATCCTCACGTCGTATTGACGCCACACCATGCCGCACCGCGCAATTATTTTTCGCGCCGTTGTCTACCCCCCATACGCTATCCGGTAAATCGCACCCGCATAATCATCAGACACCAGCATCGAACCATCCGGCAGCAACTCAATATCCACCGGACGGCCCCAGCGGTCGCCGTCCGCCTCGAGCCAGCCCTCGGCAAACGGCTCGTACGAAGTCGCATTGCCGTCGCCGTCAAGCCTTACCAGCATTACCCGGTAGCCGATCGGCGTAGAGCGATTCCAGGAACCATGCTCGGCGATGAATACCTGGTTGGTATACTCCGAGGGAAACATGTCACCCGTGTAAAACTCCATGCCCAGCGCCGCAACGTGCGGCCCGAGCTTCTGCACCGGCGGCACATAATCATCACACGACTTCCCCGAGCCAAATTCCGGATCCGGAATATCGCCCCCGTGGCAGTACGGGTAGCCAAAGTGCTGTCCTGCCGACGTTATCCGGTTTAATTCATCCGGCGGCTGGTTGTCGCCCAGCCAGTCGCGGCCGTTGTCGGTAAACCACAGTTCTCCGGTCACCGGGTGCCAGTCAAAGCCAACCGTGTTGCGGATACCGGTCGCATAGATCTCGAAGTTGCTCCCGTCGGGATCCATGCGGGTGATGGTTGTATAAATATCATCCGCGGGATCGCATATATTGCAGGGCGCCCCGACCGGCACATACAGTTTGCCGTCCGGCCCGAACGCGATGTACTTCCAGCCATGCGAGCGATCGCCCGGAAACGTATCCGACACTAGCACCGGATCGGGCGGATTATGCAGACGGCCCTCGATACCATCGAAGCGCCAGACGCGGCTGACTTCAGCCACGTACAGGTCGCCGTCAAGAAACGCCACGCCGTTCGGCATATTCAGCCCATCGGCCAGGACATAAATAGAATCGGTGCTGAAATCACCATCGAGGTCACGAACCGCATAGACTTTCCCGGCATCCCGCGACCCGACAAACAGGGTCCCGTTATCGGTCAAGTCCATTGACCGCGCACCCGGGATATCCTCGGCAAAGTACGTAATCCCGAAACCGGACGGCATCGAGATCGCCGCCAGGTCAGGATCGGTCCGGGCGTTGCCGGTTCCGTTGTCATCGCCCGAACAGGCGGACGGCATCGTCAATACCAGCAGCAGGACCAAAAAAGACAGGGTTGTGTGGGTCTTGTATCTCATGGGAATAGCTTTCTCCGGTAAGGTATCCTGATCACCTTTGCCTGTTCAACAGTCATGCGTAAAGCCCGGTTCCGAATATCCGGCAAGGTCCGCGCCAGCAATCTGTGTGTTACCGCAAAGTGATACTGTCCTGTAGTAGCAATGTAGAAATGTCCTCTTGC
>CAZTBP010000029.1:0-45634 GCA_964612145.1 uncultured Ignavibacteriales bacterium | reverse complement strand
AAGAGGACATTTCTACATTGCTACTACAGGACAGTATCACTTTGCGGTAACAGTTCCCGGGGGGGTTCCCGGGGGGGTTCGCCAATCACGGTGTATCGCGGAGGATAACCCGGAAGACGGTCGTATCGGTCTCCACGGCAACATCGAATATCGTCAAAATCGGGTCATACTCAAGGCGCAGGGTATCTGCGGCCACTGCTGTCGAATTCGTAGGGTCGCCATAGGCGGCCCGGACGTCGGCAATCGTGGAGCCAACGCCTATGCCCTCCGGGGTATCACCGGTGTAGGGCGGTTCGGCAACTACGCCGAGAACCTGTGATGTGTCGGTTGGCTGACCGGATGGGCGGTCGAAGAGGAACTGAAGGCCGAGGCTTGAGCTGTAGTTGGCATAGTAGAAGCTGCCCCCCATCGCCCCGGACGTATCAAACGACTCCGGTTGGCCGTTCCAGAGGACTACATCGGCGTACCACTCGGAAAGCAGCACATACTGCCCCTGGCCCGTTGCACCGGGGATAAGGACGTTGGCGCGGAGGAAGACATCAAGGGAGTCTACTTCGGGGACGATCAATCGCATAATGGAGTGGCCGAGGGAACCATCGAAGCGGTAACTGAACTCGGCAACGCCGTCGGGACCAGTTTCCATTTGCGTTGCACCGTCGTTACCAACAAAGCTGCCGTCGCCTTCAATCTGGCTCAACTGGATCTTCTGGCCTGCTACGAGGTTGCCGAAGATGTCACGCACAGTGAATTCCGGCGCCGGATTGAGGACCGTACTGCCACCGTAAAATCCGGTATAGTATATACCGTTGACTGCCTGGATTTCAGCCGGCCGGACGACATTTTCGCGGAATTGCAGCTCGGTCAGGATAGTATCCACACCGCCGGAGAAGGCAAAGCCAAACAGGTCCTGAAAGGCATAGAAATACTCGACCGTATCCGGTTGGCCGGAAAAGAGGGTGTCCGGATCACCCCAGAGACTGCGCATTTCGCCGAAGGTTGAGCCGATTCCAATTGGGTTGGGGCCGACAGTGGTGCCGTCATAGATTGTATTCACGATGACTCCGTAGACGCTGTCTTCCGGATCAAAATCGCGTTCGCGCTCAAAATCCCAGATCATAACCACTACGCCGAGACTGCTTTCGTAGTTCATGAAGACCCGGCCGATCTCAACAGGAATCCCGGCGGCATCATAGGAATCCGGTTCGCCCATCCATGCGACGACATCAGGAACTTTGTCTGAAAAACGGATGTAGCTCACCTGACCGTTATCGTCGGGACCGGGAAAAATGGCGTCGGCGCGAAATTCGACCGTAAGCGTGTCAACATCAGGGACACTAATACGCACGACGGCGTATGTCGTGTCACCATCGAAAGTCAGCGGCAGGGTGGCGACGCCGGAGCCATCGGCCGTTATGCTTCGAGGAATGGTCGCGTCACCTTCAACCGGGTCAAGTTGGAACTGCTGGTTAGGGATACGATTTCCAGATGAATCGGTCAACGCAAATTGGGGGACCTTATCGAATGTCCCCTGCCCCATCTGGCCCTTGAATCGGACGCCGTGGAGCGCGATGATTTCGTTGCCCGGCGGCGGATCGGGGCCGTTGGGGTCGTCATCGTCGCCGCACCCCACACAGGCGATCAGCGGCAGGGAAAAAACAAACAGGGCCGGCGTGACAAGCCGCAAGTACAAATTTCTCAATCGTGTTCCTCTGATATCAGTTTCACCTAACCAAAACTATGAACAGCCGTGAGTCCTATCAACAAGAATTACCGGAACCACCACCGAAGTCCGCCGCCGACATTGAGGTATTTGGGCCGGTCATTGGATGCAAAAACATCGAAACTGTTTACTGACGCGAGCGTGACAAACGCCCCACTACTAAGTTCGGCTATCTTTAAGTCGGCACCGAAATTGGCGCTCATGGTCGCGGTTAATTTGGATTCAGATTCAAAGCCGGCAACATCATCACTTAATAAACCGCCCTTAAAGCCCGCCCCAATATAGGGTGAAAAGAACGACGACGATATGTCCAGCGGATAAACGTTAACGTCCAAGGTGAGGTCAAATTGTCTGTAGCCCTCCAGAAGCTGGCCGGTTTGATTATATGCCTGCTGGACCAGCCAGTCTTTTGGCGAATGATCGGTGTATCTAAAACCAACGGTAGACAAAACATGACGCCACGAGAGAACTCCGTAGTGGAATCCAACGTGATACGTCCCTTCGAATACGGTGTCGGCGTCCTGTATTGGAGGCGGGAGTATAACAAAGCTCACTTCATCATACTCTCCCCACGGCATACTATACCCGCCGTAGACGTCAAATACGTAGTACCTCGGGGCGACGCGCCGAATGGCGGCGTCGGCAGCCGAAGCTCCAATGAACCCGATTGCAAAAATCACCAGAAGAAAAACTGACATTCGTTTCATTATAGCTCCTCAAGCGAGCGCGATGCGCTGCGTTTTGTGAGGCGCCCTCTATTGCCGAGCGGGCGGGCCTGGACGCCGATGAAAAAACTCGCTGTCTTTCAATCCTTTGTACACTAAAAACGCACAAAGGCCGCGTAATTTCTATTGATGTCCGTAACAGTATAATTACCGGTTGCCCATTGGCAAAGAGCAATTATATTGTCGATGGTTTGTCGACAATCGTGTCGATAACAATTGATAAAACATTGAATTATCGGGGCTTAGAATATGGCTGGAACAAAGATTATCGTAATCGGCGCCGGGGTCATGGGACAGGGGCTCGCTGAAGCGATAGCGACCGAGGGTAATGAAGTTACCCTGATAGACAAGAACACGCGACTGGCGGAGCGTGGTGTCAAGAGCATTGGCGAGGCGCTGGACCGGGAGATCGGCAAGTGGGGCCTGACAGAATCGGACAAGCGGGCGATTCTTGCCCGTATTTACCCGTCGTCGGATCTCTCCCTGGCCGACGAGGCGGAGATCGTGCTGGAGGCGATACCGGAAGATCTCGAAAAGAAGCGGGACCTGTTCGAAAAGCTCGACGCGGTCTGTCCGCCAAACGCGCTGTTGGTGACCAATACCGGCACGATATCGGTCTCGGAAATCGCGGCGGTAACGGAGCGTCCGGAAAAGATTATCGGGATGCATTTTTTGACCCCGGTGACAAAAATCCCGGTCGTCGAGATCGTCAAGGGGTTCCATACCAACGACAAGACCTTCAATAAGGCGGTTGAATTTGCCCGACTGCTGAACAAAGAGTATATCACGGTTAATGAGTACCCGGGCTATGTAACAACCCGCATTATTGTTCCGCTGCTCAATGAAGCGATGCATGTCCTGATGGAGGGCGTCGCCTCGGCGGAGGATATTGATCGGGCTATGAAATTGGGGTTCGGCTTTAATGTCGGGCCGCTCACGCTGGCAGACATGATGGGCCTTGATATCGTAATGCGCTGGATGGAAAACCTGCTGCATGAGCTGGCCGAACACAAATACAATCCCTGCCCGTTGCTGCGCAAGATGGTTCGTTCGGGGCATCTCGGTGTCAAGACCGGGCGCGGGTTCTTTGAATATGATAACGAAGGCAACAAGATCGCTCGTACGACCAACGAGACGGTCGGGACTCAGATGGACTAAACGCTATGAAGATATTAGTTGTAAATGCCGGGTCGTCCTCGGTAAAATACCAGTTGATCGATAGTGAGGCCGAAAGGGCCCTGGCGCGGGGTTCGGTTTCCCGGATCGGGATGTCCGGATCAGTGCTGACCCACACGCCGCATGGACGTGACAAGATCACTGTCTCGGCCGAAATCCTGGACCACATTGCGGCCATTGGATATATCGTGTCAATTCTCCTGTCGAAGAATCACGGTGTCATCGAGGATCGTTCGGAGATCGAAGCGGTGGGCCATCGGGTCGTGCACGGCGGCGAGAAATTCACGAATTCGGTGCTGATTACCCCGGAACTAATGGCGCAGCTGCGCAACCTCATCGAGCTGGCCCCATTGCACAACCCGCATAATATTCGCGGAATTAATGCCTGTTCCAAGACGCTGGAGGGAGTGCCGCAGGTCGCGGTCTTCGACACGGCGTTTCACCACGCGATGCCGGACTACGCCTATATTTACGGCATACCCTACGTGCTGTACAAGCGCTACGGGATTCGGCGCTACGGTTTCCATGGAACGTCGCATAAGTATGTCAGTGACGAGGCGGCCGAAATGATCGGCAAGCCGCTTTCCGACCTAAAAATCGTAACGGCCCATCTTGGCAACGGCGCCTCGGCAGCTGCTATCAGCGGTGGTGTCTCAGTCGACACCAGTATGGGCTTTACGCCGCTGGAAGGTCTCCTTATGGGTACTCGCTCCGGTGACATGGATCCGGCCATTATCCTGCACATAATGGCCCGCGAGGAACTATCGCTTCATGAAGCCAATACACTGCTGAACAAGCATTCAGGGCTGTCCGGAGTCTCGGGGGTGTCCTCGGACATGCGCGAGATCGAGGAAGCCTCGATCGGCGGCAATTCCAACGCGCAACTGGCGCTTGACTTGTACAGCTATCGCCTCAAGAAATATATCGGCGGCTATGCCGCCGCGATGGGCGGGATCGATGTTCTCGTGTTCACCGGCGGAATCGGTGAAAACTCAGCACTGGTGCGCAGGAAAAGCGTTGAGGGGCTGGAATTCCTGGGCTTGAAGATCGACGAGAAAAAGAACAAAGAGACTAAAGGCACCCGGGCCGATATCTCGGCTGGTGACGACAAGGGTCGCGTGCTGGTCATTCCGACCAACGAGGAGCTGGTTATCGCGCGGGACACCTATCGTATCGTCAGCGAGCAAGAGACCGAATCTGTAGCAACCAGTAATTAGCGAAGGGCGTACCCATTGGTCGCGTCCAAGCATGACCGAGGGGAATCCGTGCCTTCATTATCCTACGATCGCCTGGACAACAGCATTATTCGTCTTGAGTCGAGCCTGGGAAGTTCGGGTGCAAGTCTCGCGGTCGGGTTACTGCTGTTGCTGGCCGCCTCGATCTATGTCTTCCCCGCCGATGATACTGTCGTACTCGGGAACTATTATGCCGAACTGGCTGAAGATCCGTTTGCTGCGTATGACGATAATCCCGTGGCGTATCGCATCCTCACGCCGCTGGTTAGTTACGTGCTGGGCCTCCGGGGCGAGCTTATCATCATCACCAACCTGCTCTTTGCCTGGACCTTGCTGGCAGTCGTATACAAGTACTTTCGCGAACAAACGCCGAGGCCGGGCGATGCGGCAATCGCAGCCACCGTGATTGCATTTTCACTTGTAACGCTGACAACAATTCATTACGGCGGTTACACTGATTCGGCGACGTATCTGCTGATTTTCCTGATGTACCGGTTTCGCGAACGGATGCTTCTGTTCTATCTCCTGTTCCTGGCAGCTTTGCTGAACCGTGAGTCGGCCGTTTTTCTGTTGCCTTGGTTCGCTTTCCTACGATGGCATGAGAACCAGTCGGCGCGACGCAGCATTATCGAGACCGTTATCGGGTTTGGATTGATGGTGGCGATCTACGGATTATTTCGCGAATGGCTCGGATCGATCCGGGCGGCGGAGTACGATTTGGGCTACTACGTTGGCCCGCTGCTGCAGTATCCATTTGAGTGGTTTTCGCGGAGTTACCCGTATCAGGGGCTGGGGCTGTTCACGGTATTTAAGCTGTTCTGGATAATTCCGGTATTGGCGGCAGCGTGGCTGCGGAAACGAGATAATCGAATGCCGGTAATTTCGATGGCACTGGTCATCGCCTGTGCCACCGCACAGATGTTCGTGGCTTTTGATTCATCTCGGATGCTTACGATGGCTTTTCCAGTGATGATTATTTCGCTGCTCCGGATGTTTGCCGAGAACATTTATGACGTGCGACGCTGGATTGGATGGCTGATTGTGGCGAATCTTTTTGTGCCGCAGTTATATACGGCGGAGGATAAGATCGAAGTAATGGAATCTCTTCCGGGTGAGCTAATCCGGCAAATGTTTACCTCGGAGAGTTTTCGGCAGTTTTTCACTGGATGAATGTGGAAGTGAAAAACCGGCGGGCTTTCGACCGCCGGCGCACATTTGCAACACCACAGTAACGGGATGGGGGGGTATTTACTAGTATAAGTTTGTCACATGTCAAATCCTGTGTCCACTAAAAACTTTTGCCGCCATTTCCTGTTGCGGATAAACCCACACTTGATCTCGGCACGCTCCGTGTGTTGATTGGAGAATATGCCTGCCCGGCTCGAGACGAGCCGTTGCTGAAACAGGTAAAACCAGGTTATGAGGTAATAACAGTGAATCCACTTGAATACTACCGTTCGCAGTTCGATTCGCTCAAGCATTGCCACCACATGATCTCAAACTCGCTCGGGGCGATGCCGAATGCCGCCCACGAAGCCGCGGCCGAATACGCCCACGTCTGGGCGGATCGAGGTGTGCGGGCATGGGCGGAGACGTGGTGGATGCTGGCGCACGAAGTCGGTAACAAAATCGGCCGACTGATGAATGCACCGGTGGATACGGTGTCAGTCCACACGAACGTGACCTCTGCTGAGGCGGCGGTCCTGTCCTGCTTTGACTTCAGCGGAAGACGAAACAAGGTCGTCATGGTTGAGATGGAGTTTCCGTCGGTAAAGTACATCTACACCGAGTGGGTGAACAAACATGGTGGTCGAGTCCAGAGGATTCCCTGCCCGGACGGCGTCACTATCCCGACTGAGCAGGTTGTTGATGCGATCGATGAAGAAACGCTGTTGGTGCCGATCTCGCATGTCCTGTTTCGCAGTTCGTACATAGTCGATGCAAAGGCAATGATCGAGAAAGCTCAGAGAGTCGGAGCCAGAGTCGTGCTCGATGTCTACCAGTCGCTGGGGTCGATTCCAGTTGATATTTGTGAGCTTGGCGCGGACTTTGCCGTGGGCGGCTGTCTCAAGTGGCTGTGCGGTGGACCGGGAACGAGCTTTTTGTATGTGCGTGAGGATCTGATCAACGAGCTGGAACCCGTGTACACGGGCTGGCTGGCGCACGAGGCGCCGTTTCTGTTTGCGGAGTCACCGATCAAGCGAACCAACGGCGCCTATCGTTTTCTGAACGGCACACCGGGAGTGCCGGCGATGTACATGGCTCGTCCGGGGCTGGATATTGTGAGTGAGATTGGTGTCGAGCGGATCCGTGAGCGGTCAGTTGAGATGACAGAACGGATTCTCGAGGCGGCCGCCGACCGCAATTGGAAAACGACGACACCAAAGAAAGTCGAGGAGCGAGCCGGAACGGTGGCGATTGATTTTCCGGACGGCGCCGCGATTGCTTCTGAGCTTAACGCCCGCGACTTCCTTTGCGACTATCGGCCGAAAGCCGGCGTGCGATTGTCACCGCATTTTTACAATACGGATCAGGAAATTGACGAGACCATTGCCGAGATCGAGAAGATCCTTGCCGATGGTTCTTACAAGAAGCATCTCGAAAAACAGCGGCTAGTGACATAAGATGGCGTCATCCTTCGACTACGCTGGGTGAATTGAGTATGATAGTAGTGATGAACGAAGTCAAGTTATGACGGATTTTTACAGCACCAGCTATGAATGAGTTTATCGACATCTCGCAGGAACTTACAAGAGGAATCCCGGTGTGGCCGGGCGACCGTGCGTTTGAGTCGTTCTGGACGGCAACACTGGCAGAGACCGGGTCGGTCAATGTTGGCGGAATTAGTATGAGCCTGCATACGGGCACTCACGCCGACGCCCCGAAACACTTTCGCGACGACGGGCTCTCTCCGGCCGATGCCGATCTTTCTGTTTATGTCGGCCCGGCAGTCGTAGCGGATTTCACCGCCTATGGAGAGTCGCTCAACGGGGGCATTACACCGGAAATGCTGGACGAGACGGTGGGCAGTGAAAAAGCGCAGCGCGTCTTATGCAAGACCGGGACTGCTCCCGAAGGAACGTTCCCTGAGACATTCGCACACTTTACTCCCGAGGCAGCACGCTGGCTGGCCGACCGGGGCGTTCGCCTCGCAGGGATCGACACGCCCTCGGTTGATCGTATCGATTCCAAAAAACTCAGTGCGCACAACGTTTTTGCCGAAGCCGGCATCGCGATTTTGGAGAACATCGTTCTCAGTCACGCATCACCTGGCCACTATGAGTTGATCGCACTTCCGTTGAAGCTGGTGGGAATGGATGCCTCGCCGGTGCGAGCGGTACTTCGACGTTTGTAAATGCCCCGTCGGCGCGGCAACTCTTTTGGAACAGCAGCCACTGTCAGCCTGTTACTTACAGTTAGACAAGACGCTCTCACCTCTCCCGCCTCACATCCCACTAATTCGATCACTTCGCAAGCGCGCCCTGCAGAGCCAGTTGCTGCATAGGCGGTTGCTGTCCGATAGGAGGATAGACGAAATATGAGATTACTTTTATCATTGTTTTCGGTGGCTGCCCTGCTGATTGCCGGTTGCGGCGGCGACACGCCTGAGCTTCCACCAGAACGGCCGCTGGGCGCCAATGAGGTATCCTGTCCCGACTTGTGGCCGGAGCCCGATGACGATTTTGATGTTGACCTGGCGCCAGATGTGATCAACGCGCCGGATCCCGAGTTTCCTTCGGCCCTCGCCGCGGCCGGTGCCGAGGATACCGTCTGGGTCCGCAGTCTCATCGATTGTAATGGAGAGGTCGCGGACGTAGTCCTGTTGGAGTCATCAAATGTGCAGGCTATCGACAATGCCGCCATCGAAGCTGCGGCGCGGGCCGAGTTTTTCCCGGCAGTGAAAGACGGAAAAGTAGTCGCGGCCTGGATTTCGGTTCCGTATACTTTTGTTCCGGTTGGGAATGATTGAAGCACCCGAATGTATTTAACGAGAAAGGTGCCACAAACGGCACCTATCCACCGGACGGCGGATGACTAATCCGGCAGCCATGAATTGTAGGTATGAAACAGGCAGTCACGCACGAAGCGTGGCTGCCTTATTCTATATGAAATGACCCCACCGGGAGCGGAGGGACATCCACCCAACGAAGTCACTTCATGTTCTTAATGATCTGTGTCGCGAATTCAGACGTGCCGACTTTCTTTGCACCCTTCATCTGGCGCTCGAGATCGTAGGTGACCGTCTTCTTATCGATCGTTGTCTGGATCGCTTTTTTGATCATCGTGGCGGCCTTTTCCCAGCCGAGGTACTCGAGCATCATGCAGGCCGAGAGAATGACCGAGCTCGGATTGATGACATCCTTGTCGGCGTATTTCGGCGCGGTGCCGTGAGTGGCTTCGAACAGGCCGATATAATCGCCCATGTTGGCGCCGGGGGCCATGCCCAGACCGCCGACCTGCGCGGCGCAGGCATCGGACAGGTAGTCGCCGTTGAGGTTCGGGGTCGCGAGGACCTCGTACTCATCCGAGCGGGTAAGCACCTGCTGGAACATTGAATCGGCGATCCGGTCCTTGATGACGATTTTGGTCTTGGGCTGTTTGCCTTTGTACTTATCCCAGAGTTCATCCTCGGTGATCGTCTGGGGCGAGAACTCTTTGGCCGCAAGCTTGTAGCCCCAGTCACGGAAAGCGCCCTCGGTGTACTTCATGATGTTGCCTTTGTGCACCAGCGTCACGGATTTCCGCTTGCGAGCGATGGCGTATTCGATGGCTTTGCGAACGAGCTGCTGAGTGCCCTTGATCGAAATCGGTTTGATACCGATGCCGCTGTCTTTGCGGATGTTGGTTTTCATGTTCTTGTTCAGCCAGGCAATCACCTTGCGGGCATCTTTGGTGCCTTTTTTCCACTCGATACCGGCATAGACATCCTCGGTGTTCTCCCGGAAGATGACAACATCAAGTTTCTCCGGATGCACAACTGGTGAGCCGACACCGCGGAAATAGCTGACCGGGCGGACGCAGGCGTACAGGTTGAGAATCTGGCGCAGGCTGACATTGAGCGAACGGAATCCGCCGCCCACCGGCGTTGTGAGAGGGCCTTTGAGAGCCACGATGTGAGTCTTGATCGCATCGATGGTCTCCTGTGGCAGCCACTCTTTGTAGAGTTCGTTGGCTTTTTCGCCGGCGTGGACATCCATCCAGGCGATTTTCTTTTTGCCCTTAAAGGACTTCTCAACGGCGGCATCAACCACGCGCCGGGTGGCTTTCATAATGTCACGGCCGATTCCGTCGCCTTCGATGACTGGAATGATCGGGTTGTTCGGAATCTGCAGTTTCTTGTTTTTGACCGTGATCCGTTTGCCGTCTTTGGGCACTTCGATGTGTTTGTATTTCGGCATTTCCACTCCTTTAGTAACCCATGATCTTGAGGTGTTCTTTGTAGGTGCCCGCCGATTTTTGCAGAGAGTTCAGCTCGCCCTTTTTGAGTTTCAGTTCGATGATCTTCTCCACGCCCTTTGCGCCGAGCACAGCCGGAACGCCGATGTAGATGTCCTTGATACCGTACTGACCGGTCAGGTAGCACGAGCACGGCAGGACGCGTTTTTCGTCGAGGAAAATCGACCGGCACATTTGCACGCTGGCGGCTGCCGGGGCGTAGAAGGCCGAGCCGGTTTTCAGCAGCTTGACAATTTCGCCGCCGCCGCCGGCCGTGCGGGCTTCAATCTCCTTGATGCGCTTGGCGTCGATCAGTTCGCCGATCGGAATTCCGGAGACGGTGGTGTAGCGAGACAGCGGCACCATGGTGTCGCCGTGACCGCCAAGAACCATCGCCTGGACGTCGGCCATCGATACGCCAAGTTCCATCGCCACGAAGGTGCGGAAGCGAGTCGAGTCGAGCACGCCGGCCTGACCAAGAACGCGTTCTTTGGGGAAGCCGGTGACGTTCTGCATGTGATAGGTCATCAGGTCCAGCGGGTTGGAGACGACAATCACGTATGCTTTCGGTGCGTGCTTTTTGATGTCTTTGGCCACGCCGCCGACGATTTCGGCATTCATGTTCAGCAGGTCCTCGCGCGACATGCCGGGTTTGCGCGGCAGGCCGGCGGTCATGATGACAATGTCAGCGCCCTTGATGGCCGACATCTTGTTCGCCCCGGTGACCATGGAACTGTATCCGCGGACCGGACCGGCCTGGGACAGATCCAGGGCTTTGCCCTGCGGCATGCCTTCAACGATATCAACAAGGACAACGTCAGCCAGGTTGGCTTCGGCCAGGTACATGGCGCATGAAGCACCGACATTTCCAGCGCCGATTACGGCGATCTTCTTGTTCATAAGAACCTCCTCAAGTTGTAGACGGCGCGCACCCCGTTAAATTTGGAGGACGGTGTGACCAGCGTCATACACAACAGCTACGTTACATTTTTCACAATCATTTTGTAGTGAGTACAAAAATTCCTGCACATTGTCAAGCGGTTCGTAGAAGACCTGGCGCACATCCTCATCTTCAACCTCGGAATACACGAGTAAATCAATTCGTTTACTAATTGTGATTACCCGGGAAAGCTTGTGCGACCCGAACGACACGGTGCCGGTGACCGGCTGATTCTGTTGCCGGTCCCATTTCCGAGCCAACTCGTAGAAATGCGGCGAGCCTATCCCCTCTTTGCAGGCCGAAACGACGATTAACGTGCCGGTGTCGGCGACAGCAGCCTGGCAGTTTTCAACCGCCTTTTGCATCTGGTACAGGCTGCTGTCCAGCGGCGGCCGGAGTTCGGCGATGATCAGATCATACGGCTGGGAAATCCGATGCGCGTAAATCTTCCTGGCCAGTTCGGTAGCGCGCTCAAAGGAATCGTCGATTCCACCGCAAGAGACACCGGCCGGGCGGTGATCAATATCGGATACGACTTGAATCGAGTAGTATCGGCCGGTGTCGATCAATTTCAGCAGGCCATCGAGATGTTCCGCGACCGGATTGCCGTCCAGGCGCAGCGGGGCGGCATCGAGCGACACAGCCAGGTTGTGATTCCGTTCGGTTGTCTTCAGATCGACCAGGCCGGGGAAAAGCGATTTTCGGCCACCGGTGTAACCTGCGAAGTAGTGCGGTTCGACCGAGCCGATGATTACAGCCCGACCCCGCTCGAAGACGGCCTTGTTGACCAGCACTTCTCCCCCGAGCGGATCATCGGTCAGCTTTGTCATAGAGGCATAATCCCGGCAGTCATGGCGGGCCAGACGGTCACGGACACGCGGCAGAAACGGGCCGAAAATTTTGTCATGATGCGTCTCGGTCGGGGCGTCGTGGGTGCCGGTAGCGACAAGGAACCGGCTGCGATCGATCAGCGAGGCATCGTATTTGTTCAGCCAGTCGAGGACGACAGCTGTTGGTGTGCTGCGGTAGCCGTCGTTAACAATTATGAGTGGTGACTCGTCCGCCAGTGCCGCCGGGCCGCCGGTCGCCTCCAGCTCGCACACGAATTCATCGTAGGTCAAAGGCTGATCAATCCGGCGCGGTGCGAACTCGTCGAAGCCGAGTCCATCAGGAATGTTCAGTTGAAGCCGACCGGAGCCGTAGTGTAAATCCACAGGTATCATAGTGTACCGAAAGGAGATTTGGTTTCGTTGCTTCCCAACATGACAACAGGCCAAACCCGCGATGTGGGTTCGGCCTGTCTTACGGCTATCGTGACGGGCGGCGGGCCGCCCGAACTGTTTTAAGCCAATCCTTTGAAGAAGAAGGAGATTTCTTTCCTTGCGTTTTCATCGGAATCGGAGCCGTGGACCGAGTTCTTTTCTATATTGACACCAATTTCCTGGCGGATTGTCCCGCAGGGGGCTTCCTCGGGGTTAGTAGCGCCCATGAGGGTCCGCAGGTCGGCAACAGCGTTCTCCTTTTCCAGCACCATCGGAACTACCGGGCCGGAGGTCATGAACTCAACCAGTGAGTCGTAAAAAGGCCGCTCCTTGTGGACTTCATAAAAGCCCTGAGCTTCCTCTTTGCTGAGCTGTTTCATCTGCATCGCCACGATCTTGAATTTGGCCTTTTCGAGGCGACTTACGATGTGACCGATCAGGTTGCGTTCGGTGGCATCCGGTTTGATGATCAGCAATGTCCGATTCAAAACGTCTCCTTCTTTGCAGGTTTGGCTACTTCTTCAGTTTAAGGGCTTCTTCCCAGCCCATATCAACGGCTTTCCGGTTTTTGTCCTCGGTCCCTTTCGGGGCATGTTCGAGAACAACTTCGATCAATCGTTCTTTGCTGACGAGATCGGTCAGGGCGCCGATAGCGCCAAGGGCGATGACGTTGGCAACCATGATGTGGCCGACTTCATTGCGGGCCATCCGCGTGAATTCCAGTGCGTAGGCAGTCTCCGGGTATTCAGTTACCAGAGACGAATCGACAATCAACAGGCCGTTTCCCTTGAGGTCGGGAAGGTACTTGTCCAGTGCTTCCTGGGTCATGGCCAGTAACAGGTCGAGTTGCATTGCTTTGGGGTAGTAGATCTCTTCGGCCGATACGACGACATCCGACTTGGATGCGCCGCCACGCGCCTCGGGGCCATAGGACTGGCTCTGGCAGACGTTTTTCGCCCCTTCACCGATCCCGATAGCCCGGGACAGTATAACCGAGGCGAAGATCATTCCCTGCCCACCCGAGCCGGACAGTCGCATTTCGAAGCGGTCGGTCGGGATTTTTATTTTGTCGAGTAGCGGGTGTGCCATCTCTCGCCTCACTTTTGCTGAAAACGATCGACTACCTTTTGGTACTCGTCGTTGAATTCTGTTGTCTCGTTGTCTTCGTGGAGCAAGCCGATCGTGAACTTGCCCTTGAGTTCTTCCGGGCTCATTTTGGCGGCCTTGCTGGCCATCACGGCGTTTTCCTTGAACGTCTGCAGCATTGCCACCGCGTCACCCTGGCGGTTGAGCCGGCCAAAGTAGGTGTGGCAGTTGGATATCGCTTCCACCAGTGAAAAGCCCTTGTGCGAAAGCGCTTTGGTGATAAGGTTTTCCAGCTGCGGGGTGTGATACACCGTTCCGCGACCGACCCAACTGGCGCCGGCAGCAATAGCCAGCTGCGAGGCATCGAAATGCTTCTCGACGTTGCCGTATGGGGTGGTTGTCGAGAATGCATCCGATGGTGTAGTGGGCGATCCCTGACCGCCGGTCATACCGTAGATATTGTTGTTAATCAGGATAGCGGTTATATCGATATTGCGACGGCAGGCATGAATGAAGTGGTTGCCGCCAATTGCAAGTGCATCGCCATCGCCCGTGATCACGACGACCTTCATGTTCGGCTGGGCAAACTTTACACCGGTTGCAAACGGAAGGGCGCGACCGTGGGTCGTATGGAGTGAATTGAAGTCCATATATACCGGCATCCGGCTCGAACAGCCGATGCCTGAGACCATCACGACGTTGTCCTTTTCCCAGCCGAGCTTGTCGACGGAGCGGATGAACGCGCCCATGACGACGCCGATACCGCAGCCCGGACACCAGACATTAGGAAACTTCTTGCCCGGCCGCAGGTATTGCAGAGGTACATCTGACTTCTGCCTGCCTTTTTTGTTTTCTGCTACCGTAGCCATTAGAGTACCTCCTCCAGCTTCTCGAGAAGCTGCATCGGTGTCAGGATTTCGCCATCGTAGCGGTCGATACCGTAGATCTCTTTGTCGTCAGGGAGAACGCGCTGGACCTCGTGAATAACCTGCCCCATATTCAACTCGCCGACGATCACTTTGCGGGTGTTTTGAAGCAGGTCATTGAGTTCTTTTTCTGGGAACGGCCAGATGGTGTAAAGCTGGATAGTGCCGACTTTGACGCCCGCCTCGCGGGCGAGCTTTGCGGCCTGAAGAGCCGTGCGGGACACGGAGCCGTAGGACACAAAAGCGTACTCGGCGTCATCCATCATCTCGACCCGGAGTTTGGAGATCTCTTCTTGGAAGTTCTCAATCTTGAACCGGAGCTTGTCCAGCTTGGGCTTGATCTCAGCCGGGTTGTTAGTCGGGAATCCGTGCGGGTCATGTGTCAGCCCGGTGATGTTGTACCGGTAGCCCTCACCGTAGGCCGGCATGGGATTGACACCGGTAGGCGTCATTTCGTACGGCATGTATTCTTCCGGTGGAACCGTCGGTTTGATCCGGTCAATCACCTCAAGCTCACCTGCTTCGGGGATCGTAATGATCTCGCGCGAGTGCCCGATCACCTCGTCCATCAGCAGAGTCACCGGCGTGCGGAATCGTTCGGCCAGGTTGAAGGCGCGAACCGTTTCCGTAAAGGTATCACCGACGCTGCACGGGGCGATCGCGATCGAGGTGAAGTCACCGTGAGTACCGTAGCGGGCCTGCATCGTATCAGACTGGCTGACCTTTGTCGGCAGACCGGTCGAGGGACCGCCGCGCTGAACATTCACAATGACAGTGGGGACTTCGGCCATATAGGCATAGCCGATGTTTTCAAGCATCAGGGAGTAGCCCGGTCCTGACGTTCCGGTCATCGACTTGAGACCGGAGACAGATGCACCGACAATGGCGGCAACGGATGCGATTTCGTCTTCCATCTGGATAAAGCGCCCGCCGAGCTTGGGGAGCTCGCGAGCACTGACTTCGGCAATTTCAGTCGACGGCGTGATTGGATAGCCGGCATAAAAGCGCATGCCGGCGTAAAGCGCCCCGTGCACGCAAGCGGCGTTGCCCTGCAGGAGGAGTTGTTTACGTGCCATAACCCCGCTCCATTACTTGTAGTTTGAGGTTATCGCGAAATCCGGACAGTGCACCCAGCAGATTGTACACTGCGTGCAGTTTTCCGGGCGGGCCATCACAGGCTTGCCGTCCTTGTCCGGTTCGAACACTTGTTTCGGACACAGGGCAATGCAGATATTACACGCCTTGCACCATTCCAGATTGATATTCAACGGCGCAGGGCCGTTGGAATAATCATACTTGTTTTGCGGGCCGGGTTTGCTGGTTGCTTCACTCGACTCCGTTTTTGAACCAGTCATTACTAATCCCCGAGGTTGTCGGCCCGCCGGGGCGGGCCGAACGTGCACGGATGCCGTTTTTATTTCTTCTTTTTCCCCGTTGCTGATTTAGCCGCTCTTTTGAGCGTGGTTTTCTTCTTTGTCGCTGCCTTCTTGGTTTTCTTGGCGGCAGCTTTCTTTTTCGTACCAGCTTTCTTTTTGGCCTGTTTCTGCTTTGCTGTCTTCCCCTTGCCCTTCATTAGATCCTTCAGAAGACCGGGAATTTCTGTCGGTGAGGCCGCCACCGGCACACCCACTTTATTGAGAGCCGCGACCTTGCCTTCAGCGGTACCGCTGCCGCCGGATATGATCGCACCGGCGTGTCCCATGCGTTTGCCGGGGGGCGCCGTACGACCGGCGATAAAAGCCACCACTGGTTTGGTCACGTGCTTTTTGATGAACTTGGCTGCCTCTTCTTCATCCGAACCGCCGATCTCACCTATCATGACAATTCCCTTGGTTTTCGGATCAGCTTCAAAAGCATCAAGACAGTCAATGAAGTTGGTACCGATAATCGGGTCACCACCGATACCGATACAGGTTGTCTGGCCCAATCCCTCCAGCGTGAGAGCCCAAATCGCCTCATAGGTCAAGGTGCCGGAGCGGGATACCACTCCGACGTTCCCATTCTTGACAATTGTGCCCGGCATGATGCCGACCTTACACTGGTCAACCGAGATCAGGCCGGGGCAGTTGGGGCCGATAAGCTGTGCCCCGCGTTCCTTCACATACGGATAGACTTTCATCATGTCGTTGGCTGGAACGCCTTCGGTGATGCAGATAACCAGCTTGATACCGGCATCCACCGCCTCGAAGATCGCATCGGCCGCAAACGGCGGCGGAACGTAGATCACTGAGGTGTTGGCCCTGGTCTTGGTAACAGCTTCTTCCATCGTGTTAAAAACCGGAATACCGGCGACTTTCGTCCCGCCTTTGCCCGGGGTAACACCGCCGACAACGTCGGTTCCGTACGCCTTCATTTGTTCGGCGTGGAAGGAGCCGTCGCGGCCCGTGATCCCCTGGACGATCACTTTAGATTTCTTATTTATAAATATCGACATTGTTTCAACCTCTAAGACTAATTTAATCCTCAATTCCCGCTAATTCAATAGCCTTCTGGACGACTTTGTCCAGCGTGTCCTCAAATGGCAGGTTGGAACTGGCCAGAATCCTGGCCGCTTCCGCCTCGTTGGTTCCGGTCAGTCGCACCACAATTGGGATACTTGGCTTAAGCTCATCGAGCGCCTGGACGATTCCGGTGGCGACGTCGTCGCAGCGCGTGATACCGCCGAAGATGTTTATCAGGATCGACCGGACGTTCGGGTCGGAGGTAATTATCTTCAGCGCCGTTACCACTTTCTGCGGGTTGGATGATCCGCCGATATCCAGGAAGTTGGCCGGTTCACCGCCGTATTTTTTGACCAGGTCCATCGTGGCCATGGCCAGCCCGGCGCCGTTGACCATACAGCCGATGGAGCCGTCGAGCTTGACATAGGAGAGATCGGCCTCGCGGGCCTCGATTTCGGTCGGTTCTTCGGCGTCGAGGTCGCGCATGTCGGCGATACGTTTCTGGCGGTAGAGCGCGTTGTCGTCGATGTTGATCTTCGCATCGATTGCCACGACGTTGTTAGCGCCGTCGGTAATCAGCGGGTTGATCTCGACTAAGGAGGCATCGACTTTCCAGAAGCAGTTGTAGAGTTTCAGGATGATATCAGTAGCCTGCCGAACCTGAGCGATATCCCGGTACAGCTTGTAAGCGAGGTTGCGCGCCTGAAACGGCTTGAGACCCTCGACCGGGTCGACCGCCAGTTTGAAAATCTTCTCGGGCGTTTTGGCCGCGACTTCCTCGATGTCGATACCGCCGGCAGGCGACACCATGATGACCGGGCGTTTGCTGGCGCGGTCGAGGATGATCCCAACATACGCCTCGGAGATAATCTCGGCGGCCTCGGTGATGAGGATCTTTTTTACCGTGAGTCCCTTGATGTCCATGCCAAGGATGGACGTGGCAAGGACTTTGGCCGACTCGGCATTCTCGGCGTACTTGACGCCGCCGGCTTTGCCCCGGCCGCCCACATGAACCTGGGCTTTGACCATCACCGGCTTGTTGATGTTCTGGGCGATTTCCAGGGCCTCGATCGGGTTGGTCGCAACCTCCCCCTGCGGCACCGGAATGCCCGATTCAGCGAACAGCTTTTTGGCCTGATACTCGTGAATCTTCATAAGTCCGCTTCCTTATCGTTAGAACCTTTATCCACAGAATTGAAATACTCTATTGTCAGCACCGTCAATCGCTCCTCGGTATTGACCGAGGGATCATCAAGAACCTGCTCCAGCAGGTAGTCCAGTACCTGACCGACCTGATGACCGGGCCGGATATTCAGAATACGCATCACATCGCGTCCGTCAAGGGCCAGATCGCCGATTGAGAGCGGAGATTTTTTATCGAGTTCGGCCCGAATGTCGGCTTCGAACTGATCAACATCGTCGGTTATACCACCCTTCCCCTGCGCGACGACATCGGCCCGGCGGAGATCCAGCAAATCGAAGATCAAGGGGACGCCAACGCGCCGCATCAGACGGCGGCGCCCTTTGTCGGTCACATCGGTGGTGAACATGTGTCGCTCAACAAGGGTGGTGACCTGGCTGATGAGCTCCCTGGAGAGCCTCAGCCGATTCATGATGTCGCGTGCGGTCTGGGCTCCCTTGACTTCGTGACTGTAGAACGTGGCCCCCGGTTCGCCGCTGCGCTCAACTTCGCGCTTGGTCTGCGGCTTGTTAATATCGTGGAATAGTGCCGCCAATCGCACTCGGAAGTCTTTCGGGGAGGCGTCGATACAATGCAGCGTATGTTCAAACACATCGAAGGCATGAAACGGCCCCGGCTGGTCGACACCGACACAGTGCTGCAACTCCGGCAGGATCTCTTTAAGCAGCCCGGACTTTTCCATCAACCGGAAACCGTGCGAGGGTCGGTCCGCCCGTTCCAGCAGCTTTCGAAGTTCATCGGCGATTCGTTCGGCTGAGACAGTTTGAATCAGATCGGCATGATCCCGGATCGCCGTCAATGTCTTTTCTTCAATCTCAAACTCAAAGCGGGCTGCAAAGCCAATCGCACGGAGCATACGCAGCGGGTCATCCTGAAATGACTCGGGATAGACCATACGGATCAGTTTGCGCTGAATGTCTTCGGCCCCACCAAGGGGATCGATAACCGAGTTTGATCCCAGTTCCAGAGCCATGGCGTTGATGGTGAAGTCGCGCCGAACGAGATCGTCTTCGATTGTCAGCGAGGGGTCGTAGCGAACCTCGAAATCTTTATGACCGAGGCCGGTGGAGTGTTCGGTACGCGGCAGGGAGATGTCAAAGGTAGTTGGTGTATCGCCACGGTACTCGGTATACTTGATGACGCCGAAACTGCGGCCAACGAGGTTTACATGGCCGGTCTTTTTAAGAATCTGAGACAGATTGAAGTAGTCGATGCCGGTCACCAGGTAGTCGCGGTCGTGTGTGACCGGTTTCCCGGTCAGCATTCGGTCACGAACGGCTCCCCCGACCTCGTAGATTCGACCGTGTCTCAAAATCTCGTCAACCGTTTCCTTTGACAGTTCGCTCATTACGCATCGGGCACGATTCTCGTCCCGGCCCGGCCATGGACGGCCCCGTGCGCGTTCTCCAGCGATGTAATAATTACCAGGTCGCCGCCGTTTTCGACAAACTGGATCGCGGCCCGAACCTTCGGCCCCATCGACCCCGGCGGAAAATGACCTGCTTCGAGATATTTTTTCATCTCTGAGACCGTGACGGTCTCAAGCTTTCTCTCATCCGGCTTGCCGAAATTAATGGCGACATGTCCAACGGCGGTTAGAATGCACAGTATGTCTGCCCCTATCTCGTTGCCGAGCACGGCACAGGCTAGGTCCTTATCGATGACGGCGTCAAACCCCTCATAGTAGCCCTGTTCATCGATATAGACCGGGATGCCACCGCCACCAGCCGCAATGACAATGATACCGGCATCGACCAGCTCTTTAACCACCTCGCCATTAACTGCCTTGGTCGGCGAGGGTGACGGTACTACTCGGCGCCAGCCGCGGTCACCGTCCTTCTTCATAATCCATTGCCGCTGCTTTTCGAATTGGCGCGCCTGCTCTTCGGTGTAAAACTGGCCAATATATTTGGTCGGGTTCTTCATCGCTGGATCGTCGGGGTCAATCAGCATTTGTGTTACCAGTGTAACTACTTTGCGGTCAATCTTCTCCGAACGTAAACGGTTTTGAAGCGACTGCTCGATCATATATCCCATGCCGCCTTCGGTATCGGCCACCAGTACACCGAGCGGCAGAATCGGCGCCCGGCCGCGTCCCAGCTCGACCCGGAGCAGGGCATTGCCAACCTGGGGGCCGTTGCCGTGCGAAATTACCAGGTGCAAACCGTCCCGCGCCATCTCGACCAGCCCATCAAGCGATTTGCGCGTGTTGGCAAACTGGTTGGCTATAGTGTCTTCCTGGTCGGGACGTGTGATGGCGTTTCCGCCCAGGGCAATGACCGCCGTTTTGGTGTCGGACATCGTTGATACTGCCAGACTTCAGGTTTGCTAAAGTAGAAAGCGGGCCGACAGTTTTCGACCCGCTTTCCCGTTTATTACTTACGGCTCGTTTTCTTTTTTGCCGCTTTCTTTGTCGTCCGCTTCTTCTTGCCTTTGACGAAGTCTCCCAAGACCTCATCGAGGTTGGGTGACCCGATCTCCTGCAGGTTGTAGCCAACCCGGGCGGTCGGCTTTTTGATCTTGACCAGGCGGCCGAGATCAATCGGCGTGGCGATTATGACGGCATCGCATTTCGTCCGGTTAATTGTTGTTTCGAGATCCTTGATCTGCTTGTCACCGTAGCCCATGGCCGGCAGGAGCACGCCGATTCCGGGGTACTTCTCAAACGTCTCGGAGATCGACTTGACCGTGTACGGCCGTGGATCGACCAGATCAAGCGCACCGTACTTTTCCGCCGCGACCACTCCGGCGCCGTAGGCCATTTCACCATGGGTCAAAGTCGGGCCGTCCTCAACAACCAGGACCCTCTTGCCCTTGACTTTGCCAGCATCGTCGATAGTCAGCGGCGAGGCCGCATCAACCACGATGGCGTCGGGGTTGTAGCGGGCGATATTGGACCGCACTTCGGCGACCCCTTCCGGATCGGCCGAATCGATCTTGTTAATCACGATGACGTCTGCCATCAGGAGGTTGTTCTGGCCGGGGTAGTATTCGAGTTCGTGGCCCGGACGGTGCGGATCGACGACGGTGATCTGGAGGTCCGGCTTGTAGAACGACATATCGTTGTTGCCGCCGTCCCAGAGAATCACGTCGGCTTCCTTTTCCGCTTCGCGGACGATCTTCTCGTAGTCCACACCAGCGTAGACGACGACGCCGCGAGTGATATGCGGTTCGTATTCTTCCCGTTCCTCGATCGTGCATTTGTGCTTGTCGAGGTCGGACAGCTTGGCGAACCGCTGAACTTCCTGCTTACGCAGGTCACCGTAAGGCATAGGGTGGCGGATCGCCACGACTTTCTTGCCCAGCGACTGGAGCACTTCGGCCACCCGGCGGGTAGTCTGGCTCTTGCCGCAGCCAGTGCGGATAGCACAAACGGCCACGACCGGCTTGGTCGACTTGATCATGGTCGGATCGCCGCCCTCGACTGCGAAACGAGCGCCGGCCGACATGACGTAGGCGGCTTTTTCCATCACGTACTGGTAGGGTACGTCTGAATACGAAAAGACGACTTCGTCGATCTTGTGCTTCTTGATCAGATCAGTCAGGTCATCCTCGGCATAGATCGGGATCCCTTTCGGGTAGTTCTTGCCGGCGAGAGCCGCCGGGTACTTGCGGCCTTCGATATCAGGAATCTGGGTAGCGGTGAATGCCACGACTTCGACATCGGCGTTGTCGCGATACAGTACGTTGAAGTTGTGGAAGTCTCGTCCCGCCGCGCCCATGATAATGATTTTCTTTTTGGTCTTAGCCACGTTAATCCTCCGTGAAGGTTACAGTGTTTCGTTTACGTCGTTAATCGATACAGTACATCCGAGGTTGGAGTCCGGCTTATATCGATGACGCCCTCCACATGTGCAGGATCAGGTACATTGGCACGTATCCTGCCGTGTTTATGTAAACGAACTTACTGCGCAACTTGAATTCCTTCTTTCGTATCAGGCATTGTCAATCTGGGCGCGCTGCAGAACGCCGCTGAAATCGACATAGACCGACTTCCATTCGGTGAATACATCCAAAGCCGCCATCGCCGCCTCGCGGTGACCGTTACCGGTTTCCTTCGTGCCGCCGAACGGCAGATGAGTCTCGGCACCGATAGTCGGAGCGTTTACATAGAAGATTCCGGTGTACACATCGCGCATGGCAGTGTAGGCGTTGTTGATATCCTGAGTATAGATCGATGCTGAAAGTCCGTATATGGTGTCGTTGGCTTTCTCGATGGCATCGTCAAGGTTGTCGCACGTGAGAATGCTCAGCACCGGGCCAAAGATCTCTTCCTTCCAAATACGCATGTTTTGATCGACTCCGCTGAAAATAGTCGGCTGCACAAACCAGCCCTTGTCGTAGTCGCCGCCGGTGAGCCGCTCGCCGCCGCACTCCATTTTGGCGCCTTCATTTTTGCCGATCTCAATGTATTCGAGTACGGTGTTGAGCTGACCTTCGTTGATGTGCGGTCCCATCTGGACATCGGGATACAGACCATTACCAACTTTCAGCGCTTTGGCTTTTTCAACCATCATCTTAGTGAATTTCTCCACAACGTCCTTGTGACATACGATACGGCTAGTGGCGGTGCATCGTTGTCCAGTCGTGCCGAATGCGCCCCAGAGCGCGCCTTCAACAGCGAGCTCGAGCTTGGCATCATCCATGACGATCTGCACGTTCTTCCCACCCATTTCAAGGCAGGTGTGCTTGAATCCGGGAGCGCAGGCTTCAGAAATCTTGCGACCAACCTCGGTCGAACCGGTGAAGGAAACGACCCGGACCCGGTCATCGTGAATCAGCGGATCACCCAGCTCACCGCCGGAACCGGTGACAACATTGAATACGCCGGGCGGGACGCCCTCTTCCTGCAGGACGCGGGCGAAATTGACGACAGACAGCGGGGTGTCGGTAGCCGGCTTAATAACGACCGTGTTGCCTGCGACCATGGCGGGCATGCTCTTCCACGACGGAATAGCCATCGGGAAATTCCACGGCGTGATGAATGTGCAGACACCGAGTGGCTGCCGAATGGTCATATTGAACTTCTTGTTCATTTCTGAGGGGGTCGTGTGTCCAAACAAACGACGGCCTTCGCCCGCCATGTAGAACGACATGTCGATAGCTTCCTGCACGTCGCCGCGCGTTTCATCGAGAACCTTACCCATCTCTCGTGTCATATCCTTCGAGAGTTCTTCCTTTTCAGCAAGGAGTCGCTGAGCCGCACGGAAAAGAATCTCGCCGCGCTTGGGAGCTGGTACGAGACGCCAGGACCTGTAGGCTTCAGAAGCAGCGTCGATAGCGTCCTTGACATCATCGGCGTTTGATTTCTGGAAAACGCCAACCACCTCGTCGGTATTCGCGGGGTTGATGTTTTCGTAAGTTCGCCCGGATTTGGACTCTACCCATTCGCCGTTAATAAAGTTCTTAAAGACCTTCGGATCGCTCATACGTGCCTCCTCTAAGGCTATACCAAATAACAACTTACCATCTTCCGCCCAGCGCCTATTGTGAATAAATTCACAGTATGGCCGGACACACAAGCAGGTAATATACCGTTATTTTGTTGCTTGTCAACCGGTTTCACGGTTAAAAACGGGTCAGATATCTCATGTGCCACAACGAATTACATGCTTTTCTCAAGAGCCTTATAAGCCGAACAAAAATGGCCGTCGAATGTTCAAGACAACAAAATCGCAAAGACTGCCCTTGTCCACTCTTCCGGGTCAAAACTACATTTGTTTGGACTTTTGGGCCGGATCCTGCGTTATTATTTATAGAACCGCAATTTTGAGGATATCCCCGTGCTCGCTCTCATTGTCGCAGCCTGGCTTGCCGCTCCGATGTTCCCCATAAATCCGATCGAACAGGACACGCTGGCCAGCACCAACATGCATCTGACAGTGGGGCTGACCGGCCCCAACAAGGTCTCACGTCCGGGCGTCGAATTCACCGGAAAATACGAACTGCTGCTCCGGCATCCGTGGGTACTGCGCGGATCGGCTGAGTATAGTTTCAGCCAGATCGATGACCGGAACATGTCCGATGGCAACATTCACGCGGCGGCTCTGGCTATTGAGGGGCTTTATTACCGAGGGACCGACAAACTCACCGGCTATTTCGGGGTGGGGGTCCTGCTTCATAGAGGCTTCATCTCGCTGGAATCGAGCGTCGCAGACTCACTTTTTGTTAACGAGCAAATCACCGATGTTGACATGCAGATCGGCATCGGCGGACGACTGCTTATGGGGCTGCGATTCGATAAACTGATTTCACTGGAGTTGGCTGTGTCGGAGATCCGCCCGAATATTGTTCGGACCTCGCGGGTGTCGGCCAATCAGTTTAAGGAATCGACCGAGCGGGTGAAACTGCATGATGTCCGGATGACGGTGGGATTTGTGCTGCCGCTGAGTAATTGAGTGTCGTCTAAGTTTCTCCGCCCGTATAGCGTTCCAGGAAACCTTTCCGAAAAGCCTCAAACTCTCCCGCCTCGATCGCCGTGCGAATCTCCCGCATTAACTGCTGATAGAAGTACACCGAGTGGTACGATGCAAGAACCATTCCGGTGATCTCGGACTGATTATACAAATGTCGGATATAGGCGCGGCTATAGCGCCGACAGACGAAGCACTCGCAGTTGGGGTCGAGCGGACGGTCATCGTCGGCGTAGTCGGCATTGCGGTAGGTGATTTGCCCCACCGATGTGAAGACATTGCCGGTACGAGCGTTGCGGGTCGGGAGGACGCAATCGAACATGTCAATACCGTACGATACCGCCATCAGGATATCCTCAGGATAGCCCACCCCCATCAGGTACCTCGGACGGTCCTCCGGCAGGTATTGGATCGTATGGGCCAGCATCGTTTCCATCTCCTCCTTGCTCTCCCCTACCGAGAGTCCGCCGATAGCCACACCGGGCAAATCGAGGGAGACAATCTGCTCGGCTGATTGGGTACGAAGATCGGTGTAGACGCCGCCCTGCACGATCCCAAATAGAAACGGCGGATGCTCTTTGTCTGCCGCCAGCCGGTTGTGGGTCTGGATGCACCGCTGGGCCCAATCGTAGGTCCGACGGCCCCCTTCGGCGGCGAGACTTGTGTCCGCCGGATACGGTACGCACTGGTCAAAGGCCATGATAATGTCGGCGCCGATATCGTGCTGGATCTCCATCACTCGTTCCGGTGTGAACATGTGTCTGGAGCCATCGTGATGTGACCGGAACTCGACACCCTCATCGGATATCTTCAACCGGTCCTTGAGCGAGAAGACTTGGTAGCCGCCGCTGTCGGTCAGGGTTGGTTTGTGCCAGCCGTTGAACTTTGCCAGCCCACCCTGCGATTTGATGATTTCGGTCCCCGGCCGCAAGTACAGGTGATAGGTGTTGCCGAGAATGATCTCGGCGCCGGTTTGTTCGAGGTGCTCCGAGGTCAGGGCTTTGACCGCCCCGGAGGTCCCGACCGGCATGAAGGCCGGGGTTTGGAAGCTGCCGTGGGGAGTGGTGACTTCACCACGTCGGGCGGTTTTGTCGCTGATCTTGTGCGAGTAAATACGGGCGGCCACAATCTACCCCAGAAGAACCTCAATTGCCGCCTCAAGCGTTGCCACGCCGGACACCTGCAGGCCGCTGTCTTTGACCTGCGACGCGTTCACCTCGGGGATAACGGCCGACTTGAACCCCATCTTGGCCGCCTCGACCAGGCGCCGGTCGATCATTGTTACGCCACGCACCTCACCGGATAGTCCGACCTCGCCGACCACAAGGGCTGTCGGATCGACCGGACGGTTCTGCAGCGACGAGGCGATTGCGATCAGCATCGGGAGGTCGAGGGCCGGTTCGCTGAGCCGCAGACCGCCGGCGATCGAGACGAAGACATCGTTGGTCCCCATTGGATAGCCCGCCTTTTTTTCCAGAATAGCCAGCAGCAGGGCAAGGCGCTTGTTGTCGATTCCACCGGCCACACGCTGCGGGTTGCCGTAGTTGGCCGCGGTCACAAGCGCCTGGATCTCTACCAGGATGGGGCGCTGCCCCTCGCAGACTCCGGCCACGACGGACCCGGTCCGATGGTCATCGGCGCGATTAGACAAGAAAAGCGAAGACGGATTGGTGACTTCGATTAGTCCTTTGCTCTGCATTTCAAACAGCCCGATCTCGGCCACCGAACCGAAGCGGTTCTTGGTGACACGCAGCATGCGATACAGATGGGTGCTGTCCCCCTCGAAATAGATTACGGTGTCGACCATGTGCTCGAGAACCTTGGGACCGGCCACCATCCCTTCCTTGGTGACATGTCCAACCAGAAAGAGTGCAAATTCCTTGAGTCGGGCCAGCATGATCAGCCGATGCGCCGTTTCCCGCACCTGCGCCACGGTTCCCGGCGGAGAGTCAAACTGTTCGGAGGACATTGTCTGGATGGAGTCAATAAGGACCAGTTGATACTCACCGGTAGCAACCAGTTCCGTGATTTCCTCCAGAGAATTGGCGTTGACTGCAGTGATATTCTCACCGACCGCTCCGAGCCGTTCGGCCCGCAGCCGAATCTGGCTGAGCGATTCCTCGCCGGTCACATAAATAACATTCAACCCCTGGCGCGAGTAGGCTTCCGCCACCTGCAGCAGCAGGGTCGACTTGCCGATTCCCGGCTCACCGCCGATAAGCACCGACATACCGGGAAGCAGTCTCCCGCCGATCACTCGATCAAATTCGGCAATGCCGGACACATGCCCTATTCCCGGATCGACATTGATCTCGGGCAGCTTCTGCGGCTCAAGTGAGGTGCCGACCGGTCGGGCGTGACCGGCGGCCGGTTTGGTGATTTTCTCTTCGACCAGCGTGTTCCAGGCGTCGCACTCGCGGCACTGGCCCTGCCAGCGGGCGTGCTCGGACCCGCACTGGGTGCAGAAGAATGCGGTTCTGGTTTTGCGTTTGGTAGCCATATCAGGGTCTTACCGGACCGCGCTGGATCCCCTCGATAAATTGCTGGACGATCTCATCCTCGGACTTGTTCAACTCCTCAGGGGAGCCGTCAAAGTGTACGTTACCCTCGTGCAGCATGACGAACCGTCGCGCGATGCGAAACGCCGATTTCATATCGTGCGTAACGACGACTGAAGTCACGGAAAGGTTATCGTTGAGACGCTGGATCATCTCGTCGATCATGTCGGCTGTGATCGGGTCCAGCCCGGTAGTTGGTTCGTCATAAAGGAGGACCTCTGGATCACTGGCAATGGCGCGGGCCAATCCGACGCGCTTGCGCATTCCCCCGGAGAGCTCCGACGGGAGTTTGTCCTCGGCGCCTTCGAGATCTACCATTTCGAGCTTCTCGGCCACTTTCCGCTCAATTTCTTTCTGTGAGTACTGTCGCGATTCACGCAGACCGAGACCGACATTCTCCGCCACCGTGAGCGAGTCAAACAGTGCCGCTGACTGGAACAACATGCCGACCTTGCGCCTGACTTCAACCAACTGCTTATAGTTCATCAGGGCGATATCTTTGCCGTGGAACAGGACACGCCCGGCATCCGGTTCCAGCAGCCGAATTATGTGCTTGAGCAGGACGGATTTGCCGGTGCCGGATCGGCCGATAATCGCGACGGTCTCTCCAGCCGGAATCGTTAGACTAACCCCGCTGAGCACACGCTGCTCGTCGAATGACTTGTACAGGTTCTCGATTTTAATGCTCTTGTCACTCATCACTATAGCCTGAACAACAGGACAGCGAAGAAGAAGTTGAAAATCAGAATCATCACCGAAGACACGACCACCGAGGTGGTCGTGGCCTTGCCGACACCCTGAGCGCCGCCTTGTGAGTTGAACCCCTGGTAGCACCCGATAAGGCCGATCAAGAACCCGAACACCATCGCCTTGGTCTCGCCGTTAATGAAGTCCTGCAACTTAAAGGTTGCCCGAAAGCCGTTGAGGAAGGTCTCCGGCGAAACATCGACCCCGATTATCGTAACCAGCAGGCCACCGAGGATTGCAATGGCGTTGGCAAAAACAACCAAAAACGGAACCATGAAGGTACAGGCGAGGATCCTCGGCTGTACCAGGTAACGAATGGAGTTGATGCCCATCGATTCGAGCGCATCGATTTGCTCAGTCACCCGCATGGTACCAAGCTCCGCCGTAATGCCGGCCCCAACCCGCCCTGCAATCACGATTGCGGAAAGCACTGGAGCCAACTCGATAACCACCGCCTTTCCGACTGCCTGGCCCAGATAGCGTAAAGGCGCCCCGATGAATTTGAACTGGTAGGCCGCCTGCCAGGCCGATACCGCCCCCACAAAAATCGAGATTATAATAATCAACGGGAGAGAACGCACGCCGAGCGTATAGACTTGTTCGATCAGCGGCCGGATAGTGCGGTGAACATCTTTCAGGGAAACAATAAACTTGCCGAGCATCAGCGCAATGCTGCCGACTTCGTTCACGAATTCCACACCACGGCGGCCGAGTAATGTCAGTCCGACGTTCATGCTGCTCCTTTAGAAAGGTGTATCGCCACCGCTGACCGGGTCCACACCGGGCGGGATTTCTCGATGTTGAGGCGCCTGGTTCTCGAAGCGGGCGTACTCCTTCAGGAAGGTAAGGTGCACTATCCCGGTCGGGCCGTTGCGCTGCTTGGCGATAATGACCTCCGCTTTGCCCTCGACCTCCTGGTACTTCGGTTCATTTTTTTCAACATGCGCCATGTAGTGCTCGGCGCGGTAAATGAACGCGACGACATCGGCGTCCTGCTCAATTGCCCCGGATTCTCGAAGGTCGGAAAGCTGGGGCCGCTTGTCTCCGCCGCGCTGCTCGACCAGTCGCGAGAGCTGTGAGCAGGCGATCACCGGGACCTCCAGTTCTTTCGCCACGATTTTCATGGCGCGTGAAATACTCGCCATTTCCTGCTGACGGTTTTCGAACCGTCCGGAAGCATGCATCATTTGCAGGTAGTCAACCACGAGCAGTCCGAGTGGATGCGCACCCTCGGCCAGCTGCGCCTTGAGCCGCCGCGCTTTGGCCATCATATCCAGCGATGTCAGCGTCGGGGAGTCATCGATATAAATTGGCGCTTCCTGCAGCGGTCCACCCGCGATAGTCAGGTTGGCCCATTCCTCATCGCGCAGTTTGCGGGCACGGAGCCGTTGCTGAGAAATCCGCGCACGTCCGCAGAGCATACGCAGGGCGAGCTGTTCCTTGGACATCTCAATCGAAAAAACACCAACCGCCTTCTTCAGATTGATCGCGACATGCTCCGCGAGATTCATGGCAAAGGCCGACTTTCCCATCGACGGACGACCGGCGACAATGACTAAGTCACCTTTGTGCAGCCCGTTGGTCATCTCGTCGAACTTGTCAAAGCCGGACTTGATACCGACCAGGCTGCTGTCATCAGTCTGGAGACGGTCGATTTCTTCGAACGTTGTCGGAAGCAGGTCTTTAATCGAAGAGAACCCTTTGCGAAACCGCTTTTCCGACAGCAGAAAGATATTGGACTCGGCGGAGTTGAGCAGCGAGTCCACGGTGTCTTCAGAACTATAGCAGCTGCGCGCGATTTCGTTTGAGGTCTCAATCAGCCGCCGCAGGAGATACTTTTCCAGAACGATATCAGCGTATTTTGTGACATTGGCGGTCGAGGCAACATCCTCGACCAATTCGACGAGATACAGGCGGCCGCCGACTTTTTCGAGCTGCTTGTTATCGGAAAGATGAGCGACAACGGTCGTGATATCAGCAGGCTCGTGTCGACCGTACAAGTTAAGGATGCCCCTATAGAGGACGCGGTGCTTCGGCGAATAGAACGCGGCCTCGTCGTCAAGAATGTCGACTACTTCATTTAGAGCGCCACTGTCTTTCAGGATAGCGCCAAGCAGCGAGCGCTCCGTCTCCACCGACTGCGGCGGCTGAAGCTTTTCAATCTTACGATCTTCCTGGGTCCGGTATGCCATCAATTATCTTTCTCATCCGCCAGCTTAGCCATGACCAGTTTCATATCTTCCCAGGTGTCGCGTTTGTAGGCCGGGAACCGCAGCAATGCCGCCGGATGGTAGGTTACCAGTACCGGCACGCCCTCGAACTCGTGCCACCGCTGCCGGAGCCGCCCGAGCGGAGTCTTTGTGTTCAGCAGCGCCTGTCCAGCTATGCGCCCGAGACAGCAAATCGCTTTGGGCCGCACCAGCCGCACCTGCTCTTTAAGATACGGAAAACACTCAGCCATTTCTTCAGGAAGCGGGTCACGATTGTTTGGCGGGCGGCACTTGACCATGTTCGCGATATAGACGTCCTCGCGCTTGAGATCCATCGCCGCGATAATCTTATTGAGCAGCTGGCCGGCCTTGCCGACAAACGGCTCTCCCTGGAGGTCTTCGTCACGCCCCGGTCCCTCGCCAATGAACATCAGGTCAGCCTCGGAGTTGCCGGCACCGTAAACAAACTTGGTGCGAGTCTCCGCCAGCGGACACTTCGTGCACTCGCAGATCGCTTTGAAGTGCGCCTCGAGCGACTCGTACTGCGGCTGGGGCATCTCGGTGGGCACTTCATCGAGCAGGCTCGGGACGCCGGGGGCTTTTTGCAGCGAATCCATGTTTTGAACCCAGGCCTCGGCGTTGTCATCGACACCAGGTGCGCTCTCTGTTGCGGGAGACTGCTCCGCCAGCGCCTCGGCCATAGCCTCCAGCTCGGCCCGATTGACAATCATGTCATTCAAACCCAGATCGACCTGCGCCTGAAGGGCGGCGGCCAGCATTCCCTGAATTGTTTGCGGTTTGTCTCTCATAGTGTGGTAATCTCCAGACGGACCAAGGTAATGTCTGAAATGCGATGAATCAACAAATAAGGAGAACGGTCAACCCAGAAGTTCCGCGACCGCCTCCATCAGCCGCCGCGCGACCTCGCCTTTGTCCAGCAGTGGCCACTCATCCGGCTCGCTATCGGGACGCAGAAGGGTGACCCGGTTGGTAGTCACTCCAAACCCGCTGTCTTTCCCCGGCTGGTTGAGTACAATCAGGTCGAGTTGCTTTTCTATGAGCTTCTTGCGGGCGTTTTCGATCCCGTTGTTAGTTTCCAGGGCAAACCCGACAACAATCTGCCCGTTGCGTTTCGACGGCGCGATGTCCCTGAGAATATCGACTGTCGGCTTCAGTTTCAGCGATAACTCGCCGGTTCGCTTGAGCTTGGTCTCGGAAGGTTCCACCGGACGGTAATCCGATGGGGCCGCCGACATTATCAGGCAGTCGCAGCCGTCGAAGTGCTCCCGCACGGCCTCGTGCAGGTCACGGGTCGATTCTACGGAGACAAATCGAACGCTCTCTGGCGGCGGAAGCGCAGTCGGGCCGGAGATCAGAATCGTCTCGGCGCCAAGATTGGCAGCCGCGCGTGCGATAGCGTATCCCATGCGGCCGGAAGAACGGTTGGTGATGTAGCGAACGGGATCAATTGCCTCGCAGGTGGGACCGGCGGTTACGACGATTTTACGGTTTTCGAGGACTTTTTTTTTACGCTGTTAGCAAAAAACTTTTCGATATGCTCAAAGATCACTTCCGGCTCGGCCATCCGCCCGACACCGTAATCATCGCAGGCCATTTGCCCCTCGACCGGATCAACGGATCGAAAGCCCAGTGCCAGCAGCGCCTTGAAATTCCGCTGGGTGACCGGGTTGCGCCACATCTGCGGGTTCATTGCCGGAGCCATCATGACCGGCTTATTGGTGGCGCACACAACTGTCGTAAGGAGGTCATCCGAGATACCTGAGTTTGCTTTGCCAATGAAATTGGCCGTTGCCGGGGCAATAACAATTAAATCCGGCCACTGGGCCAGATCAATATGCCGCGTGGCGATATACTTTCCGTGCTCAAACATCTCGACCGCAACCTCCTGCTCGGAAACGGTTTCCATTGTCAGGGGCGTGATAAACTCGGTCGCGGCTTTGGTCATGACGATCTGCACGTCAGCTCCGGCTTTGCGCAACGCGCGTACCAAGTATGGCACCTTATAGCAAGCGATACCGCCGGTCAGGCCGACCAGGATTTTCTTTTCTTCCAATGACATGAGTTAGTTAACGTGCAGGGACCGATCGAGGGAGATATCGGCCAGACCGATTTCATCGAGATCATCGTAGTCCGTCAGCACGACTGATGACGCGATCAGTTTGATTTGATCAATCGAGACTGACTTCGTGCCAAATACTGCGACCCGCTCCATGATCGCTTCCAGCTGCTCGGTGTCAACCAGCGACAGGTTCACCAGCTTCCTCACAAATCCCTGGGCTTCCGGAGTCAGTTGGACCCGCTCGGTCGGAGTCAGAATCCTAGTCGAGGCATTCATGATGGGGATTTCGGAAAAATATTGTTCCGGGGCGTTGTCAAAACGCTGGAGAAGCCATGAATATGCAGTGGAGATTTCGTCTTCAGAGTACCCTTCGGCCTCGAGGACCGAAGAGAGATCATCAGAACCGCTCAGGTTGCCCCTGTTGCCCTGCATAAAGTCGATCAAGAAAACGACAATCTCAAGAATCCTGTTACGCATCGCAACCTTTCAATTCTGAAAGCCCTTGTCAGCTTCACTCACCAAGATAAACTCAACAAAGCGGTTTTGCAAAGACTATTTCCCGCAAAGCCGCAAAAACAGCGGGGTTGCAGGCTATTAATAGTTCCTGCAAGCACTTGCGACAGCCACTAAAAGTGTCGCGCAAGATCCGCTCCGACAGGTTGGTCCTCCGTCCAGAGCACCGGTCAACAATAGTCTCGGTTAAACCAATCTGAGGCCGACGAGTTCCAGAGATCGTGGCCGTAAATAAACGGCGCCGGGACAACCGTCCCGACGCCGCGCCTGAATCTCGGGGATTCCCCGCCTGGTGACAGGAGAGCCCCTGAGCGTCGCCGGCATTAGTGCCGGCTAATTACATGGCATCCAGATGCACTCTTCCCAGCAAACGATCGGCTCCTCAATGGTGCAGACCATCACCCACCAGCAGCATTTCTTCGCTGCCTGGGCGTCCTCGGTAAAGGCCGTTGTCAGTGCGCCGGAAAACAGCGCGACGATGGCAAAGATCAGGATCAGTCCTTTGATCTGACGCAGTTTGCCCACTCGTTCTCACCTCCTTCGATGGTTTAATGCTTTACCCGGCGGATGCATACAATTCCCTTGAAATCCGAGTAGTCCGGTTCGTTCCGGCGCGTACCTCATGGTAATGGTGCGAGGCTGTCCGACGAGGAAGCCCCGTTTGCAATCCGGCGGTCGATTGAAATCGAATTCGATGATGCCAAACTCAGGTGATGCCGCGTTTTCTCTTGCACGTACGCTCAAGGGATAATAAGGGAATGAGTGACATCTGTTGTCAAGAAGATTTAGGGCAGGCGCCGGGCACAACCGCCCGGCGCTGAATATCGAAATCTGAACTGTGTCAGCTAGTGCTTGAAGTGCCGGTGGCCCGTGAAGACCATCGCCGCGCCGGCCTTATCGGCTGCCTCGATCGCCTGCTCGTCGCCCTTGGATCCACCCGGCTGGATGATCGCCGTCACGCCGGCATCGGTCCCGACCTCGACACCATCGGGCATCGGGAAAAACGCATCGGAGGCCATGACCGAACCCTTGGCCCGATCACCGGCGCGCTTGACCGCCATGAAGCCCGAATCAACGCGCGAGGTCTGGCCCATACCGATTCCGACTGTAGCATTCCCTTTCACCAGCACGATCGCATTGCTTTTGGTGTGCTTGACGACCTTCCACGCAAACAGCAGCGACTTGAGTTCCTCGTCGGTCGGTTCGCGCCTGGTCACGACCTTGAGTTCGTTGGGATTCGTTTCGAGGTCATCGGTATTTTGGAGCAGCAGGCCGCCTCGGATGAACTTGCTGACCAGCTGTCCTTTCGGCCATCCCTGGGTGATCGACGACAACGCCAACAGCCGGCGGGCCTTCTTCTTTTTCAGGAGTTTGAATGCCTCGTCGGTAAATGACGCTGCGATCATGCACTCTACAAACGGCGTTTCGTGCAGCAGTTCGGCGCATTCGATATCGACTTCGCGATTCAGTCCGATAATCGAACCAAACGCCGAGAGCGGGTCACTCTCGTAGGCATCTTTGTATGCCTCGGCTATTGTTTCTCCGACCGCCGCACCGCACGGGTTGGCGTGTTTTAGCACGCAGGCGAACGGTTCCTTGAAATCGAGGATCATGTCAAGGCAGGCGTCGAGATCGCCGTAGTTGTTAAACGACAGTTCTTTCCCGGCGAGCACCTCGGCGTCCAGGAGTGTCGGACCCCGGTACTCATCGGCAATATATACAGCCGCGCTCTGGTGCGGGTTTTCACCGTAGCGCAGTGCGGAACGGAACGTGTATCCCGGTTCGTATTTCTGCGGAAACTTCTCGACCTCGTCGGTGCCCTCTTGTTCGGCCAGGAAATAGCGCGAAATGGCGGTGTCGTAGCGTGAGGTCAAGGCGAACGCCTTGGCCGCGCAATGGCGACGGAACTCCGGTGTTGTCGCGCCGTCGTTCTCTTTCATCTCCTTTACCAGGCGCTTGTAATCCGAGGGATCCACGACCACGGTCACGGAAGTATGATTCTTGGCCGCCGCACGAACCATGGTCGGCCCGCCGATATCGATTTTCTCGATAATTTCAGCGTCGGTAGCGTCACCTTTGGCTACCGTCTCCTCGAACGGATACAGGTTTACCACAACCAGGTCGATCAGTTTGAAATCTTCGCCGGTCATCGTTTCCATGTCGCTCTCGTTGTCGCGGCGAGCCAGCAGGGCGGCGTGAATTCTCGGGTGCAGTGTCTTCACACGGCCGCCGAGGATTTCCGGCGAACCGGTGAACGCGGACACCGACACCGGATGGGCGCCAGCTTCTTTTATCGCTTTGAGGGTCCCCCCGGTTGAGAGTATCTCCACCCCCATCTCTTCGAGATCGGCAGCCAGTTTATCGATACCGGTCTTGTCGGAAACTGATATGAGTGCGCGCTTGATTTTCACCGTATTGTCCATTACGTCCTTTCCCCTGTTTTCACTTTCAGGTGCGACTGGGCGCCTGACGGTCATCACTCACCGGTCAGCAGTCGCTGGGCCTCGCGGTACCGGTCGGCGGAAGCCTGCGCGACTTCGTCCGGAAGTTTCGGCGCCGGCGGCTTTTTGTTCCAATCGAGGTTGTCGAGATAATCACGAATCGGCTGTTTGTCAAACGATGGTTGCGATTTTCCGACTTCATACTGATCGACCGGCCAGAAACGGCTTGAATCCGGCGACAGGACTTCATCGATCAGAATGAACTTACCGTCTTTGTAGCCAAATTCGAATTTCGTATCGGCAATGATGATGCCTTTGGTTGAGGCATAGTCGGCCGCTTTAGTATAGATCTCCAGCGACTTGTCGCGACACAATTTGGCCGTTTCTTCACCAATCACCTGTTCGAGTTCTTTATAGCTGATATTGGCGTCGTGGCCGTCGTCGGCTTTGGTGGATGGTGTAAAAATCGGCTTCGGCAGTTTCTGTGATTCGCTGAGGTCCGGCGGGAATTCAAAACCGTGAACCACATTGGAGCCGTCCTTCCGGGCTGCCTTGAGCTCTTTCCACATCGAGCCGGAGATATAGCCGCGCACGATACACTCGGCATCGATTCGGTCGGCCTTGGTCACGATCATCGAGCGTCCCTCGAGCTGATCACGATACTGCTTGAGGTCGTCCGGGTACTCGTCGACATTGGCAGTGATCAGATGATTGTCGACAACATCTTTGAGAAAATCAAACCAGAAAAGTGACATTTGGGTCAACACGCGTCCCTTGCCGGGGACCGGGTCGGGCAGGACGACATCGAACGCACTGATTCGGTCGCTGGCGACAAACAGCAACCGGTCACCGAGATCGTATATGTCGCGGACTTTGCCGCGCCGCATCAGGGGATATTCATTGATATCCGTTTCAAAAACAACTCTGTCCATGCTATCTCCAACGGGTTTCTTTTATGTACTTGTCCAGTACTCGCGGATACCACTTGTGCTCCTGTTCAAGCACCCGGGCCGCGAGTGTTTCGGGCGTGTCATTGCTTTGTACCGGTACTCTCACCTGGTGCAGGATCCTGCCGTTATCGTAAACCTCGTCGACCAGGTGAATGGTCAGGCCTGACTCCTGCTCGTTGTTCGCGATTACCGCTTCATGCACATGGTGACCATACATCCCCTTACCGCCGTATTTTGGAAGCAGCGCCGGGTGGATGTTGACAATCTTATCATGATATGTCTGAACAATCTTTTTGGGCATCAGTTTCAGGAAACCGGCCAGTGCGATATACTCAATTTCGTGTGAAGCTAACTCTGCCAGGAGGGCGTCGTGCGCTTCGGCCAGTGACTCGTACTGCTTTTCCTTGTAGACAAAGGTCGCGATCCCGGACTTGCGGGCCCGTTCGAGGCCGTATGCTTTGCGCATGTTGGAAACGACCAGCACAATCTCGGCCTTGAGAATACCCGCTTTGGTAGCATTGATAAGCGATTGCAGGTTGGTGCCGCCACCGGATATGAAGACTGCTATGCGCGGTTTGTTTTCTGTCATGACCTCACCCCGTCAATCTTTCTGTAAGAATCTCATTGACTACGCTCGGATTAGCCCGCCCGCCGGTAGCTCTCATCACCTGACCCACAAAATACCCGAACAACGCTTCCTTCCCCGCCCGAAACTGCTCGACCTGTGCTGGACTTTTCGTGATCACTTTTCCGACGATTTCCTCCAGTTGGGTTCGGTCGGATATCTGGCTGATTCCGAGACGGTCAATCACGACCGACGCCGGTTCACCGGACTGGGCCATCTCCCGGAAGACTGTCTTTGCTGCGCTGCCGGAAATGTGACCGTCTTTGACGGCAGACAGCAGGCCTGCGATGGAATCAGCGCTGAGACCGATGTCGGTGATAGCGACGTTGGTTTTTTTGAGATAGCCAAGCATTTCGGTAAGCATGAAATTCGCCGCAATGCGGCCGTCATCGAATAGCTCCATGACACTCTCAAAATAGTCGGCAAGATCGCGACTATCGGTCAAAATGACGGCATCGTAGTCGCGCACTGCGTACTGTCTGACAAACCGATTCCGGCGCTGATCAGGAAGTTCGGGAAGGCCGGCAATCACTTGTTTGATCCACTCCGGATCAATCTCCAGCGGCGGGAGGTCCGGCTCCGGGAAATAGCGATAGTCCGGTGACTCTTCTTTATTGCGCATCGGTTCAGCGATGTTGCTGGTTTCATCCCACAGCAGCGTCGCCTGCTCAACCTTGCCACCGTCGGACAGGACCGCCTCCTGGCGGTTTATCTCAAAAACAAGCGCCTTCCGGACGGCTTTAAAGCTGTTCATATTTTTAATCTCGGTTCGGGTTCCGAACTCGGTTTCTCCACGAAGCCGGACCGACACGTTGGCGTCGCACCGAAGGTGCCCCTTTTCCATGTCGCCGGAGCAGATGTCGAGATACTGCAAGAGCTGCTTCAACTTGAGCAGGTAAGCATACGCCGCCTCGGGACTGCGAAGGTCCGGGGCGGTGACAATCTCAATCAGCGGTGTGCCGCAGCGGTTCAGGTCGATTTTGGTGTGTGATTCACCCGCCTCCGGATGAATCGACTTTCCGGCGTCTTCTTCAAGATGGATGCGGATTAGTCGGCAGTATTGCGGCTTTTGGTCCGGAAGGACGAACCGGATCTCTCCGCCTTCGCCTATGGGTTCATTCAATTGCGAGATCTGATAGCCCTTGGGAAGATCCGGATAAAAGTAGTTTTTGCGGGCGAAGACCGACCGCTCGTTGACTCTGCCGCCCACCGCCGCAATCGCTTGGACGGCGAATTCGACGGCTGTCCTGTTTATTGTCGGCAGGGCGCCGGGCAGGCCGAGACAAACCGGACATGTCAGTGAGTTGGGTTCAGCGCCGAATGTAGTGCGGCAGCCACAGAACATTTTAGACTGTGTGAGCAGTTGAGCGTGAACTTCCAGCCCGATAACGGGCTCGTACTCCCTGTATTTGGCCGCCGCGTTTGTCATAGAGAAATGGAATATAGCTTATTGGAAGGCGGTGTCAATCGGTATCGCCCGGATCAAGCACCGACTGAATCGACCTCATTTAGGAACTCCAGCAAATCACGGTTGAACTGTTCGGGACGCTCCATATTGAGCATGTGACCGGTGTCTTCGTAGATTTTCAACCGGCTGTCGGCGATGCGCTTATCAAGCTCCACCGCCAGCGCCGAGAAAATCTTGTCCTGATCGCCGGCCAGAATGAGAGTCGGGACTTTGATCGTGTGCACGCGTTCAAGGTCCACGCCTGGATCAGGATAGTTGTGGCGGCGCAGATCCATCCAGGGCGCGCCGGAGTGTTCCTTCATCATCGTAATCAGCAGGTCGGGCACCTCCTTGCCGGTCTTCTCGAAGAAGGCAAGTGAGTAGTTTATCCATTTTCGACGGATTTCTTCGAGGCTTTTCTCACCCGCGTCTGGCTGTCGTTCCTTCGCTTGCTGCTCCACTCGCTTCATCTTTTTGCCGACATTCCAGCCGGCGGCGCTGGAGGACACCAGCGTGAGTGATCGGAGTCGATCCTGATGCTCGAAGGCATAGGCTATTGCGGTTGAGCCGCCCATTGAGAGCCCGACCAGGTGGAACGGTGGAAGATCTAAAGACTCGACGAACTTCGTCAAATCGTCGACCCGATGCGCCCGGTTGTAGCCCGTCTCGGGCGCATCGGAAAGCCCGTGGCCCCGGGCATCTACAAGTATGGCACGGTACCCTGCATGAACGGCTGCAGGCCCTGCCTGCGACCATTGGCGGTGGTCGAGGGTGAAGCCATGAAGGAACACGACCGGAGTACCGAAACCGTGCTCTTCGTAGTAAAAACGAAAATCGCCGAGGGGAACGTGCGGCACAGGTTACCTCATATACTCCAGCGTGTGCGATAGTTGAAACAGGTACGTCTCGTTGAACCGGTCGGCCATAAGCTGCACCCCGATCGGGCGACCGTCGGATGATTGCCCGAACGGTACATTCAGGGCCGGTATCCCCGCCAGCGGGGCGGCCACGGTGTAGACATCGGACAGATACATCGCCAGCGGGTCACTGGTTTTCTCCCCCGCGTTAAACGCCGGGGTTGGAGTCGTGGGCGTCACAAGAACGTCGACCTGCTTGAAAATGTCATCGAATTCCCGCCGCAACAACTCACGGACCTGGGCCGCCTTATAGTAGAATTTGTCGTAGTAGCCGGACGAAAGGGCGTAGGTACCGAGCATGATACGGCGCTTGACCTCGGCGCCAAAACCCTCCGAGCGCGATTGCTCGTACATCTGCGCCAGTTCAGGCTGGTCGTCTGCACGGTGTCCGTAGTGGACGCCGTCGTAGCGTGCGAGATTGGATGATGCTTCCGCATTGGCGATCAGGTAGTAGGTAGCGACAGCCTTGTCGGTCAGGGGCAGCGAGATTTCGCACACTTCGTGTCCCGCCTCAAGCAGATGATGAATTGCCATCTTGACCCAGGCATCGATTTCGGGGTCGAGTCCGTCGGCAAAGTACTCGCGCGGGACACCGAAGGTGAGCGGCTTTTCGGCATTCAGGAGATGATGATACTCGGGGTGCTCATGCTCCACCGAGGTTGCATCGTTTGGGTCACCGCCGGCGATGACGCTGTAGAGCCGGGCGAGGTCCTCGGTCGTGCGGGCAAACGGGCCGATCTGGTCAAACGATGACGCAAAGGCGACAAGGCCGTAGCGTGAGACAGCGCCATATGTGGGCCGCAGGCCAAACAGCCCGCAGAACGCGGCTGGTTGACGAACTGAACCGCCGGTATCCGAGCCGAGCGCAAGCGGGACAATCCCGGCGGCAACAGCCGAGGCCGAACCGCCGGAGGATCCGCCGGGGACCAGTTCCTCCCTTGCTGGATGCCTCACCGGTCCGAAGAACGAAGTCTCGTTGGAGGACCCCATCGCAAATTCATCTAGATTAGTCTTGCCGATAATCACTGCGCCTGCTCTTTCCAGTTGGTCGATGACCGTTGCATCATAGGGCGGTTCAAAGCTCTCCAGCATACGGGAGCCGCACGTGGTCGGGCAGTTGCGCATGCAAATGTTGTCTTTGACTGCTATCGGGACCCCAGCCAGCGGCAGGTGGCCGCCGTCTCCCCCTTTGATGGTCGTGTCTACTGCCCGGGCGTGTGATTCGGCGCGCTTGTCACAGATGGTAATGAAGGCATCGAGATCCCTGCCCGTGGATTTGGCCAGGGATAGCGAGTCTTTGGCAAGGTCAACTGCCGAACGCTTGCCTTTGACAACGGCCTCGGCGATTTGTGTTGCGGTGAGGTCACGGAACTGCATGCGGCTAAGATAGGCAACGTCGAGACTGAAGCAAGCCCTCAGAAGGGATGACCGGTCCGGGTTTTCGAGAGTTGAAGATGGCGGACTGATCAGCGGAGCGGACCTCAAACGCCTTGCAAATATCAATCCCAGCTACTATATTAAGTATAGACGACATCAGGTCGGATTTACCTGCTACAACCTCCGGGGTTGTGCAACTTCGGTACAGACATGCGCTGTCACCGGTCCTGCGTCATCGATCGAATCATCAACGGCCAACTCAACAACGTCTGCATCCGATAATGGATATAACAGGAAGGGATACCCTTCCGAGTAGATATATCCTCATCATTCGGAAAACTCCGTCCGGGAGGCGACGTTATGCTGAGTCACAAGTTACTTTTCAGGTACTTGGCTGACCTCGTTGTTTTGCTATTGTGTCTGTGGTCCACCGGGGCCAGTGCCCAGGAAACGTCGGCGCGGCAGTCGCTGGAAAAATACGCCGTGTTGTACTGGGGGCAGTCATCGGTCGGCGATGAATTCGACGGCGCCCGGACAGTGTCGTGGGTCAATGGTGACTTCGGAGTGCCGTCGATCAAAGACGGCGACGGATTCGGAATTGCCGGCGGCATTCGTACCGGATTGGTGGCGATCGAGCTGGGCTATTTCCAGACGGAACATCGCAGTCGAACCCTGACGTATGCCGGCGACGGGCGGCTCCAGAGCGGGCGAATTGATGCAAAGGTATTCGCGCCGCAAATCGGGCCGGTGGAGTTTTTCGCAACCGGCGGGGTGTCGCTGGAGTGGCTGTCGGCAGACAAGACCTATTGTTCGGCCGAAACCGGGACAGAGTGTCGGGCCAGATTTGCCGGGTTCGGGTTGGCCGCAGGACCGGGCGTGCAGGTGCAACTCCCTAACCGACTTTTCCTGGTGGGAAAGGTGCTCTACCGGGATGTGACTTTTGACCGGATGACCTCCGGGATAGCCAACGAGGGCACCCTGGCCTACCCCGTCGAGGGTAACGGCTGGCTTGTTGCCAGTGGAATTGGCTTGGCATTCTAAATACTTGAAGGTCGGAAGCGAAACCGGGGTTGACGCTTATTCTTCGATCGGTTGTTTGCGCGCGGCGCGTTTCTTGCGGAGTTCATAACTCAGCAGGACACCGATGACGGCGACCGCCACGACGAGACCGATAACCATCAGACCAATAGCCCACATGTCGGTACTCACTGGGTACCTCCCTGTATCTTGCGTGATCTATACGTAAAGTCGCTTTATCCGAACTCAGGTCACGAGAGCCGAACAATGAAGCTGTAGTGCGTGTTGGGAGGACATTTCGGGAGAAACGATACAAAGTAGGCTTTCTTTGTCCTCGCTTTAATATAGGGCAGCTGTGGATAAATACAAGGTTTATTTATCCGGCTTTCGACGATGACGGCAAGCGATAACGTGGCAACGAAGCGATCTGGTTCTTTCCTCAAACAGGCTTGCTCCGGGAGGGCAAATGGGCTATACTTTCGGCCATGACATCCAAACGCACCGACTACATAAGCTGGGAAGAGTATTTCATGGCGGTGGCCCAGCTTTCCGCTCTTCGCAGCAAGGACCCCAACACTCAGGTAGGAGCCTGTATTGTCAACACCAAGCGGCATATTATCGGTATCGGCTACAACGGATTCCCGGTGGGCTGCTCCGACGATGAGTTGCCGTGGGATCGAGAGGGCGATTTCCTGGCGACGAAGTACCCCTATGTCTGCCATGCGGAGATGAACGCGATTACCAACGCCTCGAACAAGGCGGAGCTTGACAGCGCCTCGATCTATGTTTCACTTTTTCCTTGCAATGAGTGCGCCAAATTGATTGTGCAGGTTGGCATTAAAGAAATCGTCTATTTGACGGACAAGTATCGCGAGGAGCCGGTGTTTGTCGCGGCCCGTCGCATTTTCGACATGGCCGGCGTGAAGTACCGTCGGTTGCGGCCCAAACACCTGGACATGAAATTGTCCCTTCGCGAGGGCGACGCGGCCGGTGAGGCTGATTGACCGGTTGCGAGCAAAGTCGCGAACAAAGTAGATTCAAGAAGTCTCTCTTTTTTCTTTGGGCTATCCCAATATTTTTATTGTGTTGCCCACCGTTCTGTATTAATTACCAACTTTCGCGGGAGGGCTGACGGTGATGAACAGCGGACAACGTTCCAAGGAGACAGGCCATGACCAAAAACAAGCAGGAAATCCTCAGGTTGATCGATGAAAATCAGGTCCGGTATATTCGGTTGTGTTTCACCGACATCCTCGGAAAGATCAAAGGAATGTCGATCACCCGGACCGAAATCGAGCAGGTGCTTGAAGAGGGCCAGCCGTTTGACGGCTCCTCGGTCGAGGGTTTTGCCCGGATCGAAGAATCGGATTTGCTGGCGATGCCGGACCCGGTAACTTTCCGCATTATCCCATGGGCTATCTCTGGTGAGCGTGTGGCGCTGATGTTCGCCGATATCGTTCTTCCGGACGGAACGCCGTATGACGGTGATCCGCGCTGGGTCTTGCGGCGTCAGCTCAAGAAGGCAGCCGAAAGAGGCTGGAACTACTATATCGGGCCAGAGCTGGAGTACTTCTATTTCGAGAGCGACAAGTACCCGGAAGTGATCGATCTTGATGGCTATTTCGATATGGGCACGGTTGACCGCGGTTCGCAGGTGCGTAAAGCTACGGTCAATGCGCTGGAAGCGATGGATATCCCGGTCGAGTGTTCGCATCACGAAGTGGCGCCGTCGCAGCACGAGATCGACCTGAAGTATCAGGAAGCGCTGGTCATGGCCGACTTCGCGCAGGTATACAAGTTCATTGTCAAGCAGGTCGCGCTGCAGAACAACCTGTATGCGACGTTTATGCCGAAGCCGATGTTCGGGAAGAACGGCTCGGGCATGCACTGTCACATGTCGCTGTTCAAAGGTGACACTAATATCTTTGCCGATAGCAAGGACAAGTATGGGCTGTCGGATACTGCCCGGTGGTTTACGGCCGGTATCCTCAAATATGTCCCGGAGTTTACGCTGATCACCAACCAGTGGGTGAACTCGTACAAGCGGCTGGTGCCGGGCTACGAGGCGCCGGTTTATATCAGCTGGGGACGGCGGAACCGTTCGAGCATGGTCCGTGTCCCGGCCCACCGGGTGGGCAAGGATCGGGCGACCCGCGTGGAACTTCGGTCGCCAGATCCGGCGGCAAACCCGTATCTAGTGTTTGCCTCGATGCTTGCGGCCGGATTCAAGGGTATCGATGACAAGCTGGAACTGGGCGATCCGATCGAGGACAACATCTATCACATGACCGATGAGCAGAAGGCGAAGAAGAATATCAGTATCCTGCCGACCTCGTTGGACAACGCGATCGACCTGTTTGAGGGCTCGGCGTTGATGCGCGAGACGCTTGGCGATCACGTGTTCGACAAGCTGATCGAGAACAAGCGGATCGAATGGGAGCAGTATCGGATTCATGTGAGTCAGCTCGAGACGGAGAAGTATCTGCCGATGTTGTAGGGCGTTTGGCTTTGTTTGGTAAAGACGTCGCCCTTCGACTCCGATCATGGTGACATTGCATAGATTTTGTGCGGCGGGTGTGCAGCCCGCCGCTTTTTTTGTTGGGCGGCAAGGGGATGCGGGGATTTGGGTTTGTTTCGTCACTTCCCTTTGGCTTTGTTTCGTACTTTTGGTGTGCATCGGTGTTTCCTCTCCCCTGTTTCGATTCATTGTCTGGGGCAGGGTGTCACACAGGGGCGCGGTGGCGGGGTTCGCATCGGTTTGCTGTTGATTTTGTGGTTGACCGATGAGGGGATGGATGGTATATTCCATGATGTGAGCATGAAGGAGCGCAGATATCAGGTTGGAAGACGGAGGTGTCATGAGTGGTGATGGAGAGGGAGTGAGTATTTATTCGGACCGATCCCACCGCAAGCGGTGGGGCACCCTGGCGATGGTCGAGTTACTATTGGTATCGGGGCGTGCGGCCCGCGCCCTTGGAGATGGACGAAATTGAGTTTAGTGCGTTTATATAGGAGAGGATCCCACGGCAAGCCGTGGGCCACCCGTCCAAGCGGTGGGGCACCCAGAGAGTTGTTTTTCGATGGGATCTCGTCTCAAGGTGTGGGCCACCCGTCGGTACAGCGGCGAGGCTCCTTTGAATAACGATATGGGGGGCGAGCTCTCCATTCCGTTTCTTTGGGACTCGGATGGACAACTGCTGTGAAGTTCAGATACTATAAAAGGGTGAGTTTCTAGCCAATGAAAGTCGAAACTAGCGACAATATTGATCAATCAGGAGAAGGCGCATTTCGGGATAGATGGTGGCCCCGATTCCACTTGGTGGTTTCTTTCCAATTCTTTATGGCATACCTTTTTACACGCCTTGAGATTGTTGTTCATAGTTTGGGGCTACCGTCTTCGGTTACGCATTTTGTTGACGTAGCCTACTGGCTCTGGAATCTTGCAATCCTCATTGGTATTGTGATTTTAGCTTATATAAGACACAACTTGTACGGTATTGGCAATCTGATTGGCATCTCCGGAGGAGATTTTAAATTGAAATACCTTTGGCCCTATTTGCCCCTTGTGTTTTTTGTTGGCATCATCGAACTGACGGTATCACGACAGCTGTGAAATTTCGTCATTATAAAAGGATTTGGGATCGTAGCAAGTAAGGGATTATAAGGTATGAAGAGGAACGTTTCACTGCAACAAGCCGACAGATTGCGAGACAAATGGTATTGGAAGTTTCACGGGTTAGTTGCGGCATCCCTGTGTTTTACATATTTCGAAATTCGCCAGGATCATATTCGAGCATCAGTGGCTGCCAATGTCTCAGCTGAAGCATGGCACATAATAGTTGAATCTTCCTATTGGCTATCGATGATTGGGGTCCTGATGAGCCTAATTGTCTTTTACTACCGTCCGCCATAGAATCTATGGAATCTGGAATTTCTGGGAGGTCCATTTGGCGGATTTCCGGGCGAGGTATTACAGACCTTATCTCGTTACTCTTGTTTTCATAATGTTGGTCGAGTTACTCGGCGTGTTAAAGTAGGTCATTGAGCCGATGCGTGTATTGCGGATTGTTCATGGTACTAATCGTCTTATCCAGCTGCTATTAACTTGGGGGCTACTTATAACTTCATTTTGCAGTGCCTCCGACTGGACAATGTTCCAGGGGAACGTCCACCACACCGGCTATAACGCCG
>CAZTBP010000028.1:0-46074 GCA_964612145.1 uncultured Ignavibacteriales bacterium | reverse complement strand
TCAAGCCCGCCAGACCCAAAAAAGTCATCTCGGATTCTACATTCTCAGCGGTCATCCGGGAATGTCAAACCGTCAAAAAACGGCGCTCTTGAACTGTCTGCTCGCAAGGGAAGCTTGTGTCCATAACTTCGATTCAGTTATTGACTTTGGTGGAAAATCGGTTATTTTAGACCTTATATTCCTACATTCAAGTATATGCTCCTAAACTTCTGTCGAAATGTTGCAAAATTATGAAACGACCAATACTGTCCCTGATCGTAATTGTGGTAGGTTTGTGCGTCTTCAAACCCGTCCAGGCCCAGGATTCGCTTTGGGCCGGTAATTTTGGCCCCACCGGTATTTTCGGTTCGGTTCGGACAATCGGATCCTGGGGAGACTCACTGGTCATAGGTGGGCAAATATCGGGTTTGCCTCACAGCACTTTTACAGCTCACAATTTTGTAATATTCGATCTAGTGGATCGAAGCTGGCAACGAACCCAGCTGGGACCGGAGGGGTCGGGCGATGAGGTCCGGGCCTTGGCCGAAGGCCCCGATGGCAGCCTTTTTATCGGCGGTGATTTCACTTTCAACGTAGCCGACACGATCTTCGATAACATTGCGAGACTGGACAAAGACGGCAACTGGAAGACACTCTCGGGCGGTCTGACCGACGGAATTGACGGTCCTGTTAATGCGCTGTTCTGGCATCAAGGGAAGCTCTATATTGGAGGGGAATTTCAGTTGTTGGGCTTTACTGATCCGGTAGCATTCACTATCTGGGATCCAGACACCGGTTTTGACACTCCTCCGGGACTTGAATTCGGTTTTGATTCATTCAACCCGATCGTTAACGACTTTGCGTACTCGGATGCGCACGGAAACCATCTTTATATCGGCGGCAACTTCGCCTATGAAGATTCCATCGGCTCGGAGTGTATTGTACGCTATGATATTGATGCCTCCGAGTTTGAGGCTATGCCCATATTTCCGTTTGGGGGAGTAAATGTCATTTATACCGAAAACAACGAAGATTGGAAGGACCGGATCGCCGTGGGCGGCGACTTTGGCCAGATTGTCAACCCGTACGACACGGTGGCCGTGGTAGACTGCTCCAATATCGCTATCATCAACTTCACAGACACAACCTTTGAGTTACCCGGTCAGGGGACGAACGGGCCGGTTTTTGCTTTGGAACCGGTCTACTCCTCTGAAGATCAGCTTCTGATCGGCGGTGAATTCGATTCGGTTAACGGAGTGAACACCGGTCCGCTTGCTCGCTGGAGTCCGTCCATTGACTATTGGTCACAATTCAATCCAAATTTCTATGATTCGACTGATGCAGTCTATGCAATAAGCGGCTGGAATGAGGGACGGTATACGATTGGCGGTAACTTCGATTACATCGACGACTCCGCTATGGTAAACCATGTTATTCAGATCAGTTCAAACAATAGTGCACGGTGGTATCCGCTCGGTGATGGACTTATTTTCGAAGGCCCGTATCTCGCGGGGGTAAACGACGTAGCTTCGGACGGCAGAGGCAACTTCTACGCAGTAGGGAGATTCAATCATGCCGGCGGTCGGCTCGCGGATAACGTGGCCAAATGGGATGGTGACCGATGGTGGAGCCTGGGAGACGGGGTCGACAGCCCACTGGCTCATGTAGTAGCCAGAGACGACACAGTGTATGTAGCAGGGAATTCACTCACTTCCGCCTCCGGCGTTCCGGTAAATGGAGTTGCCATGTGGGACGGCAGTCAGTGGCACGACCTTGGAGGCGGCATACCGAACGGTACTTTCAGTGAGATGGTGCTTGACTCAGCCGGCAACCTGTACGTATGCGGACGTGGTATCGATTCGGCCGGCGCGACAGCGGTCTCGGGTGTTGCCAAATGGAACGGTACCGGCTGGGAAGCCGTGGGTGATCTGCGCGGGCAGAACTCGGTGGTCGGAGATGTCCGGGACATGTTTGTTGATCAGACGTCGCAAGATGTCTATGTCTGCGGTACATTTGAAACGGCGGACGGCAACTTCAGCAACGGCGTGGCCCGATGGGATGGCGATCAATGGTATCCGCTGGGTGGTGCGGATATCGGTGACGGCATTCCTTACGCGATGGAGCGTGCACCCAACGGTAACATTGTCGTGGCCGGATTCATCGATCGCCCGGAGATGCGCCAGATGATAAGCCCCGGGTTCTGGGAAGCCTATGCCGGTGGTGTCGCCACAAACCGGGTCAATAACATGCTGACGGTCGGCTGCGATTTCTTCCTGACCGGCGAACCTCTCCAGTTTGTTGGCGATGAAGCGAACCCTGTGCCTGTCGATAATATCGCGCGCTGGGATGGATCGGAGTGGATCGATCTGGCTGGAGGGAAAAACGTTGGTGGTGATGTCAAGGGGGTTGCAGCGCATGGTTCGAAGCTTGCTATAGGAGGGAATTTCGGGATTGCCGCAGATAAACGGGCCAACGCCTTTACGATCTGGACTGGACTGCGCAGCTCAAATGCCAACATCGGCCTGTTTGTAAAACCAAATTACGATGATACCCTTATTGCAAACGAGATCTATGAGATACTTTGGGATGCATCTTCCACCACTGCCGACGAGATCGATCTTGAAATTTCCTATGACAGCGGCAAAACCTGGCAGACCCTCGCCGGAAATGTAGAGGCACAGTTGGGAATAATCCCCTGGCTGGTACCGGATGTTGCGGTCTCCGATTGTCGCATGAGGATTTCTGATACTTACGCCCCGTGCGCATCGAGGTTAAGTTGGCCCTTTCATATCGTACCCGGTCCGATTGACGAGGTTTCCTGGTTGCGACGCTTCGACGGCCCGTTTTACCAGGAGCCGTTTGTCCCTGGTTATCACACCTGGGCTTTTGGCAATACCGGCGCCAACTGCTGGCCCGACAGCGTAGCCCGGGACTACCCGTACCCGGCGTGGTTCCGGGATGAGGATCTGCCTGATTCCGTCGAAAACTTCCCGCCGTGGAGTCTTTTTGCGGCGGCTTTTGGAGACGACTGGTGCTATCGCAATGCCGAGCCTGGAAGAGTTCGCCCGAGGGCAATGGAGCGCTGGAAAAATCTGTTGACCAAGTGGGGAGGAAGTTGCCTGGGCTTCTCGACCTCCGCTCTGCTCTGGTGGGAACACGTTGAGTTCAATACCAACCTGTTCATTCCCGACGATTATCTGGTCAAATTCGATTTGGGCACTTTTTCTCGGAACATGGTCAACAAACACTGGATTTATCAGCAAGGTGGCAAGCATGCAGCCTACAACCGCGAAGTCCGGGACAACACCCCGATGCAGACGGTGGCGGCTATTCGCGAAGGCATAACCTCCGGTGATCCGCGGACTCTCAGTTTCTCCTGGAAATCCTGGAAAGACAAAACCGATTCTACCGGTACCGTGGTCGACAGCATTCTCAGGACGGTTGGTCACAATGTTATTCCGTATGCGATCAAAACCTTTGCCGATTCGTCCGGCATCTACCACCTGTCTATTTACGATAGCAACAGGTCATCCAGCAAGAGCCGCTATATTAGAGTTGATTCCATTAACGGCACCTGGTCGTATCCGGCCGGTAACATTGCCGATTCGACCGGTCGATTTGTTCCGCGACTGCCGATTTCCGAGTACGCCGGGTTGGCAACCGACGACCGCAAAACAACGTTGTTGAAAGACTATCCCGAGAGTGGATTGCTTCTGTTTACCTCAGCGACTGAAGAGATCCTGATAACCGACAGCCTGGGAAACCAGATCGGATGGCTCAACAACGAGGCCGTCAATACAGTTACCGATGCGTCCCCAATGACGACCGATGATACGGACTACCAGTATGACTATCCAAGAGGTTACTTCCTTCCGGATGGCGACTACCGTGTTGAATTGACGAAATTTCAAAAAGCCAGTACGAGGATCTCTCTTGAGTCGAATTCAACGGTGTATACGTATGAGCGCAGCAACACCGATTCCACACAAATGGACGTCTTGTACCTGGGAGCCGGAATTGATATCGTAAACCAGGACAACACCGTTAAGAATATAACGATCAAGGGCATACACGCTGCGGGAGACGAAGAAAGATTTGTTCGTCTTGAGGGGCTGGCTTACGCTCAGGGCGATTCAAGCAGTATCGAAATAGATTCGTCCGGAACAATAGCCATTGAGAATTTCGGACAGGACAAGAACTACACCTTCATCCTGTGGTACTCGGATCTCACTGATGACTCCTACACTCAGTCGCTTACCACGATCCCTCTTTCAGCTAATTCAACGCATCAATTTGATCCGCCCTGGACGGGATTGGAAGACAGCAGCATATACGTCCGGATAGACAACGACCAGGATGGCACTGCGGATGATTCGCTGCTGGTTGATATAGCAACCGACGTCGAAGATGAACAAGGGAGAGGAGCATTGCCCGGTACTTACGAACTGGGTCAAAACTATCCAAATCCGTTTAATCCGTCGACTACTATTGACTATTCAGTTCCGGTACGATGCCACGTCAATATCAGCGTTTTCAACCTCCTCGGGCAGAAGGTCGTGTCGCTTGTAGACGAGCAAAAGTCAGCCGGTTCATATTCGGTTACCTGGAACGGCCGGGACGACAACAACCAGCAGGCAGCTACCGGCGTCTACTTTTATCGCCTGCAGGTGGAAGATCGATTGCTCACGAAGAAAATGTTACTTTTGAAGTAAGATTCTATTAATTGGCAAGCCGGGGCCGGGTAACATGGACTGGTTCTCGGTTTCTGACTGTGCAGCTTTGTGGATTGCTTGCAGTAGACCTGCTTACTACGGTCTCTATGCTGCTTTCCTGCCACCCCTGGTGGCGGCGCTGTTCGGTTCCAGCCGCCAACTGGCAACCGGTCCGGTGGCAGTCGTATCGCTCATGACGGCAACGGCACTGGAGCCGCTGGCGACCGCGGGCAGCCAGCAGTATGTGGCCTATGCCATACTCCTGGCCCTGCTGGTGGGAGGCTTTCAGTTTCTGCTGGGAGTCCTCCGTTTGGGGCTGGTGGTCAATTTCCTTTCCCATCCGGTTGTGGGCGGATTTACCAATGCGGCTGCGATCATTATTGCGACTTCCCAGCTTTCCAAGATATTCGGCGTGTCGGTCGACAACGCCGAGCACCACTACGAGACCATATGGCGGGTCATTGTCGCCGCCGTCGAACACATCCACTGACCGACCTTTGGCTTCGCCGTTTTGGCTTTTACGGTCATGATCGTCTTGCGACGAGTCGACCGGCGAATACCCAATGTTTTGGTGGCTGTTGTAATCACGACATTCATTTCGTGGGCCATTGGCTACCAGAAAGACCACACCGCCGAGATCGAGGAGATTCGGGATTCGGAATACCGCTCCCTGATTGAGGCCTACAATGAATCGCAGGAAGATCTGGCAAAACGGTCTGAACAACGAGTCGAACTGAATGCGCAATATGAGCAGTTGACGGCTGAAGTGGACGAACGCACGCCGGAGGCCATTCGCCTCGAGAACGAAATCGAGCTGGTAAATCTGGAAATCGCCCAAACCAAAGAGGCGGTTGGCGATCTCTGGAAGGAACTACGTGATGAATGTCTCTGTATGGTCAGAACCGCCGCCGGCGATACGGTTTTCTATCCGACCGACAGCATGCGGGCAGGTAACCGGGAAAGCCTCTGCCAGTGCTATTTGAAAGTCGGCAATCGACCGATCGACCCGGACCATCTTGTCATGCGTGCCGGAGGCAATGTCGTTGGGGAGATCCCTTGTGGCCTTCCAGCCATTAGCCAGCCGCCGTGGGATACATCGATCGCGTTGAAACTGCCTACGATGGCCATGATTATCTCCCTGCTGGGATTCATGGAGGCGATATCGATCGCCAAGGCTATGGCGGCGAAAACCGGTCAGCGCATCAATCCGGATCGGGAACTGGTCGGGCAGGGATTGGCCAATATCATTGGATCGATGAGCCAGAGCTACGCGGTATCCGGATCATTCTCCCGGTCGGCCGTCAACTTGCAGGCCGGTGCGGTTACCGGTGTTTCCAATGTGATCAGTTCAGCCGTTGTGGTGATCGTGCTGCTGTTTCTCACGCCCCTGTTATATTATCTGCCCCAGGCGGTGCTGGCCGCAATTATCATGATGGCCGTAGTCGGGCTGATCAATGTCAAGATATTCGTGCATGCCTGGCACGCCCAGCGGTACGACGGGATAATCGGGGTGATTACATTCGTCGCAACACTTGCTTTTGCGCCGCATCTCGATCGCGGAATCATCATCAAGGTGGGACTCTCGTTGCTGCTGTATCTGTTGCGGAATACAAAGCCGGCAATTGCGTTGCTCTCACTGCACTGGGATCATACGTACCGCAGTCGAGAGCGGTTCGACCTTGACCAGTGCCGTCATATCGCGGTGATTCGTTATGGCGGATCACTCTTCTTCGCTAATGTCAGTTACCTCGAAGAAAAAGTCACCGAGACGGTCGACTCCATGCCGGAACTGCGACATGTAATCCTTGTGGGCAACGGGATCAATGAGCTTGATGCATCCGGGGTCGATGCGTTGGAGATTCTCCTGGAACGGCTGGAGAGCCGCGGATTGAAATTCAGTATCACCGGGCTGAACGACAACGTCCTGGACACGATGCGGCGGACGGGTCTGCTGGATCGTATTGGAGAAGAGAATTTCGATCGCAACGTGAAACGTGCGATCGATGCCGTTTGGGCCGCAGCTCACCGGGGATCCGATGAACAGCGGTGTCCCTTGAAAGCCATCCCGACTAAACTCGTGTTGCCGACAGCCCCCGACGTCCGAAAGCAGGCGGCCATTTTAGATCACAAGCCAGGTATCGCAACCGGTGAGCCACAGAAGCAACGCAAGAAAGGCACCGGCAAAGAGGCCGTCGAAGGGGAAGAGCACGGGAAGGGTCAGTAGCATTCGTTGGTGAATTACCCGACGATATTCACTACCGGGTCGTAAAACTCGTTTCGCACGGACCGCTTTGTTTTAAGAAGCCTTTGTGAAAGCCGGGCTTTTCTACTATTCGCACCTGCTGAGTCGTTTCGACACTCAGCACAAAGTCGACAGCGCGGCGGCTCCCGTGTCCTGAAAGCTTGGCCCGACGGTTGGGAAGATTGTAAACACCCGTCCCATAAGCTCGTTCAGGATGTCTTCACTTTTCAGATGTGCTCTATCCAGCTATTTGTCGAACCTATGGAAGTAAAATGTTGTTCGTATCCTCCGGCTGGTACTTTTATCTACTGTGTATACTATCGCCGGGCATGAACACCCAGAGTTCTTGGGCTTGCTGAGCAAACGCTGTTACATCAGTGGTTCGGTTCGGACGATGAATCGCTGTTCGTTGACTCAAAACTTATACATTAGTTCCGCGCGAAACCACAAAGAACTGGAGGCGTCATCCAAATAGTAATCTCCGGGATCGAAATGCTCGGCCAGCAGGTGTCCCGACCAACAGCGATCAAAGGCATATGAGAGTTCACCGATGAACAGCTTACCTCGCGTGTTGCCGCCGCCGCCGGGAAAGTCAGACGAGATCTCGGATTCCTGCGGAGCGACCAGATGATGGACTGTGAAGGTCAATTCGGCAGACTGGGTTAGGTAGAACTGGGCCGCTAGATTGACAGAAACCAGGTTGGTCCACCAAGCCACCGCATCTTCCTTGATCTGCGTGTAAATATACGACTCACTCCATTTCGGCCATCGTCCAAACATCGGGTCCCAACCTTCCCAGGTGTCGGTCCCGGGATTATCTCCTGACAGATAAATCAGGCCGGCAGTAAGACTTGCGGGCAGAAAGGAATATTTTGATCTCCATTCGGGACGATATTTCAGGTAGCCATGCCCGCCCCACGCCCGGCGGCTGGCATTCGCTCTCTCGCCGAACTGGAAACCGGTTTCGATCACCGCAGTGAGATCGGTACTTTTCACAATCCGCTGCTGGATTCTGCCGCCAAGCGTCGTCACAGTCGAGTTAAGCGGGAAGTCGGGATTGTCGCTGCGGTTCAGGTAGACTAAATACAAGTGCACATCTCTTTGTGACCACTTGCCTCGGTAGTAGAGGCCGAGACCGGTTTCAGGTTGCTCGATGAGCTCCTGGTTCGCTTCATGGATGACCGGCAGCCAGGCATTGGTTTCCTTCTGGTGACTGGCAAAGGCGGTCACGTTATGGTCAGAAGGAAATGTCCAGTCAATACGTACGGTGTTGAAGTAGGCCGATCGGGAACCATCGAGAGGAGTGCCGTCCAGTACAATGAAGCCCTCTCCGAGCATGATATCCTGGCGACCGATAGTGAAAGTCAGTGGCAGTGCCGGTGACAAGGTTAGTCGCGCGTACAGGTGATCAACGAATACTTCGTGGAGGCTGAAATCAACGGATGTCGGTGCCAGAAAGTATCGAAACTCATTCGCCAGCCGTAAACCTATCGCTGCGTGTGATGACGGTGACCATACAGCTCCCAGTCGAGTGCGAGTACGGGTATAGGTCATCGGTGCTTCAGCAGTTTCGTCAAGTGTTATGGCGTTATCCCAAGTCTCCAGACGAATGCGCTCATCGAAAGTCACGTTCCATTGCTTGCTGAGATCGTTGGCCACGGAGGACGCAGCACCGGTCGCACATATGAGAACCGCCAACAGGAAAATACGAAGAATCAATGCTTTCTCACCTGCTTGTCCTGGAATTGGGCCAGACGCCACTGATAATCGGCGTCAGAGTTAGCGATACCAGCATGCCCACGGTTCCGGCCTGCGGTGAGTCGGTGCCGATAGCGTACAGCAGCAGACAGGTACCCAGACCGAGAGTGGCCGAAGCGATTGCCCCCGCCCGGCTCGCCTGTTTAGTAAACAGGCCCCAGATGAATGGTCCAAGAAAGGCTGACCCAATGGCGCCCCAGGAGATTCCCAGAATGCTCACTATTGTTGCCGGCCGGTAGAAGGCCAGAATAACAGCCAGTGCTACGATTGCGGCACTTGCAACGCGCATCAGGCCCGTCAGACGGGCGTCTGACGCCGAGCGTTTCAAGAATCCGGCATACAAATCTTTGGCTACGGCGGAACTGGAAATAAGCACCAGCGCTGCCAGCGTAGACATCGATGCTGACAGAATGAGCAGAAGCATAAGAACCGATAGTGCTTCGGGGATGATCCTGGTAAGAAGCTCGGGCATCAGTGCGTCAAAGACTGGAGCCCCATCGGTGAAAGCCATCGGGGTACCTTCAGGCGTAAGGAAGAATCTTGTTGTGGCGCCGGCAAAGTAGCCGATACCGGTAATCAGGAGCGCGAAGATTGTTGAAGCGACCATCCCGATGCGGATGGCCCGGTTGCCTCGGATGGCATAGAATTTCTGCACGAGCTGGGGCATGGCCATGGGCGCTACGCTGGTAAGAAACACCAGGCTGAAGAGAGGCCACCAGCCCGGCGGTCCGACGGGTGCGACCAGTTTTGGATCTATCGCACCGATTTCACTGAGGATGTTCCGTAAACCCCCTCCCGAATCAAGTATGCTGTACAGCAGCACGCCCACGCCGACAAGCATGATGATGCCAAATATAACATCGATCATGGTTATCGATTTGTAGCCTCCCATGACCAAATACAGAGCTGTGAAACTGCCCATCATTATAAGGGCTAGCGTATAGTCCATAGCAAAGGTAGAGCGGAACAGGTATGACAGGCCAATAAAGACGGCCGCGGAGTATGGTATAAAGAGGACGAAAATGCAGATTGACGAGAACAGTTTCAAGAAAGGGCTATCGTATCGTTTTTCGAAGAACTCCCCAATAGTTTGCACTCCGTATTCCACCGACATGCGTTTGACTCTCGGTCCCACGAGCCACCACACGGCCAGGACTCCGATCAAGGTATTGCCCAAAGCGATCCAGAGCCCCGAGAGACCGAACCCCCAGCCGACCTTGCCGGCGAATCCGATAAACAGGACCGCCGAGAAGTAGGCCGTCCCGTAAGTGAAGGCGGACATAAAGGGTCCGACTTTGCCGCCGCCAAGAAAGAAATCGGAGAACGAGCGTGTGCGTCGAAGTCCGGCAATGCCAATCAATATGATTGTCAATGCATATACTGTCAGAATGATTACTTTGAGCGTCACTTCCTTATATCCTGGCTGGCTCTTCCAGAGTGGTGACCGTCAATATATAAGGACGGACCGTTTACTTCAATTTAAAACAGGTTGAAGGATAGTGGCCCGTTCACTGTCTTAATGAGCTCAGTTATGAAACTTGACTATAATGGCCCGCTTCATTTGTGCCCAGCCGTATATTAGGTCGAACACGACCGTTGGCAGCTAACTTGCAGGCCGCGACAGATCACCAGTCGAACAACTTTTGGCAGGCGTATGCGCCCAGGCAACATCTACATCCGAACCGTCCGCCTGAAGGGATAGCTTACGAACACTACTCCGAGCAGGACTACAATCAAACCGACAACATCAGCCGGTACGAGTGTGTCCCCAAAGGCAATCCAGGCCATAATCATCGTGACCGGCGGACCCAGATAAAACAGGCTGGCTACACGGGTTGCATCGATGCGCTCGATGAGCAGCCACATCAAGGCATAAGCTCCCAGGGAGACAACAAGAATCAACCAGATCATGGAATAGATAAATTCGGGTTCCCATTGGGTGGCCAGATCTTCAAGCAGGATGGCCGGCAGGGCCAACGCCGCCGTTGTTGCCAGGCTCTGGTAAAAAAGGGCCAGATCGACCGGCAGTTTGGCGGCGTCTTTACCCACTTCTATCCGCCGCTGAATCAAGCTCGCTGCGGTGATTGCTATGACCGACCCTAACGGAACCAGATAGCCGAAGACCGAATAATAACTCTGAAAGTCCATACGGCTAATGACCACGATGGCGACTCCTGCAAAGCCTATGAGAAGTCCCAACCACCTGGACAGAGGCGTGGGTTCATCGGCTACAAGTCCTGAAAACGCCCCGGTGGCTAAAGGCTGCAGGGCGACCACCAGGGCGACGACTCCTGCCGGCACTCCTCGGGTCAGGGCCAGAAGCACACATGCCAGCCACACTCCATGAGCCAGAACACCCACCAGCATATTGCGTCCGGCTACCGGCCAGCCGACCCAGCACAGTCGTTTTGTCGCCAGCAGGTAGATAACAATCACGAGGGTTAAAGTTAGGTATCGCCAGAAAAGCAGAGTAAACGGTCCGGTGTAGGCCAGTCCATACTCCGCTCCGATAAACCCCGAGTTCCACAGGAGGACGAATCCTATGCTCAGGGAGACGGTGGTCATCGTCATCATACCAGGTTTTAACTCTCACTGTGTCTGATGTAGCGAAACACAACAGGTTTGCCTGCTGTAACAGTTCCCGCCTTAACTGGTTTCATTTCGTTCTGATTGAAAGGAGGCAGGCGCGCCAACTTTCGGTTTACTTAATCCAGTGCGTAGTGCAGCATACTGCTGTCTCAAAGCCGGTGTTGCTTGGCTGACTGGTCCCGACTTCGAGAGCTATATACGGCTCCGATTACTTGGGTACTTTCCAACCTGTTCCGCTTGCCGTGCAATTGACGGATGGGAAAGTGACAGGATATGTAAAATCTACGAGAGCTTCGGGAGAGTGATATCGGGCCCACATATAATAGAAGGCCGCCTATCAAGACAGGCGGCCTTCACTCTATTCAGCTCATGAAGATCAAACACTTGCTTTGTGCTTAAGGAAATTCCTTACGCGGGCCGGCGAGACGAGAGAGCCTCTTTTACTTTTTCCACCAGCTGTTCCGGGACAATCGGTTTCTCGACAAAAGCAAACGGCTTTTTCATTGTCTTGTGATCGCGGGCAAACAGCTCTTTGTACCGCGTTACGCCGCTGAGTATAATCACTGGAATGTCTTTGGTTTCCGGGTCCTTCAGCAACCTGCGATAGAACTTGTGACCGGTTTCGTGGGGCATGATGATATCCAGCGTTACCAGATCCGGCTTGAACTCTTTGAGCTTGTCAAAGCCCGTGTCGCCGTCGTTTGCAGTGCTGGTCTCAAACCCACTTTCCTTAAGAAGCGTTTCCAGAAAGATCCGGACATCCGCTTCGTCATCGACAATCAAGATTTTTTGTGCCATATAGAGCCATCCTTTCGGCGATATCAAGTCTTCGCCATCGGCATGTAATCTCACTGCTTTTGCAGCAGTTCTTTTATTTTTTTCAAAGTGCCGGGATCGGCACTTTCGACCATGTCTTTGAGTTCGTTTTGTAACTGGACTGTCTGGGCAGCCAGCTGTTCGTCTTCGGTCGATTCCAAACCGAGTATCTTCTTAATCGCTGCAATGTAATTAGTCGGTTTGACTGGTTTCTCCAGATAGACCCCGGGCCCGGACATAGTCAGTTCCTTCAGGTCGGCCCGGCCGAGATCATCGCGAGCATGACCGGTGACTATAATGATTGGGATCTTGGCCCACTGTTTGTTACGAATCAGTTCGCGGTGGAATTTAACTCCCGACTTGCCCGGCATTACCAGGTCCAAAGAGATCAAATCGGGTGGATTCTGGCTGACCTTCTCCAGGGCCTCGTAACCGTCGGCCGCCGTCTCGACATCAAATCCAGCCTCAACCAGAGCGACCGACAAGAACGCGCGGACATCGGCTTCGTCGTCGACCACCAGGACGGTCTTGTTAAGTTTCTGTGCCATTGCGCTCTCCTCTATGAACTCTTCGTTTTGTTCTCGTTCTTGTCTTCTTGGGATGCTTGATGCAGTGCCTTGAGACGTTTTCGCGGCAGACTGATAGTGAAACGGGCCCCCTGTCCCGGTTTCGAGTGGACCGATATCCGGCCCCCATGCTCCTGCACGATCTTACGGGTCGTCAGCAGCCCCAGACCGGTTCCTTCGCCGCCCTTGGTTGTAAAGAACGTGGTAAAAATCTTTTGTTTCACATCGTATTCCATGCCTAAGCCGTTGTCTGCAACCTCAAATAGCAGGTTGTCTCCTTTTTGACTGGTTCGAATCTCGACCCACTTATCATCGCGGTCACTCATGTCTGCGGCATCGAGGGCGTTAGACACGAGGTTGGTCAGGCAGGTGTGGATACCATCCGGATCAAGCGGCGCTTTCCTGATGTTCGGGTCAAGTTTCGCGCGAAGCTCAATACCGTTTTTGGCGGCAATATCCCGATAGAGATCAACGATCTCGTGCACAAGATCATTTGGAGAAACCACCTTCACATTTGGCAGGCGGCCCTTGGCGAAGCTAAGGAAGTCTTTGACCAGGGTGGTGGTCTTGTCGAAGTTCCTCTCCAGCATCTCCCAGCCCTGCTCTACGAGCGCTTCCTGCTTTTTCTTGAGGCCGAGACTGACAATGTATTTTCCGCCTTCCAACCCCATCAGGATGTTTTTTATGCTATGCGCCAGTCCTGCCACTGTCTGGCCGACCGCAGCCAGTCGTTCTTTTTCGATGACGTCTTCCTCGAGCTTCTTCAGTTCGGTGATGTCGCTGGAGATTTCGATTACGTGCGCGACGTCACCGTTGCGCGTCAGGGGGGCGCTGGTGACGTGATAGTGGGTGCGATGTCCCTGCCGCGACGTACCCACCTGGCTTGACCGGTGCGTCTCGCCGTCTTTGAACGTTTTGGCAGCAGGGCAATTCGGGCACTTCTTATTGCGGCGCTTATAGACTGTATAGCAATACTCTCCAATGCCTTCGCCGAATCGTTCACGGAACGCTTCATTCGTGCGGCTGATGCGGAAGTCCGAGTCGATCACGGCAACATAACAGGGAACCCGATCGAAAAGGATATTGTATTCCTGCTGCCAGTGCCGAGTTTCGGTGACATCGGTAGACATTTCCAGGACAAACTCAACCGGCTTATCCGGGCTTGGCCGCAATGGCGCCGAATGGACGACATAGTGCGTGTGTCGGCCGGTGTGGTCGAACCCGACTTCATCGGTCACCCGAGGCTGACCGTCATCGAACGTCTTCAACGAATTGCATCGAGAGCAGGGATGATCAGCCTTCTTGTACACCTCGTAGCATTTGCGGTTCCGCCACTCGCCAAAACACTCCTCAAAGGCCGCGTTGGCATCGACTATGTTGAAATTGCGATCGATGACGGCGGCGTTGAACGGTAACTGCTCCAGCATCTCCCGATGCGGCCACAGCACAGGCCCGATTGATTCTGTCCGGCTATCCGGCATTGTCTGCCTCCGGTTCCTGCACGATCACACCAGGCAATACCACACGATTGAAATACGGCTTGCGAAGAATTCCTTTTGCCTCGGCTTTGAGATGGTCCGGCCCCGTGCCGGTGTGACACGCCGTGCAAACCGCCATCCGGGCTCGCTCGGTTTGCGGCGCAGCCTGCTTAGCCCTCTCGCGATGACACCCCACACACAGCTCGTGCATGGCGTCGGTATACGACGGTGCAGTGTAGTCCTCGACTTTGATGAGTGCCCCCGACGGCACCAGGCTCTTGTGACACTGATCGCAGGTCCTTGCCGACTCGGCGGTGCGATTCATACCCTCCCGATGACAATCCCCGCAGGCAATATTGCCTCCATCGGGATCGGCATGCCAGTCATGTTTGAAAGCGTCTACTTCGCGGTACATCTGGTAGTGGCAGGCGCTGCACTCGCTGTTTTGATCCAACGGGAGGTTCATGTGATGGCAGCGCACACACCCCTGCTCGCCGCCGAGGGAGTCGACATGCACCTTGTGTGCAAAGGTTACGCCGTAAAGATCACGGTTGCCGTCGATAAAGAGGGTGTCACCACCCCTCGCCGGGGCAACCGGAACATCCTCGACACCCCCCGAGTGAAGTTTCGTCCCCGGCATCAACGCGAATCCCATCGCCAACGCAATGATAAAAGCCAGGGAATACTTCGTGCGGCCCGCAATTGAGGGCGTTCCCAGCCAGACCTCGCCGCCGCGGCTGAAATGCGGCATAACGTGAGGGGCGGCTTCGGGTTCTACCGGTCGACGTTCCCAGATATTGAATTTTTCGATGGCATGAAGGAAAACAAGGATCATAAACGAAACCACCGAGGCGGACACCGCTACTTCCATCCAGCTCGGAATGTAGTAATCTCCGGTGACACTGACCATCGAAAGGCCACCGACATTAATACGGTTGAAGACCATTCCAAATACAACGAGGAAGGATCCAATCCACTGGCCCGCCGTCGAATTACGGCTCTTTGGAATCGCGAAAATAACGATCGGAATGACCGCCATGATCAATATCTCCGCAATAAACAGGATGCTCTCCCAGCTCCCGGTGAACAGCAGTCCGAGTTCGCCCGCCAGCATGATCTCCGCCAGTCGCACGACCAAAAACAGGCCCAGCACCCAGACGGCAGCCTTGGCCAGACGAGCCACGAGATGGGTTTCCGGCTTTCGGTTATAGATCCAGCCGGAAACAAGGCTCTCAAACGACACCATCATCAGCCCCAGTCCCACTGCCGATATGAAAAAAAGAATCGGCAGAATTTCGGTATACCAGAGCGGGTGCAGCTTGAACGGCATGATCAAGAAGAGCGAACCGAGAGAGGATTGGTGCAGGGTCGACAGCATAATTCCCAGCAGCACCAGGGGGAACCGGAACTTCATCAGGAAAGATCGGACTTTCGCATACCGACTGGTCGACTCCATCGGCACAGGACTGAACTCCAGCAACAGGACAGTCGTATAGAGCATCACACACCATCCAACTTCGAACAGGGGAGAGTGCGGGTTCCAGTAGATCATCATGTGCCAGATATTCCACGGCAGGCCAAGGTCTACCAGCAGCGAAAAGACCACTGCGACGTAGCCCAGGAAGGCGGTCAATACAGCCGGACGAACCATCGGGTGAAATTCTTTCCGGCGCATCATATAGAACACGGCTGTTATGACAAATCCGCCCGCGGCCAGAGCCACCCCGGCCATGACATCGAAGCCGATCCAGAGTCCCCAGGGCGTGGCATCAGTCAAGTTCGTCGTTGCGCCCAATCCGAACGCAAACCGTGAAACAGCTACCGCCAGACCCAGCCCGACCAGGCCCCAGAGGATTGACTTGACAACATGTACTCTGTTCATGACACCTCCTCCTCTGAGCTGCGGACTTCCTCGCGGCGTTTGATAATCCAGTTCAGACCCAGCATAACAGCACCCATTCCGACAAAGGCGAACGGAACCGACTTCATAGCCGCCTCGGTCGTCGACGGCAGCGGGGTGGTGAGACCCTTCTTGTAGGCAAGGAATCCCAGATCAATATTCGAGACGTACAGAACGGAGGTCCCGCCGGCTTCCCTCTCGCCCCAGATGTGATCTATGTAGCGTTCGGGGTTATCTTTTATTCGCTGACGAGCGATCTCCAGCAGTTCATCGCGATTACCAAAGATCGTCGCATCTTCCGGACAGGCTTGTGTACAGGCGGGCTGCTTCCCGTCTTTGATCCGATCGTAGCACATGATGCATTTGCGGACGTACGGCACCCGCTCATCCCAGTCATAGCGGGGGATTCCATACGGGCAGGCCATCATGCAGTATCGGCAGCCCAGGCACCTGTCATCCTCGTAGACAACAACGCCCTCCGGTGTTGTGTGCAGGGCCCCGACCGGGCAGGCCGACGCGCACGCCGGTTCGAGACAGTGACGGCACTGCTTGCGAACGAAGTGCGAACCCTGCACCTGAAGAACAGAAGTCCAGTTCTCTGCTGAAAGACCGTCGTTACGTTGCCATACGCGAGGCACATCAAGTTGCAATTCATGTTCCTTCTTGCAGGCGGCGACACACTCGAGACAGCCAATGCATTTGGTAGTGTCTGTCAAAATTGCTGCGCTCATACCGGGGCTCCTTTCTTGTTGAGTGTCTCGCATATATCCTCGTCAACCCGAGCCGGGAACTTCCAGGCCAGGGTGCTGACAAGCTGGGAGAACGGCATAAGCACACAGTGAGCGATTTTTGTAAATGGAATCAGGACAAAGATCAGCTCACTTGAGAGTATGTGCACCAGCATCAACCACTCATAGGCCGACGGTGCGATCCCAAGGCTGGCGGCGATATAACCACTGACAAACGGGACTAACAGCAGCACCGGCCAGAAGTAATCCTGTTTACGGCTGATCGCGCGCGCCTTTGAACTGCCAACGCGTCCAAAAAACAGAGCCAGGCCGGTCACTATCGTTGCCAGGGTGAGAGAGTACGCCCATTGTGGTGACAGGGTCCACCAGCCAAAGCCGACGGAGGATTTCCACAGGTGAACATGAGCAAAAAGAAAGATGGGAGTAATGATCAAACCCACGTGAAACAGGATTGCAAGAATGCTGTAAACAGGCCGATTGTTCCCTACCCGTTTTATCGGGAAGAACCACTCCAGCGTGCGGGAAATTGTCAATCCCCACGGTATGTTCTTGTCTCCGGCGCGACGGTAGGCTCCCACCATACCGGCAATTTCGAGTATGAAGATTCGCAGCAGGCCGAGGATCATCAGCGCAAAGGTCAGGCGGAAGAGGGGCCCACGGGCGAAATCAAGTACTGCATCCACTGTTCGGTCCTTTCTATTTCTCGCCGCCGGTCGTTTTCTCCGGCGCCTGCACTTCATTTTCTGTTTCGCCCGTCTGGTCCGACGGTGCGACTTTCATCGAATCGGGAAAATCAATCGCCTTGTACAGCAGGTCGTGCAGCCCGACAACCTCGGCGTCGATCCCCTGGTCCTCGCACAGTTCCCGCAACTGCTTTTTACAGTTGGCGCACGGCGCCACGACATATTTCGCGCCGGTTGCGCGGATCTGGTCCGCCTTGAGTTTCCCGCCGACTGTAGTGCGGTACGGACGAATCTCATCAATCGAAACTGTCCCACCGCCGCCGCCGCAGCAAACGTTGTCTTCACGGTTCGGTGTCATCTCGACATAATCGGCGCAGATCGCCTTGAGCAGGTCGCGGGGTTGCTCGAGAATCCATTTCTGGCGGGCAATGTTGCACGGGTCGTGATACGTAACCCGCTCCTCTATGGTGTTCGGTTTCAGCTTGAGCTTGCCGTCCTTCCACGCCTGCCAGGTGTATTCCATTATGTTGACGACCGGGAATGCGTCTTTCCCGCCGCAGTGTGCGGGCAGAAAATATTTGGCCGACCGCGAGGCATGACCGCATTCCCCAATCAGCACTTGGCGGCCATCGAGCCGTTTAACTTCGGCATCGATCTTTCGCACAATCCGCTCCAGCATCCGGTCACTGTAAAACAGACCGTAGTTGATGCCGTCGAAGTACCCCGTTCCAATAGTCCAGGAATCACCGGTCGCGGCAAATACGGCGGCATTGCCCATGAGCGTTTCCGCCTCCATAAGGAAATCACTGACAGCCGGGAAAAAGACATACTGGGAGCCCAGGACATCAATCGGGAACTTCACGTCGACGCCCAGTTCTTCGCGCATATCCTCCTCAAGGAATTCCAGGGTATCGAGGAGGGCTGGTACCGGTACCGCCGAGGTGTTTCCACTTTTGCCCTCAAGCTGTTCGCGGGTGCTCACTACCAGGGCGCGCGGGGCAATGCCTATCTCGCTGAGAATGTACCGCCCCAGGTGAGTGATCAGGGCGTGGTCGATACCGGCCGGACACTCCATCGAGCAGCGGCGACAAGCCGTGCAATTCCAAAACGAGTCGGCCATTTCCTGGAGTTTCTCGTCTGTGAAATGGCCGCGATCGAAAAGTCGTCCGCGCACCGATCCTCCAAGCGTGAAGTGCCGACGGTAGACACTTAAGAGTAGTTCCGAACGTTTACAGGGAATGTCGTCCGGGTCGCCGGTGGCCTGGTAGACCTGGCAGTGGGTCGAACATCGGGCACACTTGGCGCTCATTCGAATGAAATGGTCCAGTGCGAACCGATAGTTGGAGTGCTTCAGTATCGCGGCAAACGCTTCCAGAAACCGGCGCGGACGGTCCTCGTTGGGGAAGTCTTCGATGTGGTACCGGACGTCGAGTTTCTGACGCTCCGTTATTTCCGGCTTCCGCGTCGGTGCAAGCGCCTTGTCGCGCTGCTCCTTCGAAATCCGACTCGTTCTCATGTTGTCTCCATATTAGTCAATTTCATTACGATCTCTTTTCCTGTGTACCCGATGACCTGACCGCCGCCTCGTGACCCGCGACCGGCGCTCGAAGCAAAGGAATAGTCCTGCCGGAGTCTCGATCGGCGGCAAAGCGGGAGTCATCCGGGTCTATCAGGTCGATACCAAATTCCTGACACTGTCGGGCGACTGATTGTGTCGCCGGCCGCACGTAGACCCGGGCGTTGAACGATGCCGCGGAGTTGCGATGAAACAGTTGAATTTCCTGGTCGGCTCGATACATGTGCGCCCCGCAGCAGATGGCTACCCGGATTGGTTTGCCACAACCCGGGCAGCGGATTTCAGCAATCATATCGATTGGAAACGGAGCAAAATTCGGCGCACGACTTACCGTGTATCCATTTGAAGTGAACAGCTCCTGCGTCCAGCACATGAGATCTTCCAGCGGAATCGAATCCCAGAGGTCGACCGGGTCGACCGCGGGGGCGTCAGCAACCAGCTGGCCGTGCAGGAAATCTCTCAGGGCATCACTGACATCGGCTGAGACATGCGATACGACTGTTATCCCGGCTGCCTGCAAGAGGTCCCGATAGAAGGCTTTAATGCCGTTGCATATTAAGACCGTCGTCCGCACGTCGCGCAGGAGTTGAACTCGGCCAAACCCTTCGCAGCCGGAGCAGTCGGCCAGACGCACTGAGCGCAGGTTGCCTTGCGATATCCTGGCCAGAGCAAAGCTTCGGGCGGCTTCAAAACAGGGCGCGACAGCATCCTGAAACGTTGGTATTGCAACAATCGTCGACATAGCTGCCACAGGCACTGGCAGAAAGTGTGCCAAAGAATTATCGCACACGTAACGGATTGTGGTCTAAAGGGATATGTTGAATGAGAAGGAGGCTGGTGTTGCGTCAAATGCAACGGCAAGTGTTGCGCTGCAACGTATCTGCGATGTTGCGTGCAACGGTCACGGGCGACGGTCCCCGAGCACGTCGTTAACTGAAAGCCCATGACGCTTCAGCCGTCGCCAGAGCGTGCTGCGGTTGATACCCAGCTCCCGCGCCGCCCGCGTCTGATTCCCCCGGTGTTTCACCAGCGCCGCTTTCAACTGACTTTCTTCGTCGGCGGCCTTGGCCAGCGGATTGGTAGTCTCCCGTTTGGTGCCCTGGTCCCCCACCGCCTGCATCAGTTCGGCCGGCAGATGCTCACGCTGTATCACACTGCCGCGGCACACAACAAAACAGTACTCGATGATATTTTCCAGCTCACGGATATTCCCCGGAAACTCGTGTCGCATGAGAATGCTCATGACTTCCGGGCTGACGCTGATAACATTCTTGCCGCGCCGTGCATTATTCTTTTTGATGAAGTGATCAACCAGGTAGGGGATATCCTCGCGGCGTTCGACCAGCGGCGGCAGATCGAATCGGACGACGGCCAGCCGGAAATAGAGATCATCGCGGAATTTCCCCTGACTGACCAGCTCGCGCAGGTTCTGGTTTGTGGCTGCCACCACCCTGATGTTCGCGCGGACCGATTCATTTGATCCGAGCGGTTCGTACTCTCGCTGCTGGAGCAGCCGCAGCAGTTTCACCTGTGTCGACATCGGCAATTCCCCGATTTCGTCGAAAAACACCGTGCCGCCGTCGGCGGCCGCAATCTTGCCCGGTTTGTCACGCTTAGCGTCGGTAAAAGCGCCCTGAACGTAGCCGAACAGTTCCGATTCAAAGAGCTGAGTAGGGAGTGTTCCGCAGTTGATGACGACGTACTTGCCCTCTTTTCGCTGGCTCAAATTATGAATGGCGCGGGCAAACAGCTCTTTTCCCGAGCCCGACGGCCCCTGGATAAGAACCGTGCTCTCACTTTCGGCAACATCGGGCAGGATGGCGAAAAGTTTGTGGATAAGCGGGCTTTTGGAAATAATGTCTTCAAAGGAGTAGTTTTTTGCGAGTTCCTTGCGTAAATGCTCAATAGTTGACAAGTCCCGAAACGTTTCCACTGCCCCGAGCACTTCCCCGTCGTCGTCCCGAAGAACCGCTGTGGAAACGCTGATTGGAATCCTCTCGCCGGAGGCATTGGTGATGTTGACCGGCTGGTCGATTGCTTCCTGGCCGGTGTTAAGCGAACGCTCGAGCATGCAGCCGTCTTCACAACAGTCGGCGTGAAAGACCTCGTAGCACTTACGCCCCAAAGCTTTGGAGGCAGGAACGCCGGTGATCTTCTCGGCAGCCGGATTAAAGGATGTAATCAGGCGGCTGCTGTCGACAGTAAAGACACCGTCGGCAACGGAACTGAGGATAACCTTAAAAAACCTGTCGTCGTCGGGCCTGTTTTTCATTGCCGCCTTCACGACTGAAATTTCGAGTTGCCTTACATAGATAGAATAATCCATTGCTCGTGAATTTCCAAAGGGAATTCAGCCGGCGTGCGAAAGCAGCTTACCAGGGCCCGCTTTAATGTGCGAAAGCCCGTCGCGGTGGCGAGGCGTTTCTGTTTGTCTGCAAGACCAGTGGGTTTCTTACTTCCGGCCAAATTTGGCGGTATCTGTCTGCTGCGCTGGTGCTTCAGGTTTTGCCCCCAGGTTTAGTTCCTGGAGTTTAAGGGGCTGCAGCGGCTTATCTTTGATCGCCGCGATGGCATCGACCGCCGCCGCTGCCGCCGACAGGGTCGTGATCAACGGCAGGCCCATGCGGTAGGCCGTTTCGCCGATCACGCGTTCATCAAAATGTGACTCACGTCCGAGCGGCGTGTTGATCACGAGCTGAACGTCACCGCTCTTGATGCGATCGACTGTGTTGGGGCGGCCTTCGTTTACTTTGTACACGAATTCCCCGTCAATACCGTGGCTTTTCAGCATCGCCAGAGTCCCCTTGGTGGCCATGATCCTAAAGCCGATACTCTGAAGCCGACGGGCAATGTCGGCGGCCCGATCATAGTCTCGTCGATTGACCGAAAAAAGAACGGTTCCGCTCTCCGGAAGATAGGTACCGGCGGCGTAGAGGGCTTTGGAGTAGGCCTCGGAAAAACTGTCTGCGATACCCATGACTTCGCCGGTGGATCGCATTTCCGGCCCGAGAAAAGTCTTGACGCCCTGGAAGCGGTTGAAGGGGAAGACAACTTCCTTGACGGCGTAGTGCCGTGGCCGGCGGCTGGTGGGGATATTCTGTTCGGCAAGGGATCGGCCGATGATACAGCGGGTGGCGATGTCCACCCAACTGACGCCTGTTGCTTTGGAAACAAATGGAATGGTGCGGCTGGCCCGAAGGTTGGCTTCCAGGACGTACATCTGTCCGTCGCGAAAAGCGAACTGGATATTCATCAGGCCGACGACCTGCAAGGTCGAGGCAAGCTGCCGGGTGATCTCTTCCATCTGGGCGCCCTGTTCCTCGGTCAGGACAAAGGGGGGCAGGACACACGCGCTGTCGCCGCTGTGGACACCGGCTTCCTCGATGTGCTGCATTACGCCGCAGATAACGGTGTCCTTGCCGTCGGATACTGCGTCGACATCGAATTCGTAGGCATCTTCGATATAGCGATCGATCAACAGCGGGTGTTCGCGCGATACCTCGCCGGCAAACTCGCGCAGGTATTTTCGCAGACCTTCCCCGTTGTACACAATCTCCATTGACTGTCCCCCGAGTACAAAGCTGGGGCGTACGAGAACGGGATAGCCGACGGTTTCGGCGATCTGCTCGGCCTCGGAAAAGTGCCGGGCGATACCGTACGGGGGATGGCCAATATTCAATTCGCGCAGAAGTTTGCCGAATAGTTCCCGGTCCTCGGCATCGGTAATGCGCACCGGTGAGGTCCCCAGGATCTTGACACCCGCCCGTTCGAGAGCCGACGCGATTTTAAGGGGCGTCTGACCGCCGAACTGCACTATGACGCCGTCGGGAGATTCGTCCCGGCAGACATTAAGCACGTCCTCGAGTGTGATTGGCTCGAAGAACAGATGCGTTGAGACATCGTAATCGGTGGAAACCGTTTCCGGGTTGCAGTTGACCATGACACTGGCGTAGCCCTCCTCGCGCAAGGTCATGGAGGCGTGTACGCAGCAATAATCAAATTCGATCCCCTGCCCGATTCGATTGGGGCCGCTTCCGATAACAATTATTCTCGGTTGGGCCTCCTTTCGGACTTCGGAGCTGCCGCGTTCGTAGGAGGAATAGTAATACGGGGTGTAAGCCTCGAACTCAGCGGCGCAGGTGTCGACCGAAAGAAACAGTGGGTTTACATCCTGCACCTCTCGCAGGCGTCGCACGTTGTCCTCAGTAGTGTGAAAGATGTGTGCCAGCTGGTAATCGGAAAAGCCAAGCTGCTTGGCCTTGAACAGGTGATCACGACTCACTCTTTGTCTGAGGGTTGTCAAATCGTTACCGCCGGCGGGCACCAGGGTACGGAGGAGTTTTTCGTGGCGGAGTATCATTGACAGTTGTTCCAGGAACCAGGTATTGATTCCGGTCGCTTCGTGGAGTTCCTCGATAGACATACCGAGATTCAGGGCGTGCCGGAGATAAAAGATGTTTTCCGGTCGCGGTCGTGAAAGCTTGGCCCGGATCATTGTCCGCCACTCGGGCACGAGGTGCGGCTCCACCTGGTTCGACATGATCACATCGTGACCGTCGGCGCCAAGTCCAGACCGGCCCTGTTCAAGGCTCCTAATCGCTTTTTGCAGGGTCTCCGGGAAAGTCCGCCCGATAGCCATAACTTCACCAACCGATTTCATCTGGCTGCCGAGGGTCTGGTCGACAATAGGGAATTTATCAAACGCCCAGCGGGGGATCTTGACAACAACATAGTCCAGCGCCGGTTCAAAGCAGGCCGGTGTCTTACGGGTGATGGAGTTGGTTATTTCGTCGAGGCGATACCCGATGGCCAGTTTGGCGGCGATCCGTGCGATGGGGAAGCCGGTTGCTTTTGAGGCAAGAGCTGAGGAGCGGCTGACCCGGGGATTCATCTCAATGACGACCATGCGACCGTCGCGGGGGTTGACGGCAAATTGGATGTTGCTGCCGCCGGTTTCGACACCGATTTCGCGGATGACGGCAAAAGCGGCATCGCGCATCTTCTGGTATTCTCTGTCCGTGAGGGTCATGATGGGAGCAACCGTGAGGCTGTCGCCGGTGTGGACGCCGAGCGGATCCATGTTTTCTATGCCGCAGATGACGACGCACTGGTCGGCGTGATCGCGCATGACTTCCAGTTCAAATTCGCCCCATCCAATCAAGGCCTCTTCGATAAGTACTTCGCCGATCGGACTGCGGTCAAGGCCCCACCGAACGGCAGTTTCGAATTCGTCGCGGTTGTATACGATAGAGCCGCCAACACCACCGAGGGTAAACGAGGGACGGATAATTGCCGGCAGCGACGTCTTTTCGAGGACGGCCCAGGCCTCCTCCATTGATTTGACAAATCCGCCAACCGGTACGTCCAGACCGATCCTAAGCATGGCATCGTGGAACATCTCGCGGTCTTCGGCGAGCCGGATGGACTTCACCGAAGTGCCAAGCAGATTCACACTATATCTATCGAGAATGCCCTCGGCCTCGAGATCTATCGCGAGATTCAGCGCAGTCTGGCCCCCCATAGTGGGAAGAATCGAATCGGGGCGTTCGCGATCGATGATTTTGGCGATCATGTCGACCTCGAGCGGCTCGACATAGGTGGCGTCTGCCTGCATCGGGTCGGTCATGATTGTAGCCGGGTTGCTGTTGACAAGGATGACGCGGAGTCCTTCCTCTTTGAGCGCACGGACCGCCTGCGTACCGGAATAATCGAATTCGCAGCCCTGGCCGATTACAATCGGCCCCGAACCGATGACCATCACAGATTTGATATGATCACGTTTTGGCAAGGTGCATCTCCCTGATAAACTGATCGAAATAGGACCGTCCTTCGTGCGGGCCGGGGCTGGCTTCGGGGTGGTACTGGATGGAGAAAATCGGGAGAGTGCGATGGCGCAGACCCTCAACCGTGTGGTCGTTCAGATTGATATGCGTGACCTGCCAGTCCGCCGAGAAGCCTTCCGGTTTAACAGCAAAGCCGTGGTTCTGGCTGGTGATTTCAATAGTCTGATCGTTTTCGCGTCGGACGGGATGATTAGCGCCCCGGTGACCGAACCGCAGTTTGAAAGTTGAACCGCCGACCGCCAGCGACAGAAGTTGATGACCTAGACAGATGCCGAACAGCGGCAGGGTGGATGACAGCAATGTACGGACTGTCTCTATACCGTAGCTAACGCTGGCCGGGTCGCCGGGGCCGTTGGAAATCAGGATGCCGTCGTAATCGCTTGCATTGATCTGCTCGGCCGTGGTGGTTGCCGGCAGTACTGTCACTTGGCAGCCCCGGCAGGTGAGTTCACGGAGAATGTTGTTTTTTACGCCGAAATCCAGGACGGCGACACGCAGCCCGTGTCCCTGGGTTCCTGTGGGATGCCATTGTTCGGTAAGCTCTGCGTGAAACTGGTATGGTGCGGCCGTAGAGACTCTACCGGCCAGGTCGGCGCCCTCCATTGACTCAGAAGAGAGCACCTGCTGAAGCGCTTCCTCCTGACTGATGCTGTCAGGAAACAGGCCGGCCCGCATGGCCCCTCGGTTGCGGAGGTGAAGCGTAATGGCCCGGGTGTTGGCGCCGATCAGCAGGGGAAGATTCTCGCGTTCCAGCCAGTCACCGAGGCTTTCGGTGGCGCGCCAGTTATGCGGCTGCGGCGACAGGCTTTTGACCACCGCCCCGGCGGCTCGCTTATCGAGTGATTCCATATCGTCGGGATTGACGCCGACATTTCCGATATGGGGGGCAGTGAAAGTGATGATCTGACGGTGATACGAGGGATCGCTGATGATCTCCTGGTAGCCGGTATGGCTGGTATTAAAGACTGCCTCCCCAAGAATCGGCGTGTGGCCCAGGAATGTGTCTCCCGGGAAATTTGCGTTATCCGCCAGCAACAGGTAGCCGCCGGACTGGGCTTGCAGTTTCAAGATTCCCTTATTCTCGTCGGGTAGAATCTGCCGGATGACCGGCCGTCAATATCGATTCACTGCCCGGCAATAAAACGGGTGATGGCATAAAAGTCAACAATTGGACCGTAATAGCCTTTGATCAGCTTCGCCAGAAAGGGTGAGAACGTAGACGAGGATATCACTCTCTCTGCGCAGCATGTGAAATTCGAGCTGTCAGCATATTTTTGATTTCGAGCTGAGCCGGAAATCAAATCGGTGCAGTTTGAGACGGTCTCTACCGATTCTCCAGTTCTTTAGTCCAGTTGACCACGACTGTGAATTCGCCGCCTCCAGTGGAGGTGAGCGGGAGGTTCATGATGAACTTATCGGGGTCGCTCGTTTCGGTATAGCGGTTGCCACCGACACCTTCGGTGACAATCTGCTTATTGAATAACCGGACCGGTTTACCGACAGTGAACGACGGCGAGAGCGTTACCGGAACCGAGACAAAGTCCCAGTTGGGGGTGAAGTAGTAGAGTTCGTCACCCTTGACGTTCCAGCGGGGGACCCGTCCGCCGCCGGACGAGATTTGCCATCGACCGCCACCTTCCCTTAGATCGAGCACGTAAACTTCCGATTGACCGGATTCGGTACTGCGGTATGCCAGGTAGTTGCCATCGGGCGACACGGCCGCAGCCCGATCCGTATACGGAGTGCCGACGATCACTTCGACAAAGGCGGTGTCTTCGGAATCAAATTTCACCAGGTCCCAGTTGCCTCTCACGCGCGGGCCATAGAGCCAGCGGCCATCGGGCGACTGAGAGGTAACTGCGGTGTGAAGGGTATCGTCGCCGAAAACCAGTGAGGCTTCGCCGAGACCGTTGGCCGCCTTCTTGAATACCCTGTAAGTACCGGATTCGTTGTTCGAGTAATAAACGTAGTTGCCGTCTTTGGTCCACAGGGGGGTGATGTCACGGCTCTCGGAAAATGTGATTCGCGTTTTGACATCTCGATTGAGGTCATACACCCAGATGTCGGTCTGGTCCCCATCGAATGCGGAATAGGCCAGACGGGTTTCATCCGGTGAAAGGGCGATGTCGTCGTACGTCCCCGGTTCGCCGATCTGCTTCACTTCTTCGCCGGTACGGTCGATCCACGTGAGTTTGCTCATGGTGACCGAGGAGTTTGTCTGGTAGGCCAGGGTCCCCTCGTGAGAGAGGCCAAATTCGGCGCGATCGGCCTCACCGACACCGACTTCGTCGGTGAGCGGGACAGCCTCGCCGAGAATCTTGTGACTGTCGGGGTCGAATCGTTGAGCCAACAGGATACCATCACGGAAATAGACCAAATAGCCGGGGTTGCAATATTGAACGCGGGCATCGACCGGGAAAAGAGTCGTCATTTCACGGGAATCAATATTGCCGATCCGGAGGAGATACTTACCGCCGGCATCTGCTTTTTCGTTCATTTCCGCCAGGAACAGGTAGTTCCTGCCATCGGGCAGAAACCACGGCCACGAATGGGTTACTTCGCCGGCGTCGCGATCCAAACCCGGGAGAGCGACCGGCGTTCCGCCGGAGGCCGAGACCATAAAGAGGGAATCACCGATACCGGCATCGTAAATAATGTATCCAGCCGAGCCCCAGGTACCGTCGGCGCCCCCGTCGGTCTCGCAGATCAACTGGGCGGGGCCGCCGGCAGCTGGAACCTTCTTAAGCTGTTTCCGCCCCACGATATAACCCAGGTACTTGCTGTCCGGTGACCAGAATGGTCGGTTGGCACCCTCGGTACCGGCGAGGGGATAGGAATCAAGAGAATTGAACGGACGGATCCAGATCATTGACTGGCCATCGGGATTGCTGGCACGGAAGGCCAGGTACTGTCCATCAGGAGACACACAGGGCCAGCTTACCTGCGAGATATCAGTGCGGGTAGTGATCTTAAAGCGGAGCAGGTTGGGGTCCGGAATTTCCCGGCTGAACCAGAGGTAGGCAAAGAACAAAGCGACCACTCCCGTTACCGAGGCGAGTACCCAGGCGAGGCGGAACCGCATTTTCCGGCGTGCGGCAACATGGGCAGGCATGCCGACCTGCGATCCGGATTGCGCAATCCACCGGAGTTCATCGGCCAGATCGCGGGCTGATTGCCAGCGGGATTCCGGATCCTTGTTCAGGCACTTTTTCACCAGGCGTTCAAATGCCGGCGGTGTCATGGGGTTGACCGAGGTCACCGAGACCGGATCGCGTTCCAGAATGCCGGCGATGAGACTGGCCTGGCTCTGGCCTTCAAAGGCCCGTTTGCCGGTCGCCATTTCATAGAGCACCGCGCCGAAGGCGAAAATATCGGAGCGGGCGTCGGCTTCCTTCCCCTCGAGCTGTTCGGGGGCCATGTATTGCAGGGTACCGAGAATTGTCCCGGTACCGGTCAGCGGCGTGGTCTGTGTGATGGCACCCTCAACATGACCGTCGGAGATCTTTATTTTTGCCAGCCCAAAATCAAGCAGCTTGGCGCCGGTAGCGGTCAGCATCACGTTGGCCGGTTTGAGGTCGCGGTGAATCAGCCCCTGACCATGAGCCTTGTCCAGAGCATCGGCTATTTGCTGGGCAATACGCAGCAGCTCTTCCATCGGGATCGCGCCCCGCTTTACTCGATCCGAGAGTGTCTCGCCCTCCAGATACTCCATCACAAGATACTCCTGCCCATCCTCGTGGCCGATATCGTACAGGGTACAAATGTTGGGGTGGTTGAGGCTGGAGATCGACCTGGCTTCGCGTTCGAATCGCTGCCTGAGGTCAGGGTTGGCGGCGACTGTGGCTGGGAGTACTTTAATGGCGACGGTGCGGTCAAGCCGAGTGTCTTTGGCCTTGAACACTTCGCCCATCCCCCCGGCACCGGCCTGTTCGATGATTTCGTACGGGCCGACTGTTTTGCCCGGCGTTAGTGACATATTCGCTCCGAGGTAAATGTTGTCTATGGAGGAAAAGCGATTTTTCCCATCAAAGGTTAAAAAATAGGCCTAATCTGTCTATTAAACAAGCGAAAAACGCCTGTCCGGCGACAATTTTTCCGACTGGGACACACTAATACCAAAAACTGAGAGTTTGCTAAAGTACTGCACCAGGCGTTTGTAAAAAGTGATATCGACCCTGCCGGGACATTCGTTATCGTGAAACAGAAGCCCGAATAACCGCTGGCAAGGAGAACAGTATTGGACCAACAGTGTAAGGACATGATCTGGTCGCAGTTTGGTGCGGCTATCGATGCGCTGGAGAACGCAATTAGGGCCTGTCCCGATGATCTCTGGTACGGACAGAATGATGATTGGAGTTTCTGGTATCGAGTATCCCACACGCTCTTCTGGTTGGACTTCAATTTGGAGGCCTCACCCGATACGTTTTCTCCTCCGGAGCCGTTTGGTCTGGAGGAACTCGATCCGGCCGGAGTTATTCCGGATCCGCCATATTCCAAGGAGCAGCTGCTGAGTTATCTTTCCTACGGGCGGCGCAAGTGCCGGTCTATGATTGAAGCGATGACCGCGGAGCGAGCCGGGCAGCGGTATGAGATGGGCAGGATCGATATCACAATCGGCGAATTGCTGCTGTATAATCTTCGGCATGTCCAGCATCATGCGGCGCAGTTGAATTTGATTCTTCGGAAAGAGACCGATTCGGCGCCGGGCTGGACATTTACGGCGAAATGACGGCCGCGGTTCAAGGTTCGGAGGCGTCTGCAGTGTCGGGCTAACTTGTTGTGGATAAAGGGGATTTACGGTTTCGTGGCAGATCGTTCGAGCCGGTGCGACAATCTGCTGCTGCCAATTCCTTTGCACATTAAAGGCTTATCCTGCACGGGACGATAAACTAAAAGGGTCTCCATTTCTGATGGCCCGCAATTTGGCGGAGAGGTAGATGCAGGATCGCAGGGGACATGTCCGACAGGACGCCGACAGTTATATGATCGTCCGGGAGCGTGAAACCGAACGGCATATCGGTGAATTGGCCAATTTATCACCTCGCGGGGCGATGTTCATCACATCGGACAAAGTTCGCCAGGGAGCGACCCTCAAGTGCTTCATCCGTCTCGCCAAACCCATTCTCGATCGAAAAGAGATTGAATTCGATGCCGAGTGCCGCTGGAGTCGGCGAAATGTCAGGCGTGACCGGTGGGAATCGGGGTATCAACTGTATGTGGCGGGAATCAACGAAGAACTCCTGTCGTATCTCAGTTTGAGCTTTGCTCTGGACCACTGGAAGAACCCGGATTCCGAATTTGCCGACACTATCACGCTGGAAAACCGGCGTCGGGCGACACGCTATGAAGCAAAGATTGATATCAGCGTGTTTGAGAAGCGCCGCTACCGTGAAATCGGCAAGCTTCTGGATCTTTCGCACGATGGCGCCAGGCTGCGGACATCCGAGCCGATCACACCGGGCAGTATTGTCCCCTGCAAGCTGCAGCTCCCTAAGACGATCTTTCAGCGGGATTTCATCTTTTTTGATGCCGAGTGCGTCTGGTGCCGCCAGGTCGGCGATCCCGATACGTATGAGTCCGGTTATCGCCTGCAGAATATCGCCGAACACGATGCCGTGATCATCCTGCACCTGATGATTCACTATCTTGAAGAAAAGAGCACGGAGAAGCGCATCCAGGTGGTGAAGTAACGCCCCACCGGTTCTCGCCTCACACCTCCCGTAAAATAGACCTTGCCGATCCATCCATTTTCCCATATAATCAGTCAGCCAGATGCAGGGGAACCTGCCTGTGCCAACTTAATCTAACAACAGCAAGTGAACACAATGAAGGAGAGTAGCTATGCCTGTCCGTGTAATGGTGCGAAACGCAATGTGCAGCCTGATCGTCCTGGCGCTGGTGCTTGCAGGACAGTTGAATGTCCGGGCCGAAGGAGAAAAAGAGTCGTCGGAAAATCCGTTGGCTCCCTGTGAACGACTCATCGGCGGCGAGTGGCATATGCAGGAAACGTATCAGACATTTGAGTGGGGAGTTGGCAAGAAATCCGTCGTTGGCAAGTCGTATCAGGTCGTCGACGGTGAGGCACAGTTGGTTGGTGAAGGGATGATAATTTACCATCCGGGCGATGATGCGATCCGGGGGTATTTTGTGGGCGTCGGCATGGGAATCGACCTGTGGGACTACACGAGTCGCTGGGAGGGCAACAAGTTTATCAGCGATCTGACAACATACGGGGGGTACGGCGGCAATTTTGAGGAAGTGTGGGAGTTCACCGCCGATGATGAGTTTCAGTGGACCCTGTACCAGGTCACGCCTGACGGTAAGACAGAAATGATGAACGGCACGTTCACACGCAAGTAATGGTGCGGTAATATCTTGCCGGGCGGCGCCCCGGTTTTTGGCCGGGGCTTTCTTTTTGCGGTATTTTTCTCGTTGACCGGGAAGACCTGCAAGTATATCGTAGATTGTTTCGGGAATTCACGCGCTACAGCAGCAAAACATCCAACACACTGCGTTCGGAAGGAGGGATGCCATACACCTGAAAACATGGACTTTTTACTCTTTTCCAAACCAATCAACTATCCTATTTGGAGGTTCAGATGAGAAAGTGTCTTATCGTTTCATCATTGATTATCCTCCTGCCCCTCGTTGCACTTGCGGGGCCGCCCGACATAACGACCGTTCAGCGGCCGGATGTACCCTCGTTTCTGGGCTGGGTCCCCGGTGAGCTTATCGTTCAGTTCAAGGTACCCAGTGGTAAAATCGCAAACTACGGTATGCAGGCCGGCAAGGTCGTGACCGGGATCGAATCGCTTGATGCCCTGGCGGCTTCGTATGGAGTGGCGGAGATGGAGCCGCTGTTCAAGGGGGCGAAGCCGACTATGGTCAAGGGGCGTACCTTTGATCTCTCTCGCTATTTTGTCGTACGGTTTGATCCGGCGAAGAATCTCGATGAGGTCATGGCGGCCTACCAGAAAAACCGCAATGTCATTTCGGTTGAGAAAAACGGCATACACACCATGTATGCCACACCGAACGACGGCTATTTCAGCTACCAGTGGCATTTGACGCAGGCCAATGACCACGATGTCGACGCGCCCGAGGCCTGGGACGTTCAAACCGGCAGTACCTCGATCATTCTGGCAATTCTTGATTCCGGTACCCGGTATTATCACCCGGATTTAGGCGGAGTAAATGCCTCTCCCGCTAATCCCGGCGCTTCGCGTGGAAATATGTGGATCAACACGACCGAACTCAACGGCTCCTCCGGGGTTGATGACGACGGCAACGGTTATGTCGACGACTGGATCGGCTGGGATTTTATCGACGGCGTATCCAACTGCTGGACCGGTGAGGACTGCAACACAGAGGATAACGATCCCCGCGACTTCAACGGCCACGGCACTCACACAGCCGGCATTGTCGGTATGATCACCAACGACGGCTACGGCATGGCCGGAATCGCCGGTGGCTGGGGGAACGGTTCCCAGGCCGTATACGGCAACGGGGTGAAAGTCATGCCGCTGCGGATGGGGTACTCGTACGATTATCTCGGTCAGGAGTACGGTGTCGTGCAGATGGACGCCGCGGCCTCGGCCTTTTATTATGCCGCCAATAACGGCGCCAGGATTGCCTCCTGTAGCTGGGGTTCCTCCAACTCCGGTGGTATCGGCGCGGCGGTCGATTACTTCATCGCCAATGACGGGTTAGTGTTTGTTGCGGCGGGTAACGACGGTTCCCAGACGGCTGACTATCTCAATGGCCGGGGCGACTGTATCTCTGTTGCTGCGACCGACCAGAACGATGCTGCGGCAAGCTTCACTACCTACGGCACCTGGGTCGATATCTGCGCCCCCGGTGTTGGCATCTACGCAACCTACCATGATCACAACGACCCCAACACAAATTACTGGGCAGCGCTCGATGGGACTTCGATGGCGTGCCCGCTGGCGGCTGGCGTCGGGGCGTTAATCTGGTCACAAAACCCGGGCTGGTCGGCCTCGCAAGTTGAGACGCAGCTTTACAACAGTTCCGATGATATCGACGCCTACTTGCAGTCAACCCATATCGGCAAGATGGGGGCCGGTCGGGTAAACGCGTACAACGCGGTTAATACCGGCGGCGGCAGTGCACCGGTAGCTGATTTCAGCGGTTCGCCAACTTCGGGTGATGCTCCGCTGAGTGTTTCCTTCACCGATTTTTCCTCCAACAGCCCGACCAGCTGGAGCTGGGACTTCGGTGACGGCGGCAGTTCAAACGCCCAGAACCCGTCGCACACCTACAATGCTGCCGGGACCTATACGGTCAGCCTGACGGCGACGAATGCCTACGGTTCCGATACCGAAACCAAGACCGGCTACATTACGGTAACGACACCGACCGGCAACTACGCCAATCTTCCGTACTCCACCGGGTTCGAGAGCGGTTCGCTGGACCAGTACTGGACGACCCAGTCGAATAATTCCGAAGGTCGCATCCTGATCACAACTGCCAACTCGCCCCGGGGTTCGTACCACATGACCATGGACGACAATTATAACGGCGGCCTGTATGCGCAGAACGAAGCGTGGCTCTATCTTGACCTATCCGGTCACTCGGCTGTTGACTTGTCGTTCTACTGGAAGGAGTTCTCAGACGAGGATCACACGCAGGACGGCGTGTACTTCTCCGATGACGGCGGCGCGAGCTTCACCAAGGTCTACAACCTCACCGGCGGTACTTCGACCTATCAGCAGATCGTGCTCGATGTCGATCAGCTCGCTTCCAGCAACGGCCTGAATTTGACGGGTACGTTTGTCGTGAAGTTCCAGCAGTACGATAACTATGCGATCACGACTGATGGTATGGCGTTTGATGATGTCGAGGTCTATTCAACCGCCAGTCCGCCGACGGCGGATTTCAGCGGTTCGCCGACCTCCGGCGATGCTCCGCTTAGCGTCCAGTTTACCGATCTTTCGAGCGGAACCCCGACCAGTTGGAGCTGGGATTTCGGTGACGGCGGCAGTTCAACCGCCCAGAACCCGTCGCATACGTACAACAGCGCCGGTACCTACACGGTGAGTCTGACTGCGACGAATGCGTATGGTTCCGATACGGAAACCAAGACCGGGTACATTACGGTAACTGAACCATCGACCGGCGACTATGCCTCTCTGCCGTATTCAACCGGATTTGAAACCGGGTCGCTGGACCAGTACTGGACCACGCAGTCGGACAACTCGGAGGGTCGGATCCTGGTCACGTCGGCCAATTCGCCGCGAGGCGCCTATCATCTGACTATGGATGATAATTACAATGGCGGCGCCTATGCGCAGAACGAGGCCTGGCTGCACGTCGATCTGGCCGGCGAAACCAATGTCGATCTGACGTTCTGGTGGAAAGAGTTCGCCGATGAGGACCACACGCAGGATGGTGTGTTCTTCTCCGATGACGGCGGCGCGACCTTTACCAAGGTCTACAGCCTGGTCGGTGGCAGCTCTACGTATCAGCAGATTGCGCTTGATGTCGATGCGTTGGCGTCCAGCAATGGTCTGACACTGAGCAGTACTTTCGTCATCAAGTTCCAGCAGTATGACAACTACGGAATTTCGACCGACGGTATGGCATTTGACGACGTGTCCGTCACAGCCGCGGCAGATCCGTACGCAGCCCTGTCGTATTCGACCGGCTTTGAGACCGGTGCGTTTGACAATCACTGGGAGACGTATTCGACCGGCGACGGTCGAGTGCAGTTGGTGACCGCTTACTCGCCGCGCGGATCATATCATATGACCATGGACGATCCCACCAGCGGCGGGTACACCACTAACGAGGCGTGGCTGCTGCTGAATCTTTCCGGTCACTCGCAAGTCGATCTGACCTTCTACTGGAAAGAGTTCGCCGACGAGAGTCATTCGACCGACGGTGTCTATCTTTCCGACAACGGCGGTGCGTCGTTTGTCAAAGTGTACAATCTGACCGGCGGTACCTCGACGTACCAGCAGATCGCGCTGGATATCGACGCTCTGGCATCATCCAATGGCCTGACACTCAGCAGCACGTTTGTCGTAAAGTTCCAGCAGTACGACAACTACCCGATTACAACAGATGGTATGGCGTTCGATGATATTGTCGTAACGGGTAACGGTACTTCGGTGGCCAAGAATGACGGTACCCTGCCGGATGAGTTCGCCCTGCTTCAGAACTTCCCGAATCCGTTTAACCCGGCAACGACGATCAGTTTTGCGCTGCCGGAGGCGTCGGATGTCGAACTGATCATTTACAATATCGCGGGTCAGGAGGTCACACGCCTGATCAACGGTCACTTTGAGGCGGGCGTTCATTCAATCGAGTGGGATGCCTCTGCGAAAGCCAGCGGTATCTATTTCTACCGTCTCAGAGCGGGTGATTTTGTTGAATCGAAGAAGATGGTTCTGTTGAAGTAGCATAACGGTATCGATCTTGTTTTTGATGAGGCGGGTCAAAAGATCCGCCTCTTTTTTGTACAATTGGTATTGTACTCATTTACAGGCCGGAATCAGGTCGCTATATTCGCTGAAACTCGCTATCAAATTGAAAGAGACAGCGAGTATCATAGCGCTGTCACACGAGGAGAGTATCTTATGAAGAAAGCCTGTTGTATTCTGGGGATCCTGATTCTTTCGCTGATGTTTTTTTCCGGCACCGCGCAGGCCGCGGATGAAAAACCGATCCAGCTGGCGTTGTTTGCACCGGTACAAATATTTAGTCCCGAGACACCAATATCAGGGCTTCGCCTCAATCTCCTGTACGGAAAGAACACCACCGTCACCGGCCTTGACTGGGGGTTGGTGAACCATACGACCAGCGGCCGGTCTGTCGGCGTGCAGTGGAGTTTTGTCGGGCTGAATGACGAAGATTTTATGGGCTGGCAGGATGGTTTCGTGAACGTCACGAAACGGGATTTCGAGGGGTTCCAATCCGGCTTTGTCAATTATGCCGGCCACTGCAGTGGATTCCAGCTTGGGATTGTCAACTATGCGCAATCAATGCGGGGGCTTCAGATAGGCCTGGTCAATGTTATCAAAACCGGCGGGCAGTTCCCGGTCTTTCCGATTATTAACTGGTCTTTCTGATCCTGTTCAGACGGCTGTAGAATTCAAGGCGGTTTCGGCGAATCGAAACCGCCTTCTATTTTTGTTGCCACTACCACAAACGGTCCACTACTTCCGACAGAAGGGAGATGGCGCTGTCGTGTGTAGCGCTGGTTGGTTATGAGTCTATTCAGTAAGTTCCCGTCCTATCAGCATATTGTGCAAAGTGCGGTAAAAGCACTCAGGCGATTTCCGATCGCGATGGCGGTGGCTGCGGTTGGTGTGATGTCTGCGATTGCCTCTTTGGAAGCCGGCGATCCAGAATATCGTCAGGTTTTTGAAAGGCTGTTGCTGACCTGTATGGTCGGTCTGCCGATGCTCGTAGCGGCTTCGGCGATCGGGTTAAAGAGTAAGTCCGGGGGGACATCAATCGCTGCTCAGTTAATCAGTCTGGCTGCGCTGGTGGCCTACTTTTTCTTGCTTCCGACCGATGTCGTCGACCACGAACCATCGATGTATCGCTTCCTCCTGCTGCTGGTGGCGGCTCATGCGCTCGTGGCATTCCTGCCCTGGTTGAGTAGATCGCAGGTCAACGGTTTCTGGCAGTACAATAAGTCGCTCTTTCTGCGGATTTTGATCTCAGTACTCTATTCCGGTGTGCTGTTTGTCGGGTTGGCGATTGCATTGGCCTCCGGTGATCAGTTATTCGGGATCAATGTGCCCGACGAGAGGTATCCGCAACTCTGGTTCATAGTCGCCGGGATAATCAATACCTGGATTTTTCTGGCCGGTTTCCCCGATGACCTCGATTCACTCGAGCAGCGCGCCGACTACCCGGGCGGCCTGAAGATTTTCACGCAGTTCATTCTGCTGCCGCTGGTAGGATTGTATTTCCTCATTCTGATTACATATGAGATCAAGATAATTGCAACGTGGAACTGGCCGCGCGGCTGGGTGTCGGAATTGATTCTCTGGTTTGCCGTGGTGGGGATCTTTTCGCTGCTGCTGCTCTGGCCGCTGCGGAACCGAACCGAGAACAAATGGATAAAAAACTTCGCAAAGTGGTACTTCCGGGGTCTGGTGCCGCTGCTGGTGATGCTGTTTCTGGCGATCTCGGTACGAATCTCGGAGTACGGGGTCACGGAAGAACGGTATTTTGTTCTGGCCATGGCGATCGGGCTGACGGTTGTCACCGTGTACTTCCTGTTTAGCCGCAGGCAGGATATTCGCATAGTCCCGATAGTGCTGTCTGTAATCGCGATTCTTTCGGCATTCGGGCCGTGGAGCGCGTTTTTGGTGTCCAAGGCCAGCCAGCAGGCGCGGTTGGAGGAGTTTCTGGCAAAGTATGAGATGCTGGAAGAGAATGAACTGCGAAGGCCGGCCCATGAAATTCCGGTCGAGGATCGTCAAGAGATGAGCAGCATTCTTCGATATCTGGGGACGACTCATGGTCCCGAGGCGTTTTCTCCGTGGTTATCTGATAACCATGTCGAGGATCTTTCAGAAACGTCGGAGTGGGCAATCGCGGACAGTGTGGCGCAAATTCTCGGATTTGCGTACACTGTCGCGCCGAGGAGATCAGGTTCGAATTTGCTGACAGTTGTTTCTGATTTATCTGGTTCCTCGACGAGTATCGAGGAGTTTACTCATCTGGTGACGTTTCAAGGAATTGGCCAACATGAGAACGAACGAGATATCACAATTGGCGAGAGCACTCTGTCCCTGGCCTATGATGACAGCACGCAGAGTCTTCAGGCCGTGCTGTCCATGCCCGGGCGTCCTGACAGTCCGCCCATTGAATTTGCGCTTCAAGAGCTCTTTGAACGGCATGCATCCAACTATTCGGTGAGAGTTCCGGTCGATTCACTGACCCTGACGGGAAGTAATGAAATATTTCGCATAAAGCTAATAGTCGAAGAAATTTATGGATATTATGGGGTAGATTCAACTGGCGTGTCCTCAATGTCTGGTCTCGTTTTGTTTTCGCTCACCAGGTCAAGTGAGTAGGGGCGAGGCTTACAATTGTTGGTATAACAGATTATGAAGCGTTTATCGATACTTGTCCTACTCTTCTCGATCGTCTGGGGCGGCGCCACTGTCTTGCTCGCCGACGACATGATCTGTGCCGGATGCGGCAAAGCTATCTCCGAGGGTTCCTGGATCACCACCCAGGGCAAGTATTACCATCCCGAACATTTCGTCTGCTCCCGCTGCAATCAGCAAATCGGCAGCAAAGTGTACTTCATAGAGGACGGCAAACTATACGACAGCACCTGCTATGTCAATCATGTGACGCGCCGCTGCGACTATTGCGGAAAGGGGGCACTGGGGCAGCTTGTTACGCTCGAAAACAAGCTCTATCATCGAACCTGCTATCTGGAGCACGTGGCGCCAAAATGTGTGGTGTGCAACAAGCCGGTTGAAGGACGGTACTTTTACGATGACTTCGGATCAGTCGTCTGCGAAGCGCACAAAAACGCCGCCGATCGCTGTCACACCTGTTTTCGGATGATTGCCGATGAACCGGACGCGCGGGCGAAACGTCTGGAGGACGGGCGACATATCTGCGAAACATGCGCCTTGACCGCAATTGTGGATTCAGATGAGGCCGAAGATCTGCTTGAAGATGTCCGCAAGGAGATGGCCGAGGTCGGTATCATGATCGAAGATGACATCGATTTACGCTTAGTGCCTGTAAAGGAGTTCGATCGGTACAGTCACAGAGGCAGCCAAGATCGGCTCGGAATGACTATTTATCAAGAGACAAGTCGTCTGGGCGGCGTATGGAAGTTGCGGGATTACGATGTTTTTATTCTCTATGGTCTCCCGCTTGACTATTTTCGCGCGGTAGCGGCCCACGAGCTAATGCATGTCTGGCTCTATCGCAATGCGCCCGATGATTTCGACCACCAGTTGACCGAGGGAAGCTGCGAATACGCGGCCTATCTTGTGCTTGCCGATGACGGTACGGAAGAGGCCAAACGCATTATCGAGACCCGTATTCAGCACGACGACGAGATCTACGGAGAGGGGTTCCGCAAAGTCGCCGGCTGGGTTGATCAGGTGGGCGTCAGTGCCTGGCTTGATTATCTCAAACACAATAATAATCCGCCCTGGTAATTACTATCCGGCAGCGGTTGCCTTTTCCTTTGGTAACCGCCTCTGTTAGCGTATATTCCGGCTCGAACGCGTAACCGACAACCCGCCATCGCGAGCGACTGATAGGCTATGTCCAGCCCGACTACCGACAACGGTCAGATCAATAACCGCCCGATGTATATCTATCTGCTGGTCCTGACAATTGCGTCGACTATGGGGCTTCACGGGTGGCGTACGCTGTTTGACAATTTCTCGGTCAATGTGGTCGGCCTGGAGGGGGAACATGTCGGGGTTATCCAGTCGGTTCGTGAGATTCCCGGTTTTCTGGCCCTGCTGGTCGTATTCGTGATGTTGTTCATCCGGGAGCACCGAGTGTCCTCGCTGGCGATATTGACGCTGGGAATCGGAGTCGGCCTCACCGGGTTGTTTCCCAGTTACCTGGGCCTGATTTTGACCACGCTGGTTATGAGCACCGGTTTCCACTATTTCGAGACAACCTCGCAGTCACTCACCCTGCAGTATTTTGATCGTGACAAGTCACCGCTGGTATTCGGCAAGCTCCGCAGTGCGGGGGCGGCCTCGAATATCGCGGTCGGGGCGCTCATTTTTGTGCTGGTGCCTTATCTCTCCTACGCGCAGTTGTATCTGCTTCTGGGCGGATTGATTGTCGCCGCTGCAATCTGGAGCTATAAAAAGAATCCCGCAAGCGAGGGAATTGCGATCCAGCACAAGAAGATGATCTTTCGGAAGAAGTACTGGCTGTACTACTTCCTGACGTTCATGGCCGGGGCCCGACGACAGATATTTGTGGCATTTGCGGTTTTCCTCCTGGTGAAAAAGTTCGACTTCAGTGTGCAGGAAATAACCGTGCTCTTTGTAATTAACAACATCGTGAACTATTTCCTCAGTCCGATGATCGGGAAAGCGATTGTATCGTTTGGAGAGCGGCGGGTGCTTTCGGCCGAGTATTTCTCATTGATCTTCATTTTTCTGGCCTATGCGGCAGTTGATTCAAAGATCATAGTCGCCGGGCTGTATGTGCTCGATCATATCTTTTTCAATTTTTCGATGGCTATCAGGACGTTCTTCCAGAAGATCGGCGACCCGCAGGACATGGCGCCCACTATGGCGATGGGGTTCACGATTAACCACATCGGGGCAGTTGTCTTTCCGGTTCTGGGCGGTTTGCTCTGGATGGTGGATTACCGGATACCGTTTGTCGCGGGGGCGGCGTTGAGCCTGGTGTCTCTGGCGGCGGTGCAGTTGATATCGGGTCAGGTGAGCCGAGCAACGGCGGCCGAACCGATACAAGCGCCGGTTCCGCCGGTACCATAGATCAAAAAAAAGAGGCCGGCGAACCGGCCTCTTATCGTCATTATCTCATGACAGGTGAATCGGGCAATTTACCAGCCGCGGCCACCGCCACGGTTGCCGCCGCCACCGCCACGACCGCCGCCGCCACCGCCACGACCGCCGCCGCCTTCAGTGCGCGGGCGAGCTTCGTTGACGTTGAGCGTACGACCGCTCATTTCCTGGCCGTTGAGCGCGTTAATCGCCTCGATAGCTTCGGACTTGTTAGACATTTCGACAAAACCAAAGCCTCTTGATTCACCCGAGTATTTGTCTGTGATGATGTTGACACTAGTTACTTCGCCATAATTCGAAAAGGCTTCGCGAAGATTGTCTTCCGTCGTATCGAACGACAGATTTCCAACGTAGATGTTCATTATGAACCTCAATTGCAATCGCCCTGATCAGGCACGGTCCTGTTAGGAGTTTAGGCCGTCAAAGACGATTTCGTGAAAGCGCACCATTGCGCATCGGTCTCTCGGCATAGCCTTATCGGTTTTGTTTTGGATGAACAAAGCTCGACGCGAGCACGGTCGGAAACCACTGTAAGTATGCTAGTATACGACACATTGGTGCAAAATGTCCAGTTAATTAATGAAATTCGGACGAATTTGTTTTCATTTAGATCGTTGATTCTTTGCCGGAACGGCAGTAAAAGTCTGGTAAGTCAATACACTGTTTTGACTTAAAAGGCGGAAAGGTAGAGCTTGTTTTTTGCACAATACCGCTGTCCAAGCACAACTTTATGACAGAGATAACCCGTATCCGACAGCTGGCCGCAACTTATGATAAGACGCAAACGGCATTCCATGCACTGGACACGGCAGACACAATTCGCGCGTGGGAGTGGCGCCATACGCTAATGGCGGCCAAGAAGCACCGTGCAGACCGGCCGTCGCCAGAACATTTGACAGTTGCCAGCGACAGGGAATTCGCTTAGCCTGCACTGTAGGAAAGCGTACGTCACCGGCCCTGAATGAAGATTTCTCGATTTTCCGGGTCACTTTTGTGAACGGCAAAAAAGCAGAGGCGATTTACGGGTGGCAAAGGACAAAATAGCACAGCAGTAGACGATGGATGATTCCGAGTTCACTTTCGCGCGTGACCCTGGTTTGTTCGATGCCACCATGATCGGGGTGGGGGCAATGATCGGCACCGCCAGAGAACCGCTGCTTCACAAAATGCTGGTTGGCGAGATCCCCGAGAAAGTCGCCCGCTACTTGCTATCGTCGGGGATGGCAGTCAAACGCTATGAAGGTGCGGTGAAATCTCTGCTGAAGCAGATTCCCGGACAACTACTCAACCTGCCGCTATGAATCTTATCCGAAAGACAGGGGCACAAGCCCCAGAACTGCACGAAAAGGCGCAGCGGTTGGTGGAGGAAGCGTTCGCTGACTTCATGGATCACAGCGAAATTGTCAACCGTTACTGGTGGCAGTTGTATGAGCGCTGGCCAGAGTGGCAGTACCTGCTCTTTGATGAAAACGCGGACACTGTCAGGGTGCTCGGCAACTGTTTTCCGCTGCGGTGGGAGGGTTCATTTGGTGAACTTCCCGATGGCGGCGTCGAGTGGGCCCTTGAAACCGCCGTTACGCAGCATACCGCCGGTGTGGAACCAAATACTGCCTGCGCCTTTCAGATCATTATCAACCGCAACTCCTTGGGACAGGGTTTGAGTTATCGGGCTGTGGAGGAAATGATTACGGTGACAAGAGAACGAGGTATGGCGGATCTTTTGGCACCGGTCAGGCCGAACCGCAAAGAAAACTACCCGGATTTGCCGTTTGATCAGTATGTCGGGTGGAAACGTGAGGATGGGCTGCCGGTCGATGACTGGCTTCGAGTGCACGTCAGACTGGGGGGTGAGGTCCTGCATCCGTGCTATCGCTCGTTTGTTGTAAAGGGGACGCTTGAGCAGTGGGAAAAGTGGACCGGACAGCGATTCAGCAAAAGCGGCAAATATTCGTTGACCGGAGGGCTGGTGCCGATCGAAGTGGATACGGCATCTGATAGTGCGGTTTACACTGAGCCGAACATCTGGGTTCGGCACGACCTCAAATCCGGTCAAAAAAAGAGAGAATAGACCCAAGAATTGACTGGCGGAGAATCGCCGGTTAGTGTATTATGTTTACGTCTGATTGGGGCGCAGCGAAACCGTCCAACGCGTTGCGTGCAGGTCCCGAGTGTGACTGACTTCCCCCTTTGCACCTGAATAGACGAAGAAGAAACAACAAACCGCAGGATTGACCTATGGCTGTCAAAATATCCTGGGAGGAAGAACGCAATGCCTTCAGGGTTGTGTTGCCGGATTATGATGATCCGAAAACGTTCGTTGAGGGACTGTCCGATACGGTCGGCGAAGTGGCTCGTAAGGGAGCCCGAAAGATTCTAATAGACGGCTCACGGATTACCAAATTCGTCCCGTTCACCTACATGTACCAGATGCTTGACCGGTTCAGCAGTGAGGTCACCGAGAAAATTGGGCTTGCGCGCGTAGCCCTGGTCGTGCCAGATCCTCTATCGAATGACGAACGATTTCTGGAAACGGTGGCAAACAATCGTAATCTGGATCTCAAGGGATTTACCGATATCGATGCCGCGTGGGCCTGGCTCAACTCATGGGATCCCGGCAGCCCGCCATAATGACCAAAGCTGGAAAAAACGGCTCCCGGTCGATCGGGAGCCGTTTTCGTTTTTGGGTCACGCGACGCTGTCCGGGTGCCACTTTTCCATATGCTGTTTGTGTGTCTGCAGGTAGGCGCCCGGTTTGAATTTTTCATCGTAGAAATCGAGATCCAGGTGCAGCGCCTGCAGGTAAGTGAGCGTGAAGATTGTGGGGACGGTGCCGGGAAATTTGCCGAAACGGCTGAAGATGTGTTCGGCCTGTATGGTGATGAGTTCCCGGAATTCTTCGCTGTGGATCTGGGCGGCGCCGCGAACTTTGCGAGAATCTTTCTACGGTCCGGCGGTTGACGGATTGAACGGTCCGCCAAGACCAAATTTGCGCTCACAGAAGGCTTCCACTGCCGCCCGCATGTCCGCGAAGTGCGGAGGACAGAACCCCTCGTACACCCAGTTCAGCCCGGTCGGGTTCGGGATCGACCAGCGTTCGTCTTCATCATAGCGGAATCCGAGCCCGGGCACATCCGGGTTACCGGATGCTCCCAGCAGACAGAAACGATCGATACCATCGAACATCCAGCCGCCCAGCCCCATCGCCTGAAGGGTCAGCGCTCCGGCGTAGCAGCTGGTGGTCAGTTCGGCGGTAGATTCGGTCAGGGCATACTGCTCAACAAAAGTCAGCGGCAACGCGTTATCAAGGTCAACGAAATCTTTGAATTTCTCTATGCCTTCGATTGGTTCATTGGTGACGTCGTCGTAAATGCAGCCGCCGTTCTGTCCGAGGAAGCAGAGGAGCGCGATGAGAGTCTTAGCGACATGGATCACGGGTATGACAAGGGTTGTACCGGGCCGATTGACGCACCAGGTGTTGTGTCCCTCGAGATACGGTTCTTCCGGCGGGAGGTACAGTCGACCATCTTGGATCTTACGAATCTGTTTTCGGTGTGCATCGAGAAGCACGTCCAGATCGAGACCACCGTCGGCGTTGCGTTCCGCCTGAGCCGGCAGATCGCGCGTATCAAAAAAGTACACGCCGTTGTCATCGGTGTAAAACAGGTTGCTGATATGAAAGCCGGCTGCTGACGGAAACGTCCTGCCTCCAGCGGCCCCGGAGTAGTTGGGAAAATGGGGAGCGTAAGTAGCATTGCGGGTGATGGCGTAATGCCAGCCGGTGTTGCCGCCCATTGCCACCAGAATCAGCATCTGTTCGAGTTCAGACAGTGGAAACGGCTCGTGTTTCGATTTGTATTTCAGGACACCGTCGGGGATTTCCGCGCCCATCCCGAACCGGCGTGAGCGCCGGCCCAGGAGCGCGTCAATCAATGGAAATTCCAGCGTGTCGTGAAATCCGGGTGGGAAATTATAGTTTCTCATGATTATATCCTCCGTTTGTTGGATTCAATTGGTACTGCTACGCCGACCGCCTGACCGCAATCTCAGAAACTTCGTTTCTCGCAACGGCGACCGGGGTTCGGTATCTCGTTTTCAGATAAAAGGAAAGAGCTGCGATGCCGACTGCGATACTCAGCACAACAAGGGCCCGCAGGCCGTATTGAAGGTGGCTTCCGGCAAAGGCAAAGTAGATTGCCGTGCCGGTTGTCAGAATTCCTGTCGAAGCTGCCAAGATGAGTCCCCGCCGACTGAAGGCAGCCGTAGTGGTTGGATGGACGATTCGGTTGGCGATGGCCAGGATGTGAAAGACGATGTACAGAATCGTCCAACAGTACGCGGGGGAGTATACCCACTCGACCACGGCCGCGCTGAAAAGGGAGGGAATAGTATAGACTACAAAAGCCAGCAAAGTTGCGGCGACCGGTGTTCCGAATTTCGGATGTAGCTTGCCGAAAAATCGTGAGGCCGGGCCGAAAAAGTTCCCGTCGCGTGCGAGACTGTAGATGATGCGGGGCATGGCCGCAAGTGCCACCGTCAGTGAGCCAAGCGTGGCTGCAATAGAAGACAGTGCCATCAGAACTCGTCCGAGCTGACCGAACATGAGCTGTCCGACTGCGATCTGCGGTGCTTCACCGCCGTGTCCCAGTTCGCCGTTGACGGCTGTCTGCCATTCACTAACCGGCAGGGTGCCGGTAATTCCAAGGCCCATGACGAGCGATGTTCCCAGAATCCCGACCAGTCCAAAGATGATTCCACGCGGCATCGCTTTGCGGGGAGTCTCGACCTCCTCAGCCAGGGAGCAGGCAAATTCAATTCCAAGGAAGCTCCAGAAAGCCAGGGCAAGACCGACCGAGAGTATGCCGCCGTCGCCAAACCAGGAAGTCAGGCCGATACCGGCGTCGAGGTTGGCGGCGGACCAGCCGCCGGTATTGCTGAACCCAAGGAATCCGGCGATTCCAAAAAACCAGCGGATTCCGAGCATCCCGATCAGCAGGCCGGCGCTGACCCAGGCGGTCGTGCGGATGCCGAAGATGTTCGGGATCACCGCCAGAATCGCCAGTGCCAGGATTGACCAGGTAACACTTAAATCTCCGGGCAGCAATGACTGAAGTCCAAATGCGCCGGCTGAAACCTCGCCCGAGGCCGCGAAAGCAAACATGCCAAAAAACGCCAGCCCGAGAAAGACACCGGCGAATTCACCGGCTCTACCGCGAAAAATCTTTCGCGCGTACTCATACAGCGCCCCGGCCCGAGGGTAAGAGACGCTGAGGTCCGCCGCTGAGATTCCGAGCAATAGATTCACGGCGAATCCCAGGACCAGCGCGACAACGAACACTGCACCGAGCGTAAAGAAGCCAATCAGGTCGGAAACCAGCGTGCTGGCAGCAACGACCAGGGCCACGCCGGCGACCATGACTTCCCAGGTGCCGATCGATCGGCTGAGTTGCTTATTGTTGTTGTGAGTTGCCATCTCCATTTCTCCTTTTCTTGAGGTGATAATGATCGTTGTTGTCCCCAAAGTCGGAGAAACGGCAGGCGTCAACAATCGCGAGACTACCGTAATTGACCGGCAGGACTACCGTATTTGTTCGCGTTGGCAGGTTGTGTGCCCGTTATGACCCTCCCCCGAATTAGTGGACACATCGAAAGGATAGGGTTATGTTACTAT
>CAZTBP010000027.1:0-51586 GCA_964612145.1 uncultured Ignavibacteriales bacterium | reverse complement strand
AAATAGGACATTTCTATCTTGCTAAAAACCGGACATTTCTACTTTGCCTTGACATCTGGAGTTTTAGGGGTTTACGAGACGGTACGGGGGTGCTATATTAGCCGCTTGCGGTCAGCAACCGCCAGAATTGGAAAAAAGCAATTTAGTATAGACCAACAGAGGTTACGGTGGACAAGACAGAAGAACTCCTGAAGGAAATAACGGAAGCCAACGGTGTCTCCGGTTACGAAGAGGAAGTCCGGAAGATTATGGTCCGGGAGATGAAGGGGATTTCGGACAGTATCGAGTATGATAAGATGGGCTCGATAATGGCCCGCAAAAAGGGCACTGCCGACAGCCCCCGGGTTATGGTGGTTGGTCATATGGACGAGATCGGTTTTATGGTCAAGGAGATCACCAGTGAGGGGTATATCAGGTTCCTGCCGTTGGGGGGCTGGTGGGGTCATGTGGCGCTGGGGCAGCGGATGCGGATAATTACGAGCAAGGGGCCGATTATTGGTGTGATAGGGTCGAAGCCGCCGCATTTGCTTCCGCAGGATGAGCGTAAGAAGGTGATCGAAGTCAAGGATATGTTCATTGATGTCGGCTGCCAGGACGGGTTTGATGTAAAGAAGAAGTTGGGGGTACGGCTGGGTGATCCGATAATTCCGGATTCGCGGTTCGAGATCCTGGGGAATAAAAAGATGTATATGTCCAAGGCGTTTGACAACCGGATGGGTTGTGCGGTGGCGATCGATGTCCTGCGCGGCTTGAAGGGTGTCAAGCATCCGAACGAGGTGCTCGGCGCCGGGTCGGTGCAGGAAGAAGTCGGGCTGCGCGGAGCCCAGACACTGGCGCACTTGAGTGATCCGGATGTGGCGATTGTCGTCGATACGGGTATTGGTCAGGACATTCCGCCGGATGGTTTCAAGAAGACCGAGAAGTTAGGGGCAGGGCCGGCGGTGCTGGTGTATGACGGCGGGATGATTCCGAACCTAAAGCTGCGGGATCTGGTGATCAAGACGGCGGAAACAAAGGAGATCCCGTTCCACTTAACGGCGATGGAAAAAGGTGCAACCGATGGCGGCCGGATCCATGTTTCGCGGATAGGGGTACCGTCGGTTGTAATCGGTCCGCCGGTACGGTACATCCACAGTCATAATGCAATTATGAATCGTGACGATTACGACAATACGGTCAAGCTCATTGTCGAGTTAATCAAGAAGATGGACAAAAAGACGGTCAACGGGTTCACGGAGGACTAAGGCATCATGACGCTGCGTTTCAAGAACAGCTTTACCCGAGAGAAAGAAGATTTCAAGCCGATCGAGCCGGGCAAGGTGCGGATGTATACCTGCGGTCCGACAGTGTATTATTTTGCGCATATCGGCAATTTCCGGGCGTATATTTTTGAGGATTTGCTGCGGCGGTATCTGAAGTACAAGGGATACGACGTGACGCAGGTGATGAACCTGACCGATGTGGATGACAAGACAATTCGTGATTCACAGAAGGAAGGGGTCTCGCTGAAGGAGTTCACGAAGAAGTACAGCGAGGCGTTTTTCGAGGATCTGGATGCGCTTGGGATTGAACGGGCGGAGCATTATCCGGCGGCGACGGACCATATCGAGGAGATGGTTGAGATTGTCAAAAAGCTGCAGGAGAACGGATTGGCGTACGAAGTTGACGGGAACTTCTATTTCCGGATATCGGCGTTTGAGGGCTACGGCAAGCTGGCCCATATCGATACGGCGGAGCTCAAAGCGGGCGCACGGGTGGCTGCCGACGAGTATGAAAAAGACTCGGTGAGTGATTTTGCGCTGTGGAAAGCGTGGGACGAGGCTGACGGTGACGTGTACTGGGAGACGGATCTTGGCAAAGGTCGTCCGGGCTGGCACCTGGAGTGTTCGGCGATGTCGATGAAGTATCTCGGTGAGAGTTTCGACATTCACACCGGTGGTGTGGACAATATGTTCCCGCATCACGAGAATGAGATTGCGCAGTCGGAAGGAGCGACGGGGAAGAAGTTTGTCAACTACTGGCTGCACTGCGAGTATTTGATTGTGGATGGGCGGAAGATGTCCAAGTCGCTGGGGAACTGGTATTTCCTTCGGGATTTGCTGGAGAAGGGTTATTCGGGGGTAGCCGTGCGGTATCTGCTGTTGGCCACGCATTACCGTCAGCAGTTAAATTTTACGCTTCAGGGGCTGGATGCGGCGCGAAACGCGCTGGAGCGGTATAATGATTTTATTACGAACCTAGAGGATTATCCTGGTGGTGAAGATTCCAGCGGCGAGGCGGATGAGGTTATCAAAAAGATGCTGTCCGGGTTTGAGGAAGCGCTGGATGATGACCTGAATATTTCCGGGGCGCTGGCGGCGGTGTTTGATTTCGTGCGCGACATCAATCGACTTCGGTCGGAGAACCGGTTGAATGAGAGTGAGAAAAGCAGGGCGCTGGAGGCGATTCGGAAGGTTGACACGGTGCTGAATTTCACGTTTGAGCGGGATGCGGTTGGTGATGTCGATCCGGAGATTGACAAGCTGGTTCAGCAGCGGGCCGAGGCGCGCAAGAACAAGGACTTTGCCACGGCGGACAAGCTGCGTGACGAGATTGTTGAGCGCGGGTACATGTTGGAAGACACGCCGCAGGGGGCCAAGGTCAAGAAGAAGTAGAAATTGATTACAGAGAATTGTGGAGGCGGGTCGCGAGGCGGCCCGTTTTTTTTGTGGGCGGGTCAAACTTCGGGGGGCAGTTCTGCGTAATAATGTCGAGTTAACTCCAATGGAAACAGACCTAATGACAAAACACACACCACACGTGCGGCGGTGCGGTTCGTACGGATCGTATGTGCTGTGTCTGCACAGCAGCACGAGTTCATCGAAACAATGGGACGGTTTGGCGGAAGAATTGTCGGACGCCTATATGGTAGTGGCGCCGGATTTGTATGGCTATGGAAAGAGCCCGGACTGGTCTTCGGAGAAGGTGCTGGAGCTGGAAAACGAACTGGAACTGCTGTCGTCGGTGCTGGAGGAGATTCCGGGATCGTTTCACCTGGTGGGGCATTCGTATGGGGCAGCGGTGGCGTTTAAGCTGGCGCTGACGTATCCGGAGCGGGTGCGGAGTCTGGTGGTCTATGAGCCGGTGCTGTTTAATGTGTTGTTTGAAAAAAACGATATGAAAGCGGCGGCGGAGGTGTGGCTGGTGCAGGATGATGTTCACTGGCTGCTGGTCGACAAGCGGTATACCGATGCGGCCCGTCGATTTATCGATTACTGGACAGGAGAGGGGACGTTTGACAGGCTGCCGGAGTGGCAGCAGAAGGTCATCGAGCAGCGGATGGACAAGGTGCGGGCTGACTTTGACGCCACGCTGGGAAATATCACACCGCTGGAAACGTATCGCGGGTTGACGGTGCCGACGTTGTATTTGTATGGGCTTCAGTCGCCGGAGTCGACGCGTCGGATTGCGGACTGGATGTGGCAGCATTTGTCCAATGTTGAGGTACGAGGGCTTCTTCCGCTGGGGCATATGGGGCCGGTGACACATAGCAAGCAGATGAACAAGCTGATCAGCCGGTTCATTCGGCGTCAGCCTTCGGGTGTGCTGCCGCACCAGATGGGAAAAGGCGGGCGAAAGCAGGCCTGAGGGAGTGGCCGGGGGAGGGGGAAACATCGGTTGTATCAATGTTGTTGATTTTAGCGCGGGGCGGATTATATTAGCCGCACGAAAAGCCGGTGTAACTCAGTCGGTAGAGTAGCTGATTTGTAATCAGCCTGTCGTCGGTTCGATTCCGGCCACCGGCTTTTTTTGTTGCTTGTTGTGGTATCGGGGCTAATTATCAAACCGAGAATTGGGTCGAACTGGCGGGGTTCCGGAGCCGGTGTGTCGAGATCGCGTCGTCGGTTGTGTACAGTGATGATGCGCTCTCTGCTTGCTTCGGCGGAAGTGGCGGGGAGTTTCGCGGGGGGCGGTAAGATTTTGCCGGAGGTTGGCCGACAATTGCAGCAGGGGCGGTTCATTTGGTTCTGAGGATCAGCGAAAACCTCCGGGCAAAATTTGCGTAGTAGTGGCTAAGGAAAGCGGTTACATAGAGTTGGCAGGCGAGTGGAACTGGAGAAGTGAGATTGCTTCGTTGGTCCGCCTTTGGCGGACGTCCTCGCGACGACGTGTCGGTTTGCTTTATGGAACGACCAACAGGATGTGTTGAATGAATATAATTGATACGCAAGACCTCACTAAAGTCTACCAGGGCGGGATGAAACGCCGGGGGATTGTGGCGCTGGATGCAGTCAGTCTTTCGATTGCCGAGAACGAGATTTTCGGTTTGTTAGGGCCTAACGGGGCGGGGAAGACGACCTTTCTGAAGATTGTGCTGGGCATTACGCACCGGACTTCGGGTAATGTAATTATCAGCGGCCATAAGCCATCGGATCCAAGGTCGCGCCAGCGGTTGGGATATCTTCCTGAGAATCACCGTTTTCCGGATCATCTGACAGGAGAGTCGCTGCTTTTGCTGACGGGTCGAATGTATGGGATGAATCCGTCGGAGCTGTCCAAGCGAATGGTGCCGGTGATGCAGCTGGTGGGGATGAACAAGTGGGCGACGATGAAGATAAAGAAGTATTCCAAGGGGATGCAGCAACGGATCGGGCTGGCCCAGGCGTTGATACCTGACCCGGATATACTGCTGCTGGACGAGCCGACCGACGGGGTTGATCCGGTGGGTAAGGTGGAGATCAGGGGTATTCTGAACAGGATTAAGGAGGAGGGGAAGTCGATTGTGCTAAATTCGCATCTTCTCTCGGAGGTTGAGACGGTAGCCGATCGGGTGGCGATTTTGAATCGGGGACGGCTGATCAAGACCAGTACGGTTGAGGATTTGACGAGTCGCCGGAGCCAGTTCGAGATCGAGGCGGACATCGGCAATCGGCTGCTTAAGTTTCCGCCAGACGTTTGCAAGGTTATCAAGACCTCGGCGAAGGGGCTTCTGGTGGAGGTCGACAAGGAAGAGAATATCAACTACGTGATAGATGAGCTTCGGATCAAGAAAGTGTCGATCCGGTCAATCCGGCCGATGCGGATCACGCTGGAGCAGTCGTTTATTGAGACGATTACGGCGCCGGAGGCGCCCTCACCGGAGGCGAAGATATGAGAGGCATAACGCGCAATACGCTTTCGGAGATGATCGATCGCAAGCTGATCTGGATTTATGTCGTGATCACGGTCCTGGCAATTTTGATGATACTGGGATCGAAGGGGTTGAAGATTGAGATTGAGATGCAGACTCCCCCGGGGCAGGAAAATCCGTTTGCGTCGATGGCCCAGGAGTTTGCAGTCGGGTCGCTGGACCTGTATTTGTGGTTTCTGGTGTTTTTGACGGTGATGGGGACGGCCGGGCTGATACCGTCGATGCTGTCGAAAGGACGGGCGGAGTTTTATTTGTCCAAGCCGATCTCGCGAAATTCGCTGCTGGTGAACAAGCTCCTGTCGATCTGGGCGGTATACGGTGGGGCGATACTGGCCGGGGCCGGGTTGAGTTTCGTAATTTTCTACCTGGCCTGGGGGTATGGTCATATTAATTTGTTCTACATGTTCCTGTTGTATATGGTCAATCTGCTGATCTGGCTTTCGGTGACTACGTTTGCCGGGGTATTGTCGGGGTCGTTTGCGGTGTCGATTATGACGGCGTTCCTGATTTATGTTGTGCAGTACCTGCTTCAGTTTCATGAGGCGGTCGGGCAGCTGGTATCGTCGAAGTTTGTGACGATCCCGGTACAGGTGCTGTATTGGGTGCTGCCCAAGGCGAGCGAGATCGCGGGTATAGCCAAGACAGTCGGGGCCGGGCATCCGGTGGATGACTGGCTGCCGTTGTGGACGAGCCTGGCGTTTGCGATTGCGCTGATCCTGATCACGCTGGAGATGTTTCGGCGGAAGGACTTTTAGGAAACATCGCGGGCAGGATATGGGTTGCATAGAGTGATTGAACGGAGTATCATACGCAGACCATGAACGATAAAGCAAAGACAGAAGAAATCCTGGAGCCGTTTCGGATAGCGCGTCGTCTTGAAGAAGAGGGGAAGGCGTTTTTTGAGGAAGCGGCGGCCAAGGCAGAGAGCAAGCTGGTGAAGCAGACGTTTGAGTTTCTCGCGGGCGAAGAAGTGAAGCATATCGAAAAGATTGATCGTTTTTACAAGTCGCTGGAGATTTCGGACGGAAGTGAAGTGCCGGACATTGAAGATTCGGATGCTGAGGCGAAACTGGCGGCTTTCAACGATCGATTAGTTGAACTCAAGGACGAACTGGCGCCGAGTGTTTCCGATGTAGAGGCGTATGAAGTGGCGCTGAAGTTCGAAAACGGGGCGGAGGAATTCTACGAGCAGAAGATGAATGAAGCCTCGGATCCGAGGATCAAGCGCTTTTACAAATGGCTGATCGATGAGGAGACGATGCATGCGCGGCTGTTGCGGTCGTGTTTGTCGTTTGCCGAGGATCCAGCCAAGTGGTTCGAAAACCACCGATAAGATAAGTAGCCCGGCTTTCGCCGGGCTTTTTTCATTCCCAGATCAATTTAAATTCGTTGCCGTTGGGGCTTACAGCGCGCTCAAAATACTGAAAGCTGTCGGGCTGGGCGGGATTGGAGAGGTGGAAGGTTACGGTGTCGGTGTAGTAGTCGGCGGTCGTATCAATCACATATCCCAGGTCGTCCTTGACTACAACTTCCGGTGGATTAGCCAGTAAGCAAGGGATCACGAGGGTATCATCGGTTGCCCACTGTCCGTCGGAATCGGTTTGGCCGACAATTGTCTGTTGCGGGTCGGCGCCGACTTCGAGGGTGGTCCAGCTGCTTAAGGTCGTGTCGGTGGTAATCCACTCGAATCGGTAGAAGCCGGGAAGATCATCTGAGGTATCCCAGGTCAGGGTGTGGCTGCCGGCTCCCAGAATCTCGTTGTCGTAGGGTCGTTCAATGAGGGAGTCATGGTAGTTGTAGATGGACAGGGTCACCGGGCCGGTTTCCTGCAGTGAGAAATTGACGTCAGTCGACGGCAGTGCCAGAGCCGGCGGAGTGCGGCGGGCAAGGTAGTCGGAATGGTTGATGCGCCCGACGTTCATGCTGGCAAGCGGAGTGCCGGCGGTGTCAACCACGGTGAGGGCGACAAGCGGGGCCAGAGCCGGTGTGACGCTCCAATATGGATAGGGACGTCGGCAACGTCAATCTGTTTAATGGGATGATGTGAGAACTTTACAGGCGTGGATTGACTGCCTATATTCGGGCCATGTTTGGCTCGATCAACGAAAAGGAGAAAGTTACATGACCCCGTTTCAGTACCTGACAAAGACCAAGAAGAAGCGCATGGATGAGTTGTTTACGTTCATCAAGTTTCCGACGGTATCGGCGAAGTCCGAACAGAAGAAGGACATGAAAGAGTGTGCGAAGTGGCTTCAGGACCACCTGAAGAAGATTGGATTTAAGGCGAAGGTTCACCAGACGAAGGGACATCCGCTGGTGATGGCCGAGTATATCGTGGACAAGAGCCTGCCGACGGTGTTGTACTACGGTCACTACGACGTGCAGCCGCCCGAGCCGCTGAAGTTGTGGAAGACGGAGCCGTTTAAGCCGCAGATTCGATCAGGCGCTATCTACGCGCGCGGGGCGACAGATGACAAGGGCCAGCTGTTTACGCACATTAAGGGGCTGGAGGCGATTGTTGCGACTGAGGGGACGCTTCCCGTCAATGTCAAGATGCTGATCGAGGGCGAAGAGGAGGTTCATTCGGAGAATCTGCCGGCTTGGCTGAAGAAGAACAAGAAGCTGTTGAAGGCGGATATAGTCGTGGTGTCGGATTCATCGCAGTACTCGAAGACGCTTCCGGCGGTAACGTATGGTTTGCGCGGGATTGCGGCGATGGAGGTTTTTGTGTACGGGCCGAAGCGGGACCTGCACTCGGGGAGTTTCGGCGGAGCGGTGGCGAACCCGATTAATATCCTGGGGCAGATGGTCGGCAGATTGCATGACAAGAACAACAAAATAGCGGTGCCGGGATTTTATGCGGATGCCAAGACGCCGACCAAGTGGGAGCGGGCGCAGTTTAAGAAGCTCCCGCACAGCGATGCCCAGTACAAGAAGGAACTCGGCATTCCTGCGGTGCACGGCGAAAAAGGCTGGAGTACCGTTGAACGGACATGGGTGCGGCCAACGTGTGACGTGAACGGGATAACAGGCGGCTACCAGGGTGAGGGAGCCAAGACGGTGTTGCCGTCGTATGCAAGCTGCAAGATTACCTGCCGGCTGGTGCCGAATCAAGATCCGCATGACATTTGCGACAAGGTTGAGAAGTATTTGCAGAGGATAGCGCCGAAGTCGGTGAAGGTGAAGGTCGACAAATGGGGCGGGGCAAAGGCGGTGGTAGTGCCGACCGAGGGACCGTGGCTGGATGCAGCGGCGCGGGCTATCAAGAAAGGGTTCGGCAAGGAGCCGGTATTTATCCGTGAGGGCGGTTCGATCCCGATAGTCGGCGATTTCAAAGAACTGCTCGGACTGGATACGCTGCTTCTGGGCTGGGGGCAGAGTGATGACAATACGCACTCGCCGAATGAGCGGTTCCGGGTGACCGACTTTGAGCGGGGCTGCAAGGCGGCCGCGGCACTGCCGTTTGAGCTGGCGAAAGTGAAGAAAGGCTGAGGCGTGGACCTGAAGATCAACGGCAAGCGGGCCCTGGTGACGGGAGCGTCATCGGGGCTCGGTCTGGCCTCGGCAACAGCGTTGGCCGCGGAAGGAGCGATCGTGACGATCAATAGCCGCGGCGAAAAGCGGCTGGTGGAGGCGGCCAAATCGATCAAAGAGGCGACCGGGACGGAAGTGCGGACGGTCGCGGGAGATATCAGTCAGCCGAGTGATATCAGGAAGATTGTTGAGGCGGCGGGGGAGGTCGATATCTTAGTGTCCAATTGTGGCGGACCGCCGCCGGGGCCGTTTGAGAGTCATTCTGAGGAGACGTGGCGCGAGGCGGGGGAGTTGGTGCTGCATTCGGCGATTAATCTGACGCGGGAGGTTCTTCCGGGGATGAAAGAGCGGGGCTGGGGACGGCTGATTTATATTACCTCGATTGCTGTTAAGCAGCCGGTTGATGATCTGATTATTTCAAATACGTATCGGGCGGGGCTGACCGGGTTTATCAAAACGATCTCGAATAACTACGCGAAATTCGGCGTGACGGCCAACAGCGTCTGTCCGGGATATACGGGTACCGAGCGGCTGTGGCATCTGGCGGAGAGCCGGGCGAGGGAATCGGGGGTGACGCCGCAGGAGGCGATGGATGCGATGGGGGCGGGAGCGCCGGCCGGGCGAGTTGGAAAGCCGGAGGAGTTGGGGACGTTGGTGGCTTTTTTGGCCGGGGAGCCGGCGGCATATATCAGTGGTGCGGCGATACAGGTCGACGGGGGCTTGTTCAAGGGGCTGCTATGAGCGGCGCACTCCGGAAGTAACGCGTGCGATTTAATATACCGGCGGTCAAGGATCCGAACGACAGCTCCGACCAGAAGGCTGGGGCGTTTGTTGTATCGGTTCTCATTCTTCAGCAGTTCCTGGGATCCCTTACATTTCCTATTGCGAAGTTCGGGCTGGAGCAGATGGAGCCGTTTACGTTTGCGTTTTACCGGTTCGTGATTTCGTCGATTGTGCTGGTGGGGATTGTGCGCCTGAGGAAGCCGTCGCCGCCGATTGCCAGAGAAGACATTATCAAAGTGGCGGGGCTGGGTTTTCTGGTGGTGCCGTTTAACCAGGTGATGTATTTGTTAGGGCAGAGCATGACGGTGGCCGGGCACGGGGCGCTGTTGTTTTCGACGCTGCCGATATGGATATTTTTGCTGGCGCTGATTCATTTGAACGAGAAGTTCCGGTGGCGGCGGGCGATTGGAGTCGTGGTCGGTATGACGGGGGTGGGGGTGATTCTCAGTTCGGGGGCGATCAAGTTCGGGACGGAGTATTTGATCGGGGATTTCATCATTCTCTTTGCGGTGATTGTATGGGCGTACTATACGATCTGGGGCAAGCCGCTGGTGCGGAAGTATGGAGCGATGCGGGTGACGGCGTATGCGCTGGCGTCGGGATCGCTGTTGTATTTCCCGTTCGGGTTGTATCGGGCGATCAATTTTGACTATACCGGGATTGGGATGGGGACGTGGCTGAGTGTGTTGTATATCGCGCTGGGGACGTCGGGGATTGTGTATATTCTATGGTACTGGGTGCTGAAGTATATGGAGGCGTCGCGGATTGCGGTGTTTCACAATATCCAGCCGGTGTTTGCCTCGGTGGTGGCGTATTACTTTTTGAATGAGCCGCTGGGCTGGCCGTTTGTGATCGGGGGCGCGGTGGTTATCGCGGGGGTTTTGATCACGGAGGTGGAATGACAATAATGACTTCGCTGACGGTCAGCTTACGGGCCCGGCCCCGGACGTTTAAGGGCGGGTGGTCTTTGGGGCCCAGATGTTGTCTTCGAGAATAAGATACTCTCCGTAGACACCCGCTGTTCGCGCCGCGGCAACGGCCGGAAAGTTCTTCAAAACTTCCTCAGTCGTCGCTATTCTCGCTGACCATATGAGCGAATCCTCATTAACTATTCCTGAATGGACGGGCCAAACTTCCAATAGTATCAAGACAGCACCGTCTTTGGGCTCCTTTGCAAAACTTGTTTCGATGCAGGGATTAACAATCGTATCAACCGAATCCACTCGTGTGCCGGTGTTGCGATACCGGTAGCTCTTGGTACGAATGGTAGTGCATGAGTCAGCGCTTTCAATTAGCCGAAGAGTAAAATCGCTTGAGGCCGTCAGGCGCATCGTTACCTCGGCTCCCTCCACTGCGTCTGACAGTGGAATGCCTCGATCCCGGAGTCGGTCTGATAAGTGGCTGACAAACTCGTGAAACTCCGAGTTGAGCATCTCAGAAGCAATATACAGTTTATCCCAACGCGGCGGTGGAACATTTGATGGGTATATGCCCGACCGGAAAGGTCCCAAATCGCGAATCGGGTCTTCTGTGATTAAGACGAAGTTCGCACTGGAACAACTGACGGCCCCTATTGTCAGCACCAACAGTACTACGTATCGGCTCATGAACCCCTCCCTTAGTCAATCGGCTTAATGGCCTTCCCATGATTTGAACGTGCGATAGTCCTGTGACTGTGCAAACTGCTCCGGAGCAGACAAAAACGAAATCATGTTGTCGACTAGAAAAACGTGGTTCTGCTCCTCGTCGGCGATTCGATTGAGCATGTCTTTCTTTGTCGGATCGTCAGTTTCGTCGGCGGCATCGCGGTACATCTTCTCGGACTTGACTTCAACGTCGCGGGCTTCTTTCCAGAGATCGCGGGTGGTGTCGCCCTCGAGGGTGTCTTTGCCGGCATCGATCATTTCCCGGAAGACATTCTTGACGTTTTTGACGGTTTCGCCTTTGGGGGCGAGATCGGAGGCATCGGCAGAGGAGCCTTCTTTGAGTTTCTTGAAGACGTGGTAGTGCCGGTGTTCTTCCTCGGCGAGCATCTCGAAGATCTTTTTGATCTGCGGGCTTTTGGTGGCGGCGGCCCCTTTTTTGTAGAAGTCGCGGCCGTCGATTTCCATTTTCATGGCAAAATCAAGCACATCCATGGGTAATATCCCTGTATTGTCGGATCGTTTCTTTCGTTATCAGCTTCATACAAAAGACGGGGCCGGGGCCCCGTCGTGTTTAGTGCAAATTAGTCGTCGAGGCCCTTGGCGCGAAGGTTGTCCGCGGAGAAGGCTTTCTCGAGTTTGTTGTCAGTGAACTTGCCGTCCTTGCGGATGGTCTGACCGTCGAATTTGATTTCACCGCCGCCGTAGTCAGGGCGCTGGATGAGAACGAGATCCCAGTGGATGGAGGATTGGTTGCCGTTGGAGGCCTCGTCGTAGCACTGGCCGGGGGTGAAGTGGAAAGAGCCGGCAATTTTTTCGTCGAACAGGGTGTCTTTCATCGGGTGCAGGATGAACGGGTTGACGCCGATAGCGAACTCACCAACATAGCGGGAGCCGTCGTCGGTGTCGAGGATCTTGTTGAGTTTGGCGTCGTCGCCGGCGCAGGTGGCTTTGATGATTTTGCCGTCTTTGAATTCAAACGAGATGTTGTTGTAGACGGTTCCCTGGTAGAGTGACGGCGTGTTGAAGGTGATTTTGCCGTTGACTGATTCGCGGACGGGGGCGGTGTATACCTCGCCATCGGGGATGTTGCGTTTGCCGTCGCACTTGACGCAGGGGATGTCTTTGATGGAAAAGGTGAGGTCGGTGCCGGGGCCGGTTATTTCGACTTTGTCGGTTTTGGTCATGAGGTCGAAGAGGTCGTTTTGGGCGAGGCTCATTTTGGCGTAGTCGGCGCAGCAGACTTCGTAGTAGAAGTCCTCAAATTTTTCCTGGGAGGTTTCGGCAAGCTGGGCCATGGCGTTGTTGGGGTAGCGGAGGACGACCCACTTGGTGCGTTTGACGCGCTCCTCGAGGTGGACCGGCTTGTAGAACAACTGGTTCATCTTGTCGATCTGGGACTGCGGGATGTCGGACATATCGAACGGGTTGTCCGAGCCGCGCAGGCCGATGTAGGCATCGGCTTTCTTCATGAGTCCGAGGTGAAGGTCGGCCTGCTGCTTGAACTGGTCGTCGGTGGCGTTGGCGACCCACTGGCGCTGGAGGGACTCGTCGTTGTAGTACCAGAAGACAGTGGCGCCTTTTTCGGCGGCGTAGCGGATGAGGTGCTTGCCGAGTTCGAGGGTGTCCTTGCCTTTGATTTCGAGATACAGGTTTTCGCCTTTTTTCAGCTCGGTGGAGTAGTCCAGCAGCTGGCGTGCGAGTATTTCGTTGCGCTTGTCTTTCATCGTATATCCTTTCCGAGATTTTTGAATCGCTGTTGGGGTGAAGATAGGGAAAATCGGGTGACTTGGCAACCGCCTCGGGCAGAACAAAAGGGTGGGCTGTCTGTTACACAGGTGATGGAAAAAGCTGATATCAGGATTGGGACCTCGGGGTTCTCTTACAAGGACTGGCTGGGGAATTTTTATCCTCAGTTTGTGCCGCAGGCGGATTTCCTGAAGTACTACTCGTCGCAGTTTCGTACGGTGGAGATCGATATGACGTTTTATCGGATTCCGACGGTGGAGATGGTGACGAGATGGGCGAAAATTACGCCGGAGAATTTCCTGTTTGCTGCGAAATTTCCCCGGACGGTGACGCACGACGGGACGGTAGAGAGTCGGCTGGAGGATGCGCAGCGTTTTGTCAAGGTGATGAAGGGGTTGGGGGACAAGTTAGGGCCGCTGCTGCTTCAGTTTCCGTACGGGTTCAAGCCGGACCGGAAGAAACTGCTGATGACGCTGATGGGGGCGATGAAGTCGGATATTCGGGTGTCGGTAGAGTTACGGAATAAGAAGTGGCTGGAGCATGAGGATGTATTTGAGCGGATGCAGGAGCAGAATATTGCGTTGTGTTTAATCGATCATCCGTGGATGCCGCGATTGACGACGACGACGGCGGATTTCTCGTATATCCGGTTTTTGGGCGATCGGAAGAAGATCGAGGATGATTTCAGTTATGTCCGAAACGACCGGGAGAAAGAGCTGACGTGGTGGCAGGATTTAATTGATGATGTGGCGGGTGAGGGGAAGGATTTGTTTGCGTATTTCAACAATCATTACTCGGGGCATGCGCCGAGTACGGCGTTCCGGCTGATGGAACTGCTGGGGTTGAAGGATTCGGGGCCACCAAGGGCCGAGTAAGTTTTTGTGAATCAAAGGGTTCGACGTTGTTAGCAGGGGTTGTCGGGATTGTTCAACATCTTCCAATTTGACCAGTTTGATCCGTTCTATCGGTAAAGCGATTTTGTTGTCAGGTCGATATCTATAGAAACGCCTGGACTATATCCGGCCTTTTGGTGTTTGGCGGCTGGCCGGGGTGAAGGGCATTCATGGGGGCAGTTTCGAAGTCAGCAGTTTCGCGGCTCCTGCATGAGATTTGGAAAACAGATACACTGGTGTTGATACAGGGAGAGGCAACGATGAAAACGACAGTTGTTGAGAAGGCCAACGAGAAGATTGCGGGTTCGAATGACGAACTGCTGCAGCTGGTATCGTTCAAGATTGGCTCCGAGGAATTCGGCGTTGATATCTTGAAGGTTCAGGAGATCAACCGGATGGTTGAAATTACGAGGGTACCGCAGGCGCCGCATTATGTTGAGGGCGTCATAAACCTTCGGGGAAAGGTCATTCCGATTGTTGATTTGCGCAAGCGGTTCAATCTGGAAGTGAAGGAGTACGACAAGAACACAAGGATCGTAGTTGTGGATATCGGCGGAAACATCATGGGTATGGTGGTCGATTCGGTGTCGGAAGTTCTCCGGTTGCCGTCGAACACTATCGAGCCGCCGCCGGAAATCGCGGCGGGCGTGAACTCGGAATACATCAAGGGTGTTGCCAAGCTCGAAGATCGTCTGCTGATCTTCCTCGACCTGTCGAAGGTCATTGACGTGAGCGAGATGGCGGGGATCGCCGGATAATCCTACACGGATGTAAAGCACTTGTGAGGGCCGGTCATTTGGACCGGTCCTTTTTTTGTCTAGACGGTGACCTCCGGTTCAGGCGGTTTGGTTCTGTTTTTCTGCAGCTTCTTTACGGCGGGGTAGAGCAGGAGGGCGTAGAACGGGAGGTATTGCAGGGCGGTCAGCCACCAGTACTGGGACCAGGCGCCGTCGCAATAGTACCCGATCAGGACGTGGTAGGAGAGAAAGACGGTGCCGGTGAGGACGAGGAAGGCGAGGTTGCGGTAGAGGACGAGGAAGGGGAGGATCCAGACGAGGTACCAGGGGAAGAGGGAGGGTGTAAGGATGATGTAGGCGCTAAAGACGATAAACATGCGGTAGCCGATTTTGGGGAACCGTTGGCGGAGAAAAATGGAGGCTGTGGCGAGGGTCAGAATGAACAGGGCCGCGGAAATGATGCGGGCGGCGGTTTCGCCGGCCAGTAGTTTGAGCAGGATAAAGACGGAGCCGTTGAACTGCCAGGTGCCGAGATAGGTGAACAGGGAGCCGAAGATATCAAGGCCGGACATAGCGATGAACGGCAGGTAGAAGACCAACATGGTGAGAACAACGACGGCGGTGAATTTGAGTCGGTCGCGGCCCCTGAGGTGAAAGAAGATGACCGGGGCAAACAACAGGGCGAAGAGTTTGATCAGGGCAGCGAGGGCGAGCGTGATACCGGTTAGCCAGATTTGTCCGCGCCTGAGATGGATCAGGGAGAAGATGAAGAACGGCATGGCAAGGATGTCGAGGTGATTGGACATGAGGAATTCGATCATCACCAGCGGGGACAGGGCGTAGATGAGAACAATCCAACTGTCAAAGGGGCGGCGGATAATTTGGGGGGACGCGAGTACTATGATAGCCAGGAGCGTGAGCAATTCGAACAGGGCGGAGAGGACTTTGAAGCCGATAATGGAGTCATCGTGGAGCATGTACGCGACGGTGAACAGGTACTGGGCAACGGGGGGGTAGATGGTAGGCAGCCAGGGGTGGTTTATTTTCGGATAGATGATGTCGTCGGCCATGGGTGTGTTCTGGAGGGAGTGGGGCGAGGTTACGTAGGGGTTGTAGCCGTGGGCGACGAGTTTGCCCTCCCAGATGTAGCGGTAGACATCGTCGGAAAGATAGGTCGATTCACCGGCGCCGATGAGGGCAATGGCCCGGACAAGCAGGGCGGCGACGGCAATAATCATCAGTATCTTCTTGTGTGAGCCGAAGAGGGAGAACTTTCGGGCGAGATACAGGATGGCGAAATAAACGGCGGCGAGGGCCATCGAGAGTATCAGGAAGCGGACGATGTCTGGGCTGTCGGCCGGAGAGGGCCAGAAGAGCAGGGCGTAGAGCACCACCATGAGCGCCGTGAGTATGATCAGCAGGGTTTTCATGGAGGAGTGGCGGTGCGATTACAGGCGGTCAGGCTCCGTTTCTTCGAGTTCTAATCTTCAGTCTGCTTCGGCATAATGCTGTCCCCGGTCATGGGGACAAATCGGACGGGCACGATCGGCGTCTGTTTGATCTCACCGTCGATCTTTTCAAGTAACAGCAGTTCCTGATAGTCGGTTCCAACGGGAATAACCATGCGTCCGCCCTCGGCCAGCTGGTCCTTCAGCGGCTGGGGGATTTTGGGCGGGGCGGCGGTGACGATGATGGCATTGAAGGGGGCGTGTTCGGGCCAGCCGACGTAGCCGTCGCCGGCTCGGACGGTGACGTTGTCGTAGCCGAGGGTGTCGAGGATGTGTCGGGCGCGTTCGGCGAGGGGTTCGACGATTTCGATGGTGTAGACGTGGTCGACGATTTCGGCCAGGACGGCTGCCTGGTAACCGGAGCCGGTGCCGATTTCGAGGACAGTGTCGGCGGAGTCGATTTGGAGATAGTCGGTCATGATGGCGACGATGTCCGGTGCTGAGATGGTTTGTTTGTGTCCGATGGGGAGGGGTCGGATTTCGTATGCCCAGTCGCGGTATTCTTCCGGGACGAATCGGTGGCGGGGGACGGTACGGAGCGCCTCGAGGACAGGCCGGCTCAGGGGACTGCCGATCTTGAGGATATCAACCATACGCATTCGCTTGTCAGTCCTGGCTGTTTCGGACTCGGCTGTAATCGGGTTTTCAAGGAAGAAACTTCCGGCAAGTATGATGGTTAAGACCATGATGATCGATGATCGTTTCATGATATTGCTCCCGTTTGTCTATGGCCCGGCAGTGAGTGCTGATTGACTTAGGGTGGGTCGTTATATATTTTGGGCCTTGTTCTTTCAAGATGACGTTCCGAGTGATCGGGGTCAACCTCTAATCAGAAAGTATGGATATTTCGGTGACAGCTAAGCCGTCAAAGATTCCAGCCCGCCTTACGTTTCTTTATACAAATATCGGGCGGGGTCATCCGATGTATCTGGATGGGATTATCGAGGCGTTGATCCGGTCGTCAGCGATTAATCTCGTTCGGCGTGAAATCGATGTGCTGGAGCTGTCACGCGGGTGGTCGCGGTTAGGTTGGCGAACGGCGCGGTACTTGTACAAGAGGGGTTCCTCGGGGGGAGTCGTTGGGCGGGTGTATCGAAGGGTGCGGGCGGACAGCGACTATAACCGTGATTCTGTCATGTTGCGGATGATTGGTCGGGATATTCGTCGGCATCTTTATACCGATCCGAATCCGGTGATTGTGGCGCATCCGACGCTGGTTGGTATCCTGCGAGGGAAGGAGGAGCTGCTCTACCAGCATGGTGAATTGGTGACGCCTTCGGAGTCGATTGTGCAGGGAGCGTCGTATGTGCTGGTGCCGACACAGGAGGCGGCGCGGCCGTTTCGTGAGGCGGGCTATGCGAAAGAGCAGGTGGTGGTGACGGGGCTTTGTATCGAGCCGCCGTTGCTGCGGCAGGCGGCGGATGCGTTTGTGGCGCGGACGAACAGATATCAGGACAGGGGGCCGTTGACAGGGGCGTTCTTCTCATCGGGAGCTGAGCCGATTCCGCATGTGACGCGGCTGATCGCGGCTGCGGTAGGGGCTGTGCAGCAGGGAATGCGGGTGATGTTGTTTGGTCAGGATCGGGGGACGTTTCTCACCAAGGCGGCTTCGGCGTTTAGTGCGCGACGGCTGGATTGGACCGAATTGCATACCGGGGCGGGGATTCCGGCGGAATTACCGGCGGTGGTGTTGATCAGCCACCAGAATCGAAGGGAAGAGAATATTCTGACGGCGCGGTTGTTTCCGCAGTTTGACTATGTCGTGGGGCCGCCGCACGAGCGGAGCAACTGGGCGTTGGGACTGGGGCTGCCGATGTTTTTAGTGGGTCCGGATATCGGGCCGTTCGCGCCGTTGAACCGGAAAATGTTGCTGGAGTCGGGGGTAGCGTCACCGCTGGAGGCGCCGATCGATGCTCATTTGTTTGGGGCGCGCGTAAACCGGTTGCGGGCGAAGGAGAGGCTAGCGGAGATGGCGGCGGCCGGCTGGGGGCATCGGGAGATAAACGGGTTTGCCCGGATCGCGGCGTTTTTAGTTAGCAAGTATGCAACAATCTGATTATACTGCCGGAACTCACGGTATAGTCGCCATTAACACAAAGAGATTTTGGATCGATGTTGAAGCTAATAGGAACAGACGGACAGAAAGTATATACGTTTGACTTGGAGTCGGGCGATTACGTTGTCGGGCGGAAGCCGGAGTGCGACCTGTATGTGCCGGATCGCACGGTGTCGCGGCGTCACGCCGAAGTGAAAGTGGATGATTCCGGTGCCTGCTGGGTCGAGGATTTAGGCAGTCACAACGGCACCAGTGTCAATGGGCTTCGGCTGGATCAGCCGAAACAGGTCAAATCCGGCGATACGATTATGTTCGGGCAGGTGGAGTTCCGGGTCAGTGACAGGAACGGCGATAGTGCGCCTTCGCGAACAGATGCGACGCGGCTATCCGATGTTGAGCCGGAGCGTTCGGTTTACCTGGATATCGACGAGGCGCTCAAGCCGTTGCCGTCGAGGGTAACAGAACGTCCGGAGGTCCTTCCGACGCTTTTTGAGATGGTGAAGATGCTGGTGCAGGATGAGCCGGAGGAGCAGATGCTGCACAAGTCGCTGGAATTGATTTTCAAAGTTATACCGGCGGACCGGCTGGCGGTACTTCGGCGGGACGAGGCCGGTGAGATCTATACGGCGTCGTCGCTGCTGCCAGGCGGCAAGGATATGGGCGAGTTTAATCTGTCCAGTACGATTGTGAATGAGATTCTGTCTGACAAACAGTCGATTGTGATCGGCAATGCGTCAGAAGACCCACGATTTGCGCAGCAGCAGTCGATTATCATGTCTGAGATGAAGTCGGCGATGGCGGTGCCGTTGTTTGACGAGGGGAATGTACACGGAATTTTGTATGTCGATACGACCAATCCAATGCACCAGTATAGTGACGAATACCTTCGGCTGCTGGCGACGTTCGGCAATATCATCGGTTCGAGATTGTTGAGTTACCGGCTGCTGGAAGAGCGGCAGGAGAAGCAGGTGATGGATGCCGAGCTTCGTCGGGCGGCCTCAATCCAGGAGAATCTGCTGACGCGGGTGTATCCGGAGATTCCGGGATACCGGCTCAATGCGCTTCAGGAGCAGAGTCGTGCGGTCGGGGGTGATTTGTATGATGTGGCGTTGCTGCCGGACGGTAAGATAATTTTTTTGGTGGCTGATGTTTCGGGCAAGGGAATGGGGGCGGCGCTGCTGATGTCGAATATTCTGGCGGCGTTTCGTATATTGTACGCACAGCATGAATTTGATCTGTGTCGCGCGGTGGTGCAGATATCCAACCAGATGGTAAAGTACAGTGCGCCGGAGAATTTTGCGACGCTGTTCATTGCGGTGCTCGATCCGCAGACGGACGAGATTTGTTTTATCAACGCCGGGCACAATCCGCCGGTGGTGATTCGCGCGGACGGCAGTCATGCGCATATGGAGGCCTCGGGGATTATGATCGGGGCGTTGCCGTTTGATGCCTGGCAGCAGGAGACGCTGACGCTTGAGCCGGGTGAGTCGATCGTGATCTTTACCGACGGCGTGACGGAGGCGGAGCGGGTCGACGGTGAGCAGTTCGGGGAAGAGCGGCTGGAAGATGTGCTGACGGAGTCGCGTACGTTGGATGCCGAGGAGTTGTGCGAGAAGATTATGGATGCGATCAAGGTTTTCGTTGAAGGAGCTCCGCAGTCCGACGACATAACGATGTTGATTTTGCAGAGGGAAGGCTAAGTGCTGAGACCAGAACAGACTTTCGCGCATTTCAAGATAATTCGTGAGCTTGGCGCCGGTGGTATGGGTACGGTGTATCTGGCGGAGGACCAGAAGCTTCATCGCGAGGTAGCGTTGAAGGTTCTGATGAAGGAGTTCTTTGATGATTCCGAGCGTCTTCAGCGGTTTCAGCGAGAGGCCAAGACGGCCGCGCAGATTTCTCATCCGAACGTGATGGCGATTTATGATATCGGGACGGCTAACGATCCGGAAACGGGTGAGGAGCTCCAGTATATTGTCATGGAGCGGGTCCAGGGCAAGCCGCTGGGTGACTATTTCCTGACGGACAGGCCGGACATGAACGGGGTTGTCCGTATTGCGGAAAAGATCGCGTCGGGCCTGAAAGCAGCGCACGCGCTCAATATTGCCCATAGAGATATCAAAGCTTCCAACATCCTGGTTGATGATGAGGGCACGCCAAAGATCCTCGACTTTGGACTGGCAAAGCCGATAGACCCGGTGCAGATGGATGGTGAGGCGGACAGCACGGATACCATATCGCAGGAGTTGACAAGGGCAGGGAAAATAGTCGGTACGGTGGCGTACATGTCGCCGGAGCAGGCGCGGGGTGAGCCGGTTGATGTACGGACAGATATATTTTCATTCGGTGTGTTGCTGTATCGTATGGCGACGGGAGAGTCTCCGTTTTCCGGTAAGTCACAGGTTTCGACGCTGGCGAAGATTCTGGAGTCGCGGCATGAGTCGCCTCGGGTCAAAAACGATCAGATTCCGGGGGAGCTGGAGCGGATAATCGACAAGTGCCTGCAAAAGGATGCGGCTGATCGATATCAGTCGGCCGGGGACCTGGCTGTGGATCTGCGAAGTCTGCGACGGCAGTTTGATTCCGGTGTGACGGAGACGATATCGGGCGAATACGCCAGGGCACAAACGTTCTCTGTCAGCGGGAAGAAGATTGTGTATGCCGTGATCGGGGTGGTTCTTTTGTCGGTTGTGGCTCTTCTCACGCTGAATGTTTTTGACAATCCGGAGTCGGAGGCGGATCAGGGTGCGCCGGCGGTTGGCCTGGAGACGAGAGCGCCCTCGTCGAATGTGCTGGCGGTATTCAATTTCGAGAACAAGACGGGTGATACGACGTTGGCCTGGCTTCAGACCGGCTTGCCGGAGATCCTGCTCACCGATTTGGCGCAGAGCGCGTCAATTACGGTTATCTCGCGTGAACGGGTGGCGGACAGGTTGATGGTGGCGCGAGGGCTTCCTCAGGACATCGAGAAGGAGCTGGAGGAGAGTGCCGAGGAGCTCCAGAGGTTGATGAAAAGCGAGGGGATGCAGGATATTCCGGGTGTTCGGGAGGCAATTCGGATGGCCAGGGGTCGGATGGCTAACTATGGGCGCGGGCAGTTTACGCATGCGGAGATGGTAAAGGCGGCCGGGGAGCTGGGTGCGGGGAACGTGCTTTCAGGCTCTTTCTATAAGTTAGGTGATAAAATCAGGATTGATGCGCGACTGGAGGATGTGACGACCGGACAGATAGTGCTGGCGGAGAAGGTAGTGGGAGAGAATCCGTTGGTGCTGGTGGACAGTTTGACGGCGAAAATCGCGGCTTCGCTGGACCTGACGGCGGAGACTGACGAGAGCGTAGCGTCGATGATGACCGATTCGCCGGAGGCCTATCGGGTGTATCTCGACGGAATGGAGTCTTTCGGGCTGGAGTTATTCGATGAGGCGATAGGCAAGTTCGAGCGGGCGCTTGAGATCGATCCGGGGTTTGCGCTGGCCTATATGCGGATCGGGATGGCGAATGTGTTCAGCGGACGGATGCAGCAGGGGGCGAAGTATTTTGCACTGGCGCAGGAGCACCGGGACAACCTCCCGATTAAGGAGCGGCGGCTGCTGGACGTGTATACGGACCTTTGGCTGGATCAGCAGTTTGATGAGGCGTTCGTAAAGCTGAAGTCATATGCAAGGGACTATCCGGCGGACAAAGAGGGGAGAGCGTTCTACGGGATTGCCACCTGGGTATTCAAGAGGGATACTGCCGTAGCTGCGGCGCAGTACGATACGGTGCTTTCGATGGATCCGACGTATCAACTCGCATTGTCATTTTATGGACAATTGATGAATGACATCGAAAATTACGACTCGGCCAAAGCGCTGTATAAGAAGATGCGGGCGTATCATCCGGAGTCGCCGGAGGGGTATCTTCAGTTGTCCTCGATCTACCTGGTGGAGGGGAACTACGACAAGGCCAAGGAGGGGTACTCGCTTGTCACGGATCTGTTTCCAGGTCAGACGAGTGCGTGGTTGAGTCTTGAGCAAATAGCTATCCGCCAGCGGAATTTTGACGAGGCGAGGCAGTATCTCGATCAGTACCGTCAGAAGATCGGTGATGATCCTTACGATTTAAATACGTATTTTCTCCACCGAGCAAATCTGGCCAACTGGCGTGGGAAATTTCGGGATGCTATCGACCATGCGCATAGTTCGCTTGAGCAGGCGTTTTTGGCGGGTGACAGTAACGAGGTTCAGTCCGCCTATGGTTCATTACACAATTACTATCTTCGTTTTGACATGAAGGATAGTGCGTTATGGGCGATAGAGCGGATGGCTGAATGGACATCGGAGCTCAACAGGCTGGATGTTGTGATGAGGTATCCGGAGACGGCTCCTGAAAAGTGTGACTCTGTGCGCGCGGTTATGGACGACGGGATAGAATTTGCAAAAGGGCGCGTTCCGCAGGAGCTGTGGCCCCTATTTGAGGAGTTGCGAGTTACTTACAATGCCATGTGTGCAAACGATTCCGCGGCTGTAGTAGAGGCATTGTTCCGGTTCGTTAAGGCCCAGCAGCCGGGGCAGGGTACGGGGAATAAGCGAACGGCGGCCTTTTATCTCATTGGGATGGGTGAATATCAGCGCGGACTGGAGATTCTGGAGCCATATATTACGGGTGAGAATGCGACCTCTTCGGGATTTCTCTATCCCTACATAGCTTATCAGGTGGGGCTTGCCAAGGAGGGGCTGGGCAAAAAAGACGAGGCGGTTGAGATGTACAAAGAGGTATTGCGGTACTGGGGGGATGCGGATATGAGTTTCAAGGAGCTGGATGATGCCAGGGAGCGGCTGGCGAAACTGACCAGTTAGGCAGTTTTTGGCGACATAAGATAGATTTCACGCCGGTTGTTGTGACAGGATTGGTGCTTGTCAGCGACGACCGGCGTGTTTTTATTGGGGGGCATGGTAAGTCGTGCCCTTCGATTTGTCCGGCAATATGATTCCAGTCTCTGGATTCTGTCGACCGGCTGGTTTTCCAGTGCGGTCGGGTTCGCTGTTTCCCTGCCGTTTATCTCTATTTATTTCCATTCCGAGTTTGGCATGTCGATGACAGAGATCGGTCTGTTCTTTGGCGTGATGGCGGTTGTACGGTCGGTCTTTCAGGCGGTCGGGGGAGAGGCGTCCGACCGGATCGAGCGGCGATGGCTCCTGGTGTATTCGCAGTATGCTCGCGGGGTGACGTTTGTTGTGATGGCAGCATCTATATACTGGAACTGGGGCTTCTGGCCGATTGCAATTGCGCTGGCGGTGAATTCGATTTTTGGGGCCGTGTTTCAGCCGGCGGCAAATGCGACGGTGTCGGACATTTTGCCGAAAAAGCAGCGGTTGGATGGATATGCGATTACACGGGCAGCGGGAAATCTCGGCTGGGCGGCGGGACCGGCGATTGGGGGGTTTCTGGCAGCGTCGTCGTATGCGACGCTGTTCATGGTCTCGGCGGGAATAACGGTGGTGTCGGGGGTTATATTTCAGCTATTTCTGCATGCACCGGAGGCGGCGCGCCCGACGGATCGTTTTCGGTTTAAAGATATCCTTGCGATCAAGGACGATCCGAACCTTCTGCGGCATGGGCTGATGCTGTTCATACTGTACCTGGTAGTGGCGCAGCTGGTGATTCCGTTCTCTGTTTATACGGTGGAAATGGCGGGGATTTCAAAGACGCAGTTGGGGACGCTTTATACGCTCAACGGATTGATAGTCGTGGGACTGCAATTGCCGGTGACGCGGCTGCTGTCGCGCTTTACGTTGACGAATCAGATATCGGCGGGGGCGTTGCTTTATACGTTTGGATACGGATCGATCGGGATGTTTGTCGGATATGAGTACTTTTTTATCGCGATGATAATCGTGACGACAGGAGAGGTGATGATGTCGCCGCCGACGATTACGTTGACGTCGAGGCTGGCGCCTGAGGGCCGTATGGGGCGTTACATGGGCATTCACGGGTTCGTGGTGGCATCGGGGTGGTCGTTCGGGCCGTTGTATGGCGGTGTGATTCTTGATCATTTTCCAAACAACTGGCCGGTGGCGTGGATTATGATATCTTCTCTGGCGCTGATTTCTGTAGTCGGGTATGTCTGGGTTGGGCGCAAATTGACTCCGGATATAAATGACGCACAGACTATCGAATAACGGCAAACTTGCCGATTTGGGTGCGATCTTCCGATTCAACAACATAGAAATACAGGCCGCTGACTACAGACTGTACGTTTCGGGTGATCAGGTCCCACTGGTTATGGGCTGACTGGGGGTCGGACGGATTCTTGTCGTGCGTGAAGGAGTCGACCAGGTCGCCGTCGACGGTGTAAATACTGATTTTGCATTTGGGCGGCAGGTTGGCGAAGTGCAGAGCGCGGACGCGGTCGTCGGGACGGTCGGGTGAGAGGCGGCCTTCGTAACCGTCGCGTCGGTACCCGCCGTCGATCCGGTACGGATTCGGGTAGACGTAGACATCGAGTTGCTGCCGGGTCACGGAGTCGGCTGGGAACTGGGGATACTCGACATAGTAGTTGTTGACCGGTTTGGTTTCCAGAGCAGGCAGTCCCGAGCGGGGAGAGCCGAAATCAAATGATGTTACGGCTACGTAGTAGGGAACGGACTGGAGGAGGTCCTCAATCACGAACTCGTACTCATAGTATTTCGGCAGCGGCTGACCGTGCAGATAGGTAAGGTCTTCTTCGTCCCAGAGGTCGGGGTTGGTGCCGGGGTCGGTGGCTTCAGGGTAGGCCTTGTATATCGCGGTGGAGTCGGAGAGGTCGGAGTTGTTGAAGTCCTGCTGGGCGAAATAGAATTGCTGGCCGTCGATCCGGAGGGGGCTTTCTCGGGTATAGGTAAGCGGGTCAAAGTTTGGATCGTTGTAGAGGGAACGAAGCGAGTCGAGGGTGAACGGGATATCCTTGACGACCCACTCATTGCGTTCGGTGTCGTAGGTCCATCGCGTGAAGTTCTCCTTGTCGTAGGAGGCCAGCAGTGAGAAGGAACTGGGGCGATCGTCGCGGGCGATGTATATGCGGTAGCCCTCGAAGTCGATGTCGCCGAGGAAGACGTCGTCGGTAGTCTCACTGAAATAGCCGTTGAAGCGGACCGTGAGCTTGTCCTCGGTCGGGAGCACTTTGACAAACGGGGCGGGTGGTGGTCCGGCGCCGCGGAAGTCGGGGATGCCGTCGCCTTCGTACCAGGAGGTGTCGTTGACCTGTTGGACGCCTTCGGTTTGGGTGGAGCAGATGCGGAATTTTCCGAAGTAGCCGTCACCGTCGGTATCGACGCCGGGGTTGTCGTAGACCCACGAGGCCCACCGGGAGTTCTCGGCCAAATTTTCAAAGCCGAGGTAATTGTAATAGGGCACAGGGTCATTGGGGTTAAACAGTTCAACAAAGGCGTTGGGATCGGTATGGAAGTTTTCGCCGCCCAGCCAGGCGAAGGACACGGGCAGTTTCTGGCCGGGAGAGATGTCAAAGGGTCCGAATGACAGCAGGTAGCGGCAGTCGAAGCCGGTGGCGAACGAGTCGGCTTCGTCGGGTGGCGGCTGGAGCCAGTCGGGGTCATTGGGTCCGATGGTGCCGGTAAAGAGTAGATCGTAGTCAAACTCTTCGTGTCGGAGGAGGTAATATTTGTTGCGGTCGCCCAGGGGCGTGCCCATGCGGGTGCCGAGATCGCGGTAGGGATCGGTAGGTGTACCGCGCTGGCGGGGTCCGAAATCGCGGGAGGCGTTTGAGTAGTTTATGATCCACCAGTTGTAGGAGTAATCCGGTTCTTCAGCCGGTGTGCGCACCACGCGAACACCAACAGCGCTGCGTGGGGAGCGAAAGTCCCAGGCGCCGTTGACCGGGTCGCCGTCGTTGTCGGCATGGTAGGCAACGTTGATGGTATCGATGAAGCCGCAGCCTTCGGGGGCGGGGTGCTCGGGGTAGAAGCCGACGATGTCGTCGTTCCAGCCTTCGGGGCTGTTGCGAGTGGTGTGCCAGACGTCGCCATCGACATAGACGCCGATATAGACGTCTTCGAGTGCTTGTTCCAAGATGTTTTCGACCTGGAAGTCGAACAGGATGAAGTCGTCGGCATAGGAATAACTCCAGGCCATCGAGCGCTGGGTGATTTTGACGCCGAGTGGTTTGTGCCCTCGGTTGTCGTTGGGATCCGACTGGACGATGGCGGGGTCGTCGAGCGTGTCGGCGTATTCGCAGATGATATCTTCCTCGGAGACAGCCCGTTCGTCGTAGAAGGGGCTGTTGATGTCGATAGACCGCATCTTGAAGCCTTTGGGGAGGCGGTTGGTTTCGGCGTCGTAGGGGGTTGGCCAGAACTCGGTGGTGCGGTAGAAGTCTTCGTTACCGACAGAGACGAGAGTATCGCGGCCGACGACGGCGCCGATCCAGACGGCGGCGACCCAGAGATAGACAAAGTCTGAGTTACGGGGATAGATGCAGGACGGGATAGAGCCGCCGGTGATGGGGTCGACGATTTCGCTGCCGAGGGTGCCGAAAGTGCCGTTGTTGGCGACAGCGAGCTGGATGTTGCCGCGGCTATGGGCGACGTAGTCGACAACGGGTCCCCGCTGCAGTGTCAGGGAGCCCTGACTGCGTCCGGCAAAGCCGATCTTGGGATTGGTCCGTGCAACGGTTACGGTTGGAACCAGTAGGGTCGATATTATCAACAATGCCGACAGGAGCCGGCGTGGAGTCATGCCAAGTTCCATGTGGATCAACCCCGGGTTACATGATGATAGCAAATTTGCCGATCTGTGTTTCCCGGCCTTCGGCTTCGACGACATAGTAGTAGATGCCCGAGACGACCATCTGGGTATTTCGGGTGATGAGGTCCCATTCGTCGTGCGAGGCGTTGGGGTCAGACGGGTTTTTGTCGTGGTTGATTTCCCGGACAAGATCACCATCGATAGTGAAAATTTGGATTCGGCACTTAGCGGGGAGATTAGCGAAATGGAGCTGGCGGACACGGTTGTCCGGTCGGTCGGACTGGGAGCGTCCTTCAAAGCCTGTTCGTCGGTATCCGGCGTCGATTCGATAGGGGTTCGGGTAGACGAAAACTTCGAGGTCAAGTGAATCGACAGCCTGCACGGTGGCGAGCGGATAGGCATACTTGGCACCGACGGTGACTGAAGTTTCAAGCGCTTCGAGACCCGATTCGGGCGAACCGTAGTCAAACGCGGTGACGTTCACGTACCAGGGTACGGAGGGAAGGAGGTCATCGATAAAGTATTCATATTCAAAGTATTTGAGTCGTCCCTCGGGCGTAAGCTCATCGGGGTCAGCCTCGGATGGGATCAGAGTCGATGGGTAGGGTTGGTTCGGGTAGACCTTCTGGATACTGTTCGGACCGGATCCGGTACCGACATTGAAGTCCTGTGGTGCGAAATAGAACTGTGAGTCGGAGCTGGCCGGGCTGAAGGGATTAGCCCTGGTGTATTGGAGAACAGAGTCAGGATCGGTTGCGATGCCGTAAATCGAGTTCAGCTGGTCGGCGGTAAACGGAGCTTCAAGGAGCTGCCATTTTCGTTCGGTCTCGACGAAGACAAACTTGTTATAGTTTACGACATCAGCGGAGGTGACCATAGAGAAGCTTCCAGCTCGGTTGTCGCGTCCAACGTAAATGCGGTAACCTTCGAAATCAAGTTCGTTGCTGAAGGCATCGCGGGTGGTTTCGGATCGCAGGCCATTGAAGACGACTTTGATGCGTCCGTAGGGGTCGCGGTTTACTGGATATGGCGGAGTGCTCGGATGGAGCCAGAAGTCGGGAGCCGGTGGTGGGGAAGCACCTCGGAAGTCGGGGATGCCGTCGCCACTGATGTAGTTGGTGTCAATAACCGGCTGGCTTTGGTTGACACCGGTGGTGCAGATGATGTATTCACCGAAGTAGCCGTCGGAGTCGGTATCGACGCCGGGATTATCGTATATCCAGCTGGCCCAGGTGGCGTTTTCGCCCAGGTCGCTGAAGTCGAGATTTTCGTAGTAGGCATCATAGTCGCCCGGAAGATTGTCGATGTTGTCGGGATCGGAGTGGAGGTCCTTACCGCCGACGTAGGCGAAAGAGAGCGGCAGGGTCTGGCCCGGGCGGATTGTAAATGGTCCGAACGACAGCAGGTAGCGGGTGTCCAGGCCGGTGGCCCATTCCTGGACGTTGTCCTGGAGGGGATACAGCCACGTGGAGTCGTTGGGTCCGATCGATGCCACGCGGGCCTGATCGTAATCAAACTCCCGGTTGCGCATGATATAGTATTTGTTGCGGTCGCCTTCGGGAGTGCCTACACCGCCGGTATTGAAGTCACGGAAGTCTTCCTTCAGGCGGCCGACGCCACCGCGTTCGCGGGGACCGAAATCGAGATTGGCATTGCCGTTGGAAATCCACCAGTTGTATGAGACCTGGAGAGTCTCGGCGGGAGTTCGTACGATGCGAGTGCCGGTGACATGCGGAACCGAGTTCATTATGCCCAAGTCGCCATCATTGTCGGCGAGCCAGGCGATATTGACGGTATCGGTATAGGTGCAGCCCCGGAATTCGCGGTCGAGGGTTCGAAGGAAGCCGGTAACGTCGTCGGCGTAGCCACCCTGGTCGCAACTGAAGCAGACGTCACCGTCGACATAGATCCCCATGTAGACATCGTTGATGTCCTGCACGCCGATGTTACTGATTTGATAGTCAAATAGTACGAAGTCTTCAGCGTAGGAGTAGGACCAGGCGTAGGAACTTTGAACGATTCCGACGCCGAGGGGTCTATGCGGCTGGCCGAAGGGGTCGCTGGGGATGCCGACGGTGTAGGTGTCGGTATAGGTAGCGATAAAGTCTTCTTCGGAGATTGCGTTTTCGAACAACTCGTCTTCCGGGTCGATAATAGAGCGTCGGTACATGGGTGTGCGAAATGGCTTAATCTCCTGTGTGAATGACCAGCCGTCGGCGCCAACCGATACTGCTGTGTCGCGGCCAAGTACGGCGCCGATCCAGAAAGCTCCGGCAAAGAGGTACTGGCTGTTGGAGCCCTTGGGATACTCGCAGGACTTGATTTCACCGCCGCCGAAGCAGTCGCCTGAGGTGCCGGTCTGGAAGCCGGTGCCGAAGGTGGCGTTGTTGATGATGGCAAGGACAATCTGGCCGACCCGGTGTGAGGTAGCGCAGTACGGTACTTCGACGACCTGGGCTGCCTGGGAGCCGGCTCCGCGACCGTTGGGGTTGTCAAATTCGGCACGAGACCACGTAGTTGAAGTGGAGAGTAGTGCCAGTATGGCGGTCAGAAGAATAAGGGACAGGGATTTCAGCATTTTTTCTCGCCTCACAATGTACCTTCAAGTATCTACCAACAGACGCTCCCGGGGCGTCCGGAGTTTAATCCTAATTGCAAAACGGGGCAATGAGCACTTGCCGCGAACATTAAGTCTAAGACAAATGTGGTCTATTCGCAAGGCTTTTTGGTAGTGCAGGTCCGTATTACAAAGAGCATCGGCGCCGCTTGTGGCAAGCGACGCCGGTGCAAAAATCGGTGATCAATGGGGCAACTTCAGCAGCCGCACGGGGCCGAACCACCCTGGAAGAGGTAGTTCACCATATACGTCAGATCGGCGACGTTCACGTCATCGGAACAGTTTACATCGCCGGCCTCAATCGGGCTGGGCGGGAAGCCGCCTCGAAACAGGAAATCGGTCAGATAGGTGATGTCAGATACGGTGGTGCCGGAGGCGCCGTCCATGTCGCCGCGAGCGATGCACACGGAAATTGTGCCGGTTAATCCGATCGGTGCATAGTTCATGCTGGAGCCGTTGAACTGGAGGTCATTGGTGAGGTAATCACCGATCAGGGCTTGGGCCGTTTGTCCATAAATGGCGCCTGATTCGACCCTGAAGACGATTTTCAGGATATCACCTTCACCGGGCGGCAGCGCCGGCTGGCTGCCGTCGTTGGCGGCGGTGAGTTTGATAGTCAGGCGGCGTCCGACGCGGTCAATGTGCTGGAGAAGATTGTCCTCGAAGTAGTCGGTGCGACAGCCGGTTGTGTTATACGAAACGTAGTCGAGAGGGAGGTCGCCGGGGTACTGAATTGGAATCGTGATTGATCTTAGCGGGACGATGTTCCGAGCGCGAATGACCAACTGGAATTCCTGGCCGATGTTTCCGGCGGCATCAAGTGCGTCGATCGTGTCGGCCAGGGCGATAATGTAGTCGAATCGCTGGGCTGAGCGAGTCTCACCGTCGGCATCGATTTGCAGGGTGACATTGTGTATCCCCGGGGTGTTATAGGTATGGGTGGGCGACTGGAGGCTGGAAGAGTCGCCGTCGCCGAAGTCCCAGGTCCAGCTGTCAACCGGGAGGCCGGAGCTGCCGGAAAAGGCAACGTCGAACGGTACCCAGCCCAGAGTAGTGTCGGCGGTAAAGGACACGCCGACAACTTCATCGAGTGAGCCTTGAAGGTCAGGCAGGGGACCAATGGTTTTGTAATGTGAAGCCTGTGGGGTACCGTGAGTCGTAATCAGGCTCCGGATGCCGTTATGGTCGAGGTATCTGGCGTGGGTTGCTTTGTGCACACCCTGCATACTTGCGACGGCCCCTACAACGATGGGAGATGCGGAAGATGTACCGGAAAAAGTGCCCGTATAATTATTGTTGTCGGTCCATCCGTAGAGACCGCCGTAGCCAAGGGTGTAGACATCCCACGCCCCGAATCCGTGGGCATCCAGTCGTTGTCCGTAGTTACTGAATGAGGCGGGGACATGACCGGCATTGGAGGCGCCGACCATAATGGCACCCGAGAAGCGGAAGGCGGGGTCAAAGAGGCGGCCGTAAATAGACTGGTCGTCGAAATTCTCGTTGCCGTTACCGGCAGCCTCGACGATTATCCGACCGTTGGCTGAGGCCGTGAGGATGGCGTCGAAATTGGCCTGCCAGTATTCCATGGCCACGTAACCGGCCTGATCGGATCGCTCTTCGAAATTGTAGTGCGGGCCGGGGGCATGGAGTTCGATCAGGATAACGTCGCCGGTATCGGAGTTTGCCGCGGCGGTGGTGATAGCATCGGCGGTCGACATCGAGCCGATTGAAACGGTACCGAGGTCGACATTGAAGGAGATACCGGTCATGCCGAAGCCGTTGGAGTCGGCGGCGATTTCACCGAGAACCGCGGTGCCGTGGTTGAACCAGCTGGGGTCATTGATACGGGCGCCGGCGATATGGAAGTTCGAGCTACCGCCGCGCAAATCTTCGTGGGATTCATTCCAGTTACCTTCGATATCGATAACTTTGACATTTTCGCCCTTTCCGCCGGGGATGTTCCAGGCGTAGTAGGCGTCAACACCGGTAGGGGCCGGGTTGAGGTAATACTGGTTGGCCTGCCAGTCAGGGGTCGCCTGAACCGCCCCAAAGCTGAGTGTAGGGAGATTGCTGAAGGCGGCGGGGGATGGGGCCGGCTGGAAGTAGGCAATTTCGATAATATCAAGACTGTTCAGGCTGTTGATGGCGTCGAGGCGCTCGGCCGCGGGGGCGTTGGCCGGGAGTTTGAGCTCATTATACAGGGTCAGGTCCGGAAGCTCGAAACCGGTGCGAGCCGATGCAGCATCGCGCATTTGATTCAGGGTCGACTTTTCGACGCTAAAATGCGGTTGAACCGAGCGGTTGGCTTTTGTGGCCGGGGCGATAATGTTATTCAGGCGGTCCCACTGGGGGCCGGTGCGGTCAAATTTGCCGTTCACGAGGGCCGGCTGGCCGAGTCCTTCGGCGATCTTGAAGACGATCGTTCCTGAGTCGGCGTTGGCCGGGATGCTCTTGAGATTGGGCTTTTTGGGAATGGCTCGTTTCAAGTTGGCAGGTCCGGCAGCGAAAACTGATCCGACAGCGGTCAGGGTAAAGGCTGCAAGGCACAGAATGGCAATAGTTGATAGACGCTTCATGGCTGAGAGTACCTTTATTTGGTTCAAGTCACTTTTTTGCAGTATTTACGGCGGATTGTTCCTCTTCAAAAATACACTTATTTCTATATTATGCAACAAGTTTCAGCAAAACGCGTTCCTTGCGATCAGTCGCCCGGGGCCGGTCCGCCACGGAATAGAAAGTCGATGATGCAGGTGAGATCGCTGACATTTGGCTCATTCGGCTCGTTGCCGGAGGAGTCGCAGTCGCAGAAGGTATTGGGACACTGCTGACTGTCAAGTACGCCGAAAAGAAAATTCACCAGACAGGTCAGATCGGATACGGAATATTCCGTGTCGCCGGTGAAGTCGCAGCTCAGAGACTGGAGGCTTGCGATGACAGTGATTGAGCCGTTGTCCAGGATGACTTTAGAGCTGTCCATGTAGCCGTCCAGATATTCATAGATGTAGACGGAGTCGTAGTTGGAAGTGTCGGGGTCAACGGGCTCGTAATGGATGCACGAATCAGCCAGCGAGTCGGTGCATAAAAAATACAGCGTGTCGGTGAGTGTGTCGGTGGCAATGCCGATACTGTTGCCGTCGAAATCGGAAAAGCTGGTCGGCGCCACGATGTCTATGTTGCAGGTGGCAGAACCGGTCAAGTCGGGAGGGGTTGTGACAATCAGCGGGAGGCGGAGGATAGTCCCGTCGTGTTGGGGCAGGATGCCGGGTATTATAACGGGGTCGTTGATGAAATTGGCCAGGCCGCTGAATCGGAGTACAGTAGCGGAATCGGACTGGTCGGTGGCGGTGAGCAAGTCCCATTCTTCGAGCAGTGTGCCTGCGGGGGAGAAACCGGAATCAGAGAAGTCGAAGCGGATGAGGTCCGGACGGCTCAGTTGGAGTTGGAATTGAATGCCGGCGACGGTGTCGAAGTAGTTTGAGAAATACAGATTGAGCCAGATGAGGCTGTCACTGGTTGAGGCCGTCGTATCCGGAACGTTGAAGACGATATCAGGCAGTTGGGCTTGTGCGGGTTGTATAGAGCAGAGAGCAAACAGAATTACCGCGAGAGGGGGTAGGGTTTTGCTAATTCGTCGGGCCGTAGGCATAGGGTATTGTCCTTTCGATATTTATCGACAGCGCCTGAGAATTAGCTACAGTTCAATAGGAATTTCCTCGAAGTTTCGATGGGCGGATTTTAGGCCGCTGGTACAAGGTATTTTACAGTCGATACAAAGATACGGGAATTTGCTTTTTTTGTCAATGATTTATACGATAGGAAAAGACCGGCCGTGTGCACGCGGCCGGTCTTATTTGATGATTCGAGCGGCAATGCATGGTTACTGCGGCATATCAAAGATTTCGGTGGGAAGCTGCTCATTGACGAGCATTTCCTGCACCTGGTACTCCATGACCTGCTGTCCGTTCATTTCAAAGGTGGTCACCATCGGCATTTTGATACCGTTTACATCGGTGTACTCTTCGTAGGTTTCCAGCATGGTGCCTTCGCCCTGCATGGATTTACCGAAGTATTTTTTGGCCACGATCATGTTATCAGCTTTGCTGATCGCGATTCGGGCAATGGGGTCACCGTCTTCGCCGACCAAGGCCACCCAGTCGACTTCGACACCGTTGATGACATTGCTGCCATTGAACACGGGCTGGTAGTACGGGTTGTCAAAGGCCTTAAAGAGCCGGATGGTACCCCGGGCGCGGTCGCGGGCCGATTCTTCCATTTCGGCGGCGGACATTTCGACCAGTTCGCCGGTCTGCATGTCGGTTTGCCAGGCCGATTCGCCTTTTCGGATGGTGACCATTCGGCGGCCCATAAAGTTGACTTCATTTTTGTCCATGTCGGGGAAGCGCTGCCATGAGGACATCGGCAGAGCGATTTCCTGACCCTGCATGCTGAGTTTCATGTTGGCTTTCATGGTTACGGTTTCGACGTTCTTGAAGGCGTCGAGTCCGCCATGCGCCTTGATAGCGCTGCTGAGAATTTCATTGCCTTTGGCAATGTTCTGCTCATTGACGACGAGCATTTCTTCTTCTTCAGAGGGGGGAGGCGGGATGGTGATATCGATCATCACCGCTTCGCCCATGCCAAGCGAGTCGAGCGGCATATCGAAATTGCTGCTGTCGCCGACCACGAGAACGATCATTTCCTCTGGCCGCAGGTTATTGCGAGCGGCGGTGACGACATCGTCTTTTGTTACCTGTTCGACGCGCTCTTTTTCCTTCTGGAGGAAGTCTTTCGGCAGGCCGTGGAAGTCGTAGGTCATGATACGGCCGACAACTTCTCGGCGGGTGTCGAAATTGAAGACGAAGGAATTGAGATAGCCGTCCTTGCCTTTTTTCATTTCGAAATCGGTCGGCGGCTTGGTGTGCATCGAGGCGATCTGTTCCATCATGGCGCGGGAGGCCTTGACGGTGTTACCGGGATCGGTCGAGGCAACCGCAAAGAAGTAGCCGGGGTACGAGAAGTTCGAGACGTAGCGGCCGCCGGCGCTGTAGGCGAGACCGAGGCGGGTGCGGACTTCATTGGTAAGCCGGCTGCCAAAGCCGAGACCGAGGACTGAGTTCATGACGATTCTGTCGGCGTAGTCGGGGTCGGTTACGAGACCACCGATGTGGCCCATGCGGATGTAGGTTTGTTTCGCATCGGGTTTTTCCGCATAGTAGAGTTTGGAGCGCCATTGGTAGTCAACGTCCGGGGGCGGGGGAACTTCTTCGATACCGCGTTCCCAGTCGCCGAAGAAGCCTTTGATTTTGGCTACGAGGGCGTCTTTTTCGAAGTCGCCCCAGACGGCGATCTGGAGATTCTGGGGACGGATCCAGTTGTGATGGAAAGCGACCAGGTCGTCGCGGGTGATGTTCTCGAGGGTGGCGTATTCCGTGGTCCGGGCGTAGGGTGAATTTTCGCCGTAGATCAGCTTGCGGTATTCGCGCAGGGCGATGGCGCCGACATCGTCGTTGCGGCGCGAGATAGCCGTGCGGGCCTGGACCATAGCCAGGTCAATCTTGTCTTCGTCGAAACGCGGGTGGCGCAGGATCTGGGACAGCACTTCAAGACCAAGGTCCTGGTATTCGGACAGGACGTTGACAAAGGCGCCGCCGGAGACGTCGTCCATGCTGGTTTCGACGGTACCGCCGATGCCTTCGAGGAGTTCATCGATATCATCGCCGGCCCATTTTTCGGTGCCGCCGGTCCGCATGACGGTTCCGAGGATTGATGCGAGGCCGACTTTATCGGCCGGTTCGAGGTAGCTGCCGGCGTTGATACGAACGTTTACGTTGAACAGCGGCAGGGATTTGTCCGGCAGCAGGTAGAGCCGGATACCGTTGTCGAGGGTTACGATGTCCACATCGGGGATCTCGAACTTGTTGAGTTCGGGAAACTCGATGCTTTCGATATCCTGGGCGATCACCGGCATGCTGCAAAGCAGCATGAGGGCCGCCGTAAAAAGTCCTATTTTCCTAAGCATTGTTCTCCACTCCCCTTAGCTCTGAATGGTATTCAGATACACGATCGTACGGTTGGTTGCCTTGAAATACTCTTTGGCGACACGCTGGATGTCCTCGGCGGTTACGGCGTTGATGCGCTCGAGGTCCTTGAACAGGTAGCGCCAGTCGCCCCAGTCGTTCTGGGCGGAGGCAAGCTGCATGGCCATACCGACGTTGCTGGTGAGGCCGTTGATCAGGTTAGCTTTGGCCCGGGCTTTGATTTTCTCGACTTCTTCTTCAGGAAGAAGTTCTTCCTGGAGTTTCGTTACCTCGGCAAGGATTTGCTCCTCGCATTCTTCGTTGGAGTGTTTCGCGGCGGGAAGGGCGTACACAAGGGCGAGGCTGGGATATTTCGAGGCGGGGTAACCGGCAAAAGCGCCTACCTGAGCCGCGATTTTCTTTTCTTTCACGAGGTTCTTATACAGCAGTGAGGTGCGGCCCTGACCGAGATAGTCCGCCAGCGCCTCGATGGCCGGGTAGTCATCGTGAGTGTATTCCGGGATGTGCCAGGCGGCCGCAAAGAACGGCTGGGCCGGATCCTCGAGGATCGCCCGGCGTTCGCCTTTCTGCTCCGGTTCGACAGTCGCTACCGCTTCCGGTTTTGGGCTGTAAGGAATGTCGCCAAAGTACTCTTCGGCCAGTTTGAAGACCTCGTCGGGGTCAACGTCGCCGACGATGGAGAGGATCATGTTGGAAGGGACGTAGTATTTATTGTAGAATGCTTTGGCGGCATCGCGCGAGTAGTTCTGGATGTCCGAGGCGTGACCGACAATCGAGATGCCGTAGGGGTGGGCGGTGAACGCGGTCGATTTGAGGACATCGATAGCGCGGCCGATGGGGCTGTTTTCCAGCGTCTGGCGGCGTTCTTCGGCGATGACCTGTTTCTCGCGATAGATTTCGCGCAGGACGGGTTGTTTGAAGCGGGCCGATTCCATGGCGAACCAGAGTTCGAGTCTGTTGGAAGGCAGGCTCATCATGTACATGGTCTGGTCCATACCGGTACCGGCGTTAAGCCCGGTGGCGCCGTTTCGTTCGAGGACGTTGTCAAATTCATTCGGGACGACGTAGTCGTTGGCCTCTTCGATAGCCTCTTCGAACTGTCTTTCAAGTTCGCTGAGGCGGATGGAGTCCGCCAGCGCGCCTTTTTTGCGTTCACGTCGCAGTTCATAAAAGAGGGAGTCTTCGACTTTCATCAGGGTCAGTTCGGTTTCGATGTCTTTCGAGCCGACATCGTGGGTGCCTTTGAAAGCCATGTGCTCGAACATGTGCGCCATGCCCGTGTATTCCTTGGGATCGTCGACGCCGCCGACATCAACATAGGTGATGAACGAGGCGACAGGCGCTTCGTGACGTTCCATGACCAGAATGGTCAGTCCGTTGTCAAGGGTGTGCTCGGAGACGGTCTTTTCGATTTCGGCAAAGTCGAAAGCGAAGGCAGCGGGCGCACAGAGTATGGCCAGCAGCACCGCGACAGTCCCGAGCCGCAGGATCGAGCGTTTCATGATAGTTCCTCCAAATTATATGTATCCATTGAGTAGCAGGCTAAAGTCGAATTAAGTATCGTGCGATTCACAAGTCAAGCGACTGAGTCGTTTTTTCGGTCTCATTAATGACTGAAAGCAGATACTTCCCATGGACTTATGCGATATCATTTGTACGCGCGTTTGTCGGTCTGGTTGCAATACAGCGTGTGATCAGACATGAAAAAACCGCGTCGATGACGCGGTTTCGTGAGCAGAGCTGAATCTTTGGACTACCACCACGAGATCAGCCGGGGTTTGAACGTATGCGGGAGCCGCTCGTTGTGCGGAATTACACGGGCTTTAATGCCGAATCGTCCGGACTCGGTGCAGGTGACCTCGCCGGTGAAGGTGTAGGTGCCGTTCTCGCCGCGGTTGACGAGTTTAGCCGGGACAAGCCGGTGGTTTATCAATTGCTCCTGTGAATTGAGGCGGCCGGATACAAGTTCGATCGTGACATCGTCGGGAGAAATCTGTCCGAGTCGGACGTCGACTTCTATCGGCAGGGTTTGGCCGACAAAGACAGTGGGTCCGATGTCGGGGATGCGAACGTCGTTGATATTGAGGTTGCTCCAGCTTTCTTTCATGCGCTGTTCCCAGGCAGTGACTTCGCGGGTGTTTTTGAAATTGTCTGCCGAGAGTTGCTCGGCGGCGTCGAGGGCCGGGACGTAGAAGCGGTCGGCGTATTCACGGAGCATGCGCTGGGCGCTGAATTCCTCGCCGCCCATCTGGATGGAATTTTTCATCTTAGCGATCCAGCCGGTGGGCAGTCGGACTTCGTCGCGGTCGTAATAGAGCGGGATAATTTCTCGCTCGAACATATCGTAGAGCATTTGAGCTTCCTGGTGGTCCTGGGCCTCGACGTTGCTGAATTCCTCGCCGTTGCCGATTTTGAAGCCGCGGTCGTCGCGGTAGGCCTCGTCCCACCAGCCGTCGAGGATGGACGCGTGGAGGGCGCCGTTGAGGGCGGCTTTCATGCCGGACGTGCCGGAGGCTTCCTGCGGGCGGCGGGGGTTGTTCAACCAGACGTCGGCGCCCTGAACCATGTAGCGGGCGACGTTGATGTCATAGTCCTCAAGGAAGATTATGTGGTTGCGGAAGCGTTCTTCGTTAATGATCGTGATTATCTGCTTGATAATTTCTTTGCCCGGGTTGTCCAGCGGGTGGGCTTTGCCGGAGATAATCAGCTGCATCGGTCGATCCGGGTTGTTAACGATGCGGTCGAGGCGATCCAGGTCGGCGAAGATCAGGTCGCCCCGCTTGTAGGTCGAGAACCGGCGGGCAAAGCAGACGGTGAGGATCTGCGGGTCAAGCATCTGCTCGGCTCGCTGGACGTACAGTTGCGAAGCACCCCGTCGCTGGAGCTGCTGGCGGAGGCGTTTGCGGGCGAAGAACACCAGCCGCTCGCGACGCCGGTTGTGGATGCGCCAGAGTTCCATGTCGGGAATCTTGTGGACGCGCCTCCAGACCTCAGGGGCGCCGGGGCGTTCTTTGTAGCGCGGTCCGAAGTAGGACTCGTACAGTTCATCGATATCGTGTGAAATCCATGACTGGAGATGTACGCCGTTGGTTACGGAGCGGATGGGGACTTCCTCGTTAGGCAGTTCCGGCCAGATGTTGTGCCACATGTCGCGCGAGACGGAGCCGTGCAGTTTAGAGACGCCGTTGGCGAACGCGGAGGTTTTCAGGGCGGCAACGGTCATGCCAAACGCTTCGTTCTCATCCTCGGGTATGACACGACCGAGGTTCAGGAAGTCTTTCCAGGGGATTCCGAGGCTGCTGACAAAATCGCCGAGGTAGCGATGGACCAATACCGGGTCGAACTGCTCGTTGCCGGCGGGTACCGGTGTGTGGGTGGTGAAGACGGTGGTGGCCCAGACGTACTGCAAGGCTTCCTGGTAGGAGAGGCCGTTGTCCTGCATGAGGTGGCGGAGCCGTTCGAGGGCGAGGAACCAGGAGTGGCCCTCGTTCATATGGAAAATGTTTGGCTCAATGCCGAGGGCATGCAGGGAGCGTACGCCGCCGATGCCAAGGAGGATTTCCTGCCTGATGCGCATATCTTTGTCACCGCCGTAGAGGACGGAGGTTATTTCGCGAGATTTGGTTGAGTTTTCCGGGATATTGGAATCCAGCAGATAGAGTGGTATGAGGCCGACCGACACGCGCCAGACCTGGGCGTGGACCGGGGCGCCGCCAATTTGGACGGTAATCCGCAACGGCTGGTCATTCTTGTCTTTCACGAGTTGGACGGGCATGTGATACCAGTCATTTTCCTCGTATCGTTCCTGCTGCCACCCGTCGGCTGAAAGGAACTGACGGAAGTAGCCGTAGCGGTACAGCAGGCCGGTGGCGGTCATCGGGATGCCGATGTCCGAGGCGGATTTCAGGGTGTCGCCGGAGAGGACGCCGAGGCCGCCGGAGTAGACCGGGAGGCCGGTGTCCAGTCCGTATTCGAGTGAAAAGTAGGCAATGTTGCGCTTCTCGTAGTTGCCGTGCTTAAAGTGAAACCACTTGGGTTGTTTGAGGTAGTCGCGATATTTGTCGTAGACACGCTGCAAGTTGGCAACAAAGGCATCGTCATCGGCCGCCCTCTGGAGGCTTTCCTGGGGCAGTCTGGAGAGCATTTCGACCGGATTCTGGTAGCACTGCTCCCACATTTCGGAGTCGAGGCGGATAAAGAGCTTCACGAGGTCCCAGTTCCAGGAGTACCAGAGGTTCTGGGCCAGTTCCTGGAGGGGCAGGAGGCGCTCGGGAAGTTTAGGCAGGACAAAAAATTGCCGTACTCGCATTATTCTCCCTACACATTCTAAGTGATCGGACCGGATTCACTAGCTATCGAATCGCAGTCGGTAATGCAACTATAATTTCGACCGCACACAGGATTTAATGCTTCAGGCGTGCGGGGCGTTCCACTACCTCGTTTATAGGCAGATCTTTCGGCGGGGTCAAGTAATTGGGAGCGTATTGTTTCGATGCAGAAATTTAATTTGTTTTTGATCTTGTATGTTCTATGTTCCGCCTATGGCAAAATCAGCAAAAAGAATTGGTGTACTGACGGGCGGTGGTGACTGTCCGGGGTTGAATGCGGTTCTGCGAGCGATCGTCAAGACCGCCGACAATGACTACGACATGGATGTGATTGGATTTCTCGACGGTTACGAGGGTCTGATCGAGAATCGATACCGGGAATTGCGGAATAAGGACGTGTCCGGCATCCTGACGCTGGGCGGGACTATTTTGGGGACTTCGAACCAGGCCGATCCCTTTAATTTCCCGGTGCTCCAGGATGACGACTATGTATATCTGGACCGATCCAGCCAAGCAATCCGGAATTTTGAAAAGCTCGGGCTGGATGCGTTGATTGCTATCGGCGGCGACGGGACGATGGCGGCCTCGGCTCGAATGATGGAAAAGGGCCTCCAGGTGGTTGGGGTGCCCAAAACAATCGATAATGATCTCTGGGGAACTGAAATTACATTCGGGTTTGATTCGGCCATGTTCACGGCTACGGAGGCGGTGGATAAGATTCATACAACAGCCCAGTCGCATCACCGGGTGATGATTATCGAAGTGATGGGGCGGTATGCAGGATGGCTGGCGCTTGCCTCAGGTCTGGCCGGTGGTGGGGACATTATCCTGATGCCGGAGTTCCCGTATGATATCGAAGCGGTCACCAATGCGATCAAAGCGCGCAACGCCGAGGGCAAGCGGTTTTCGATAGTGGTTGTGGGGGAAGGGTCCAGGCCACAGGGCGGGACGATGACGGTCGAAAAGACGGTTGAAACATCGCCGGATCAGGTTCGGCTGGGCGGGGTGTCGCGACAGGTTGGTTCGCAGATCGAGGGATTGACAAATATCGAAAGCCGGGTGACGATCCTGGGTCATCTGCTTCGCGGCGGATCGCCGACGCCATTTGACCGGCTGCTGGCGACGCGTTTTGGTTCGGAGGCAGTGCATCTGGTGGCCAAAGGAGACCTCGGTAAAATGGTGGCAATGCGTCAGGGTGATATCGGCACCATCGAGATTGAGAAGATTGCCGGCAAGCTTCGTACGGTCACACCGGATCACCCGTGGGTAAAAGCCGCGCAGTCGATCGGGATTTCGCTGGGGGTGCCGGCGGATGAGAAGCTTGAGGATCATTTTGATCCGTACGAGCCAAAAAAACGGGAGGATAAGGGCAAGAAGCAGGAATCGGGGAAAAAGGCGGGCTCAGGTAAAAAGAAATAGCTCGCCGGGACCAACGAAGGGATAGACAATTGATACAACTTGCGTTTCATGGCGCCGCGGGCACTGTGACCGGTTCGAAGTATCTCGTTTCGGTAAATGAAAAACAGATACTTGTGGATTGCGGGATGTTTCAGGGGCCGAGGGATCTTCGACAGCAGAACTGGGAGGTTCCGAAGTTCAGTTCGCGGGAGCTGCTGGGGGTAATCTGTACTCACGCACATATCGACCACATAGGTTTTCTTCCCAGGATTGGCCGGATGGGGTTTCGGGGGCCGATTTACGCGACGCCTCCAACGGTTGAGGTGGCGGGGATATCGCTGCGTGACGCTGCCTATCTTCAGGAAGAGGATGCGGAATACCGAGCCAGGAAGAAGATATCGCGGCACAAGCCGGTCCTGCCGCTGTTTGACACGCGTGATGTCGAGAATATTGATGATCAATGGGAGGGGATTGATTTCGGCAAGTGGGTCGAGATTTCCTCGGAGTTCAAGTTTCGGTTTCATATCGTAGGGCACATTATCGGGGCGGCCTGTGTAGAACTGTGCTGCGACGATGGTGAGAAGCGGGTGTCGATTCTCTTTTCGGGTGACGTGGGGCGGTACGGGAATCCGCTGACACGGAATCCGGCTGAACCGCCGGAGACGGATTATGTTGTGTGTGAGTCGACCTACGGCAAGCGGGTGCATGCAGCCGAGGATCCGTACGCGCAGTTTGCGGACGCGATCAACCAGATTCACCGTGACAAGTCTATCCTGCTGGTGCCGGCGTTTGCGATTGGTCGGACGCAGCAGGTGACGTATTTGATTCACCAATTGATGAAGGACTACCGGATTCCGACGACCGAGGTGCACATAGATTCGCCGATGGCGGTTTCGGTGACGGAATTGTATGTTAAGTATCATGATTATCATGCGATTGATCTGGCTTCGCTGAAAGGCGAGCATTGCGTGTTCGAGGGACCACATGTGCATATGCATCGGAACCGTTACCAGTCAAAAGAGTTGAACAAGATTGACGGGCCTGCTGTGATTCTGTCGGCGTCGGGGATGCTGACCGGCGGGCGTATTTTGCACCACATGATGAATCGGCTGCCGGACAAGAAGAATATCATTGCAATAGTCGGTTATATGGCCGAGGGGACTTTGGGGCGACTGCTGGTCGATGGCCGGCAGGAGATCACGATACACAAAGAGAAGATCCCGATCAGGGCCGAGATTCGCAACCTCAATAGTCTTTCGGCGCACGCGGACTACCATGAGATCCTGCACTGGCTGGAGCCGATTGGGCGGAAACCGGAAAAAGTGTTTTGTGTGCATGGGGAGCAGGAGCAGCTGGAGGCGATGGCGGGGCATTTGCGAGAGGCGAAGGGTTGGGATTGTTACATCCCGGAGCTTTATGAGTCGGTCGAATTGTAAGGAAGACAGTTAAGAGATATGGCAAAGAAGAAACAGAAGATAAAAGCGCAGATGATCATGGACCTGAAGAATTCGCCAGCGTATAGACTGGCGTACAAGGACCTTGACTTTCTTGGGATCGACGATTGCCGGCCGGTGCGGCTTCAGCTGGAGCTGCTCAAGCCGGAACTGCTGCTTCGTGAGAACAATATCGTTTCGACGATCGTGGTGTTCGGTGGGACGCGGATATTGGAGCCGTCGGAGGCGAAGCGGCAGGCGACGCTGCTGGAGAAAAGGCTGGCGAAGGACCCGAAGAACCGTGACCTGAAGAAGAAACTGAAGATTGCGAAGGCGGTTGAGAAGAAGTCGCATTATTATGATGAGGCGCGGGAATTTGGTCGGCTGGTGTCAGAAGAGAGCCAGACGAATTTTCTGGCGCCGTATGTGATTGTGACGGGCGGCGGGCCGGGTATTATGGAGGCGGCGAATCGGGGGGCGCATGATGTGGGGGCGAAGTCGATCGGGTTGAATATCACACTGGCGACCGAGCAGGAGCCGAATCCGTATATTACGCCGGAGTTGTGCTTGCAGTTTCATTATTTTGCGATTCGTAAGATGCACTTTATGCTTCGGGCCAAAGCGCTGCTGGCGTTTCCCGGCGGGTATGGGACGCTAGATGAATTGTTTGAAGCGCTGACGCTGGTGCAGACGGGGGTGATGAAGCCGCTGCCGATAATACTGTTCGGTGAGAAGTACTGGCGGGGGCTCGTGAATCTGGAATACCTGGTGGATGAGGGAACGATTGATCAGGATGATTTGAAGCTGTTTGTGTATGCCGATACGGCGCAGGATGCGTGGGATTATATCAAGTACTTTTATCAGGGTGAGGAGCACACCAGCGGGATAAAGGATCGCCGGCGGGAGAGGCCGTAGGGGGGACGATTCGCCGCGTCGTCCGCCTATGGCGGACTCCTCGCGATGACTTTATCTCTGCGTGAAAATTCGCACTGCTACCGTTTCAAGAATCCGCGGTCCTGCAGGAAGGAGAGCATGTGTAGGCGGCGGGCTTTAGGGTTCTCAAGCGCGGTGCGGCGGGCGGTGTGTTCCGACCAGGTGTAGGGGCCTTTGAAGTTGGGGGATTTCTCCGGCTGTGTTTCGCGTCCTATTAGATAACCAATTTCATTGATAGTTTTATCGTATTCGGCAATGCAGCGCGGGAAGTCGCTATCGTCGTATTGTTCGCGAAAGTATATGGTCGGTTCAGGGAGTCGTGGTTTGACTTTGGGTGGGGTTTTCGGTTTGCCGAGCGACATGCCCATGACGGCGTAGGTGTACGCGGGGAGATTCAGCAGGTCGGCGACTTGGCCGGGGTTGTTGCGGATGCCGCCGACCATGACGCCGCCCAAGCCCAGAGCCTGGGCGGCCATCAGGGAGCGGCAGGCGACGAGCGCGGCATCGACGGTAGCGACGATAAACAGTTCGGCGTCGCCGCCGTTGAAGGGGTAGTCCCGGTCCCTGGCGACGTGGTGCAGGCGGTGGAGGTCGGCGCAGAAAGCGAGGAAAAGGGAGGACTCGTTGATGTGGGCTTGGTTGCCGCACAGTTTGGTGAGTCGGTCTTTTTTGGACTGGTCGCGCACGCCGATGATGGAGTAGGCCTGGAGGTTAGAGGAGGTGGGGGAGCGCCGGCCGGTGTTGACGATCAGGTGTTCCTGTTCCTCGGTTATTTCGTCGCCGGTGAATTTGCGGCAGGAGGCGTGGGAGTTGAGGAAGTTGATTATCTCGTTCATAGTATGGGTCTCCACATAAGAAAGGCGGGAAGCGTGATTGCTTCCCGCCCTAATATCAGGCGTTGCGCCGGTTGGCGCAAGGGTCGGTCTTAGTTGCCGACGTAGTTTCGGCTGGCCGATTGCGCGGCGTCAATCTGGCGCAGCACTTCCTTGAAGTGAGCGCGGGTCATGCCGTCGAGGTTACCGTTGTCAAGCTGTCGACCGATAGCGGTCTCGAGGATATCGAGATCGTTGGCGGCCAGGGTGCGGGCATCGGCCGGGAAGACCGGTGACTCGAGCAGGTAGATCTGGACAATTCGCTTGAGGTGCAGCAGCTGGAGCTGGCGGCGGTAGCTGTTGACGTTGGCGCCGTCGACAACTTCACCCCAGATAGCGCGGCGAGCATCGGTGAACATGTCATACATGGTGTACGCTTCCTCGTTCGGGCCGATGCGTTCGACGTTATTCTGGAGGCGGCCCAGCAGGAGCGGGCTGTAGAGGCGATTGAGGGTCGAGTTCTGCACGGCGAGCCACTGGGTGTGGATCGGGTAGTCGATCTGCGGCATGGCGTAGACACTGCCGGTGAAATCCCAGGCGCGTTCCGGCTGAAGTTTGTTGGCCAGGTCATCGGAGATGTCGAAGGCATCGGCAGCAAAGATGTGTTCGGTCAGGAACTGCATGGCACGGCGTTGATGTTCGGCGCTGACCGGGTCAAACGGGTCGCCGTCGTGGTCGCCGACGTGGTATCGGTTGTGGTGGATACCGGCGATCTGGCGGACGACGAATCCAGCGGTCTCATAGTAGGAGCGCCAGCCGGCGTTGAAGGCGCGCAGGACGCGCTGGTAGCCTTCGCCTTCGGTGGTGAATTCATCGGCGGCGGTCGACCAGAGGTGCCTGGTCAGTTTGATCTTGTGGTTGCAGTACTTGATCGGGTCGTCGCCGTGATCAAAGGTAAGGCAGAGCGGGTCGATGCCCTTGGTGCTGGTGCCGAAGGCGTCCTCGTCGGTACCATAGACCAGCAGGGGATCGCCGGCTTTGCCGGCAATGCGGACGAGTTCGGCTTCTTCTTCCTCGGGTGTTTCAGCACCGAAGTCGGAGTAGCCGTATTCGATCACCCAGCGGTCGTACGGTCCGGGGGTGGAGGCGTAGAATTCGCCCTGTTCCTGGCCTGGTCCGGCGAGAATCGGCGGGCAGTAGTCCATGACGGTGCCGCTGGTCGAGTTCTCACGTGTGAAATTCTTATCATACAGCTTCTCCAGCGGGTAGATGGAGGAGGCTTTGTAGTTGTGACGGAAGCCGAGCGTGTGACCGACTTCATGGGCGACCAGTTCCACGAGGTAGGAGTGGACGTAGGCGCGGGTCAGGGAGTCTTTGTCGGCCAGGTCGCCGTGGGCGGCGAGCGAATAGGTGAGGCCGAACATGGCTTCCTTGGCGCTTTCGGACTGGTAGTCACAGAAGTACTGGGCGTTATGCCGGTTGAATTCCTTCATTTCCTTCAGCGGGTCTTCTTCTTCAGGGATGGAGCCATCATAGGCAGTCGGTTGAATGAAGTATTCCATGTTGTTGAACATGTAGCGAAGGAAGTCGGCGGAGACGCGGATGTCGGCGTCGTACAGTTCGCCGGTGTAGGGGTTGGCGTGGCTCGGTCCGACGGCGTAGCCGCCGCCGGGCATGACCATCCATTGAACGACATTGTAGCGGGAGTCGGCCGGATCCCAACTGGCGGTGTCGGGCATCTGTTTGGCAACGATGGCGTTGCGGAAGCCGATGTCTTCATAGGCATCGTTCCAGAATTCGATACCTTCGGCGACGGCGTCGCGGTATTCCTCGGGCCAGGTATTTTCAATCCAGAAGACGATCGGTTTGACCGGGTCGCTGATGCGGGCGTCCGGGTTTTCCTTTTTGAGGTTCCAGCGGTTGATGTAGCGGACGTACGGGCTGTTGCGATCCATGTCGGTGTAGTCCATGTACATGGTCGTGAAGTAGCCAACCCGGTCGTCAGCGCGGCGCGGGACGTAGTCGGATTCGGGAATCTCCAGCAGCGAGTAGCGGTAGATATGGAACATGCTGTACGGGTTCTGCATGGTCGTGGCCGAAACCGGCTTGGACGACTGGTAGTGCAGGCGGACGGCAAGTTCGGAGTTTTTCGGGAAGGATTTGATCATCTCGAAGTAGCTGTTTTTCTTGTCGAAGCGGACGCCGAGTTTGGCTGATTGGCCGAGGTAGTAGCTGAGGTTCTGAGCGTCGCGGATGAACAGGTCAGAGGGGTCGATCAGGATAGTGGCGGTGGAGTCATTCTTCTCAGCCAGGATTTTGGTGGATTCCCAGAGGTGGTCGGAGATACTCTTCTTGACGGCTTCGTATACCGCTGAGGCGGTGTCGGCCTGCAGACGCAGGTTTTTTTCCATCAACATGATGTTCTCGCCGACGCGTTTGAAATAGAATGGGAATTGCCCAGCCATGGAGCCGTTGTCAAAAAACGCGCCTTCGGCGGCAGCGCGGGTTTCGCTGCAGAGGTAGATTTTGTCGAGCTGTTCCGGCTGGATTGCCATCAGGACGCTGTTGTCGGTCGTATCGTGATAGAAGGTGAATAGGCCTTCGATCTCGACTTTGTCTTTGACCAGTTCCTTAAACGATTTTTCACCGCGCTTGCCCGGCTTCTGTTGCTGCTCTTTCTGATCGGGCTGGTCGCCGAAGGTACGCACGCGGCGTCCAGCGTTGGCGTCGGTGGCGGCAAACACCAGCAGCGACAGCCCGAGGGCTGTGATTCCTAGTACTTTCACTCGCATGGGAACTCCTCAAATGTAGACAAATGGGTATGGTGTAGTAAAATGTAGTCTGCTTGCATAATCAATGTTAGTACGGCGTTTATGACAGTTTTGTTCCCCCCGTGTTGCGACTTTGTAAACGGTTACCGGAAAAAAGATTAACTTCAGCTGTCGAAAATTGTCAGTTCCGCGGTTAGTCCTGCTTGCTGTAGTGGTTGAGATAGGCACGGCCTTTGTCAGTCAGGTCATAGTAGGTGTGGTTGCGGTGTTTGATCCATTTGTTGTCGACGATGCCTTTGCGGTATTGAATCATAGTCGGTTCGACTCGTTCGAGCAGGCCGATGTCACGCAGTTTGTAGTGGCGGTCGAAGGCTTCCTGTTTGGGGATGTTGAGTTTGCGGGCGACCACGTGTGAGTAATCGTAGCCGTAGTGTTCGTGGTGGGCGAGGATGGCGAAATCGATGGGCTCGAGTGGGTCGTAGTCGGGGTCGGGTTTGAATTCTTCGGTTTCTTCCAGAACATTCTCCCAGGTGAGGGAGACCAGCCGGTCCGGTTCGGCTTTGATGAGATTGGGGCAGTCGGGGGCGTGGACTTTGAGGATGCCGTTGTAGCTGAAGTAGCCGATTATATCGTTTGGGGGCTGGGGGTTACAGCACTTAGCTAAAGTGTATCGCCCCTTGATTCGCAGTGGTTCAGTCATCGGCATAAATATACAGGCCGGCAGAGAAATGGCCAGCAAAAAGGGCGGATTTTGGTTTGTGTCGGGCGTGGTGATTGTGTACCTTCGGCACATTCGAATTTCATCGGAGGAACACCGCTTATGCAGGAATCACTGATAACGTCGCCAGCCGGTATAGTTGCCGTTCTGGCTGGTATTGCATCGCTCTTTTTCTGGCTCGAGAAAAGAACCGGGTGGGCGATTTTTAATTTTCTGCCGCCGCTGATATTTATTTATCTGACGCCGGTGGCATTTTCCAACAGCGGGATAATTCCCAATAGTTCGCCGGTCTATGATTTCATGGGCGATGCCCTGTTGCCGGTGTTTTTGGTGATTATGCTGTTGGACGTGGATATTCGGGCGACGGTGAAGGTGATGGGCAAGGGGGTGTTTGTCATGCTGTTAGGGACGCTGGGTGTGGTCGTGGGAGCACCAGTTGCGCTGTTTTTGGTTAAGCACGGGCTGGGTCCGGAGGCGTGGAAGGGGTTCGGGGCGCTGGCGGGGTCGTGGATCGGGGGCACCGGTAATATGCTGGCGGTGGCGTATGCGATTCAGCTTGATGAGACCTCGCTGGAGTTCGGCTATGCCGTTATCGCGGATAATGCGGTGTACCTGATTTGGCTGCCGATCATGTTAGGGTCAAAGAATTTCGCGCAGTGGTTCAATAAGTTCACAAGAATGCCTAAAGAAAGACTTGAGATGATGTCGGCAGCTGCGGCGGAGCTTACGGTGGACAAGGGCAAGGCCGAGATGCGTCACATCTTGTATCTGGTGCTGTTTGGTTTCGCGGTAACGGCGTTTGCGGCCTGGGCGGCGCATTACATTCCGCCGATGCCGCCGGTGTTCACGGAATCGACGTACAAGATTCTGATTGTCACGGTGGCCGGGCTGGCGTTGTCGTTCACGAAGGCACGGCAGATTCCGGGTACCCAGGCGCTGGCAATGGCATTGGTATATTTGTTCGTGGCGCGGATGGGGGCCAAGGCGGATTTGTCGAATTTGAGTTTATCTCTGTTCTGGTTCCTGCTGGGGGCGTACATCTGGATTTTTATTCACGGGGCGTTTCTGGTCACGGCGGCGCGGATATTCAAAGTTGATGTTCACACGGCGGCGATAGCCTCGGCGGCGAATATCGGCGGTGCGGCGTCGGCGCCGATTGTGGCGGCGTATCATCGGCCGATGCTGGTGCCGGTGGCAATCCTGATGGCAATGCTGGGTTATGCGGTGGGGAATCCGGCGGCGCTGCTGGCAGCGCAGCTGTGCGAGTGGATTTATTGAGCAGGGGCCGGGCAGCAGGGCATGGTACAGCCGGCGTGCGGTCTGGAATGCGCGGGTGCGGGGCGAGAAACCTCCCGAAATAGCACGGTTCGGTCAGATCAGGCAGTCGGGTGTGATCCTGATGAAGCTCGGTCTATATATGGGCGCCGGAGTGGTTGATCGCCTTCTTGATGATGTCGATACGTGGATTCATGCCGCTTACTCCTCCCGGTTGAGTTTGCGCGCAATGTTCGCACGCGGGGACATCGATAGAGGTATTGGAAGAGTGGAGAGTGAGCTTAGGGGGTTGGACGTAAATGGAGAGGGGTCAGTTGCGTTCGATTTCGCCGCGCATGGGGACGAAGCGAACTTCATAAAGGTAGTGTTTTTCGAAGCCTTCTTCGGTGCGGATGATTTTGATCAAGTCCTGGCCTCCGGAGGATGATTCGAGCGGGAAGACGAGGCGACCACCGATGGTGAGCTGCTCGATTATATGAGTCGGGACCCGGGGAGCGGCGGCTGCGATCAGGGTGGCATCGAACGGCGCCGCCTCCGGCCAGCCGAGGGAGCCGTCGCCAAGGAGGAGGTTTATGCGGTCATAGTGGAGTTCGGCAAGGAGTTTGGCGGTGCGTTCGTACAGTTCCGGGACGACCTCGATGGTGTAGACTTGGTCAGTGATTTCGGCGAGGACGGCGGCCTGGTAGCCGCAGCCGGTACCGATATCGAGCACGCGGTCACCTTGTTTGATCTCGAGTTGTTCGGTCATGGAGGCGACGATGTAGGGCTGGGAGATGGTCTGCCCGGCACCGATAGGAATGGGGCCGTCGGTGTAGGCGTCGTGGCGGCGGTCTTCCGGGACGAAGAAATGGCGGGGGACGGTGCGCATGGCGGCGAGCACGTTGGGGTCTTTGACGCCCCGGCGGGCAATCTGATCGTCGACCATGCGATTTCGCAGGAACTGGTATTTCTCGTCGGAAAAGTCTTCTCTCATTGCTCGGTTCGATCCTCCGGTTCCTGTTATTGTCCGACGCGCGCTGTCGGTCCGGAACTCTTGTCATTCAGTTGTCTTTCATCTATAGTAACAGATTGACAGGATGCAAGTTCAAAAGGAGGAGATATGGCAAAGAACTACTGGTTGTTCAAGAGTGAGCCGCATTGTTTTTCGATAGACGATTTGAAAAGCGCGAAGAACAGCACAGAGGCATGGGACGGCGTGCGGAATTACCAGGCGCGGAATATGCTTCGGGATGAGATTAAGAAAGGGGACGGGATTTTGTTCTATCATTCCAATGCGAATCCACCGGGGGTGGCGGGGATCGCAGAGGTCGTGAAACCGGGCTATCCGGATCACACGGCGCGGGATCCGGAGTCGGAGCATTTTGATCCAAAAGCGACCGCGGAGGATCCTCGTTGGTACATGGTCGATGTGAAGTTCAAGAAGAAGTTCGATGAGGTGGTGCCGCTGAGCAAGCTCAAGGAAACACCGGGACTGGAGGATATGATGGTGACGAGGAAGGGGATGATGCTGTCGATCCAGCCGGTAACGAAAAAGGAGTGGGAGATTGTTACGAAGCTGGGGAAAAAGGGATGAGGGGGGTGAATATATCGGACGTCGGCGGAGCAGGTAGATTGCGGCTGGTCGGGCGAAACTCCGGGAGCCGGAAATCGTAGATACTGGGGGAAGGACCAGTTGGTCGGTCTAGCAAGAGATAACCGGAGGACAGGTAGATGTTAAGGACCATAGGAGCGTTGTTTGTGGCGATGTTCACGCTGGCGTTCCTCGCATTGGGCGGTCTTGGCCTGCTGGTTGGCATCGTGGGCGGCGTGATAGGCCTGGTGATCGGACTGGTGACGGGGGTGGTCGGTTTGGTGGGGGCGGTGATTGTGTCGGTGGCAGGAGCGGCCTTTCCACTGGTGGCGGTGGTGTTGATTGTGGCCGGTCTGGTGGCGCTGACGACGGGGTGAGCGGGGGCGGCGTTACAATCAGTTCACGGATGGGATGGTTGACAGGGGAGAGATTCCGGCAAAAATCTTGACTTGGTTGGAAAAATGGCTACCTTATGGTGCACAAGCTGCTGGGGTAGCTCAGATTGGTTAGAGCGCCTGACTGTGGATCAGGAGGTCGGCGGTTCGACCCCGCCCCCCAGTATTTGAATTTGAAAAGTGACGCGTCTGGTTTGGCCATCGGTGTTGCACCGGCGGTATTTTTTGTTGTTTGTGGAGCGGGGGCCGGTTGACTCTCGCAGGCGGCTGTTGCGGGATCGGGCAGGCAAATGGGGGACCCATGAGATCCAAATAGTAATCCATGAGATCTTCGAAATCGGTATTGTGTTAAGAGACCAAAGAACATGATTCAATCAAACAAATAGGACATTTCTATCTTGCTAAAAACCGGACATTTCTACTTTGCCTTGACATGTTCAATCATTTCTCTGTTACCGCAAAGTGATACTGTCCTGTAGTAGCAATGTAGAAATGTCCTCTTGC
>CAZTBP010000026.1:0-56419 GCA_964612145.1 uncultured Ignavibacteriales bacterium | reverse complement strand
AAGAGGACATTTCTACATTGCTACTACAGGACAGTATCACTTTGCGGTAACAGTTTGATCTGCGGCAATAAAGAAGGGGCCCGGATGGGGCCCCTTTTGAGGTTCGGGCTGTTGCCGGATCGATCAACAGGCCGGGGGCGGGGGTCCGCCACGGAAGAGGAAGTCGACCAGGTAGGTCAAATCGGAGACGTTGGTCGTGCCGTCGCCGTTGACGTCGGAGTGTTCGGGGCACTCGGCGGGCGGGCCGCCACGGAAGAGAAAGTCGACCAGGGCGGTGAGGTCGGAGACGTTCACGCCGCCGTCGGAGTTAAAGTCACCGCGCTGGGTGCAGCAGGACTCGCTGACCGGTCCGACAAAGTCGATTTCTATGGCGTCGAGGGCGATCACGTTGGGGAATTCTACATCAACCGGTTCGGCCGAGCGCAGCTGCATTTGCACGATTTCGACCGGTATTGATGGGATTGAAACCTCAACCGGCGGAACATCGGGAGTGGTCGGTGTACCAAGATCGATAAACTCCAGGTCGAACGTCTGGTTGAAGCTTCCAATCTGCACGTCGAGGAACATGTACAGGGTATCGATCGGCACGAGGAACGGATCCAGGATCGCCTCGGCGTGGATGCGGATTACCATGTCGCCGGCGTAGGAACCGGAGGGGTCGCCGCCCAGATACATGCCGGCGTGGTCGGGGTCGGAATCCGGCAGCAGTTGATACTCGGTCTGAAGTGCCCAGTAGCCCTGTCCGCCGATGAAGCGGGGGATGTCGCACAGGCTGTGGGGTTGCGACAGGTCGGGGGTGATGCACACGGCTCCTGTCTGACCCTGGCCGAGCTCCGTGTTAAGTTCCTCGCCGGAGCCATCGGGAATGCCTATGGTCCAGGCGGGGTAGATCTGGGAGTTGCCGGGAGTGGGGGCATGGTATTGTTCAGGCCAGGTGACGCCGACGCGGACGGGGTGGTTGTTGGAGTTGCTTTTGAGGACGTAGTTGCCGGTGGAATTGGGGTCGTGGGCGAAGTAGCGGGGATTGGCGGTGCTGTTGTAGTTCCATTCGGCGACACAGAACCAGGGGTTGGGGGCGGTGGGCCAATTGGGGTCGAAGGTACTTTGGCAGTAGAGGGTGGCGTTTCGGCAGGTATCGATGGTTTCGTCGCCGTAGAAGTCGATGCACATGAGGGTGCAGCCGGGCGGGTTGTCAAAGGCGAGGAGGCGGTCGTCGTCGGTAAGCTCTTTCATGGCGCTGTATGTCGGTTTCTGGCGGGAGAAGCCGTAGAGCGTGTCGCATTTGGCGCTGTCGGCGGCGGCCTGGGCGGGAGTGAGGCCGGCGGGGGTAGTGTTTTCCCAGTCGGTGAGCAGGGAGTCGTATTTGGCGTTCATCGAGTCCTTGGCGCAGGCGAAGGCGGAAGCGCCGGAGAGTCCCTGCTGCTGGCAGTTCCAGAGGGCCTGGGAGAAGTAGGAGCCGCTGTCGGAGAATCGGGCGCATTCGTCATTGGAGGAGGTTATGTGTTCGCCGGTGACGCCTTTCTTGCACAGGGCTTCCTGCATGCCGCCGGAGAAGCAGGCCTCGAGGATAACGCAGGTATTTTCGGCGCCGAATTCTTTAATGAGGCAGGCGAGGGAATCGTAGGTGATCGTTTCGTCGTCATCGATCGAGAGGCCGTCGGGGCTGCCGTGGCCGACGTAGTAGAAGTAGAATTTCTCGCAGGTGTCGGCGGCGGCTTTCATGCTGTCGAGGACGGCTTCGAGGTCGGCGATTGAGGGAGAGTCGAGCCGTCGGTGGGAGTCCTCGTTGAGTGAGGCGAGGGCGCAGGCGATGTCGAGGTTCTGGACGGCGTTTTGAGCCGGTGTGGCGGCTCCGGCGACGGTGACGAGGCAGGTCTTTTTGACGGCGAGGTGTTTTTCGTAGAACTGTTCGAATTGATCGATGCGGTCGTTGGTCGTGGGTGATTTGGCCGTGAACAGCGAGGTCCAGCGGGCGCCGACCCAGGCGGTGTCGGCAGGGTCACGTCGCTGGAGGTCGGTGACGTAGAGGTCGGAGTCGTTGATTTCCGGCCAGGCGGTGGTGTTGATCGGGCCGGTGATGCCGCAACCGGCGGAGTCGACGATGTAGATCCGGGTGGGGTGTTCGTAAAAGGCGGTCGGGTCGGAATCGAGGAAGAAGAGGTAGCCGGGTTGGGCGACAGCGAACAGTTCGGTCTGGTCGGAGCCTTTGCGGATGATGTCGCCTGGCTGGACGGTTTCCTGCGGTGTGTAGACGATCACGGATGGTGCGGTGTGGAAGGTGTCCATTACTTCGGTGCGGAAGTAGTTGATAGCGTCGGTGCGGGACGGGAGGTCACACTGGGCGACCCAGATGGTGTCGATCATGGTTGTGGGATGAAAGGCGCATTCGTAGGGAAACGGCCCAGGGCCGTCGGCGTCGCTGATAACGATTTCGAAAGTCTCGCCGGCAGTGCTCATGGTGCCGGAGTTCCAGAATTTAGGCGACGAACCGAGTGAGGTTGTGGTGTGGGTTCCTGAGACGAGGGTCCAGCGGACGGTGTCGCCAGGATCGACGGTGGTGTTTTGGGGTACGAAGTCAAAGTTTATGATGTCGATGTTGTGGACGGTGGCAAGCGGGGCCGGTCCGTGGGCCGCCGCGGCCAGGACAGCCAGAGTGAGCAGGCAGAGCACCGGGCGTTTCATACGTTCCTCCTTTACTGCTGTCGGCGCCCTGTGGTCGGAAACGACTGGCGCGAGGGGTTTTGTTCGCGCGAGGCAGGGCGGCAGGTTTGATTATTGGTGTTGGACTGTATTTTCAGGGTCCGGTCGGGTTAGGTGGTTGTCCCGGTTCCGGACGATAATAGTTACGGCTGTATGGATGGACTAACTTAATCCATATTAACCCGGTTTGTCAAGGGGTTTTGAGTTTTGCGGGGCGTCAAGACTATGGGGGCTTAAGCTACAGGACGTGGGCTTTCGCTGGGGTGACATGTTCAGATGTTCGGTCTCAGGGCTGCGAGAGGCTGACTTGCGGGATAGTTGCCCTTTCTAATTCGTTGATTAGTAATCGCTTAAAGTATTTGTCGTTATTTTTCTGTGGTTAATTCTACAAATCTGCTTGACAGGTGCTCAAATGTGCAGTATATATGCCAATACCCTTACAATCAAACCAAAAGCGGAAAGGAAAGCTCCGATGGCGACAATGCATCACGGACACAGAGATGGTGTCACTGAATTCAGACTTGCAGACCTGGGGCTGGCGGAGGTCGGGTTGGTCGAGGCGGCGCCGGTCGAGAGAGGGCCGGAGCAGCCGCGGCTGCCGCTGGTCGAGGTGCCCATCTACACGATGGATGAGAGCGCGTTTGCCTATAACCCGGTGCCGCTGGCCGATGAGGATTGCTGTTACCAGAATGCGGCGACTTGCCCGGACTGCGGGTCGGGGATGCAGCGGCTGGGTGGGTGCTTTTCGTGTCCGTCGTGCGGGTGGGGGAGCTGTTCGTGAGGTGGGCCAATGCCACCGCAAGCGGTGGGGCACCCGGAGCGGGAAGAGTTCCGCGCCATGAATGGTGGGCCACCGTGAGTAATCGGTCATGGTTCGAGTCCGCTCACCATGACTTGCGGATGGCTCGGCATGACTTTGTCAAGAATGCAGGAATGAAATGTTGAGACAGGACACGAGCACGGGAGGAAGAAACGATGATGCGATTGGGTGAATTGGAACGATACGGATTGCCGAAGCGGCTGATCGAGCGCTGGGCCGGGCGTCAGGGTGAAAGGCTGCTGCCGGTACAGAGTCGGGCGGTACTCAAGGGGCTGCTGGGGAATGGGCACGGTGTAAATGCGGGAGTATCAGTAGCGGGTCACAGGGGGCAGTCCGGCGTGCCAGGGGTCAGGCGAGGGGGAGGCGAGGAGCGGCCGGTGCGGATGTTGATATCGGCGCCGACGGCAGCGGGGAAGTCGTTCTGTGCGGAGATGGCGATTGCCAGGGCGATCGTGCAGCGACGGAAGGCAGTCATGCTGTTGCCGTTGAAGGCGCTGGCTGAGCAGAAGTATCGGACGTTGGCGGACACGTTTGGGGCACTGGGAGTGAAGTGTTTGATTGCGTCGGGGGATCATCCGGAGAACGACCGGGCGTTTGCGGAGGGGGACTACGATGTGGCGGTGGCGATTTACGAGAAGTTTGATATGTTGCTGACGGCGAATCTGGATGCGCTCCAGACGATCGGGCTGCTGGTTATCGATGAAATACAGACGATAGCCGAGCCGGGACGTGGAGCGGTCTTGGAGCAACTGCTGACACGGGTGCTCGGCTCGGTATATGTACCGTCACTGCTGGGCCTTTCGGCGGTGATCGGTGAGACGGACGAAGCGGCGGGGAGGCTTGCGGACTGGCTGGGGGCGACTTTAGTGGAGGAGAGTCGCCGCCCGGTCGATCTGCGCCGGGGTGTGGCGGCGGAGGGTTCGTTTCGGTATCGCTGTTTTAACTCGGGCGATGAGGACACGGAGCCGTTTGCGGCCGATGATCCGGGGCTGGAGCCGTGGGAGAATCTGGTTGGGAAGTTGCGGGAGGAGTCGGGGTCGACGCTGGTGTTTTTGAAGTCGCGGCGGGAGACGGTGAGCGCGGCGCTGCGGCTGGCGACTGAAGTGGGGTGGGATCCGGCGAAGGGGGCGATGGAGGCGCTGGCGGATGAGGAGCAGTCGTTTCTGCTTCGGACATTGAGGCAGGTGCTGGGGCGGGGAGTGGCGTTTCACAATGCGGACCTGACGTCGTATCAGCGTCAGGTGGTAGAACAAGCCTTTATTGACAAGCAGGTTAAGGTAGTTTTTACAACTACCACTTTAGCTATGGGAGTGGACCTTCCGGCGGACACGGTGTATCTGGAGACGGTAAAGTACTGCTCGGGGGTGTACGATTCGAAGCCGTCGCTGGTACCGGTAAGTCGGGCGGAGTTTGATAATATGACCGGTCGGGCGGGGCGGCTGGGTCGGTCGGACGGCGGTTGTGGGCGGGCGGTGATTCTGGCCGGGTCGGAATTCGAGCGGGATATTCTGTGGGAGAATTATATCGCGCCGGGGGGGGGGTGGTTTCGGTGCAATCGGTGTTCGGGAGCCGTCCGCTGGAGGACTGGGTGTTGACGATGTCGGTGTCGGGGCTGGCGGATTCGGTTGAGACGTTGGGGGAGGTTTTTGCGGGGACGTTGTGTGCGGTGACGGACGCGGGGTATCGGCCGGAGTTTGAGGTTTCGGTGGGGCGGCTTCGGGAGGTCGGGCTGGTGAGCCGGGAGAAGGATGACTCGTTTCATGCGACGCCGTTAGGGGTGGCGGCGGCCCTGACGGCGTTGGGGTGTGACCAGGCGGAGTTTTTGAGTCGGGCGGTGCGGGAGCGGTATCCGGGGAGTGGGTTTGGCTGGATTGCGCTGGTGCTGGCGGCGCCGGGGGGGACGTTGCCGGCGGGGATGCTGAGTCGGTACGAGTTTGCGGAGTCGGCGCCGTTGCGGCTGCTGTATCAGCATTTCGATCATTTGCTTGAGGAGGCGCGGATTTTGACGGGGGATGATCCGACGGCGGGGCGGCTGGATTACCGGTTGCTGGTGCGGCTGAAGGCGGCGCTGCTGCTGGAGCAGTGGCGGGAGCAGACGCCGGTGCAGGAGCTGGAGGAGCGGTACGGGGTGCATCTGGGACAGATAGTGCATGTGGGGGAAGCTGTGGCGCATTTGATAGCCGGGTTAGGGCGGGTGATTGAGGCGCTGGATAACAGTGTATCAACAGCACGGGAGCTTCGGGATCTGGCGTTCAGTGTGCGGTTTGGGTTGGCGGCGGAGTTGAGGGAGGTGCAGCGGTGGTTTGGGGGTGTTTTGACGCGGTCGGACATGATACGGCTGGGTGCGGCCGGGTTGAGGTCGGTGCCGGAGCTGCTGGAGGTTTCTGATGAGGAGCTTTCGGGGGTGTTTAGCTCAGAGCGTAAGATATTGAAAATAAGGAAGAAGATAACATCACTTAAAGAGGAGATTGATATGCGACAGACTGCCATCAGTACCCACACGGCTCCGCAGGGCCGTCCGGCGCCGGGTGTGGCGCCCGGTTCGATTGAGATTGACGGGACGTATGAGAAGGAACGGTATCTGGTTTTGGTCGATGGTTATCCGGTTCGGTTGACGGGGAAGTCGTTCAAGTACTTTGTGAAGTTGGCCTGGTCGCGAATTCAGCGTGACACCGGGTGGATTTACAAGGAGGATATCGAGGCGGGGTTTAATCAGGCACGGTATTTGTACCGGATGAAGAACGAGATTAACGACGGTCTGGCGGCGCCGTGGGCGGCGATCGAGAACAATCGGCTGGGTTATTATCGGTTGAATGTTGATCGGGAGGCGATCAAGCTGAATATGGAGAATCTGCGGAGTCACCCGGATTTTGAGGTGCGGTCGATGTTTGCCGGGCAGCGGGATCGGGTTGTGAACTGATTGGATCGACAGGGGTGGTGGGTTTCTCCTTGGCGGCGCGTGTATAAAGAGTACGGGCCGCCGTTTTTTTTCGGGGTAAGGGGCGGCAGTTTGTTGGGGGAGAGGAATTTAAATTTTGACAAGGCTTCAGGGTCTGGCCTAGATTGTCGATTGAATTGAATGGGCGCGAGGCGTCCGTAAGGCTAACGATTATATGATAATACGCAGTAAAGAGCGACTACCGGTTCAGGTCAGTGACAAGCTGGCGAGATATCCCGTTTTACCGGTGCGAACCGGTGTGATTTTTCCTGGGGCGATGCTGACGGTGCATATCGGGCGCGAGTCGAGTCTGGCGCTGATCGAGCACTGCGGTGAGCATGACAGTCAGCTGGTGGTGTCGTTTGCGTTGTCGCGTCGGAGCGAGGGGGATGTTGGTTCGATTCATGAGGTGGGGGTGTTGGCGGCGGTGCGTGATGTGCGCAACGGGGTCGGCAACTCGCTGACGGTTGTGCTGGAGGGGCTGCGCCGGGTAGTCGTGGATGAGATTGTCAGCCAGGAGCCGTTTTGGATAGCGGCGGTACATGATATCGAGAGTCAGAGCGCGGTTGACAAGAGGCTTGACCGTAAGATCGAGCAGGTTATTGCGACGGTCGAGGAAATTACGAATCTCGATGCGAGTTATTCTCCCGAACAGGTGAATGTGTTGAACATGGCCCGGAAGGATCCGTCGGAGTTGGCCGATCGGGTGGCGGATATGTTTCATTTTCCGTTGCCGGATAAGCAGCGGTTGCTGGAGACGGTGATGTTGACGCGGCGATATGACCGGCTGCTTGAGTATCTCAACAGTGAGTTGACGCGCGTGGCGACGGTGTTTTCGGTGAATAATAATGTCCGTAAGAGCCTTGAAGAGGAGGAGCGGCAGCAGTTTCTTCGGCATCAGTTAGCGGAGATTCGGCGGCAGCTGGGAGAGGATCCGAGCGAGCAGCGTGAGGCGGCGGCGATTCGCCAGCAGTTGAAGAATAATAAGGAAATACCGGGGGAGGTGGTTGCGCGGGCTCGGATCGAGGTGGATCGATTGGCGCAATTGTCGCCGGCATCGGCCGAGCATGGGGTGACCAAGAACTATCTGAACTGGCTGTTGGCGTTGCCGTGGGGGAAATGGACGCCGGAAGATTACAAGATGCCGGATGTGGCGAAGGTGCTTTCGACTGAGTACTACGGGCCGGTGCAGCTCAAAGAGCAGATCATGCAGCGGTTGTCGGTGCGCAAGCTTCTGGGTGGTACGAATGAGGGGCCGACGCTGTGTCTTATTGGTGCGCCGGGGACGGGGAAGGCCTCTCTGGCGAAGGCGATAGCCAAGGCGTTGGGGAAGAGGCTGGTGCGGATTTCGGTTGGCGGGATTGGTGACGTGAGTGAGATCAAGGGCTCGTCGAGGACGTTTTTGGGGGCGATGCCGGGCAAGATCCTGCGAACGATGCGGGAGGCCGGGTGTGCCGATCCGGTTGTGCTGATCGAGGATATAGATTATTTCAATATGGACAATGATTCATCGGTCAACATGGCGCTGTTGGAGGCGATCGACAGCCGGTGGAATTCGCGGTTTCTGGATCACTATCTCGGGGTGTCGTTTGACTTGAGCAAGGTGATCTTCATTTGCTCGGTGCGGTCGTTTGAGGAGATTCCGGAGCAGTTTGTACCTCGGTTTGATATTGTTGAATTGCCGGGGTATATTGAAAAAGAGAAGATTGTCATTTCCAAGAAATACATTATTCCGAAGATGCTCAAGAAGCACGGGCTGCTGAAAAGCGAGGTGAAATTCCATACCAAGGCGCTGACGGCGTTGATCGGTAATTACACGATGGAGGCCGGGCTGTTGGGGTTTTCGCAGCAGATTGAGAAGATTTGCCGGAAGATCGCGCTTGAGAAGTCGGAGAAACCGCGCAAGTCGTGGGTGATTCGGGAGGACAATCTCGAGTCGTTTTTGGGTCCGCCGGTGTTTATTCCGGAGAAGGCGGAAGCGAAGCCGGAGATCGGGATGGCCACTGGTTTGGCCTGGACGGGGGCCGGGGGCGATCTAATGTTTATCGAGGGGTTGAAGATGAAGGGGGAGGGTGGGATTGTTACGACGGGGTCGCTGGGCGAGGTGATGCGGGAGTCGATTCAGGCGGCGCACTCGTATGTTCGGTCGAAGGCGGATATGCTGGGGATTGATTTCAGCGATTTTGGTGAGTTTGATTTGCACATTCATTTCCCGTCGGGAGCGATTCCAAAAGACGGGCCGTCGGCCGGCATTACGGTTTGTCTGGTGTTGGCGTCGTTGTTGGCGGAGCGGCCTATTCGCAACGACATAGCGATGACAGGTGAAGTAACACTTCGGGGGCGGGTGCTGCCGGTGGGGGGCATTAAGGAGAAGATTTCGGCGGCGTATCGGGCGGGGATTTTTGAGATTGCTTTGCCGAAAGAGAACAAGAAGGACCTGAAGGATCTTCCGAAAGAGATCACGCGGAAAACGACGTTTCATTACATAGAGCGGGTTGACGAGTTGTTTGAGCTTTGTTTGCTTGAGTTCACGCCGTCGGCGTACACGCTGGAGAAGATTTTCGCCGAAGAGATCGAGAAGGCGAAGAAGAAGGCCCAGAAGCCGGTGAAGAAGGCGGCAAAAAAGACGACTGGTAAGGCGGCTCAGGAGAAGAAGACGACGACAACGAAGAAGAAGAAGCCGTCGAAGAAGAAGTCGACGCGGACTCGTTCGGTCGATGATTCGGGTTCTGAACGTTGATGTTCTGTTAGTGTATCCCCTCTGAGCGACATTTCGGCTTCTATTTCCCTTGACAGTTTATGACTCGGCAGGCTATATTAGCAGTAGCGTGTGACGGGTAATACATTTCGTCTTCCAACAGTCCGACGGATACGTCAAATCGTGCAATACTACTGTGAGATCAATGGGCGAAAATCTTCTGGGAACGATTGGTGGATAGTGTCTGCCGATGCGTAGTTCTTCCATACCTGTCAGCGTTTGGAGAAATAAACCAGGCATAGTAACGGTGGTCGGGTGATTCTGAATTGCCGGGCCGCGGAAACAGGGCGGTTTAAAGTGACGATGAACGGTAAATGCATGGAGGCACACCGATGACAAAGCGTTTTTTGGTTCTTTTACTGATGGTAAGTGCGGCTGGGTTGTTTTCGACGGCGGCATTTGCCCAGCAGGATCCCATTGACGCCGGGCTGCCGGATACCGTAGAAATGGTATTTTCGGTGGTTCCGGACTTCACCACAAACCAGCTTCAGTTCCAGGCTGATCTCTATGTGACGAATGACGCCAATACGTTGAAGGGTACGTCGATGGGGTTCACTTGGTCAAATCCGAATCTTCAGATGGACAGCGCCGTGGTACCGGCTGATATTCAGTCGGCGTTTGATTTGGGTACTTTCGTATATGAGGATGCGGACATCGCTACGACCAATGCGAATCAGCGGTTTATTTTTGGTGGGGCACAATTATTCAGTGCAGGTCTTCAGCCTCAGGCGACTCCGAGGCTGTGGGCCAGTTACTATTTCACGTTGTCGAACTGGGGTGAGTGCGATTCAATTGTGATTGATACGCTTCAGTTCAGTAACGGCACCGAGTGGCTGATGGTGTCCGAGGCCGGTGACTACATAGCGCAGTGGGCGGGTGCGGAGAAGTACACCGACACGGCGTGTTCTATATCGGGCAACATTGTACTTTCCGTTGACTCGTTGGTGTTCGAGGCGGTGGAGGGAGGCTCGAATCCGGCGGGGCAGACGTTTGGTATCAATTCCGATGCGACGCCGCTTGATTTTACGTTGAACGAGTCGGTTTCGTGGTTCAGTCTGAGTCCAATTCTGGGTACAACGCCGGCGACTATTACGGTGCTGCCGAACATTATCGGATTGGCGGCGGGGACATATGTAGATTCGGTCGAGGTAGTGGCGGCCAGCGCGTTGAATTCGCCGCAGTATGTGAAGATTATATTGAATGTGATAGAGCCGCCGCCGGTGATCGGGGTTCAGCCGAGTGCGTTGTTCTTCAATGCGATCGTGGGCGGTTCCAATCCGGCGGACAAGTTCCTGACGATCACCAATGAGGGCGGCCGGACGCTGGAGTGGTCGGTATCGAGCAGTTCGCCCTGGTTGAGTTTGTCGCCGACGTTCGGGACGGACTCGGGACAGGTAACGGTTTCGGTGGACATTACGGGCCTTCCGTTTGGCGATTACTCCGATACGATTCTTATCACGGATCCGGAAGCCAGCAACGATCCATTGGAGGTCCCGGTTTCGCTGTCGGTTGCGTCGGATCTTCCGGTGATTGCGGTTGATTCCGCTTTCAATTTTGTGGTCGTGGAGACGGCATCGCGGGCAGTCGATCCTCGGGTGATAACGGTGCGGAACGCCGGTGCGGGCAGTATGAATTTCTGGATTGAGGAAAATTCTACGCGGTTGTTTACGGTCAATCCGGATTCGGGTCAGGCGCCGGAGGATGTAACGGTTGGATTCAAGGTGACCACGGGAGTGTCTGGTGACGACTATTTCGATACCCTGTGGGTATTCTCGAATGAGGCGGTCAATTCGCCGTTCCCGGTTGTGTTCCAGTTCCACCTGCAGTCGAATCCGGCGAACATGTATGTTTCGCGGGACACTGCCTTAATTCAGGTGTACGAATGCGAGAACGGCGCCGATGCCCTTCCTCCTACCGAGACGTTTAATGTGCTGAATATCGGTGGAGACGACCCGATGGACTTCATTGTTTCCGGCGAGTCGGATCTGTTTGACGTTCAGCTTCTTGTTAACACGGCGCCGTCGACGGTAACGCTGACTTCGAATTATCTTGATCTTCCGATAGGCACGTACTGGGATACGCTGGTGGTGTATGCCCAGAAATCGATCGATCCGATAGATACGGTGTTTGTGAAGTACGAGGTTATTCCGGGTGATGAGCAGCCGAAAATCTGGGTGAACCAATTCCAGTTTACTTTGTCTGCTCAGGAGAATCACGGGCCAATTGAGGGGCCGGGTTTTACCATCCGCAATGCCAATGGCGGCTGTATGGAGTGGTTCATAAATGAGGACGTGCCGTGGTTGTTCCCGGAGGATACGACCGGGTTGAATCCGGCCAGTATCGACCTGGGAGTGAATCCGGCAGGTTATACGTTCGGCGAATATAAGGACTCGATGATAATCAGTGCTCCGACAGCGTCGAATAGTCCGGGGACGGTCAGGTTGACGTTGCGGATCTGGAGGTTCCACGGTGATAATGACTGGAACGCGCAGATAAACGTGGCTGATTTGACGTATCTGGTTCGTTACCTGTTCCAGCAGGGGCCGGCTCCGTTCCCACATCTGTTCGTGGGTGACATGAATTGTAATAAGTTGGTTGATATAGCTGACCTGACGTATCTGGTCGATTATCTATTTAACAACGGGCCGATTGCCTGTGGCAATCCATATAAATAGACGCAACAGCGATTGATTCTGGCGCCGCTGCCGTTTGGCAGCGGCGCTTTTTTGTGTCGTGGGCGGCGCAAAATTGGCCGAATTGGGCTAACCTGCGAAATGATCTTGACTTAAGAATCGATGTTAGTAGGTTGAGGAGTGTGTGGTCAATGTTCTCACTGCCGAAAGCGAAGCAAATCACCGGACACGCCGATGAGTATAAGCAACATAGTGTAGCAATTTCAGGAGGTTTCAGTGAACTCACCCAGCCGACATTTACAGCTGGCGTTAATCGGGGCAGTTTTGGTTTTGTTTGTTGCGGTCCCGATTTATCCCGATGACGACAACACCGATTGGGATAATGCGCCGGCCTCGGAGATTCATCGGCGTTTGTGGCAGGGGAAAGTGGCGGTGGCTGCTGACCGGGCGTTTTATCGGGACATGGTTGCTGCGGAGGGGGCAACGACGCAGTTGAATTACGATGTGACGATGTATGACATTTCGATGCTGGTGAGTGATGTCAGCCGGTATATCGAGGGTCGGGTCGGATTTCAGGCTGAGGCGGCTGAGGCTGGAGTCTCTGCGGTTGAGGTGGATCTGGCGTCGAACATGGTGGTGGATTCGATTGTCGGTTCGGGTGGGGTGATGAGTTTCGGCCGATCGGGTGATGTTGTGACGGTTCAGTTGGGATCGTCTTATAACACCGGTGAGGCGTTTTCTTTTGATTTTTACTATCATGGTGAGCCGCTCAGCGGCGGGTTTCAGGCGTACAGCCTGGATACGCTTTACGGCAGGGTTTTGATATCGACGTTGTCGGAGCCGTACTTTGCCCGCTCTTGGTGGCCGTGCAAGGACAGGATGGATGACAAAGCGGATTCATTCAGGATTGCGATTGAGGCGCCGTCGGGTTACTATGTCGGGTCCAATGGTACGCTGGACTCGGTGGTAACGGGGGTGAGTACGGACATTTATTACTACATCGAGCATTATCCGATGCCGACTTATCTTTTTTCGCTCGCGATTTATCCATACAGCGTGTGGTATGACGAGTGGGTACACAACGGGGGCGTAGACACGATGCCGATCGTGCATGCGGTTTATCCGGAACTGCTGACCTATTCGGAGTCTCGTTTTGGGTTTACACCGCAGGCGTTGACGATTCTATCGGACAACTTTGGGCCGTATCCGTTTCCGAAAGAGAAGTACGGTCATGCGCTGTTTAACTGGGGCGGGGCGATGGAACACCAGACGATGAGTTCGATGACAGGCAATTCGTTTGGGATGTCAGAGGCGGTGGTTGTCCATGAGATGGCGCACCAGTGGTGGGGGGATATGATTACGTGCGAGTCGTGGCATGACATCTGGTTGAATGAGGGCTGGGCCTCGTATGCCGAGGCGCTGTTTTACGAGGATCGGGATGGTTTCGGGGCCTACAAGAGTTACATGCTCAGTATGGAGTACCCATACGGTGGAACGGTTTACTGTCAGGACACGACCGATGTGTGGAGTATTTTCACGAGTCGTGTGTATGACAAAGGGGCGTGGGTGCTGCACATGTTACGGGGTGTCTTAGGCGATTCGGTCTTTTTTGCCGGTGTGGATGCGTATTACAATTCAGAGTATAAGTGGAAGGCGTTGACGACCGAAGAGTTCCAGAACCTGTATGAGGATGTAAGCAGGCAGGACCTTGACTGGTTTTTTGATGTCTGGGTGTATGGGGAGTATCGGCCGAATTACCGCTGGAGCTGGATGTCGGAACTGGCGCCAAACGGCGGGTACAATGTGTATGTGCATATTGCGCAGGTGCAGGTGACAAATCCACAGCTGTTCCCGATGCCGGTTGAGTTGTCGTTGAACGGTCCGGATGATACGGTTCGGGTGTTAAATGATCTCAGGAGCGAGAATTTCATGTTTCATGTGCCGAGCGATGTGGCCAGTGTGACGTTTGATCCTGATAGCTGGATTTCCAAGACGCATATCCGGATGAGCTGGGGCATGCACATGATTACGCCGGCGGATTCGCTGCGTGAGGCTGAACAGTACCTGCCGTATGCCGATACGATTCGGATTCGTGGCGGGTCGGGGCTGAAGACCTGGTCGATTTCATCCGGGGCGTTGCCGGACGGTTTGAGTATCGACAATAACGGGGTAATTTCGGGTACGCCGACCACCTCGGGCGAGTATGAGTTCAGCGTGTTTGTTGACCATAATTCGCAGTCGTACACGGATGAGGCGTATTTCAGGATTACGGTGGCCGAGAATCCGGGTGTTCCCGGTGATGTTGATTCCGACGGCGGGGTGAATATTGCGGACCTGACGTTCCTGGTGGACTTTTTGTTCCGGGGCGGCGCGGCGCCGGTTAATTTGAATACGGCTGATGTGAACAGCAGTTGTGACGTTAATGTCGGTGATCTGACGTACCTGGTTGATTACCAGTACCGGGATGGGGCGGCGCCGACAGCGGGCTGTGTGCAGTAGGCTTGAGTGAAACATAGATCAATGTTAGCGGCTTCCGTCAGTGGCGGAAGCCGCTTTCGTTTGGGGGCGGGGGCGATTTTTGTTTGCGCTGCAGGTTGAAAAACGTATCATAAGCAGAGTCCGGGCGACGAACAGTACTTACCGGCAAAGGATTTACGGATGAAACAAGACAAGAAAATCGAGACGTTTCATATTTCTACGTACGGCTGCCAGATGAATCTGGCGGATTCGTCGACCCTGGCATCGTCGCTGCTGACCCGGGGGTACCGTCGGGTGGAATCGGAGGCGGAGGCCGACCTGTTGATTTTGAATACTTGTTCGGTTCGGGAGAAGGCGGAATCGCGGGTGTATGGGCGGCTGGGGGAGATATACAAATTCAAGCGGCGTAAACCGCATCTGCGGGTGGCGGTGGTGGGCTGCATGGCGCAGCGGCTGGGGGATGATTTAGTGAAGCGGGTGCCGCATGTTGATTATGTGCTGGGGACGGACCGGTTGTTTGAGCTGGCGGATGTTTTGGAGGGGCGCGAGGCGAGTTCTCAGGTGATGACGGCGTTTGGCCACGAGAACATGGATTCGATTGTGCCGGTCAAGGAGACGCCGTACTCGGGATTTATCACGATTTCGCGGGGGTGTGATAATTACTGTACGTATTGCATTGTGCCGTACGTACGGGGTAAGGAGCGGGAGCATTCGGCGGAGTATATTGTCAATGCGGCGAAGAAGATGGCTGACGAGGGGGTGGTGGAGTTGACGCTTTTAGGTCAGAATGTCAACAGCTACAAGTACGAGGATGTGGATTTTCCGGAGTTGCTGCTGAGAGTGGCGCGTGAGACGGGGATACGCCGGGTTCGGTTTATGACGTCGCATCCGAAGGATCTTTCGAAGCGGCTGGTGGACGCGATAGCTGACGAGCCCCGGTTGATGCCGCATATTCATCTGCCGCTGCAGTCGGGCAATAATCGGGTGCTTCAGCGAATGGGGCGGGTGTATACGATCGAGCACTATAGGAAGATCATCGACTATATTCGCAAGAAGCTGGATTACGTTTCGATTACGACGGACCTGATTGTTGGTTTCCCGAGTGAGACCGAGGAAGAATTCGAGCAGACGCTGGAGGCGGTGCGCGAGATCGAGTACGATTCGGCCTTTATGTTCCGGTATTCGGTTCGGCCGGGGACGACAGCGGCGCGGTATGATGATGATGTTCCGGAAGAGGATAAGATCCGTCGGCTGAACAAATTGATCGGGATCCAGCAGGAGATTTCGTATAACCGGAATCAGCGTGAGGTGGGGCAGATTCGATCGGCCCTGGTGGAAGGAACTTCGCGGCGCGATGCCGGTGTGATGCGGGCGCGGACGGATGGGAACAAGACGGTTCTTTTCAAGTCGGGCGGGGTGGAAGCGGGGGATGTGATTTTGGTCAAGGTTGGGGCGGCTGATGCTTTCACGCTGCATGGAGAGATCGTATCTGAAAATTGATGATGCAAACCGCGATTAACATATTGCTGCCGCTGGTTGTACTGCTCGTGCTGTTGTTTCTCGTTTTTCGGTTGAGGTTGTTTGCCGAGGAGCGGGTATCGGGGCGCTGGGCGTTCTTGATCGGCGGTATTTTGCTGGTTTTGGCGGCGGTGTGGCGGAGTGTCAGCGGTGTGTCGTCCTATGGGGACTGGTTTATTCTGTCGGTTTATCCGTATCTGGAGCTGGCGCATTTTCTTTTGTTCGTGGCAGGCGTCGTGTTGGTGGTGACCGGGTTGGCGTTTTATGCCGACTGGTGGCAGACGCGCCGGGAGGACCTGGAGGTACGGGACCAAAAGCTCTCAATTTTGGACAATATTCAGCGGGATGCACGGGGTCCGTATCAGTTGTTGGATTTACTGAACCTGGCGGTGAAGGAAATCGTGTCGAGTTTGCCGGGGAGTGCGGGGGCGGTGTTCCTGCTTAATCGAAAGCGCCGTCAGTTTGTGCTGACGGCCTCGGTGGGGTTGAAACGGGATGAGACGGCGCTGTTGGAGTACTACCCGTTGCAGCGCAACGTCGTGAGCCAGAGTATCGATGTGGGCGAGCCGCTGCTGGGATCGCAGTTTTCGTTTGTGGATCGGGAGGGAAATCTGCGTGGTTCGCGGTTCCAGTCGGTGCTGGTGCTGCCGCTGGTTTCGGGGGTGGAGAAGATCGGGGGGATTTTGCTGTTGAATGAAGAGGATCGGTATTTTGGTCGGTCAGATATACGGTACCTTCAGCCGGTAGCCGAGTGGGTTGCGGAGAAGATAAAGTCGGCGCGGCTGGAGCGTGATCTGTCGAGCGCGGGTGAGCGGGAAGAGGCGCTTGAGGCGGCGCGCGACGAGTTGACGCGGCGGCTGAAGGGTGCGACAAAGGCGTTTGGGTCGGCCGAGACAGTTCCGACGTTTTGTAAGAGTCTGGTGGGGGTGGCGGACAGCCGGTCGGTGCATTTGTTCGGGTTGGCGAACGGGACGTTGACGTTTTTTGGTGGTTCGGAGCCGTTGGGGGCGTTGTCGGAGAATTATCGGACAGCGCTGGTGGACACGCTGGATCGCACGAAACCGCTGGTGATAAACCAGGAAGGCACGACCGAAGACGGTCGGACGTATACGGCGGTATCGAGTCTGGTGGTTCCGTTAGGGTCGGCGGGGGCGCTGTTGCTTCGCAAGGAGCAGGGGCCGTTTCATGTTTCGGATTCGGACCTGACGCTGCTGGAGATTTTCGCGGGTATGGCGACGCTGGTGCTTCATCGGGCCGACACGGATCGCCTGGACCTGACGCGGCGCAAGGGGTTCGAGCCGATTCTGCGTTTGCTTCGGTTTGACCGTGAGACGCCGCTTGAGGATCAGCCGGACTTTCTACCGAGGTTGATGGCGCCGGCGTTGCCGGAGGAGTCGACAGTCCTGTTGTTTTTGCGGCAGGAGAACGCGGCGATGAAGGCGGCCGGGGGGATCCAGGTGCCGTCGGGGATTATCGGGGAATTGGAGATTCTTCCGGGTGAGGGAATTGTCGGGCAGGCGGCGGCGGCCGGGGAGAGTCGGTTTGTGCACGGGCGGGGTGCGGTTGGAAAGTCACTCGAGGCGTTTGAGGCGGAGGCGCGGGAGCAGATGCACCAGTTGTTCGGTGAGCGGGGAACGCCGGATTTCATGGCGGCGTGTCCGGTGCTTCGGATGAACAAGACGGTCGGTGTGCTGCTGTTTATGCTGCACGGGGTGACGGAGAAAGAGCGCGGGGAATGGGAGCGGCTGTTGACGCTGGCCGGTACACTGTACTCGATTCGGTTGACGATACGGGAACTTAATGAGCGGGCCGGTTCGGCGGCGGTGGAGTTATCGGGCGACGAGGTGGATCGAGGGGTACTGGGAAATACGGTTAATCAGTTGAATAATTATTTGTCGGCTGTGATCGGTAATGCCGAGCTGGCGGCTTCGCGGACAGACCTTTCGGGCGAGGTGCAGCAGCACCTGCGCAGTATCATCGGGGAGGCAGAGTCGGCGGCAGGTTACTTAAAAGAAGCGCTGGGGAAGATGAATGTCAAGGCACTGTCGGGTGAAGACGCAGTGTCCCGGGAGGCGACGTTAGGGAGCGCGCTAAGTGCCGTGCTGCGTCGATTGTCGGTTTCGGAGGGGTTATATATGGCGGGTGGTCGGGCGCGCGAGATTTCGGTCGCTATTGACGAGGATGCGCCGGTGCCGTTGCCGGAGGGGAAGCTGCTGGGTTTAATCGAGGAGATGCTCAATCGGTTCGGGGCATCGGCTTCGGATGAGGACATGCTGACGGTGCAGGTATACCGTCGGGAGAACAGCCTGTATATGGATCTGTCGCGGCATCGGAAGAATTTCCCGCCGGTTGAGGAAGTGGCGGAGTTCGGGTCGTATAGTTCGGTTGAGGCGGTTTTTGAGCACCGGCCGTCGGATACGTTCCTGCGCTATGTTGCCGACAGTGATGTGTTGTATGCCTACGATCGGGTTAGTCAGCCGCCGTCGTATTTGTCGTTCCGATTTTCGATAGCGGGGACGCGGGTGGCTGATCGGGCGAGTGGGGAGCCGGTTCGGATTTTGGCGATTGATGATCAGACGGTGATATTGGATTTGATTGTGGCGATGAGTCAGTCGATGGGATATGAAGTGCATACGGCATCGTCGGGGCCGGAGGGGATTGATCTGGCGAGGAAGAACGATTACTCCATCGTGCTTACTGATCTGGCGATGCCGGGGATGTCGGGTTTGGAGGCGGCTCGGGAGATCAGGGAATTGTTGCCGGAGACGCCGATAGTGCTGGTTACGGGGTGGGAGGTGAATACGGATCGGTCGGAGCTGGCGGCGGCGGGCGTAGTTGAGGTGCTCTACAAACCCTTTAGGATTGAACAGCTTACAGACCTGATCCGATCTGCGGTAAAAAACCCTTCCCGGTGACTGCCAGTTTTTGAAAGTGGTAGTCGTTTCCTGCTCAATTCTTTGTGGGGCATTCCGATAAATCAAACAAATGGGAGAATTGCCTCATGGATAGAATTTCGATCGTTGATCATATCCGTAGAGACGACAAGTTGTTGTCGATTCCTCAGGTCTTGTCTGAAGTTCTGCAGGAAGTCAAGAACGAGAATTTTTCGGCAGAATCGCTAAGCAAGGTTATTCTGAAGGATCCGAATCTGACGAGTCGGATTCTCAAGCTGGTTAATTCGCCGTTTTATCATCGGATGGCCGAGATTACGACAGTCAATCAGGCGATTTCGCTGCTGGGTGTTACGACTGTGAAGTGTATGGCGTTGTCGACCTCGATTTTGAATCCGCAGAAGGTGGCGGCGCAGTCGGGCGTTGATCCGCGTAGTTTCTTTGCCTATGAACTGGCGATAGCGGCGGCTGCAGAGCAGACAGCGAAAGCGGTTAATTATAAAGCGCACGAGGAGGCGTTCATTGCCGGGCTCCTGCAGGATATTGGTATCCTGTATTTCCTGCATCACTATCCGGAACAGTATCGGCAGGTGATGGACCGGAGCGACAGGAATGAGACGCTGCTGGAGGCGGAAGAGAACGTGTTCGGCATTACGCATCCGGAAGTCGGGGCGTATTTGGCCGAGAAGTGGACGCTTCCGGAGCACATTGTTGCGGCGATTCGGGATCATCATCTTGAGAGGTCGGAGTCGAAAGACAAGATGGCTGACATTGTGGGGTTGGCGGTGCTTCTGACGAGCGATAACTTCTCGGGATTCCAGCTGAAGATCGAACGTCGGCTTGAGCTGATCAAGGAACGGGCAGATCGTATGGGGCTGGGGCAGGCGACGCTGGATGAGATATCATCGTCGCTTCTGTCGGCGACGATCTCGACGGCGGAGTTTTTGGGGATAGACATTGGGGATATTGAAGAGATGCTGGCCAAGGCCAATCAGGAGATCTGGAAGTCGTACCTGACGATTGCGAATTTGTTCAAGGAGCGGCAGGAGTTGTCGCGCAAGTTGCTTTTGGAAGAGCACGCAAAGGGGGCGGAGGAGTCGAAGAACGTGGCGATGGCGACGCTGTCGCACTATCTCAATAACGCGGTGATGGCTATTTACGGGCGGTCACAGTTGCTTCGAATGCAGAGTGAGAAGGGGTCGCCGGAGAAACTTTTGGAGAAGCTGTCGGCAAATCTCGATATTGTCGACCGGTCGGTTCGGAAGGTCGTGGCGGTGTTGGAGGAGATGAAGCAGATAGTGCCGCTGGACAAGCGGAAGTTCCACCGGATGTCCGAGGCGATGAATATCGACGACCGGATTGACAGGCGCATGGAGTCGATGGAAAAGACGAACGATATCAGCACGGTCATGTCGGCGTCGGAATTCGAGTCACAATACGGTAGTTGACCGTTTGAGTCCCATTCCGTATCATCATTTCATGTTAACCTACCTTACCAGCGGGGAGTCTCACGGTCCGCAGTTGACGGCTGTGATAGACGGTTTTCCGGCCGGCTTCAGGGTCGATGTGGACCGGCTCAATTTTCAGATGGCGCGGCGGCAGAAGGGTTATGGCCGCGGGGGGCGGATGAAGATCGAGAAGGACGGGGTGGAGGTTGTTTCGGGAATCCGGGGCAGTGTCACTATGGGTGGGCCGATCACGTTTGTTATTCGTAATCGTGACTGGGAGAACTGGACTCGGATTATGCATCCGATAGATCCGGTTGCCGAGGATTTGGATATTCGGGAAGAGCGGCTGGCTCATGACATCAAGCGGCCACGGCCGGGTCATGCGGACCTGGCGGGGGCGATCAAGTGGAACCATCGGGATATGCGCAATGTGCTGGAGCGGGCCTCGGCTCGTGAGACGGCGGCCCGGATGGCTCTGGGGGCGCTGGCGCGACAGCTGCTGGAGCATTTCGGGGTGGAGATGGCCTCGCATGTGGTACGGATCGGGGATGTTGAGATGCCACGGGGATCGTATGATATAAGCAATCTGGAGAAGGTCCGGGCGGTTACTGAGGGGTCGGAGGTTCGGTGTCTGGACAAGGGGGTAGAGGGGAAGATGATTGCGGCGATTCGACAGGCGAAAAAGAAACGGGATTCGCTGGGAGGAGTGGCGGAGATAATAATACGGGGGCTGCCGGTTGGGTTAGGCGGGTTTTCGCAGTGGTATCATCGGTTGGACGGGCGGCTCGGGGGAGCGCTGATGGCGGTGCATTCGGTCAAGGGGGTGGAAATTGGGTTAGGGTTTGAGACGGCGGCACGGCGGGGGTCGGAAGTGCACGACGAGATTTTCTACGATCCGGACGGGGATCCGCGCAGGAAGAAGTACTATCGCAAGACCAACAATGCAGGCGGGTTCGAGGCGGGCATCACCAATGGTGAAGATGTCGTGGCGCGGGTGGCGGGCAAGCCGATCTCGACGTTGAACCGCCCGCTGAAGACGGTGAATGTCGAGACCCGGGAGGCGGATGAAGCGATTGTGGAGCGGACCGACAATTGTATCACACCGGCGTTGGGGGTTGTTTGTGAGGGCGTTGCGGCGCTGGTGATGGCAGAGGCTTTTTTAGAGAAGTTCGGCTCGGACAACATGGCCGAGACGGAGCGCAATTTCGACAGTTTTCTCAACACGGAATTTTAGTCAGATTTCCCCTTTCAGTCGTCCTTTCCTCGGCGGTTGCCCTGAACCGTCAAATGTTCTATACTATTAACTTCTGTCACATATCTGGAAGGGTTTATGAAGAGTGTAAGTCTTGCGGCGCTGTTGGCGCTGGCCGGAGTCGGGGTGTTTGGGGGTTGTAGTGGTGAGGACGATGCGACCGGGCCGAGTGAACCGGTGATTGGTGTGTTTGCGACGGAAACGGTCGATTCGACACTGCTGACGGGGTTCTTTCCGTCGGTGGCTGTTGATGGTTCCGGTTTGCCGCATGTTGTGTATATCAGTCAGACGCAGCAGGATCTGATGTACGCCCGGCATAATGGATCGGAGTGGGAGACCAGTATTGTCGATCCGAATGTAGTCGGGACGGGGATTGCGAGCAATACGTCGATCGCGCTGGACATATTTAATCATCCGCATGTAGCGTATCGGGACCCGGGGGAAGATGAATTGCGCTATGGCTGGTATGACGGGGTGCAGTGGCGAATTACGGTGATTGATTCGAGCGAGGGGGCGGGGAAGTATGCCTCTATAGCTTTAGACAGCCAGGATGATCCTTATATTTCGTATGGGATATCGTCGACGGCGGCGGCGGGGGCGGTGTATTTGGCGTATTTTGCCGGGGCTGAGTGGAATTATGAGCGTATTGATTCGGTGGTAGCATTGGCGACGTCGATTGCGGTGCTTGATCCGGAGCAGGTGTATGTGGCGTACAAGTGGGGGCAGTTTGGCGAGGTGCTGAAGTTTGCCAGGCGGTTGGCGCCTCGGGCGTGGGATACGGTGTCGGTGGATCTCGATGGTTCTCACGGGCCGTATTGTTCGCTGGAGATGAGCCCGGAGGGAGTGCCAAGTATTGCGTATTATTCGGAGGAGGAACGGGAGCTTCGGTTCGCGCAGCGGCTGGATACGAACTGGATTGTCGAGACGGTAGATACGGCGGACGGGTCGGGGTTGTTTGTCTCGCATGCGCGGGATAGTTTTGGGCGGTTTCATATTGCGTATCAGAATGATTTGGAGAAGAGCCTGCGTTTTGCGCTGGGTCGACCCGGCGGGTGGGATTTTTCGACGGTGGACACGGTTAGTTCGACCGGGTTCTTCAGTAATATTGCGCTGAAGTTCGGATTGTATCCGCATATTGTTTATCAGAGTTTGTTTGAATATGATCTTCGGCATGCCGTAAGCAAGCCATAACCTTACCAAGAAGGAATCAGTTATACAGGAGTTTATCGATGGTATTCACGTATGTTTCTGATCGTGTGACCGATATTGCAGGCGACTGCATGGTCATGTTTGTTCCGCAGTTCGATAAAATCAGTGACAAGAATCTCAAGCAGTTGGATGAGGCAACCGGCGGGGCGTTGACGACGCTGCTGGAGTCGGAGGAGTTTGCCGGCAAAGAGAAAGAGTCGGCGGTGTTTTTGCATCCCGATGGTTATGCGGCGAAGCGGGTGTGTCTTGTCGGGTTGGGGGAGAAGCAGAAGATTGATCATGATACCTATCGTCGGGCGGCGGGATTGATATCGAGTCGGCCGTCGGTCCAGAAATCGGAAACATTAGTGGTTCATTTTGGCGGAGTTGAAGAAGCCGAGATTTTCCAGGCGGTCATAGAGGGGTATGTGCTGGGGTCGTATACGATCCGCGAGTACAAGACCGGAGATGCGGCGAAAGATCCCAACCGGACGAAGCGTTGGATCCCGGCGATTGACAACAAGCGTTTGCTGAAGCGGCTCCAGACGGCAGTAGAGCGGGGCCTTACGATCGCTGAGGGGCAGGTGCTGGTACGGCAGTTGGCGGGGACGCCGTCGAATGATTTGACCCCGAAACTTTACGCCAAGAAGGCGCAGGAGCTGGCGAAGAGATATGGGATCGATTGCGAGGTGCTGGATGAGGCGGCGATCAAGCGGGAAAAGATGGGGGCGCTGCTTTCGGTTTCGAAAGGTTCCAAGGAGCCGCCGAGGTTTATAGTTCTGCGGTATCATAAGGGGCGCAAGGGACAGAAGCCGATTGTACTGGTGGGCAAAGGGGTTACGTTTGATACCGGCGGGATTTCGTTGAAGCCGAGTCTGAATATGCACGAGATGAAGGGGGATATGGCGGGGTCGGCAGTGGTGCTGGCAACGACAGTTACGGCGGCGCGGCTGGGGCTTCCGCTGCATATCATTACGCTTATTCCGATGGCTGAGAATATGCCGTCGGGAGAGGCAACCAAGCCGGGGGATATTGTAACGTCGCGGAAAGGCAAGACGATTGAAGTGATCAATACGGACGCGGAGGGGCGGATGCTGCTGGCGGATGCGCTGGATTATGCCGACGGGCTGGATCCAGCGGCGGTTATTGATGTGGCGACATTGACAGGGGCGACGTTGTACATCTTAGGCTATGCCGGGGCGCCGATTATGGGCAACAATGAGAGTTTGCTGGAGCGGCTGAAGGAAGCGTCGGAGCGGACGGCGGAGAAGGTGTGGCCGTTGCCGATCTGGGATGAGATGCGGGAGCAGATGAAATCGCCGATTGCCGATTTGCATAACTCCGGTGGTCGCCCGGCAGGTACGATAGCGGCGGCGGCGTTTTTGGAGAATTTCATCGGTGAGTGGCCGTGGGCCCATGTTGATATCGCGTATGTTGATGTTGAGCCGAGCGGTAAGCCGTATGTTCCGAAAGGAACAACGGGGTTCGGGTGTCGGCTGCTGGTTGATATGCTTAGTAACTGGAAGAAGTTGTAGGCTGGGCTCGTTATACTTTGAGACGGGTGAAATATGGCAGATGTTGATCGCTACAAGGCGGCTTTGATAAAGTTGATTGAGAAGGGCGATTTACAGCGGACAAAGCTTCAGATAGACTTTGCCAAGGCAACCTTATCAGAATCGGAATACAGCCGACTGCTTGATAGTATAGAAGCGAGGCTTCTTCCCATCGCAGGAATGTCAAGTTTGAAGCGAGCCCATGACAGCTGGGGAATCAGTGTGACTGGCTCAAAGCTAAGCGTCCAGGCTCCCGCCGGGTCGGACGATCAGCAGTCGCGTGCCCGCCCAAAGCAACTGGCCAAGTCCGCCGCGGTCCAAAGAGAGCGGATCCTCGGAAAACTAATTTCAAAGGTTGAGAAGTTTTTATGTCAGGAGTTGAAGTGTTCCACTTCTACAATCCGCAGGATGACAAAAGAGATTGAGGAGTGGATTACTACCCTCGACAGCACAGAAGAAAGCGCATGGCCGAAAATCCCTTGGACTGTGAAGCGGCAAGTCAATTACTTTATCTCTTGCATTCGTTCTGATCAACTTCCCCATAGCTGTGCGTTCCTTAGCCGGAAGATTGTCTCAGAGCTGGATGAGCCGCGTGGTATTCGCCGTGTGCAACTTGCGCTTGAAGATATGGCCCTCAGTCGTGAGCAAGCACGTGCAGTATTGCTCTCTGCGCCGAACAACCTTGTAACTGCACGGGCCGGCTCAGGTAAGACCAGGACACTAGTCGCCAAGGCTCGTTATCTCGTGGAACACGAGAAGGTTGATCCCAACGACATTATGGTGTTGACGTTTAATAGAGACGCGGCTCGAGAAGTAAGGCAACGCTTCATCAACAGCGAAAATGCAAGAAGTATCTGGAACGTCAGGACCTTTCACAGTCTTGCCTATAGAATCGTACAACCGCATCATGGTACGCTATTGTTTGATGAAAATAACGAGCCCGAAGATTTTTCAGATAAAGCGATGACACAATTTGTTCAGAAGCTGATTAGAGACCTGTTTCAGGATGAAGAATTCCGCCGCTCAGTAGCCGCACTATTTGACCAAGAGTATACGGAAGCGATCGAGGTACGGCTGACTGAAGCGCCAGCAGAATATCGTTCCTATAGGGAAAACCTCTCTTACGTCGCTCTGGACGGAGTTTTAGAAAATCACGTCTCCCAGAAATATCTGAGAGACTTTTTGTTTCTCTCCACTATCGAAGTGGAAGATAAAGGTAGAACGGGGGGTGAGATTGCTATACACCAGAATGGATTGCGGGCGAGAGTTTCTGCCGGGCGCCCAGACCCGGTAGTCATTGGTGAAGTGGTGAATCATCAATTCAGACTAATGGAAGAGGGCGAAGATCGGATATCGTATTTTAAATACATTGGCAATGAATTATTGCAATTAGGTTTTGAAGTTTTGCGACGAAGTGATGACGAGATATGCCGTGACATTGTTGAAATTCACGAGGCGCGCCTTACGCAGATGTTCACGCAGTTCATCCAACAGGCCAAGACGCGGTCCCTCACAACCGAAGATATCCGAGCAAAGCTGGTTGGCGAGCAGTTTGCACCCTATCAAACTGCATTTACACAGCTTGCCACAAAGGTGATGGCCTCCTATCAGTGTACCTTGGAAAAATATGGAAAACTTGATTTTTATGATCTGCTAGTTTGTGCAATTCGCGAGATAGATAGAACGAGGGGCGAAGTGCGAGTAGAAGCATCAGAGAAAGGGGTGAAACTAAACCAGATAGCCTGGGTTCTTATTGATGAGTTTCAGGACTTCTCGGAACTGTTCTATAGACTGATTCAATCGATCCGCACATGGAATCCAGGAGTTCGTCTATATTGTGTGGGGGACGACTGGCAGGCAATAAACGGCTTCGCTGGCTCGGATCTTCGCTTTTTCAAGTCATTTGATTCTCACTTGGGAAACTTTAAAACCACAACTCTTTCTAGATCGTACCGATGTCCTTGGTGCGTTGCTAGGTGTGGCAATCGTGTTATGGATGGACACGGCCCCCCAATGCGTAGCCAGTCGGTTGGCGCTTCTACGAGTACAGTCTATGTGCACTCGCTTAGTGGAGAATACCACCCCATCACAGAAACCATTCAGTGTGTCAAAAAGTTGCTAAAAATGCACCGAAGCCGGGACACCATTATTCTATGTCGCACAAGAGAAGTATTCGGGTGGACCAGTGAGAGATTTCTGGCAGCTGTGCTCACTGGCGAACCCACGTATCTAAGGAATCGAGTTAAATTCTCTACAGTGCATGGATATAAGGGCCAGGAGTCCGATCACGTAATCATAATTAACGCATGCAGATATACGTTCCCAAAGGTACATCCTGATACTTCGTTCTATGAACCGCTGGGTAGAACAATTAGCGAGTCGATGCAGGAAGAACGGAGACTATTCTATGTTGCATTGACGAGGGCACGTGAGTTTCTGAATATCATAACATTTGCGGGCCGAGAATCCATGTACTTGCAAGAAATCAGGGACATGCGTTGCGTTCGCAATCCCCGGCTTTTACAGCAATCCAGGCCAAGTTATTGAGTAACTCGAGAATAGATGCTACACAGGAAAAAGGCCGCCTTTTCAGGCGGCCTTTTTGTGTTGATAAACAAGCGAGAAATTATTTGGCAGCTTTGGACCAGGCCGGGTTTTTGTCCAGGCCGGGCGGGGTCACGCGCCGGGCGCCGTTGCCGGTGATATCAGATATCCATACGGAGCCGTCGATGGTGGCGAAGGTGAGCCACTTGGAATCCGGCGAGAAAGAGGGCGCGACGGTGTAGAGCATGGTGCCGACCGGCGGTGAGAACACGAGGTAGTGTTCGGAGAGGTCGGCGGTAGCGATGTAGACGCCGGGCTGTTCCATGTCATTGTAAACGTAGGCGATCCAGTTGCCGTCGGGCGAGAAGCACGGGGCGGCTCGCTTGAGATTTTTGAGAGTAGCGGCGCGGATGGAGTCGACGGTGATCATGGGGTTTTCCCGGTCGATCAGGACGAGTCCCTGGGGCTTGTTGTCGTACATGGAGACGGCTGCGATTTTGCCGTTGGGTCCAGCGCTGGGGTTGGTGAGGAAATCCTCGGCGAAGTTACGCCAGTCTTTGCGGAGTACTTCGAATTCGGAGCCGTCGGGCGTGATGGAGCAGATCTGGTAGTTTGGTCCGGAGGCGTTGACGGTGTTGGCGTTCATGTCTTTGTAGAAGAGGATTTCGCTGCCGTCATCGGCCCATTCAGGTCCCCGGCTGCCGAGGTCGTCGGTAAGGCGGGTCCACCAGAGCCGGTTGTTGGCGTAGGCGGAGTCCAGCCAGGCGACGAAGAGGTCGTAGACTTTGTGGAAGCCGCCGACCATGGGGTCGGGTCCGGTGAGCTGGACTTTACCGGATCGGGTGAAGACGATGTTGCGGTTGTCCGGTGACCATGAGAGGCGGCCGTCGGCGTTGGTGACCTCGCAGATCATCTGCTGGTTGGCGCCGTCGGCGTTGGCGATCCAGATGTTGCCGTTGCGGATGAAGGCGATTTGACCGGACGGGTCGCCGATTTCCCCGGCTTTGGCGGAGGGAAGCTTGTCGGCCGCAAATGATGCGGCCGACAGCATTACGAGAACTGTTGCAATCAGGGCCGATTGAAAGAGGCTGTAGTATTTGTTGGTCAAAGTCCTATCTCCCTTTGGGGTTGACACATTCCGTTTAAAATAGACGGTTTGTCGACATTGTCAACCTCAACGGCTTGGGATCAGGCTTAGAACGTGAAATACCGCTTCAGTTCAACTTTGCCCCGGAATCCGGAGAGGTCGAGGTCGACACGGGTATCGGGTGTACCGTCCAGTGTAACAATGATTTCCTGATCCTGAGAGTTATACCACGCAATATTGTCGAAGTTCAGGTACATGTACCCGAAATCCACGGTGAACGAGGTGTTCCAGAAGTTCAGGGGGTAATCTGCACCAAAACTGAGCTGGAATCCGGGGGCGCTGCCCTCGAAGGTGGTATTGGTACCGCCGGAGGTAGCGGTAGCCAGGTTCAGGTTTTCATACTCCGGCCAGAGGTCCCAGGCGGCGTGATAGTAGCCGACGAGGCCGTTGACGCGCACCGAGAGACTGGTCGGGAGCTGTTGGGCGGTCGGAGCGTTCATGATGTAGTACTGCAGGCTGGTCGTGACGCCATAGACGGTAATTTCGCTCTGGAAATTCTCGACAGTGGTGGCGGTACCGAGCGGAGGATCGTAGTTAAACGCCCCGCTTTCATTGACGCCCTGTTTGAGCCAGTATTCGCCGCCGATGGTCCAGGCGAAGCCCTGATCGAAGACCATACCGAGGTCGACGCCAAAGGCGTGGGCCTGGCCGAGCCACGGGAGGTCGGCGTTGGAGAACTGATCCGAGACGAGGTTGGCGAATGAGTTATAATCGTTTTGGCGGTTGATTCGGTTCATCTGGTAGCTGACCGAAATCCAACTGAGTTTGTTGGTGTGTTTCTTTTCGTATTTTTTGGTGTACCGTTCGATGATTTCCTCTTCGGTCTCGGCTGAGACGAATCCGGCGCAACTAAGTGCGATCACCGCGGCACCAATAACACAGACAAAGCGACGCATGTTAACCTCCTGACAAAAGTACAATATATCCAGTTTACTGAAGGTTATCGGAAAGCAGGGGGGATGACTTGATGACTTTGACGGAATTGTCGAGGGAAACGGGATAGAAAAAGGGCGGGTCCACCGGACCCGCCCTGTGGCTGTTCAGAATTTGTGCAGCCGTATCAGGCTTCAGGTTCCTCGCTGGTGGAGTAATCCATGTCGGCCAATTGCGAGTAGAGTCGCCAGCGGCGGTCGCAGTCGCGCTGACCGAGTTCGAGGAGTTTGCGTGCCCGTTCCGGGTCTTTGGATTTGAGAGACCGGAAGCGGATCTCGTTGTAGGCGTATTCCTCGAACGGGATGGTAGGAGCCTTGCAGTCAAGCTGCAGCGGGTTTTTGCCCTGGTCGATCAGGTCCGGGTTGTATCGGTAGAGGAGCCAGTGCCCGGACTTGACAGCCCTGTCCTCCTGATCGAGGCCCAGGGACATGTCGATGCCCTGGGCGATACAGGTGGAGTAGGCGAGGATCAGTGACGGTCCATCGTAGGCTTCAGCTTCGGCCATGGCCTTGACGGTCTGGCTGTTGCTGGCGCCGATGGCAACCTGGGCGACGTAGACTGATTGGTAGGCCATGATCATCAGGCCGAGGTCTTTTTTGGCCAGCGGTTTGCCACCGGCGGCGAACTTGGCGATGGATCCGCGCGGGGTGGCTTTGGACATCTGGCCGCCGGTGTTGGAGTAGACCTCGGTGTCAAGCACCAGCAGGTTGACATTCTTGCCGGAGGCGAGGACGTGGTCGAGGCCGCCATAGCCGATGTCGTAGGCCCAGCCGTCGCCGCCGATGATCCATACCGACTTGTTGACAAGGTAGTTGGCGATGGATTTGAGGCGGGCGACTTTTGCATCGCCGTTGAGGCTGTTGAGTTTGTCCATGAGGGCGGCGACGCGTTCGCGCTGTTTTTCGATGGCTTCCTGTGTGGACTGGTCGGCATTGGCGATTTCGTCGTACATCTCCGGAAGGATTTCCTGCGTCAGTTGGAGGGCGTATTCGCGGAGTTTGTCGGCGGTGAGGCGCATGCCCATGCCGAATTCGGCGTTGTCCTCGAACAGCGAGTTGGACCAGGCCGGACCTTTGCCGTCGGAGCGGCGGCAGTACGGGGTGGTTGGGAGGTTACCGCCGTAGATCGAGGAGCACCCGGTGGCGTTGGCGCAGAGGGCGCGGTCGCCGAAGAGCTGGGTCATGAGTTTAACATACGGTGTTTCACCGCAGCCGGAGCAGGCGCCGGAGAATTCAAAGAGCGGGCGGACGAACTGGGAGCCTTTAACCGTATCCAGCCGGTAGGTGGAGGGGTCGGTTTCGGGCAGTTCGTTTACGAAGAAGTCCCAGTTTTTGCGTTCGCGTTCGCGGATCGGCGCCTGGAGGGCCATGTTGATGGCTTTGCGACCGGTTTTGTTACCATCGTCGTCTTTTTCCTCGACGGGGCAGGCGTTGACGCAGACTACACAGCCGGTGCAGTCCTCAGGGGCGACGACCAGGGTGTAGAGCTTGCCTTTGAAGTTCTTGGTCCGGGCGTCGGTATAGAGGAACTCTTCCGGTGCACCTTTGAGGTCCTTTTCTTCGAAGACCTTGGGGCGGATGGTGGCGTGCGGACAGACCAGCGAACAGATGTTGCACTGGATGCAGATGTCCGGTTCCCATACGGGAATGTCGACGGCGATGTTGCGCTTCTCGTACTGCGTGGTGGCAGTCGGGTAGGTACCATCGTTCGGAAAGGCCGAGACCGGGAGGTCGTCGCCGCGACCGGCGATGATTTCGGCGGTAACGGCTTTGACGAAGTCCGGGGCGTTTTCCGGAACGATCGGCGGCCGGGTGATGCTCGAGGTCGCTTTGTCCGGGTAGTCGACTTCTGTGAGGTTGTCCTTGGCGCCGTCGACGGCGTCATAGTTCATCTTGACGATCTTCTCGCCCTTGGCGCCGTAGGTCTTGACGATGGCGTCCTTGATGGCCTTGATCGCCTCATCCTGCGGCAGGATGCCGGAGATGAGGAAGAAGGCGGTCTGCATGATCATGTTGATTCGCTGGCCGAGACCGATTTCTTTTGCAAGATTGATAGCGTCGATGACGTAGAACTTTGCTTTTTTGTCGATTATCTGCTGCTGAACTTCCCTGGGCATATGGTCCCAGACTTCGTCGGGGCCGTAGGGGGCGTTCAGCAGGAAGGTGCCGCCCTCGATCAACGGTGACAGCATGTCGTACTTCTCGAGGAAGGAGAAGTTATGACAGGCGACGAACTGGGCGGAGCGAATGAGGTACGGTTTACGGATAAGGTCTTTGCCGAAGCGAAGGTGCGAGACAGTTATGGCGCCGGACTTTTTGGAGTCGTAGACGAAATAGCCCTGGGCGTAGTTCTCGGTGTTTTCCCCGATGATCTTGATCGAGTTTTTGTTCGCACCGACGGTGCCGTCGGCACCAAGACCATAGAAGAGGCCGCGGAAATTTTCGCCTTCAATGTCGAACGTATAGTCCGGGTCGAGAGAGGTCCCGGTGACGTCGTCTTTGATGCCGACGGTGAAGTGGTCTTTGGGCTTGTCTTCTTTGAGGTTGTCGTAGACGGCTTTGACCATCGGCGGGTTGAATTCCTTCGAGCCGAGGCCGTAGCGGCCGCCGACGATCAGGGGATGTTTGTCAAAGGGGGCGGTGCCTTTGTCGAGGGCTTCCTGCACGGCAGCCTGGACATCGGTGTACATTGGTTCGCCGACGGAGCCGGGTTCTTTGGTCCGGTCGAGGACAGCGATTTTCTGAACGGTTTTCGGCAGGGCCTTCATGAAAGCGTCGATCGAGAACGGGCGGTAGAGGCGGACTTTGATGAGCCCGACTTTTTCGCCTTTGCTGACGAGGTGGTCGACCGTCTCGTGGACGACTTCGGCGCCGGTGCCCATGATAATAAGAACCCGTTCGGCTTCGGGGTGACCGACGTAGTCGAAGAGGTGGTATTCACGGCCGACGACTTTGGCGAAGTTGTCCATTGCCTTTTGTACGAGCTCGGGTGTTTTCTGGTAGAACTCGTTGACGGTCTCGCGATGCTGGAAGAAGACGTCGGGGTTCTGCGAGGTGCCTTTGATGGTCGGGTTGTCGGGGCTGAGGGCACGCTGGCGGTGTTTCGCGATCACGTCGTCATTAAGCATGGCCCGCATATCGTCGAACGAGATTTCTTCGACTTTCTGGACCTCGTGGGAGGTACGGAAGCCGTCAAAGAAGTGGATGAACGGGATGCGTGAGTCGAGTGACGCGGCCTGCGAGATCAGCGCGAGATCCATGACTTCCTGTACGGAGCCGGAGGCGATGAGGCCGAAGCCGGTCGAGCGGGTAGCCATGACGTCGGAATGGTCGCCGAAGATGCTCAGGGCGTGAGTGGCGACAGCGCGGGCGCTGACGTGAAACACGGTCGGCGTGAGTTCGCCGGCTATTTTGAACATGTTTGGGATCATCAGCAGCAGGCCCTGGGAGGCGGTGAAGGTGGTTGTCAGGGCGCCGGTGGTGAGGGCGCCGTGGACGGCACCGGAGGCTCCGCCTTCGGACTGCATTTCGGTGACTTCGGGGATGATTCCCCAGATATTTTTCTGGCCATCGGCCGATTTTTCGTCGGCGATTTCGCCCATGTTCGAAGATGGCGTGATCGGGTAGATCGCGATAACTTCGTTGGTTGCATGGGCCACGTAGGCGGCGGCAGTGTTGCCGTCGATCGTGACCATGCGCCGCTTGCCCGGTTCCGGCGTATGGACCCGTTTTTCTTCCATCGAAGTGACTGCTTCTTGCGGCATCATAAGACTCCTGCTATGAGACTGCTTTCCATTGCTGTTGTTATCGTCAGCTAGTCCGATTTGGAAAGCGTAATGTTTTTCTGGGCCTGGTATTTGCCCTTCTTGTCTTTATATGACTGAAGGCACGGTTCGGCGCCTTCCAGGAACAAAAGTTGGCCAATTCCTTCGCCGGCGTAGATCCGTACTGGGACCGGGGCGGTGTTGGAGATGGCCAGAGTGGCGAAGCCTTCCCATTCCGGCTCGAACGGAGTGACGTTGACGATGATTCCGGACCGGGCATAGGTTGATTTTCCGGTGCAGATCGTGATGACGTCACGGGGAATACGGAAGTATTCGAGGGTTCGGGCGAGGATATAGGAATTTGCCGGGATTAGTATAGACTCGGCCGTTACGTCGGTCCACTGGTGTGAACCGGACTGTTTTGGGTCGATTTCAGTTATGTTGTCCAGATCGAGCAGTTTGAACTCGTTGGCCAGACGGAAGTCGTAGCCGTAACACGAGACGCCAAAGCTGATTCCAGCTTTTACCTGCTCTTTTGCAAACGGCTCGATCATGTTGTGATCAGTGGCCATTTTTATGATCCAGCGGTCTGACTTAACCGGCATACGGATATAAGCTCCTTGTACTTTTCTTCACAAGCCGGAAGATAAGGTGAAGACCACTGGATGTAAACCAGAAACTACATAAAATTCTGCTTTCCGGTTAAATAGCTGCGACTTTTGACCGTTCCCAGGCGGTCAGGTCGGCCAGAGTGTGCTCGTCGAATACCGAGACCAGTCGTTCTTCGGCGACTTTCAGTAGTTCGCGGAGGGCGCAGAAATCGGATTTCTCGCAAATACCTTCGTCCTTGATGCATTTGGCAAGGTGGTAGGGCCCCTGGATGGCTTCCAGAATCTCTTTGACCGTGACCTCGGTAGGGTTTTTAGCGAGGGTAAAGCCGCCGCGGACGCCCCGGTGGGAGCGCACGATGCCGGCGCGAGAGAGGGACTGGAAGATTTTGGCCAGAAATTTCTCGGGTATTTCCTTCGCCTCCGAAATCTCAGACAGCGGTGTCACCGCGCCATCGGCGCGTTCAGCCAAGTACAGTACGCCAAGGATGCCGTACTCTTCAGCTTTGGTGAATTGCATGGCTACCTTCTTTCCGTTATCGGTTTTAACATTCTAGTAACCTGCCGTCGACTACCGCAAGGCGACAAGTATTGTCTTTTTGGTTCTCTACATATATAAAGAACATCGACAAGTTAGTCAAATAATAAATGCATAAAAGAGGATATAGATACCGATTTTGTTTGCTTGTACCGACGAGTCAGGTCAGCATTTGACTTTCGACTCGATTGTAGTACCTTGGGGCAAACGAAGTTCTACTGGTGCAAGGAAACGTTAGGGATGACTGACGATACCGAGAAAAAGGAAAAGAAGCGGGGGTTGTTGCTGGTTTATACGGGTAACGGCAAGGGGAAAACGACAGCCTCACTGGGAATGTGTGTACGGGCAGTGGGTTATGACTGGCGGGTGTGTTTGATTCAGTTTGTTAAAGGGAGCTGGAAGTACGGCGAGTTGAAGGGGATCAAGAGGTTAGCGCCGAATGTCGAGCTGCATACGGTGGGCGAGGGATTTGTGGGTATTGTCGACGACAACAAGGAGTTTGAGGAGCACCGGGAGGCGGCGAAAAAGGGGGTGGCGTTTGCGAAAGAGACGATTTTGTCGGGAAATTTTCCGTTGGTTATTTTGGACGAGTTGAATGTTGCGATTGATTTAGGGCTGGTGACTGATGAGGAGATGGAAGAGCTGATTGCAGCGTGCGGCGATAAGCAGCATCTGGTGATCACCGGTCGGGGGGCGCGGGACTGGCTAATCGAGAAGGCTGATCTGGTGACGGAGATGAAAGAGGTGAAGCACCCGTATCAGAAGGGTATTCTGGCGCAAAAGGGGATCGACTGGTAGTCGACTGGCGGGGCGTTTTTTTTGAACCGCAGGCGTATACGACTGTTGACATAGCAGGCACCTGATGGTGCGGCTCAAGTGAGGAAGATAACGAGAATTACATACAACATGAGGTTTTGTCAAGCATGGCTGAAGAAAAGCATTATGACATCGTGGTAGTCGGCGGTGGCCCGGGCGGCTTGTGTGCGGGTCTATACGGGGCGCGGGCTGAGCGCAAGACGATTTGCCTGGAGAAGTATTTGCCGGGCGGCCAGATTGCGAACACGCACGAGGTCGAGGACTACATCGGCTTTGAGTTGATTTCCGGTTCAGAGCTGGCCATGAAGATGGCGGATCATGCGAAGAAGTTCGGCCTTGAGATCGGTTCGGAAGAGGTTGAAGAGATTTATGCCGATGGTGACGATCGACTGGTCAAGTGTGCCTCGGGGACGATATATCGGGCCAAGGCGGTGATTCTTGCGACGGGCGGTTCGCCGGTGCTGTTGGGTGTACCGGGCGAAAAGGAGTACGCGGGAAAGGGCGTGTCGTACTGCGCGATTTGTGACGGGGCATTCTTCAAAGAACAGGTTATTGCTGTGGTCGGCGGTGGTGACGCCGCGGTTGAGGAGGGGCTGTTTTTGACGAAATTCGGGTCGAAAGTATATATCATTCATCGTCGGGACGAGCTTCGGGCGCAGCAGATCATCCAGAGACGGGCGTTTGACAATCCGAAGATCGAGTTTATCTGGGATACTGAGGTCGAATCGATTAATGGTGATGACAAGCAGGTACGGAATCTCGCGCTGAAGAACAACAAGACCGGAGAGACGAGTACGCTTGAGTGCGGCGCCTGTTTTATTTTTATCGGATTCCATCCGAATTCGGGCGTGACCCGCGAAGAACTTCGGAAGGACGCAGGGGGGTATATAATCACGAATGAAAAGATGGAGACATCTATCCCGGGAATTTTCGCCTGTGGTGATGTACGGGCTCAGCTGGTGCGGCAGATAACCAACGCTGTCGGAGATGGTACAACGGCGGCGGTTGCGGCTGAGAAGTATATCGAGACGCTCGAGGATAAAGAGGCGGCCCGGGTATAGTTTAGAGAGTAGTCAGAATTGATAATGAAAGCCGGGGAGTGTTCCCCGGCTTTTTCTATGGGGTCGATACTGCAACGGTTTGCGTGATCGGAATGGATGGTGCAGGTGCGGGGACCGGTTGTGTCGGTGGCGGCGATGCAGGCGGTGTAATCCATTGATTGGCAGCGGGTTGGAGTCGCCTATCGGGGAGAGGTTCAAGGCCTGGTTCGGCATGGCTGTTGCTTGATGGGGTAGGTACGACTCTCACTTAGAAATTTCTGGGAGTGGTGTGCGCTGGACTAACCGGCCACCTGACGTTAGAGTCGGGCATCCCCCTCCACCACTCCCAGATTTTTTATGCCCGGTTTTACGGCTGCATCCCTAACTGAATCTCTGAGTTCGCCGATAATCGTGTATATGACCTCTGAAAACAGATCGATAACCAGGCGTTTGCGGTCGCGGGCGAAGCCGGGACTTCTGAAAAGGCTGGGGCATCTTATTGTAGCGCAGGTGGTGTTTGTTTTCGCCGCTATTGCGCTTTTGATTTTTGGTCCCTCGCAGGAAGTCAGTTTCTCAACGTGGTCGGAGGGTCACCAGGAGGAGTTCGCGGCGCTGGCGGATCGGGTGGCAACGCTGGTAGAGGGACAAACGACTCAGCCCGGGCGGTTACCGGACTTATCGGGGGAGAAATTCCAGTGTATTCTAACCCAGCAACCGGCGATCAAACAGGCGGCGCTCTATTGCAGTGATGCCTACGGGGTCCGTCAGTCGTCGGAGCGTTTTACTCAGGAGAAGTATGAGGGCGAGCAGCTCTGGGATGACGGTGCTGTGCCGTATATCGATGTCAATTTCGAGGACTACGAGGGGGGCTTGCCGCCGGCGTTTCCGATAGAATTGACAGAAGACTATATTGTTTACGGTTCGCCGGTGCGATTTGCCGACGGGAGTCACGGCATGTTTGTCGCGTCGTGGGATCACAAGCTGTACCTGTCGGATCGTTCGGCGCTGGGATACGCGTTGTTGATATTGTTCTTGTGTTCGGCATTGATAGCACTTTTGACGGTGCATTTGATGCGGCGGCGGTTCGTTCAGCCGTTTGAAACCATTATTGAAGGCTTGGAGAAGACGACAGATGGCGTGCTGGTGGGCTCGCTTCAACGGAGCGGGGAGCGGGAGCTGGCGCAGCTGTCGCGGCTGACGACGAAATTGTCGGAACGGCTCAAGCATGATCGGGACGAGATCAGGCGGTATGATTCAGAGCTTCGGTCGGCCTCGGATTCATTAGAAGAGTCGCAGCAGTTGTTGTCGACTGTGATTGAGCACACGCCGGCGGGAGTTATTACGACCAATCCGGAGGGTGAGATACTTGTTTTTAATCAGCGGGCGACGGAGATATTCGGGTACGAGAATGCCGACGCTATCGGGACACACCTGGATATTTTGTTCACGCGAAGTGTGATGGATCGAACCGACCAGGGTGTCGCAGCGGGTGACAAAGGGATGGAAGTTATCGGCAAGCGGACGGACGGTTCGCAGTTTGCGGCATTTCTAATCGGTGCGCCGCTGGTTAATGAACGCCGGGATTGTATCGGTCACGTGTTTATAGTGCGGGATATTTCCGAAAGTACTGATTTCCGGGAGATGATGATTCGGCTGGATCGGTATTACACGAAGGGGGAGATGGCTTCGGAGATTGCGCACGAGATCAATAACTACCTGTCAATTCTGATGGGTAATATCGAGCTGGTGCCGTTGCTGCTCCGCAAGGGGAATATGGATCGGCTGGACAAGAAATTGGAATTGATGCACGGGACGGTCGAGAAAATTGCGCGATTCACGGATGGGTTGCTTGACGGAAGTCATGATGAGGTGCGGTTTGAGCCGGCTGATATTAACCAGATAGTGCAGAACGTGATAGCATTTCTGAAGCCGCAGAATCGTTTCGATCATACTGAAGTGATCACGGATCTCTCGGGTGATTTACCATTGTGTGAAGTGGATCCGGGATTGATTCAGCAGGTGCTGGTTAACCTGATTTACAATGCGGGTGACGCTGTGTACGAGAACGACGGCGAGAGGTGGGTCCGGGTCGCGACCAGTGTCACGGGTGACGGGGATTCGCGAGAGCTTTTGATCACGGTGGAGGATAATGGTCCGGGTGTCCAGCAGGACAAAGAGCCGCTGATGTTCAAGAAGCGATTCACGACCAAGTCGAACGGGCACGGGATCGGGCTGATAACGTGCCGCAAGATCCTTGACTCGCATCTCGGGTCGATTACGTATGAGCGGACCGGTGGGGCGCTGTTTACGGTGACAGTGCCGGTGAATCATCCGGCCGGGGTGGCAGATCTCGAGTCGGCCGGCATATCGGCTGGGTCGGTCGAGTAACTTTTTGTTGCCGCTTTGCGGTCTCTCCGCTACTTTTTTTCTATGCCTTCTCCAGCAGACAATCGCATTCCGTGGTTTGAACGACGGGTCATAACGGTTATTGCCGTATTACTGGCGTTGATTGTGGCGGCGTATGCCTGGTTCGGGATCAGCGAGAGCCGGAAGGACAGTCTCCAGCTGCTGGTGATTCAGGGGACGACGTTTACCGAGGCGTTAGCGCAGTCGGCCAAGAACGCTATTGAGGCGGAGTCGTTTTTTGACTATTTGGTGCATCTGCGGTATGAGGAGATTTTCGTTGAGCTGTCTCAGATGGAGATCGATGAAACGACTCCGGCTCGGCTGAATCAGGCGGCGGTCATTCACGACCTGAAGGCAGTGTATTTGTGCGGGGTCGACGGGGAGATGCTGGCATCAGGGACGGTGCCTACCTGGACGGCGTTGCTGCCGGAGTTCGTGTTGACTGAGGTCCAGGCATTGGGGGAGAATCCGGAAACGAATTACGTCCTGCTGCTGGAGCCGGGCAGCAGCGAACAACCGCCGCTGCACTACTACCTCCAGATAGCGAATACGATGGATCGGATAGTGGTGCTGGTCGTGGACGCGGGGTACTATGTCGAGGCGCTGCGGCAGACGCAGATCGGGTACCTGGTGCAGAACATGGCGCGGGAGCGGGCGGTGGAGTATATTATTTACCAGTCGACGGAGGGGATCATATTTGCGTCGCGGCGGACGGGACAGTTGCTGGCGATTGAGTCGGATCCGTTTTTGCAGGAGGCGCTGGACTCGGATACGATCATGCACCGGCTGTATGAATTTCAGGGAGAGGAGGTTCTTGAACTGGTCAGGCCGTTTGCGACCGATGAGTATGAGTTCGGGTTGTTTCGGGTCGGGTTGTCGCTGAAGCGGTATTACGATATTTCGAGTCGGTTCGATGTGCAGATGGCGGCGTTGTCGGTAGCGCTTTTCGGGTTACTGTTGGTGGGGCTGCTGTATGTTCAGAGCCGTCAGAAACGACGGGAGTTGCGGCAGCAGTATACGGATATCAAGTCACTCACGGATATTGTTTTTCACCAGATGCGGACCGGGGTAGCGGTGCTGGATGAATCGGGGCGGGTGACACTGGCGAACCAGGCATTTGAGAAGATCGTTGGGGTGCGGAGTACGCTGGGGAAAGCGTGGGAAGATGTTGTTCGAGATGAGCAATTGAGAATTGAGCAGTTGCGGAAGTGGAAGGAGTCGGCTGAGGAGGCGGAGCTTACGATTCGGGTCGGCGGGGAGGAGCGAACGCTGGTGCTGGCTGTGTCCGGTTTCGAAGCGGCGGCGAGAGACCCCGGGGGGCTCGTGCTGGTAGTGTATGACGTGACGCGGCTGCGGGAGTTTGAGCGTAGAGAGGTGCGGCGGGCACGGTTGTCTGAGTTGGGGAACCTTGCGGCGGGAGTGGCACATGAGATTCGTAACCCGCTTAATACTATATCGATTGCGGCGCAGCGGCTGGCAGCCGAGTTTACGCCGACGGCGCAGAAGGAAGAGTTTATCAGTTTCACGCAGCAGATTCGTGAGGAGACACGCCGCTTGAACGAAATAATTACGAGGTTTTTGGCGCTTGCACGGGAGGATCAGAAATCGCGGCGAACGGTGGAACTGAGTGCGTTGCTGTCCGAGGCGGCCGGGTTTTTGAAGCTGGAGGCGGAGCAGATTGGGATAGCTTTGGAGACGGCCATTGAGTCCGAACTGGCGCTGCAGGCTGATCGGGATGCGTTTAAGCAGATCCTGACGAACCTGTTTAACAATGCCAAAGAGGCGCTGGGGAGGATGGGCGGCAGGATCCTGATTTCGGCGAAAAAGGATGGCGGGGTTATCTCGCTCGTGTTTGAGGACGACGGGCCGGGGATCCCGGAGGAACTTCGGGAGAAAGTGTTCACGCCGTATTTCACCACCAAGGAGGCGGGGACCGGTCTGGGGCTGCCGACGGTACACCGGATTGTATCGGATATGGGGGGAGAGATTCGGGTTGAGCAGAGTGAGTTGGGCGGGGCGCGATTCGTCATGACGTTTGACGCCTCAGGCTGAGAAGCCGCTCAAACTATATCTTGACCGATGCAGCCGGAGGCTGTTTCCTCTTCTTATGTTTTCCCGTGTGCAGAAAATTGCCCGCGATCATCCGCTGGCGACGGTCTTAGGGTTGGCGGTGTTGATTCGGATTCCGGCGGTGATCTGGTCGAAGGGGTTCATTCATTCGGATGATCATTTCGACACGGTGATGATTGCGTATGACTGGATTATCAACGGGATGTGGGGTCCTGACGGGTACATGGAATGGCGCGCGGAGCCGGCGAGCCAGATCGGGCGTTTTCCGTTATATGTGCTGTTGCTGTGGGCAGTGATGAAAGTTTACTGGGCGGCGGGGGTCAGGGAACTTGCCGGCATGATGTATACGATCAGGCTGCTTCATGCGCTGGTGTCGCTGGTACCGGTGTGGGGGATCTTTGTTGTGGTCAAGCGGGTAACCGGTGAGTGGCAGTGGGCGTTTTGGGGGGCGGTGGCGGTGGCGTTTCATTTTGCGATGCCGTTTTTGGGGGTACGGAATTTGATTGAAATGGTTGGCGGGAGTATCTGGCTGGGAGCGCTGGCGCTTGTGTATATCTACAGGGATAGTGAGGAGGATCGGTGGCTTGTGCTGGCGGGGATTGTTTCGGGGTTGGCATGGATGATCCGGTTTCAGATGGCGTTTGCGATAATTCCGGTACCGTTCCTGCTGTGGTGGGAGCATCGTCGTTTTCGAGCTGCGGTGATATACAGTATCGGGGTCGGAGTGATGCTGGTGGTGTCGGGGTTGGTGGATCTGGGGCTGCTGGGTCGGTTTGCCGGGTCGACGATAACCAACTTAACGATTAATGCCGGGCTGGGGGCGGTGTATGAGACCGTGACAGGAATGTATGTCGGGTTGTTGCTGCTGTTTTTGGTTCCGCCGGTGTCGTTCGTACTGGTGTGGCTGATGCTTCGGCGGAGTTTCTGGAAGCGGCATGTCACGCTGGTGGGGAGTTCGGTGGCGTTTGTGTTGTTTCATTCCCTTCACGCAAATCAACAGGAGCGGTTTTTGTTTCCGATCCTCCCGGCGTTCTTTCTTATGGCGGCGCTGGCCCTCTGGAGGAAGTACCGTGATGACGGCTACATTCTAAAGAGGCAGGGTGTGTGGAAAGGGCTGGTGGTGGGTTCGCTCGCGATCAATGTGGTGTTATTGGCGATTCTGACGCCGGCATACGGGCACAAGGGGATGGTGGAGTCGGCCCTGTATATTCGTGAGAGGGATCCTTCGGCGACAGTGTTGTTTTTGCAGCCGGAGGTGCGCAGTTTTTATCCCAGGGCGTATGGTGGTGAGGCGATTACGGGATTCTGGGTACGGAACTGGGAGTGGTTGGAGGGTATCCGCCAGAAGACACGCCCGGCGGACTTCGATTACGTCGTGGTGTTTCCGGGCAGTGGCGAGTCGGTCGAGCGGTACGTGGATTCGGCACAAACAGTGGTCGGGTCGATGGCAATGGAGCGGGTGATTGAGCCGTCGTTTTATGACTGGCTGTTGTACAAGATGAATCCGAAGCACAATCAATCGTATGAGGCGTGGATCTACCGGGTGGAATGACGGCCGAGGAAGAGTCTGACTAAAGAGAAAAGGCGGGGCGCCGGAGCGTCCCGCCTTGTTTCGTCATGCAGGGAGGAGTTATAAAAACTTCTCGTAGAGCGTTTATTTCACCTGCTTTTTAAGCCAATCGGTCGAGACCGATTTCGGCCGCGTGATAGGGGTGCCCAGGGCGCGGTTGATGATAAACTGCGAGAGCATGCCCATGGCACGCGAGACGCTGAACAGCACGGTGTAGTACTCGAACTGGGTCAGTTCGTAGGAGTACAGGATGGCGCCGGAGCCGGCGTCGACATTCGGCCACGGGTTTTTGGCTTTGCCGTGTTCCTTGAGCACATCCGGGACCACGTTGAAGACGCGGTTGACGGTCTGGAAGACGGGGTCTTTGGGGAGGTGCTTTTTGCCGAATTCTATGAAGGCGGAGAAGCGCGGGTCAGTGACACGCAGGACAGCGTGGCCGTAGCCGGGGATGACTTTGCCGCTGTTGAGCGTTTCCCAGGTGTACTCGCGGATCTGGTCTTCAGACGGAGCGCCGCCGAATTTCTCCATAGTCTGGAGGACCCAGTTGAGGCATTCCTGATTGGCCAGGCCGTGGAGAGGGCCGGCGAGGCCGTTAAGGCCGGCGCTGACAGCGTAGTACGGGTCTGAGAGGGCGGAGCCAACCGTGTGGCAGGTGTTAGCTGAGACGTTGCCGCCTTCGTGGTCGCAGTGCAGGGTCAGGTAGAGCTGCATCATTTTGGCGGTGTCGCCTTTTTTCGGCGGGAGGCCGAGAGCTTTGGCGAAGTCGGCGGCCCAGTCCTGGGGCTTTTTGATTTCGATCAGTTCGCCTTTGTGGTACTTGATGCGGTAGACCATAGCGGCGATACCGGTAATAGCGCCGAGCAGGCGGATGGAGTCCTCGAGGGCGGCATCCCAGTAATCTTCCTTCTTCATGCCTTCGGAGTAGCGTTTGCGGAAGATGGATTCGTTTTCCATCACGAGGATACCGGTGTCCAGCATGGCCATCGGGTGTGATGTCTTGGGCATCGCTTTGAGGACCTTAAACACGTACTTGGGGACTTCGCGGTGCTCCCTGAGTTCTTTCTGGAGTCCTTTGAGTTCGTCGGCAGTCGGGAGTTTACCGGTGCACAGGAGCCAGAATATTTCTTCGGGAAGTTTGTCGGTGAGTTTTCCGATGGGAATATCGCGGATGATAAGTCCTTTATCGGGTTCGACCACGGAGGTGTCACACACCATCCCTTTGACGCCGCGCATGCCGCCGATCGCCTGGGTGATGGTCACGTCCGAAATTTTGTGATCGCCGTGTTGTTTGACGAGGCCGGCACGTTCTTCGCGCCATTTCGGGATCAGGCCAGCAAGCGTTTCCTTCAGTGTCTTGGCCATAAGATGCTCCTTTTATTTATCGTTCAACCAGTAAATGGATTTCAGAATTCTGGCACTCCCTAAAAAAGTTATGTGAAAGTATTCACATTGTTGGGTGTAAGTCTAATCAATGGGTTGAAAGTTGTCAAGTGGCGGAGGGGCAAAAAAGGCGGAATGAAACAACTATTTTTCGAAGATTTTTCCGGGGTTTAGAATGTCCTTGGGGTCGAAGGCTTCCTTGACACGAAGCATATAATCTCGGGTTGGTTCGTTGAATTCAAGACCAATATACTTCCGTTTTGCCAGGCCTATGCCGTGTTCACCGGAAAGGGTGCCGCCAAGTTCTATAGTGCGCCGCATTAATTGCTCTATGCGTCGATAGATTTCTGTTTTGTCGGCTGTGGAGCCGGTCATGCTGATGAAGTTTACGTGCAGGTTGCCGTCGCCGGCGTGGCCGTAGGAGTTGATGCGAATGGAGCTGTCGGTGTTCATCTGATCGACAAAGGCGACGAGGACGGGGAATTGGTTGTTGGGGACGGCGACATCTTCGGAGATGCGAATCGCAGCCATTTCTTTGAGTGCGGTGGAGATGTTGCGTCGGACATCCCAGAGTTCCTCGGCTCTGGCGGGGTTGCTTTCGATTCGGACGCAGGAGGCGTGGTTGGTTTCGCAGAATCTGCGGATTTGTGTGGTTTCGGTAACGGGGTCTTTTTCGGTGGTTTCCAGCAGGAGGACTGCGGCGGCGCGGTCGATGCCTTTGACCTGTTTGTATTCGTTGGCGGCCGCGGCTGCGTCGCCATCGACGTATTCCATGACGGTGGGGATGAGTCCGGCGCCAGTAATGTCGGAGACGGTTTGGGCGGCGTTTTCGGGTTTGTCGAAGGCGGCGAGGATAGTGGCGCCGTGGCGGGTGGCGGGGATGAGGCGGAGCATGATGCGGGTGATGATGCCGAGGGTGCCTTCGGAGCCGATCAGGACGTCACCGAGGCAGAAGCCCCGGTTTTGGGCGAGGGTGCCGGTGCGGAGGATGGTGCCGTCGGCGAGGACGGCCTGCAGGCCGATAACGTAGTCTTTGGTAACGCCGAAGCGTTTGCAGCGGAGACCGCCGGCGTTTTCGGCGATGTTGCCGCCGAGGGTGGATTCTTTGAAGGAGGCGGGGTCGGGCGGGTAGGCGAGGCCGAGTTCGGCGGCGCGGTCCTGGAGGTGTTCGGTGATGACACCGGGTCCGCAGATGGCGGTGGTGGTTTCGGGATCGATGACCATTTCGGTCATACGTTCGGTGGAAAGGACGATGGCGCCATCGGATGGGACGGCCCCGCCGGAGAGTCCGGTTCCGGCGCCCCGGCCGACGACCGGAAGGCCGTGTTGGGAGCAATAGCGGATACAGGCGATGACATCGTTTTCGGTTTCGGCAAAGACGATGGCGCCGGGCCGTCCGTGGTCATCGGTGGCGTCGTGGTGGTAGGCCTCGTAGGCGTCGACATCGGTGACCAGGAGGTCGGGTCGGGTGAGGGCGGATTGGAGTTGGCCGAAGTCAGCCGTTGTCATGAGAGATTGTTTCCCGTATGAGGGCCGGTTTGGCCGACGGTCCGGTTATCCCAGAGCGTCGGCCTTAGCTTTTTTTTCCGACGAGGAGGGTTTGGCGTCGCTCTTCGATTTGGAATCGGATTTTGATTCGCTTTTGGAAGAGGTGCTTTCACCGCTTTCCTTTTTGGCGGCTTGCTGGTAGTTCTTGCTGCGGTAGTCGGTGATGTAGAATCCGCTGCCTTTGAACAGGAAGCCGGCGCCGCCGGAGATGACCCGCTGCACTTTGCCATCGCATTTGGGGCATTCAGTCAGCGGGTCTTCGGTCATCGATTGAAATTCTTCGAATTCGTGACCGCAATCGTTGCAAACGTATTGATACGTTGGCATGTTTGTTCATTCCTCCATTTACAACGATGTGTTTATCGTTCGATGATTAATCGCATTTATCGTCCAAAAAGTTCCATCGCCTCGCGCAGGCGCTGGAGGCCTTTTTCAAGTTTCCTGGTGTCGGTCGCGTAGGACAACCGCAGGCGGCCGGGAGCGCCGAAGGCCTCGCCGGGTATGAGGGCGACGCTGTGGTGCTCGATCAGGTGCAGCGCGAGCTGCTCGGTTGTTTGAATTTTACTGTTGCCGGCGGCATCGATAGCCGGGGCGAAATCCGGGAAGAGATAGAAGGCGCCGTCGGCCCGGGGGCAGGTGACGCCGTCGATCATGCGGAGGGCGTCAAGTGCGGTGTCGCGTCTGGGCAGGAGTTCGGCGGCGATTTTTTCCGGAAAGTCGCTTTTGTGGGAGATCGCGGCCAGGGCAGCGTGCTGCGAGATGGAGCAGGCGTTGTTGGTCGTATGCGATTGCACGAGTGCGGCGGCTTCGATTATCGAGGCCGGGCCCAGCGCGTAGCCGATACGCCAGCCGGTCATGGCATAGCTTTTGGAAAGGCCGCTGACGGTTACAACACGGTCGGCGAGGTCGGGCCGATGCTGGAGAATGTTTACATGCTCGGCTGGAGCGTAGGTGATCGCCTCGTAAATGTCGTCGGCGATGATCCAGCAGTTGTGTTCGAGGGCGACCTCGGCGATGGCGTCGAGGGAGGCCTGGTTGTAGACGCAGCCGGTCGGGTTGTTAGGTGTGTTGATGATGATGACGCTGGTGTGGTCGGTGATGGCGGCGCGGAGTCGGTCGGGGTCGACCTGGTAGTTGTTTTCCGCGCGGGTCGGGACGATAGCCGGTCGGGCGCCGATCATGGTGACCTGCTGTGGATAGCTCGGGTAGTAGGGAGCGATAACGACAATTTCCTGGCCGCGTTCGCCGAGGGAGAACAGCAGGTTATAGATGGCCTGCTTGGCGCCGTTGGTGACGACGACCTGATCGGGGGTGTAGGTGACGCCGTGTTGTTTTGAGTAGTGTTTGGCGATGACTTCGCGGAGTTCCGGCGTGCCGTTGTTCATGGTGTAACGAGTGTGGCCGTTGTCGATGGCGAGTTTACCGGCTTTTGCGACTCGTTCGGGGGTATCGTTGTCGAGTTCACCGGTGGCGAGGGAAATGATGTCTCGTCCTTCGCGACGCAGTTCGGCGATGCGGGCGAAATAGGCCATCGTGCCTGACGGCTCAACTGATTTCATGTTGCTTCCGTTAATCATATTCACACCGGAGGCGAAACCGGCGGTCCGGTTTCGCCTCGTGGTCATAAGATCGGTCAATGCAGCCGATTTCGCAAGCTACTTAGGGCGCAATTCAGCGACGCCTTCCTTGCGAGGGCCGGCGGAAACGACTTCGGGCGGGGTGCCGTCGGCGAACTTCTTGAAATTCTCGACGAACAGGGCCGCCAGCTGGGCGTATTTCTCCTGATAGGCGACCGGGTCTTCCCAGGTTTCTATCGGGCGGAGGACTTTCTCGGGTACACCGTCGAGTTTTGTCGGGACCTCGAAGCCGAAGACCGGGTCGGTCCGGTATTCGACGTCGAGCAGGGAACCGTCGAGGGCAGCGTTCAGTAAGGCACGGGTGTGCTTGATGCTGATGCGTTTGCCGATACCGTATGGTCCGCCGGTCCAGCCGGTGTTGACGAGCCAGCAGATGGCGTTGTGCTTGAGCATTTTGTTGCGCAGCAGGTCGGCATAGAAGGCCGGATGGTGGACCATAAATGGTGCACCGAAGCAGGCACTGAAGGTGATCTCGGGTTCTTTGCCTAGGTCGATTTCGGTCCCGGCGACTTTGGAGGTGTAGCCGGAGATGAAATGGTACATGGCCTGTTCGGGGGTCAGTTTTGCGATGGGGGGCATGACGCCGGAGGCATCGCAGGTGAGCATGATGATGTTTTTCGGGTGGCTGCCTTTTTTGTCGGGTACGGCGTTGTCGATGTAGTGCAGGGGATAGGCGGCGCGGGTGTTTTCGGTGCGGCTCTCGTCGTCGAGGTCGAGCAGGCGGGTGACCGGGTCGAAGACGACGTTTTCGAGGACCGTGCCGAACTTGCGGGTGCAGGCATAGATCTGCGGCTCGGCAGTCGGGGAGAGGGCGATGACCTTGGCATAGCAGCCGCCTTCGAAGTTGAAGATGCCTTCATCGGACCAGCCGTGTTCATCGTCGCCGATGAGACCCCGGTTGGGGTCGGCGGAGAGGGTGGTCTTGCCGGTGCCGGAGAGGCCGAAAAACAGGGCGGAGTCGTTGTTTTTGCCGATGTTGGCGGAGCAGTGCATGGAGAGTACGCCTTCCAGCGGCAGGAGAAAGTTCATAACAGTGAAGGCAGATTTTTTGATTTCGCCGCCGTAGCCGGAGTTACCGATGAGGCAGAGTTTTTCATCGAAGTTGAGCAGGATGAAAGTTTCAGAGAGGGTGCTGTCGACCTGCGGCAGGCCTTTGAAAGACGGGATGGAGACGATGGTGAACTCAGGGATGAATCGTCGAAGTTCGTCGTTGGTGGTTGGTTCGATGAACATGTTGCGGGCAAAAAGCGAGTGCCAGGCGTATTCGCTGATGATACGCACGGGAAGGCGGTAGTTTTCGTCGGCCCCGCAGTAAAGGTCCTGCACGAAGAGGTCGCGTCCCTGGAGGAAGCCTGAGAGGCGGTTCCAGACGCCGTGGAACTTTTCGATAGAGAACGGGCGGTTGTATTCGCCCCACCAGATTTTGTCTTCGCTGGAAGCTTCTTTGACTACAAATTTGTCGTTGGCTGCGCGGGCGGTGTGTTTGCCGGTGTTGACGGAAATGGCTCCCATGTGGGTCATTTTACCTTCACCCCGGAAGATAATTTCTTCGTAGAGGGCTTCCGGCGGGAGGTTCCAGTAGACGTGGTGCAGGTTGGTGAAGCCGTGGTTCTCGATGCCGTAGTCGCTTTTGACGGAGTGGGCTTCTTTCTGGGCCGGGGTTTTTATGTCGATAATGTACTGACTCATTTCCAATCCCTCCTGAGCTTGCGGTCGCCGATATAGATTTCGTTCGGCGCCTCGGGATCAAGGGCCCATTTGATGCGTTCGATACCCTGTTTGATGTCTTTGATCGTTCCGCAGTAGGAGAGCCGGAGGTGGCTTTCCATCCCGAATTCTTTGCCGGGGACGGTGACGACCCGGGCTTTTTCGAGCAGGAATTTCGAGAGTTTAACGGAGCTTTTTTCATACGCGCTGAAGTCCGGCAGGCAGTAGAAGGTCCCCTTCGGTTCGATAATGCGGATGGAATTGAACGCTTTGAGTTCGTTTAGCATGACTTTGGCGTTGTTCTCTAAGGTAAGGCGGAGGGCTTCGACGCCGGATTGGATGCCGTTGAGGGCGCCGGCGGCGGCGACCTGGGCCACGACGGACGGGCAGGAGGTATTTTGTGCCGCGACGTTGATCATAGCGGCGGTGATATCGCTCGGGGCGACGGTCCAGCCGATGCGGAAGCCGGTCATGGCGTAGGACTTGGAGACGCCGTTGATGGCGATCACGTGGGAGTCCTCGATGTCTTTGGTGGCAAAGTCAAAGGGTGAAGTCCAGACGCCGCCGCTGAAGACGAGTCGATGATAGATGTCGTCGGTGACGAGGTAGATGCCCTTTTCTTCGCAGAACTCTACCAGTTCGCCGATCAGATCCCGGCTGTAGACAGCGCCGGACGGGTTGTTCGGGCTGTTGATGATGATAGCTCGGGTGTAGGAGCTGACGCTTTGTTTGATGTCGTCCATGGTCGGTTCGAAACGTCCGCTTTCGGGCGTTACGATGACCGGTACGCCATAGACCATCCGGACAATCTCCGGGTAGCTGACCCAGTAGGGGGCGACGATGAGGACTTCGTCCTGCGGGTTGATCAGGGCCATCATCAGGTTGTAGAAGGCTTGTTTGGCGCCGGAGAAGGCCATGACGTTGCGCGGGCCGACGACGGTGCCGTAGAATTCTTCGGTGTGGCGAATGATGGCTTTGATCAGTGACGGAATCCCCTCGGTTGGTGTATAGCGGATTTCGCCGGTAGTGAGTTTTGCCGCGCTGGCGAGGATTGCATCGATGGGCACGCGGCTTTTTGGTTCTCCTGCGCCAAGGTGGATGACGGGTTCACCGCGCTCTTTGAGGAGCCGAGCTTCTTCGTTGAGTTTGAGTGTCGGTGACTCGTGTACTTCCCTGGCTAACTGGCTAATGCTCATGATCCTACCCTCGTAATAAGGTTGCGATGGCGCTGACGTTGACGATATCGTCGGCGGAGCACCCGCGCGAAAGGTCGTTGGCCGGTTTGGCCAGGCCCTGTATTATAGGTCCGGTGGCGGTGGCGCCTGCCAGCCGCTCGGTTAATTTATAGCCGATATTGCCCGCATCGAGGTCGGGGAATATCAGGATGTTGGCGTTGCCGGCGATTTCCGAGTCGGGGGCTTTGCGAGCGCCGATTTCGGGGATGATCGCGGCATCGAGCTGAAGTTCGCCGTCGACTTTGAGGTCCGGATGGTTCTTTTTGATGAGCTCCATCGCGTGAACGACCTTGTCGATATCGCCGTGTTTGGCCGAGCCTTTGGTCGAGAACGAAAGCATGGCGATGCGGGGTTCTTCGCCAAGGAGGAACTTCAGGGTTTCGGCCGTTGAGACGGCAATCGAGGCGAGTTGTTCTTCATTCGGGTTTGGTACGACGGCACAGTCGGCGAAGACGAGGACTTTGTTTTTCTCGCCACGGAACTCCGGCAGGGTCATCAGGAAGCACGAACTGACGGTGTTAATCCCCTTTTTGAGGCCGATGACGTGAATAGCCGCGCGCAGGACGTTGCCGGTGGTGTTGACGGCTCCTGCGACGGAGGCATCGGCCTTGTCGTGTCGTACGAGCATGGCGCCGTAGTAGAGCGGGTCACAGATGAAGTCGGCTGCCTGGTGTTTCGTGATTCCCTTGGCTTTGCGGAGTTCGACGAGGTCGTCGGTAAAGTGTTCGTGATCGGGCCCGGAGACCGGGTCAATGATTTCGACGGAGTCGGGGTCGAGCCCGTGTTCGCGGGCGAGTTTGCTGATGGCATCAACGTTCCCCAATAGAATGACGTTGGCCAGCTTTTGTCGGATTATTTTTTGAGCCGCCGCGATAGAGCGCGGTTCGGTTCCTTCGGGAAGGACGACGGTACCGTGCTTTTGAGCGGCGCGTTGTTTTATGACAGATATGGCATCCATGATGCACTCCCTAGAAATACTCTATGTGGCATCCCCGGCGGGCTGAACGGAGCCGAGGCTGTCGTTCAAATCCGGGTCGGTTAAGTACGCTTGAATGAAGTTTTCCAAATCGCCGTCCATGACCGCCTGGACGTTGCCGGTTTCGACGGAGGTGCGGTGGTCCTTGACCATGGAATACGGGTGGAAGACGTACGAGCGAATTTGCGAGCCCCATTCGATTTTCTTTTTTGAACTCTCGAATTTCTCCATCTTCTTCAATTCTTCCTCTCGCTGGAGCTGGTAGAGGCGAGATTTGAGGATGGTGTAGGCGGCATCCTTGTTCTTGTGCTGGCTGCGTTCAGACTGACAGGTGACGACGATGCCGGTCGGTTCATGGGTCAGTCGGACGGCCGAGGAGGTTTTGTTCACGTGCTGACCGCCGGCGCCGCTGGCGCGGTAGGTGTCGATGCGCACGTCCTCGTCGTTGATTTCAACGTCGATGTTGCCCTCGACTTCGGGAAAGACATGGACGGAGACGAACGAGGTGTGTCGGCGGGAGTTGGCGTCGAAGGGGGAGATGCGCACGAGGCGATGGACGCCGGACTCGGCTTTAATGTAGCCGTAGACATTTTCGCCTTTGAGGGCGAGGGTAGCTGATTTGACGCCGGCTTCGTCGCCGGGCTGGTAGTCGAGCAGTTCGACGCTGAAGCCGTTGCGTTCGGCCCAGCGGTTGTACATGCGGAAGAGCATTTCGGCCCAGTCCTGTGATTCGGTACCGCCGGCACCGGGGTGGATAGTCAGGATGGCGTTGCGGTGATCGTCGGGGCCGGCCAGAAGGGCATCGTTTTCGAGGCGGTCGAGTTGTTTTGCGATGTCGTCGACAGCCGCCGTGAGTTCTTTGATTTCGCCGGAGGCTTCGTCGGCCTCGGTCATTTCGAGCAGTTCGGCGACGGTTTCCAGTTCGGAGCTGACGTTTTCGTAGGCCTCGATCCACTTTTTGTGGACGCTGATTTCTTTGAGGACGGCCTGTGCGGCCTGGTTGTCGTCCCAGAAATCGGGATTTCCTGACTGTTTTTCCAACTGAGCTACCTTGTCTTTGCGCGTTTCGAGGTCAAAGAAACCTCGCTAGTTTGTCAAGTCGCGCCTGTAGCTCCGGAATGCTGCTATTGAGTTCACTCAGCATGAGAGCTGCACCTCCTTTCAAGAAGCGTAAAATATATAAGTAAGATACAATATGGTCAATACGAATCGCCACAAAAATGTGCTTTTTTTCACAAACTCCAGTGGCCGGGGGCAAGCCGTTCCGGGCCGACAAAAGAGAGTTGACAAGTCCACGCCGCGCGGTATCTTGTGGCCTGTTATGAAGATTGAAACGATTGTTGTCGGTGCCTTTCAAGTCAACTGCTACCTTTACTGGGACGAGTCAGCTGGGGACGGGATTATTCTCGATCCGGGTGATGAGGAAACGCGCATTTTCGGTGCCGTTCGGCAGGCCGGTTTTTTGCCGAAGGCGGTGCTGTTGACGCATGGTCATGTCGATCATATAGCGGCTGTAGCGGCGGTAAAGGCGGAGTATGATATCCCGTTGTTTGTGGGACGGGGTGAGGAAGATCTGCTGGCGAATCCGTCGGCCAATGTCTCGGAGCTGATCGGTCATCCCGTTACAGCTCCGACGCCGGATCATTTGCTGGAAGATGAGGAGTTGGTGTCGGTTGGGTCGGTTAGTTTTCGGGTGCTGGCGACGCCGGGTCATTCGCCGGGCGGGGTGTGTTATCTGGATGAGCGGGCGGGGGTGCTTTTTAGCGGTGATACGTTGTTCTGGGGATCGATCGGGCGGACGGATTTCCCTGGTTGTTCGCACCAGCAGTTGATAGATTCCATATATAAGAAGATCCTGCCATTGCCGGATTCGGTGGTCTGTTATCCGGGGCACGGTCCCAAGACGACGGTCGGCGGTGAGCGAGTCAACAATCCTTTTCTTTCGGGTGGTCACGTTGTCTGAAGATTTGACAGTGCATCGTTTGTCGACGATGAATCTGACAGATTATCACGTTCACTGTGATTATTCGGCGGATGCGGAGGGTTCGATTCGACAGTACTGCCGGGCGGCCATTCAGCGCGGTCTGGTGGAGATTTGTTTCACGACGCACTATGACACCAATCCTGATTCGGATGCGATCGATTGTTTTATCCGGATCGACGGGGTGGAGTATCGGACGACACCGGAGCTGTTAGCGCGCTATGTGGAGGATGTGCAGAAGGCGCATGACGAGTATTTTCCGCAGGGTTTGATGGTGAAGTTGGGGGTGGAGATCGGCTGGTGGGATGGTGCGGCGGATGTCGCGGCGGAGCTAAGGGACATGTATCCGCTGGATTATGTGCTGTGCGGTATTCACGATGTCGGGGATATATGTATCTGTTCGCGCAAGGTGGATAAGCATCTTGGTTTGATCAGTGCCGAGGAACTGGTCGAGGAATATTTCCGGGAGGCGGTCAGGGCGGCTAATACGGGGATGTTTGACACGATTGCGCACCTGGCGTATTACCGTCGGTACGGTACTCGTTATTATGGTGAGCATATTGAGAAGCTGCACGAGCCGTATCTGGATGAGTTTTTTGAGGCGTGCAGGAGGAGCGATACGGGGATAGAGATAAATACATCGGCGATTGGCCACGGGCTCGATCAGTATTATCCGCAGTTGTCGATAGTGAATACTGCGAAAAAGGCAGGTGTGCGGGTGGAGCGGTTAGGCTCCGATGCGCACCGTCCGCACCAGATAGGGCTGGATTTTGATGCGGCTGCGCCGCTGGTGGCGGAATACGTGCCGTATATTGATGAATAGAGTCCGGGAACGATGGGCCGTCAGCACAAAAAGAGAATTCCACGTACATTTTATCGTCGGCCGACTCTGGAGGTAGCTCCGGATTTGCTGGGGAAGTTTATCGTGTACGACAGTCCGGTCGGTCGGCTTGAGGCGCGCATAACGGAGGTTGAGGCGTATATCGGGGATGGGGACCCGGCCTGTCATGCGGCGCGGGGGAAGACGGAGCGGAATGCGGTGATGTTTGGTCCGCCGGGGTATAGTTATGTCTATTTCATTTACGGTATGTATCATTGCCTGAATTTCGTGACGGAGCCGGCGGGACAGGCGGCGGCGGTGCTGCTTCGGGCGGCCGAGCCGGTTGCGGGGGTGGAAGTGATGCGGGCGCGATCGACGAGTTCGCAGATTAACAGATTCCTGGACGGTCCGGGGAAGTTTTGCCGGGCGTTTGGGTTGACGCGGCGGCAGAACGGTCTTGATTTGACCGGGGGGGTGCTATATCTTGAAGACCGCGCTGTGAAAGTAGAACATGTTGTATCGACGCCGCGGATAGGTATCCGAGAGGGGACAACCAAACCGTGGCGATTTTATGATAGTGATGCCATGTCAGTGTCAAGAGTGTCAAAACAGGGATGACCCCTTTGTACGAGGTAAGAAATCGTGCCTAAAACGAAACGCGCCAAGCCCTCCCATCTAGATTCCAGGAAAAACTCGAAGTTAAGTCCGAATGTCACGCATGAGGCGCACCCGCGCAGTGTGGTGTCATTCAAGGATCGGACCATTCCGATTTCGGTGTTCGGCAACGTTATGAAGCAGTTCGAGGCGGCAGCGGAAAAGCTGAATCTGGAGCCGGAGTTGCTGAATTTTATTAAGCTGCCTCGGCGCAGTACTATCACGCATCTGCCGGTGAGGATGGATGACGGGTCGTGGCAGATGTTCACGGCTTATCGGGTGCAGCATTCAATTGCGCGGGGTCCGGCCAAGGGTGGTATTCGGTATCATTCGCAGGTAACGCTTGACGAAGTGCAGGCGCTGGCGGCATGGATGACCTGGAAGTGTGCGGTGGTGAACATTCCGTTTGGCGGCGGGAAGGGCGGTGTTGTCGTGGACCCGTCGAAGTTGTCGCTGGCGGAGCTGGAGCGTTTGACGCGGCGGTATGCGGCGGATATGCTCGATTTGTTCGGGCCGGAGTCGGATGTACCGGCGCCGGATGTAGGAACGGGGCCGCAGGTGATGGGCTGGTTCCTCGATACGTACGCGATGCGGGCGGCCCACTCGGTGGCCGGGGTAGTGACGGGCAAACCGCTGGAGTTGGGTGGCTCGCGGGGGCGAGTGGAAGCGACCGGGCGCGGAGTTGTGATTTGTGTTCGCGAAGCGGCGAAGCATCTGGGGATCGATTTAGGGAGCAGTACGGCCTCGGTGCAGGGGTTCGGGAATGTCGGGTCGGTGTCGGCGCGACTGCTGTATGATCTGGGGGTGAAGGTCACGTATGTGTCGGATGTGGCCGGCGCGTTTCATAATCCGAAGGGGTTTAATATTCCGGCGATGATCGAGTATGCGAAGAAGCACAAGACGCTGAAGGGCTACAAGGGCGGCAAGAAAGTGGATCCGTCGGATGTGCTGCATGCCAAGGTGGATATTCTGGTTCCGGCGGCGCTGGAGAATCAGATTACGCACAAAAATGCGCGACGGATCAAGGCGAAGATAGTAGCTGAGGGTGCAAACGGTCCAACGACGCCGGAAGCGGATGCCATTCTGGATAAGAAGGGGGTGTTCCTGATTCCGGATATCCTGGCCAACGCGGGCGGGGTGACGGTTTCGTACTTTGAGTGGGTGCAGAACCGGGTTGGGTATTTCTGGACCGAGGAGGAGGTGAATCGCCGTCTGGAGGAAAAGATGGTGATGGCGTTTGACGACGTCTTGAAGATGTCGGAGGAGGGTAAGGTCAATATGCGTATTGCGGCGTTTATGCTGGCCATCACGCGGGTGGTTGATGTAGTTCGGCTGCGTGGTATTTACGCTTAAGTAGAGTAAACAGCCAGGGCGACGTCGGGCAGTTTCCGGCGTCGCCTTTTTTGTGGTCGGCGGCGGGTTCGAGCCGTATAATCAGATGAATTGGAAATGGCCCCGAGGGTCGGAAGACTGAGATGGAAGAATGTTCGATCAGGGATTTTTACAGCAGGCGATCTTAGCAATCCCGGCGATTTTGTTTGCGCTGACGTTCCATGAATTTTCTCATGCCTACCTCGCGTTGCGGTTTGGGGATTCGACGGCGCGTGATATGGGGCGGCTGACGCTAAATCCGCTGGCGCATTTGGATTTTTTCGGGACGTTGATGATATTTCTCTCGGGCTTTCGGTTTGGCTGGGCCAAGCCGGTGCCGGTGAATCCGTTTAATTTGCGTGAGCCGCGCAAGGCTGATTTCTGGATTTCGGCGGCGGGGCCGCTCTCGAATTTGATTCTGGCGTTTGTGTTTGGAATGATTTTTCGAATAGTGACGGGGATGTCATCGAGTTTTCCCGAGGGCCTGTACATGTTCTTGTTCCTGTCGGTGCAGATCAATGTCGGGCTGGCGATTTTTAATTTGATTCCGCTGTTTCCGCTGGACGGGTCACATATTCTTCGGAGTTTGCTGCCGGAGGAGATGGGGCCAAAGCTCGATCAGTTTGACCGGATCTCGCCGATTGTGTTGATTCTGATCTTGCTTACCGGTGTGGTGGGGCTGATTTTAGGGCCGGTGATGCAGATTTTGATCCCGTTATTTATAGGCCATCCGTAGTGGATGGGCGATTGTGGGCATTGGCCCCGGTGCTGGTGATCGTGGTGGCGGCCGGGTGCGGGGGGCCGCAGTATGGATCGGGTGAGGCGCCGCCGGCGGAATATGCGGATGTTGAGTTGGAGGCGGACGCGTATTTGTTCGATGCGCAGGTTCGGCGCGACGGGAAGCCGACATCGATTCGATTGGAGATTTATCGGACCGACAGCGTGATCGGGCTTTCGGGGCGGGGGTACCTGGGCAAAGGGGCGCTGAAAGGGCGGTTGACGCAGGACTCTCTGATTATGTATTTCCCCAGTTCCAACGAATATGTGCGGGAGCCGGTCGAGAGGCTGTTGCGGGCGGATGAGTGTCCGGAGGTGGTGCCGCATGTGCCGCTGGCAGCGTTGTTGACAACGCTGCCGGATTCGCTGGATGAAGCGGGGGCGCTGGTTGTAGAGGCGGACTACAGCGATAAGGGTCACCCGAAGTTTGTGATTAGGGCCGGGGACTGCCCGTGGTGGATCGAGGTGTCGTATGATCGGCATGAGCGTCAGTGGGAGGTTGAGGATTTTCGGTTTGAGGACGGTGGTTCGACCAGTTTGAAAGCGAATAGACGTGAGGCACGGCACGGGTTGTCGCTGCCGTATTACCGGTTTGTGGTTGAAATTCCGGACGACGCTGTGCGGGTAATACCCTGATTTGGCGGCTGTTCCAGCGGCTGTTCCAGCGGTGTTACCGCAAAGTGATACTGTCCTGTAGTAGCAATGTAGAAATGTCCTCTTG
>CAZTBP010000025.1:0-61034 GCA_964612145.1 uncultured Ignavibacteriales bacterium | reverse complement strand
ACTGGAGTAATCACAGTGTCCTAACTGAGTGTCCACAAAACGGGGGGAAGGTCACCTATGACTATCAGGAGGCTCACCATGACTTGCACGAGGATTGGGTTTGTTTCGCACTTTTAATCTGCATGGGTGTATCGTCTCCTTTGTTTCTATGCGGTTGTTGGGGCAGGGTGTCACACGGGGGCGCGGGGGCGTAATCAACGGCAAAATGCGGGAGATTTTGTAGTTGGGGGATTTGAGGGTGGATGGTATATTCGATGATGTGAGCATGAAGGAGCGCAGAGATCAGGTTGGAAAAGGGACGTGTCATGAGTAGTGATGAATCGGGAGTGAGTATTTTTTTGGACCGATCCCACCGCAAGCGTTGGGGCGGCCGTGCGAAACGGTACCGTGGGTTGCGTCGGGCCTGGCGTCGCGGTCTGCCCAAAGTGCGGGTGCGGTGCCTGCTGATCGCAGCAGTACTGAACTTCAAGCGACTGGCGAGCGTGCCGTCGTTGTTTTTACGCAATGTTTTGCGCCTACAAATGCTGTTTGGGATCACATGGCGGCTGCTGACGGCACTTTCACCGATCCCTGCTACTGGAACTGCTGGACTCGATGACACCATACCGAATATTCAAAGATGCACCATATGACTACTTTTTCAACAGGCCCTTTCGCAGGGATGACATTGGGGGAAAGCGCTGTTTGGGGGTAGTCACCCTGCGACTGGGCTCAGGGTGACCATGGCGCGATGGGACAGGTGCACCACTATTGGGGGACCCGCACTATTCGCTCCCAGGGGAGCCAATCGGTTTCGCAGCGTGTGTCTCCATCGGCTCTACATCTTATAACCTAGATCTAAAACCAATCCTTCGACCGATTGACCATTGCGCCAGGTGCAGCTAAGTTGGATACAGGTGAACTGGACCAGAATAATCACAAGCATAGTGGTTTCGTTATCACCGCTGGTTCGCCGATGCAGTACACCGAGATCAATACGCCCCCGAAGTCAACCACAGTTTCAACGATATAGATTTGGAACAAGTACTAACCTTAAAACACGGAGTGTTTATTATGGAAAACATCAAGAAACGTTCAGAGAATCAGGAAGAGTTCTCGACGAAGAAGATCGAAAAGTCCATCAGGAGTGCGGGCGCGGACGAGAAAACGGCACGAGAAATCTCAGAAGGAGTCAAGCACAAAGATGGGCTGAGGACTTCTGAAGTTCGCAAGGTCGTTGCTGAGAAGCTCACGCACCAAGATCCGAAACTCGGCAAGGCCTATGAAGCCTACAAGAAGCCGGCTGCTGTCAAGAAGTAAGTTGTAGCTGGAACGAGTGGCCTGAGGGAAATCGACAATTCCCTCAGGCCAACTTGATGTGGCACCAAGTCGTGACGTCCATCTCGAGCACTTTCATTTATCACAGGTCCGGCAGCTGCACCAAAGCTGCGTACTGCAAATGCGGGTTGGCACGTTTGTTATGTGTTGGTTGAATTGAGAGAAGTTGGATTTAGAAACAAGTTGGAGTGTCGGTCGGAAACATGTGGCAAGATTTGCAGAAGAACGGCGAAGTGGTGAGGTCCGGCATTCTCGCACCCCTATATATATGACTCAGGTGACAAGACACGATTCGGTTAGCGTGTCGGTCAGATGCGACGATGTGACCGCTTCCCACAAAAGGGAAAGGAGGAGAATCAAATGACAACCCTACTAATTGTGCTCTTGATAGTGTTATTGCTCGGCGGCGGCAGTTGGGGCTACTCCCGCTGGCGCCGGTAGCGTCTGAGGGCGAGTGTGAACGAGAGAATCGAGCCTTACGGAGCGGCTCCGTTACGTAAACGATCGTTTATCAGAAATCGAAGAGAAAGCAGAACGCATGGACACAGACGCGGCTTCACCCTGGCGAGTGCTGTCAGCCAGCACGCTTAGAGGTGATAGCGTCGTCAACGCGGAAAATGAAAAGCTCGGGTCAATCGAGGAGTTAATGATTGATTTGCGCAGCGGTCGCATCGCCTGCGCGGTGCTGTCCTCTGGAGGGTTTCCGGGGATGGGCGACAAGCTGTTTGCGATTCCCTGGAGTGCTTTCAACGTCGACAGGGAGGAGAAGAAACTTGTTCTGAACGTGAAGAAGGAAACGCTGGAGAAAGCGCCCGGTATCGACCAGGATCACTGGCCAGATATGGCTGATAAGGTGTGGGGCGCCAGTATCTATAGATTTTACGGTTCCGAGCCATTCCGGATCTGAGCCTTACAGCCCGATTGGCGGGCCCTGTTCATAGCGACTCGATGCCGTTTTCGGCCGAGTCATTGGGAACAAACAGATGGTCGTGGCGGGCATGTTCCGCCTGACCGCTTATGCCTTTAAGGAGGCACAATGAAATTATCGAAGTATTGCCTGGTGGTGGTGGTCGTGACGATGGCTGTGGTTGTTGGTCTTGTGAGTTGCGGGACTAATCGACGGACGTCGCCAGCCGCCGATAAGTCCTACATCTCTACGCCCACGAGTACCGAACTGACACAGGGGTGGTCGCTTCACTTCTGTTCTGATCAGACTATTGAAGACAACGTTTCGATTGAGATCGGCCGGGCCGGTGACGACGACAGCCGCAGGATGTGGCGATCTATAAACCCTCGTACTGATCCGAAGCTGATTCTGCCTGACGACATTCGTTTTGTCGACGAGCTCTGGATTAAGATGACGGCCGAGAACCGTCGTGACGTTGACGCGTGCATCAAGTATGACGGCAACTCGGCCAAGAGGTTTTTCTTTAAAGGGTCTGCTGAAGAGTCAATTGATCGTACCAACAGTGAAGACTGTGGTTGCTGAGGTTTCTGTAGATCGGCTCCCGTGACGTCCGGTCAGGGGGGCGGCGTTTCTTGCGCCGTTGAGAGCGTGGAGTCATTTCCAGGCAGGAGGTCAGCTAGTTTTGCATTCGTATATCGGGCGGGTGCAGCGACAGCGTCGTCTGATTCACCAGTTGATTTGTCTGAGGTGTTAGTGAAGAATTAGTTCTCAATAGAAGAATAATAAGCACAGCAATCACTTATGGAGGGTGCTATGAGTTTATTCAACAACAACCCAGGTCGTGTAGTGTCTTTTACCGTATTTGTTTGTGGCTGCGATAACTTTATATAGTTTCCATGGGTATACAGTCACTGTGATTCAGAGGACGGCCCGATTATACCTGCAATAAGAACTGCATTGCACTACGGGGAAATCCCTCCGTTGCCTAAATAGTTGGCAGCCGACGATGAAGCGGAATTCAAGGATCTCTTCAAACGGGTTCTTTGGCGGCGGCGGTGAGTTCTTGGATGAAGAGGTCGCGATCGACACCGTGCATCCGGCAAGCGAGGTCGATCGATTCGTAGTTCTGGCCGGGGCAGTCCAGGCAGCCGTCGCCGAAGTAGCGTTCGAAGACAGTCTGGGTGGAGGGGAATTGTTCGAGGACGGCGCCGATGAGCATTTCCGGGTCGAAGTTGACGGGGGCGGCTGTGGAGCCGGTTGATGTGCCGGAATTGGAGGCACTGGACATTTCAATTTTGACGGCGGCGATGATCTGGTCGAGGTCGAGACCGTGGTTGGCGGCGGCCATGTCCAATGTTACGCCCACCTTGCGGACCTTGTCGAGGTGGCCGGGGACGGCGAGCATTTTGAGGCCACAGTCGACGAGGGCGGTTTGTACTGTGGGGCATTGGTCGATGAGGTCAGCGACGCGGGAGTCCGGGGTGACGGTGGGGGGGGTAGTTACGGGAGAGTCGTCATGGCGGAACCGCTCCGGGTTCCTCCTTACTGCTTTCGCGGGGATGACATTTTCGTCACGTTTTTTCCTGGGGGTGAGGGTGACCCAGATGTTGATGATGAACATGAACAGGGAGACGACCTGCAGGCTCGCCATGATGATGAAGAGCACGTCCCATAGGTCGGCGCCGGTGTAGGACTGGAGGCCTCGGAAAAGGACCATGCCGATCAGGCTGATGTTGGCCAGCCAGAAATGGATGGGGACCCAGCTTTCCCAGCGCAGTTCGGTGCCGTTGAAGCGGGGGAGGATGAAGTAGCCGATGCCGAAGACAATCATCGACATGAAGCCGAGCAGGTTGAAATGCTGGTGGGCGAAGCCGGCGGCGTAGCCCATGTCGGTGGTGGCGTCGAGGATGCCGAACAGGGCGGCCAGGCCGAGGTAGAACAGCGACATGTAGACGAAGCGTTTCATGTATGTAGACATAGCATCATCTCCTTTATATAGCCATTAAATTCTGACTGGAATATCGGCAGACCGGCACGGCGTGTCCTTGACGCAGGTCAAGTTGGCGGGTTGGGGATGAGATTGCTTCGTCGATACGCCTTCGGCGTATCTTCTCGGAATGACCGGTTTTTATGGTGGGCTACGGATCTGTTATGGGGGTGGTCATGGTTCGACTCCGATCACCATGACATGGTAATAAGTTTTTTTCACGATGATTTGAAAAAGGTTCGGCTGCGGGGCCGGGTCGGTCAGGTGGAGATGAGTTTGTCGAGGTCGTCTTCGCCGATGACGGGGATGTCGAGTTTTTCGGCTTTGGTGCGTTTGGAGCCGGGGTCCTCGCCGCACAGGAGGTAATTGGTGTTGCCCGAGACGGAGCCGGTGACTTTGCCGCCGTTGTCCTCGATGAGTTTTTTGAAGTGGCTGCGGGGTTTGGAGAGGGTGCCGGTGATGACGAAGGTAAAGCTTGAGAGGGGGCCGTCGCCGCCGGAGGTTTTGTAGTCGGGGAACTGCACGCCGCCGTTGCGGAGTTTGTCGAGCATTTTGCGGTTGCCGTCGTTGCGGAAGAAGGTGTGGATGTTTTTGGCGATGACGGGCCCGATGCCGTCAATGTTTTCAAACTCTTCGAGTTCGGCGTTTTCGAGTTTTTCCATGGTGCCGAATTTCTCGGCCAGCAGGCGGGCAGCGGCCTCGCCGACACTGATAATGCCGAGGGCGTTGATGGCGCGGGGGAGCTCGGTCTTGCGGGACTCGTCTATTGCCTGTAGAAGGTTCTCAGCGCGTTTGTCGGCCATGAGGTCGAGCGGGAGGAGGTCGTCTTTGGTCAGGTAGAACAGGTCGGCGGGATCCTTCACGAGATCGTTTGCGATCAACTGGCTGGCGAGTTTGGCGCCGAGGCCGTCGATGTCGAAGCAGGCTTTGGAGGCGAAATGGAAGAGGCGGCCCTCGACCTGGGCGGGGCAGGCGAGGTTGAGGCAGCGGTGGGCGGCCTCGCCTTTGGGGCGGACGATTTCACGGCCACAGGAGGGGCAAGTGTCCGGGAAGGTGATTTTCTTTGCGTTTTTGGGGCGTTTGTCCTCGACGACGGAGACGACATCTGGGATGACGTCGCCGGCGCGCTGGATGATGACGGTGTCTCCGATGCGAACGTCGAGGCGGGCGATTTCGTCGGCGTTGTGCATGGAGGCGTTGGCGACGGTTACGCCGCCGACTTTGACCGGTTTGAGTTTCGCGACGGGTGTGACCGCGCCGGTGCGGCCGACGGAGAATTCGACGTCCTCGAGGGTAGTTTCGGCCTGTTCGGCGGCGAATTTCCAGGCGACGGCCCAGCGGGGGGCGCGGGATATCTGGCCGAGGATCTTCTGCTGGGCGAAGTCGTCGACTTTGATGACCATGCCGTCGATTTCGTAGTCGAGCTTGGGGCGTTCGTCGGAGAGTTTGTCGAACGCTTTTTCGACTTCGTCGGGGCCGTTGACGACTTTGATATTATCGATGGTAGAGAACTTCTGTTTTTGCAGGAACTCGATGGTTTCGCTCTGTTTGGTCAGGCCGGTGAGGTCTTTGTCGGCGATGCCGTAGGCGAAGAAGATAAGCGGGCGCGAGGCTGTGATGGAGGGATCGAGCTGGCGGAGGGATCCGGCGGCGCCGTTGCGCGGGTTGGCCAGCATCGGTTCGTCGTTTTCGCGAAGTTGGCGGTTGAGGCGTTCGAACGCGGAGCGTTTCATGATGACTTCGCCGCGGATTTCCAGCAGGGGGTAGTCGTTGCTGGTGTCGCCTTTGAGTTTGAGCGGGATATTGCGAATCGTTTTGAGGTTGGCGGTGATGTTCTCGCCGGTGGTTCCGTCACCGCGGGTGGAGCCTTCGACCAGGAGGCCGTCGCGGTAGACCAGTTCGACCGCGAGGCCGTCGAGTTTGGGTTCGACGAAATAGGTGACGGTGTCGATTTCGAGTTCCTGGCGGATGCGGCGGTCGAAGTCTTCGAATTTTTCGCGGTCGGTGACTTTTTGCAGGGAGAGCATAGGGACGCGGTGTTCGGCCGGTTCGAATTTCTTCGAGGGTTTGGCGCCGACTCGCTGGGAGGGGGAGTCGGGGGTTACGAGCTCGGGGTGTTCTTTTTCGATTTGGAGGAGGCGGTCGAAGAGCTTGTCGTATTCGGCGTCGGTGATTTCGGGGGCGTCCTCGACATAGTAGAGGTAGTCGTGGTGTTCGATTTCTCGGCGGAGTTGTTCGAGTTCGTCTATGAGTTTTTGGGATAGTTTGGCCATGCGGGTAATAAATTGGTTGGGGTGGGGTGGTGTCAATGACTTTGCGGGGGGTGCTTGGTTCTCGTCAGCCCGGCAGACAGGCAGCCGATATCAGAGACCGAAAATAAACGGCCTTGCAATACGGTAGCCACAAAATGCCACATGAGACTTGACAAAAATGTCTCTGATGGGTAATATTTCAGTTGCTTGCCGGATAGGTTCAGGACGGCGAAGGGATTTCCAAAAACGGGCACAGTAGTTCGGAGTACAGAGCCAAGGGATGGAGGGCAAAATGGCAGCCAAGCGCATTGGGTTTGTAGTTACGATCATGGGGGCGTCGTACTTGCTGGGGTCGCTAGCGGGAAACTTCATCGGTGATCAAAGACGGCAATTAGCTCGGGCTGACCAGATCAAGCGGACACAAGCGATCGCTAATCAAATGGACGGTCCCAAAATGGGCGCGGTCATTCCGAATTATGAAGTGCGCCGACTCGACGGCGAAAGAAAGTCGATAGATGCGCTAGTTTCAGATTACCTTATAATTTCGTTTTTTAAGGTCCATTGTGATGCATGCATCTTTGAAATTGAATCACTTGAAGAGCTCGCAGAGCAGGGAATCCCACTGAGCAGATTTGCCTTGGTTTCATCTGACTGTCCATTTGACATCATAGACGTCACCGCTGGGATGTCTGTTCGACAGAATGTCCTGTACGATCATAGCGGCGTAATGGAACAGGAGATAGGTGTATTTACTTTCCCATTTACGATTGTCATTGATCGATCTCGGCGAATGCGAGCCATGATGGCTGGCACTCTGGACGAGGAGTTCCTTGGCATTGCCGCTGCCGGTGACACATTGCAGCTCATTAGTAGCCTGCCCACAATGATTAACAGCGAACAAATACTAAAAGAAGGGAGGTGATTTCATATGCATTCTAAACCAATCTACTATATAATTGTTGGGTTGTCTGTTTTCGGATTCGCGTTAGGTTTGTCTATTTCGTCGACGGTTTCAGCAGGTCCTTCCGATTGCTGCTTCTATCAGTGCCCGCCCGGTTGTCAGCAAATCGAAGTGGGCGGGTACTATGACAAAGGACTGATGCAGTGTGTCAAAGTCTCCATCGGTCACGAGTGCTTCACTTACGATTGCATGTGTTGGTGAGAAGTGACTCAATTGAGGTATAGGCAGTTGTAGCGAATTGTTGTCACCGGCTGTGGTATTGCCGTACTAAGTCAAGTACGTGTCTTCGGCGTTAATGTCTAAGTATGGAGACCAATCCTCCGAGACATCCAGGAGAAATTCGTATAGAGCCTCATTTCCGATTCGGATCACTCAAGCGTCGGAGATTGGCAATGATAAAAGAACTACCGGGAGTATTAGCGTGTGAAGCGCGAGGCGGGATATGTACAGATTAATGGAGTTGTTAATCGCGCTCAGCCTCGTATGGTCAGGAGAAGGCGCTTGGTCTCGGGATGCACTTTCGAAAGTGAATACACGTACGCAATTGTCCGAAACGGAAATAGTGATCGACTGTACCACCCAGCAAGACATCGGGCAGTTGGGAATCATGATGACTAATGACGGCTCTATCGCTACGGGCCAGGGGCTGGATCCGGGTTGCTACGTTGCCGAGGACACTATCGCCGGCTGCGAATTCCCTGCTTTCTCTCGTCGGATACACATGTACTACGCAGGAATTATGGTAGGGGGGATTGTCGCTGGAGATACTCTCGTCACGCACGGGTATGTCACCTACCACGAGGACAAGGAGTTTCGTCCGAATTGGATTGATGGACACAGGATAAAATTCGCCTCGTCGCTTAATCAGGAAGAGAGTGCGGTTTCGGAAAGCGACATCATAGTCGAGTATACCGATACTGCTGTTCAGTATCTGAGTCAACGCAGTTATGACTTTCTTGAAACGAGACTCCATCGTCCGCTCGGTCTTCAAGTTACACAAAGGTCATACGCTTGGTCATACACATACGCTGCTGATATCGTGTTCTTTGATCTGATTTTGAGAAATATCAGTGAAAACAGGATTCAAGGTGCTTTTATCGGGCTGTATTTCGACGGAGATGTTCACTACGCGCCGATAACAGACGGGCTGGGGGACGATGTCACGGGTTTCATAACTAGTGTGCCGGCCTTCTTTGGCTGTAACCTCCAAGACACACTCAATCTAGGCTGGATCGCCGACAATGACGGCGATCCTATCAATGGGGAGTGGGCTCATCGGCCGGTGATTGACCCGATAACTCAGAGCGCACGGGCCTCGACGAGGAGTATCATCGCAGCACGAATCTTGCAGTATCCCGGGGATGTGCACGAACCTAGTTACAACTGGTGGGCACCCGATTTGTTTTGGGCGCCCTATGATTACGGTCCCATGAGAAGGGACCGGTACCGGAACTTTCGCACTGGGGGGTCCGGCGATCCGCTAGGCGACCGTAACAAGTATTACTTACTCTCCAATGGAGACAGGGACTTGGACCAGGTTTACACATTGTCAGCATTCTCGTGGGTAAACAATCCGTGGATTCTGCCGGCATACGACAAAGCGTTTCAGATTGCCGATGGTCATGAAACCAGATTCATCTTATCAGTTGGTCCACTGGACATTGAGCCCGGTGCCGAAGTGCCCTTTTCTTTCGCCGTCTTTGCGGGGGAGAACTTTCACAATGACCCTTCCAACGGCGCCAATCTGCCCAATCACCCCGACCTTTGGTATCAGAATGTCGATTTTTCCGATCTGCACCGAAATGCTCTGTGGGCGCAGTGGATATATGACAATCCGGGAGTTGATACCGATGGCGACGGTGACTCCGGCGCATTCCGGGTCTGTGTCTTGGATTCTGATTTTGTAAACGGGGAATGGGTCGCCAATGCGGCGGATACGCAGTGGTATAAGGGGGACGGAATACCAGACTGGCGGGCAGCCGGTCCGCCGCCGCCACCGAAGTTCTGGATCACGCCGACCCTCAACGGACTGCACGTCCGGTTCAACGGACAGAATACCGAAAACGCCCGCGATGTGTTGACGCAGACAATCGATTTCGAGGGATATAATATTTATGTCGCGCGGGATGACCGCAGTTCGAGCTATTCCCTGCTAGCTTCGTATGATCGGTACGACTTTGACAAGTTGACATTCGACTGGGTTGTTGAGGACTTCGTATTGCTCGATACGCCGTTCTCGCTTGAAGAACTGCGCTGCCTGTATGGTTCCGGGCCCGATCCCTGCGCCGACAGCAGTTTTGCCCCGGTGCTGATCACCCGATCAAAGCCCTTTATTCATCCTGAATTTGCAGATTCGATATTCTATTTTCAACCGCACGGGCGCAACGTGTCGGATTTTGGTCGTACCACGCCGATAACCAGACGATTCCCGGATGCTGTCGACCCCAGGACGATTCATCCGGACTCGATTACCGATGACATGTACACTGACGACGGGTATCTCAAGTTCTACGAGTATCAATATCAGATCACCGATCTGCTGCCGACGGTGCCGTATTGGGTGAATGTGACGGCATTTGATTTTGGCTCGCCAGAGGGCGGGCTGGATCCGCTGGAATCATCGGTGACGGTTCAGTCGCAGATGGCCTGGCCGCTGCATGAGCGGGATGTGCCGGCGGGAGAGATCGGGGAGGTGTATGTGTATCCGAACCCGTATCGGATTGATGCGGGATACCGGGCTCGTGGGTATGAGGGCCGCACGCAGGAGGACCGGATGGATGACAAGGTGCGGGCGATCTGGTTTGCGAATCTGCCGCCGGTGTGCACGATTGAGATCTTTACGATCGATGGAGATCAGGTGCGGACGATCGAGCATAACAAGGCGCCGGGTGATCCGTCGCATAGTCATCATGCGTGGGACTTGATCAACCGGAATTTTCAGCGGGTGGTGTCGGGGTTGTATTATTGGGTGGTGAGCAGTCCCGATGGTGATACGCAGATGGGGAAGCTGGCGATAGTTCGGTAGGGGGTGTCCAGAGTGACTTTGTCATCCGCCTGAGGCGGATGACATGCGGGGGCAAAACCGCAAGGGTTTTGCCCTACTCAAGATAGAGACTGGACCCCGGCTTTCGCCGGGGTGACATTTGTGGGGCGTTCTGATGGTTGTGGGAGGGTTCAGGAGAAGTCAGGAGGGGTCAGGAGAAGAAGGATTCGTTGGAGCGGATCGATTTGCGGAAGGAACCAATCTCCTGGCCGGCGAGATCATCGATGATGTTGCAGACCCAGATGGCGACGAGGCGATCGTGGGCGTCGACGGAGACTACGACCTGTTCGGCGAGGTAGTAGTTGCGGACGGTGTCGGGTTCGGAGAGGGTTTCGGTATCGCGACTGGGTTCAGTGTCACGGGAGGACTCGGTCTCATTAGACACGATTGTATCGTGGGAGGGTTCGTTGTGGAGAAAGGTGAGGCGGATGATGGTTTTGTTGGCGTTGGCGGTCAGGGTCGGGTCGGGGATGGTGCTGCGGAAGTTCAGCCAGCGGATGTCGGCCGGTTCGATGACGTCGGGCGGTGTGAGGGTTTGATCGACGGTCCAGCGTCGGCGGGGGAGAGCGAGTTCGAAGAAGATGAGGCGGCCGGTGCGGTCGAGGTCGAAGCGGATTTTCTCGCCTTCGAGGTAGCTGAAGAAGTGCCGTTTGGCGGTGAAGAGTCCGATCTGGACGTAGAGGGAATCTTCTTCCAGTTGATAAAAACCCCGACCGGGTATAATTGGCTCGGTCGGGGTTGAAATCCGCAGTTTTACGTCGCGAACGGGCATGGGCTACAGCATCTTGAGCCGGTCCTTGGCCTGTTCAGCTTCGAGGGTGCCGGGGTGATTGTCAATCAGCCGCTGGAAGATTTCTTTAGCTTCGCCGGTCTTGCCCATTTCCTCCTTAGAGCGGCCGAGTTTGTACAGGGCGCGGGAGGTGTTTGGTGATTCCTTGTAGGTTTCAAGGAGGTATTCGAAGGTCTCGACGGCATCGGTGTATTGCTCCAGCGAGTACTGGGATTCACCGATCCAGAAGTAGGCCCTCTCGGCGGCTTCGTGTTCGGGGCAGGCCTCAAGGAACGACCGCAGTTTGGCGATGGCTTGTTCGTATTCGGTTTGCCGGACAAGGATGAAGCCGTCGTCGTACATCTGGTTGCATTCCGGGTCAGGGGTCGCCAGGGTGGGGGGGATGTCTGGTTTGGTGTCGCCGGTCCGAGGCGGAGCAGTTTGGGTGTCATCCCGGCGGGCGCCCGGCGATGGTGAGAGTCGGCTGCCGCTTTCGAGGGCGGCGTAGAGCTGGTCAATGCGCTGGATGAGGTCCTGGTAGGTTTCCTGCAGCTGAGAGATTTGTGTCTCGAGCTGGTCGATGGTGACGGTCATGTCAGCGCGGAGGCGTCGGTTCTCCTCGGACTCCTGCTGGACGATGGCCCGGATATCCCCGACCATGTCTTGTGTCTGTTGGTTCTGGGCCTGTGCCTCGACAATTTCGGCTTTCACTTCGCCGACCTGTCGTGAGGTAGCGCATCCGGAGACCATGAGGCCCAGAAGCAGAACCGCCATCGGGAGGATGGCGGTTGCGTGCGTAAGTTTTCGGGTTAACATCATGTACTACCCGTTGCTTTTTGGGTTACTGCGAGATAATACGGAACTCACAGCGCCGGTTTTTGGTCCAAGCTTCCTCGTTGGAGCCCTCGACCGCCGGGCGCTCTTCGCCGTAACTGATCGTCGTCAAACGAGCCGGATCTATTCCCAGTCCGATGAGGTAGGTCTGGGCTGATTTGGCGCGTCGTTCACCCAGCGACAGGTTGTATTCGACGGTGCCGCGTTCATCGCAGTGGCCTTCGATCTGCACGATTACATCGGGGAATTCCTTCAGCAAATCGTAGTTAGTGTCGAGGCCGGCTTTGGCATTGGAGGTCAGGGTTGCCTTGTCAAACTCGAAATAGACGGTCACAAGTTGCGATTCGTTGAGTTTTTTCGGCGGTGGTGGCGGTGGAGGCGGCGGCGGTGGTGTGGCGGTATCTTCCACAGCAACGGTGTCAACCGGTTGTTCAGGCGGCGGCGGCGGTGGTCCGTCACCACCACACCCAACCATGGTCAGGGCGAAGGCCCCGAGGATCATTAGCAGTGCTAGTTTTTTCATAGTCCTTTCTTCCTCCCTAAAGAGAGAAAAGCGTTTTGCGATCGTTAGTTGGCGCAAACATACCGGTTTGGATAGAACCGGTCAACATAAAATCGTCGATTTTTTGATCGCTGTCGCTGTGTTATTGATTATACCGGCGAGGTTGGGAAAGATTTAGTTTAATTTGGGGGGAATTGCTTTTGCGATGGGGCGGGGTTTGTGTGACCCCACGCACCGTGGGTGGGCTACGAAGCAATGATTAACCGAAGGCGGACGACAGCCAGAGCAGCAGTGGTTAGAGGCCGGGGATGGGGCCCCAGACGGGGTTGGAGACGTTGCGGGTCCGTGTCAGGCGGCGCTGGTTGCGGCCGGTGGCGTCCATCGTGTACAAGTCAGTGCCGCCGAGGCGGGTTGAGGAGAAGATTAGATGCTTGCCATCGGGTGCGTATTCCGGGTTTTCGTTGCTGCCGATGTTGGTCAGCATACGGTATTCGGTGCCTTTAACGTCGACCGCGGCAATGTTGAAGCGACCGTCGCGGGTACGGGTTACAAACGAGATAATGTCGCCATCGGGCGACCAGATTGGTGAATCGTTGTAGCCGCCGCGGAAGGTGAGGCGGCGCTCGTTGACACCGTCGTCATCCATGATGTAAATCTGGGGCTGGCCGGTTCGGTCGGAGGCGAAGGCTATCTGGTTACCATCGGGCGACCAGGCCGGCGCGGTTTCGATTGAGCGGCGGTGGGTGAGGCGTTTGATGATGCGGCCGCTTGTTTCCAGGACATAGATTTCCGAGTTGCCGTCGCGCGAGAGCACGCAGGCGATTTTTCGGCCATCGGGGGAGACAGCCGGGGCGATATTGAGACCGTCGAATGATGCGATGGGGGTGATGTCGCCGCCGTTGATGTTGACTTTGTACAGATTCGGGGGGCCGTCTTTGTATGATGTGAAGTATACTTCCGTGCCGTCGTCGGAGAAGGCGGGTGAGATGCAAATGGAGCCGGTTTTGGTTAGTTGGACTTCGTTGGCACCGTCGTAGTCTGAGACAAAGACTTCTTTGATGCCGGTATCGACTTTCTTGATGTAGGCGATTTTGGTTCGGAAGATACCGGGGTCGCCGGTGAGATTGTAGACGATTTCGTTGGCAACGTCGTGGGCCAGTTCGCGCCAGTAGGCGCGGTGATATTCGACCTGGCCTTTGGCGATTTCCTGGCCGTGGACAACGTCGTAGAGCCGCCAGTAAATGCGGATATTGGAGCCGGGGAATTCGGCTTCGAGCCGGACCAGTCGTTCGGCGCCGAGGCGTTCCCAGCCGAGCAGGTTAACTTCTGTTATTTCATAGACTTCGAGGAAGAATGAATCCAGGGGGACGAGTTCGAAGTCGGCATAGAAATCGATATCGTTTTGCACGACTTGGGTGGCCCACCGCATGATCGCGGAATCGTCGGCCGAAATGTACGAGGTGCCGATGTATTTCATCTGGTCGACGCCGACCGGGGTGGTGACTACGCCTCGGGCGACGATGGTGTCGAACATGATCTGGCGGACGTTGTCGCCGGACTGTGCGGTAGCGGTTGAGGCGGCGGTGAGTATGGCGAGTGCGCAAAGTGCGTAATGAGCAGTTTTTCGTAGCATGAGTTTACCTCTGTGGTGGTGTAAACGGTACGGAAATACCAATCACTTCATCGACAAAAGCCCTCGGCAGCGGGGGAAACGGTGCGCTTTCCTGAACGGCCGCCAGGCAGGCTTGGTCGAAGCCTTCATAGCCGGAGGATTCTTTGATTTCGCTGATAATCATGCGTCCGGATCTGATGACCTCGAAATAGACGACGCAGGTGACGCCGGGCGGGTAGTTGCGCCGGACCCGGAAATTGGTTGCTATCTTGTTGAAGGTCTGAGTGAACCAGTAGGGGTAGTTAAAGTTGGCGTTGTCGATGGTCGCTCCGCCGGCAAAGGGTGAGCCTTCGCCGGTGGGGGCGTCGACCTCGGTTTCCGATGGTGAGCCGGCATCCTGCGGCTGTTCCCCGGTCTGGCCCTGATCAGGTTGTGATTGAGTTTCTTCCTGTTTTGGCTGGGGCTTTGGTTTCGGTTTTTCTTTTTCGGGTTCTTTGGTCTCTTTGGATTCGATGACGGCTTCTTCTTCGGAGGTTTTGGGCTGCGTCACGGGGAGATCGGGTTCTTCTTCGACCTGTGGTTGCGGGACTGAGACCGGTTTGATCGGCTGTTGCGGGAGGGAGGCCGGGGCGGTTAATTGAACGCTGATGACTTCGTCGAATGGCAGCGGGCGTTTTTCGGCCAGGGGTACCGAGACGATTGTCACGGCAATGACGACCACGTGGAGGGCGATGGAGAATATGAGGTCACGGTTCGACACCGGTTAAAGGGCTCCTAACGGTTTTGGGCCGCACCGCTTTGAATTGGAGCGGTTACCAGGCCGATGGCCTCGATGCCCATATCTTTCATGCGGCCGATAACATTGATCGCGACACCGTAGGCGACGGTTGAGTCACCGCGGAGAAAGACCGAGGATGTACCTTTGGCGGCCATTTCTTCCTGCAGATTTTCTTCAAAATTGTCCAGGCGTGACCAGACATCGTTGATGTAAATCCCGCCTTTGTTATCAATAGTAACCACAACCCCTTCGGCTTCTTCCGAAATAGCTGCGGCGCGCGTTTTGGGGAGGTCGACCTCGATTCCGGATTGGAGGAGGGGGGCGGAGATCATAAAGATGATCAGCAGCACGAGGACGACATCGACGAGGTTGGCGATATTGATATCGGATATGGCCTTATAGGTCATTCTCTGGGAGCGGCGAAAACGCATCAGCGGGCTTCCTTTTTGACGCGGGCGATGAATTCGAGGATGTAGTTGCGGGAGAAGTCGTTGATGTATTTCAACTTATTGTTGGCCCAGTTGTAGGCGATGACGGCCGGAATTGCGGCAGCGAGTCCGACGATGGTGGCCAGGAGGGCCTCCGCGATTCCGGGGGCAACGACGGCCAGGGAGGCGGAGCCGCGCTCGCCGATGGCCCAAAAGGAGTCCATAATGCCGACGACGGTGCCGAGCAGACCAAGAAACGGGGCGGAGTTACCGGTTGAGGCGAGGAAGATGACGCGGCGTTCTACAATGCCCATTTGCTCGGTCAGGGACTTTTCCATGGTCATTTCGACGATTTCGAGGTCGTTTTCATCGAGTTCGCGCTTTTGTTCCTGCAGTCCGCCACCTTCGTTTTTGGTGGAAAAGAGGTCGTTGAGTTCGTTGTAGCCGGCGAGGAAGATGTGCGAAACGGGGGCGGTCTTATGTGATTTGGCCTGGCCGATGGCTTCGCTGATGGTTCGGGCGCGCCGGAAAGTCTTGAGGAATTTCTGATTCTCCGATTCGACCGCTTTGAATTCGCGCCATTTGGAGAAGATGATGGCCCAGGAGACCAGTGACATAAACACGAGTACCAGCAGGATGAAGATGCCGAAACCGGATGAATTTTTGATTATTTCCCAGATTGAACTGGAAAAGGAGATGAGCAGCCAGGTATTCATAATCACTTCTACACTCGAGTTGACAAAACGTTTTTCGGGCGAAAAAGTTGCGCCCGGTTCAGGTAGTTTTCGTAAGCATCGCAACTTATTTGTGGGGTGTGTGACGGTCAACAAAAACAGGCTGCGTGTTTAAACTTGACGAGGGTATGCGAGATGGGAGATTTTCCTGTTTAGAAACCGAGCAAAGTTTTCTTATGCAAAAAGGAGTAGAACAGATGAAGCAACTGATGATCATGATGCTGGTGGGGCTGTTTGCGGCCGCTTTAATAATTGGCTGCGGCCAGGAAGGTGAAGAGGGGGCGGCAGACAAGGTTCCGGCCGAAGTGAAAACGGCGGAAATGGCTGATACGACGCGGATGGATTCGGCTATGCACGACACCGGCATGATGATGGAAGATTCGGCCATGTATGACACTGCGATGGGTGAATACTAAGCCGCTGTTTTTTTGACTGTCTCCGTACGAGGCCTTCCGGTGGTGAATCGGGAGGCCCTTCTTATTTACCGGGTACAAAAAGGGCGGGGCCAGTGCGGCCCCGCCGTAGACATTTACTGTCACTGTAACTGAATCAGCCTTCGATCATCTCGACGTTGGCGCGCGGGACCATCGCCTCTACGTCGTCGTCGAATTTCACTTTCAACACACGGGCCATGGATTCGGACTCTAGTTTGGTGAGGGGTGACGGCAGTTCTGTGACTTTACCGATGCGGCCGAAGTATGGATGGCGGATGACGCGTACGTCGGAACCAATCCCGAGGCCGGAGATGCTGGAGACCGATTCTTTGTCGGTTACACCTTCCCTGGTGGTAGGAATAATGACTTCGGGACGGATGACGCCGGCGCGGATCTGGGTGGCGCCGTTGATGCAGGCCATTTCGCCCTGGTGGCGCTTGAGCAGTTCGAACGTGGCCTGGGCCATCGCGATGGGACCGAAGCCTTCGGTGACGACGAGGGTGCAGCCGATTTCTTCGGAGCCGGTGATAGCGACACCGATATCGTAGCCGAGGAAATCGCGCAGGTCTTTGTCGTCGAAGCCACCGGTGACGATGCCTTTGACGCCGACCTTGATTGCTTTCTTGAGGGCGTCGGCGGTAACCATGGAGCCGCCGACAACGACCTTGCCGGCATGTTCTTCTTTGATAAGGGAGTCTTCGAGGACAGTGGTGTTGTCGGGGACGGCCACGATGATGTCACCGTGGGTCTCGCCGCCGATGCCGAAGATGCCCTGGACGAAGGAGGCGTATGTGGCGACGACGCAGCCTTCCTCGGGGAGGACTTCGGTGACTTCGCCGCGGACGTAGGCATGGACCTCGACCGGGATAGGTTGGCCGCGCTGGAGGATCTGCCCGGTGATGGTAGAGATGGATTCGAGGGTGCCATCGGTGGTGGCTTTGCATTCCGAGGAGAACCACTTGATGAATGACTTTTTGATGGCGATCGGTTCGCCTTCTTTGATTTCGTCGCCTGCTTTTTTGATCATGACCATGTCGAGGTCTTCCGGTGGGACGCCGAGTTTGTTGGCGACGTTGACTGGTTCGACGTTACCGGGCAGGTCGGTGCGGGCCACGACATCATCGGGTTCGACGTGGTCGCCGACTTTGACGACAACCTCGCCCTTGAGGGGGAGGATGCGCTGTTTCTTGACGAGCATTCGCTCCGTGACTTTAAGTCCCGGGGTATAGGCATGGGCCATAGAAGTACCTTCCTCTATCTTGTCCGAACTATTTTGCTCTTCGCTTAATCATGATTGCTATCAGTGCGATGATAATAATCACCAGCAGAATCCAGGGCACGGCGGTGCTGATGGCAAATCCGTCATCGGGGGAGTCTCCGCTGTTTTGTTCGTCTACATCTATGTCTGCTATTTTGAGTTCTTCTTTGGGGAGCATGGCTTCGGCGTTGCCACTGCCGAAGGACTGCAGTATTTGGTTCAGTACCGGTTCAGTTTGTTCAAAGAGGTCCGTGGGGGCGTAGAAGAAGAAATTCGCGATCCCCTTTTCGTAGAACTTGATGGCGAGCAGGTGTTTTTTGATGACTTCGCCCTGTTCGACGATATCGCTGACAACGGTGACGGTCTGGTTGTTTTCATCGTAGGACGGTTCATTTGATTTCATGTCGGCGAGGAAGTCGGCTACGGGGAAGTAGCGGACTGTTTGGCCGAACTTGCCGCCCATATCGGCGAGGACGGAATCGATGTCATCCTGGGTATAGGCGCCGCCGGCGGTGTCTACGGTCAGGACGAAGTAGATGCCGTTGTAGAACGGTACGGATTCGACGGGAGCAAAGACGGCCTCGTAGTCCATTGTTGTTTCACCGGCTTTGTTTTTCCAGAGGTGCAGATCAACGACGCGGTGGTCGACCAGCCGCCAGTCATCGGGATACTCGAAATAGAAGTCACCCTTGAGGTTGACATAGGTTTCGCTCATGGCGGGCGGGGCCGTGAAGGCAACCGCGAGCAGCAGGAGCGGCAGGAGGCATGTTAAACGCAGTGCGTTCATTGTTTATATCTTTTCCTCGGGATAGATGTTCAGTTCCGTCATCCATGTCTTGAGATGTTCGACGCGGGAGTCGTCGTCGAGTTCAGAGAGGTCGAACGGTCGGCCGCGGCCGTCGAGAATGATTCCGACCACGCCTCCGGAGAGTTCGACTTCGACCTTGTCGCCTTTGCCGGCACCGAGATCGAAGTTGCGTTCCGGTTCGAAGGTGGCTTTGACTTTGAGCGGCAAGCCGTCATCGCCCATGCCAAGTTCGAATTTTTTCATTTCGAGGCTGCTGAGGGTGCCGGAGACGTTGCCGGACGGCAGGTCAATTGAGTATTTCATAACCGGGCCCGGTTTTTTGAAGGTGCCGGCCGGGGCGACGCAGGTACCAAGGTGAATGAGGCAGTCTTTTTCGAATACTTCGGTGGCTGCCTTTGGCTGTACTTCGGTCAGCACGCCAAGCTGGGGCATCATGAAGATGGAGTCCACGGCGAGGCGCGTGATGCCTTCGGGCATGAAGGCGTCGATCATCATCAGGGCGGACTGCTGGCGGCGCGGGGCGTGGGAGAGCACACCGCCGGAGCCGATGAGCATATCCAGGGACATCATGTTGACGATAGTTTTGCCGGAGGCCGACTGATCGAAGGCGTCGGCGATGGTTCGCTGTTGCTGGACGCCCTTGAGAACGGTGGCGAAGTTTTTGTGCTGAATGAAGGCTAGGCGGAGGGCTTCCTTGGCGATAGCCTGTTCGAAGATCAGTTCTTCCATCGACTGCGGGATTGTAGTCGGGCGGATCATTTTGTTTTTGACGCGGTTACGCAGGTCGCGCTCGTCCATGTTGAATGGGACCCAGCGCATGACTTTGGGCAGGGTGGCTTCGGCGAAAACGTTGGAAATGGAGTAGGACATGCCGAGGTTAGCCGAGACGGTGCGGTTGAAGACGCCTTCGTTGTCCTCGCCGGGGCGGAAGACGGAGAAAACGTCGGTAGTCGCGCCGCCGATATCGACGCCGACCGCTTCGATGTTGTACTGGTCGGCGATGGTTTTAATAATGAGGCCGACCGCACCCGGGGTCGGCATGATCGGGGCATCGGTCCATGTCATGAGTTTTTTGTAGCCGGGGGCCTGGGCCATAACGTGCTCCATGAAGAGTTCGTGGATTTCTTCACGGGCGGGGCTGAGGTTTTCGCGCTCGAGGACGGGTCGGAGGTTGTCGACGGTTTTGAGGTCGACTTCCTTTTCGAGGGTTTCGTTGATGGCCGAGCGAGCGTCTTTGTTGCCGGCGTAAATGACGGGGAGCTTGTAGCTCGATCCGAGCCTTGGGCGCGGGTCGGCTGCGGAGATCAGTTCGGCCAGTTCGACGACGTGGGTAGTCGTGCCGCCGTCGATACCGCCGGAGAGGAGGATCATGTCGGGTCGCAGGTGGCGGATGCGTTCGATTTGCTGGTGCGGGAGTCGCTTGTCGTTGGATGCGATTACGTCCATGACGATGGCGCCGGCGCCGAGTGCGGCGCGTTCGGCGGATTCGGCAGTCATGGATCGGACCACCCCGGCTACCATCATCTGGAGGCCGCCGCCGGCGGAAGAGGTTGAGATGTAGACGTCGGTGCCGACGTTGTTTTTGGCTGGACTTATGAATCGGCCGTCTTCGTCGAGCAGTTTCCGTCCGGACAGTTCCTCGACTTCGGCGACAGCGTTGAGGACGCCCATGGTGACGTCTTCGAAGGGCGCCTCGACGGTGGTCGGGGCCTCACCGCGAGTTGTGAGCCGGTACTCGCCGTCCTGATATTCGATCAGGATAGCTTTGGTGGTTGTGGACCCGCAGTCGGTAGCAACAATTACTTTGATGTCATCAGGATTATCGAACTTTGCCATCTGCAAAAACCTGCCGTTATTTTAGAGAATTCGTTTTCATACCATAACCAGGACGCCCCTTTGGGGCGTTCCGGCAAGATAGCGACGCGGCGGTCGCTGTCAAGTCCGTAAGTATAACAACCCCCGCAATTAATGTAAACAGGCATTTTGGTCAGGCAGGCGGTGTTAGGAGTCTGCTTTGGGGACTGCCGGTATCTTCGCATCTCAATAAACCTCAACGAGGTATTGGGGATTGGGGTAATTTTCGCTTGACTTGTTTCGGCGAGGGGGATAGATTCGGCTTGATCTGTAAACAGGGCAGGCGCCGCCTGGAGTGGTAACCGTAAGCGTCTGATCATTAAATAGTTTGACCGGTTTATTCGTCAGTAGTATTGTACGCCGAGTGAATAGACCGACTTCGACATTCAGAGAGGGAAATTAGTTTGCAGCGTTCCCGGAGACAACCAGCCCTGCATCGATCTCTACACGGAATGACAGGTTTTCTGCTTCTGGTTTCTCTTCTGGCCCTGATCTCTTCCCCGACAGTTTTTGCCCAGGATGAAGCCGACGCCGGTACGGCCGCGATTGGTGCGGATATTGATACGACTTTGGCTGATTCTGTCCCGGCTCCGCCGACCCGGATTGTGGCGGAGGATATGCCGAACGATGCGGGTGGGTCGATCAGGGTGCGATGGGAGCTTTCGCCGGATGATGCGACCAGTAGGGTAGATGGCTATCTGCTGATGCGGGCGCCGTTGGTTGACGGCCAGCCGGGCGAGTTTACGCAGGTGGGGGAGGCTACGGCGGGCGCGACGGTTTATGTCGACGGCAACACGGCTGACAGTATGACCTATGTTTATCAGGTGGCGGCGATAAACCAGGTTTCGGCGGAGGGTGCGCCGCGTGAGCGGGTGCGTTCGACCTCGTTGACCTCGGAGCCGGTCCAGTCGTCGGCGCAGTGGTTTCATTTCGGGCGGGTCAACATTCTTGTCGGGGTTCTGCTGCTGAGTTTCTTTATTATTTACTACATTATGCAGGCTAAGGCGGGCAAAGACCTGTTTATTCGTCGGATTGCGGGTCTGGAGGCGGTCGACGAGGCAGTTGGTCGTGCCACCGAGATGGGGAAAAAGATTTTTTACATACCCGGCACGCAGGATATGAATAATGTCCAGACGATTGCGGGTGTTACGATTCTTGGCCGGGTGGCGGAGTTGGCGGCGACGTATGAGACGTGGCTTGAGGTTCCGGTATCGCGATCGATCGTGATGGTTACGGCCAAGGAGATTGTGAAGGAAGCGTATTCCAAGGTTGGTCGGCCGGACGCGTTCCAGGAGGACCAGGTGCATTACCTGACTGATGACCAGTTCGGTTATGCGGCGGGTATTGATGGCATGGTAGTGCGCGAGAAGCCGGCGACTATTTTTTATATGGGGGCGTTTTACGCCGAGTCGCTGATTCTTGCAGAGACGGGCAACTCGATCGGTGCGATTCAGATCGCCGGTACGGCAATGCCGGCGCAGCTGCCGTTTTTTGTGGCGGCGTGTGATTACACGTTGATTGGTGAGGAGCTGTTCGCGGCATCGGCGTATTTGTCCCGGGAGCCGAAACTGCTCGGTTCCCTGAAGGGGCAGGATGCTGGTAAGGCGATTGTGCTGGTGTCTTTGGTAGTCGGCATCATTTTAGAGACGTTTGGTATTTTCAATTTCTCGCAGTTCTTTGGAGTGAACTAGACTCATGCGTCGCGAAATACCACTGCTTATAACGACGATTGTCGGTATCGTATTTGTCATTCAGTATTTTATCCCGCATGCTCCGTTCAATAATCTGAACGACTGGTTTTCCGACTGGTTTTCGATTGTTCAGGCGTTTGCTATCTGGCTGGGGGCGTTGAACCTGATGAAGATTTCGTTCCAGAAGGTGTTTGCGCAGAAGTCGGACTGGGGTTATGCCGGAGTGACAATCGGTTCGTTTCTTTTGATTGCCATAATCGGTTTTGCCGGTGGTCAGGATTTTCGTGAGCCGGGCACCGCGTTTGACTGGCTTTATGTGTACATGTACACGCCGTTGTCATCGACGATGTTCGCAATCCTGGCGTTTTTTGTAGCCTCGGCCTCGTATCGGGCGTTTCGTGCCCGCAATCTGGAAGCGACGCTTCTTCTGGTGGCAGCGTTTTTTGTGATGCTGGGTCGGGTGCCGGTGGGTGATACGCTCACCTTGTGGTTGCCGGAATCGATGCGTTTGTCGCAGGTGGCGAGTTGGATTATGAATTTTCCGCAGGCGGCGGGTCAGCGGGCGATCATGATTGGTATTGCGCTGGGACTGGTGTCAACCTCGCTTCGAATCATCCTTGGTATTGAACGTTCGCATCTGGGCGGTAGTGACTGATTATGAGTACTCGCAGTAAAGAACTTATCGTCGTGCTTTTGATCGCGTTGATCTCGCTGGCGGCGTATATCTATAAAATTTCCGGCGGTGGGGCACTTCAGTTTTCACCGACTATATCTATTATTGTAATCATATTGATAGTGCTGGCTCTGTTGTGGTTGTTGTTCCGGACGTTGAAGGGAGATCTGGTTGATCGGCGAGTGGTTTTCCTGTTCGTTGGATTGGCGGTGGTGCTGCCGTTTTTTATGACGCTTACGCAGAAAATCTGGGTCTCGCCGGAGGTGGAGCAGTTGTACGATGCGCTCGATGAACTGTCGCCGGGGTCGAAGGTTCTGGTTTCGTTTGATTTCGATCCGCCGTCGGCGCCGGAGTTGCAGCCGCAGGCAGTGGCGTTTTTGCATCACGCACTTAAGACTGATCTGAAGATTATCATTATTGGTTTGTGGCCGCAGGGACCGCAGCAGGCGAATCTCGCCCTGAATGAGGTGCTGGCGCATCCGGAGATTGAGCCGAAGAACCTCGAATACGGGGTGGACTATGTCAATCTCGGTTTCCAGACGGGGAACGAGTTTGTGATTCAGCGCATGGGGTCTGATTTCCGTTCGATGTTCCAGCGAGACTATTACGGTACGCCGTATGAGGAGCTGGAGCTGGTTAAAAATGTCAAGAATTTCTCGAACATAGATTTTGCCATGAACCTGTCGGCGGGGTATCCCGGGACGCAGGAGTGGGTGCAGGTAGCGGTTGACCGTTACGGTTTGCGGATGGGAGGCGGCAACACGGCTGTGCAGGCGCCACAGATGTATCCGTATCTCAATGCCGGTCAGTTGGTCGGGCTTCTGGGCGGGATGAACGGTGCGGCGGAGTTCGAGTCCTTAGTTGGTGTCATCGGCAAGGGGACCAAGGCGATGCTTTCGCAGTCATTCGCCCATATGGTTGTCATTGCCTTTGTTATAATTGGAAACGCGGCCTATTTTCGGAGTGGGCGCAAGAAGAGGCTCTAGCGAGTCAGCGGTTGGAACGGTACTGACGCATGGAACATTTTGCACTTTGGGTGGCGGCCTTTTTGACGCTTGGGATTGTCTCGTTCCTGTATAAGGACAACCCGTGGTACAAGCTTAGTGAAGCCATCTTTGTGGGCATTTCAGCCGGTTACTGGTTTGTCATTCTGTTCTGGGACAACCTGTACGGGAAGTTCTGGGTGGGCGTCAATCCGGGCGAGGGTGAGGCGGCCGATTACTGGCTGATTGTCGGGGCGGCTCTGGGTGTGCTTATGCTGGCAAGGCTGATTCCGGGGATCGGCTGGATATCCCGCTGGCCGCTGGCGTTTATTGTGGGTGCGACCTCGGGGCTGTACCTGATCAACTATTTCGTTTCAAATATGATGCTTCAGGTCCAGGCGACGTTGGTTCCGTTGTTCGGACCGGGTTTCACGGCCTCGGCCTATCAATCGATCGGCAATATCGTGGTTGCTGTGGGTACATTTACGGGCCTGGTGTATTTCTTTTTCAGCAAAGAGCATAAGGGTCTATTTGGCACGACGGCGAAGGTTGGCATCTGGATTCTAATGATTACGTTCGGCGCCGCCTTCGGTTACACCGTGATGAGCCGCATGTCACTGCTAATCGGCCGCATTGACTTTCTCTTTGGTGACTGGTTAGGATTGATCAGCTAGTGCAAAGTACATCCAACATTTTGGCGCCGTTCACGCGGCGCTTGCTTGTTTTTGCTTTATTTGCCTGCTTCTGCCTGCCGGCTTTTTCTTTTGCACAGACTGAACCCGATACAGCCCTGGGCGATACGACCATGCCGGTGGTGCCGGATTCCGAACTGGTGGTTGTCGCTTCGCCGACCTCGGTTATCGCTGAGGATGTCAAATACGATGACGGCAATGCGCTGCGGCTGACGTGGGTGCCATCGGTGGATGATGTTCCCGAGATAGGGAGTGTAACGGGTTACAGGGTGTATCGATCGGTGGGTGACAGTGAGTTTGCGATGGTTGCGGAGTTGCTGCCGGGATCGAATTCGTATCTGGATCGCAAAGTGTCGCGGGATAGTACTTATAGCTATCAGGTTACGGCGATTTCGGAGAACTTTGAGAGTGACGGTTCGACAACGCAGGGGATCTCGCCGAAGCGCGAGTGGCTGGATTTTGATCGGGCCTACTTGTTTTTGATTGCGCTGGTGTTTTCGGCGGCGGTGATAACGTTTGTCGAGTTAGCCAAGCGGGGGCGGGAACTTTATATACGCAGGATTTCGGGTCTTGAGGCAATCGATGAGGCAGTCGGTCGGGCAACGGAGATGGGGCGGCCGGTGCTGTTTGTTCCGGGCATTCATGACATGGATGATGTCCAGACGCTGGCGGCGCTGACTATTTTGGGGAGAGTGGCTCGCACGATTGCCGAATATGACACGCGAATTTATATGCCGGTGTCGCGTTCGCTGGTGATGACCGCCGGCCGTGAGACGATCAAGGCGGCGTATATGGCGGCGGGGCGGCCGGATGCCTATACCGATGATATGGTGTCGTACGTGACCGATGAGCAGTTCGGTTATGTGGCGGCGGTTGATGGTGTGATGGTTCGAGAGAGGCCGGCGACGATTTTTTTGCTGGGGGCGTTTTTTGCCGAGTCGCTGATTTTGGCCGAGACGGGCAACTCGGTTGGTGCGATTCAGATTGCCGGTACAGCGCGCCCGGCGCAGCTGCCGTTTTTTATTGCGGCGTGTGACTTTACGCTGATCGGCGAGGAGCTTTTTGCAGCGTCGGCGTATCTGTCCGGGGAGCCCCGGCAGTTGGGGTCGCTGAAAGGGCAGGATGTCGGTAAGGGCATCGCGATGGTGATTATTATTGTTGGGGTCGTGGCGGCGACCGTTGCCACGGCCTTTGAGGTTGAAATAGCACAGGACGTGTACGACTTTTTGCGGAAGGTCTTTTCGAGTAACTGACGATTATGAGACGGACAGTACCTCTAGCCATAACATTTATCGTCGGGACGGTCCTGATAATATCGGTGTTTATTCCGCCGATGGAGGATCTCGATCGGACGTTTACGCTGTATTTTGATATTATCGCCGTGTTTGCCTTTTTCCTCGGGGGCGGGAATCTGCTGCGGGTCCACCTGACAAAGCTGATGCGTCGGAAGGAGGACTGGGGGTTCTCGATTGTGACGGTGGCGGGGTTTCTGTTTATGCTGACCATCGGCCTGTTCAAGATCGGCAACCCGGGGAACATTGCGGCGGCGGTTGACGCTGACGGTTCCTGGTTTAAGACGACGTTTGACTACGTCATAAATCCCCTTCAGTCGACGATGTATTCGCTGCTGGCGTTTTTTGTGGCGTCGGCTTCGTACCGGGCGTTTCGGGCGAAGAACCGTGAAGCGACAATTTTGCTGGTGGCGGCGTTTATTATTCTGCTGGGGCGCACGCCGTTTGGCTTGATGGTGACGGGGTGGATTCCGGACTCGCTTTCGATTCTGCAGATACCGAACCTGGCGGTGTGGATCATGAACTCGCCCAACCTGGCCGGACAGCGCGCGATTATTATCGGGATCGGGTTAGGGGTTATATCGATGTCGTTGCGGCTTATTTTGGGGGTTGAGCGGTCGTATCTCGGAGGGGAGGACTGATGCATACGGTCGGTGTCGTTGTTTCGCTGCTGATTATATTCGGCGGGCTGGGCTGGCTGTTCTACCGTTCGATCACGGGTCGTGAGGTCGAGCGGCGGGTGGTATTTCTGTTTATCGCGGTGGCGGTGGTGGCGCCGTTGTTGTTCCCGATCACTTTTGAAGAAAAAGCGACGCCGGTTGTGAAGAAGCTGTTTGATCGGATTGAGAGTCTTCCGGCAGGCTCCCACGTGTTGATTTCTTATGACTTTGATCCGGCGATGGCGCCGGAGGTGCAGCCGATGGCCAACGCTATCAGTCGGCATTGTTTGCAGCGGGGTCACAAGGTGATCTTTATGTCGCTGTGGGCGACGGGGCAGTCGCTGATGGTGGGGACGCTGAACGACTACATATTTCCTGAATTCCCGGACAAGATGGACGGAATCGACTACGTGAACCTTGGCTATAAGGCGGGGAACGAGGGTGTGCTGAATGTGATCGTGTCGGATTTCCGCAAGATGTTTCCGACCGATGTCAACGGCGTGCCGCTTGACAGCACCGAGGTGTTCGATGACATCGAATCGGCCCAGGATCTAGATTTGATTGTAGCGCTCGGCGGAGGCCGTCCGGGGCCGAAGGAATGGGTCCTGTTTGTCGGAGACCCGGGAAAAGTACCGATTGGAGTCGGGGTGGCGGCCGTAGTGGCGCCTCAGTTGTATCCGTATTATCCGCAGCAGGTGATCGGGATCCTTGGCGGCGTGAAGGGTGCGGCGGAGTACGAATCGGAGCTGATTCAGGCGTATGAGCGATTTGAAGACATGGAAACGCCGGGGCTGCGGATGATGGGTCCGCAGACGCTGGCGCATATTGTCATCATGGCCTTTATCGTAATTGGTAACGTGGCGTTTTTCCGGGCCGGTAAACACAAGAGGAAGCGACTGTGAGCCGCAAAGCGTACATAGTTCTCGGCGGGGTCGTGGTCCTGTTTGTCCTGAGCTGGATATTGAAGTCGATGGCGCTGTCGGGTACGCATGATGACCATGTTACGCAGGCGTTTTTGGTCACGGTGGCGGCGTTTTTGACGCTGGCGATTTTCTCGTTCCTGTACAAAGATAATCCGTTTTACAAGTTTGCCGAGCACCTGTTTGTGGGTGTGTCGGCGGCGTTCTGGATGTGCCAGGGCTTCTGGTCGACGCTGGTGAAGAACCTTTTCCCGCGTTTGTCGGAGGGGCTGGCGACCTATTTCATGGAGCCGTATCAGCCGGGTGCGGCGAACTTCTTCTACTGGATTCCGGTGATCCTTGGGGTCCTGCTTCTGATGCGGCTATCGAAGGAGTACGGGTGGTTGTCGCGGTGGCCGCTGGCGTTTATTGTTGGTACCACGGCCGGTCTGAATTTCGTGCGGTATCTGCGCTCGGACTTTATCGTGCAGGTGTCTTCGACTTTTGTACCGCTGATGTCGACTGAGGCGCATTCGTGGCAGGGCTTCGGGGCCTTTTTATCGGGGCTGGATCTTTCTGCGACGGGACATTTTGTGTCGATTGTGGCAAACTGGGTGATATTTTTGGGGGTTTTCACCGGCCTGACGTATTTCTTCTTCAGTAAAGAACACAAGGGTGCGTTTGGGGTGTCATCGCGGGTCGGAATCTGGATCCTGATGGTCACGTTCGGCGCCTCGTTCGGCTATACGGTGATGGGTCGAATTTCACTTCTGGTCGGGCGGATTACGTTTTTGTTCAGAGACTGGCTGGGATTGATCAATTGATTTCATTTTTGATAAATAATGAGAAAGCTCCTCAACAGGAGATGTCTATGACGTATAGATTGTTACTGCTTCTCTGCCTGATGTTCCTGGCGAGTGGTTCCGCCGTCGGACAGGAGGCGATTACGGAGCCGGACGTCGCGGCAGATTCGGTGCTGGCCGGTGAACCGGAAGATACCATTCCGCCACCCGCACCGCCAATGAATCTGCAGGCGATGGATACGGACAACGACAACGGGCACTCGATAACGCTCACGTGGGAGAAATCAGCCGATGATCAGGCCGGCGACAACACGGTGCTGGGCTATGAAATTTTCATGTTCAAGCCATATTTGGCGGACACGCTGGATATGATTCGGAGCAGGTTGTCGTGGCTGGAGCAACTGGATGTGAAGGTCAGCCGAGATCTCGAGGCGTATGAAATGGCCACGCAGGAGATAGTTGATTCGTTTGTCGTGAAGATTGATTCTTTTGCGGCCCGAACGGCGCTTGATCCGACCGATAGTGCGGCTATTGACAGTGTCAGGCTGTTGCAGGTTCAGCTGGATTCGCTGGAGGCGCTGCTGGCCAGAGTGCAGGCTGATCCGGATTTCCCCGATCGGGAAGCGGATTCGCTACGGGATCTGTATCTTCGCCTCATGGATCGGTTGCCGGCGGCCTACGAGCAATATCCTGAGAATGGCGAAATGCGCACCTGGGAAGGTGCGGTGGCGCCCTCAGGTGCGACCAGGTTCCGTCATGCCGGGACCAAGGACGAGTGGAGCGACAAATATCTCCCCAGCAACACTGATTTGTACTACCGACTGGACGCGGTGACCGCCGATACCGACGCGCGGGCGTCTACGCCGATAGTTGGGCCGGTGCAGGCGCAGGGCGAGTGGTTTAACGACGGCCGGCTGCCGGTCTTAGTCGCAGTGCTTGTGTTCGGTTTCCTGATTTTCTACTTCGTGAATCGTGCTCGGGCCGGGGCCGACCTGTATGTACGGCCGCTGGCCGGCATTGAGGCGGTTGATGACGCTATCGGGCGTGCGACGGAGATGGGGCGGCCGATCCTGTATGTCCTTGGGCTGGGGACGGCGGCTGACGTGGCGACGATTGCATCGTTTACGATTCTGAGTCGTGTGGCTAAGCAGGTCGCGGAGTACCAGACGGCCTTGAATGTGCCGACCTACGATCCGATCGTGATGACGGTGGCGCAGGAGGTAGTCAAGTCGGCCTATCTCGATGCCGGTCGCCCGGACGATTACCAGGAAGAGACGGTACACTTCGTGACGCAGTCGCAGTTCGCGTATGTCGCTGCCGTCAACGGTATCATGCTCCGTGAGCGTCCTGCAACCAACATCTATATGGGCAAGTTCTTTGCTGAGTCGCTGATCCTGGCGGAGACTGGTGCGCTGGCCGGATCGATCCAGATTTCGGGTACGGACGAGATCGCGCAGATACCGTTCTTTATCGTGGCGTGTGACTACACGCTGATCGGTGAGGAGTTGTATGCGGCGTCGGCCTATCTCGGCCGTGAGCCGGTTCTGCTGGGGTCGTTGAAGGCGCAGGATTATCTCAAGGCGGCGGTAATAATTTTCGCCGTTCTCGGTCTGGTCGCGAATCACGCTGATCTGGACTGGATAACTAACCTCTTTCGAGTTACCAACTAAGGAGAGGGCCGGAATATGAAACGATCACTTCCATTTTTCTTTGTCTTCATTTTCGCGCTGTTTAATGTGATCCAGTATTTCGTCCCGCATGAATCTTTTGAGAACATTCATGAGTTCCTGTTGGACTGGATTATCATTATCGGCATTTTCGCCCTCGCGCTGGGTATCTGGTCGTTGTTTAAGGTGTCGGTGTCCAAGATTCGGACGCGTAAGCCGAACTTCGTCTACAATTACCTGACGCTGGTAGGGCTGTTTGTCATGATTCTTTTCGGCTTCACGGCTTCGACCGCTGACGCTGTTGGTTTCTACTGGTTGTTTATTTTGTTGTTTGCGGGTATTATTGTCGGCCTGATTCAGATCGGGGCGGCGACAAACGTGGGCAACAAACGGCTTTGGGTTCTTATTACGATCGGGCTGGTAGTGGTTGAAGTCATTATCGCCGCGTTTGACAATACCTGGGGCTTTTTCTTCTATACGCAGGAGGGGCTTGAGAACACGATGTTCCGCAATTTCTTCGATCACATAATGATGCCGATTCTGGCGACGATGTTTGCGCTGCTGGCGTTCTTTATTGCTTCGGCGGCGTACCGTGCGTTTCGTGCCCGAAACCTGATGGCGTCGTTGTTGCTGCTGGCGGCGCTGATCGTGATGCTGCGGTTTAATCCGTATCTGCCGTTTGCTGAGGAGTTCTGGGCCAAGGCATCCAATTGGCTCATGAACGTTCCGAACCTGGCGGCCCAGCGTGCGATCGTGATCGGTATCGGTCTTGGGATCGTGTCGACCGCGATCAAGGTCATGCTGGGGATCGAACGCGGCTATATGGGTAAAGGATGAGGAAGGAGAAGGTGCTATGAACTTTTTTGAACGCTTGATGAAGCTGGACCGGCGCTGGATCTTTCTTTTCCTGATCATTGTCTGTGTTCTGGCTTATTATATTCCGGGCAAGGTCCCGATTATAGTGGAAAAGGAGACGAAGGACATCTATACGTTTATAGATACCCTGCCGGAGAATTCGATCGTGCTGGTTGCTATCGATTACGATCCGAACAACCTGGCCGAGCTGCACCCGATGACGTATGCGATTGTAGAGCATTGCTGGAGGAAGCGGATCAAGACGATCTTCACATCGCTCTCGCAGAACGGTCCGGGTATGACGGATCAGGCGATTCGTGATATCAGCGACTCGCTCAAGCAGCCGGCGACGTACAATGGGGTTGATTATCCCGGTCGAGAGATTGTCAACGGGGTTGATTATACATTCTTAGGCTACAAGCCGTACTTTGCGCTGGTGATTCTCGGGATGGGGCAGAATTTCCGGATTCCGTTCCCAACGGATTACTACGGCACGCCGCTGGACTCGCTGCCGATGATGCAGGGAGTGAACAACTACGATGAGGTGGCGTGTGTGGTGGATATTTCCGGCGGCAACATAACGGACTTCTGGATTTCGTACGGCCAGGGGAGGTACAATTTCCCACTGGCGCTCGGTCTGACCGGAGTTATGACGGCCCAGTATTATCCGTATCTTGGTTCCGGGCAGGTGTTCGGGATTATGGGCGGTTTGCTGGGGGCGGCGCAGTACGAAACGCTGGCGGACAATCCCGGGCGAGCGATGGACGGTATGAAGGTTCAGTTGTGGTCGCATATCGTGATTATCTTGTTTATCATCATGGGTAATGTCGGGTATTTCGCCAGTCGTCGACGTGAGAAACGGGAAGGAGGAGGTCTGTAATGGATTTTGGAACCTTTCTCTGGTTTACCGGGGCGGTTTTTCTGACCCTGGCGACCTTCAGCTTCCTGTATAAGGACAACCCGTTTTATAAGATCGCCGAGCACATAGTTGTTGGTGTTTCCGCTGGTTATTTCGTCATAATTCTCTGGCACAACGGGCTGGTTTCGAACCTGTTTGAGAACCTGGCGAAAGGCGATTTGTGGTACATTATACCTTTTGTCCTGGGCGTGCTGATGTGGACGCGTTTTTCGAAGAACTACCAGTGGGTGTCGCGCTGGCCGATGGCGATGTATATCGGCATTTCGGTCGGAGTAGCGATTCCGCTGGAGATGGCCAACCGGGTCAACAAGCAGTTGTTTGCCATGATGGATCCTATTAACTTTGCCGATTTCTTTGGCGGCGGCGAGGGCAATATTAATTTGCTGGATCCGTTTTCCGGGTTGTCGGAAATGATAATTATCGTTGGTGCGTTGTGCAGCCTGGCGTACTTCTTCTTCAGTAAGGCGCATACAGGTGCGTTTGGCAAGGTGGCGACGATTGGTATTTGGATTTTGATGATCGGTTTTGGAGCCTCGTTCGGGTTTACGGTCATGGCTCGAATTTCGCTGTTTATTAACCGCATGCAGGATGTCGATCTCTGGGGGCAGACGGCGTTTGGGGCGGCCCAGGGACCTGATCCGCAATACGCCGGGTGGTACCTGGTTGTGTTCTGGGTGATGGTGGCTTTGGTGTTCGGTTATGCGGCGAATGAAATCCGGCTGCATTTGAATCGCAAGGGTGAGCCATCGGAGCCTCAACCGTAGTGTAACGAAGTCTGAACGTATTTGATATAGATCCCGCCGGTTAGCGCCGGCGGGATTTTTTCGTATTTGAGTCTATTTCGTGATGTTTTTAGTTGCTTCAATTAAAGTAAAGGGTTAACGAAGAGTGTACATTTGCCAGTATACCTGCTGGTTAGTGGAACTCAGAGAAGGAGTCGGGATGAGTCGGAAGATTGAATCGGCTGCAGCGGGGGTTTTATCTGTATGTCAGAAAGTTTCGACAATTTCCATAAGGCTTTTTCTTTAAATAACTTGAGAGCTAATATTGATATACGCGTAAGTAACTTTAGAATAGGAGGATAAAGGGGCGACAAAATCGGCGATTTGCAAGTTATTATTTCCGTGGAAGATACCGAGATTTTTTTTGGAGGATCGGAAAAAATTGCTTGACATACAGTAAAGATTTCCTATCATCTCTGTGGAGGAATCAAGCACCCGGAGTGGAGCCCGGGGGCACCGTATTTTTCTTAATGGCAAAAGGGTAGCCATCGTAATGACACAGGGAAAGTGAGGTAGGATTGTGGCTAGGCCTCGTAAGACGACCACAGCCGAAACCGAGTCGACTACCAAGCCCGAAGTGACGCAGGAGAAGCAGGGCAGACTCTCCACAGCCGAGGCGCGACGGGAGTATCAGCGCCGGTATTACCAGATGCACAAGGAGAAGGCCAAGGAGTACCAGCGCCAGTATAATCTCCGTCACAAGAAAAAGGCCCGTGGCGGGCGCGGGAAGTCCAGTTTTACCTGTCCTCGAGAGGTTGTACGCAACACTTTCAACAGTTCTGACATCATGCATGCGCCGGCTGAAAAGGCGGTACGAATTCTGGACAAGATAATTAAGGGTGAACGGTTGTTCACCATGTAGCTGTGGTTATTGCAGCTATAAGGCTTTCGGCGGTCGGAACTTAAGTTCCGACCGCCTTTTGTGTTGCTCCCGGTCCTGTTTTTGGTTACATTCGCACTGATTTGAAAAACGGAATTTCAGACCGAGGGAGATGACGAAAAATGCCTGCAAAGAAAGCAGCGAAGAAAAAGACCGCGGCCAAGAAGAAGAGCAAGAAAAAGATGACGAAAAAGGCTGCAAAGAAGACGACCAGAAAATCTGCTTCGAAGAAATCCACTGATCGTTCTGTGAAAAAGACAACTTCACGAGCTAAATCAACTACATCATCGAAGAAAGCCAAGAAAACGACAAAATCCACGAATTCCAAGAGTGGTGCTGCCGCGAAGGGGAAATATTATTACGTGTTTGGCGACGGCAAGGCCGACGGCAACACGACAATGAAGGATCTCCTGGGCGGGAAGGGCGCCAATTTGGCTGAAATGAGCCGTGCCGGAGTACCGGTGCCGCCCGGTTTCACCATAACGACTGAGGTATGTAACCTCTACTACGACAATAACCTTGAAGTCCCCAAGAAGATCGACGAGGATCTTGAGAAGCATGTCGGTATGATTGAGGAGTCTACCGGCAAGAAATTTGGCGATCCGGAGGATCCGCTGCTGGTATCGGTTCGGTCCGGGGCGAAGTTTTCGATGCCGGGCATGATGGATACGGTGCTGAATCTCGGGTTGAACCCGGATACGGTAGAGGGTTTGGCAAAGAAGACCGGCAACGAGCGTTTCGCGATGGATGTTTATCGTCGGTTCATCTCGATGTTCGGGAACGTTGTCCTCGGGATTGACAAGGATGAATTCGAGCGCGTTATCGAGAAGAAAAAGAAGGAGCGTCGGATAAAGCAGGACAGTTCGCTTCAGGCACCGGATCTAAAGGATATAATCAAGAAGTTCAAGCAGATATGTAAACGGAAATCGGGTGAAGATTTTCCGGAGGATCCATATACGCAGCTTCGTATGTCGCGGGATGCGGTGTTCCGTTCGTGGAACAACCCTCGGGCCATTTCCTACCGTCGGATGCACGATATTGCTGCTGATCTCGGTACGGCGGTGACGGTGCAGGCGATGGTGTTCGGCAACATGGGTAACAATTCGGCAACGGGTGTCGGGTTCACGCGTTCGCCTGCCAACGGTGACAAGGAATTTTATGGTGAGTACCTGATCAATGCCCAGGGCGAGGATGTGGTAGCCGGTACTCGGACGCCGCAGCCGATCAAGCAGCTCAAGGATGAGATGCCGAAGGCCTACAAGCAGCTGGTAGAGATAACGACGAAGTTGGAAAAGCATTATCGCGACGTGCAGGATTTCGAGTTTACCGTTGAGGAAGGCAAGTTGTACATGCTGCAGACCCGAAACGGTAAGCGGACGGTCCAGGCGGCGATCAAGATTGCCGTTGATATGGTCAAGGAGAAGCTGATTACCAAGGAGGAGGCGCTGGAGCGGGTTGATCCGCAGTCGCTGGATCAGTTGCTTCACCCGCGGCTTGATCCGGATGCAAAGTATGATGTGCTGGCCAAAGGTTTGCCGGCCTCACCGGGGGCGGCATCGGGCAAGGTCTATTTCACGGCCGAGGCGGCGGTGAAACACGGCAGCGAAAAGACCCCGGTCATTCTGGTACGTGAAGAGACGAATCCGGATGATATCGACGGCATGCATGTTGCGGTCGGCATTCTCACGGCGCGTGGCGGGATGACTTCCCACGCGGCGGTGGTTGCTCGCGGCATGGGGAAGTGCTGTGTCTCCGGTGCGGAGTCGATTCGCGTGTCGGCAAAGAAGAAGCAGTTCCAGGTGGGCAAGTTAGTGATCAAGGAGGGTGAGGTTATCACGCTGAACGGGACCACGGGTGAGGTGATCCAGGGCAGTGTGGGTACGATCGACCCTGAATTGACCGGCGAGTTTTCGGAGTTTATGGAGTGGGCCGATGGTATTCGGCGGCTTAAGGTCCGTACCAACGCCGATACGCCGGGCGACAGCCGCCAGGCGTTGAAGTTCGGTGCGGAGGGTATCGGGCTGTGCCGGACCGAGCACATGTTTTTTGCCGAGGATCGGATTCCGATTGTGCAGGAGATGATTCTTGCGGAGACGCCGCAGGACCGTCAACTGGCGCTGGATAAGCTGGTGAAGTTCCAAAAGAAGGACTTCAAGGAGATCTTCAACGCGATGGAGGGTCTCCCGGTGACGATTCGAACGCTTGATCCGCCGCTGCACGAGTTCCTGCCGCGCAAGGACGAGGTCGAAACGAAAATCGAGAAGCTCGATCCGAAAGCGGACGATTATGAAGAAGAACTGGAGCGGCTGGAGAAGATTATCGCGCGTATTGAGGAGTTGGATGAAACCAACCCGATGCTGGGACACCGCGGTTGTCGTCTGGGGATTGTCTATCCGGAAATTACCGAAATGCAGGTACGGGCCATTATGGAGGCGGCCTGCGAATTAACCAAGCAGAAGAAGAAGGTGATTCCGGAGATAATGATTCCGCTGGTCGGGCATGTGAACGAACTCAAGAACCAGAAGGAAGTTGTTGAGCGGATTGCGACCGAGGTGATCAACAAGTACAAGATCAAGAAGCTTGATTATTTGATCGGGACGATGATCGAAGTGCCTCGGGCCGCATTGACGGCGGAGGCGATTGCCGAAGAGGCGGAGTTTTTCAGTTTCGGTACGAATGACCTGACGCAGATGACGATGGGTTTCTCGCGTGATGACGCGGGACGGTTCCTCCGGTTTTATATCGAAAACGATATCCTGCCGAAGGATCCATTTGTCTCGCTCGACCAGGATGGTGTCGGCCAGTTGGTGAAGATGGGGGCCGAGCGGGGCCGCAAGGCGCATAAGGACCTCAAAGTCGGCATCTGCGGTGAACACGGCGGTGACCCGGCGTCGATCCGCTTCTGTCATGAAATCGGTTTGGATTATGTGTCCTGCTCGCCGTTCCGGGTGCCGATCGCGCGACTGGCGGCGGCGCAGGCCGAACTTCAGAGCCGTGGCGGCAAGGGTCGTACCGGGACCGAATAGACAGTATGCCGGTGACCATGCGGACGCTACAGCGTGGTTGCCGGGTCAACATAGAGACAACGAGTGACCGGCCGGGTATGCGCCATGGAGAGCGCGTCTCGGCCGGTTGGAGTATATTAGCATGAAGCGCGCGCTTGATCCTATTTTTCGACCGTCGTCGGTAGCCGTGATCGGGGCCTCGACCCGGCATGGCACCATCGGTCGGGAGACCCTTCACAATATCTTACTGGCGGAGTTCAATGGGAAGGTTTTTCCGGTAAATCCCAAGGCTTCGGTCATTCACTCAATTAAATCATACTCGACAATTCTGGATGTTCCGGATGCGGTCGATCTGGCGATTGTAATCGTCCCCAAGCAGTTCGTTGCGGAGGTAGCCCGCCAGTGCGGTGAGAAGGGTGTCAAGGGGCTGGTTGTGATCTCGGCCGGGTTTTCTGAGGTTGGGAAGGAAGGCAAGAAGCGTGAGCTGGAGGTTTTGAAGGTCGTTGAGGAGTACGGTATGCGGATGATCGGCCCGAATTGTTTCGGGGTAGTTAATACCAGTCCGCAGGTCAGCCTCAACGCGACGTTTGGCAAGGTTTTTCCCAAGCAGGGGCGGATCGGGTTTATCACGCAATCGGGTGCGATGGGCGAGGCTATCATGAACCATGCCCGGGAGATGGGGATCGGGTTTTCGGTGGTGGCCTCGATAGGAAACAAGGCGGATATTTCATCGAATGATATACTTGAGTATTTGAAGGAAGACCCCGAGACGGATATTATTCTGATGTATCTCGAGAACTTCGGTAACCCGAGGAACTTCACGACGATCGCCCGCGAGGTGTCACGGAAGAAGCCGATTGTGGCGGTTAAGTCGGGTCGGACCACACTCGGGGCCAAAGCGGCATCGTCGCATACCGGGGCGCTGGCCGGACTGGACGTGGGCGTGGATGCGCTGTTCGAACAGACGGGTGTGATGCGGGTGGATACGGTGGAGGAGTTGTTTGATGTCGCCAAGGCGCTTTCAACCCAGCCGATTCCGAAAGGCAACCGGGTGGTGGTTGTGACGAATGCGGGAGGGCCGGGGATCCTGGCGACCGATGCGTTAATAAACAATGGTATGGAGATGCCGTCGCTGTCGCCGGCAACGGTGAAGAAGCTGCGGACGTTCAGTTCGGTGGATGCGTCGTATGCCAATCCGATGGATATGGTGGCGGGGGCGGGGCCGAAGGAGTTTAAGGCGACGTTGAACGCGGTTAAGAGCGACAAACGGTACGACAGTATTATTCCGATTTTCGTGCCGCCGGTGACGATCGACGAGTTGGAAGTGGCGCGGAATATTTACGAGGCGGTGGCCGATACGCCCAAGACGGTGCTGGCGTGTTTTATGGGGGCGAGCCGAGCTTCGGCCGGGATCGAGTACCTTCGCGGGCATGACATTCCGGTTTATATCTATCCGGAGGCGATAGCCAAGACGCTCGCGACAATCAGCCAGTATCGCAAGAGGATCGCCGGGAAGCGCGGTAAGTTTAAAAATTTCAAGGTTGACCAGGAACGGGTACAGGCCGTGATAGACCGGGCGCGCAAGGCGAAGAGTGAGACGATTGTCGGTAACGAGGCGATAGATATCTTGAGTGCCTACGGGATACCGGCGGCGGAGTACTATTCGGCCATGAGTGAGAAGGCGGCGGTTCAGATTGCAAAAGAGATCGGCCATCCGGTGGTGATGAAGATTGCCACGCCGGCGATCCTGCACAAGACGGAGGTGGGCGGTGTGATGGTGGATCTTCGGACCGACAAGGAAGTGCGCGGGGCGTATCGTGAGCTGAAGAGCCGAGTTGAGAAGGAACTCAAGCGTGGGGAGTCATTCTCGGTGGCGATTCAGCAGATGGTGGCCGGTGGGATCGAGACGGTCATGGGCATGACGACTGATCCGTCGTTTGGCCCGCTGATCATGTTCGGGCTGGGTGGTATCTATGTCGAGATTATGAAGGATGTCGCGTTCCGGATCAATCCGCTGACGGATGCTCATGCGCGGGAGATGATTCGGTCATTGCGGTCGTATCCGCTGTTGAAGGGGTATCGGGGGGCGCCGCCGGTTGATATTGCGACTGTTGAGGAGACGTTGCTTCGGCTGTCGCAGCTAGTGAAGGACTTTGATGATTTCAGCGAGGTCGATATCAACCCGTTTATCGCGTCGCCGCAGAAGTCGATGTGCAAGGCGGTTGATGCGCGGTTTATCGTGAAGCCGCAGTAGATTTCCAATAACCGCTTGAATTTTCTGTCAGGTATCGTATCTTCGAGGCACAATTCGTTGTGCCGCTAAAAGAAAGCGGCAATTGTACTAGACACTGGTCGCTGCGCCGTGACCGAACAACAGGGAAGTGGAGGCGGCCGCCTGACCGTGTGAGGACTATATGAGATTTGAATTCGAATCGGTGTCTGTCTGGACCGTCGTCAAGGTGGGTTTCCTTGTAAACCTGATTCTTGGTGTAATCGGCGGGCTGTTCCTGGCCGTGGTGATGTTCCCGTTCATGGCGGCATTACCGCAGCTGGGTGCGCCGGGAATGATCGATCCGGGCATGGCGGAAATGTCGTTTGGGATGATGGTGATTCTGTTGCCGATCATGTACGGTATCGGCAATGCGATTTTCGGGACGATCATGTTTGCGATCGCAGCCATTGTTTACAACCTGGTAGCGCGGATCGCGGGTGGAATCGAGTACGATGTGAAGGTGCAGAACTGGGGTGAGCTTTCGGGGTTTATGACATCGGGTACGGCGCAGGGTTATCAGACGGCGCCGACACCGCCGATGGGCGGAGCGCTTTCGGGGACCCACGGTCCCTACGCGGCACCGCCGCCGAGTCAGCAGAAGCCGCCGGAACCGACGCCGCCGGAGCGGACGGTTCCGCAGCCGCCGCCACCGACACAGCCGCCGGAGGGACGTCCGGCGGGGCCGTCGACGCCGCCTCCTCCGAGGGAAGATCCGCGACCGAGTCCGGAGTCAGCGCCTCGTCGGGGCGACGACGATCCCGAGAGACCGCAATTATAGCACCGAAAGAGTTATGAGCAAAAAACCAGTTCGCGTTCGTATCGCCCCATCACCTACCGGTTACCTTCATGTCGGCACGGCTCGTACGGCCGTTTTTAACTGGCTGTTTGCCCGCCATACCGGCGGGAAGTTCCTGGTGCGTATCGAGGATACCGACAAGGAACGTTCCAAGCCGGAATTGATTCAGCCGATTCTCGATGCAATGGAGTGGCTGGGGCTGGGCTGGGATGAAGAGATTGTCTATCAGTCGAGGCGGTCGGACATGTATGCCGAGCATGCGAAGAAGATCTTAGACGCCGGGGCCGGGTATCGTTGTTTTTGCACGCCGGAGGAACTGGCCGAGATACGCGAGAAAGCCAAAGCGGAGAAAAAGCCGCTTAAATATGACCGGCGGTGTTTGCAGCTCTCGGATAAGGAAGTGCAGGGGCGGGTTGCCGACGGGATGCCGTGGGTGATTCGGTTGAAGATTCCGGATGGGACGACGACGTTTACGGACATGGTGGCTGGAGAGGTGAGCCGTCACAGTGACGATTTAGAGGACTTGATAATTGCGCGGTCTGATGGTTCGGCGACGTATAACCTGGCGGTGGTGGTTGACGATCACGATATGGGTGTGACGCATGTGATTCGCGGCAATGATCATATCACCAACACGTTTAAGCAGATTCATATGTATCATGCGCTGGGCTGGGGGGCGCCGGTGTTCGGTCATCTGCCGTTGATTTTGCGGCCGGACAAGAAAAAGGTCTCGAAGCGGCTGGGTGATAAGGACGTTAACCAGTACAGCGGCGAGGGGATTCTCCCGGAGGCAATGGTTAATTATCTGAGTATGCTGGGGTGGAATCCGAAGACGGACCGTGAGATCTATTCGATTGAGGAACTGGTGCAGCTTTTTACGCCGAAGTATTTTAATACGTCGAATGCGGTGTTTGACGAGGAGAAGCTTGAGGCGTTTAACCGCGAGCATATTCAGTTGAAGAGCGATCATGAACTGGCGGTGATGGTGGCGCCCATGCTGGTTCAGGCGGACCTGACGTCGAAGTATTGGCTGGAGACGCGCTGGAAATATCTTTGTGATGTGATTGGGGCGCTAAAGGAGCGGGTCCGTCGGGTATCGGATTTTGTCACGATGGGGAGTTACTTTTTCGATTTCGACTACAAGTATGATGAGACGGCGGCCGAGAAGAATTTCGCGCCGGAGGGGCGGGAGCTGCTGGAGGGGCTGATTGAAGAAATCGAGTCGCTGAGTGAGTTGACACACGACAGTGCGGAGGCGGCGATAAATGCTGTGGCCGAGAAGAAGGGAGTCAAGCGGGGCAAGGTGATTCATCCGACTCGTCTGGCGGCGGCCGGCGTTCCGGTCGGGCCGAGTTTGTATGAAATGCTGGCTTTGCTGGGCCGTGAGATTGTGCTGGAGCGGTTGCGCAAGGCGGTAGAATATATTAGATCTCAAGAGAAGTAATAAGTAACGATAGGAATAAAGGACTGCGCCCATGGCCAAAGACAAAGAATATATCGCCCACACCCTGAAGAAAGCGATCAAGGGTGAGGAAGACGGGTATAACTTTTATGATCTCCTGTCGAAGAAGGCGACCAACAAGGAAGCCAAACGGAAATTAGAGAATCTTCGTGATGATGAGATTCGTCACAAGCAAGTGCTGCTGGATATCTTTCACAAGCATATTGGTCCCGAGCTGGGAGAACTTCCGCCGAAGGGGATTAACGCGCTGGCGGAGGTGTTTCGTCGGGGACATCTGGAGGATCGGAAGAGCGAGATGGAGTTTATCAACCTCGCGATCGAGGCGGAGCTGGCTGCGACGAAGTACTATAAAGAAGAGCGGGATATGGTCGATGATGACGAGTTCCGCAGGATATTCGATCAGCTGGCCGATGAAGAGCATTCGCATTTCGAACTGCTTCAGGCGGAGCGCGAAGCGCTCAGCGGCAACTACTACTGGTTTGGTTACGACGAGGCCTCGCCGATGGAGCACTAGCCGAATCGGTAGTGCGGGGAACGACGTCACGTCTGAGATGAGGTAATTATGGAGTGGGAGTGCCAGATATGCGGTTTCATCAATGATGAAGAGGAGCCGCCGAGCACGTGCCCCGTCTGCGGTGCCCCGGCCAGTAAGTTCTCGGAGCGTTACGAGGATAATGATTTGCTGACCGGGTCGGACCGCGGCAACGGTGACGACGACGAGGAACAGGATTTTTACGGAGAGTTTGAGTAGATTGAAGCCGGGTATGTTATGTCGACAGATGAATTCGATCGATCACGGACAAGCACGCTTAAGGCAGGGGATGAAGCGCCGGATTTTACATTACCGACGCACAATGAGGGCGAGTTGAATCTCGAGTGGTACGAGGGCCGCAAGAATGTAGTGCTGGCGTTTTACCCGGGTGACTGGACGCCGGTGTGCGCTACGCAGGTGCCGGGCTATCAGTCGATAATCGAGGATTTCGACGCGTATGACACCCAGCTGCTGGCGATATCGGTGGATTCGGTGCCGTGCCACATGGCCTGGGCGAGATCGTTGGGTGGTTTGGCGTTTCCGTTGATGTCGGATTTTTGGCCGCACGGTGCGGTGGCAAAGAAGTACGGTGTGCTGACCGATCGCGGCTATAGTGACCGGGCTGTATTTCTGATCGATAAGAAGGGCATAGTACGGTTTATTGAGATCGTGCATCCGGCCGAGTTGCCGGACAATAACGAGCTTTTCCGACAGCTTGCCAGACTTCGCAAAGAAGAGCAGGAGGCTTCGTCCAAAGAGTGAACTCACTGTTGTTCCGGCTGTTATAGGTGGGAACGATTTAGGATGAGGTCGGAGATGCTGGATATAGGTCAGAAGGCGCCGGAATTTTCGCTAAAAGCGCATACCGGTGAGACGATTACGCGTGATGCCATTGCCGGGCAGTTTGTCGTGGTCGTTTTTTATCCAAAAAACGACACGCCCGGTTGAAGGAATCAGTTGGCCGGTCTGGATGACCGGCTTGATGATTTCGTAGCGGTTGGTGCGAAGCCGCTGGCGATCAACCCGGCCCCGGTTGAGGACCACAAAATCTGGTCGGAGAAGTTGGGTCTTCGGTTTCCGATCCTGTCCGATCCGGGCGGGAAGATTGCGAGGGCGTTTGAAGCGAAGTACCCGATTCTCAGTTTGGTTCGGCGAACGGTGTATGCGCTTGATCCGGACGGCACGGTGATATTCGCCGAACGCGGGCATGCCGATTTGAATGACGTAATGGAGGCGATCACGGATCGCAAGAATTCATGACCAATGAGCTGAGCAGAGAAGATTCGCGAGATGTTTTTGACATCACGTTTATAGGCACCGGCCCGGTCGCCATGTACGGGCTGTATTATGCCGGTCTGCGGATGATGCGGGCCAAGGCGATTGATATGCTCGAAGAGGTTGGTGGCGGGTTGATGGCGCTGTATCCGGAAAAATATATCTACGACGTGGCCGGTTTCCCGAAGGTGCTGGCGAAGGACCTCGTCCGGCAGTTGGAGGCGCAGGCGAGTCAGTATCCGAACATGTTTCATCTCGGTGAAAAAGTCACTGATGTCAAGCGGGGCGAGGATGGGATTATCACGCTGACGACGACTAAAGGGGAGCACTACTCTAAGACCGTGGTGATTTGCGCCGGGCTTGGGGCGTATATTCCGAAACGGATGGATGTGCCGAATGTCGAGAAGCTTGAGGGGCGCGGCGTGTATTATTTTTGCCGTCGCCTGGACGATTTTCGCGATAAGGATATTTTGATTGTCGGGGGCGGGGACTCGGCGTTTGACTACTCGATGATGCTGGAGCCGGTAGCGAAGTCGATCACGCACATTCATCGGAATTCGTTTTTCTCAGCTCATGAAGCATCGGTGCGCAAAGTGCAGAATTCATCGGTGCGGATGAAGTTTCCGTTTTGGGAACTCAAGGCGCTGGAGGGGGAAGACTGGGTTGAGGCAGCGACAATAGTCGAGGCGCAGTCGGGTGAGGAGGAGCGGCTGAAGATTGACGCGGTGGTGCTCAATATCGGTTTTTTGACAAATCTGGGGCCGATTGAGAAGTGGGGACTAAATCTGGAAAAGAACGCTATCGAGGTCGACAGCCGGATGCGTACCAACATTGAAGGGGTATATGCGGCCGGTGACATCGTGACGTACGACGGCAAGCTGAAGTTGATTTCGACCGGTTGCGGCGAGGTCGCGATAGCGGTCAACAATGCCAAGAACTATATCGATCCTAAAGCGAAAATCAGTCCGGGGCATTCGACAGACAAACATGAAATGGTCCTCCGCAAGATCAAGCGCCGTGAAAAGAAAGCAAATGAGCAGGCGCAGGAGGAGCAAAAGCAAAGTTAGCCTATGTATTTTTCCTTGCCCAAAGAATACCGAGAGGCCACCAAAGACGACATGCGCGAGCGGATTCGGCTGGCGCGTAAACGCCTTGGGAAGCGTCTTTTGATATTGACCCACCACTACCAGCGGGTTGAAGTTGTTGAGTTCGGCGATCACCTGGGTGACAGTTATGGGCTGTCAAAGATTGCCGCGGCGCAGAATGATGCCGAATATATTGTTTTCTGCGGTGTTCATTTTATGGCTGAGTCGGCCGATATCCTGACCGCCGAGCACCAGAAGGTGTATCTTCCGAATCCACTGGCCGGTTGTCCGATGGCAGACATGGCTGAGATGGCCGATGTAATGGCGGCCTGGGAGTATCTTGGAGAATTCGGCGGTGATGAGCGGATAATGCCGATTTCTTACATGAACACAACAGCGGGGTTGAAAGCGTTTACGGGCCGTCACGGCGGCCTGATCTGTACGTCATCGAACGCAAAGGCGGCGTTGACCTGGGCGTTTGAGCAGCGGGAAAAGGTGTTCTTTTTCCCGGATGAGCATCTGGGTTATAATACGGCGCTTTATCTGGGGGTGAAACCGGAGGAGACAGTGCTGTGGGACTTCTCGCGCGACGGCGGCGGTTTGAGCAAGGAAGAAATCGACCGGGCGCGGGTGATCCTGTGGAAGGGGCATTGCCACGTGCATACGAATTTTAAGGCGGAGCATGTCCACGCGGTACGGGAGAAATATCCCGATGTGAAGATAGTGGTGCATCCGGAGACGCCGCACGAGGTGGTCAAGCTGGCTGACAGTGTCGGGTCCACGGCGCACATTGTGAAGTTCTGTCAGGAAGCGCCGGCTGGATCGACGATTGCGATCGGGACGGAAATCAACCTGATCAACCGGATGGCGCTGGAGCATCCCGATAAGAAGATATTTGAGCTGTCCGGTCAGACCTGTCCGGTCTGTGCGAATATGTACCGGACAACGTTGAATGACCTGGTTTACACGCTTGAGAATCTCGATGAGGTCAAGCCGGTGAAAGTCAAGGAGCCGACTCGCAGCGAGGCGCGGCTGGCGCTTGCGAAGATGCTGGAAATCAGTTAATTGGCGGCAGGGCGAAACTTGACTATCGAGGGACATGATCGTTATATTGACCCCCTTAATAGGCAGATAACGTTTATTCGATAAAGAAACGGAGCAAAACCTGTGGATGTCCTTGTCCCGCAGATGGGTGAATCAGTCCTGGAAGGGACTATTCTGGAATGGAAAGTCAAAGTCGGTGATACGGTCAAATATGATCAGCCGCTGGTCGAGCTGATGACCGACAAAGTCAATGTTGAGATTCCGTCGGAGGCTGATGGCGTGATCAGCCATATTTACGCCAAAGAAGGCGATGTGGTCCCGGTGGGGACGCGAATCGCCGTCATTGACGATGGCGGCGAGAAAGCTGAATCGGGTTCGAAGCCGGAAGATGCCCCGAAGCCGAAAGAGGCCGGTGAACCGGGTGCGGTTGAACCGCCGGACAAGAAGGATGAAACAGCGAAAAAACCGACCGAGCAGGCCAAGCCGGCAAAGAAACGTCCGGATGTCAAAGGGACGGCCGAGATGGGCAAGGGCAAGCTGTCGCCCAAGGCGAAGATGCTCATTCGGGAGTACGGTCTTGATCCGAGTTTAATTACGCCGACCGGTCCTGAGGGGCGGGTGAAGACGGAGGACGTGATGCGGGCGGTTGAGGATCGCAGTGAGGATAAGGGTTTTACCCCGAGTCCTATTCCGGCGCCGTCCCAGCAGCAGCCGACCAAGGCGGCTGCACCGGGTGAATCCGCTGCCGTGGCGGAGCCGACCAAACCGGTCGAGCCGAAGATCAAGGTCGAGGTGCCTCGATTCGAGCCGTTGCCGGAATCGCAGCGTGAGCACCGTGAGCCGGTGGTTGGCATTCGCAAGTCGATTTCGGATCACATGGTTCGGTCCGTTCAGACTTCTCCGCATGTGACGACGTTTGAGGATCTGGATCTGACCGAGTTGGTGGCGTATCGCAACGAGATCAAGGCTGATTTCAAAGCGACGTATGGTGCCAACATCACGTTCATGCCGTTTATTATGAAGGCGGTTTGTATCGGCTTAAAAGAGTATCCGAAGATCAACGCCTCGATGACGGAAAAAGAGATCATTTACAAGAACTATTACAATATAGGTGTGGCGGTCGCCCGTGAAGAGGGCCTGATTGTGCCGGTGCTCAAGGATGTTGACAAGAAGACGATTGTTGAGCTGGCGGTTGAGCTGAACCAGATTGGTGAAAAGGCCCGCAAGAACCGTCTGGTGCCGGACGATGTTTCCGGCGGGACGTTCTCGCTGACGAATGCGGGAATGTATGGCGCGACGGCTTCCACGCCGATCATCAACCAGCCGCAGGTGGCGATTCTTGGTATTCATGCGATCGTGAAGAAGCCGTGGGTGGTCGATGGTGAAATCAAAATTCGCGACATTTCGACGTTCGGCATGTCTTTTGATCATCGGTTGATAGATGGTCACACGGCGGTTCATTTCCTTCACCGGGTGCATGAGCTGCTGGCCGATCCGAAGAAACTCGCGATGCATTTGCGATAAACGAATATGTCCGTATTTCCACAGCGTCCGTACGGCTGGGTGCTGGATGTCGGCAAAGTCGAATATGACCGGGCTCTGCAATGGCAGCGGGGCCTGGTCAAGATGCGTCTGGAGGGAATGGCGCGCGATACCGTCATGCTGGTCGAGCATCCGCCGGTGTGCACAGTCGGTCGCGACGGTCATGAGGAGCACTACAAAGGGCTAAAGACTGAGCCGGTGTTTATTGAGCGCGGGGGAGATGTGACATTTCACGGTCCCGGTCAGCTGGTGGCGTACTTCATTTTTAATCTGGCGCGGCGCGGGCGCGATTTGCATACTTTCATGAGTAATATCCAGACCGGGATTATCGATTCGCTGGCTGACTGGGGAATTGAGGCTCGAATGGATGAGGAGAATACGGGGGTCTGGGCAGGCGACAGGAAGATAGCTTCGATCGGTATCGCGGTGAAGAAATGGATCACCTTCCACGGCGCGGCGATCAATCTCAATACCGACCTCAATGAGTTCGAACAGATGAACCCGTGCGGGCTGAACGCCAAGGTGATGACGTCGGCCGCCGAGCAGCTTGACAGAGAGGTGGACATGAAAGCGTTCGGTCGCCTTCTGATGAAGCATTACGAGATAATATTCGACACTCATTTCGATCCGGTTGATCTGGAGACGCTGGCTGAGGATATCGAGTCTCAGGCCGGTGGGTACACGATCTGAGGTCGGGTCAGGGACGAGTATTACACAGAGGAAAGGATAGAAATGGAATTCAAAGGGAAAACTGCGTTTGTGTCCGGAGGTACGCGTGGTATCGGCTGGGAGGTGTGTAAAAGTCTGGCCGAGCGTGGCGCCAACATCCTCTTGACGTATTTTCGCAGCCGCAAGAGTGCCCAGGAGGCGGCTGACAAGCTCAAGGAGTACGGCGTTGAGGTGGTTGTGCACCGGGCCAATATGGGAAACATGGAACAGGTGGCTGAGACGTTTAATGTCATTCGTGAGAAGTTTGATCGGCTTGATATCATGGTTTCCAACGCGGCGCTGGGTACCCATACCGATATGATGAATATCGACCGCAAGGACTGGGAAATCGCTATGCACACCAACGCGCGGGCGTTTCTGCAGTTGATCCAGATGGGTGTGCCGATTATGCCCCAGGGTGGTCGGATTGTGGCGTTGTCCTCGCTTGGATCTATCCGTTACATTCCGGGGTATGCGGCGATTGGTGTTTCCAAGGCGGCGGTAGAAAACATGGTGCGGTATACGGCGATTGAGGTTGCTGATCGAGGGATTACGTGCAACTGTGTGTCGGGTGGTTTTATTGATACCGATGCGCTGAAAGTTTTCCCGAACTATGAAGAAATGAAAAAGACGGTATCTGACCGTACCCCGTTTAAGCGGATCGGCAGGCCAGAGGAAGTTGCCAGTGCGGTGGTTTTCTTGTGTGGTCCGGGTTCGAGCTGGATCACCGGGCAGACACTGATTGTCGACGGTGGATATTCCCTGATGTAAGGCACCTGAGTCGTGGATATTATGAGGCCGGTCCGCAAGGATCGGCCTTCTTGCTTTTGAGGCTATTTATTGCGGAGGGCGTTGAGCACACTCAGGCGGGAAGCGCGCACGGCCGGCAGGAAGCCGCCGACGATTCCCATAATGGCGGCGAAGCTGAGAGCGCCGAAGATGATGCCGGGGGAGGTTTCAAAACCAAATGCGAGTTCAGCAAACGTATCCCAGTTGGTTGTGGAGATTTCGTAGAAGCGCAGGAAAGAAGCGCCGAAAATGCCGATGGAACCGCCCAGGACCGCCATCAGGATGGATTCGACGAGGAAGGTCGTGAGGATGGTGGATCGGCTGAATCCGAGGGCACGGAGGGTGCCGATTTCACGGGTGCGATTGGCGACGGAGGCGTACATGGTGATCATGGCGCCGACGACAGCCCCCATCGAGAAGATGATAGAGATGACCATGCCGAGGATGTTAATGTAGGTCGTGGTGAAGCTGGACTGTTCGGCGTAGTATTGTTTTTCGCGTTTTACGTCCACGGTCAGGCGTGGGTCGGCCTCGAGGCGGGTTTTCAGGGCGTAGAACTTATCGGGAGAGTCGAGCTGTACGGTCAGGGAGGAGAAGATGGGTCGTTCGAAGGCGGCGGAGAGTTGGTCGTAGTCGCCCCAGAGTTCGGATTCGAATCCGGAGCCGTCGGCCTGGAATATTCCCACAATGGTCCAGTCACGTGAGGCGAAGCGGACTTTTTCCCCGAGGCCGCAGCCTTTGAATCCTTTGGCGACTTTGACGCCGGCGATTACTTCGGAGCTGCCGGGTTTGTACATGCGACCCTGCACGATGGAGACATTGGGGCGGACTTCCAGGGCGCGATCCGGGACGCCGCGGACAGGAACGTTGCTGGTTTTGCCGCTGCCGCGTTTGGGTTGGGAGATGAGTACCAGCAGTTCACCGGTAACCAATGGGGCGCCGTCGGCGGCGGTTGCGATGGCGGGATCAGCTCGGATGACGTTGGCATCGCGCCGGTAGATGATGGACGATATTTCGGTCTGGGCGGCTTTGCGTATAACAATGGCGTTTTGGTCATTGCCGGTGTCAACGAGGGTCTGGTGCAGGCCGTTGGAAAGCATGAGGACAGCGCAGAAGACGAATACGACGAGGGCGATGCCGAAGACGGTAAGCAGGGTCGTCAGTTTACGGGCGAAGACGTTTCGCCATGAATATGCGACGAGGAGTGTCATAGGTTACTCAGTCGATGGTGCGAAGTCCTTCGACGATAGGGGTGCGCAGGGCCTTTATGGTTGGGAAGACGGCGGCGAGGATACCGACAACGACAGCAGAGGATCCGGCGAGGATGTATGTCAGGGTGGAGGTCGAGAAGACCGGAAAGAAGCTGCTCAGGGCGGTTTTGACCAGGTCGCCGACCGGCCACGTGAGAAACAGGCCCATCGCGCCGCCGAGTACTGCGATAAAAAGCGATTCGCCGAAAATGAGGCCGACGATGTGGCCGGTGCGGAAGCCGAGAGTTTTCAGGACGGCGTATTCGGAGATTCGTTCACGGGCGGTCATGGCCATGGTGTTGCCGAGTACGAGCATGATGATCCCGACGACCATGACTGATATCAGTTTCAGGCCGAGAACGATGGAGTTAGCCATCGAGACGAAACTGAGGTTGAAGGCTTCTTCGGTTTCGGTTTTGGTTTCGTAGTGCGAGTTGGCAAATTCGTTGTCGACAATGTTAGAGACTTCGGCGGCACGTTCCGGGTCTTTGATTTCGATGGCGAAGGTCCCGACATAGCCGGAGCGAATGGGAGCTTCGCGGCGGAGTTGCTCATCGAGATAATCCCAGCGGAAGAAGAAGACGTTTTCGTCGGTAGTTTCCTTGGCTCCCGTGTAGATTCCGGCAATGACAAAATCCCAGTCGCCGGGAAAGATGGTACCGGTGAGACGGATGGGGTCGCCGATAGACCAGCCGAACCGGTCAGCGAGACGTCGGCCGACAACGGCGGCGTTGCGCTGGCGCTGGAAGGTCTCCATCTGGTCCGGGGGCAGTACGAATTCGGGGTACATGTCGAGATAGGTGTCGTGTTCGATCGCGAACTGGGCGAAGAAGTTTTTCGGGTCGATATAGACGCCGCCGAACCAGGAGGCGTGGGAGACGTTGTCGACGCCTTCGAGTTTGGCTATCTTTTCTTTGTATGAGAGGGGGAGAAAAAATGTCAGCGAGACGGCGTGGCGGGTGATCAGCCGGTTGGGTGAGGCGGCTTCGGCACCGGCGTACCAGGCATCGATGGTGGTACGGATAACGGTGAAAGCCATGACGGCGATGCCCATGCCGAGGACGGTGAGGAAGGTCCGCAGCTTGTGTCGGGCGGCGTTTTTGGTGATCAGTTTCAGAATTCTCATGCGTTCGCGAGTTCGCCCTTATCGAGGCTTCGCACGAGGTGAGCGTGCTCGGCGGCGCGCGGATCGTGCGTGACCATGATGATGGTCTTGTTGAATTCGCGGTTGAGGTGTTCCAGCAGGGCCATGACATCCTCGGCGGATTGCTTATCCAGGTCGCCGGTGGGTTCGTCGGCAAGGATGAGGTCAGGGTCGGTTACGATGGCTCTTGCGATGGCGACGCGCTGCTCCTGTCCACCGGACAGTTGATTCGGGTAATGGTGGAGTCTGTCGCCGAGGCCGACGATAGAAAGGGCGGTTGTGACCTGGCGATGGCGTTCGCGGCGGCTTAGTCTGGTCAGCAGCAGGGGGAGTTCGACATTCTCAAAAGCGGTTAGTACGGGCATGAGGTTATAGAACTGGAAGACAAAGCCGATGCTTCGGCTGCGCCAGCGGGCCAGTTGGGTCTCGGACATACTGGACACTTCTTCTTTGCCGACAGTCAGGCGGCCCTGGGAGGGCCGGTCTATACCGGCGATGAGGTTCAGCAGGGTCGTCTTGCCGGAGCCGGAGGGGCCCATCAAGGCGAGGAACTCTCCTTCGGGTATTTCGAAACTGATATCGTTCAGCACCGGTATTTCAAGACGTTCACGCCAGTAGGATTTGTAGATTCCTTCGAGTCGTACCAGCGGAGGGACTTGCGTGTTCATCAGAAGGTGATCTCCACTTTTTGCTGTGACTCCATTTTACCGGGCGGGGAGAGGACGACCTGTTCGCCCTGGGCGAGGCCGGCGAGGACTTCGGTGTAGTCATTTAGTTCGCGGCCGAGGCTTATTTCACGTGCGATGACGTAGTCTCCTTCGATGACAAAGACGACTTTCCGGGCATTGCGTTCAGTGACGGCATCGGCAGGTACAACGATGACAGGTTCGGTTGAGGCTTCGATGTCATCGGCCGGTTTGGCTCCGAAGAAATTCACCCGGGCGGACATTTCCGGCAGCACGCGGCCGTCGATGTCATCGAAGGCGATTTTGACCATGACGGTAGCGCGGGCGCGGTCGGCGGTCGGGACGATCTTTTTTACATGGGCCGGGTAGCGCACGCTGGGGTAGGCATCGAGAATAATCTCGCACGGCTGGCCGGTGGAGACTTTCTGGATGTTGCTTTCGGAAACATCGGCTTCGACCTCGAGCGAGCTCATATCAGCCAGGGTGACTACGGATCCTTTGGACGAGGCACTCGATGCAAACGGGGCGACTATTTCGCCGACATCAGCATTCTTGGTGAGGACGGTGCCATCGAAGGGGGCGCGGATGTATGTGTTGTTTAGTGCGACTTCGGCGGCTTTGACGGCGGCTTGGGCGGCAGAGACGCGGGCTTTGGCGGAGAGCCAGGCGGTTTCGGCGGCTTCGAATTCGGTTTCGCGGATCGCGCCGTCGTCGAAAAGGCTCCTGGCACGTTTGTACTGACGGGCGGCATCGAGTGAATCGACGGCGGCGAGTTCGAGTTCGGCTTTGGCCTGGAGGACCTGTGCCTCGATATCGTCGTTGTCCAGTTCGGCGATGATGGTGCCGGCGCTGACGGTGTCGCCCTCTTCGAAGCCGAGGTATTCGAGGCGTCCGGTGCCTTTGCTGGCGACTTCGGCTTTGCGCTGGGCGACGACGTAGCCGGTGGCGACCAGTTCGGCCGATGCTTCAGAGCCGGTAAGCAGTGTCGCAGTGGCCACGCGGACTTTGGCGGCTGGTTTGAGATTTTCGCGGAAGAGGAAGAAGCCGATTATGACGGCAATCAGGACCAGCAGCCAGACGATCCATCGCCAGCGTCGGCGGGAGGGCATGTCGTTGTATTTCTTATTGCGGTCAATGCGCAATGATCCGATTTCTTCGCGTCCCTTGAATTCGGCCATGAGTATTTCACCCGGATGTATCGTTATTGTTTCTGCGTTTTTCGACGCCTGTATTGTAACGGCTAATAACGCCGGTTTAAAGTGAATAGTTTCACAATACTGCGATAATGGAAGGCCGACCGGGGACGCACGATCAGCCTTGGAATTTTACCAGATGCCGAGGATATCCTTAGCGTAATCCGAGGCCATTTCTTCCGGGTCCCACATGGGATCCCAGACAAGAATCACCTCGACTTCGGACACACCCTCCATCGCGGCCACTTCCTTGTGGACCTGGGTGACGAGCATTTCGCCGTAGGGACAGGCGGGTGTGGTCAGGGTCATTTTCACATCTACTTTGCCGGTGTCGTGGACAACCACATCATAAATCAGGCCGAGGTCGACGACGCCGATTCGGATTTCCGGATCCTGGATCGGCTTGAGGACCTCCATAACCTGTTCTTTGCGGGGTGTCGCCATCTATTAAAATCTCCTTTTATTAGCTTTTTTCTTCGGTGGAAACTTTGGTTTCTTTTTTGGCGTCGCTTTCGTAGTTCTCGATACCTTCGATCAGGGTCACCCAGGCCAGCAGAGCGCACTTGATTCGCACCGGGAACTGGCGGACACCCTGTAGGGCGTCGACGTCGCCGAGGTCTTCGGGTATTTCGGTCTCTTCGCCTTTGAGTATTTTGCGGACTACTCCGGCGATTCGTTTGACCTCTTCCAGTGGCCGGCCCTGCACAACTTCGGCAAGAATAGAGCCGGAGGCGGTTGAGATGGCACAGCCCTTGCAGTCGACGTGGATTTTTTTGAGAGTGCCGTCATCGAGTTCGACCTCGAGGTCAAGCTCGTCACCGCAGGAGGGGTTGTGTCCCCTGGAGTGGATATCGGATCGATCGACCGGTTTCTTGCCACGGGGTGCGCGATAATGATCGAGGATTACATCACGATACATGTCATCAAGATTGCTCATAATCCGAAATATCTCCTCATTTCTCTCAGTCCTTTGACAAGGGCGTCGACATCGGCTTCGTCGTTGTAAATATAGAGCGACGCTCGCGCGGTGGCGACCTTGCCCATAACGCGCATGAGCGGCTGGGCGCAGTGGTGGCCGGCGCGGATGGCGATGCCTCGTGAATCGAGAAACGTACTGATATCGTGGGGGTGGAGATCACTGTCTGTAAATGAGATCGCACCGCCACGGAGGGACACATCTTTTGGTCCCTGGATCTCGATACCGGGGATGGCGGCAATCTGCTCGATGGCATATTGGGTCAGGGCCATTTCGTGGGCGCGGATGCGATCCATGCCGATTTCTTCGAGATAGGACAGGGCGGCATCAAAGGCAACGACGTTGGCGATGTCGGGAGTGCCGCCTTCAAATTTGTTCGGGATGTCGGCCCAGGTGACATTGTCAAAGCGGACCTCGCGAATCATTTCGCCGCCGAGGTTGAACGGGGGCATGGATTCCAGCAGGTCACGCCGCCCCCAGAAGATGCCGACGCCGGTCGGGCCGACCATCTTGTGGGCCGAGAAGGCGTAGAAGTCAACGCCGAGTTCGGGCACATTCACCGGCAGGTGGGGTGCGGCCTGGGCGCCGTCGGCGAGGACGATCGCGCCGTGCGGCTTTGCCCTGGCAGCGATTTCCGCGACGGGATTGATGGTCCCGAGGACGTTTGACATGTGGCTCACGGCGACGAGTTTGGTTCTGGGCGTGATGAGTTGGTCGAGAGTGCTTAAGTCGAGAAGGCCCTCATCGGTGATCGGGATCTGCTTGAGGATGGCTCTTTTGCGTTTGGCGAGCTGGACCCACGGAACGAGATTGGCGTGGTGCTCCATTTCGGTGATGAGGATTTCGTCACCTTCAGAAATGTTTTCCTCTCCCCAGGTGTACATGACGAGGTTGATTGCCTCGGTGGTGCCACGGGTGAAGATAATTTCGTGCGGGTCAACGCCGCCGATAAATTTTGCGGAATGCTCGCGGGTCCTTTCGTACATTTCCGTCGATTTTTCGGAAAGGTAGTGCAGACCGCGGTGGATGTTCGCATTGTATTTTCGGTAGAACTCGAGGAGGGCGTTGATCACCGTTCTCGGTTTCTGTGTTGTTGCGGCGTTATCGAGATACACCAGGCGGTTGTCGCCGATTTTCTGTTCGAGGATCGGGAAATCGGCTTTGATTCGCTCGATGTCGATCTGTCCCAGTGGCGGCGCGACCGCTTCCGGTGTCGTGTTCGTTTTCTGATCCATCAAGGACCTCCCTGTGACGGCTGGTTAGTCGAGCGCGACGAGGATATCATTTCCCTCGACTTTCACTTCATAAGTCTCGATCGGGACAATAGCCGGTGGAGCCTCAACCGAGCCGTCTTTTACGTTGAATCGGGCGCCGTGTCGCGGACACACGACCTGTTCTTTGAACAGGCGTCCGGTCGAGATCGGCGCCGAGTCATGAGTACATTCATCAGCGATGGCGTAGTAATTGCCGTCGACGTTGCAGACGAGGATCCGGCTGTGCCGGACCTCGAATGGTTTCATTTTTCCGAGGGGAATCTCACCGGTCGTGGCGACTTTCTTGAACTCCGCCATATTAGATTCCCTCCAGGCGCGTGACTACGGAGTCGGTAATCCGATCGCGAAGGTCTTCCGGGATCATGCGAAGGGTTGACTCGGCGAAGCCGCCGACAACCATCCGGACAGCGCGTCCGTATTCAATACCACGCGAGGTCAGGTAGAAGATCGACTCGGGGTCGATCGGCCCGATGGTCGCGCCGTGCGAGCACTTGACATCCTCGTTGAGGATTTCGAGTTCCGGGATTGTTTCGGCTTTGGGACCTTCGTTGAGCACCAGATTACGGTTTTCCTGGTAGGCTTCGCAGGTCTTGGCGGACTTTTCGATCCGGATCAGGCCAGTGTAGGCGGAGACGGCTTTGTCGCGTAGAACTACTTTGAAATCAATATCCGAGATAGTGTTCCCGACGGTGTGGGCGTGCAGGGTGTGGTTATCATAGTGCTGGTGGTCAGACCCAAACAGCAGGCCGTACATCCGGCTTTCGGCGCCCCGGCCGTTCAGAATAACACCGAAGTTCTGTTTGGTGATGTTGCCGCCGAGGGCGAGCGGGACCGTGAGCATCTGCGCGCCCTGCTCGATCTTTGCCCGGTGGCTAAGGTACGAGTTGGCGCCGAAGCCCTGGCGCTGCATGGAGACATAGCGCATCCGGCTGTCCTGGCCGCCGAAAATTTCAACGGCGGCGTTGACGTAGGAGACGCCGTCGTCGATGTCGTTAGAGCCGCCGGCGTATTCGTCGATCAGAGTCATCTCGGCGTTCTTGCCGCCCACAACGAGGAGGCGTGGGAAGAATGCGGAGGCGTCTTTTCCGGCTTCACGCATCAGGTGGATCGGTTTTTCGACTGTTTTGTTGTCGGGGACGTAGACGAAGATTCCATCGTTCCAGAGCGCGCCGTTGAGCGCTTCGAATTTACCCATCGCACTGCTGACAAGGTGGTAGAGGTACTTTTCGACGAGGACGTGATGTTTTTCGACCGCCTCGGAGAGGGGCAGTATCAAAACGCCCATCTCGGCCAGCTTTTCGCCGCCGTACAGTTGGATTTCACGGCCGCCGAAGTCGGTGACGAGAGCGGCGATGTCGCCTTTGTCGACGAGCTCTTTTTCGTGACTGATTACGTCTTTGTCCTGTTCCTCGGCGACGGAAGTATCGGCAATGTTCTCCGGGGTGACCAGGAATTTGCCCGGGTCAGTGTAACGCCACAGGTGCAGCCCGCGACGGGGGAGAGGGGTGGTGTTGAATACTTCGCGCGAGGATTGGCGCAGGCTGCGCAGCCATTCCGGGCCGCGCTGGAGCGCCGGAGCCACTTCGGGAATGAGGTGCTCCTCGTTGGTCCTATCTATAGTGTTAGTCGTAGTCATGGTTATCCAATCGACCCTTCCATCTCAAGTTCGATCAAGCGGTTCAGCTCCACCGCGTACTCCATCGGAAGTTCCTTGGTGAAGGGTTCCATGAAGCCGTTGACGATTAGCAGGCGGGCGTCATCCTCGGTCAGCCCTCGGCTGGTCAGGTAGAACAGCTGCTCTTCGGCAACCTTCGAGACGCGCGCCTCGTGTTCGACCCGGACCTGATCGTTGTCAATTTCCATAGTCGGGTAGGTATCCGACCGGGCTTCGTCGCCGATTAGCAGTGCGTCGCATTCGACGGACACTTTCGAGTTCACGGCATTTTTATAGATTTTCACCAGACCGCGGTAGGAGGCCCGGCCGTTGTCCTTGGAGATGGACTTGGACGTGATCCGCGAAGAGGTTCGCGGCGCGGCATGGATGACCTTGGCGCCGGCGTCCTGGTGTTGGTCGATACCGGCAAAAGCGACGGAGAGGATCTCGCCCCTGGCACCCTCGCCTACGAGCTGGATGCAGGGGTATTTCATGGTGAGCCGCGATCCGATGTTGCCGTCGACCCATTCGACGGTGGCGTTCTTGTGCGCCTGGGCGCGCTTGGTCACGAGGTTGTAAATGTTTCGGGCCCAGTTCTGGATGGTCGTATACCGGATGTAGGCGTCATCGAGAGCGATCAGTTCCACGACGGCGGAGTGCAGCGAGTCGGTGGAATAAACCGGTGCGGTGCAGCCCTCGATGTAGTGGACGCGAGAGCCTTTGTCGGCGATAATCAGGGTACGCTCGAATTGGCCCATGTTCTCGGCGTTGATCCGGAAATAGGCCTGCAGCGGGATTTTTACATCGACGCCGGGTGGCACGTAAATGAACGATCCGCCCGACCAGACGGCCGTATTGAGGGCGGCGAATTTGTTGTCGGTTGATGGAATCACACTGCCGAAAAATTTCTCGACAATGTCCGGGCGCTCGCGCAGACCGGAATCCATATCGAGGAAGACGACGCCCTGTTCTTTCAGGTCGTTCTTCATCGAGTGGTAGACTACTTCGGATTCGTACTGAGCGGAGACGCCGCCGAGGAAGTTCTTTTCGGCTTCGGGGATGCCGAGCCGATCGAAAGTCTTCTTGATGTATTCCGGGACGTCGTCCCAGGTCTGGCCCTGGTGCTCGGTCGGTTTCATGAAGTAGTAGATGTTGTCGAAGTTGATTTCGTTGAGCAATTTAGTGTTGCCCCATTGCGGCGTCGGCTTGGAATAGAAAATATCCAGAGCCTCGTGCCGGCGGTCGGACATCCACTTGGGCTCATTCTTCATTTGCGAAATCATTTCCACGACTTCGTGGTTGACGCCTTTGGCGCCTTTATGGAAGTAATCAACCGGGTCCTTGAAGCCGTACTTTGCAGCGTAGTCGGCGTTCAGGTTGGCCAGTTGTTCGTTTTGCTTATTTGCAGCTTCTGCCATCGTTACACCTCCGCGGTTTCGGGCGTTTCGGTAACGAGCCAGTCGTAACCTTTTTCTTCGAGTTCGTGGGCGAGTTCCGGGCCGCCGGATTTGACCAGCTTGCCACGGGACATGACATGCACGTAGTCCGGCTTGACGTAGTTCAGGAGCCGCTGGTAGTGCGTTACGAGCAGGACAGCATTGTCATCGCTATGGAACCGGTTGATACCCTCGGAGACGGTCTTGAGGGCGTCGATATCGAGGCCGGAGTCGGTTTCGTCCAGCAGGGCCATCTTGGGTTTCAGCATGGCCATCTGGAGAATCTCCACGCGCTTTTTCTCACCGCCGGAGAACCCTTCGTTGAGGTAGCGGGTGGCGAATTGCTTTTCGATATCGAGTTCGGCCATTTCGGCGAGGAAGAGTTTGCGGAAGTCAGTCATGTCGGCATCTTTGCCACGGTGTGACTGCAGGGCCGCTCGCATGAAGTTGGCGACGGTTACGCCGGGAATCGCAACCGGGTACTGGAACGCGAGGAACAGGCCGGCGCGGGAGCGCTCGTCCGGTTCCATTTCCAGGAGGTTTTCACCGGCGAGGAAAGCTTCGCCTTTGGTTATCTCGTACGAAGGATGGCCCATGAGGGCGTTTGACAGCGAGGACTTGCCGGAACCGTTGGGTCCCATGATTGCGTGGATCTCGCCGGCGTTGACTGTCAGCGTAGCGCCGCTGACAACTTCCTTGCCTTCTACCTCGACATGAACGTCTTTAAATGAGAGCAGTGGTTTCTTTTCAGACATATTGGATCAATCCTTACATTGATGCTGGTTTATAATCACTATCGTTTACGTCGTCGTCGGTGTCATCCGGCTGATTGGGTGCGAAGGGGAAATTTTCGCCGTCGTGCAGCAGGGAGTCAGCCGTGATGAAGGTTTTGCGGCGGATGCCGCCGGCCTCGGCGCGTTTGACCAGGTCTTCCATGGTCGTGCGTTCGAGTATATCGCCGATGAAGGCAGAGAGGCTGTCAAGGACATGGTGAACGGAGCACTCATCTTTGTGCACGCATTCATCTAGTTGTCCGGTAAATTTCTCGCAGTGATCCGGGTCGAGCAGCGGACCGCCGAGCGCGGTCATGACCTCGAGCAGGTTTATTTCGGCGGCCGGTCGGGCGATGCAAAAGCCGCCGCCGCGTCCACGGACGGCAGTGGCGAGTTTGGCCTTGCGCAGGATCGCCAGAAGTTTGGAGGCATAGGGGACCGAGAGGCCTTCTTTTTCGGCGATGTCGGAGATCGAGAGCTGGCCTTCCATACCGACGCGGGCGAGGGCGAGCATGCATCGCAGTCCGTATTCTTCGAGTGACGAGATTCTCATATGTCGTTCCAGCCTTCAGCTTGAAATCAGTCTAAATGTCCCTTCTCGCTCTATTATACAAATACCTTACGGATTTGTAAACATTTTAGACCAAATAACTACATAATATTGTGTTAGTTCCCTTGACCAAGGTCAAAGCCGGTCGATTTTTCCGGAAAATTCGGCTGTGAAACGGGCTATTCTGTTGCCCGGGTGACTCCAAATGCCGTAATTCGGGGGATGTCGGCCTCGTGGGGAGGTGTCGATCGGAAAGAGGAGAGTCTCAGAATCGAGCTTTTTAATGTCATAGCGCTGGCTTTCGCGCTGGCTTTTGATGCCTTTGGGGTAGCCATTGCGGTAGGGATTACGCTGGGTGAGCTGGATCGGTGGACGATTTTCCGGTTGAGCTGGCACTTTGGGTTTATGCAGTTTGCGATGCCGATAATCGGCTGGCTGGCAGGAAGTTACGTGACGGGCTGGGTGGGCTCGGCAGGGAGCTGGCTGGCGGCAGTGGTGCTTTTTATCATTGGGGCCCGACTGATCTGGGAGCAGCTCAATCCGGAGGTGCGGCAGTGGAAGGGGGATCCGACGCGGGGGGTGAGTTTGATTGTCCTGATGTTTGCGACCTCGATCGATGCCCTGGCGGCCGGGCTTTCGCTGGCGCTGGTGGGGGTGGAGATATTGTATCCGTCGGTGGTGATCGGTGTGGTCGCGGCTGGGATGACGGTTTTGGGGCTGGTTTTTGGCCGGGTGGTGGGGTTGAAACTGGGGCGTATAGCGGGCGTGATTGGGGGGCTATTGCTGATCGGGCTGGCGATCAAGGCGGTGGTGTAAGGGACGCCCTCCTTCTTTTGATTAGTGCTTTTGTACTCGGAAAATGCTCACCACATTCGCGGGTTGACGATATTGTTGTAGATCGAGCCGAACGTGTACGAGATGCCGAAATTCAGCCAGTAGGTGTAGTCGGTTTCCAGTTCCTGTCGTTGCAAGAGGACTTCCTCAACAGTGGCACCAGCGCGCCGCAAGGTGAGCTGATCGTTGACTTTCTGGATTTGTCCGCTGATGTTAATGGAAAGGCCCGTGACGACATTCAGGGAGAGCTGATTCCACAACCAGACACGATACTTGCCGAGGTCGTGGAAGTAATGGCTGTAGGAAATCTGTGAGGTGACGTCACCCCAGGGTTGAATAAGTTTCAGGGATGCGGAGGTACGCTCTTTTCCGAGCCATTCGGTTGTTTTGAAGTAGATCGTTTCTTCGTCGTAATCATAATAGGCAGCCGAAATCCAGTATTGAAGTCGGAAAATCCGCCGGGATGACTCAGAGTAGGGGAAGATGTTATACTCGATCCCCCCGTGCATGCTGGAGCCGATATTGAGGTTGCTGTATTCGCTGGATGACACGCCGGTTTCAGCGGCGGCGGACCAGTGATCGCCCAGCGATTTGACGATTGAAATGCCAACGGAACGGTAGCGGGAGATGCTGGTACTTTTGTAGCCGGCATACTCATATCGGTCTTCGTCGTAGCTGAGGCTGTTATAGAAGTGGATTTTCCAGTCCTCGGTCACTCGATTGACACTGGTATACAGTCGGATATAGTAGGACTTGTAGGATGACTGGCCGTTGAAGTAACCATTGAGGTCAACATCAAAGACCCAGTTGTTCCATGGGTCGATGTCATCGGCGGTTTCCGAAGTAGAGTCCGGCTCCGTATAGGTAACAGTCAGGTATTCAGTATCAGGGGTTCGGGCGATGTATCGAACGAGGCCTTTCTTCAGGATCTCAAGCAGGGCCCGCCGGATGACGTCGTCGGTATCAGACTCCTGAGCGACGTATACGATCGTGTCGGCCATTCCGTCGAACTTGTTGCGACCAATAAACTCGAGCGAGTATTCTGTACCGCCGGAGGCAGTACTCTGTTGTGAGGAGAGGACGTGGATATCGGCCTGCTTGCGATCCCGGACATAATCAACCATGTGAAGTTCTTCACGGACGTAGTCAAAGTCACAGGCGGAGCAGGAGAGGAACAGCTTGAGTTTATCGGAGGTTGGTTCCTCGGCTGCGATTGCTGTTGCAAAGGTGCATAGTGCAACAGCAATAAAGCTGATTACTATGTTTTTGCCATAAACAGAACCCGATGCCAGCATGCGCGCCTCCCCGGAAGTGTCCGATGAGAATTGTCGCAAGCCCACAGTTCGAGCGGCCGGCAACAATGATGTGCTTCATTGGAAAACTATAACTCTTATGCCGCGGCGTGTCAATATCGATTAGATTATCGTGTCAAGGCAAAGTAGAAATGTCCGGTTTTTAGCAAGATAGAAATGTCCTATTTG
>CAZTBP010000024.1:0-63146 GCA_964612145.1 uncultured Ignavibacteriales bacterium | reverse complement strand
GACCGAAAAGCACGCTGCTTGAAAAAACAATTTACACAACTCTTGACATGAGCTCAAAGAATCAAGTAAACTCGTCAAGTCAAGGACTCAGATTACAACCCCGGGTATTTAGATTCGATGATCGAAATGGCGGGAAGTACCGGCAGAGTGAGGCTTGCAAGGATTTGCAAACTGCAGTCTATTGATCCACAACAGGTTCAAAAAAGCGGGCCATCGTAGACGAGTTTCACAGCGGTACTCTACCGAGCAGCCAGACTATATGATACCGCTCAGGGAGAAGCGCCTGCCAACTGAAGGTCGATTTGTGCTGAAAGCTTCCCCCAACTAGACAGTTGCCTATGGGATTGTCATGACTCATCTCAACTGAATTGGGAGAATCGACCGGGCACAGCTTTGGCCGTCGCTCATCTACTTGCAGCAGCCCAATAACCTTGCATCCCGTTGTCGTCGTTCTCGATCGACTCTACGAACTCCTCAGGGAGTCCTCTTCGGTTGCTTATCCTGCTTCTTCTGTGACTTCTGCTGGTCTTTACTTTTCTTCTGTTTCTGACTCTTACTCTTGTCCTTTTTCCCACCTTTGTCACCCATTGTGTAGATCCTTTCCAGCTGACTATTACAGTCTTGTCCGTCCTGCGGTTGTAGCGTTGGTTACCAGCCGGAATCAACCCGGCAGCGCGCGCATACAGTTGAGTAAATCGCGTACTCCAACAGTTGCTATGCCAGACATGACATCAGACATGGCATAAGGGATTACCAACTCGTCATTATGTATAAGAGCGCCGCAGGTATACACGACATTAGGTACATATCCCTCGCGTTCTTCCTCACGCGGCGCGAGTAACGGCTCTTCGAGGCGTGCAGTGATCTTTGCAGGGTTGTTCAAATCAAGCAGCATGGCGCCAATACAGTACTCACGCATGGGCCCGACACCATGGGTGAGCACGATCCACCCTTCATCGGTCTCCAAGGGTGAACCGCAATTGCCGATTTGGACGAACTCCCAAGATCGTGTCGGTTCCTGTATCATTTTGGATTCCTGCCAAAAGTGAATATTGTCCGAAAACATTATGTGATTGTTTTCTCCGTCCTGACGCGAGAGCATGACATACTTATCACCAATCTTACGTGGGAAGAGAGCCATGCCTTTGTTCCGAACCGCATTGCCGTTAAGCGTCAAGACATTGAATTTGACAAAGTCCCTTGTTTCCATTAGCTGAGGGAGGATACTAGAACCATCATAGGCCGTATAGGTCGCATAATAGGTAATTTCACCGTTGTCATCAATGAATTGCACGAATCGAGCATCTTCTATGCCTCTACTCTCGTTCTTTGAAACCGGAAAGATCACCCGTTCGGAAATGGGGTGATCGGGCCGGAAACTCATCTCATAGTTGGAATCTGCAAGCCAATACATGATCTTGAAGGTCTCGTCTTGGCGCGCCTTTGAAAAAACGGGTTGTGAAGCGAGGGCCTCAATCTTCCTCTTCAGTTCATTGTAGGTGAAGAAATCCGGCAGCTGATCCAGCAAATATGCGGTTGTCTCATTACAGCTTCCCATCTCGTTGAGCTTCAGCTGAAACAGTTGACGGTCGTAAACTGGGTCCAATTGGAGTTCCGGCGTTACTAAATAGTCGCTTATTGGGTCAAAAAGAATCACGTTGTCCTGGTCAAGCAGACCGCTACGAAATACGATCGAAGAAACATGACCTTCGCCAGTTGCCCGCAGGCTCATGATAAAGCGCAAACTTCTCTTGTCCAGTTGGCTTTGATCAGGGTGGGGAACGATTGAGGGGTTAAAAAGCGCGGCCGATTCGATTGAGTACTCCATGGAAAAATAGGCTCCGACGAGAGCTTTCTTGGTCTCGCTGAGTTCGGTATTCCGAGGAATATGGTCTTTCACCTTATTCAGGTTAAGCTCAAAGATACGTTTGATGTCTCTGTGCCGTTCGGAGAAATCAAGCATTACTTGTTCGAGCAGATTCTCGGCCGTTGCGTCAGGCAAGCCAACTACGCGCAGAATGATCCTCTTTATGCGAGAGGCGCTGTCGGGCATATGAAGCCTGACAATGACACGCGAAGAGTCACCCAGGATTTTCTTCTTCTTGCGTTTGATCTTCAGATACATAGTAGATTATCGGTCATCAGCCACGACTATTTAATAATTGCAATGATTTAAGAATATTTGGCTCCTCTGTCAAAGCGCTGATCGGGTATTTGTGAGAGATAACTGTACCAGATCATCAATCACAGCCGTGCCAACACACATGACGGAATCGGCGCCGCCCCAGTATATTTTTACCGTACCGTCGTCCTCGGGAACAACTCCGCACGTGAATACGACATTCGGCACATAACCACTCACCTCCCAGGGGGCTTCAGGCTGCAGTATCCACTGATCGGAAACGCCAACGATTTTCTCCGGATCGCTGAGATCGTGAAGAGCCACTCCAAGACGATACACTGAACCAGCCATAGTTTTGAACACTCCATGGTAAATATGCAGCCAGCCCTTATCAGTTCTGAAGGGCGGTGCACCCGGTCCGATTTTCATTTCATCCCAGTGATAAGGAACCGGCTTCATTATCACTCGTGAATCGCCCCAGTGAACCAGGTCCGGGGAATATGAAATCCAGATAGACCAGGGTGAAATCTCGGAATGGGGCCGGTCAAGACGCGCATAACGGCCGCCGAACTTTTCCGGGAAAATGACTGCGTTGCGAAGGTCGGCCGGGGTAATAAGCGCAATCCGCTCAACCTGTTCAAAATCTTTCGTGCGCGCCAGAGCAATTCGAACGCCATGACGTGAATATGCGCTGTAGGTAAGCAGGTAGTCATCCCCCACGGGATTAATCCTGAGGTCCTCAACGCCGAACTCTTCGTAGTCCGAAAATGCGCCGTCCGGGGCGGGGGTGAGAAAGGGTTCAGGATGGACTGTGAAGGAGAAGCCATCCGCGCTGTCGGCCCTCCCGATAATGGAACGCCCGTTGTATTTGTGTGACCTGAAGAGCATTATGTAGCGGTCGTTGTGTTTGACGATTCCAGCATTGTGGACCGTGGCGACCGGGTAGGGGACATCCTCTTTTGTGAGAATCGGATTCTTGTGATAGCGTCTTACGATGGGATCTTGTATAGTCATAATCAATGCCGGTGCTGCTCTTTTGTTCTATCTTCAAGAATCGCTTCATAGACCTGAAGATACTCGTCAACCATATGGTCAGCAGTAAAGTGCTGTTCAACGTGACGACGGCAATATGCCCGCTCAATGTCTCTTATGTGTGCAACAGCGGTTATTGCCTCATCCACAGTATTCACGAGAAAACCGTTTTTGCCGCTCTCAATGAGCTCGGGCATGCTTCCCTTATTAAAGGCGATTACCGGAGTACCGCAAGCCATGGCTTCTATGACCGACAGGCCGAAAGGCTCATGGAAATTGATGGGATGCAGAAGTGCGGTTGCCTTGCCAAGAAGCTCGTTCCGTCGGGCCGGGCCGACGCTACCGGCATAAATAACACTGTTGTTGTCGAGGTGCGGTGCGATGCACTCGCGATAGTAAGTCTCGTCCTGAATGATTCCCGCCAATATCAGCTTTTTGTTGCAGGCTCCTGCAATTTCAAGTGCCTCTTTGGCACCCTTGTCATGGTGAATACGTCCAAAGAAAAGCAGATAGTCGTCGGGCTCGGACCGAAAGTCAAACTGACTCAAATCTATCCCGTGATATATGGTCATGACATAGTCAAGTTCCGACGATCGATCGGCGTGGCTGATGGAAACATAGAACACGTTGTCGTTGTATTTCTTGTAGACCGGCAGAATTTCGGGAGATGAGAAACCGTGAATGGTACTAACGACCGGGGTGGCGACCAGGCCGGTATAGGTCAATGGTAAAAAATCGAAATTATTATGAATGATGTCAAACTCCTCGGCACGCTCAAAGAGTTCCGAAATGTGCAGACACTCCCAGACTTTTGGCACGATGGAATGGTCTTCTTCATAACCCCGAGCACAAACGGCATGCAGCCTGCCAGATGTTACTGAATCTCCGGTTGCAAAGAGCGTAACATTGTGGCCGCGAGAGACCAACCCCTCCGTCAACAGCGATACGACACTCTCCCACGGACCATAGTGTCGCGGAGGTGTGCGCCAGGCAATCGGCGAGAGCATTGCAATGCGCATTGATAATCCTTTCCGCTAACTTGTCAATTCGGATGATGGTTGCTTGAGAATCTCATCGGCATAGTGCTTCTGCAAAGTCATAAGTGAAAGCAACCAAGCGAGTGTCGACTCGGCACCTTCATTCTGGTTGATGCCGTCAGCCATCAGGCCGTCACGGCAGCCGCCAGTCTTCGGATCATAAAGCGGCATATTCAGGTCGTTTTGCCCGAGAAACCAATTAAAGCACATGGCCGCATCGTCGGTCCAACTTTTGTCTCTGGTGATATTGTAGGCTTCGACACATGCTCCTATCATAGCATTAGCCTCTATCGGCTGCTGATCGAATCTGGCTCTTGCGCCACCTTTCTCATACCACCCGTTATTGCCGATGGGTACAAAATGCCCGTTTTCAGTCTGAATAGTGAGTAACCATTTGAGCGATTCGAGCCCCATATCGACCATGTCACCGCGATGCATCCATTGTCCGGACAGGAGCAGGGCATGTGAGAGCTTGCCGTTGGCGTAGTTTAGAGCATTCTCTAACCAGGGCCAGTCTTCCGTCGAGTTGTCATGGAACTGATCGAAAAGCCTTGTGGCAATGACTTCTCGAACTCTGCGTACTTCACTGTCACCTGAAAATTTCTGGAGATAGGCGTGGATGCCCACGAGGGCAAAAGCGAGAGCTCGTGGCGACTCAAAGCGTTCAACTGCAGTAATCGCTTTCCTGAACAGGGTCATGCTCATTGCCTTTTGTCCCGGATTGTTTAGATAAGCAACTGACTCTCCAAGTCCCCAGAGCGCTCTGCCATGAGCATCTTCTGATCCCACCTTTTCACTCCATTTCCTATCATATGCCATGAAATTGCGAAACCTCCCATTTCCCTCATTGAAGGAATGCAGTAGAAAGCCGAGAAACCGGCTGCAGAGAGAATCCAGGCACTTGCTGCTTGTATGCAGGTATTCTCTCCCCATAGCGGCAACCATTAACGCTCTGGCATTGTCATCAGTGCAGTAACCATGATCACGGTTCGGAACGGTATGGGTAGCATGTTGCAGGACGCCGGTCTCATCGGTCAGGCTTTTCAGGTGATCGAGTTTCATCTCCGGGAGTTCAAAACTGGTGATGGATTTGATGTTCTCAATATACATGTGGCGGGGGCGCGGGTACCGGGAGCGATTGAGCTGTACCTCGCTGAAGATTTCAAGATATCTTCCAGAAACATTCTTCCAAGTAGCATTACGAGTAAATGCATACGCCTTCTTGCGCATCGTTTGCAGATTCGCATCGTTATCGAGGAGATGACCAATCTGTTCTGCTATAGCTCCAGGATCCTTGAAAGGCACGATTATTCCCCGTTCTTCGGCGAGCATCTCGGCCGCATACCAATACGGGGTTGAGATGATTGCTTTGCCGGTTCCCATGGCATAGGCGAGTGTCCCCGATGTAATCTGGCGTTCTTCGTTATAAGGGGTCACATATATATCAGCGGCACCAAGATACTCACACAACTCCTGCAATTCGACAAACCGGTTGTGAAACACGACGTGGCCGCTCAGATTGAGTTTGAGCACGAGCTGCTGAAGGCTGATACGGTATTCCTCTCCATGCTCCTCTATGACATGCGGATGTGTTGCTCCAAGAAGAATGTAGGTTACATCGGGATGTTCTTTGATGACTGACGGTAACGCCCGCAACACATTCTCTATGCCTTTGTTGGGAGAGAGAAGGCCAAATGTAAGAAGTACCTTCCTCCCTTCCACTCCAAACTTGTCTTTGTAGAAGTTTGGATCAATAAAAGGCATATCCGGAATGCCATGATGGACAAATGCCACTTTCTCCTCTGGGACGGCATAAACGTCTTTGAGAAACTCACATGCTTTCCGGCTCATCACTATCAGTTTGTCCGATAGGTCTGCCAGCTTGCGCATAACCTCGCGATGTTCCGGGGAGGGATCTTTCAATACCGTATGCAGCGTTGTCACAATCGGCATACGAAGCTCTCCGAGGAGTTTCAAGAGATGGCTGCCGGCCGGTCCGCCGAAAATACCATATTCATGCTGCACGCAGACAATATCGGTCTGGCCAATATTAAGAAACTCCGATGCCACGCGGTAATCGGCAAGTTTATTCTGGTTAATTACAAAGCGCACTTTTCCCGAATATGCGTATCCCTCGGGTTTGTTATTCATGGCAATCGCCCAGCAATTGATATCTGGTGCTTCTGCTGATATGGCCTCAACCAGATCAGTTGTGAATGTTGCGATACCGCAGAGGCGGGGCGAATAATTACCGATTACGGCTACAGATTCGATTCCCTTATGATACCGAATGTGAGGATTCATACTGACTTCCCAATTCTCTGATATTGCATATTCCTCAAGACGAGTATGCGATAATTATAACCTATTTAAATACGATCAGTTAGAAGTATTTCAATTGAAAAATCTGCTCCGGTATTGTTCGCGGGGCACCGGGAGCACTGATAGGTACTTCCATTCCCTCCCTAAACACTGACATGAGAAAGGGGTAGGATTCGATGGCAAATCAGGCAAACGAGGAGATCAAGAGACGGTACTTCAAGTGGTTGAAGGGGGCCAAGAAGTTTTCGGATCAGACCATCGCCAGCATTGAGCGGGCCGTGCATCAGTTCGAGGAATCGACGGAGTTCAAGGATTTCAAGACGTTCTGTGAACGGTAGGCGACCGGATTCAAGAAGTGGCTGGATGAACGGAAGTTTAGGGGTAGGCCGATTGAGAACGCGACCAAGTACTATCAGTTGCGGCATGTTCACTCATTCTTCACGTGGTTGGCGACGCAGCAGGGATATAAATTGCGGATCAGCCTCGATGCTGTCTCATATCTGACGTTGGATCGGAAGACGGTCCACGAAGTACTTTCGCCGCGGCCCAAGCGTTTTCCATCCCTTGAACAAGTGAAGGAGTTGGTTGGCTCGATCAGGGTCAAGACGGAGATGGATCGCCGGGATCGGGCTTTGATTGCGTTCCTGCTGCTCACTGGAATCCGGTACAAGGCCGCCTGCAGCCTGAGTCTGAGCTGTTCGGATGCTGAGAGACTGGTTGTCTACCAAGATCCTCGGCAGGGTGAAAAGACTGGCAAAATGATCACCAGCCGTTTGCTGCGATTTGACAACAGATTAGTGGAAGAGGTCCGGGGATGGGCACGCCATCTCACGACCGAGCGGCATTTTGGCCCATCTGACCCGCTTTTCCCCCGGACAAGGGTCAGTCAGGCATCCGATGGTTTTGCATTTGTTGCAGACGACGTAGAGCCAGACTTCTGGAGTGGTGGGAATAGTATTCGTGAGATTCTCAAATCCAGGTCTGAAGCTGCCGGCCTACCCTATTTCAATCCCCATTCCTACCGTCACGCCGCCTGTCAACTCGGGCTCAAGGCTGCTCGTACACCGGAGGAGTTCAAGGTACTGAGCCAGAACTTCGGCCACGAGGCGGTAACGACGACCTTGCGTAGCTATGGGACACTCGACCAAGACCGCGTCGCAGAAGTAATCGGTGGCATCTTCGTGCTAGGACGACCAGTTGACATATATTTTTATGATATGTTTTTATGAGTGGACTAAACCGCTCCGTTTTGTTACCTTAGTGAAGAGTGTCTTTGCAAATCACCAATCAATCAGGAGAAACCATATGAAGGCGACTCTTATCTCGTTCTGTCTGCTGTTGATTCTGGCTTCCGGCCACGTGTGGTCTGCACCAGTATCGATCGCTCATCAGGGAAGACTCGTCGATCCGTCCAACAACCCCCTGAATGGTTCTTTCGCCATGACCTATCGTCTCTTCGACGTCGCGACCGGTGGCGGCGTGCTCTGGGAAGAATCCCAAGTCGTTGTGGTAGAGGACGGTTTGTTTTCTGTGACACTCGGAAATACGACGCCTCTTGACTTTAGCGCCCTGGGGATTCGACCCGATTCCCTGTGGCTTGAAATCCAGATTGGCGGCGATACGCCCCTTGTCCCCAGGTCGCAGCTGACAGCTTCGCCGATGGCCGCCGAAGCTCTGTCGATACGCGGTGACTTCACCTCAGCACCCGGTCTGGGGCTTTTCTTTAACGAAGATGGTGACACGATTCTGACGATGGGCAGAGAGGGCAACGGCGGTGTAAAGATCGCGATAAAGACAAGGATGCTCGCCTCGCCAGCTGACACCGGCTTGATCAGCATGACCATCGACTCCACGAGCTTGTCACTGTTTCAGCAACTCTCCGGTTACAGCACCAGCCTTGGTATCGATGAAAGCGGCAGCATATTAATGCTGACAGATTCAATTGGAGACACTGCCGTTGCCATCACGGGCCGAGGCACGGTTGCTACCGGCATTGCGCTGATGTCCTCTGACAATATGTTTTCCACCGTTGTATCTGATACTGGGGTCGAGACGAACTATAGCTTCAGCTCGGCCAATTCAAAAACAGTGGTGAAATTCAAAGCCGGGGCTGAATTGGCAAAGAAGGTCAATAGGCGGGACACCAACAACGACGGAATTCCGAATCTTTCAGCCGTTTTCGGCCTCGACAGCACGGCGCTGATGGCGCTCGATGAGGACAGTGACGACGACAACATCCCCGAGGCGTCGCATCGGACGCAGGTCGACGGCGATCAGTCGGTTTCGTATTGGGACACCGATTCAGATTCCGACGGAATCCCGGAGAGTTATTCACTGGTGTTGACTACGCCGGATTCGGTAGTGCGAGAGAACTCATTTTCGTTTGACGATCCGGGGAACGGTCTAGTCACATTGAAAGCGAAGGAAAAGGGCAATCGCACCAAATGCAGCAACACGCTGCGTCGTGAGAGCCCGTCGACTACAACGGAGTACGATATTGCCTGTGACTCCATGACGACCCGAAGCGTGTGGTCGGCCGAAGATAATCTCGGGGCGCTGGCGACCTTGACAGTTCAGGCAAGTCTCGATGCGGCTGTGAATCCGATTGAGCATGTTTCCGGCGCCCACCTGACTGCCAGCGGTGTCTGGACCAACTCGTCGGATGAGAACCTGAAAGAAAACTTCCAGCCGGTTGACGGCGAAGCAGTCCTAAAACAACTGGAGAATCTCAAGATCTCGCAATGGAATTACAAATCGGAACCGGCTGCGATGCGTCATATTGGCCCGACCGCCCAGGACTTCCAGCAGGCGTTTGGGGTCGGTTCTGACGGCAAATCGATTTCGACCATCGACCCGGCCGGTGTGGCTCTGGCGGCAATCAAAGCTCTGAGTGAAAAGAGCAAGCGGATAGATCAATTGGAAACAGAGGTGGCAGAACTGAAGAAACTCGTCGAGCTTCTGATCCAGTCACGAGAATAGATTCTCACCGCGATGGGATTTATGGGAAGGCCTCGGTAAAAACCGAGGCCTTCTTAGTCTATGGCGGCCCCAATATCACTCTCCCCAAACTTTTGTGGAATTCACCTTTCAGGTGAGATTCAGCTACTCAACAGTAAAGGGAACGCGTTGGAGGACAATATCTTAGTGATGCGCAGGGTCAGGCTTTGCACTTTTGCACCTCGATCTCGCCGTCGGCAAAGTATTTCCTTCGGAAATAGAGAGCGACATTAACCAGCCCAATGAGAACGGGAACTTCAACCAGCGGACCGATGACAGCCGCGAAGGCTACGCCGGAATTGATGCCGAAGACCGATACGGCGACCGCGATAGCCAATTCGAAGTTGTTGGATGCCGCCGTGAAGCTCAAGGTCGTGGACTGAGCGTAATTGGCCCTTGCCTTGGCACTCAGGAAAAAACTCACGAGGAACATAACGACGAAGTATATCAATAACGGAATTGCGATGCGAACAACATCCATCGGGATTTTCACGATCAGCTCGCCCTTTAGAGAGAACATCACAAGAATCGTGAACAGCAGTGCAATAAGCGTGATCGGGCTAATTCTTGGGATGAACTCGCGGTGGTACCACTCCTTCCCTTTGGCCTTGACCAAGATGAGACGGGTCAGGACGCCGGCAATGAAAGGCACACCCAGATAAATAAAAACACTCTCGGCAATCTGGCCCATTGTAATCTGAACGACCGCACCTTCCAAGCCGAACAACGGCGGCAATTTTGTAACGAAGATCCAGGTGAAAACCGAGTAGAAGACAACTTGGAATACGGAATTGAAGGCGACCAGTCCAGCTGCATACTCGGTGTCACCACCGGCCAAATCGTTCCATACGATCACCATCGCAATACATCGCGCCAGTCCTATCATAATAAGGCCGACCATGTATTCGGGATATCCGGACAAAAACCCGATCGCCAAGACGAACATCAGAATCGGCCCAATGACCCAGTTCTGAATCAGGCTGAGAGTTAGAATCTTAAAGTTGCGGAACACCCGGCCCATTTCTTCATAGCGTACCTTGGCCAGGGGTGGGTACATCATCAGAATCAAACCGATGGCAATAGGGATGTTGGTCGTCCCTACCGAGAATGTGTCCCAAAACCCAGCCACGCCGGGGGAAAAGTGACCCCAGGCAACGCCAATTGCCATGGCCGCAAATATCCACACCGTAAGATAGCGGTCAAGAAACCCAAGCCTTCTGACAACTGATCCCTCTGCCGTCATATGATCATATCCTCTCTATCAATCTTGAAGAGTCAGGCGCTCTCGTTGCTATCAGCCGGTGGCTTGAGCCACTCCTGTATCTTCTTGTTAATCTGATCTCGAATCTCACGGAAGTTTGCGACTGTTGCTTCCTCGGTTCCCTCAAACGCAGCCGGATCTTCAAAAGGCCACGAGAGTTTTTCAAGGGCAAACGGGTAGATACTTGGGCAGTTTTCCTCGGCGTCCTGGCAGACAAAGATAGCGTGCTTGAACGACTGTTTACCCAGCACCGTATCTACTCCTTTCGACTGTTGTCCGGAGATGTCTATTCCGATCTCATCCATGACTCTCACAGCCAGAGGATGAACAGGTCGCGGATCAAGCCCAGCGCTAAAGACTTCAAATCGATCCCCGGCATACTTGCGCAGGAATCCTTCAGCCATCTGGCTCCGACAGGAATTGCCGGTGCAAAGAAACAGAACTTTTTGATTCATTTCTATGCTCCTGACATCTTTTGAACTGACTCCGCCAATTTATTTATGAAATCCCTAATTTCGTCGCGCACTCGCCGATAGTGTGACAAAACTTCTTCCTCTGTTTTTGCGGATTTGGCCAGCTTGGGCGGGTCATCGAAACCATGATGAATCTTGACTGCCTTTCCGGGAAAGATCGGGCAGTTCTGGTCGGCGTCCGAGCAGACGGTGATAACGTAATCAAACTCTTTGGTCTCAAGGTCTGCCACCGTCTTCGACTTGTGGCCGGAAATATCTACACCAGCTTCGGCCATAACCTTAACCGCATTCGGATTCAGGCCGTGAGTCTCAGTACCGGCGGAGTACGACTCGATCTTATCTCCTATGAGTTTCTTGGCCCATCCTTCGGCCATTTGACTGCGACAAGAGTTGCCGGTGCACAAAAACAGTATCTTCAACATCTTTTTTGCCTTTCGCATAGTTCTTCTGGATCACATCTCAGAATGCTCTTAAGGCGCTTATTGTCAGCTCTGGCCGTCTGGGTGTTTTGGGCGGTTGCCAGGATCAAATCAAGAGCAGCTATTGGAACTCCCCTGGCATCAGATTCGGATAACCTGTAATAGACCCAACGACCCTTCTTGCGAGATTCGACCAGCTCTGCTTCTTTGAGGATTTGCAGGTGTTTGGACACCGTCGAAGGGGCCAGTTCCAGCAACTCCACAATCTGGCAGACGCATAATTCATGATGCCGCAGAGCCAAAACGGCTCTGATTCGGGTTTCGTCACCCAGCGCCTTGAGCGCTTTTACTTCGGGAACAGTTTCTATCGCCATTTTTGCGCCTTTCAGTTCATACTATCGAAGTCTGCTTGATCACGAAGGTCAGAGCAAGCAGACCGCAGTTCAGCGTCATTCCAATTGAAATATGGGCCTGGCATCATGGATCCTTGCACAGACGGACAAATTCCCTTATGCCAGTGGCGTTTATCTTCCTTGCACGCCGGTGAATAGCAGCTACAGTCTGTTGCAACACGAAAAACGCCGCCACCGTGAGGGCGAGATACAAACATATGACGAAGATCGTGTTCATTCTTAGCTGTAAGCCTGTTAAGCCTTATCTGCTCAGCATCTCTGCTGAGCAGGCTCAAACCCGTTATAATACTATATTTCGTCGTATAACGAATTATACTACAAATTTGTTCCCTGTGTCAAGATAATTTATAGTAACATGGTTGATTAAGATTCCCGTTAGATCCGGAGTTACCGGCGTGGGAATATTATATTGTAACGAAATGTCACTTCCGGCTGTTCGGCATCGCTGGTCAGCACTTTGACTTCACCGACCAGATTTCGACCCATTCCCAAAGCCTTTTCATTTGGCTTGGCTCTGAGTACGTATTGTTCACCAGCCACGACGGTATCGACTTCAAGGGACAGCTGGTCACCGGGATTCGAAACGCTCAATAATCTAAACCTCACATCGCTCTGCGTACTGACAACCCGCACGACCTGCTCAGCCTGATCGGCGGCTGATCGCGAAGTGTCGGCCGTGAGACGAATTGTCTCAGGAGTAACCTCGATATTGCCAACAATTGTGCCCCGGATGCTCAAATTCGATGCTGGCTGAGAGTTATCGGTTAGTTTAGCGGTAACGGTTTCATTAAGCTGTCCAGCCGGCGCCTCTGGGTTGACGGTGACGTGAACCTCGATCCAGCTCTTATCAGGCTCGGTTGAGTTAGTGGTTTCAACGGTGATATACGGCGACTGCGAACTGATGTTCACGAGGTTCTGTTTGCTTTGGTCCTTGAGAATCAGAACAGCAGTCTTGGTCGCTGTCTCACTCTTACGAATACGGCCGAAATTCATACTGTAAGTTTCAAAACCAAACTGGATTTCAATTAGCGCCGATACATACAGGCTCGTTTTCGGATTGACCGGATCATTTGACTCGACCGTAATAGTTTTCTTCTGTTGGCCTTTCTTATGACCCGAGTCAAAAGTAACTTCTATTTTTCCTTCCCCGCCCGGGGGAATATCCGTCTCGGTCAGGACGGCTGCGGTGCACCCTCACGATCCCTTCGCGCGGATCAATTTGAGTGGTTCGTCGCCCGTGTTCTGGACCACGAACGTGTGAGAGACTTTTGCTCCCTGAGCGATCGACCCAAAATCAAACTCCGGCTCAGGGAAGTGAATCGACGGTCCATGTCCAGTGGACACCGGCGCCACTCCCTGTTCCCCATGTGTTTCCTCCCCCGGGCTTACTGCCGCCGACGAATTGGTAGACAAGCTGCTGCTCGAATCACCTCCCAGGACCAAGAAGGCAATTATCGCTACACTGAACACCCCCACGGCGGAGATCAGAATGAGGTTGCGTTTCCGATTCCGGCTATTGGCGGATACTCGAGTTTCGTTCTGCCGGGCGGCACGTGATTTCTTGTTGCGTTTCCTCTTAGCCACTTCAGCCTATTCTCCTGGTCAGCCTATGCCACCAGCATCCCGTCCCGGAGCTTCAGAGCTCTCCTCGCCCTGGCCGCTGCCTGCGGACTGTGAGTCACCATGATGACAGTCTTATTGAGATTGGTGTTCAAATCCTGCAGGATGTCCAGGATCTCTTCGGCCAGCGACGGGTCCAGATTGCCGGTCGGTTCGTCAGCCAGGATAACATCGGGGCCATTCGCAAGAGCGCGTGCTATGGCGACCCTCTGCTGCTGTCCGACTGAGAGTTCCCGGGGCAAGAAATTGCTGCGCTCGGCCAGTCCGACCATTGCCAGCAACTCCAGAGCGTGTAGTTTGGGATCTGACCCTTTACGCTCGACGGGCAGCATCGGCAACATGACATTTTCCACCGCCGTTAAGTACGGCACCAAATTGAACGTCTGCAGCACAAAGCCTATCGTTCGGTTACGAAAGGCCGCCAGGCGCGAAGCCGACAAATCGTACAGATTCCGACTGGAATAACTCACCGTTCCCACACTCGGCTGGATGAGACCGCCCATTGACAATAGGAGCGTTGTCTTTCCCGAGCCGGATGGACCGGTAACCGCAACAAAACTGCCGTCATCTATGGTCAGTGAGACATCGCTCAGTGCATGTACAACCTGTTTCGAGCGCGTATACGTTTTCGTAAGCCCTCTGATGTCTATCACGATTAAATCTCCTGCATAATGACGGCCGGATCGATGCGGGCGGCACGAAACGTCGGATACCAACTCCCCGCCAGGGCAATCACAACCGCAACTACTATTGACCACCAGAGGTAATTAACGACAGGAGATACAGGCAGCCCCGCGAAATAGGGACCGAGAATGATGGCCGCCACAGTACCGACTAAGTAGCCCAGAATTCCGCCGGCCAGCCCAAGGATGACTGCTTTGGTAAGAAACAGCCAGTAGATATGACGTCTGCCCCAGCCGATTGTAATAAGAGTGCCGATCTCCTTGCGGCGTTCCTCAACGTTGGCCCACATGTAATTGCCGATCGAGAAGGAGCCGACAATGACTATGATCACCAAAAGAACCAGAGCAACCTTGGCCATCAGCGTGTTTGTTTCGATCTGAGTATTAACAATATTCCCGATGGTGACAATTTTTGTATCGGGGAGAATGTTGCGTAGTTTCCCCAGCAGCCCGTCCGATATTGCACTGCAGCATCCCATAATCTCAATGTTGCTCACCTGGCCGCTTATCCCGAGCAACCCCTGCACCGCATGCAAATGGGCAAACACCCGGTTATCATCGACCGTGCCTGTCTCCGGAAGGACATGAGAGACCGAAAAAACATGTCCTTGAATCGGCATGTCCGAACCAGCCCCGAGCTTAAGGCGCTCAGCAACTGAACTGCCGATCCACACCTCGCTCATGCCGAGCGAATCGACCTTCTTCCGCTGTGCCTTGAGATCCTCCTCGGTGAGCGATGATTCCCTAACCTCCGCATTCTCCACCGGAGCACAGGCTAAGGCCAGTTCGTCGGTCATGAGCCCCGAAGCCTGCCAAATTGGTTTTGAGGCCAGCTCATCAGCAGGAAGAATTCCCGTTAGAATAACTGATGAACCGTTGATCTCTATCCGGCGACTCAATTTTGGTGACATGTTGTCGACGCCCGGAATCATCGAGGTCGCGATCCGTTCGACATACTCTTCTGGAAATGTCGGGGCATCAATATCGGCGGCAAAGTAATCGTCCACGGTCGCGCCTTGCGGCAACACCATAATGTTCGCGCCAAGTAGATCCAGTTTCTTGGCAACTACCTGTTTCGATACAGAGGTAATCGACTGGATCGCGACTATTACGGCAATTCCCAGGGTGATAGCCAACAGACCGGAAATCAGACGGCCTTTACGCCGATTGATTTCCTTGAGCACGATCGTCCTAAACGTGAAAGCCATAGATCACTTACCGCCAGACGTGCTGGGTGTCGGGCCGCAGCTTGCGCCGCTTCCTGTGGGACAGCAACCGCTGGCCACCACCTTGGTTGCCGACGTGATGAGCTTGTCTACTTCGACAGCACCAGTGTATGATCCGGTGACCTGACCCTTGGCGTTAATGACTACGGTGACCGGCTCATCGGACTGCAAGTTGACTTTCAGTTGTTGCAGAAACTCTTGTTCGGCGGGATCATCCATATTCACTTCAACGGTCGCCCCTTTGCCCATCATTTTTGAGCAAGCCGTGGCGCAACCGCTCATCACTTGCGACTTGTTCGTCATGCCGGGCCGGTACGCAGTGACGTAGACAGCCTGACCGGATTGGATGGCCTGCACCGCCTCCGCTTTCTTGGGGCTGGGCACCATCGCGACAAGCTGCTGCGGATTCAGTTTGGAAGCTACGTTGCCGCCAGCGATAACGCCGTTAGACCCGAAAACAAGGATCAATGGTAACGGCGCCGAAACCAGTCCATACTTCTGTACGAAATCCGCATTAGCGGCATCGGCACGGTTTGACTCGATCATTACAGAACCGGGGACTTTAGCCATGGCGCCTTGAATCGTCTGCCTGGCCTGGTCGGCTCCGGCTATTCCCGGCTCCGTTATCAAAACAAACGCCACCTCGCCATTGGAAGCGGCAGTCTGAAGTTGCTCGTTTGTAGCTGCCAGTACCAACACTGGCAGACAGACCGCAATAAGCAGTCCCATCATCAGTTTGCTGCTGACCATGTTCACTCCTTTCTGAAAATTACCATTCGTCTGTCGTTACTATTTTCACAAATTGGACGGCCTCAAGCGCTGAGAAGTGATAACTTATCCGATTCGGCAAGCCCGATTCAGATTAGACCATTGCGGGTTCGGATTGATCACCTAAGCTACACATTTGCTTTGAGCGCGCCTGTGCGTTCGTTAGGGGGTTTGCCCGCCCTCGACTCTTTCTGTTTTCTGCAGACCTCCACCGGATGTTTCTTCATGATTGCCTTGAGGATCCTTGCGTCTTCCCTGACCGTCGCGTCCGAAACGAGGTGTTTCTGCGCCCATGCAACAGCGTCGGCGGCCACCTGCGGTACCTCAGACGGCAGTCGGTAATAGACCCACTTGCCGTTCTTAGTGCTCTGAGTAAGCTGCGCTTGCTTGAGGATAGACATGTGCTTGGAGACGGTCGAGGGAGCCAACTGAAGAAGTTCGATTACTTGGCAGACACAAAGCTCGCCGGAGCTTAAGGCCATAAGAACCCGGACTCTGTTTTCATCGCTGAGAGCTTTGGTAATGGCTAAGAAGTCTTGCATTTTATCTCCTATAATTCGCCAATTGTCGAAGTATTATACAACAATATCGACAAAATGCAACATTTTTTTGATCGAAAGCCTGGTGAAATTGTCCGGACCGGGAGCCGGCCCCGGCCCGAGAACTGTATCTTGTTCTGATTCTGCTCTTTAGTAGAAGTATCAACGCTGGGTGAGTTCATTGGCGGCCAAATAGGCATCAATTTCGTTGCGAACGTACTCAAAGTACGCCGACTTGTCCCCTACCAATTCCCAGATCTTGTCCAAATTCGTAAACCGAGCTTCTTTGCCGTCCTTCATCTCTACAAGCACCAGCGACTGAAAGCTGAGATCATAATCGGTAAGGACATGTTCATTCCAGGTTTCATCGTAGTTGACTACCTGAAACTCAACTCGACCGGATTCGAGTTCTTCAGCAAAGAGCGTCTCTACTGCCTCTTTGGAATAGGCTTCAAGGGTATTGCACGTCGGACAGCGCATATTGCCGTGAAAATAGTAGACAATCAGCCGGTCATCCGGCAATTGGCCGGAGGTAACAGCGTCTCTATCGGTACCAGCTTCCGGTGGATCACTCGATTGTTTGACAATCAAGGCCACTACACTGATAGCGACAAAAAGCAGTAGTACCGCTGTGATTATGGCTTTAGGTTTCATAAGCATTTCCTCAGTTGAATAGATTTATCCCAAAGATGTAGATAAGCGTATAGTAAATACCGACCGCGATAAATACTGCACCCGTAATTCGCCGCGCCCACTTCTCTATGACTTTCAGTTTGTTGAACATCACACCGACCATCCGCGTGCTCAGGGCGATCACGAATGCGAAAACGATCACGGGCAAGGCAGTGCCGATACCATAGACGGTCGGCATTACCACCGAAGACTGGTGATCCACCGCCAGCGGGATGAGGCTGCCGAAAAACAGCGCCGCCGACACCGGGCAGAACGACAAGGCAAACAGCAGTCCCAGCAGAGCGGCGCCCCAGATTCCGAAGCGCTCCACCTTTCCCTGCATCGATGACCCAAAGCCACCGCCGGGGAGACTCATGGAAATCAGACCGAGAAGAAACATGCCGACCACAATGAGAATCGGTCCGAGGAACTTGTTCATATTCTGCTGTAGAAACATGGCCAACTCGGGAATGGACAGTACGCTGGCAACTATGAGGATTCCAAGAACGAGATACGTGGCCATTCTCCCCAACGTATAGAGTAAACCCGCAGCAACCACTTTGCGCGGGTTGTCCACTCGTTGTCCGATGAAGCTAATCGCGGCAATATTCGTTGCCAGCGGGCAGGGCGAAATTGACGTGAGAATTCCCAACCAGATGGCGGATCCGAGGGCAAATGCATAGGAATCCATTAACTCTCCTTCAGGTAAGCGTGGATCTCGTCTTGCACGTACTTAACAAAAGCATCCTTGTTCCTGGTGAGTTGCCAGACCCTGGCCAGATTCTTCCACTCAACCTGTTCACCGTTTTCCATATTGCAAATCACCACGGATTTTGTGTAGAGCTTAAACTCGTCGACAAAGTGCTTGTTCTGATCCTCCTGAATATTGACCGACTCGAATTTGAGCCTTCCGCTCCTCAGTTCCTCGGTGAACCCGGTTTCAACTGCTTCTTTCGTATAAGCCTCAATCCTCTTGCAGGCACCACACCGATAAGTCGTGTGAAAATAATACGCCACCACTTCGGGCGCCGCTTTCACCGTGTCACTTTCTATGGCACCGGGCGCTTCACTCGTGCCTGAGACAGCAGCTTGCTTGTCCGCTGGCTGCGATTCGGCCGCCGAGTTCGCTACCCACATCGTCGTGGCAGCTAAACCTGCTACAAGCAGCGACAGGAGCAGGACTTTTCGTTTCATCATAGTTACCTCCTTCAGCCTCTATTACTCAATATCGTCTCCGCCCGATCATATACCTGAGCGATATGTTCTTGATTCACCTTCGTATGTCCTTTTTCCATGCCAAAGTCTGAAAGTCGTACATAGTCGAATGATGATACTCCGGCTTTCTCCATAGTCATCTTGGCACAGCTTTCGGGGCACCCATCAATGACGATTATACGTTCTGCTACTTTGACCGGGTCCATCGCAAAGTTTAGCCCATTAGCAACTGCAGACAGGCAGCCCATCGACGCCAGTTTCATTCGTGAAACGCGTCGTGCGGCCTGATCGGCCACTGCGCCTACATCGGACGCGCCCGAGCAGGCGAATACCAATCGCGGAGCCCCGCCGCAACAACCGCTTCTGTCAGGTTGAGTCGCTGATTCTATAATGGGCTGAGGGGCACCGCAACAGCCGCCAGGTTTTTCTTCCATTTCGAAAGCTCCTTCACACTCAAGCGCCGATTAGGATATCAGCTTTTTCAGTTCGTCAACCGAAGGCACTTTGCCGGTGATCATCACTTTGCCATCAACCACCAGCGCCGGCGTCATCATGACACCATAGGCCATGATTTTCTGGATATCCTCTACCTTTTCGATATTGCAGTCCAGCCCGATTTCGCCAGCGGCCTGCCGGGTTTGTTCTGTTAGCTTCTTGCACTTGGGGCAACCGGTCCCCAGGATTTCAATCTTCTTCATTTACTTCACCTTGTCTGTCAGTTTTCAGGGAGTGTTTCCTTCAAATTCTGATGACGAGCAGGGATATTACCCTCCCCTACCAGTTGCTTTCTTACCGCTGTCCATATCTTCTTCTGTCTGAAGAGAGCACGAAGTTCCTCTATCGAGGGGAAACTGATAGCCTTGCCGAGGCATAAGTTCGCACAGGTAGTGCAACCAACAACACAGGCCAGTGGATTCTGAACCACGGGCTTTCCGTCAGAATCCCACTCAAATACCTTCTTGCCACAATTCATACACATACCACATTTGACACATGTTTCTTTGTCAATCGTTGGGTGCCAGTTGATCTCATTTCTCTCGACACCCGCATACCAAGGCATACCTTGCTCCTTCCTGGTACATTACCTGCGAGTTTTCTTATCCCCTCACTGGGTCAGGGGCTTTAGCTTATCCACTAACTCAGCAACAGACAACAGCTTTGCCGCACTAATCATTTTACCATCAACAAACAAAATGGGGGTCATTTTGGTCTCGTAGTCACATACTTTCAGGGACTCGAACTCAAGACCTGTGCACTCGGCGGCGGACTTCAGATTCTCCTCAAGTCTGTCGCACAAGTCACATCCGCAACCGACAATTCTAATTCTTATCATTACAATCTCATGACATACAAGTCATCGTCGTCTACTTTGTCCGCCCATCATGTAAACATATGTCGTCGCCCAGTTGCTCAGAACCACAACAATACCGAACAGGAACATACCGACACTCATCAAGGCCCAACCAGACATGATGTTGCCGACGACGCAGCCTCCGGCAAAGGCCGCTCCGGTTCCAATCATCAGACCTCCCAATAAAGCCACCAAGATCTCATCAGGCGGCTTCGGCAACAGTTTGGCTCGACCGGACATTCGGGTTGATACCCAGGAACCAAGCATCAGGCTTAATACTCCTGCCACGAGCCACCAGACAATCTTCTTTCCACTTGGATTAGAGGTTGGCGCGGACGCCCCCTGCGCAGTCGCGATATCTGTTGCAGCGGATGGATTGGCATAAACGTGATTGAAGTTGTTGTCTACCAGCAGCAATTCAGCCTGCATCACGCCGTGAGTAACGCCAAGGGGGTAGTTTCGCCCGCTGGCAGCCGACGATAAGTAGGCCGGGACCATCAACAGGCCGATCGCCAGCCCGGCTACCCAGGGTCGCCATGGTCTTGTCATAATCCGTTCAAGTAGCGGCTTGCCATCTGCCTGAAAGTGGTGCTCTTCCTTTCGCCCGCGCTTCCTGAACACAGCCACCAGTACCAGCGTCAGGATCGCAAAAAACAGAGCCAGAGACCAAAACGGCAGGCCAGTAACAGCATACAGACTGACCTTCTCACCTGCGGCAGTGCTGATCACATGCTTCTTCATCCACAGGTGGAAGCCATTCAACGGGCCGTACTCCACGAGCATAATCCCGATCGGGATACCCAAAATCGCTACTATCGAATTGAGATTACCGGCGGCTCCCTTATAGAGACAACCGCTGATGCACCCCCCGGCGAATACCATGCCGACGCCAAAAATCACTCCACCAATGATATAGCTGAGGTAGAGTAGTGGCTTCGGATTCAGTTTGACCCAGCCGAGCAGGTCAAGGCCGGCGAATCCGAGCATCGCGACAACGATGAGTATCCACAGACCGATCATCTTGCGTGGATCACGCATCATGATTGTCTCGCTGAACGCCGATGATCCGCACAGGTCGCCTTTCTGCAGAAAGAAACCGAACAGGAACCCGACCGGAATTGCTGTCAGCACCCATAGTTTCGTGGTGATCGCAATGACCGTAGCCAATACAAGGCCCACCAGGCTGAAGCTTGCGTACGCCTGCCAGTTCGTAGACTTTGCCTTTCCTCTTACTTCCATTGCCACGCATTCTCCCTTAGCTTCAAGACACCGTCACTTGTTCATTCTCATTGTCCGACGACTCGCGGCTGCGATTGAACAGCACGTACAGACTCGGCATCAGGAACAGGGCCACAAGAATCTCCATCGATAACCCACCGATTGCGGCGGCAGCCATCGGCTGAAGCATATCGCCGCCTTCTTCCAGCGCCAGTGCCAGCGGAGTGAAGCCAATCAGGGTACAAACCGTAGTCATCACCAGTGGCCTCAGGCGGATTCGAGCTGCCTGGACAATCGCCCGGTCTGCGGTAGTCTTCTGGTTAGATTGGATTTCGCGGGCGAACTGAAGCAATAACACACCGTCGTTGACCACAGCCGCGACAATAACTAATACGCCAATAATAACGGTAGCCCCCAGTGGCAGGCCCGTCAGATACATGATGAAGACCAGCCCAACCATGCAGAATGGCATGCTGCCCAGGATTAGTGCCGGAAGGCGAAAGCTGTTAAACTGAACGGCCAGCACAACAAAGGCGAAGAACAAGGCGAACAACAGCACACTCAAGATCGTTTGTTTCATGTCGCCCATCATCTGGGCCTGCCCGCCATACTCGAATTCATACCCGACTGGCCGTTCGATTGATGCTACGGCCTCCTGAAGTTCGGCCAGAGCCTCTCCGACACTGACACCCTTGGCATCGCCCCGTACGATTACCTGCTTAATCTGGTCCTCGCGGACAATTTCAACCGGTCCGACGGCCTGGACTACTTCTGCTACATCTTTGATTCTGAGATAGCCGCCTTGGGCACAGCTCAGCGGGAGGTTTTCCACATCCTGACGGCTTGTCATTTTCACTTCTGGTACGATGAGCCGGATATTGTAGTATTCATCACCGTCGCGATACCGGGTCGCAACCGTGCCTGTTATCAGCGATTTCAAGGTTTGAGAGATGTCGGCTATTGACACACCTAACTCGGTCGCCCGCTGGCGATCGATTCTCACTTGATACTCCGGCTTAGTCATGTCCATGGACACATAGACATTGGTGAAGTGAGCTAATTCGTTCATACTCAAGGCGGTCTGGCGCGCAAGGGCATCGAGTGTAGGCATATCCTGGCCCTGGATCTTGACTTCAATGTCAGCATCTCCGAGTTTTCTGATCCCTTTGAGTTTCATCTGCATGACCATCGCCTTGCCACCCGGTACGGGAACCTTGGATACAATGGGTCGCAGCTTCTCTATGTACTCCTTCGTACTCAGGTCCCGGTCGTCACGCGGGACAAGCTGAATGTTCAGCTCGCCCTCGTTGGCGATTTCATAGGTGTACAGTCCCCAGACTTTGCCGCCAGTCAGTGCAAACATGCTCTCGATATCATCATCTTTGCCGATTCGCTGTTCAATCTCTTTCAGCACGCGGTCCGTTTCGGCTACTGAGGTTCCGGTGGGCAATTTGACCTTCACCATGATGCGCCCATCGTCCATCTGTGGCAAGAATTCAGTGCCCAAGCGCCCCACGAGACCAATCGCTGCGACGAGAAGAATGACGAACACGGACACGACGCTCCAGCGCCGACGAATGACCTTTTCTAATATTCTGACATAGATATCTGTTAACCGGTTGAAGAGCTGGTCGAAGCGCGAGGTCTGGCTCAGCGAACCGGCCCGACCAAAGACGATGGACATTAGCATCGGCGTGATAGAAATCGCTACTACCAAGCTGATAACAACAATGCCGGCAACGACTAAGATCAATTCGCGAAACAGCAGGCTGATTAACCCCGGTACCAGCAGGAAGGAAACGAACAACGCCAGGAATGACAGTGTTGCAGCCAGCACAGCCAAGCCGACTTCGCTCGTCGCGTCCACTGTCAGGCGGCCCGTCGGCTTGAGGTTCTTCAAGTCCTGTCGGCCGAGAATTAGGTTTTCCTGCCGCCATCGTGTAATGTTCTCAATCACAACAATCGAGTTGCTCAGAAGGACGCCGATAGCGATAACCAGGCCACCGAGAGAGAAGATGTTCAGTGAAAACCCGGCCAGCTTCATAAGGCCGAAGTTCAGCACCAGAATCAGCGGTATGGCGATCACCAACACGAGAACCTGACGCCAGGAACCGACAAACAGCCAGACGATGAGAATAACGAGAATGGCCGCCTGCACGGCGGCGTTACTGACACCGTTGATGGCCGCCATCACATAATCGGCCTGGTTTTCCACCATGCCGATCGCCAGGCCTGCCGGAAGGACCGGCTGTAGTTCTTTGATTCGGTCACTGACCGCCTGCGCCACTTCGACAGTATTGGCATCGGCCTGTTTGAGCACGCTGAGTTTGACCGCCGGATGTCCGTCGAGGCGCGTGATTACTCGCACATCTTCATTTGCGTCAACTACTTCGGCAATATCCTGCAACAGAACCTTGGCTGCACCTTGACGAGCCACAACAACCGACCGTATCTGGTCGAGGTTGCGATACTCACCGATAGTCCGAGCGATGAATTCCTTACCTCCGGAAGTGACCCGGCCACCGAATTGTTCGACATTCTCCTCTTGCAGTCGTTTGACTATTGCATTGAGGGTTAAGCCATGCTTTTCCAGAGCCTCTTCATCAAGATTAATCCTGATCTCGCGTTTGAGACCGCCGACGATTTCGGTCCCAGCGACCCCCGGCACGGCCAGGAGCTGGTCCTGAAGCCACTCGTCCGTCCAAGTCCTTATCTTAACCAGGTCCCAAAGGTCGCTAGTCACCGTCAACTGAACAATCGGAAGTTGCGACGGATCTGCTTTGATTATCACGGGCGGGTCCATGTCCCTTGGCAACTCACGAGCGACCCGCGCCATGGCCGCAAGGGCATCCTGATAGGCGACATCAACATCAACGTCATATTCGAAGTTGACCAGAAGGGTATACATACCTTCAATGGAAGACGATTCAAGGTAATCCAGCCCGTCGACGGTGGCCATCTGGCGTTCCACAGGGTCAGCAATGTTCTTGTCGATCTCCTCCGGTGTCGCTCCACTCCACCAGATATGTACCTTGATCATAGGGTAGGTTATATCGGGCAGGAAATCGACGGGGAGTTGCCAGAATGCAAACAATCCAAGAACCAGAAACGCAACCGCTATGGTACTGCTGGCGAGACGACGTTTGACAGTATATTGGGTGATCTTCACTTCTGCTCGCCTCCCGGGTCTTTGGCCACTGGTCCGGGTTTAATGACGCGAACGTCGGCGCCGGGTTTCAGCTTCTCATTACCAGCGATCACGACCATCTCCCCGACTGTTACTCCGGATACGATCTGGGTGCGATTCCCCTGCTCGATTCCCAACTTGACTTTCCTGCGCTCCGCGGTGTCTGAGTTGACCACAAACAGCACCCGGTCACCGGCGGGCGTCACCAAAACAGCTTGATTTGGTACAACGGTGGCACTGTCATTAGTGTTAAGTGGCAACTGTAAGCGGGCAAACATACCCGGAAGGATCGAAACATCGGCGTCAATCTCGACCTCGATAGTGCGCGTGCGCATCCGTTCTTCCAAAAACGGATAGATCCTGGTTATGCGAGCCTTGAAACTCGAGTCCGGAAATGCGTCTAAACGAACTGTCAGATTCAAGCCGTTGCGTAATTGGGCCGAATACCGCTCTGGGACTGCGGCTTCAACTACGAGATTTGCGGGGTCATACACCTCGACCAGGGGCGCGCGTGGCACCACGTAGTCACCGTCGCGAATGTTGACCTTCGAGACGATGCCGTCCCATGGGGCGAGAACCGAATAATCCTGCACCGACTCCATAGCTCTGACCAATAGAGCTCTGGCGTTTTCATAGGCTGCTCTTGCGCGATCGAGTTCTTCGCCGGGTAAGGCCTGACTTTCGACCAATCGCTTGGTTCTGCTGAGATTCTCTTCCTCTTTCTTAACCGTCTCCTGATAAGATGTAATCTGCGCCTCGATACCCTCGCGGCGTCCAATCGACAAAAGCACGTCCCCCATCTTCACTCGATCCCCTTCACGAACTTGCAGATTCATGACCGGGCCTTCAGCCGGTGATGCCAATCGAGCGATCCGCTGCGGCACAACCGAGCCGGTCAGTTCGAGGATATCAGAGATCGATTCTACCGCCGCCGGGGCAACTCTGACCTGGACAGGCTTCTTCCTGGCGGATGTAGTTTCTGATGTTGCCCCGTCCGAAAAGAAAGCGCGCATGAGAATCACTATGATGATAACCAATACCGCTGAGGCTACTAGTGTGATTTTCTTGTTCTTCATTGTTCCGATCCTGCCGCCAGCCGGAGCTGTGCCTGAGCAATGTTCAGGTCAGCGAGGGCGCGATAATGATTTGTTTGGGCATCCAGGAGCGCCGATTGTGCATCGAGGACATCGACAATGGCGCCTCGGCCAAGTTCGTATTTCTCACGTTCTATTCGCAAACTCTCAGTCGCCTGATCGACAGCTTTTCCAGTGGCTTCCAGCCGGTTGGATGCTGCCTTTCGATTCAAGAGAGCCGTTTCAATCTCAAGCCGTATCTGTAATTCAAGCTGTCGTAGCCGTGCCTGCTGTTCGGCCAGCCGGGCCCGCTCCGCGCTGACTTTGGCGTGAACACGACCTCCTTCAAAAAAAGGAATGTCAAACACTATCCCGATACGCCCGATATCCTCTGAAGTGGAAGCTCCGGATGCGCGAACTTCATCATCAACCGCCCAGCGGTAGCCGTACGATCCCTGCAGTGAGAGTGTGGGCCAATGCGCCGCCCGAGCGGCATCGACTGTCCGGGCCTGAGCCTCTAGTCCGGTGTTCGCGGCCAGGTAGTCGCCTCGATCCAGTTGTGCCGCGATGAAGATTGAGTCCGTGTCCAGCTCGCGAGTCTCAACGAGCGGCGTGAGCTCACCACGTATTGACAGCGATGCCGTATCACTCTCCAGCCCGAGCAAATTGGCCAGCAGGCGGTGCTGAATATCCAGAATGTTAGTCTCACGCACAAGACGCTGGGTGACGTCGGCCAAGCGCACCTCTGTGCGCAGTCGATCAACCAACGCAGCTTTTTGAGACTCGACCAGGGTTTCCACTCGTTTCAGATGCTCCAGCAGTGTCTGCCGGGAAAATTCCACCGACTCGACTACTCGCCGTTGAGCCAAAATTGAGTGAAAGACGCTGGTGACATTATAAACTAATTCTTCTCTGCTACGAGCGAATCGATGCTTCGCCGACTGTTCCAGAAGAGATGCAGCGCGGACTCTATTGATAAGACGGCCGCCGGTGAACAGCGGCATCTGTACTACAACATCCGCGGAGGCAATGTCACGGCTGAATACTGCAGGTTCCAGAGAATTACGCACGGCCACCAAACGCTGAGGGTCCAGATTATGCATGTAGCCACCCGTTCCGTACAGACGAGGCAGGAGCTCGCCTACCGCCATATTCTGTTGTGCCGAAGCTCGCTCAATCTCCCAGGCCGCCGAAGTGATACCAGGATTGTTATCCAGCGCAACTTCGATAGCCCGCAGCAGTGTAAGCGAATCCCCCGGCAGGGCCGTTTCGCGGATGGATGTAGATACCGGCCGCTCAATACTCTTCGGCGGGCTATATTGATGCTGCGGATCAGTGGGGTGAATAACGGCGCAGCCGCCTGCGATCACCACGACAGCCACAGCCATCATTGCTACTGAAGTTCGAAATCTTCTCATCCCCACACCGCCCCGTATATCATGCCGGAAATTGTGGCCATGACTACCACCAGCGTCACAAACACGATCGTCTTTTTCGTGCCCATCACCGATCGAATGACCAGCATATTCGGCAGTGACAACGCCGGCCCGGCCAGCAAAAGCGCGAGAGCCGGACCTTTCCCCATCCCGTTGCCGATCAAACCCTGCAGAATCGGCACCTCGGTCAGCGTTGCAAAGTACATGAAGGCACCGGCAACAGAAGCGAACAGGTTTGCACCCAGCGAGTTGCCGCCCACTGAACCGCTGATCCACTGCGATGGAATGACACCTTCAAAGCCCGGCCGTCCCAACAAAAGCCCGGCAATCAGTACGCCGCCGAACAACAGCGGCAGAATCTGCTTGGCAAAACCCCAGGTCTGAGAAAACCACTCGCCCGATTCATCTCCCCGTCGGCTGGTGATGATCGACAGTCCCACGACCGCAGCGGAAAATGGCAGCAGAGGCTCATGCGGGAAAATCAGCGCGATTATGGCTGTCGCCAGACCGGTCAGAATGATTGGGATCTTAGACAGGTTGAACCAGAAAACAAGCATAGCGCCAAGCCCAGCAGCGGCAACGCTCGTTATCACCCATTTGTATGAGTATACCAGCGACCAGAATCCCGAGGTCTCGTCGGGCTTCCCCCAATTGGCAAACACCAGAATCGCCACCATCGCCGCGAAGTATAGTCCGTTCTTCCACAGCGGCCGTTCCACCTCCGGTTCCGGCATGGCCATCTGGGCATTGACCTTTTCAGTTTCTTCCTTGCGGTAGATCAGGTGCATCAGCAACCCAATGACAATACTGAACACGATTGCGCCAACGGCGCGGGCTACACCCAATTCGATTCCCAGGACTCGCGCTGTGAGCACTATTGCCAGGACATTGATAGCCGGACCCGAGTAGAGAAAGGCGGTTGCGGGACCAAGACCGGCCCCCATCCGATAGATGCCGGCAAAAAGCGGGAGCACGGTGCACGAGCAAACAGCGAGAATTGTCCCGGAAACGGACGCGACGCCGTATGACAGCACCTTGTTCGCCTTAGCACCGAGATATTTCATCACTGAGGCCTGACTGACAAACACGGCTATCGCCCCGGCGATGAAGAACGCCGGAATAAGACAGAGAATAACATGTTCCTGCGCGTACCACTTGGTCAGCGCCAGAGCTTCGATGACCGCTCCCCGAAGGCGAGAGCTCTCAATCGGTAGGTAAAAGAAAATCAGGAAGATCGCGACTATCCAAGCCAGCGGTTTCCACTCTTTTTTCCAATCCATGGTGTCATGGCCTCAATGTTGGACTCATTCACTCTATTATTTGGCCTTTTCGCCAAATAAATGATCAAAAAAACTACCGCTTCGCGATTGCTGCTCCCCGCCGGGCATTCGCCACCAGGACGTCCTCAACACAGCCGAAGAAATTCAGAATGCAGGGCACTCGGAGGCGGTAAAACACCTGTTGACCGCGCTTGTCGTCTTCAACGATACCGGCTTCTTTGAGAACCGATAGGTGCTTGGAGACGGTAGAAATGTCGGCGCCGACCATGTCGCGAAGCTCACAGACGCAGCGCTCGCCGCGGGAGAGCTCATCCACCATGAACAGCCTCGACGGGTGAGCCATGGCCTTGATCACCCGCGCCCGGGCTTCGTATATTTGTTTCGTTTTTGCGTCCATACTTTTCCTTATACCAATATCGGCTTTATTGGTTGGCAAAATAACCAAATAATGTAAAATGTCAAGAAAGTTTTCTGAGAGTAATATTGGATTTTCTTCGGCGTGTAACGTATTGTTGGATATTGGCTTAGAAAAAAGCGGGCTCTACGAAACGCTTTCCGCAACTGGGTGGTAAAGAACGCTGCTTGACAGAGACTCCGCAACCTCGCCGACAGTAAACCACTTAGGTCGTCCCGGGACCGGTTAATGTTGGCGGGCCAACCCACGCGAGCGTCGGCACAATCCAAACGGAACGCCAATAGGCTACAGAGCGACCGGTTCACCCCCACGCGTGTGGGGACAATTTGAGATCGTCGAGGTCAATAGTGACGTCCGACGGTTCACCCCCACGCGTGTGGGGACAATAGTCATAGCCTCAATCCTGTTTGTGCCGTCCGCGGTTCACCCCCACGCGTGTGGGGACAATTTTGTCGATTGCGACTGGTTTCGGACCGTGAGCGGTTCACCCCCACGCGTGTGGGGACAATTCAAACTCGGTGTCCTGCAACTCCTGTATCAGCGGTTCACCCCCACGCGTGTGGGGACAATAAGGTTCAAATTATGTTTAATTCTGAATCATTCGGTTCACCCCCACGCGTGTGGGGACAATGTTGGTATGGATTGGGGGGTTGTGTAATCGGACGGTTCACCCCCACGCGTGTGGGGACAATTTATCAATATCTATCCTGCCGATTGATATGTTCGGTTCACCCCCACGCGTGTGGGGACAATGCGTGCGTCTCACCCCAGAACAAACGCAATGGCGGTTCACCCCCACGCGTGTGGGGACAATGATCTATACAACGAACGAGCGGAAGCAGTCAACGGTTCACCCCCACGCGTGTGGGGACAATCCAAAACGTACAAGAGTGACGTAACTATTGACCGGTTCACCCCCACGCGTGTGGGGACAATCCAAAACGTACAAGAGTGACGTCACAATCGACCGGTTCACCCCCACGCGTGTGGGGACAATCGCGTACTCAAGATCGGCAAGACGCAGGTCAACGGTTCACCCCCACGCGTGTGGGGACAATCTAGACTGATAGGGGGTGCCAAAGCCGATAGACGGTTCACCCCCACGCGTGTGGGGACAATCTAGACTGATAGGGGGTGCCAAAGCCGATAGACGGTTCACCCCCACGCGTGTGGGGACAATGGTTTGAGCCTTTGTTTGGGGTTTATGAGTGTACGGTTCACCCCCACGCGTGTGGGGACAATCTTTCCAGCTTGGCATTGCCAAGCGGAGAACCCGGTTCACCCCCACGCGTGTGGGGACAATTCATGTACTTCACGTTGTCCATTTTGTTTTTCCGGTTCACCCCCACGCGTGTGGGGACAATATAACGTTGGGATGGGCTGTGTGTTTGGTTTGCGGTTCACCCCCACGCGTGTGGGGACAATGCCTGGTCTTCCGGGTTCCGCTGGTGTGCTTCCGGTTCACCCCCACGCGTGTGGGGACAATAGTCAAGCACTCAATGGATGTTCCAGTTTACGCGGTTCACCCCCACGCGTGTGGGGACAATGAGAGTGATATTGAAATCGAAAAGGCCGCCGACGGTTCACCCCCACGCGTGTGGGGACAATGTACCAGCCCAACGCTCCAGATGTGTTTGGGACGGTTCACCCCCACGCGTGTGGGGACAATGTTTGAGCATCTGGATGATGTAGGCGAGCTGTTCGGTTCACCCCCACGCGTGTGGGGACAATTCCGGCTCAGCTATTCTGCCCGCATCACGCATCGGTTCACCCCCACGCGTGTGGGGACAATGACACCGAGGCGGTCAAACAGCATGAGAGCTTCGGTTCACCCCCACGCGTGTGGGGACAATGTCAATCCCAATAGGACACAACCTAGGATCGGCGGTTCACCCCCACGCGTGTGGGGACAATTATGTCAACAAGGCCGCGGTCAAGCAGATTGGCGGTTCACCCCCACGCGTGTGGGGACAATTATCTAAGTAGTGTGTTTCTCTTTGTGCAGTAACGGTTCACCCCCACGCGTGTGGGGACAATTGCTCCGTTGAGGTTGTTGGTTTGTCGAGTTACGGTTCACCCCCACGCGTGTGGGGACAATACTAAAAGCCTGACTTATATCATCCGGTTCGAATCAGAACCAACCCCTCAAATTCCTCGATCCGGCGTCTTGTTCGACCCCAGCTGCGAATTCGGTACCCTTGTTCATGGTTGCTCGAATAGAGCATAATACAGCCCCCATCGCCCGCCTGGCTGCATGCTTTTTTCCAGAGCCGGTCGCGTACCATCGCAGACACTCGGCCGACAAATACCCCGGCCTTTGGTTCCAGATACCAACGGGTCAGCTCGCCGCGCAAGCCAACGGGAACTCTCTCAAGAATCAGCACGACCATCCTTTTCCTCCATCGTATCATCCTCAGCTTGATAGCTCTGCCCCCCCTCTACGTCGCCTTCTGGATCCCAGAGCGCACCCGGGGCCGCTGCATCCTCGTCAAAAACAACGGCAGCATCACCGCCATGCCCAGGTACCGCCAATACCCTCTGAATATCGGGAATAATTCTGGCCAGAAAATGTGTCGAGACGAACCTATCCCTGCAGGCGATTCGCACTCGTCGTTCAAGACCATCTTCAGAATTTGCCGCCATCGAAAAGGCAACGGGGACTGTAATTTCTGTCTTGTACAGATCGGCGACATCGTAAACAAAGGAGAGCATTTTGCCGGTGTGAATGAATCCAATGGCAGGAGAAAAACCAGCGGAAACGATTGCAGCGTGGCAGATTCCGTAGAGACAGGAGTTGGCTGCTGAGAGCGCGCGATTAATAGGATCGGCCTTTTGCCAATTGTTTCTGCGGTAGCTCCTGCCCGTCCACGTCACCCCACTATCTTCGGCAAATTTCGCATAGGCATCACGCACCCGCCTTCCTTCCATGCCGCGAATTTGCTGGAGCGTCAGTCCGGGGGCAAGGACTTCGGAAAATCGCATTTGGTAGAAGCAGCGCACTACCTGCATGTGCCGACGCTTATCAGCCCACATCCGGGCCTGATGAATCAGGTTTGCTGCACTGCGCGTCTTGCCCAGTCCGACGGCGTAGAAGCGGACGCCTGCTTCGCCGCACCAGGCAACGAGGCAGCCGTGATCCGCGAGAACCGAGACGGCGGCATGCGTTATCGACACTCCGGGGCCCAGCATGAGCAGGGCCAGGTTGGCGCACGGCACAGGCACTTTGCCCTCCTCATCGTGGATGGCTATGGCCCGGGCCTCCTGATCGACGCGGCAATGCTCGACATAGAGATAGCTCCATCCATCACCGAATTTGGGAAGGTCGTGAAGGTCCTTGACTCTCATGTCAGGACCTTCCAGTTGAAGTCGAAGCCCGAGCCACCGATAACAGCCCGAAACCGAACGCCTTGCCGGACCCCATCCCTCGGATCAGACTTTCGCGAAACACTGTCGCATCAGTGACTCGCAATTGCCCTTCGAAAACCACCGCCAGATGGGTCATCTGGTGCAAACTTGCCCCGGTTTTTCTTCGGCTTGTCTGCTTACCAATCCGGCAAACGTCCACACATGGTACCGATACTACTCCGCCTTCATCAGATTGGATGCGTTTTGTGGCCAGCTCAAAGCCGCCAGCCATGCCTCCGCGCCCAGCCCCTTTCTGCATCAGCCACGCGATCTGCTCTTCCTCGCGCTGCAGCTCGACACGCTTGCCCTTCATGGGATCGCCGTCTCGGGCGACCCGCTTCGTTGGATTCGCGCGGAGGCGAAAGGTGAGTACTTGCCCGCGGCTCAGCTTCTGGTAGGCGGGCATGATGTCTTTGCAGGATAGGCTGGGGACAGGAGAACCGGCGAGCAGGTAACCGTCAATATTCTGCAGAAAAGTCCAGTCCGGCTCTACCCGCGACTGGACGTAGACAATCACCCGGTGCTGCGATTCGTCCTCCTCTGCACGAAAGAGCACGCCGCATCGTTCGCGAGCATTGGCGCTGTCCTCGGCTGGCAGTTGCGGAAAGGCACGCATAAGGGTGCGGTGCATCTCATACGGATGGGCCAGTTCGCTCCATACTTGCCGGCTTCTTGGATTAAGGATCAGGCGGGAGAGATAGAGGCTCATACAGCCCTCCTTTCCAGGCCCGCCGCATCAACCTCAAACCGCCGACAGCGCCGGAAGTCATAGAAGCGCAGCTGGTTCAGGCGGATTGCATCCTGCCGCTCGTACTCACCGTCTTGACATTCAACCCATGCCTCCAATCTCGGTTGACAATCCGTTTCACGGGGATAACCCGGTTTCCGCACTGGGACGGGCGCGGCCCAAGGCTCTTTTCTGAGGGCGTCTTCCAGGTCCCTGTACTCTTCCGTCAGGCTCACTAAGACAGGCCGGGCAGGTACACACGATTTCCGCCCGAGGTACAGGGGCCACTTCGGCGCTTCTAACGCGGCCTTGAGAAGATCGAGAAGGCCCTGATGCTTTTGGCCGTATTCCGGATTCACGGCCAGGGCGACGAGGAAGGCAGCGTCGTGAATATAATCACGGGGAGAGACGATAGTGCTCTCGCCATATTCCTGAGCCTTCGCGAGATTCTTAGCCGTGCCGCCACTATGTTTGAAGGCTCCGGCCGCTGTTCGATGGTAACCGGTAACGGTATGAAAATCGGTTGTCACGAGGCCCGGACGATCAATTCGGACACCAAAGAGAAGACTACGATCGAGGCGTTCCAGTTCCGGGTCACCGCGGCTAAGCCCCATGGCGCACCCGATCAGGCCGATCACGCCGGATTTCGTTGGTTCCAAGCCGGTATCGCGCACGTCCCATCGAGAACGGGTCCCCCAGGACTGCATTGGGCCTTCCAGCCTGAGAACCAGGATGGGTTCAGCCACGCTGCACCTCCGCCTCCAACTCGTCGAGCAAAGACTTCAGGTTGTCCGATGACGAAGCTCCGAGGATTTGTATGTCACCTTTCGACAAGAGGAGTCGCTTGCGCGCTTCAAGGCCATACATTCGCGTCAATGTTTCACATTCCCGTGCCAGTGCATTCGCCGAGCCAACTTCTATTCCTTCTTTCGTCTTCGGATTAACGGGGACGCAGAAGGCGTTTGCATAGCTGACGGGGGCATTCTTCTCCCTGATTTCGATCCAGATCAGGCTCGGGGGCTGATGAGCCGCAAACGAGTTCTGTTTTCCGGTCGGTGTTGCTCGGCACCCAGTCTCAATAAGCGCCCGCATTGCCTTGCCGGCGGTTTCTCGCGCCTTCTTCTCCTTGTCGCCGTCTACATCTTGATTGAACGTTCTGCCGGTCAGATTGTCCACCAAGCCGTCAACGTGCACGTTAAAATACTTGTAATAGCATGCGGAGTTATACTCTATATCGCCGATCATGTCGGCGCCGCCGCCGGCTTCATCGTCGTCTGACCGCACCAGATCGTCAACCGCTGTATAGTAGTCAGATTCGTGGTCGACCTTGTGAGTGCTAATGGCATGGGCGAACTGACTGGATGCTTCGACGTCGACGAAGGCCTCGCTCGTGACCATTCGACCAAAGAGTGCAATGTCAACCGAGACAGGGCGGCATCCTTGGTCCTCCGCTTGTTTCTGGAGCTCTTTCGCGGCTACTTTCTCAAACGCCTTCGCATCTTTTGCTTTTCTCGCAGCAGACGCAATTACGTCGGCAACCGCATCGATATCTGCGTCGGTCAGGAACATCGTCTGCGCGGTCCGAAAGTGGCCGCTCTTGTTTGGCGGTCTCTCGCTCCCGTCGTTGGTGCCGAATCCGGTAGCTTTTTTGGCACCGATGACGGCCATTTCCTCAGAAAGACCGGCATCCAACAACTTCTTCTTCACGAGTTCGGGCAGGCTACGGGTTCTCTGGGCAAGGTGACCGGCCAGTTCCTCCTGAAAAATCTCTGAACGACGAATACTCCTCTTCAGGCATTGGCTGGAGATGCGGGCCCGCTTGTAGCCGCCAAAAACAGCCTCTTTCGGGCTTCCGGTATCGTCCCGATTCAAGTTTGACGGGGCGTGATTCTGCAACAAATGAACTTCGATGAGCATAATGGTTACTCCTCCGATGTTGTTTTGATTTCCTCTGTGCGTTGGCCAAAGAAGGTGCGAGCCCACCGTTTTTGAGCATACTTCTCCGGATGATTCCAGAAGCGGAGGTCGCTGAGAAGAGTCGGCCAATCCACCCCGACTCGCTTGGAAGCCGCCAACTTGACCATTTGTCGGAGCCGGTATGGCAAGTCCCCCTCGCCAGTCCACGGATCGTATTCCGCGTCCAGGAGGATGCCGAATCTTCGACGAATCGAATCGCTTTTCGTTCCCGCAATTGCTCTCTTCCAAGTAGTCCCGAAGTTGCCGTCGATCCGGTGACGACGGGCTCTAATGTCGGCCGTTTTATACTGGGCGAGCAAACTGGCGACCAGGAACGCGGCAGGTTCCGGTGCGACACCGTGGATATGGCCGATCAGCCAGGGGCACCTGCCCTCGACCGGGTCACGCGCACCGCATCCCCGCCGCAACATGGCGAGTTTGCCCGAATCGAGCCTTTCGATGCGCTCGACAAATAGCTCTTCGCGGGTTTTCTCGGTAGTTGTCATGTAAGCACCTTCCTAAGGACATTGTATAGTTTGTTTCGAGCCAGCACCTGACGTTCCAGCGCCGCGCTATCGGCATCCATATCTTTCGCGGCGAGTTCAAACTGCTCGATGGCAATACGTCGGATACTTTCTCGCCAATCGTGTGCGGTGGTCTTGATCAGATCCGGATCATCCGGGGCATCCGGCTCCAGAGCGGCGAAGGCGTTCATGAGAGGCTGGAAGTGCGGTTCGAGACGTTGCCAGTAGGCCCGCTCACAGCGGTCGGCGAGGCGGCGTACTGAACGTTTTTCCCATGCCTTACGCTTACCCGGTGGTTTCCGCTCTTCGCGACCAAACTCAGGTGACAGGCCTAAGACCGCCATGCGTAGCAGCCTGGCCGCTGAGTCGGCCAAATCGAGTTCTCGCTGGACGAGACTACCCAGGCGGGTGGAACGGCCGAGGCCGGCCGGTATAAAGAACGTTGATTTTGCCCACTCGAAGACCTTCATCTTCAAGTCGGTGCGCATCCCATAAGCGTTTACTACGAGAGGCTCCTCTGCACCCGCGATAGCAAAGGCCTGCTCGACAACATCCGGCCGTCTGAATGAAATCTTGTTATCCCCTCGGCCATACTCTGCCGGATTCAATAGGAGAAGCGGTCCCGCGTCCCGCCACATCGGCCGGCCTTCGCGCATTCGGACTGGTTTTGGTTTGTCCTTACCGTAGCGGTAGGCAAGATTGCTATCAATCCAATCGAGCCGGGTGCTGTCGCCTTTCTCAAATCGCATTTGACGGACGTTGATGCGATTACCATCGGCGACCTCCGGTAGCAGTTGGATGCGCCGCGGACGCCAAGTCAGAGCTTCCACCGTCGTTGCCTGCACACGTTCCCCTCCGGGATCCCGGGTGCTCTGCCATGCGGCGACGCCATCGCCGCTATCGAGGTTTCTTCGACACGGGATGTTCAGCACAATCGTCTCGAACAGGCTGTCCCCAGTGGGCAGAACGTAAATCGCCGGTGACCCGTTTATCGATGGGCTCAATCCTGCTCCCCCGGCTGTCATGAACGGAGCAATTGTTGTCAGCAGGCGAGATGCCACCTCAGCTGTGGCGCTCATGGCAGTCTCGGGATCATGATGCCAGAGGCTGACGTTTGTACCGCTCGGTGCAACTGGGAGAAGGCCGGCCAACGGCTTTGGTTTGGCCTTTGGCATGGGTGTTTGCAAAAAGGGCCGCTCGGGATGGAATAGGTCGAAAACATCGCCGCACCCCTTGGCATAGTCATCAATCATCTGGGAATCGAAGCAGCGCTGCTTGATGATCTCCTGCAAGTCAAGCGCATCCTCAGGGCGGCGTCCCGCAAGAATCATGGCGTCGAGCACGAACGCAACCAGCAGTCGATATAGACCGAACTCAATGATTGGTGCCGGGTCGCGGATCTCTCGCAGTTCATGCGTCTGCTTCAGACAGGGCACGATACCCAGTTCCTCACGAGCGCCGTCTGACCGAATTACCGGTATCCACGGCTCTGTGAGCACGTTAAACGAAGGTTGCTTCATTCAGCCCTCCCGGCCAGCAGGCCCAGTTGTCTGTCGTACGATATTTCATATTGATTTCCCTTCTCGTCGATGCCGTGCCAGAACCCGTTTTCGGAGAGTGGCAGCAGTAGTACTCCTTTCAGCTTCGCTTTGCCCTCCACGGCAGCTTTGAACCCCGGGGCAGGGCTGTGAATAGGCATATAAAATGGCATCTTCACAGAACGTTGGTAAAGCGTCACGACGTGACTCATAGACAGATTTTCTTGTTCCAGTTTGGCCAACTGTGTTTCTTCAAGCAGTATTACCGTATGGTCATTCGCACCGAGCCTTGTTCTTGCCCGCCATCCGTTTCCGTCGTCACTGTCATCACCCGTCGGGGCGTTATTGACCGGTCGGAATCTGCGAGCGCTCGGTTCATTGAGCGCAAACTGTCGGCCCTGTTGATGGAGCATCTGTGTGTCGAAATCCCAACGCTTGTCAGCCTTCCTTATTACCTTCCAGTCTACCGCACTCTGTTCCCATTCATCTGCCCCATAGCATCGCTCGATCAACTGACGGAAATCTACAGGTAAGTCGACTTTCCGTAGGCCGTCCAATATTGCCAGCGTCCTGAAGAGCGGTTTTTCAGCATATACACGGCCGGTCCCGCCGAAGTGAGCTACTCCTTGCTCCGGCAAGAGCACGTGCAGGATCGGCTGAAACGGTCGCGCGTGATGTCGATGGAGGCGGCCACTACGCTGTAGGAGGAGATCGATCGGAGCGATTTCGCTGATCATGTAGTCAAAATCAACATCGAGGCTCTGTTCAACTACCTGAGTTGCGACTACCACGAACCTATCGGGACGTTTGGACCGGTGCTTACCGAACATCATCAGAAGATTATCGGCGATGCCTTCGCGGTCGGAGGCCGTGAAACGGGCGTGGAACAGGAGCTTCTCACTGTCTGGTAGTGCCACTTCTCGGAATACGGCCTGAGCCTGTTTGACCGTATTCACGATGATACAGCAGCAGCCACCGTCGCTCACCAGATCGGCTCCCATGGCGGCAACGCTACATGCGTCACCAAGGAGGCCAGGATAGCTTTGAATTTCAAGAGTTCTACTCGACGACGCGTCAGTCCGGATTGAGTTGGCGTCCCTATCTGGTTCAGCCATTGTGATCAGCGGATACGGGTCGTCTCGCCCTCGGACGGTGGTTGTAGCACCGTAGGCTTCGATCATCATTGTGCGCTGTGCCGACGAGAGCGTTGCTGAAAGCAAAATTACTGGGATTTTGAGACAGGCACACCACTGAAGTAACCGCTCGATAATTGCGCTCATGTATGAGTCGTAGGCGTGAATCTCATCGATAACCAGGACGCGGTCAGCCAAGCCGGAGAGCCGCAGGAATCCAAATTTCACATGCATTGCTGCGAGCATGGCCTGATCGACCGTCCCTACGCCATGGGCCGCAAGCATAGCGCGGCGGGTCGGCCTGAACCAGGCGGCGGCGAGAACTCCCTCTTCCGATTGCTCTCCTACCTCGGCGGATCGTTCGGGCTCCCGCCTGTCCCGCAGCCACGCCATGCCGTGAACCAGTTTTGTATCCTCACCGTCTCCTATCATCCGGAGGTAATCATCTCGATAGCGCCGGTGTAAGGAGTCGCTCGTAGCCATCGTCGGTAAGGCCATATACATGCCCCGGTACCCGTTGTGGCGCCACTTTTCCGCCAAGATCCAAGCCGCCTCTGTCTTGCCCTCACCCATGGGGGCCTCGATGATGACCAATCCCGGCGGAATATCGCCATCGAGTAACGCCTGCTGAATTGGTCGTGGCGAATCAACGATGCGATCAGCCTGCCCGGGTCTTCCCGGCCGATCTAAGCCGAGTGCGGAAACCCAGTCGTTCGCCACCGAACACGCGGCTTGGAAATAGCCTGGAGGGTCGTCAATTGCGTCCAAGCGGGCGTTGGTAATGAAATCCTCGTTACTGGCTATCCAATCGGAAAGTACAAGATGACCGGCGAGCCGAATCCCGAAGGCACTAAGATTAGACGGAATTTCGTCCGGCAGCGTACTCACGCCGAGTACGGCCCGAAGCATGTCATACAGCTGGTCCTGGGCCTCTCCGTAAGTGGCGGGACGAGTCGGTTCGTCCTCGAAGTGCCCGTGATGAATCACCAACGCCCGGGATATGGCATCGGCAAGGGCTGGGTGCACGTTCGATAGCTTCTGCTTCACAAACGCCGTGGAGAAACGTTCGTGGCGGTATCTTTTGTCGGCAGTCTTGCGGAAACCTGATGATTCCAGTTCGTCCGAGAAATCTGCTACCTGATGCTGAAAAGTTGCGTCGGCCTTACCGATGTCATGAAGTGCGACCAGCAGCGCGACGGCTTGCGCAGGCCACCCGAAGGTTAGAAGTGGCGAAGGCAGAGCCATGGAAACAGCCGCAGTGTCCAGCATGTGCTTCCAGAGCGGATGCCGGGGGGTGCTCTTTGCCCATAGCAATCTGTAATCAGGCGAGGGTGGATGGGCAGAAGACAAATTACTGGTCATGGTCGCTCCCTACTTCGAATGCCTGCTGCTGAAAATGCTCACATTGTAAGCACACTGAGGGTCTCATGAGGCCATCCCCAAGCTATACAAGAAGCCAAGTACAGAGAGCGCCAAGCCTCCAAGTCAAATCGTTGCTGTTTAGACGCGTGAGAGGCTGCCGCCCCGCCTCTGCTTGTCGCTCACTGGTGATTGCTTCCGTCTGTTGCGTTATATGCCCATGACTTCGCGCATATCGAAGCGCCATTGCCAAATCAAGAGTAGTACCTCGACGCCTGACCAAGATAGTTGTGGGTTGCGGCTTCCGCAAGGGATTCCGGCCCGATAGCGACAACGTATATTGCTGGAGCATACACTTTCACCTTGCGAAATAGCCCACGGCAGTTTAATTGTAAGTAAGACGTTCAGCTTGAAGGAGTCACACTTGGGGCACACTTATCTCGGAAATCTTCGCGAGCTATACCGCTCGGAGTCGGTTTCAGTCATCAATGAAAAAAATGGGCCAGTGTGTGATTTGCAGACTCCTTGAACTCCCCCAACCTGAGGGTAAAGGGAGAAAGACAATATGGGACATTTGAGACTCGGCAGATTACCAAGATCCCAACGTTGGGATAAGGTATTGCAACTTCTCGACAGCGGAGCACCAATCGACGAAGTCGCACGGGAGACATTCTGGGCGGCTTACACCGGGCTGGGCAAGGTCCCGGTAGATGCCGGCTTCACTCAGACTCTGACCACTATCTTCCGCTTCGTCGATGCTCTCCAGTCAAAGAACCCGACAACAGCATTACGGCAGAGTGGATTCGATGTTGGTCAGGACGCCTCGCTATTCGACTACATTGGCAGCTTTCAGGAACGGGCGACCCGTGCCGCCATTGATGTTCGCGCTCACTCCGACCTTGCCTACATGGCCCAGGAAAGTTTCACCCGTGTCCTCATGGAATCCGCGGGCTCCTCACTGCAGACGCTATTCGGCCTTGAATCCGGCGATGCCGGTAAGTCACTAAAAACCAGCCTGAGCGGTCAGAATCTCGGCCGCACAATGCACGAGTTCTTCGTTGGCTTCACCCAGAAATACCTGAGCTACTACCTTGGTCGAGCGACACCCGCCAGAGTGGGCATCAGCAAGTCGCTCGCGAACATCGACAAACACTCCGAGTTCGGAAAATCATTCGACCTGTTTGTCAGGCAGACTGTTCGCATCACCGACGAATTCTCCCCCGGATGGTTCGGTAAGGCCCGCTGGGAAGATCGATTGACGCATATGGAGGTGTCAAAGTTCGCCCATACGGCATTCAAGAAGATCCAGTCGGAATTTAAGCGGGGGGCTCAGAAGAATGGATGACCCGGTTGGTATTTGGTGCGGACCCGAACCGCCACCAAGGCATCTGCGGCAGACTGCAAAGGTCATTTTGAATACGGCCCCTCTATATGGAAACGTCAATCTTAAGTATTACAGTATCAGCCGCAAACTGGTAAGAAACCTCCCTCCGACCATACTTGACCTGATTGAAATAGCCAGCTACGTGTACGCTGGTGATCAGAGCGTGACTCGCGGTGGCCCGGCTCTGAAAGGCGATGGGGCCCTGTGGCGGCGCGATTTCCACTATTACATTCCTGTCCGAAACCTCGATCTGTGGAATGCCCCTGAGACAAAGGAAGCCCTAATTAACCTGCTGACATTCTTATCAGACGATTATTACGACTTCACGTTCCGCCCTCTGACCGAGGAAATAGCTCTGCCTGGTTACTTTGAATTCGATGAAGGCCAGCCATGGTTTCCGGCGGACGAGGTGCTGCTCTACTCAGGCGGGTTGGACTCGTTCGCGGGTGTCTGCGAATCAGTTCTCGGCCAGAAGCGGAAAGTAGTACTGGTAAGTCACCGGCCTGCTCCCCAGACATATGGTGTCCAGCGTGATCTTCTATCGGATTTTCGAACGGAAGCCGAACTGAATACACCGTTGCTGCACGTTCCGGTACTGGTGAATAAGGCGGAGAAATTAACCAAGGATACACATCAGCGAACTCGTTCTTTCCTCTACTCCTCACTGGCGGCTGCACTGGCCGCCATGCACAATCTCGACCGGATCGCGTTCTGCGAAAACGGGATTACCAGCTGCAATCTCGTTTCCTCAGAGTCGGTGAAAGGGTCCCGGGCCAGTCGCACCACTCACCCTCAATCACTGAAGGGCATGGAGAAGTTCCTGTCGCAGGTATTCGACAAACAGTTTCGGGTCGATAATCCCCTATTCTGGAAGACGAAAGCAGATATCGTCGAGATCATCAAGGAGTACGGCATGCAGGGGCTTGTGAAGCATACGACGAGTTGCAGCCACGTCCGTTCCGGCGAGAAGATCAACAACCACTGCGGTGTCTGCTCACAATGCATCGGCCGGCGTCTCGCGACTGTTTATCATGATCTGGATGAAGATGACCCCGAGGACATGTACAAGATCAGGCTACCGGTTGAGCCAATTGAGAAGGAGATGGACCGGAGTATGGTTGAACTGCTGATCCGGACTGCCCGTGAATTTGAGCTGATGGACGCCTTTGAATTCTATCGAACGCACGGGATGGCGGCATCAATTGTCACCTCACTCGACGGTCGAGCTGACGACAACGCAGCTCGGCTGTTTGATCTTCATAAGACCCATGGTCAGCAAGTATGCAGTGTTCTGGAGAAGTTCGTGGACACGAATAAGGGTCTGATCGCACGATCGGGCGTTCCCCCGAAATCGCTGCTCAGCATGATTACAGATACAGCGTCGACTTCGGACAGCGAGCGTCCAGCGAACCGCGACTGGGAATTACCAGCAGGTACCCAATGGTCCAATATCACGATCGAAATTGTCGGGACAGACGCCGCCAAGATCATTGTAGGTGATGATACCCATGCGGCCAGTGCCTACGATATGGGCTTTGAGGATCGGAAGAAGAAAATGCCAAACCAATTATGGGATCTTTTGGTCGATTTAGCGGAGGCCGGTGGCACCCTCCGGAGGCAGTCACCTGAGCGAACCAAGAATTGGGAACCGAAGGACTTTCAGCGGCTCCGCAAGACCCTCAAAGCGTACTTCCGACTGGACAGTGATCCGATACCGTACGAAAGAAGGAACGGATACCACACCCGCTTCAGAATCCTCTACGACCGGAGCGTCAGTAGCTGACGACGAAATTTCGCCTCCGTCTCCCCTTCCCCGTTCGACTTTTTTCACAACTGAACTGTCGTTCCCAAGGCGGATTACGCTAATCTGCCTGCTGCCCTAAAGAGATTCCTCAAGCGGCCACGGAAATTTCGCCAGTGAAGGGTGAGGCCAAGAGGTTCGGCACCCTGGCGAATTGTAGACCCGAGAGGGTCGGGACCCGGAAGGTACCTTCATAGCCGAACCTGCCTTCCGGGTTTCCCCGTTTTGGAGCAGGCATTGGCGAACTCTTCCAGGCATATCGGTAGCCCCACAACCGACAACACCGTCCCGGATCAGGACGACTCTCCTCTCACCTTTCTCGGTAAGCCGATTAGCCGTGAAGAGTATGATGAGATTTGCCGCAACCTGGGAGAGTTCTTCGCCCTTCTCCAAGAGTGGGATAGAGAGAGTGAACAGCCATGACAAGACGTCAGGCCGCGCGTGTGCGGCTCATCAGATCGAAACGATCTTATTCGACAAAAGAGCTCGCAGCGGTACTACAAGTTACCTCCTCAACAGTGCTCCGCTGGCGGAAACAGGGACTGGAGCCGATCGATCCGGAAGCGCACGTCTTCCTGTTCCTTGGCCAAATCGCCAAGGACTTCCTGCAAAAAATGCTGGCGAAACGGAAGCACCCATTGAAGCCCGATGAGTTCTTCTGCCCCCGGTGTCGATGTCCTCGCCTGCCGAAATTGCAGTCGGTAGAAATCAGCTTTACCGGCCAGTCAATGGGACACGGGAAAGAACTGGTTCTGCGCCGCGGTATCTGCACGGAATGCGGAAGCCGAATGGTCAGAATCACCACTCGAGATGTCGGAGAAAGCGTTCAAACGGCCGACAGCGACACCGCCAAAGGGCAGATTATATCGGTCTCCCCATCACCGTGTGAATAGCAAGAAGAAGGAGTGTGATTAATGGCGAATCTAAAGAACGAGAAAGTGAAGAGGAGTTACTTCCAGTGGCTCCGTGAGGCCAAGGGGTTTCAGGAGTCAACAATCGTGACCAAGGAACGAGACATCAGCCGCTGGGAAGAGTTCACGAAACACGAGGATTTCGGACGGTTCTCTGCCAAAAAGGCAGTCGACTTCAAGCGTCATCTGGAAGAAGTCCAGGGAGGAGGTCGCAAGCTGTCGCCTAATACTCGCTACCACTGTCTGCAGCATCTTCGGTCGTTCTTCCAGTGGTTATCGACTCAGCAGGGGTACAAGTCGAAGGTCACGGCCGCAGCCATCTCCTATCTGGCCTTGGACCGGAAGACAGTGCAGGCGTTGAGTAGTCCTGCACCAGTCAAGTATCCGTCGTTGGAGTACGTGAAACGGCTGACGGCGTCGATCGAGCCCGTAGATGAGATCGCTCAGCGTGACCGAGCGCTTATCGCCTTTTTATTCCTCAGTGGGATGCGGGACAAGGCGGTGGCCACGCTGCCGCTCGGATGTTTCGACTCCGGTAGATTGGCGATCCAGCAGAGACCTGCTCAAGGTGTCGACACGAAATTCGGCAAGTCGTTCGATAGTTATCTCGTGCCGTTTGATCAGGAACTCGTGGATCACGTGATCGGCTGGGCACGTTTCCTGAAAGAAATGAAATTGTTCGGCAGCACTAACCCGTTGTTTCCCCGAACCAAAGTCCGCCAAGGGGACGGCGTCTTCTCATTCGAGCGTCAGGGGATAGAACCGGTGTTCTGGCGCGGCACTGGTGCGATTCGCCACATACTGAGGACACGGGCTGAAGCAGCCGGCCTGGATTACTACTATCCTCATTCCTATCGACACGCCCACGTGCATCTGGCTCTGCAGTATGTTCAGACCGGCGAACAACTCCGGGCCGTCAGCCAGAATCTCGGGCACGAGAATATCGGGACCACCCTGACCAGCTACGGTAAGTTGGATCAGTTTCGGGTGGCAGACGTCATTCGGTCGTTAGATTTCTCGGCAAAAACCGACCAGACCCTGACAGAAGCCGAAGCCCGGGCCTTGGATAAACTCCTCCGGAGGCACCAAAATCGCTCTTGACATTCCATATAGAAATATATACTTTTTCGGTATGCGAACGATCATTGAAAGACTGGAAGAGTATCGGCTGGAGAACAGGATCAGCCAGGAGCGATTGGCTGAGATACTGGGAGTTACTCATGCGACAGTTAGTCGCTGGTTCAATAGGCATACGAAGCCCAATAAGATCCAGTCGTATCACATCGAAAAGTTGTTAGCCGGGAGGGGACCGAAGAAATGAAATGCGTCATCTACGCTCGGGTGTCGTCGAAGGAGCAGGAGAAAGAGGGCTTCTCAATCCCCGCCCAGTTGAAGCTATGCCATCAATATGCCATTTCTAACGAGTTCGAAGTCGCCGAGGAGTTCGTTGATGTGGAGACCGCCAAGCGGGCCGGTCGTGCCGCGTTTGGCAATATGGTAAGCTATTTGGAAAAGCACCCTGACTGCAAGGCTATCCTGGTCGAGAAGACTGACCGGCTGTATCGCAACATTCGGGACTGGGTTACTTTGGATGAGTTCGAGATCCACATGCACTTCGTCAAAGAGGGCACCGTCCTCTCGCAAGATTCGAAGTCAACAGAGAAATTCATGCATGGCATCCGTGTTCTGATGGCTAAGAACTATTGCGATAACCTGTCTGAAGAAGTCAAGAAGGGCCTTAGCGAGAAAGCGGCGCAAGGGAAGTGGCCCCACCGCGCTCCAGTAGGATATGTTAACGATAAAGCCACTCACACCATTATTCCGGATCCGAAGAAGTCAGCCCTGATCCGTGAACTCTTCGAGAAATACGCCACCGGTGACTACTCATTGGAGAAACTCGCAGAGATCGCTCGAGATTCCGGGCTCTTCTCTCGTACGTCACAGGCTATCAACAAGGCTGGCATCCACCGAATCCTGAAGAATCCAATCTATTGTGGAGAGTTCGACTGGAAGGGCAAACGCTACCTCGGTACGCATGAGGCTATCATCACTCGGAAGCTCTACGACGCTGTACAGAGCGTTCTATCCGGTGGGCGGTCCGCCACACCTTCGGTTCACAGTTTCGCATTCTCTGGACTTGTTAAGTGCGGAATCTGCGGTTGTGCGATGACAGCCGAGATGAAGAAGGGCAAGTACATCTACTACCACTGCACTGGGTATCGCGGCAAGTGTGGCAACACATATGTCAACCAGAACACGCTCGATCAGCTGTTCGCTGAGGCGGTCGGTCGAATTCGCGTGGATTCCAATACCGTCGAGGACATCAAGAAGGCGCTTCGGGCCAGCCAGAAAGACCAGATCGCCCACCGGCACCAGAGCACCGATTCCCTGCGCCGCCGCCAGTCCCGTCTTCAGGGGATGTTGGATAAGGCGTACGAAGACAAGCTATCGGGCACGATATCGGACGAACTGTGGGAGCGGAAGTCCGCGGAATGGCAGGAAGAACTCGTCAAGATTCGGCAACAACTTGGTGCGCTGGAGAATGCCTCCGCCGATTACTACGAAATGGGCGTCCGGATTTTAGAACTTGCCAATTCGGCGTACGGCAAGTACTTGCAGCAATCGCCCGAGGGAAAGGCTAAACTACTCCGAAAGGTACTATCGAACTCGACGTTTACGCGCGGAACTCTTTGTCCCACATACAAAAACCCTTTCGACATCCTTGCCGAAAGGGCCAATTTCAAATCAATGCGGCCCCAATATCACTCTCCCCAAACTTTTGTAGAATTCACGATTGAGGTGAATACCAGATACTCTACTGCAAGCGGAACTCGCTGGAAAACAATAGGATAGTCGCCCCAGGGCGTTGTCGCTACCAGACGAACCCGGGCGAGATTTGACTCGCCCGGGTCCAAATCCCATGATTATTGTGCTTCAGTCGCTGAAATCGGTTTGCGGCCCCACTTCATGAAGAGGGCCGGGACCACCACCAGGTTCAGGAACGTAGCGGTGATCAGACCGCCGAGAATGACAATTGCCATAGGAGATTGCAGTTCGGAGCCCGGTTTGTCGGCCGCCAGGGCTAGCGGAACAAGCGCCAGACCGGTCGTCATAGCCGTCATCAAGATTGGGCTGAGCCGCTCCATTGATCCCTGCACGACAGCATCGAAGAGTGACTTGCCTTCTTCGTCCATCAGGAAGTTGTAGTGCGAGACCATGAGGATGCCGTTCCTCACGGCGATACCGAAGAGAGTGATGAATCCAACCAGTGACGCAATGGAGATGATACCTTCGGTGAAGAAGATACTCACTATTCCACCGATCAAAGCCAGTGGCAGGTTTACCATCACGAGTGTCGCCTGTCGAAAATTACCGAATTCGAGATAGAGTACGACGAGAATAGCAATGATCGACACGATACTAAGTAAAGTGACCGTACGGGTAGCTTCCTCTTCACTCTCGAACTGGCCGCCGTATTCGATAAAGTAACCCTGCGGTAGCTCAATGTTGCCTGTCACCTTCGATTTGATCTCTTCAACCGCGCCACGAAGATCGCGGTCGGCGACGTTGGCCTGAATCACGATTTTCCGCTGGACATTCTCACGACTGATGTAATTCGGGCCGCGTTCTTCACGAATGTTGGCAACCATCTCCAGCGGAATCGCCCCGCCGGTCGGCACGTCTATCAGGGTCTTTCGAATCGATTCCAGATCGCCACGATAATCTGCTGCGTAGCGCACAACCAAATCGTGACGGTGATCACCTTCGTAAATCTGCGACGTTTTCGCGCCCAGAAAGGCTACGTCAATCAATTCGTCGAGATCAGCCGAGCGTAGGCCGTACATGGCCATACGTTCCCTGTCTGCCTCAATTCGGACCTGAGGCACGTTGGTCTGCTGGTCGACGAAGAGGTCAACGAGGCCGTTGACCACTTGCATCTCCTGCTTGATCTGCTCGGCATAGCGACGGAGTGAGTACAGGTCTGGCCCGAACAGCTTGACTGCTATTGCCGCCCGGGTGCCGGAAAGCATGTGATCAATGCGGTGGGAGATCGGCTGGCCGATCGTGATGTTCGTTCCCGGCACGAGCGTGAGCGCTTCACGAAGTTCATCAAGCAGGTCAGTCTTCGATTTCTTAGAAAGATCGATCTGGACCTCGAGTTCGTGCGCATGGGAACCGAGCGAATGTTCATCGAGTTCGGTCCGGCCGGTCCGGCGGGCCGTCGAAATCACGGCATCATTTGACAGCAGGATGCCTTCAACCATCTTACCGAGTTTGTGCGATTCCTCCAGAGACGTGCCCGGCACCGTTGCCAGCGAGATATTGAATGTGCCTTCGTTGAACTCCGGTAGAAACGAACGACCAAAGAACGGCAGGATCGCGATGGCGATTATTACCAGTACAGCTGAAGCAGATATGATTAATCCCTTGCGCTTGAGGAAGAACCGCAGGCTCGGCTCATAGAGCAGCTTCAGCTTTCGCACCAGCCAGCTGTCGCCGTGGTGTTTGAGCTTTTCAGTATTCCGAAGCAAGTACGAACTCAGCGCCGGAGTAACGGTTACGGCAACAAGGAGTGACGCCAGGATTGAGATTGCGTAGGCAAATCCCAGCGGCTTGAGCATCCGGCCTTCAACTCCGCTTAGGAAGAATAGCGGTATGAACACGACAATGACGATAAATGTCGCCATCGCAATGGGCGATCTGATTTCACTTGAAGCCCGACCGACCACTTCCGTAAACGGCTTGCGTTGCTCGGGCGGTTTACCGGCATTCTCCCTCACCCTTCGATAGACGTTCTCAACATAGATGATGGCATCATCCACAAGAACACCGATTGCGATAGCCATACCTCCTAGTGTCATCGTATTGACCGACATGCCAAAGGCCTTTAAGGTCAGAAACGACACGACCAACGACAGCGGAATGGCGAGTACGGAGATTACTGTAGTTCTCACATTCACGAGGAACAGAAAAAGAATGATAGTCACCAGTATCGCGCCATCGCGTAGGGCATGAATCACGTTGTTGATCGCTGTCTCAATGAAATCCGCCTGACGGAAGATCTCAGTGTGCATCTTGATGTCCGGCGGCAGTGCGGGGCGTAGATTATCGAGTGTAGAGAGGATCTCCTCTGTCAACTTGAGCGTATTCGCCTCAGGTTGCTTGGCAATGAGAAGCATCACGCCGTCTTCGTTATTGATCGATCCGGTGCCCAGTTTGAAGGCCGGTCCGACGGACACTTCAGCAACATCCTGTACCAGCACCGGCACTCGGTCGCGGGTTGTGATGACGGTTCTCTTAAGCTCGTCGATGTTTCTCACCCGGCCAAGGCCCCGAATAAGATATTCCTGGCCCTTGTCGATAAACAGACCGCCGGTAGCATTTATGTTGGACTCGGCGACAGCTTTGAGGACATGATTGAGGGTGAGGTCGCGTGCCGCAACCTTGTATGGATTGACCAGTACCTGGTACTGCTGTGTTTCGCCGCCGTAAACAAGCACCTGGGACACACCCGGCACCGACTGAATGCGTCGAGCCACTGTGAAATCAGCCAGCGTACGAAGTTCCATCGGTGAGGTTCTGTCGGAGGTCAGACCGACCAGCATTATCTCACCCATGATCGAAGTAATTGGAGCAAGTACTGGCTGGTCGACCCCTTCCGGTAGTGTATTGCGCATGATCTGGAGTTTTTCGTTCACAATCTGACGGGCGATGTAGATATCAACTCCCCAGTCGAACTCAACCCAGACCGTGGAAAGCCCTTGTATAGAGTTGGAACGTACGCGTCGGACACCCGAAGCGCCGTTTACGACCGTCTCGATAGGGAATGTCACCAGTTTCTCGACCTCTTCGGGCGCCATGCCGTGTGATTCGGTGAGAATCGTCACGGTTGGCGCCGTAAGATCAGGAAAGACGTCAACCGGCATGCTGACTGTCACGATTACACCAAGCACGAGGAGGCCAAGTGCCGCGATAAGGACAATCAATCGGTTGTCCAGACTGGCTTGCATGAGCTTGTCTAACATAGAATTACCTTCTTTCTGCCAGTCTGTATGTTAATGGGCATGGCCATGACCGATTTCGGCACTGCTTGCGGCGAGTTTCACCTGGTAGCCTCCGGTCGTGACAACCCGCTCACCCGGACCTAACCCGCGTGTAATCGCGACCCAGCCGTTGTGGTGCGGGCCGACCTGCACAATCCGCTTCTCAAAAGACTCTCCTCCGGATTGCACAAAAATCACATCCATTCCTTCGTCTTCATAAAGCGCAGACTTTGGCACGGCGGTGGCATTGTGGCCATCGGAAGCATATAGCTCCACCGGCGTAGACTCATGCACTCTGAGTCGGTTGCTCTGATTGGAGACTTCAAGCAGAACGGGAACGGTTCGGGTAATTGGATCAAACGCGCCGCCAGTCGTCAGCACTTTCATCTCGCTCTCACCGATAGACCAACCTCCGGTCGCACCGTCGGCTTTGACATAAGCTCCGACCGGCTGGCCGAGCGTGCGAAAATCATTCTCATAGACATTGACCCGCAGCCAGACCATCTCCGGGTCGACAATGGCCATCAACTTGTCGCCGGCGTTTACTCGCTGTCCGGGGCTGACCTGCCACTCGATGATCTTGCCGCTGATGGGGGCATGAAGCTCCAGGGTGCCATTCTCTCCGCCGCCCGAAACTGATTCAAATCCAGCTTTCATCGCCAAGTAGTCATTTCGGATCTGTTCGAACTCGCGTTCCGAAATTGCCTGGCGTTCCTTCAGGCGCTGGGCTCTTTCATAATCACGTTTTGCTTGTTCGAAGGCCAGTCGCGATGATGCCCAGCCCTGACCCTGCACCGGCGGGGTGATGGTTGCGACCGTCGCCCCTCTTTTCACCAAGATTCCAGGCAATGCCAGCCTGCCACTTTCCCCGACGTGAACAATCCCGTCAACTGGAGAGACGATCTCAACGTATGCGTTCGGACTTGGTAGTACGTCACCAATGGCCCATACGGACCTTTTTACCTCACGTGTTTCCGATTCCGCGGTCGCAAACGGGATTTTCCACTGCTGTTCCTTCAAGAAACTGATCTCATCACCGATTTCGACCTCTTCCGAATGAGGAATCTGGTCAGCCGACGCATACACGGCAAAGCCGGATATGTTGAACGAGTCACGTACCTCTGGGCCGTTGTAGACAAGGGCAAATTCGTAGTTCCCGACATCGTGCAACTCAACTGTCGGAGTGAATATGCCCTCCCGGAGCAACTCGGTTTCGACGACATCATGGGAATGGCCGTCGTTAGTGACAAACGACAGCTTGACAGCTCCCTCTCGCACTGGCTGGAATCCGTCCAGAATAGTCAGGTGAATAATGAACCGGCCGGGTTTATTGGCCGTCATCACGGGATACTCCATAAACAGTTCCATCTCGTCCGTCCAGTGCGTGACGGCTCTCGATTCCCCTACATCATCATTGTGAGCCTGACCATTGTCGGTGTCTTCTGCATGTTCGTGGCCGTGATCAGATGTTGCTTCCGCCGCATGGTCGTGGGCATCTTCCCCCTGGTCGTGATCGCCACCGGCATAAACCAGGACTGCGCCAAGCATGACGAGTAGTATTGTATTTCGTAGTGTTTTCATTCTTGATTTCCTCATCTCAGAACCTGACCAACGATGTCCCTGTCAGAGCCTCAAGTTCAAACAGGTTTTCGTAGTATCGGATCAACTGGTGGTAGTAGTCCTCCAGACCGGCTGTTTCGATCTGAATGGCGTTAAGCAATTCGCTAAGGGTCAGCCAGCCCTCTTCATACGTATACAGCAGATTGTTCAGTGCTTCGAGGTCTTCCTCGAAGTGATCAGCAACCGTGGCCAGCATACTTTGCGATTCGGTGATCGAGCTGATCAGTGCTTTGACTTTGCCAACCACCTGGCTGCGATGCAGCGCCGCTTCCTGCGCCGCGATATTGCTTTGCGCATCGTATTTGCGAGCTTCGGCTCCATTGCGGTTGAATAATGGCAGGCTCAATGACAATCCTGCAACATAGCCGTCGTAGTCCGGCTCGATCTTCTTGTAGCCGCCGTAGAGGTTTAGTGACGGAATAAACGAAGCACGAGAGGCTGACGCCTGTTTAGAAAGCGCCTGTTGTAGTGTCTGACGGGCCTGCACGCTCGGATGAGACTCTATCAAAGCTGCGTAGTGGTTTACAGGATGCAGCTTGATTTCGTGATAATCTATGTCCGTAGTAAGAATCAGGCTGTCGCCGACATCGAAGCCCATGGCTGCTCGCCAGTGAGCCAGAGCCTCGCGCTGCTGTTGCGTCGCGCCTTGATAGCTGGCATTCAGCGAGATAACCGTCATCTGTATCAGATGTTCTTCGATGCCTGAAAGATGCCCCTCGGTATGGCGAGACGTAGCGACATGAGAAGCATCGGTAAGTATACTTCGCAATTGCTCCAGTCGAGTCACGTACTGCTGGTGTACCCGCGCCGCAGCATAGCCTGCCTTTAGATCGGCCAAGAGAGCAAGTGTATTTGCTTGACGCGATAGTTCGGCACTGCTGATCCGTTCATTCCAGGCTGATCGTTTCTTGAGATAAGCCCACGGCAAGGCAAACCGTTTGCCGAAAGTTATCTGATATTCTTCGGAGACATCAACATCTTCGCGGTCGTATCCCAGTTCAGGGTTGGACCATTGCAGATGCTCATCCCGTTCAGCGAGGGACCTCGCGAGTTCATACTCGATGATCTTGTTGCCGGGTGATTGTGATCGAGCAAGGCTATCGAGATCTTCAAAACTTATACTTATGGTTTCTGCCTTCGCAGCCCCGGAAATAGCGCCCAGGAACAGCGCAAAGGAGAAAACACACGCAGCTTTCGTAAGCATACATGCTTTCCTTATCTAATTGTTATTGTCTTTATTGAGTGAAGCTGAAAGAGATTACCCGTGGTCGGGCGGACCACGCGGGTCTATTCCGTCAGGGACGATGAAATCCGGCAGTGGTGTTGAGGCAACTCGATAGTACCTCTGTGATGAAGTCTGGGCTGGCTCCGTATCTGACTTAACCGAGACATACGCGAAACTGATGTGACTGAGAATGCTGCTGGAGTGTGTCCGTACCAGGTGCCAGTCGACATGTTGCTCAAATTCTTGATGATGGTGATGATTATTGCCAGACTCATGAGGCGAATCATCATGACCGTGACCGTGGTGTGAATGGTACGGTTCAGTCTCAATTGGCTGAGTGCTGAGATTGACCGGAGCGTCGTATTCAGCGTGAGTATGATGGAAATGGACATGTGGATAGACCTGGCTGAAATATACTGCCAGTGCAATTAAACCGAGCCTGAGGATCCGGCTTAAGTGATTATGTTGGTTGTCCATTTTCATGTCGACTAATTTACTCCATTATTGGCGGAAATCAACTAAAACCGTACCGACAATGCCCTTTATAACTCACGTCACCGTAGATAGTTCCGCTGCCGAGACTGAGTTCGCAAACATTGCTCTTCAACTATAGCGTTGTTTTCGTATTATGAGGAATGTCCAAATCGTCCGAAAAACCGCGCCACTCATCTCTGTACCCGGTTTCCCTGGCGTTATTGTCCGCAGCTCTGTTTGGAGCGGCAACCCCGGCCAGCAAGGCTTTGCTGGGTGACCTGACTGCGTTTCAGTTGGCCGGATTGCTATATTTGGGGGCCGCTGCCGGTGTTCTGGCTGTTTTGGTGCGTAGGCGCTCCTGGCGACCGCCGTGGAAGATGAACCGTCGAAACCAGCGTTTGCTTCTTGGTGCCGTGGCTTTTGGGGGTATTTCGGGACCAGTTCTACTATTACTCGGCCTCCAATTGGCGTCGGCAGCATCAGTGTCCTTGTGGCTGAATTTCGAAATGGTCGCGACGGCTCTCCTTGGTCGAATCTTTTTCCACGACCACTTGGGTCGGTTTGGCTGGCTGGGTGTGGTCGGAATTGTCCTTGCCGGGACATTGCTTTCTGTCGGAGAGGGGATGGCCGGAGTCTGGGCTGGACTGCTGGTAGCAGGAGCGTGTGTGAGTTGGGGATTAGACAATCATTTCACCGCCCTAATCGATGGCATCACACCATCACAGAGTACGTTTTGGAAAGGTATCGTTGCGGGGACCGTCAATCTCCTGATCGGTCTATTCCTTCATAGCTACGAAACTTCGGCCGTTGTAACAATCGGGGCACTTGTCGTCGGCGTGTTATCATATGGCGCAAGTATCACGCTGTATATCAGTTCAGCGCAGGCACTCGGCGCAACCAGGGCTCAGATGTTCTTTGCCAGCGCACCGTTTTTAGGCGTGGCTCTCTCAGCGATAGCTCTGGGGGAAAGCATCTCGACTATCCAGATTGTTTCGGCGTGCATTCTTGCGACGTCGCTGACAGCCCTCTTCCGGGATCAGCACCATCATGTTCACATTCACGAAGAAACGGCTCACGAACATTCGCATCGTCACGACGACGATCATCACACGCATGATCATCCCGGCCTTCTGGCTTCAAAGCGTCATTCCCACTGGCACGAACACGAAGAGATTGAACACACCCATCCCCACTGGCCCGACCTTCACCACCGTCACGAGCATGGGTAATACATTTAGAAAGTCAGAAAGACTGTCGACGTGAAAGTTTACTGAGAGTGATATTGGAATTCTGCGCTGTCGCAATCTGTTGCAGAATAATGAATTAGAGAAAACGATGCCAATATTCCTCTCCCCAAACTTTTGTGAGATTCGTGTTTTCGGTAAGAATGCGGTATTCCACGTCAAGCGGAAGTCGTTGGAAGACAATCATATAGTCGGTAAATCATGAGGCAGCAACCATAGTCGAGAGGAATGTCACTTTCCGACAGAAATTAACATTGGAACGAAACTGATCGTATTGGGTTTAAGGCAGGTTGTTATTGACGACCATGCTGGTCGATATTATTATAAAGGATTATGAAAAAACGAACTCGCAAACTTTCATCGTTGGTGATGTGCGTGTCGCTGTTGGTCGGTATTGGGACCAGCGGGTTTGGCAGTGTGCTCTGTATCGGTGCCGATGATCATATCAAAGTAGAGTCGGCTTGCCAACCGTGTTGTAAGACATCCGATCAAGTACCTGGCCCTGGCTCTATCAATGAGGAGCGCGTTCTCAAACATGCTCAGCACGACGACTGTTTTGATTGTATCGACGTAGAATTGCGCCAGCAAATTCTTCGTCAAATTCCCTTCTCCAACATCGGCCTGACTGACGTACAGGTCTTTGATGCCTTTTGGCCCACAACAAGCATTGACCGTTTCGTTTCTCCACCCCATGTTCTCTCGTCGAGCGGCGATTTCTTCTATGCGGGTCCCGCTTGCTCATCCGTTTGGATAGGCTTGGCCTCCGCCGTTATCCGCTGCTGATCCCCCTTTTCTGTTTTTCAACACAGGTAAAGTGCACCCCTCCTTTTAAGTTAAGGGGAGTGTTCTATTCGAACATTCTGCTCATTTGGGAGAATTACATATGAGAACATTTTTATGCCGACTGCTAATTGTCGGCGTCAGTATTTCTTTAGGTATAACGAGCTCACTTGGGGCTGCTGGAAACTGGCAAGCTCCTTTTGATACCATATCAACTGTGGAATCGGCGCGTGAAGCCGATTCGATTCTCACTTTTTCAGAGGTCATCAAGCTCGTAGCATCTCGAAATCCAACTTTTCGGGCACTCGAATTTCGTGGCGAAGCGGCTCAGGCACTTCTCAAACAGGCGGGATTATGGTCCAATCCCGACCTCGGACTTGAAGCTGAGGAAGTTGGTTGGGATGCACCGGGACTCAAGGAATCTGAGATATCCGTAACACTATCGCAGCAATTCGAACTGTTCGGTCAGAGGGGCGCCAGAAAGAATCTAGCTAAAATCCAAATAACAGGGGTTCATTTGCAAGGTAAGCTGGCTGCGTTCGATCTCTACTTAGAAAGCAAAGAGCGATTCTACGGTCTGGCTCATGCTCAGGAACTGCTAAACCTTGCTCACCGTTCCGTGCAACTCGCTGACTCAATCGTAGGAAACATTCAGTTCAGGATCGAGAAGGGAGCGGCTCTGCAGTCAGAACTACTCTTGGCGACTCTCGAAAGTCAGCGCGCACGTCTGGCTCTTGAACAAGCCGAACAGGAGGTTGCGTCTGCCAGGGAATTGTTGGCTGCGCTGTGGAGTGGAACAGCCAAGAACACAAGTGTGGTGGCCGATACCGAACCCGACTTTTCCGATGCTTTGAACACGGCAACTACTCTTCACAGCCAACTGGATTCCACTCGGACTATGTTGCTGTTAAAACAGGAGACCGACCTCTTGAAAGCCGAGCAATCGCTGGCAGCTGCCGAAGCGCGCCCACCCATTTCTCTGAGTGGCGGTTATAAGCGTCTCGAAGGAACAAATTCAAACTCTTTTCTCTTTGGCATTTCTCTCCCGCTTCCCCTGCTCAACCGCAATCAGGGCACACGGGCTCAACTAAGGGCAGAACAGCGCGCTTTAGAATATACGGTACAGCGCGAACGGGTGGAAATCGGTGCCGAAGTTCAAACTCAGATACTTAGACTCAGGCAATTGGTACAGCGGCACGATCAACTTGACTCATTGCTCCTACCTACAGCTGAGGACGCTTATACGACTCTTCAGGATGCCTACCAGGCCGGTAGGGTGCCGTATACGCAGCTTCTTGAAGCCGAGCGATCTTTGAATGAACTTCGTTTTGAACATAACGATGTATTACTGGATATACATACTCAGGTCATGGCTATTGAACGCACGACCGGAGCTGCCATTTACATAGACAAGGAGAACAAATAGCCATGGGGAATAAATCAATTACTCTCTTCCTGCTCATAATGTTATACCTCGCACCGGTAGAAGTATTCGCGCAGGATGACCATGACCATGACCATGATCACGATACGTTGGCCACAGAATCACAACCAACCGAACACACCGATTCTCACAACGACGATCACGATGATCACGCTGAGGCCGACACTCATGACGACAATGATGAGCATGCGTCGGAATTTGTACAGCTCTCAGCAAAAGAACTCGCAGAGTTCGGGATTACCCTCGATACGGCAGGAGCCGGCACAGTCCGCAACGAGATTCTTGTTCCCGGTGAAGTTGCCGTCAATGGAGATCGTATTGCCCATATAGTCCCTCGCTTCACCGGTGTGGTGAAGCAAGTACTGAAGAGAACCGGCGACCGAGTTCGCACTGGTGATGTACTTGCTATTGTCGAAAGCAATGAAGGCCTGACACCTTATAATGTGACGGCCCTGATGGACGGGACAGTAATCGACAAGCAAATAAACGTTGGAGAAGTACATCAGGGTGACAGCCCGGCGTTCATTATTGCCGATCTTGACACAGTCTGGGTTAATCTCAGGGTCTACCAGATGCATCTTGGCGATGTTGAGGAAGGTCAGCTTGCTGCGATTACGTCCGATCATGGTGTTCACTACGATAACGGACGGATTTCCTACGTATCGCCTGTTGTCGATGAACACACGCGGACGTCCACAGCTCGTGTTGTGCTTGCCAATCCAAACGGCAAGTGGCGGCCGGGGCTCCTCGTAGAAGGCCGGATCGCCACCGATACCTACCCTGTTCGGATCGTGGTCCCTAAGTCGGCGATATTTCATATGGACGATGCTGAGGTCGTGTATGTGCTGACACCTGAGGGATTTCGCGCCCAACCGGTGAGAATAGGCCGCACCAACCATACCAATGCCGAGATACTGAGTGGCCTTGAGGCGGGAGAGGTTTTTGCCGCAAGCGGCGGGTTTACCATAAAAGCTGAAATGCAAAAAGGGTCGTTTGGCGATGGCCATGCGCACTAATCGGGAGGATAATCATGTTTGAAAAACTTACCGATTTTGCACTTAAAAATCGCCTGTTGATTCTGGTGCTCGGATTGATTGTGCTGGTCGGCGGTTATTATAGCTACAATCGCCTGCCAATTGATGCCTTCCCCGATGTATCACCCAATCTGGTTCAGGTATTCACGGTAACTGAAGGGCTGGCTCCGGAAGAAATCGAGAAGTATGTAACATATCCCGTGGAAACCGCCATGAACGGTCTGCCCGGCGTTACAAAAATCCGGTCGATATCCAACTTCGGGCTGTCGGTCGTCAATATCTATTTCGAAGACGACATGGACATCTACTTCACACGCCGACTTGTCGGCGAGCGCCTGCAGGAGGCACGAGAACAGATTCCCGAAGGCTTCGGCGAACCGGAAATGGGTCCGATATCAACCGGCATGGGGCTGGTTTTATTCTACTATCTGGAAGACACAACCGGCACTTACAGTCTGGAAGAGCTGAGAAGCATTCAGGACTGGGTCGTGAAGTTCAATCTGCAGACGGTACCCGGTGTTACCGAGGTTCTAGGTATCGGAGGCTACGAAAAGCAATACCATGTGATACTGCATCCTGATCAATTGCTTCGTTATGATGTTTCGCTCGAAGAGCTTCGAGATATCTTGATCGCAAACAACCTGAATGTGGGCGCTCAATTTCTTGAACGCAATGCTGAAGAGTATATCATTCGTTCTGTTGGCCTTGTCACAGCACTTGAGGATATCAAAAACATTGTGGTCAAGACCGAGGATGGCACACCGATTTATCTTGGGCAGTTAGCCGAAATCAAGGTCGGCGGAGCCATTCGCCGAGGTCTGCAAACCCGAAACGGTATGGAAGAAGTGGTTTCGGGACAGGTCGTCAAATTGTACGGATCGAACTCCTCCACCGTCATTGGCCGTGTTGAACAAAAGATGGCTGAGATCAATAAGACTCTTCCAGATGGAATTCAGATTGTTCCATACTATGAACAGAAGTCTCTGGTTGAGGCGGCGGTAGCCACAGTCACTAATGCCCTGCTGTTCGGTATTATTTTGGTAGTGATTGTTCTGCTTCTCTTCATGGGAGGTATACGACCGAGTCTGGTTGTGGCGATTGCCATTCCGTTTTCAGTCCTTTTTGCCGCCATTTTGATGCGACGGATAGATCTGTCGGCAAATCTCATGTCCTTGGGCGGGCTTGCTATAGCCATAGGAATGCTCGTCGACGGAACGATTGTAATTGTAGAGAACATCGAGCGAAAACTTCGCGAGGCAGATCCGGCGGAATCGAAGCTCCACGTGATAGCGCGGGCTTGTGGTGAAGTGGGGCGGCCGATTATTTTCGCGATTGGCATTATCATCGTCGTCTTTATACCGCTGTTCACCCTGCAGGGAGTGGAAGGCAAGACCTTTAGTCCATTGGCTTATACCGTGGCTTTCGCCATGCTCGGGTCATTGCTGTTCGCGATCTTTCTGGCTCCGGTGTTGTCGTCGATGCTCATGAAGCGGGGCAAAAAGGTAGGCAAATCCGGCGACAACGAAGAACGCGGTCTTTTGCGATGGCTGCTCATACCCTACCGACCGCTCATACGTTTCTTTGTTAGGTTCCGTTGGGCCTCCGTTTTATTAGCCGTCGTCTTGTTACTAATAGGTGGCGTGATTTTTCCCCAACTTGGCTCTGAATTTACTCCATCGCTACAGGAGGGGACGATTGTGTTGCGCCTTACTATGGCACCATCGATAGCCCTGACCGAATCAACCCGTATAGCGCAGATTGTTGAGCGGCGGTTGATGAAGGTCGATGAGATAACGGGGGTCGTAACACGAATAGGCCGCGGCGAAGTTGGCGCCCATACTGATCCGGTAAACAGCGCTGAAATGTATATCCAGCTGAAGGAACCCGAACAGTGGACTCATGGCGAAAACCAGGAACAACTGCAGGATTACATCAGGGATCAGCTTGGGGAGATTCCCGGTGTTCAGACTAATTTTACGCAACCTATCGAAATGACGGTCGATGAACTGCTTGAGGGAATCAAAGCCGAACTTGCCATCAAGCTGTTTGGTGATGATCTGGAGATACTCAAAGCACAGGCAGAGCGCATCGCGGAAGTGATTGGCGAGGTGCGCGGTGCAGCTGACGTACAGGTTGATCAGATCAGTGGCACACCTCAGTTATTGATTACCGTCGATCGAGATGCCATCGCGCGGTATGGCATCAATGTCGAGGATGTCCAGCGCACTATTCAAGCAGCGGTTGGTGGCGCAACTGCCGGACAGTTGTTCGAGGGTATCCGGCGATACGATATTCTGGTCCGCTATCATGAGGAACATCGAAGTACGCCCGAGCAAATCGCCGACATTCTGGTCAAAGCGCCATCCGGTGCCTGGGTGCCGCTCGAACAGTTGGTAACAATGCGAGAAATCATAGGGCCGAGACAGATCACTCGTGAGGACAACCAACGGTTCATAACAATCCAGTGTAATGTGGTAGAACGAGATATCGGAACATTCGTCGAAGAAGCTCAAGCCGCTATCGACGAAGAAGTAGACTTGCCGCCGGGATATCTCGTCACTTGGGGCGGTCAATTTCGACTCCAGCAAGAGGCTAACAAGCGCTTTGCTATTGTCATTCCGGCGACGCTGCTGCTGGTGTTCCTGATGCTCTATTCGAGCTTCAACTCACTCAAGAATTCATTGCTGATCCTGTTGAATATCCCGTTGGCTCTTGTGGGTGGTATTGTTGGACTTTGGCTCACCGGGGAGAATCTCTCGGTTCCGGCGTCAGTGGGATTCATCGCGCTGTTCGGTATTGCGCTGGAGAACGGAATGGTTCTCGTGACGTACCTGAATCAATTGGTCAGGGACGGCCTGTCCTATGATGAAGCCTCGGTGACGGGTGCTTCGCTGCGATTGCGCGCCGTGCTCATGACGGCCATGACCACCGGACTCGGCTTGACCCCCCTGATATTCTCCAGTGGGGTTGGCAGTGAAGTACAGCGACCGCTGGCTATTGTCGTGGTAGGAGGGCTGATTACCTCCACAATCCTTACTCTGCTGGTGATACCGTCTATATACCGGTGGTTCGCAAAATATCCGGAAGTCGTTGTCGCTCAGGAAACCATTAAAGAATAGGGAGCAATGAAGATGATTGCCATTCTTGCCTTTATAAAGCCTCATAAACTAGCCGATGTCACTTTGGCCCTCCGCAAACTGGAGGGCCTGACCGGCATGACAGTCACCGATGTTCGCGGCTTTGGTCGTACTCGTGCCGAGGGTGCCGGAGAGATTATCCCTGATGATGTCGCCGATTTTGTACGAAAAACCCGGATTGATGTCATCTGCGATGATGCAGAAGCGCAGACTATAATCGAAACAATTCAGAAGCATGCTCATACTGGCGCCCACGGCGACGGGAAAATCTATTCCTGGAAGATCGATCAGGCTATTCGTATAAGTACTGGAGAAACAGGAGAAAAAGCCATTTAGGTAAGTCAAATGTCACTGGTCAGATCTGAGTACAACATTCCAAGAATGGACTGTCCGGCGGAAGAGCAGATGATCCGAATGTCCCTCCATAACGTAGAAGATATTCGGTCGCTCAACTTCGATCTCAACGTTCGTGGTTTGATCAATGATGTTGTTGCCAACTGCGGAGTGATAGTGGCCGGGATACTTGTCGGTCTCACCGGTAACCGGTACCCGGATTTGGTTATAGGATGTATTATTGCGGTGGTTGTATTCTACGGTGCATTGCGAATTTTGAGGCTGAGATGACATTCGTAATGTCAATCTCTCTTGAAATCATGCGGCAGGTCGTACCACGCGGCCTACAACGCCGATTGTAAGTCAGGAACAGGGTAATGAGTGCAGACCACGACCACAACCACGGGACTCAACGCTGGGGCAGGGCGTTTGGCGTTGGCATTGCGCTGAATCTCTCGTTTGTAGCTGTGGAAATATTCTACGGCCTTACAGCCAACTCTTCGGCGTTATTGGCTGATGCCGGCCACAACGCTAGTGATGTGCTCAGCCTTGTCTTCGCCTGGGCAGCGATTTGGATTGCCGGTAAGAAACCCGCAGGCCAATATACGTATGGCCTGCGGCGATCTACTATACTGGCCTCCATCCTGAACGCCTTGTTAATTGTTGCCGCCGCCGCCGTTATCTCCTGGGACGCCATCAGGAAATTCCAGGAACCAACTGAGGTCGCGGGGATGATTATCGTCCTGGTTGCCGGGATCGGCGTCGTTATCAATACTATAACCGCTCTGATGTTTATGAAGGGGCAGAAGGAAGATCTAAATATTAAGGGAGCTTTCCTTCACATGGCTGCCGACGCCGGCGTTTCGCTTGGAGTCGTGATAGCTGGCCTTGTAATCCGTTACACCGATGCCAACTGGGTCGACCCAGTCGTCAGTCTTGTAATTGTCGGAGTCATAATCTACGGTACCTGGGGACTGCTGCGAGACTCTATCAACCTGGCTCTTGATGCGGTCCCAAAAGATATTGATGTTGGAGCGGTGCGCAATTTTCTAGAGTCCAAAGCCGGCGTGACTCAGGTACATGATCTTCATGTTTGGGGATTGAGCACGACGGAATCGGCTCTGACAGTCCATCTGGTGGTTCCGGGAGGAGCTGATGATCAACTACTCGCCTGCATTAGAAATGATCTGCGTGAACGTTTCGGTATTGATCACACTACCATTCAGTTCGAGTTAAATGATGGGGAAGATGACTGCGCGGGCGGCCGGAATAACTGCTGACTGTCAGAGTCTTGATATCACTTGACACCGACGACGTAAAGTACTAAGTCCACAGGATAAAAAATGTAGCCGATCTGCGGTGCCCCGACACACAGACCGGCTTGAAACTTGACCCTTTGCCCGATAGTTTTACGCTAGCTTCGCTTCCACATTTCGGCTCTCACTTCCTGGGTGACAATAGGTCTCAGCCACATTATCGGCCAGCGCTTCCGGAGTCCGTCGATCTCGATTCGCACAGTCTTCATGTTACGCCTCGGAGCCTCAATCACTACGACCTCTTTACCCAGGTGCTCCTCATAGCCTGGCGCATGGGCGATCACATGGTGGCTGTTTCGGCAATAGGTCTTTTTGATGTGTTGCCACGTTTCTTCAGCAGTTGGTTCAACAAAATCGTTCTTCATTTGGATAACTCCTTTCTTATGGGTTTGTTTGTATTCTGGCTGACTGGTCATTCCTGCTCAAGGTGGTCGCTGGCTGAGGGCTCGTCCTCTTTGTCTCAGTCTCGTCAACCTTTGGACTATCAGAGTCCATCACCCTCAAGGCGCCCTCCAAGAGAAGCTCAGCCACCAACGACACTCTCTCTCGTTGGCTGATGGCTCCCTTCTTGTAGATCGCTCGTGGCATCACACCTCTCCCCGGCGGAGCGGAACGAGAACGAAGCATCCTTGTATTCGTTTCGCCAATCCCGGAATGCCCTGAAAAAGCGGCGTATACAGCAATACACCAGTCAAACAGGGAGGTGTAGGGGGGCCTACTAATAGAGATAAGTTATTACTTACCAGCGTGTTAAGTGTGCGCCAGAAGTCGAATATGTGAGCCTGCTGCACCACGCTATTTCCCCCGACTATCGCGCCGTTTGGCGCGATCCTTATAGTTCTTGACCCGCCCTCGGTAGTACCGACTAGCTCTTCCGGTCAACCAGGAGGGCAGGAGACCTACCGCATACTTCAGGACTCCAATCAGGATGACCAGTGCGACCAGTAAGGGAAGAAAAGCCTCCAAATCCTGCGCGATCACACACAGGATCAGGATCG
>CAZTBP010000023.1:0-69869 GCA_964612145.1 uncultured Ignavibacteriales bacterium | reverse complement strand
CAAGTGGCGGGTTTTAATCTGACCCCTCATGGCTGGTTTTGCCCGACCGATGACACAATATTTATAATCTCCAGACGCCTCTAACTTACATGTCTTCAAACACTTCCCGGCCTCAACCGATGGATTTTGTCCTGCTGCGTGAGAAAGTCTGGGATCTGGAAGACAAGATGAACATCGTTCAGGAGTCGATTGCCGATCAGGAGGCTGAGCTCGTACGGCTCAAGCGCCTCACCAATCTGATTTCTGAACGGGTCAGGCGGCTTGAATCCAGAACATCTGAAGCTGCCGGGAGAACAAACTATGACTGACGAACCAATAACAAAATCTGAAGATGTGGAAGTTGATAACCTCTTCCAGGAATATCACACCCTGCGGGTGGGGGAGGAGATTCCGCGACTGGAGATCTCGCGCATCCGGAAAATAACCAACCGAGATAGAGATGATAACCTGGCCGGCGTGGATTTCAAGTACATTATCGAGACAAAAGAGGGGAAGTATCTCAGAGTCAATACCTGGAGCCTCTGGAAGAAGATAGCGGCCGTAATCCGGGAGGCCGGCACGATTCATATTACCCTCGAACTAAAACATCCCGCCATTGACAATTATTCTGTCCGACGTCTCGCGTAGGCGGACTTCCCCACCATGAACCACCAAGTCAGACTGGCCTACGAAAGGCTGTATGCTGTCTTTTGCAGCTACTCCAAAGACAAGGAGATTGCCTGGGACAGAATGCTGCAGTTTCTCGCGGCAGATAACAGCGCGCCTATGATGCTGCGGTTTAGTCACAGTTTTGAATGGCTGCACGAAAACAGCTATTTCATCAACAGAGTCATGACGGAATACAACCCCGATTTGCTTCGCTCTGACTACTACGATCATCTCGGGGAAATCTACCTTAACAGCGTCATCTCAAAGCCGGAAGCGATGAGACAGCGGATTTTTCTGCTTCCGCATGAAGAGGCCGAACGAGCGGCAGGTCTTATGGTACCGTCAACCAATGAATCACTTTCAATTTACGACCCGAGAGCCAGCAGCGGGAGGTTACTCATGGCAGCCCATAAGCAGGCTCCGAATGCCATGCTGTTCGGTGCTGATCCAAACCTTGATTTAGTCCGAATCGCTCTGACGAACTTCTGCCTGCATGACATCACTGCTCTTATGCTCCACGCCGATTGCCAACGCCACGAAACACGTTTAACGAGCGCGGCCGGAGAATACAACTGGCAATACGCCAACCGCTGGTATTCCTCGATTGATGAACTCAAACCGGCCGTGACGCTACCGCCCGGCAATCCGCACCACAACTAAACCTCAAACCACAACCATGCCTCATAAGCTCCGCTTGCCCAGATGGAGCCAGGTGCTGGTGACCATCTACAAAGGCAAGCCACAGCATGCCTACAGCCAGAAGCTCAATCGCACGATACAGGGCTCGCTCACCCATCTCAGGAAGGTGGTCAGACGGCTGGCGGCATATGATCTCATAATCATTGAGAAATACAAAAAGAGGAAACTGCTCTGCCTCACCGACAAAGGGAAACGAGTCTGTGAATATCTCTACTCAATCAAATACGAACTGGGTGAGCCTTTTGTCTGAGGGAGCACATTACCCATGGCATGAAAAAATACAAGGGCTCAGGCAAAAAGAAAGCAACCGATATAGTCGATGCCCTGCTGCGGGTGCCAGCCAGAAGCCTGGAGCGGAAGGTAGAGGAAATGGAAGCCGAGCTCCGGGAAAGAAAGAAGCTCAGCGATGGAATTCTGCATGATATGGCAAATCTACGCATACAGTTGCATGACCAGATAGAAAGGCTCAAATATGCTGATATTCATGGTCCGGCCTGGCGTTCGCGAGCCGATTTGAAGCGGGATCTGATGAAAGTTGAGGAATCAATGAGCAAGGAACAGGTGCAACGATTCAAAGATACGTCGTTCATTTCAGAAAAACTCCGGGAGGCCAGAAGTGACCTTGAGAGGCAGAGACAAAAGCTGAAGCTTCTTGACGAGTAAACTTCTACAATGGCAAAAGAAGAAGAAATAAATGACATACTGCGCAAACTGAAAAGTCAAGCGCCAGGGATAGCTAAGCCACTATGGTATTTACGATTACTGTCGGAATCAGCGAGGGAGAAGCAGGACAATGAATCGCTCATTCGGTTGGTGGCTGAACGGCAGATTGAGCTTGATTATCGGAAAGTAATTCGCCTTCCACCTCCTCAGGCAAAAATCACCGACGGGGAATATTACCTGGGAGATGTGATTTACCCAGCAACAAGTTACGGACGATTTGGACTTAGAGAAGAGGAACTAAACAAGCACATTCTCATTGTGGGCATGACCGGAAGCGGAAAAACAAACCTGTGTTTCCAGCTGCTGCGACAGCTTGGTAGACATGGCAAGCCTTTTTTGGTGTTCGACTGGAAACAAAACTACCGACAGCTTCGACGTTTCCCGGAGCATCAAGGACTAAAAACTCTGTCTGTCGGCGCTAAAAACTCTCCATTCAAATTCAACCCCCTGATTCCACCACGAGGCGTTGATCCAAAGCACTGGCTGGCCATGCTTGTTGATGTGATCAAGCATTCGTTCTTCGTTGGACACGGTGTGGAATATTTTATCCGTCGGGGGATAGATAAGCTTTACCGGGATTGGAGAGTGTACGCGGGTGAGGCAGTGATCTACCCGACAATGGCGGATCTGGAGAAGCTACTTAGCAAGGAGTTCGTGCGCGGAAGGGAAATGTTGTGGATGAGCTCGGTGAAAAGGGTTTTAGCAGCTCTGAGTGGAAATAGTGTTTTGGGGCAGGTCGTGAACAGCCGGGAAGAAAACAGCATCGAATGGCTGCTCAAGGAGCAGGTGGTGCTGGAGATGGACAACCTTGCAACGATTGAGAAAGTGTTTTTGGTGGAAAGCTTGTTGCTGTGGCTGTATCACTTTCGACGACAGGAAGGGAAAAGTGAGCGGCTGAAGCATATGATTCTGATTGAAGAAGCACATCACGTTCTGTCAGGGAGAAAGGAATCGGCAGTGGGTGAAGAAACGATAATGGAGAGTGTTGTTCGAATGATTCGGGAGTTTGGAGAAGGAGTGATTGCTGTTGATCAGGAACCGAGCAAGTTGAGTCGTTCGATTTTAGCCAACACGTACTGCAAAATCTGTCAGAATTTGGGAAGTGGTCGTGACATTAAAGTTATGTCTGAATGTATTGAATTAGGAAAAGAAGAAAGACAATATATTGATTTACTTAATGTTGGAGAAGGAATTGTAAAATTGAAAGGACGATTTGTTGAACCAATACGAGTTCGATTTCCTCTTGTGAAAAATGTGGTGAAAGGAGGCGTAGGTAACCCTTAGGGTAAGAAAATGGTCATAATCGTGAAGAAGCTGGTGCCGGTTTATACCGCGAAAGACAGAGTTCCAAAACGCTACCGCAACCTGAGAAAAGCCGTGCATGTCGCCAGCTTCAAGCATCTCTATCCGAATATTCCTGACATTCTAACGAAGGAACACGGCCTCAGTCCACGAGAAAAAATCGTCGTCTTCTGGACAAAGGAAGTTTCCCTCCCACACTTCCCCCGCTACCGCTGCAAATTCAGAAAAGTCTACTCTGGGCGGCTGTCCGAGTTTGGAAAGCATATGGAGCAGGTTCGGCGAAGGGACTTCTAACAGCCAACTGTTAATCAGCGGGCCGGAGGTTCGAGACCTACCATAGGAGCCTTTCTCTGGGGCAATTCCTAGTTTTCCAACGAGATACGGCAGTTCGGCAGCAAAACGTGCGATTCTGAACAGCTTGGTAAAACATTGACTACTTACGTCCAACAGTATATACTCTTGCTTAACTCTTGGTCTTGGACGCAATTTTTGGGACCCGATGCCGTTATGAACGCTCTTCGAATTCTGTTTGTGGACGTTGACCGATTTCGGCTGCGCCATCTGATTGATTATTTGGAACTTGAAGGTATGAGTGTTGAGCAGGCGACTAGCGTCGAATATGCACTTAAGTTAGTGAGGACACAGCAATACGACTGTATTGTCGTCGATGTGATGATGCCTCGTGGATCGCTATATTCAGAGATCGAGACCGCCGGAGGGTATCAAACCGGTATACTGTTGTCCAAGGATATTCGACGTTTCTGCCCGGACATCCCAATTATGGCTCTAACGCAGTCCGAAGATCGTCACGTTAAACAGTGGTTTAATGCTGGTGAGAACATGTGCTACTGCCATAAGAGCGTGATGCCCGATCACGTAGCTAAAAAGATCAAGTCTCTATGCAGGGTCAGTGGAACCAGTAGTTCAGTATTTATCGTCCATGGTCACGACCGAGAACTCACCTTAGAACTTAAGAATTTCCTACAAGACTCTCTATCCCTTCCGGAACCGATGGTTTTGGCTGAGCTACCATCGCGAGGGTTAACCATCATCGAGAAGTTCGAAAGGTACGCGCGAAAAGCTGATGTTGTATTCGTATTGATGTCCCCAGATGACATGGCCGGGCCGGTTCGCAGCAAAGGAAGGACAGTACCACGGCCTCGGCAAAATGTAGTCTTCGAGCACGGCTACTTCTTAGGTCTTCTTGGAAGAAAGTCAGGTAAGGTAATTATCCTCAAGAGGGGTTCTGTTGAACTTCCTTCAGATATAGGCGGTGTTGTCTATATCGATGTTACGGGCGGGTTAGAATCCAAATCTGAGGAAATTCGTCGGGAACTTCAGGACCTCCTCGACTGACGCAATTGATGTGTGGTTAATGAGCCTCTCCGGCTTCTTGTCCCGTTAATTCTACGAGTAGTGCGACGCTATACCTCTAAACAGAGTTAGTTGGTGGATTGGAACACCCTGACAGCTAATTGCCACAGGTCACCGCCCCACGTAAACGCTGCGGCAATCAATCCAAATGTAACAAACCCACTGACGAAGCTGAAAACCCTGTCTCTTCGAGCGTTGATTCCGAGCGTAAGCTTCCCCGTCAAGTAGACAATTCAAAAGTAGAGTTTCTAGCGGTTTGACGTTCCCGGAAGACCGTCGGCGGCAGATCATCACAGGCGTCATGAGGACGCCGTTCGTTGTATGTGATCAGCCAGTCCGCCGTGATCTCCCGCACCTGTTCTAAGTTCTCAAACAGATAGCAATTCAACACTTCATCCCGATAGGTCCGATTAAACCGTTCAATGTACGCGTTCTGGTTCGGCTTCTCCGGTTGGATATAACGCAGAGCGATGCCCATCTTCTGGCAGATGTCGATGACAGTCTGTGGAGTCAGTTCCGGACCGTTGTCACAGCGGATCGCCTGTGGTACGCCCCGCCAGGCGCACAACCGTTTCAGGACCCGCAAAACCCGCTCATTCGGCAGCGAAGTATCGATACCGACGACCTTCCGGACATATCGTACCGGCGGTGGTTCTATGACGAATATCTAATGCAGGAGCTAGTTGACGATATCCGTAAGCGGATTAGGAGCGGTTTCTAAGCCAATATCGGAGCCGATGAAGCCGAAACCCCAGCGCTTAAAGCTGGGGTTTATTTTTGCCATCTTTGTATTTGCCCGACAACAAACGCGAAACGACGGGTTTGGCTTCACGGCCGACGCTCGTGACCCCACCAACTGATTTTAGTGGCCAACCACGGTATAAAAGACAAGCACAGCAGTCATCAATACAAGCAGGATTTCGCAAACAATAAGGACAATCCGCCCGATATTTCGACCACCGGAGCCGTCGCGCATATGTTTAATATCACGCATGTACTCACCTCCTTTGGTCCATATGTTTGTCTTTCGGAGTAAATCTGGGCAAGTGTTTCAAAATGAAACACTGCTCTCACACATATAGTATCGGATTTAGACGCGGAAATTGTACTCCGTTCGGGTAGATTTTGTCAAAAAATGCACATTTTCCGGCCCGTTCGACGCAGTGGGGAGCCCCACCCGCCTGCGATACAGCATTTTCTCTCACCTTTGGTGAATTTGCCGGCCAAGTGGTAGGAGAATGGCTAATCCCCAGAATCATGTGCGAGCGCACTACTTGCGTCTAATGTCTTGCTTCACAAATGAAACTATTGAAGCGGCTTGCTACTATGATCAAGTATGGAGCGCTGGTCACTTGTACTGTCGCAAGAGCGGTTGGGGTTGTTGTAGGATTTGGCTAGTTCTAAATTCGGTTAACGCTGTATGCATACGGGCAACGGTCCGTCCTCTCCTCAGAGGAGTGTACATGCTTCAAGTAATCGGGTTGCATAGTCGTACGCTTTCTCCTTCACCCACCTTTCCGTGATGATGAATAACCATGTCAGCAGGACGATCAGCGATATTAGTATGTATACGGCAAGAGTGATGTTATCTCCGTTTATCGTCCATTGACTCGGAGCAAGCGTGGGATTTGGAATACGTATCGCCACTAAAATGATGCCTATGATAGAACATGTGATTCCGATTGGCTTTAGCCCCCGAAGATTTCTTCTGAAACCATAGTATTGCAGTTCCCGAGCTATCAAATGGAACTTCTTTTTGTCGCGTGTCTTTTCGCGCAGAAAATCTGAGGCCGATTCGTAAGCCTCATGAGCGGCCCGTGAATCGCTCTCCTCGTCCGTTAGTGTAGTAGGGTACCAGAGCTCCGGGATGCATTCTGCCAGCTTGGTGTGGTACCTGATCAGCGTTTGCCGATTCAGTGCGGAGTGCTTAAATGATTGGATCAGCACGGATGGTGGCCCACCCCACTTCTTGAAAAGGCGCCTTTCAAGGTTCTTTCCGCGATCACGCACCAGTTGCGCCATCAGGACGCTGAAAACAAAGGTTCCCCCAATTGCAGTAAACGCGCTCAGTATTTCAGAGTTGATAGGAAACCATACATTTATGCCTAGCCAAATCGGCAGAAGGGTGATTATACCAGGGTACAGCCGAGCGTGCCGATCATAGGCGTCATGGACAGGTTCAAAAATACTCATATCTCGACTTTTCGTGCAAGTTTCAGTTAGTCCTCTTCTTCTTTGTGACTATTAACCCAGGAGATTGGAGTTGCAGGGTTCATTGACCTTCTTGGTGCTTGGCCGCTGAAGTAAGTTATGGGTCCGTTGCTTGTTCCATACGGTCGTACGCCTCTCCTGTAGAAAGCGATCGTGATTCTCATAGAAGGGTGCTTATAATCAGCCTTCGCAGCAGTTAGAACAAACGAGCTTCTGCCAGTCGGCTGGTTAGGATTCAGTTCCCCAACGATATCGCCAACAATCCGATTGAGGATTCTCGGACCAAGATTACGTTTGCTGCCGTGGTGTGGAATCTGATAGGTGCCGATTGTTGACCTGAGATTTGTGCCATTTTGGTCTGCGTAATCTGCCGCTCTCATTAGGGCAGGTACCCCAGCGTCGCCTGTGAGCAAGAAGCGCTTATTGTCAAGAGTAACGAGTATTATAGTACTGGAGTTGTTTCTGGGCGATACGGCATCGTCGGCGGGTTCGACAAGAGTGTCTTTGTCCCACGTTTCATAGATCGTGTGCCAAGCTTTCTTCGCCGCCGCCGCCATTTTCTCCAACAGGCTTGGGCCGGAGACGGCTTTGCCCCCGGCAATCTCGATCATCAAGTCGCGGTAATAGTCTACAGTTGGTCCAAGTACCGTGAGGGTGTCATCAAATGATACGCCTGCGAACGGCTCCTCTATAGTTATGTTCTTCTGGTTAGCAAGCTCAGCGAGCGCACTCGCCTTCTGGTACGACTTTTGGGCATGCTCCTTTAGAGTCTTCAAGTGAGTGGATCCTGTTCTGACCAGAGCCTTGATGTCGTCAGAATAGTCCCACGGCTTGTGCATCCATAGCTTACCTACGGACACGTTTTCCAGCACCTCAAATAGGCCAGAAATATGGTCGGTATCTGGGTGCGTGGAAATGACGAGATCGATGTAATCTGTATTGTAGTAGCCATGAATATATTCATCGACTATCTTCTTTCCGTCTTTCTGATAGCCCCCGTCAATAACTACGACATTCTGTTTCGTGGGATTTGTCAAATCTCCGTACCGCATGCACATTGCGTCGCCGCAACTAGATTCCTTCCCAACCTGCAATATGTCAAGTTCATAATCCATTGTACTTTCCTCCCAAGTTATTGCCCTCGAATTGGTCCGTCCCACTCAGGTTTCCGGCACTGACCACTTTATCGCTGTCCGTATTCATTTTCAATGAATACGTATAAAAATACAACGTGGGCTTCGGAAACTTGAGTAACACACAGCGGCCTTCGGCCGGAACGTGTCACGCTATCACTACCTTTCTTTCAATAACTGAATCGATTACAACCAGAAAGCACCTATCTGCTATTCTCCCTCCTTTCCTGCCAAAAGTGCCCACAGCACCGTTCCTGCTATTATTCCAAGCCCAATGTTACGGTTGCGCTCCTTGACGTGCCTATCTTGGGACAGAAAACTCGATATTTTCTGCATAGACTCATATGGTTTACTGTGATCAAACTCTATGTACTCCCGGCCTTCCAGCATAGCAAGTTTGCTCGACTCGATTCCGGTTTCGACTAGCGGGACTATAGGCTTTTCTAATCCAGAAGCAGCGCCAATCTCCTGCTGCACATACTGCGAACTTTGACTGCTCTTTGTTATGAGCACCATAAAGCTGTCACATTCTTTAATCGCCCGCTTGACCTTATCGGCATGGTAATTGCCAGCCTGCACATCATACTGGAACAGGTACACATTGATACCTATGTTCACTAGGTCCTTTGTGATCATCTTAACCCACTGTTTATCTTGAACACTGTGTGAGAAAAACACCTTATAAGCCATGACTTGATTTCCCGTTTTCGTAGTATGGAACTATGATTACTAATTCCCCCACGTGATCTCACCTTATTTCGAATTTTCGACACTATATATTGAATCTCGTCAAGGTTGAAGAGGCTTGTAGACATCGATAACTGTGAGGCTGTCAGTCTTCTTTTGACATACGACAAGCAGTTCAATACTGCCGTGGAGAATCGGTGAAACTCCTCCTTCTTCTAAAGGTAGGTCGCCTCTCCACTCCTGACAATTGCGGTAATAACCTCTACAAGTATCAATCTCAATGTCTAGATAGTGGCCGGTCCGGTTTTCCAGGACAACTTTCTCGGCATAAATCGCCTGTACGTCACCACGATACAACTCGTAGTGCCCGAAGTGTATTCCATATGCGTGTATATTGGCGATTGAATCTTTCAGGTACGTGATCTGATCCTGTAGTTCATCAATTCTATCTTGCTTCATTTTCATTTCGGAGACGATCTTGTCGTAGGTATTCTGATTGATTCTATTGATGATTGCCGTCTGCAACAACCAGAACGCACCAAGACCTGCCAAGAAACTTACCCAGATAAAATGCGCTCGATGACGCCTCCCAAGCCAAGCGTCGACTTGCCTCAATAACGGCAGTCTGTCTTCGTCGTTGCTCATAACTTCTCCTGAGAATCTAATCTGAATCATAGCGGGCGGGAGCGCCGCCCGCCGCAAGCATTACTTGCTTAGCCAGTACTTGATGAATACGACGACCACTTTGGTCGCGGCCCCAACAAGTATTCTGAACCGCGAACGATCCATGTTAGCCCCCTATAATGCACCTGCGCCACGTCAATGTGGAGCATGCTTGTCAAGCGGTAAAGGGGGCTTGACAAAAACCGCAACTGGTGAATATAGGAAGCTCTGGTGCGGACACTTGCTCCCGCCTCGTGACAATATATGACACTTCAGTTTACGGTCAATCATATTTTGACAGAGGGTTGAAAAGACCCAGGTGTCGCATGTCTGACTAAAGAGCCCTCTCGTAATCGGCTTGCAGATAACTGAACTGATTTCGATTGTCGGCAGATATTGGATTGCACTATAACAAGATACAATCCTGACTTCGTAACTCGAGGTGCCGAAAGTGAAAGGGGTTACTGAACATAGAGTAAAATTTGATCAAGCCATATCACTAGAGAACGAGGCCGCAGACTCTATTATATGCGTTTTATTTAGGTGCCCGAGTGGCACGAGCGAACTACCTTTTTAGCGTGCGTCTCGACAGATGATCATACACGTAGGTATCGCAACGTGTGACCCCGCTTGCTGGTCTGGAATGGTCTGCGTTGAGAGCATTCACTATAGATGTATAGCGGACTTTCCTTTCATAAATGTGAGTGTTCTAAACAATGGGTCCCACTATATACCGGCATACCATACTATGACGGAAGAACATAGACGATTATCGCAGATTTTGCTGTCAGTATTCAATTCGTGAATAGTACTTGACCGACCTACATAATCTTCGTTTACTGTGCGTAGGTCGAGGGCATCTAAGACGTATCATTCTTCGAGTCCGGGATAGACTAATTACGACACATTCAGTGGTTTGAGTAAAGACAAATCACACAAAACGACTCGCGATTGAGCCGATTACATAGCGCATGTGTCTATACTGAGACATATGCCAGGGGATACATGTCACTCTATGTGCGCGAGCTCCAGGTGAATTCGGGGACCAGTTCATTGGAGGCATGTGTACTTAAGGAATACTCTCACGAGGGCCATGGATAGGCCAACTTCAGTTTAATCGGGGCGCGGACATCACCTGCACTGACCTCGTCTGATTCAATTGACTATCAGTTTCACGCCTTCCGCTACTGACTTCTCCTTTGCCTATCTGCGGATACGAGAGTCCTATACAGTCTTCTGTGACGATCGTACTTCCTCGCCGTCTGGGCACTTCTTTTTTCCCGGCCACGCATTGATTGGTTGACCGTTGTCGGTAAACATCTCATTTGCAAGGATCGCGAGTACACAAAAGGAGGTGATATCTGCTACATACGGTCTAATGTTACCAGGAGCATCGGGAGGTGCCCGGTATACAGGACAGCCTCGCGAGCACAGCATCTGCATTCTTTCTGCTTTGAGCGGACAGTCCGAGCACATTCCCGACTGCGTAATACAAACGCTTTGTTGTATTGATAAAGGAGCATACCATGATCCGAAACAAATTCCTATGCGCTTTACTTATCGGAGGTCTTAGCGCATCTGCGGCGGCCGCCGATGAAGTTCCGCAACTTTCGACGGACCACACTGCAAACTATTCAGTGACTATTAAACAAACAGATGGAGAGCCGCATATTCAGGCTTTTACCGCTTGTGGGCCGGTCCTTCTTGAAGGATTTGAAGTGTATGTTTACGACCCCGGTGATAGCACGTTCGACGAGAACGACCTACGACTGACCGTCTATGACGACTCTGCGGGCCATCTTGGACAGGTCATGGCATCCGTCGACCTTCAGATAGGCTCGCATTCTTCTCAATCAGCTGCGACCCATGTTGACTTTCGCAGCATGGAGCTTGTGTTAACAGGTGACTACTTTGCAGTGTTAACCACAGCTGGCTCTTCTGAATTGAGTGATAATAAGAACATCCTGTCCGCCAAATATGCCAAGCCGCAATCTCCATCATCCGCGATAGAGACAGAGGGTGCCAGGGAGTCCCTGACCGATGTCCGGGGTACCGATGTCGACTTTGTCATTACGCCGTATGTGACGAGAGTTGAGCCGGATACCGCGTTTGTTTTTGGACTGGAACATACCTCCCTTGGAGGAGCCTGCCTGGATATCACCAGCAGTCTTCTCACCGTTTCCAATATCGGAACCTCCGGTACTGATGGCGTGAACGTGCTGACCGGACCCAATGATGCCTTTGCCTGTAGCTTCGATTTGCTGAATCCGGGAGTAAACGCTTTCTATCGTGTAAGCACCTACGGTCCCACCGATACTGCCGCCCGGGACGAGCTTGAAACACTCACGATCGGTAGAGATTCTTCGCAGTTTACAATTGTTCCGCAATTCAATCACTCGTCACAAACACAGCTTACCATCAAGTTGTATAACGACGGTAGTTTAACCGACTCGGTCATTGTTTCACCGGGAGAAATCATGACCAGTTCGGATCCTCCGACTGGTACTGAATTGGGAAACATATACAACCGTGGCGGCACCAGTGACATTGTGTCCTGCAATGATCCCTGTCCACCAGGATTCACCAAGTACACGCAGTGTGCCAATCTCTCCGGTGCCGACCCCTGCCGATACCAAGCTGGGCTGTCCGGACCCTGTCTGGACGAATGTGAACAGGCGGGCGGTGCTATCCAATGTGTCTGTTTACAGAGCTTCATCCAGGTTGAATTCGACACGACAACCACCCTCGAAATCGCTTCCCAGTTCTTCAATGCTGACCTGATTAAGATAACAACCGACGGTCTCCCGAACGGAAACGGCTATTTGACCGACGTCGAGATCACAGCGGCTCATATTGACACGGTCGTCCTTGCTTCGGAATCTGTTAGTCTTTGGGGGACACCGTTTGAGTCTGTAGGTGGAGCTGCCCTGCTACCGAGTCTCGGCTCACTGACACTTTCCAACGTGGACGCATCCGGCAGTGACGGAGTCTCTATCGATGTCGGGGAGACCCATTATACCCTCCTTACGCTTGAGGAAATCGATTTTGATACGCTTGCAGACGGTGCCGGCCTTTCCTTGAGCTACGAGGGAACACTGTCGGGAAACATACCGGGGACTATCGGCGCCTGTGACATAACTCGCCAGAATGATTCCCTCGTTTTCTCGGCTGATTTTTCGGATATAGGGGCAGATTCGGTACTGGTTGAAGTGCTCTTCAATGACAGCATTGTCAGTTCGTATGAAACCACCATTCCGGAGGTTTCCGTAGCATTGGCTGAACTGCCGGGTGGTCGCATGAGTGTCGAACACGATGCCGCGGATTCCACAGACCGGCCCCATGCCTTGAGAATCTGGTTTCTTACGCAAGTGGGCGAGGGAGACACCGCGCTGGCCGGCGGAGTCGACGAAATCAGGTTTTATCCGCTGAACGATACCGTCACAACAGCCTCCAGATTCATTCACAAATCTATTCAGAAGATCATCAAAACAGTCACCAACTTGTTTCCTTCGCTAATCAGCATTCTGATAGAGAAATATCCCTGCGTTGTCTCTACGATTGAGATTCTGTCGTCAGCATCCTACCCTCACAACGTCGGCGACCAAATCGCATTTGCAGCTGCGCCTACCGGGCTGCTGCCAATTATTCCATACAGCTTCAAATGGGATATACATGGCGCACCCGCCATAAAAGACTACTACGAGAAGACTGACAAACCCTGGCAGGTCGTCCAGTTGTCCCCGGTGCATTTCAGACTTCCCTTTTTGATTCTTTGTTGGCTACCCGAGACATCTCAAATTTATCCGAACAATTCCGGACCGGTCAGTCGAACCGTATCCTGCCGGGTGAAACATTTGTGGGGCACGTGTGAAGCGGAAGTGACGTTTCAAGTAGAACGGAATCAAAACAATATCAATCGCCAACCCGTCGACTTTTATACGACAAATCATCAGACCAAAGTTCAGGACGATGGACGTGTCATTCGAGAACACGTCAAATGGCATAATGACTATCCCTTCAGAGCGGACTACGGAGACCATGAACGGTTTTTTACTTTTCATCGAGCCTTCATTGACCGCTATCAGCAGTGGCGGACGCTTTTTGGCTACGGGCCGGTAGGAACTTGGGATCCGGGCACACCTATTCCCAACGATCCTGAAATCAATCATCTGAACCGAGATGCATCGTATACGCTCACGCCAATTCCCACCTGGTTTACGGTCTCAGGTGGAGGGGGCTCCAGGCCGGACAACAACTACCCCTGCGATCAAGGAGGCGGGGAGCAGCGGCTGGCTGATTTTTTCAGTCAGGACCTGTTAGGCTGTGCCGTCGAAGCTCCCTGGCACAATCTCGTCCATGTGCGAATCGGCGGCGATATGAATAGACTTGAGTCTCCGGTCGATGGTATTTTCTGGCGCTGGCACAATTTCGTAGACGACATTTCGATCACCGCGAAATCGGAGGGTATATTCAAGACATATGCCCAGTATGTCAGCCCCTTTTTCCTTTACAAATACCTCGTCGAGTTTCCATCCGAAGTTGTGGTAGAGTTCGACGCTCCGGTTACTGGAGTACAGCCCAGCAATCTGACTGTCAGTGGCAGTCCGGCTACCACGGTCACAGGCTCGGCCAGCGGTCCATACGTTTTTACCGGCTATGCTCCGCCTGAACTCGGCCCGGTGATGATCGCTTTTGATTCAACGTCGGTTGAAGATACGGCGGGTGCCGCCGTCAGCAGCTATGTCTTTACCCATGTGCTGATCGACTCTATCGGCGACAATGATGCAGACGGTCTCTCAAATGGCGAAGAGGTAGTCGACTACGGTACCAATCCGGAAAACTCCGACTCTGACGGTGACGGCGTCTCCGATTACGACGAAATCATCCTCGGTACAGATCCCCTGAATCATCATGACCCATCGGGCTGTTGTAATATCCGGGGTGATGTCAGTAACTCCGGTACGGTCAATGTGTCCGACCTTACGTATCTGGTCGATTTTCTGTTCAGTGGTGGCGCGAACCCGCCATGCGAGGAGGAAGGGGATGTAAACGCCGATGGTACGACAAACATCTCCGATCTGACGTACCTCGTTGATTTTCTGTTTAGTGGCGGCTCGGCACCTCCCGCTTGTTAACGCACTCTCAACATTCAACTATCTACCAACCGGGCGGTTTGAGGGGCCGCCCGGTTTGCAAGAGATAGTCATCATTGTCGAGAAGCTGGTGCCGGTCTATACCGCAAAAAACAAAGTTCCAAGGCGCTACCGCAACCTACGCAAAGCCGTCCACTTGCCAGATTCAAACATCTTTATCCCAATATCCCGAAAATTCTCGTGAGAAAACACGGCCCCAGTTCCACAGAAAAAATCGTGGTCGTCCGGACAAGAGAAGTGGCCCCCCGCACTACCGCTGCAAATTCTGTAAAGTTTATTTCGGTCGGCTGTCAGAATTCAGTGAGCACATGTAGCGCACTCGGCGGAGACGAAGATGAGATACTATGTCCGCTCGCCCCGTTTTAATTCAGGTCCCCATGGAGGCAATTCAACACGACCTATCCACATTTGCGAAAACTTTGTGATTGACGATATTAAATAGAGTCTACTTTTTTCTATTATATGTACATGGGGCTTCCGGCGTAAGTACGAGTGTACTCGAAATGGCAATGCCTTGAGGAGTTAATGTTGCTAAAATGTAAGTACGATTGAATTCGAGAATGAGCAAGACCGATTTGCAGGTCAAGCGAGCCGTGCTGTTGTCGGCACGAATTAGATTTTTACCAGAGACACAGCCGATTGAAGAATCTATGATAGACCGGTTCATCGGATATGGGCTTCTGTTGCTGGAAGAAGGTGGAAGAATCGCTACAAGGAAACTTGAAAAACACTTTATGATTAGCTTTGCCGGAGGTGTAAAGACAATCGGGCGGACGGATATCGATAAGTCGCTATTACGATTGATAGATAGTGATCGTGTAGAGGTATTAGGAAAAAAACATAGATGAATGTTCAGATTGACTGAAGTCTAAAAGACGTAAACCGGTCGCTTACACAAAATTCCGAACACTCTCACAGACTGCTCGACGCGGCCACTCCTCACCTGAAGCCGATCACAATGGTGACATTGCTCACTGCACTGACGTCCTTGTCACCCATGTGGACATACCGCTCCGTCACCGCCAGGGTGCTGTGGCCGAGAGCCCGCTGCAGCACGACCAGTGAGTCATCGAAGCGGGCGAACTGCGTGGCCCGGAGTGTCGGCCCAAGTGCGGATACAGTTTGATGCCAGTCTTCTTGGCCGGATTCACGAAGATTCGGTGCGCCCGCCGATACTGCAGACTCGCTCCGTCGATTGAGCAGACCAGCAACTCGCCAAGAATCTCCCGCCGAAAGCGCACGAGGTGGGTGTGGAGGGCCTTGGCCGTTTAATTGCAGAAAAGTAGCGTGCCATACAGGATCAGATCGACCGGCTTGGTGCCGTCATTGAGTCATCGCCAAGGCCGTCAGATGCGGTCTGAGAGCGCCTCAACAACGAGGAAGTACGTCTCCGCGACATCAAGAATCGACTCGATCAACTCGACGCCCAAATCACCGGCCTTGATTCACAGTCTCTTGACCGCGACTACTTGGCCGATGCCCTGTCTCGCTTTGATCTGCTCTGGGAGTCGCTTATCGAACTGGAGCGAATTGCCTTGATCCGCGAGATCATCGGACGCGTAACCTATGATCCTGAGACAGAAGACCTGTCTTTGCGATTGTGCATCTCCCAAAACGACGAGGGGCGCCGAAAAAATCCCCCGAAACCGAATCCCTCTTAACTTATTATTTATAAACAAGTTGGAGGAATCCGCTCCACTGTTATGCTTCAGTAGATACTCTACTGTACCCTTTTCTTCTTGACATCTACTGACGAATTTCCTATCTACAGTAAAATGATTACTGAAAGGAAATAGTGCGACTTACAATTTCCGAGCCCTGCATCGTCCGTGCCGGATACCACTTGCGGGGAGCCGTTAAGGCCGACGACGATAGCCAGACTCTCCTTTTTCAATTGAAAGATTTCGGAGAGGACGGGCAGCCGAACTGGGAAAGGGTGACACGGATCACACCCGACAAGCGTCTGGAGAAGTATTCGTTGCAATCAAAGCACGTTTTGGTCGCGGCGCGGGGATCGGATCACTTTGCGTGGGCGCCGGGCGAAGACCGGCCGGAGGTCATCGTTTCGTCGCATTTCCTCATTGTCTCATGCGACACAGGCATTATCTTACCGAAGTATCTGGCTTGGTACATTAATCTACCGGCTACCCAGGCAAACTTGAAAAGAATGGTCCAGGGCACGAACATCCAAATGGTTTCAAAACAAGCGCTCGATGAATTGAGTATCGAGGCTCCGCCGATTGAGGTTCAGGAATCAATCGCGACGCTGGCCGACTTAGCCACCGAAGAAAAGCGGTTGATGCAAACTCTCGTCGAAAAACGGGAACGATTACTCGGGGCCGTCGGTCGGGACACTATCAATCGGATCATCGAGGAAGAAGAAGAACAGGGATTAAGATTGGATACATAATAACGAGGTAACATGGCCAACGATAACAAGAACGAGATATTCAATGTAGTCTGGAGCGCGTGCGATACCTTTCGCGGGGTGATCGACCCGGCGCAATACAAAGACTACATTCTCACCATGCTTTTTATCAAATACATGTCCGACCTCCGGAAGGAATGGAAGGAGGAGGCGGAGAAGAAGTTCGGCGGGGATAAGGAAAGGGTCGAACGGGCGCTGTCAAAACAGCGGTTTATCGTGCCCGACGGGTGCGACTTCGACAGCCTGTATGGCAAACGGAACGCCGACAACCTCGGTGATATCATCAACAAGGCGTTGGAGAAGATCGAGGACGAAAACAAAGGGAAACTCGAAAACGTCTTTCGCAATATCGATTTCAACAGCGAGCCGAACCTCGGGCAGACGAAAGAGCGCAACAGGCGGCTCAAACAACTCCTGACCGATTTTAACCACCCCCGGCTCGATCTGCGGCCGAGCAAGGTCGGCAACCATGATATCATCGGTGACGTCTACGAGTATCTCATCGCCCGGTTCGCCTCGACCGCCGGTAAGAAGGCCGGTGAATTTTACACCCCGGCCGAGGTGTCGATCCTACTGGCGAAACTTGTCAATCCCAAAGAGGGTGCGCAGGTGTGCGACCCGGCCTGCGGGTCCGGGTCGTTGTTGATTCGCGTGGCCGAGGAGGTCGGGACCGAGAACTTCTCGCTGGCCGGACAGGAACTCAACGGGTCGACCTGGGCGCTCTGTCGGATGAACATGTTCCTGCACGGCAAGGACGCCAGCCGGATCGAGTGGTGCGATACTATACGGAATCCGAAACTAATCAAGGGCGACTCTCTCAAGAAATTCGATATAGTCGTGGCCAATCCGCCGTTCTCGCTGGACAAGTGGGGCGTGGAGGAGGCCGAAAGCGACACGTACAGCCGTTTCCACCGCGGCGTGCCGCCGAAAAGCAAGGGCGACTATGCCTTTATCACGCACATGATCGAAATCGCGCTGGAAGGCAAAGGCCGGGTCGGTGTGATTGTGCCTCATGGCGTGTTGTTCCGCGGCGGGGCCGAGGGGAGGATCCGTCAGGCGTTGATCGACGAGAACGTGCTCCATGCCGTGATCGGGCTGCCGGCGCAGTTGTTTTACGGGACCGGTATCCCGGCGGCGATCCTCGTGTTTGATAAGGGTCGGGGGAAGAACGACACCGACGTTTTGTTTATTGACGCCAGCCGGGAGTACGACGACGGCAAGAAGCAAAACCGGCTCCGGGACAGGGATATCAACAAGATCGTCAAGACGTATCGGGACTACAAGACGGTCGACAAGTATGCCTACCGGGCGACGCTCGATGAGATCAAAGAAGCGGAGTACAATCTGAATATTCCGCGGTATGTTGATACGTTTGAGGAAGAAGAGGAAATCGATATTGAGGCGGTGCAGAAAGAGATCGACGATCTTGAGAAGGAACTGGCCGACACGCGGAAAGAGATGAAGAAGTATCTGAAGGAACTCGGGTTTGGCGGATAGATTCCAAATTCTGTCCCTCGATGGTGGAGGGATCAAAGGCATGTTTTCGGCGGCCGTATTGGCCGCACTGGAGGAAGATCTTGGGTTGCATGTCATTGACCACTTTGACCTAATTGTGGGGACGTCAACCGGAGGGATTATTGCACTCTGCCTGGGAGCCGGCATGAGCCCGCGTGAAATCGTGGAGTTCTACGCGAAGGAGGGACCAAAGATCTTCCGGAAGCCTTGGATTCCGAAGAAGCAGTTACTCCGCGTAAAATACGACAACTCCCCATTGAAATCTGCTCTCAAGACTTGCCTTGGGCAAAAACGGATGATTGACAGCCAGAAACGTCTGGTGATACCGTCGTATAGCCTCGACGCAGATGACGTCTATATCTTCAAAACACCACATCACAAACGGTTTCGGCGAGACTTCAAGGTTCCAATGTGGCAAGTCGGGATGGCGACCAGCGCCGCACCGACGTATCTGCCGGCATATGACGAAATCGACCATATCCGACTGATTGACGGCGGAGTGTGGGCAAATAATCCGGTAATGGTCGGCATAGTCGAAGCCGTCAGTATACTGAATATACCATTGGATTCGATTGCCGCATTCAGTCTTGGTACTACGTGTGAAGTGCCCCTCAGAGGTAAGGGCCTAACCCGCGGCGGATATGTTCAATGGCGAAACGCTGGGGTTAAGACCGTTATGAGAGGTCAGAGCGTGGGGGCCACCACACAGGCGACACATATTATTGGCGAGGACCGGGTACTTCGTTGTGATCCAAAGGTCCCCGAAAGCCTGTTTGCGCTGGACAAAGTTTCATCCGACGAACTCATGGGCACCGCGTCGCATCATAGTCGCATAATAGCGCCTGAGTTTGAAAAATTATTCAGGAGTCATAAAGCCAGGGAATTCGAACCTGCTCTCGACCCGGGAGGGATATCATGAAATCAAGTATAGGGGGAACTACAATGGGCATTGACTTATCGCAGGTCGTTCAGGATCTGGACATTACTGACAGTGAACTGGCAGATGCGGAAGGTCATTATAAAGCCGTGGGTGACTGGCTGGGGAAGGACGATTCACCGCTTGCCGCGAATCGACCGACTATTTATCCGCAGGGTTCTTTTCTTCTGGGGACCATGATTCGTCCGGTCGGAAAAAAGTGCGAACTCGATATCGACCTTGTTTGCCTGCTTCAAATTGACTCTGCAGAGATTTCCCAGAAGCGGCTGAAAGAAGTCATCGGATTGCGACTGAAGCAGAACGGCAAATATGGCCAGATGATTGAGGAGAAGAAACGGTGCTGGCGGCTAAACTATGCCGGTGATTTCCACATGGATATTTTACCGGCAGCCCCGAATAAAGACGGAGGCCAAGATGCCATCTTGGTCCCGGACAAGGACCTTTCTGAGTGGCACCACAGCGACCCGAAGGGATATGCCGAGTGGTTCAAGGGCCGTATGGCGACCCAGTTGTACGAAAGGAGAAAGGCCCTGGCAGCGGCCAAGGAAGCCGACATTGAGGAAATCCCCGACCACCGCGTCAAGACAACCCTGCAACAGTCAATTCAACTACTGAAACGCCACCGCGATGTGATGTTTCAGAGTAACGACGACGCGAAACCGATCTCTATTATCATAACGACGCTGTCGGCACAGGCATTTGCCGGAGAGGATGACCTTGGAGCGGCGCTAATGTCTATCTTGTCGAACATGGATCGGTACGTCGAGAGGCGAAACTACGAGTACTGGATTCCGAATCCGATTGATCCTAAAGAGAACTTTGCGGACAAGTGGCAGGATCATCCCGATCGGCGCCAGGCCTTTTTCGATTGGCTGGAGCAGGCACGATCGGACTTTGCCAGTGTCCTTTCCCCTACCAGCGGGGAACTCCAGAAGGGCACGTTGACAGGAGTTTTAGGTCTTGGAGGTGTGTCGACTACAGGTCCAGGCATCGACAAACAGGTTGACGAGGTAGAGGCCAAGAAGGCCCGCCGATTGATTTTGCGACAAAAGAAGTTTGAGGTTTCCCACCGACAATTCCCCCCATGGTCATTCAATGAATACGGGCAAGTATCAATAAGAGCAACGATGACACTTCCTCATGGTCATCGGCCAACGGTACTTGAGAGTGACTCGACTTCCCTTTCAAAGAACATTTCGCTTCTGTTTAAACCGCATGTTTCGGGGGTCGTTAAGCCTTATGCCATTTACTGGCAGGTTGTGAACACTGGGGAGGAAGCAATGAGGAGGGGAGACCCAAGAGGCGGATTCGTGAAGGACACTTCTTTACGAAGGAATGAAAGCACTCTGTATACCGGTATGCACTGGATAGAGTGTTTCGTTGTTAAGGACGGTATATGTGTTGCAAGGAGCGGTGAATTTGTTGTCAATATCGAGTAGTTATCGAGGTGGCCTGACTAGGGCCCAGAATGTTCTGTGTATGGGGGCTCCACATGGTTCCTGACGCGTGGAGTTTATGCACATTTCAAGAAGTCTGTGAAAAGATCACAGATGGAACGCATTTTTCACCGAAAGCCCGGCCAAGCGGAGTGCTATACATCACGTCAAAAAACATTCGGCCTTTTAGGCTCGACCTCACAAATCCAGTCTACATTTCCGAGGCTGATCACAAGGAGATATACTCGCGCTGCGATGTTAAGAAAGGAGACGTGCTTCTTACAAAGGATGGCGCGAGCACAGGAAATGCGGTTGTTAATCCCCTGCATGAGGAATTTAGTCTTCTGTCGAGTGTAGCCATATTGCGGACTGATAAGCGGGTTATGTTGCCGGGGTTTCTCTGTCAGTTTCTTAATAGCCCGCAGGGTCAATATCAATCCGTTCACTCGATGGATGGGCTCGCCATAAAACGGTTGACTGTAGTTAAGATTAAAGGTTTGGTTGTTCCGACGCCGCCATTGGTTGAGCAGGACAGGATAGTCGAAATACTCACCACTTGGGATCGGGCGATTGAGCAGGTGTCGAAGTTGATCGACGCCAAGACTCGGCTCAAAAAGGGCCTGATGCAACAACTCCTCACCGGCAAACGCCGCTTTCCAGGGTTTGAGGAGCAGGGTTGGCGGTCGGTGAAACTTGGCGATGTGTTCAAAGAGCGCCGGGAGGCTGATCGGGTTGATTTGCCGCTACTCTCAGTTACATCCGATCGCGGCGTCATCGACCGCAACGAGGTCGATCGCAAGGATACATCTACCAAAGACAAGAGTTCCTACAAACGGATAGCACCCGGCGATATTGGATATAATACAATGCGTATGTGGCAAGGCGTATCAGGTCTCTCGGACCTTGAGGGAATAGTAAGTCCGGCATATACGATCGTTACTCCTCGTCCGGGGATAAACGGCCAGTTCGTTGCACATCTATTCAAGCTTCCAGAGATGATACATAGATTTCATCGTTACTCGCAGGGGTTGGTAAGCGATACGCTGAACTTAAAATATCGGCATTTTGCACAAGTGAAGGCCAGAATTCCGGCACTATCTGAGCAACGGCGCATTGCGTTTGTCCTGGAAACGGCAAATAAGTCAATTATCGACTTATCGACATACAGAGAACGAATCGAAACGCAGAAGCGTGCGTTAATGCAGGTTCTCTTGACCGGGAAAGTGCGGGTTTCAGCAGGGAGGGAGGAAAGGGCTTGAATCACGAGCGCCCACGGCGAATCTTCGACGGCGAATTGGTGACAGATGCACTCATGCCGCATTTCAAGAAGGCGAAACAGTTTGTCAATGAAATACCGGAGCACGAGTTCTTAGAGGCGACAGCCGAACACATTCACGACCACGTCATGGAATTATACGGAGTTATCCCGCTCGAACTCTATTCTGACCAGGTATCGATGGACCACGAGGAAATCGCCTCCGATCCACCTCAAACAGAGCTCCGCCTGATGAGATTCTATATACTGATTCCATTTACTGGCCATGTTGGCCTCTGGGGTTTACGTCCGAGTACGTCTAGTGATAGATCGCTGAGCGCCATTATACATGACAATGACGGCGACCGAACTTCAGGCCAACTCGAACTTGTGCTCGAAATCCCAATGGATGATTTGGACGACGAAGGGCAGGATGATGATGCAAGACGAATGCTCGAAACAACTCTTTCGGCGGTGAAGGACCACGTTAGGTGGCAACGCGCAGACGTTGAAAAGCACAATCAGTCTCTCTCCCTTACGATTTCCGAATGTATCGACGCCAGACGCAAGAGAATAGAAAAAAGGCACACGATCGCCAAAGGGTTGAACATACCGCTGAAGCGTAGAACTGACGCCCCCGATTTGTCACAGGTGCCATTGAAAAAGCGACTCGTCAAGCCGATGCCGAAGAAGCGGGCGGGAGTGAAGGACTGGGCGATCCCGGACAGCGATTACGAGTACATTCTGAAGGTGATTCGTCACGAGGGGCGCACTTATGAAACGACGCCCAAGACCTTCGGGAAACATGATGAAGAGGAATTACGAGATATCATATTGGCACATTTGAATGGGCATTATGAAGGAGACGCCACCGGTGAGACCTTTCGCAATAAGGGCAAGACCGATCTTCGCATCGAGGCAGACAACCGGTCGGCCTTCATCGGGGAATGTAAAGTCTGGCGGGGAGCGAAAGAGATCACCGAAGCCGTCGACCAGATGTTAGGATATCACACGTGGCGTGACTGCAAGTCGGCCCTCATCGTGTTTAACAAGCAGATAGCCGGGTTTTTGTCAATCCAGAAGAAACTACCGGATATTCTGAAGTCGCACGCTAAGTTTGTGTCGGACCTAAATGCGGACCAGCCCGGTGAATGGCGGTTACGATTCCGGTCGGCTGATGATGAAGATCGGCTCATCACCATTCATGTATTCCTTTTCAATCTCTATACGAAGCCGACCGAAAAGGCCAAAGGGAAAAAGAAGTCATGAGCGATCAACAACAGGGGACTCCATCCTACCTCGAAAGCGTCACGTCACAGATACCGGCGCTGCAATTGCTGATCAATCTCGGCTGGAAGTACCTCACCCCGGATGAGTGCCTCAAATTGCGCGGCGGCCGGGAGTCGAACGTCATCCTTGACGACATCCTCACCGACCAACTCCGCAAGATCAACCGGATCGAGTTCAAGGGGAAGGAGTACCCGTTTACCGAAGGGAACATCCTCGCCGGGGCGCAGGCGCTCAAGGACTTCATGTACGACGGCCTGATCCGCACCAACGAACAAATTTACGACCTGATCTGTCTCGGCAAGAGTCTGCCGCAGTCGATCGAGGGGGATATCAAAAGCCACACACTGCGGTATATCGACTGGGAAAATCCCAAAAACAACGCGTACCACTGCACGGCGGAGTTTTCGGTCGAACGGACCGGCAGTTACGAAACCCGGCGGCCGGATATAGTCCTTTTCGTCAACGGAATCCCGTTCGTAGTGATCGAGTGTAAGTCGCCGAAGGAAAAAGATCCGGTCAAGCAAGGGATTTCGCAGCACATTCGGAATCAAAAAGACGACGAGATTCCGGGCCTGTACATTTACTCACAATTGCTTCTGTCGCTGGGCATGGACGAGGCGAAGTATGCGACGACCGGAACGCGGCTTGATTTTTGGGCGGTTTGGAAAGAGAATCTGGACAAGGAAACGCAGGACCGGTTGAGCGAACTCGTTAACGAGCCGGTCGATAAAGAGACGCACAAGCGGTTGCTGGGAGCACCGTTTTGGAAGGTCCGTCATAAGGTCGAACAGATACTCGCCGCCGGGTCGCGGTTGACGACCGAACAGGATCGGCTGATCTATTTCTTGTGCCGACCGGAGCGGCTACTGGAATTGACGTACCGGTATCTCATGTATGATTTCGGTACGAAGAAGATCGCACGGTACCAGCAATATTTCTGCGTGCAGAAGATTGTCAAACGGGTGCAGGATTTAGACAACGAGCATCGTCGCAAGGGCGGCGTGGTGTGGCACACGCAGGGGAGCGGGAAGTCATTGACGATGGTGATGCTGGCCAAGGCGCTGGCCCTGGACCTCGGCCATGTCAACCCGCGAATCATCCTGGTAACCGACCGCGTCGACCTTGACCAACAGATTTACGACACCTTTCGGCACTGCGGGTTGGAGCCGGTACGGGCTGACTCGGGCCGCCATCTGGCCGACCTGATAAAAAATGGTAAATCCAGCATCATAGCGACTGTGATCGACAAGTTCGAGACGGCGGTGAATCTCAGGAACGTGGTGATCGACGATCCGAACATCTTTGTGCTTGTCGATGAGAGTCACCGGACGCAATACGGACCGCGTCACGCCAAAATGCGGAAGGTTCTGCCGAAGGCGTGTTTTATCGGGTTTACCGGTACGCCGGTGGCGAAGAAAAACAAGAACACGATCCAAAAATTTGGCGGGTTGATTGACGCCTATCCGATTACTGAGGCGGTGAAAGACAAGGCGGTCGTGCCGCTTTTGTATGAGGGGCGTCACGTGCCGCAGAACGTCGAAGCCGCGACGATCGACGGGTGGTTTGACAAATTAACGGTAGACCTGACCGACAAGCAGAAGTCGGACCTGAAGAAGAAGTTTGCCACCAAAGACCAGTTGAACAAGGCCGAGATGAAGGTCCAGATGGCGGCGTGGGACATCGGGAAACACTTCGACGCGAACTGGAAGGGGACGCCGTTCAAGGCGCAGTTGGTGGCGCCGGACAAAGCGACGGCGTTGCTGTACAAGAAGTTCCTCGACGAATTCGGCAAGGTGCGCTCGGAGGTATTGATATCCGGCCCGGACGACCGCGAAGGCGAAACAGATATCCATGCGGAGAACAAAAAAGAGGTCGTCCGCTTCTGGAAGGAGATGATGAAGCGGTTCGGGTCGGAAAGCGAATACAACAAGCAATTGATCGCGGCTTTCAAACATGGTGATGATCCGGAGATCATCATCGTAGTCGACAAACTACTGACGGGGTTCGATGCACCGCGGAATACGGTCCTGTACCTGACCCGGAAAATGGAAGAACACAATCTCCTGCAGGCGATCGCGCGGGTAAACCGCCTCCACAAGGGCAAGGACTTCGGGTTCATTCTCGACTACCGCGGCGTGTTAGAGAGTCTGGACCACGCCCTCGACCTGTATAGTACGTTTAGCGAGTTTGACAAGGAGGATCTTGAAGGGACGTGGACGAACATCGACGAGGTGATTGCCGAGTTGCCGCAACGACATTCCGAATTGTGGGACGTTTTCAAGGGCGTCAAGAACAAACAGGATGTCGAGGCATTTGAGCGATTCCTGGAGGACGAAGAGCGACGGAACAAGTTCTACGAGAAATTCGCGGTGTTTGCCCGGACGTTGGGGATCGCGTTATCGTCGGACAAGTGGATGACGAACACCCCGGAGAAAGAGCAGCGCCGGTACAACGCCGATTTGAAGTTCTTCAAGAATCTCCGGTACGCGGTTCGGCGGCGGTACGCGGACACGATCGAGTTCTCCGAGTACGAGGAGAAGATTCAAAAATTGATCAACCAGCACGTGGGGGCGGGTGAGGTCGAACAGATAACGGGCCTGGTGGATATTTTCAACAAAGAGGCTTTCGAGAAGGAAGTTGAAAAGGCCGGTGGGGAGGGCGCCAAGGCCGATACGATCGCCCACCGGTTGAAAAAGACGATGACCGACCGGTGGAATGAGGATCCGGAGTTCTACAAGAAATTCTCGAAAATGCTGCAAGATGTGATTGACGAATTCCGTGCGGAGCGTATTAAAGCGAGAGAATACCTCAAACGCGTGAAGGAAATCATGGAATCAGTACGCAATCGCACGGGCGACGAACTCCCGGAGGCGCTGGAGGGTCACGACGTCGCCAAAGCGTTTTACGGCGTCGTAGAACGAGCGCTGGACGGCAAGAGCGGCGACGGATTTGACCCGGTGCGGGTCGGGGCCGAAACGGCCGTCAAAATCGAAGAGGCGCTGGAAAATCAACGAATTGTTAATTGGATCAATAACGCCGATCGCAAGAATCTGATGCGGCAGGACATTGAAGACATCCTGTACGAACTCCGCGATGAGCACGGAGTCGGGTTGGACTACGACACGATCGACGATATCATGGAACAGTGTCTGGACATCTACAAGGTGCGGCGTCCGTGACCGGCAGGAAGATCAAGTACACCGAAACCCGGCAGGCGATCGAATACGGCCGTCGCCGGATTGAGTACGTCCTGACGTACGCCGATCGGCGGACGTTGAAGATCGATGTCCACCCGGATCAGTCGGTGCGGGTCATTGCCCCGCTAGGAAAAGCCCCTCAGGCGGTCAAAGAGCGTGTTCAGAGGCGCGCTAACTGGATAGTCCGGCAACTAGATTACTTCGAGCGCTTCCAGCCCTTACCGCTCGCCTATGAGTATGTGAGCGGCGAGACGCACACGTACCTCGGCCGCCGGTATCGGCTCAAGGTGGTCGAGAGCGACCGCAACGAAGTAAAGTTGATCGGCCGGTTTTTGTATGTCTACACGTCGTTGAAGAGCAGCAACGGATACACGGAGAAATTGGTTCGGGCGTGGTACGACGAACACGCCCGCCATGCGATCGACCGACGGCTGGCGCGGTGCCTCGAACGAGCGCGCCGGGCCGGAATACCGGAGCCGACCGTCCGGTACAGGCCGATGAAACGCCGGTGGGGCAGTTGCGCTAAATCTGGCGTACTTACGTTCAACACGGAATTGGTAAAGGCGCCGGTCGACTGCGTTGACTACGTGATCATGCACGAACTTTGCCATTTGAAACACCGCAACCACAGCCCGGCCTTCTGGCGGCTACTGACCCGGCTGATGCCGGATTGGGAGAGGCGGAAGGAGAGGTTGGAGAGGATGGTGGTGTGAAGGCGGCGATAAGAAGTTCTTTCACTCCCCTGAGGTGTAGGATTCGATTTTATAGAAGAAGTGTGCTTACTTGTTGCAAGTAGCTCACACTTGTCCCCAAAAACAGTCGAAGCCTCACGGTTTCCGATTACTTTGACGCCCATCCCAAACTCTGTTCAATGATGCAAAATTCATTTTATTGGTTGCCAGAGAATCACGTACTCACGATACTATTATGGAGTAGACGAAATCATCAACGAAGCATGGGAGTAAACATGTCAGTATCTCTTTCTACGTACGCTTTAATGAAAACACTATATGACAAAAATAGACAATATATAGATTGCTTCTGTCCATTTGTCCTCCAAGTGATGAGTCCAGAAAAGCAATGGAAACTCTCTTCGATACAAGACGGTCTAAAGAACTACTTCGACGTGGGATTTCCTATTCATGCGATTGAAGCCATTCTTAAGAGGCTGGTTAAGCGAAAATATGTCGAGAAGGTTAAGGGTAAGAAAAAGTACTATATAACCGAAGCGGGCAAAGACTTCGTTGAGACTCTCGAAAGCAGAAGAGATGCTGACCGTAGAATCGAATCGTTCATTTCTAGTTTGGTTCATTACTTCGCCACTCAGGAAGTGAATATCACAGCCGATGATGCCATGTCAATGCTAAAGGACTTTGTGGACAACAACCGATTCGCCGTCATGGAGTTTATTGGTACAGATATTAAAACACCTTCTCCGCAGTTCAAAATAGCCGATAGCAACGTGCGTATACTCATTGATTTTATGATGGAGGTCGATGATTCTCGACCTGACGATTACAACACCATGCGTGATTTGATTTTGGGTTCTTTGATAAGCACGACTGTTTTTTCTAGGACATTGGATGAGTTTGATTCAAAGAATACCAAGAAACTGAAGGGTTTCACGGTATACTTAGATACAAATATTATCTTTTCAATCTTGAAGCTGCACGAGAAGGAGCAAAGCCTTGCCGCAAATGAACTCATAAAGCTCTTAAGGGACTTTCAATTTGATATTCGGGTACTAAATTCTACAATTGACGAGCTTTGTCGAGTAATCAAAAGGTATCGCTCAGAGATTTACAAGTATCCAGAGGGAATCAGGGTTGATACAATTTACAGTACTCTCAGACGTAAGGGCTGGTATTTGTCTGATGCCAAGGACTTCATTCTGAATATTGAAGATACACTGAATTCTCATGGAATCACTATTGAGACGGAATTGAACATTGACCTCAAAAACTATACTCCTAAAGGTTCTGCTACGACAGAGGTGCTTTCGAGATACAAGCCCTACCAGGATTTGAATGGCCAAATGCACGACCTATCTGCAATCGAGGCCGTTGAGACCTTAAGAGGAAGGCCCGAACGAAAGTTCGAAGACGCTCGGTTCGCATTCGTTTCATCTGACGGGAGATTGAGCAGATTCAATTGGGTTGAGATGGGGCACAAAAAAGACAACACGATTTGCGAGGTTTTTCTTGATAGAATATTGAATAATATTCTCTGGTTACATAATCCTAACCTTGACCTCCCTCTCTCAGCAATAATTGCAACACATTCAAGAGAGCTTTTCATTAGCAGAGCCGTTTGGTCGAGATTCCACGACGTCATACAGGGGATGGTGAATAGAGATGAGGTTTCGGAAAAAGATGTTGCGCTCTTGTTCTATCATAATCGCATTGAAGAAGTGTTGATGGATATTGATGATACCAGCCTTTCTGATATCAATCCCACTCTTATACTTCAACACATTCAGGAGCAAGCCAACGAGCTGGATACGAATGCAGAGAAACGTGTTAAGGAGGCAATCGCTGCTAAGGAAAAGGCCTTTATTAATAGTCTAGATACTGCTGTCTCTAATGCTCAAGCTCAGACGGAAGACGACTTTTATGAGAAATTTGCGATACTTAACAATAATCTGAGAGCTAGTAGTTTCTCTTTAGGAAAATGGATTTGCTTGATTATCAGGATTGTTATAGTTGCCTGTATTGCGATTACTGGAGCACTAATTGTTGCGATTGGCGGAACAGATGCATTTACTTGGTTTAATTCCTTACTTGGGTTAGCGATAGTCCTGATAGGTCTTCTTGTCGGTTTTGACGTCTCGTCATTAGGCAAGAAATGCAGAAGGCTTATTGGAGGTCGAATTTACAAGCAGCGAAAGAACGAACTGCTAAAGAACGTCGATGTGACAATTGGTGACTAACAGAAAGTCGGGTAAGGGGAACTAGGTAGTGCGAGTGGTGAACAGAGTTTGGGAGGGGCGTCAAGGTGGTCCAGTCAGCTACTCCGGTGGGGAGAGATCGAACTAGGGGGCCCCTGCGTGACACGCAGAAAAATTAGTGTTTTACATTTCACATATTTCCACTGCACCGAACCTCTTAACCAATTCGTCGATACTCCCGGGTCTGATGCCCTCCAAGGGCGTTTGATTGATTAAAGCTACGCCAAAATACCCGTCGTTGTCCGGAATAGCAAACCCGGCATATCTACCAGCAGCCGCACGGTCTGTGTTAAATCCTCGATATACTTCCAGATTTTCGTCATCCAAATTGACGATATAAGCCCACTCGCAGAAGAGGCTGTCATGCAGGAATTCATGAGAGTCAATCATATGCTCCAAATCTCGATGATAGGGCGTAAGATCACCGTGAGTCTTCCGCAGCAGGCAATACCAGTCATCATATCGTTGTCGAGAAACGCCTAGGTCGGCGTAATGTATATATCGTTCAATAAGATCAGGCGGTGCCGGCATTCGCTCGTCAACTAGGATAATGCGCGATGCGGCTTTCTGCATTTCTGAAATGGGAGTTTGGGATGCATACGTTAGTATTTTCCTGCCAAGCCCCTCGGGATAACTGTCAAAATGGTTGTAAGTCACTTTGTCTTGATCATTTACCCGAAATCCATATACTCCGCGCGTGCCCATGCAGTCATAAGATCATCCAAGTATTTCTGGATTGTGCCTATAAACAGCCATATTTGCAGGCCGCCATATGGCCGGTGACTTTTTATTCGCTGATTCCTGAAAAGGGCGGAAAGTGTGATTGGGTAAGAGTCGTGACTAAACAAAACCGGTGGTCTGGACAGCCTGCTGAGTTCTATCGAACGTCAGGAAAGGAATTGGGCATGCTAACGCTACGCCCCGCAGGTGATCGGTCACAACTACCGTGACTGATTTCTGATGAGAGAATCGGTTTCTTGCTAAACACACACTTTTCTGTCATCGTCTCGGATTGAAGTGATTGAGCGTGAGCCGAGAGGATAAGGCGTCACCCTGGGGGGTGACGCCGGAAGTCGATCAGTTAAAGGTGAGTGAAGCTTACCTTTTCAGGTCCATATAGCGCGGGGCCATTGGATTGAAACAAGACCTTAGTTCCGGTCGAAGCGCACTCGGGCGCATGGGGTCGGAACCACTTCTCAATTCCGGTGGCAACGCACTCGGGCGCATGGGGTCGGAATGTGTGGTGCAGAGACCCTTGATAACCGATTTGTCTGTGCATCCTCGGACTTTACAGCAACTCATATCTTCCTCCTTTCTGTAGTGATGTTCAGTAGCAATGCTTGACTCACTCCTATAACGAATAGAAGTAGCTTTGATGTTCCCTAAATTCAGGTTTTCAAACCGCATTGTATCAAGAGACACAGATATGGCTGGAACGATTGACGTTCTAAAACACCAGGAAAGCTCTTGCTTGCATATTCTCAGCTAATAAGTGATCGAATAAACCTGTATCTCCTGCCAGTACTTGAAATTACGCTCATCCAGTACTCGCAACCCCCTCTCAGAAACTAACATATCAGTGTACCGCTTTAGCTTCTTATACTGAATGAGAGCATTCTCCCAGCTCTCTGTACCGGGCTCTAATCTTTGCTCATAGGGAGTGTAGGGGAAAATCGGAGGAATTCGCACTGGAACCAACATCTTGTTCAGTAGAGTAGCTTTGGCTCCGACGGACTCAACGGCTTGTTCGAATTCAGGCAACGCTATCTCAGACATCTCCATTACAACCTCCCGTGCTAACTGCCGGCCTGAAATAATGACCTCTTCCAGGAGGTCTGTGCCATTGACCGGGCTCTCAAGCGAGAGAGCTTCCTGGTACCTCTCCCGTTCGGGTAGATACGGAGGAGCGCATACGACAAGATCAAACGAACCGAAGTCCTTGGCCGCCTCAAGTCCCGATCCGGTGCTAACTATAATCGACATGTCTTGACGCCTTGCGCTGGACAGATTTCTTCGGATATTGTACTCGGTCAGCATAGTCAACGAAGTAGCCACATCAACTGCGCATAGTTGAGAGACCTTCGGATTACGTTTGGCTAGTGCAATTCCAAGAAAGCCAGAGCCACAGCCAATATCCGCGACATTTTGAACGCTCTTTTCGTTGTACCCATGATCCGCAAGGGTCTTTGCAAAAAATAAGCTATCAATGCTGGGGGGCCACCGAAACTGTAAACTCCACCTAATGGAAATGTCGTCATACACTACGTCAATGTAGGAATGGGAAAACAGGCGAGGAATCAGTCCCGGTTGTTTTACTTCTTTGCCGTCCGAATCGACCTTCAAAAAGTGGCCATCGGGTAGATTAAGTACTTCTTCACCATCTCGGCTCCAACTGCTTGGCTTCCAGTATGCCGGTAAGTTCAGTGACTCCGGCCATAGGAGAACCGGTTTGAGGACAGTATTATTCCCCTTGAGGACAGCCTCCTTTATTTCGGGAAATTTCCTTTTGGCGTACTCTTGGATGGAAAACTCCATTGAAGTCAAGTCAGAATCTACCCTGATGGTCATCGTAGCTTCATCCGGAACTAACTCTGCTCTTCCATGAGATATAGATATACGTGAACCGATACGATCATCGAACTGCTTGATTCGCTCCCAAAGTTTACCGAATAATTCAATATCCAGTTGCGCACGCTGCTTACCTTGGCGTTCAACAACCTCTGACTGCATCAGATTAACGGATTGGTTCACTCGCTCCGCCACCCGAGCGAAACATTCGTGTGACCGAAGTCGAACAACCAAAACTGGATCGACAGCAACGAGGGAATCGAGGATACGAAGATTTGAGGAAATGGTTTGTCGAAACGGTTCAAAAGCGTTGGTACTTTGGGACAGGAGCTCATCGTAGCCCCTGGGCGATTCGAGTTCAGAAGACCTGATGTGATCGAGTTGCTCACAGCAGCGTTCGTATGATTCAGTCCATCGATCGAAGAAACGGTTCTTGAGCAACTCGTAGAGATCTTCCCGAACATCGGGGATGACGCGCTCCGCTGTGAACTTTCTGATGAGCACTACAAGAGTTTGCAGTAGTGTAAAAAAGTCGCGTTCTTGGGCTACCTTGATAATGATATCTCGCAAACTTTCCTTAAACTCCGTGTTTGCGAAAACACACTCAAATTCGTCCACCTCATATTCAGGAGATTCAGGATTGTTTGCGATGAGCAACAATCGGAGCAACTCGTCATACTGATCCAGTGAGAATAAGCGACTTATTCTCGCCCAGTCAGAGAATTCGAAGGTAGTCCGACCAACCAAAACGGGCAGAGAGAGGACTGAGCGAATGTTTCCATATATGTCTTTTGGGTTGACGCCATTGGTAACGTAGTATGCCATTATAGCCGGAAAGACTCTGTGAAAGCCGTTTACGCCATCGCTCTGTATCGCATTCCGCAGGTGCTCCCACCGGCCCTCCAGAATCGTCTCTAAGTATTTGAGAAGCCCTCCATAGATTGCATCAGACTGTCTTGCACCGTTGCAAACGTCATATATGACTTGATTACTCAGAGCCTGATGCAAGACAAGTTCGGGAGGAAAAAAATGCGGCCAGATGTCATCTGTTCCTTTTACAGACACGAGTTTTCCAGGGTAGCTCTCCTTCAGAACGTCATAATCAGTCTCATATTCAGAGGCATCCTCGGGCCTGATTGACATGCGTTGAAATTGGGTACCTGGATCAGGGACGAGTAACCTACTGGAATTGCTAAACGATGATGTCGCAAGCGCCTTTCCAAGTATTCCCCTTACTGCCTTGACGTGCGAGAACGGAGGGTCGATCTGTCCGGTCGCGGTGGTTTCTTGTGCCAGAGGGATCTCTAAGAAACTGGAGACCATCCCTGCCAGCAACGCAACGCTCATCGACTGGCCGCCGAGTTTAAGGGGTTTATCGCGGTAAGCCCACCACTGCGCCTTCTCAATGGCTATTTCGAATTGAGGCAATTCCAGGTCAGCAATGCGCGCGAGCGGATCAATAAAGCCTTCCAGTATCGAGTTTGCATTAGCTTCAAGCTGGCCATCGTGTCGCAACTGCACGGTCGGCAGCCAAACCAACCGAGGTTTTTTCGGCTTAGAAATTCGCTGTACCTGCACTTGAACAACAAACCCACCCAACTGGGGCGAGTGCAAGAGTGCGAATGTCTTACCTATCATAATTATCCTAATCTTACTTTGAGCGCATGACAAAAACTTTGAGCAGGCCGCTATTTGCACGGCGATTCAGGCTAACGACGAGCTTGCCATCGAAAGCGGTCTCCCGGAAACTCTCCTTAACAGAGTCATCTTCTTCCGTAGCGGCAGCAAGGCCCGACTCCATGGCCTCGTCGATCTCATCATCGGATAGCAAGATTTCCTCCGCTGCGACCTCACGTCGCCACAAAACCTGCCCGCTATCGACTTCAATATGATAGAATCCCGGTTCACGAATTGTGAATGCAACCATGTCGGTAACCCCCAATTGCTTTGAATCGACAACTTGATTATCACGAAACAGCGCAAGAGATTGGATTTTCTGAAATTCAATTTCACGTTCAAGCGGAAAAAGCCTCTTGTGAAAGTCGTCGATTCTGTCAGTCTTATCTTTCTCAGACAGACAGACTTTCAGAAAAGCGGCGCAGTACGAACAGGAAAGGGCATGCTTGAATTCCGGTGTCTGTCTTGACTCATTGTCGAGGTCTTTTAGCAAGGTATACAGTGTCTCCTCAGATGGGCACTCTGATGTCTTCTCAGGTACAGTGTTCTCTATGAGCCTGATCAACTTCTCGATGATTTGACCGCGACTGTCAGTCATCTTTGATCCTTTCTAAACTCAGGATACAATTCTACAAGCTTTGCCTCAACGCGAACGCGTCCCGTAGAAACATACGACCTTACTGAATTTTCCGCAATTCCCAATAGGAACGCTATTCCCTTGTCATCAAGGCCATCCCTTCGCTTCAGAAAAAAAGCTGTTGCCTGCGGATCATCACTAAGTGCGTGCCTGACTTCCAAGAAAATTTGATACAATTCCTTTCTATAGACCGAGGATTCGGGACCAGGTTGTGCCTTATCCTCAGACATATCCGAGCCGTCAATATACTCGATCTCTCTCTTCTCTGCGCTGACCCTCTTTCGCAGGTGTGCGATGGCCTGACGATATGCTGTCTTGTGAAACCATGGCTTTAGCTTGCGATTAAATTCATATGATGCCAATTTCCTGGGAAAGTCCTGGTAGAGGTCGGCGCAACAGTCTTCAGTTTCCTGAGCATTTCGCAGAATTTGATTAATTAAGTTGAAGGCGGCCCCACCGTATTCATCAAGGAAATGTCTCCAAATTTTGTTATCCCAACACTGGAGGCGCTTAATGATGTCTGGAGTAATTTTCATGGGCTTTTACAGACTCGCGCTTAGGGTCTCATCTCGATTGCTGCTTTCCCTGCTACCCGTTCTTAACGACATCCATATAAAGGGCGCAGTATCGGCATCCGAGCAAATGATCCATGTATTTTCGGTTAAGGTATTCGCCGACACCCTCGGTGCACATCTTATATAGTTGCTCCTCAGGCGGGCAGTCAAGCGATTTTGTTGGTGGATCCTGCCGCGCGCTTTTCACTAGGTCTTCAAGGTGTTCTTCTATTTGAAATTCGTCTGGCATCTTGCCCAATTAGTGGTCGTTTTGTTTATAATTCTTCGTGTAGTAGTCCGACTATAGGAATCGGGTTTATAAATCTTGCCCCACACTTAGCGGTGCTTTTGAAGACGCCGAGATACCGAAATTCGGTTGCATCGTGGCTAAGTACTCCAAATTTATTCAAAAAATCCTGCCGATCGTCTGCAAATCCTCGCTTGGAAGCATACTACTTCTTAGAAACAAGGAGGTAACCAAATGCGAAACTCAGGCTTCACAATTAAGGATCATGTGTTGGAAATCTCGATTCCCAACCGTGACAAAAACGGCGATCGAATTGACGTTTCATCGGCGGTGAATGAACTGGAGACCAACATAAAAGAGTACTTCGGTGGAGTGAGTCGACGTACCGAGGACGGTATCTGGCGGGCCGGCTCCGGACGGGATATTGTCGAGCGAAATATCATTTTGTCAGTCGGTTTTGACAAAACGCAACTGCCCGAAGTGGTCGGTACGATCTTGCGCTTTGCCGTGGTCGCTGCCGAGGCCCTCAATCAGGAAGCGGTGGCTATTCGCGTTGACGGAAAGCTGATCATTGTAAGCATGTCGAAATCCGACGCGGCCTGAACTGTTTCAGATTCCGGTACGGGTATATTCACCGGCGGAAACCGTCAAAATGGCGTCAAAGCAACTGTCAGGCAACGTGTTGGCTCCGGAAACCGAAACCAGTCATTAGAAAGTGAAAAAAGCCATGGAGAATCACAATGAATGAAGGACGAGTTCGTCAACGGCTGCGCAAAGTAATCCTGCGGATTCTCGGAACAGGTTCGCAGGTGGAGTACGAGACGGCCGAGCAGTCCGCCTTCAGTCCCAACGGGGACATACTGTCCGGGGAGACACAGACGATACCGATCCTGCAGGGAGTTGCGGCGCATGATCCTGAGGCGATAGCCGGTCAATGTTTAAGCTGCTTCAGCTTCACGACCGAACTGGTGCTCTGCGAATCGTGCTGGCAGCAGGTCTGTAAGCCGTGTGCGAGCCGGCGCAGCAACATGGTCGTCTGTCCGGCCTGTTCGGAATACCTCCGACGTCGCCGCCGCTTTCTCATTCTTCGCAAATTGGTCATTGATCCCTTTATCGAAAGAACAGGTTAGTATCTGATGGTGCTGCGACATAAAGACAGATCAACTTCTGGGAGCCGCACAAAGGACAACGGCGATCTATGGGTGGAGTGCGCCAAACGCGACCTGTTGAAGCGGCTCGATATTTTGACGGCTCTGGAGCAATTGTCCATCAATCCCGGTGATGATCATTGTCGAGAGCTCATACTTGCGGAAATCCGAAAAATAGACGTTCGAAGAATAGTGCAGCCGGACGGGCTTCACGAATCTAATCCTGATGTTCCGAATATTGTAGACGGCCCTATACGGCTGGGCACGATCGAGCACTCCGGGCTGCCCTGGGGTATAACGCCGGAAATACTTAAGCGTTGCATGTTGCTTCTCGGTCAAACGGGCTCCGGGAAATCAACGGCACTGGTGACAGTCATTCGAGGCCTACATTCCCTTTGTGGTAACAAGCTTATCTGGATAATCTTTGACCGGAAGAACGAGTTTGCCGCCTTGGCAGAGTCACTTGAAATCCCCTACCTGTTAAGTAAAGATTATCCTGATCATCATTTCACTCCCCCGGATTCGAGCATCGATGATCTTTACTTCAATGTTGTTTCGGAGATCACAGCGAGAAACATCGGATTGCACGCACTGGGTCAATCAATCATTCATCGAGAGTTATCCGATCTATCGCGTCGTCGTAAACAAGGCGGACAAAGCTACCCGTCAACCAGAGACCTGGCGCGTCACATGCTTGAGCGGGCAAATTCGGCCAAAGGAACAACCCGTGAGGCACTACTGCGGGTGGGTATGCATCTTCACTCGTTCGCCGATTATTCGGGTTTTTTTACTTCTAATGATGCGGCGCTTGACTGGGCGACAATTGCCCGTGTCGGGTGTGTCGTCAATCTGGCGGGTCTCCCCGTCAATCTCCAGTTTGATACTATCGCCCTTACGTTTGCCAAGCAGGTGCTTCATAGCGTCGTAAACAACCTCCGGAGCGATAAACTCAGGGTAATCTTCCCGCTGGATGAATGCCAGCCGATTTTCGGAGCCGGGCAATCGCGGACGCTGGCAACTTTCATGGACTTTTTCATGCAGGCCCGGGCTTTTGGCATAGGAGTAATTGGGTGCAGCCAGACAACAAATCTCTGTCACGAGTTTTTGGCCAATACGGCCACCAAGGTCGCCTTCAGTCTCGGTCACGGTCAGGATTACGCGCGGTTCGCAAATGCTGTTGGGCTGGATTCGGCCGTACAGCAGCGCATGCATCGCTTCATCCGGCCCGGCCAGGCAATTGTGAAAGATCCTCGATGGCCGGTGCCGTTTTCAGTTCAGGTTCTAAAAGGTGAGGATTACCTGGGAAGCCTTACCGGTGAGCAACTTCGCGCTCTTTCTAAGAAAAACCGGCTCAAGTACTTCGGCGAATCCGTTGACAGATATCCAAGGCATGTAAACGTCACTCCCTCTGGTTACACGTTGGAGAACGTTTCCGAGAACGATCGGGCAGATTCGGCTGAGTGCTCAACCGAGAGTCGTTTTGTCGCGGAGCCCGGGAATTCTGGATCGTCCAAAGCCGAACAGAATCTTCATCGTATTCTCAGGACCCAGGCACGTCACAAGATACCGTTTCTGTTTCGTGCCGAAGCTGCAAATATGGCTGGTGTTACCGGCGGGACAACTGTGCAGCAAGCCGAGCGATTGGGACTTGAGCGCGGAATTATTCGCAAACATAATCTGCCGTTTGCCAAAACTCAAAAATGTCTCTGGGAGATAACCGATGCCGGCTATGGTTTCCTGGATTTGCCCAAGCCAACCTGGCCTTCCAAAGGAGGCTACATCCATACCGCCGCTGTACATCGCATCGCGCATACCTTCGAAAACCATGGATTTGACACAAAGATCGAATACCGTCGGTCCAACGGCAAGTTGGTAGACTTGCGAGCGACTCGGTCGGGAGAAACCATTTATGTCGAAGTCTGTGCCAGCTTGCCGGTTGTCCCCAAAGAGATTTCCAATATTGAAAAAGACACCGAAGATGATCCGATTCCCGACAAGATCATTGTCGCCGTTACCGAACGACGGATGCGCCAGCCACTGGAGAAGGCCATCGAGGAACTCAAAGCAGTGCGCGCTCCGCTGCCGGAGATTTCGATTGAGTTGGCTGGTGATCTTATCGATCCGCTGGAGGTCAAATGACCAAGCTGTTGAAGATCATAGCATTTTTTCTGCTCTGCCGGCTCGCCTGGATCTGGGTGGACCGATGCGGAGAGAATCTGGGTCTCGGTGAGGCTCTGCCGTTCTGCCTGGAATGCTCCGGGCTGGCTACTATCATGCGGTTGGTTTTTCTTGGTGTAGCTGTTTGGGGTATCCAGCGAGAGTTGCGTAGTCCACCAGCCATAACCCAGATCTACGAGGACGATATGCCGCCGGCGCACAGCTACCGGATATACTGGCACCGTATCGGCCTCTTGCTCGGTATTCTCACCTATCCGCTTTGGGCATTCTGGGTTGACGCTAATACTGCTATTCCCGGACCGGGCGACTTGCCGATTCTCAGCGCGGTTTGCTCCAGTCCCGGATTCAAAGGGACGCTGCTCTGGGCAGTCGTTCTGGTCTTTCTCTATATCGGACTGAAGATATTACACAGGAGGTGATGCGACAGAGCAATACGATCACGTTAACGTGGCATTTGAACTGAAACCGCTGAATGAAAAGTTCAGCCAAACACCCAACGGAGGTAACTCAATGAGAATACTGGACTGGTTTTTGGAGACCCAACCCGATTACGACGGGCGGATACGAAACGAACCTATACGTACCAACCGGTCCAAGCGTGATGAGAAAGAGGTCATTACGGTTGAGCCTGAGGTGGTATCGAACGACCCGCCGTATCGGCCGCCTATCATTTTTGAAAACGGGCTGATGTAAGAAGAGGGCGAGTGGCAGGTATATACTGGCTTGCCTGCCACTCGCATTCCACAATCACAATATGATCGCGGAGGAATCAATGTACCAGCCGCAAACCGACTGGGAGTGCTGGATTGTATACAATCTGCAGCTTTTAAGCAAGCGATTTGGCCGACGCCAAGTGACCCTTGACGCCAAAACTCGCCGGTCGCTGCTTATCATGAACTACCCGTTGCCTCGGACGTGGCGACAGCGTAGGTCGCGCCTGCTGATCGTACTGCCCAAAAAGGGAAAAATCTTCCATTCGGCCCCCGACCGATTCTATCTGGACCGCGGCTTGCGGACCGTTTCCGGCAAGAAACCGGCCCACTATTTCGAAAATCGCGGCTTTAATGACCTCTCAGATAAAGGACTGGCCCGGTTTTCGTTTCACATGGTCAAAGGCTGGCACCCGAATCGGGCCTGTCGAGGCGGGACAACTCTCCTGGACTTGCTGGCGGCATTTGATCGAGGCTTGGATTCGGCCGCCCGAGAGGTGATGAAATGAAACAAATAAGACAGATAGTATTCAAGGAAGCAGACTGGCATAGACTGACAGCGTATCTCACTGAGAATCCGAACGCTGAATCAGGTGCATACGCGGTCTTTCGGATATCGGGTGGGGCAAGGTGGCAAAAGTATCTGGTGAATACAGTCTTGCTGCCTTCTGACGCAGACTATCACAAACGTACTGCAACGGCTGTCGCTTTTACACCTGAGTTCACCGAGGCGGCCTTTCAGACCTGCGAGCGGCTGCAGGGTAATCTGCTTGATATACATACCCATCCCTGGGCGGACCGGGTCAGTTTCAGTGCAATCGATGATCACGAGGCTCTAAGCAAAAAAGTGCCCTATGTAACGAAGTATTTGACCGGTCTGAAGCTGGCCTTCATTGTTCTGGGCACACTTCCCGAGATCGCGCGGGCTCGGATCTGGGATAAGGCCGAGAGCCGCTTAGTATCCATCGACAGAATACTCGTGATATAGGAGTTTGATTATGAAGATGATACAATGTAATGGAGGGAAGGCCCCTCGCTCTCGTGGAACGGGTGAGTTGGCGACAAAGATCAGTGAACGACACATTCCTGTCTTTGGCTCTCAGACACAGGACGACCTCTCACGCCTGACAATAGGTGTAATATCGGTAGGCGGACTCGGGAGTATTCTGATTGAGCAGTTGATGCGGCTTTTCCCGGGCAAGCTGATGTACGTGGACAACGACCACGTTGAACTCTCCAATCTCAACCGGCTGGTTGGCGCCACGACTATCGACGTGAAGACAAACGTGAGCAAAGTCGACGTCGTCACTCGAAATGTCCTCACGTTTAACCCAAATCAGCGAATTACGCCTGTATTCGGTGATTTTCTGGAGGACAAGGTACAGCAGCAGTTCCGTGAATGTGATTTCATCATTGGCGCTTCGGATTCAGTTGGTGTCCGGTTGGCGACAAACTGCCTTTGTTTAGCGCACGGCATACCATACTTGGACTGTGGGGTAGGTGTGGTGATTAAGGACAACAAGCTGAAAGCTGCTGGCGGTCAGGTAATCAAGATCGTGCCTAATGGTGGTTTCTGTCTTCAGTGCTCCGGGCTTTTCGATGTTGAACAGGCCATGAAAGAGCTGCTATGTGATGACGAACGAGATCGTCTCAGACACCAGGGATATATCAGGGGCGCTGACGTCCCGGCTCTACAGGTTTACTCGCTGAACATGATGGTTTCGTCTTGGGCGGTCTGGACGTTCATGCGCATGGTCTCGGGAGACAGGCTTGATTACGACGGGATTTCGGTTGACGCGAAGGAGTTTTCAACCCGGACATGGCAGGAATCCCCAGATCAACACACTACCTGCCCGGTCTGCGGCGAAGATGGAATCGTATTTGCGGGCGACACGGCCGAGCTTCTGACTCGGGATAGCAGCGATAACGATATTCAGATCACAGATCAAGCAGGGACCAGCGCGAACGAATCGGATGGAAGCACACAGGAGGCTGTGACACCCGATACTCCGGTAACGGTTTTGCCGAATGGCCAAGCCGCGTCACGGGTGATTGACTTAGGGATGTGGATGTAAAAGCAAGGAGGCGATTGTGAACAGTGACAAAAACAGCTTGAAAGATGCGCCTTTGATAGAGGAACCGCTGGATGTAGAGGCCGATGATCCGACTCGCAAGACCGTTCGGCCTGATCCAGTAAGCAATTCGCGTCGGGAGACGCTGGCGCAGCAGTTTGCCCCTCCCGTGGCGTATTTTGCCCTCTCAGCAGTATTGATGACCATCTACTACCACTTCGAACCACAGTGGCCAAACAGCCCGCTGTTTTTTCTGGTGCGGCTGACCGGTAGTCTCGTCCTGGCCGCGATTACATTAATCTGGGGTTTGCTTCAGCTTTTTGTAACCGGTAGCGACGTTATCCTCGCGAGAATCCCGGATTGCTTCTCGCACGAACTCGGGAGTCTGTCTGGGCCGGCAGTTGTTCTTGCGATTCCGTTTCTTCCTGTTCTGCTGCGGATTTATGATCAGAATATCCCAGATAGGAAATGTAAGGTCATCTTGGCATGGTGTCTCATCGTAATATGTATAATTGTGGTATTGGATGAGCCCTGGGGATTGAAGTCTTGGCTTGTAGACATAGATAATATTGATGATCGACTTTGGAGCTGGAGCGACGCTTCAGGTATATAGAGACTAGACCATGACGACTTCGGAAGAAAAGCTCTGGACTATGGAAGATCTGGCGAATTGGCTGCAGGTCAGGGAGACTGCAATCCGCTACTGGCTTCGTACGACTGACCTGCCCCATTACCGTATCGGCCGGCATATTCGGTTTTCGAAGGAGCAGGTGAAGGAGTGGTTGGTGTGGCATACTGAATCAGGACGGGACATTGGGAAATTGTCGTTCGTTACAGTTGATCGCATTGGTTCGAAGTATGATTAGCATTATTAGGTAACAACAGCAGCAGCTTGATCATTTGAGTGTTTCACTCTTGATTTTACTTGAGAAATTGTTTCCACGGCAAACTGTCGAATATTTGAGTGCTCCGGTGATAATGCAAGAGCTTCGTTTAAGAAGGGCAGATCATCCTTGATTCCATCGACGTAGAAGAACTGAAGAGAACGCATTTTCTCTGCAGGGTCGCCAAGCCGAAAAAACACCCTGCTGCGCAAACGTTCAACCTTGGGTCGCATGTCTTTCGGAAGGGACCGAATCCACTGTTCAAAAAACGAATTCAAGTACTCTATACTCGCTTCCTCTGTTACATAATTCAGTTTGTTGATGTGTTCTTCTATCACTTGTAACAACTGTTCGACTTCGGAATCTTTGATATCAGTACCTACAAAGGAAAGTCGTGTCAGCCTCTCGAGGCTGGCGAGCCAGTCTCTACTCCGCTCTACAGCTCTGCGACGTGCTTGCCATATGGTTAAAGCAAAAGGAACCATCAATATAGCAGTAATCAGAACGAATAGCCAATGAAGAGTCATTGCATTGCCCTCTCTCATTCAGGTCGAATGAAACCCAAGTACAATTTACATCCTGCAGTGTACAGAACTGTAAACAACAGTGTTATCTTCTGAAAAAGGAGCAAGTTTTTAGTAAGTACTGTTCCCGGCTCTAGCATGTCAAATACAAACAACACTAAGCAAATGAGCACGAAGGGCAGCAAAATGTGACCCAGAACCATTATTGGAGTCCATGATACCCGTTGCTCCAACCATAACTCTACCGCAGACGAAGCAATCAAAGCGGATGAAAAGAATAGTATTACACCGTTTGCCCAAAAAAGGCCGTCGAAGCAGATCGACAGAGGTGAAGGCTCCGAGGCCCAACATCCAAAAATCGGCTTCCAAAGCTGAATCAGACCAAAAAATAGAACAGCAACTACCCATACCACTGCTCGAACAACTATTTGCATCTTTGAATACCCTCCCAGGGACCATTGTGTTGAATATTGATGCGGGGAAGTTCTCAATTCCCCACTCTTTCCTGACGACACATACAAGGGATTAAGTTCGCTTTCCTAGTATACTCCTCACTGATTTCAATAACTCTATTACATCGGCGCGTTTCGATAGTATGGCTGATGGAGTGAGTCCGAGAACACTACACATGTCGTGGACTCTCTGCACTCGGGAAAGGATAATGACTGGCAAACGTACCCCTTGCCGATCCATGATCTCCGACAACTGCTGATATACCTTGAGGCCAGTTAACATAGCTGATTCGTTATCATCGGTAAATCCATTCACCCGAAATTCCTTGTATTCGGATTTGTTCTCGTGTGGCATCCACAAATCTAGAATTATTAGATTATACCTATTCACATCCGAGGAGAATGTTTCGACGGCTTCCCTCGGTGTTGAGACTCTATCCACATCATATCCTCCTAAAGCTCTTAATCCTTCGACATACCCGCGGGTTCGCCTTATGTCATCATCCAGAAACAGTATTGCCACATTCACTCCTTTCTAATGCTTCTAACCCTGTAACTAGGGAGCGTAAGCGTGAAAATCGTAGGATTCCCCGGACTAGTCAGCACCATATCACCAGAATGCTGTCTCATAATGGACCTACAAAGGAACAGCCCAAGTCCTAGTCCGGCTGCAACTTGGTCTGAGGCATTGCTGCCCTTTCTGTAAAGGTCGAAGACACTTTCATCCTCATCTTCAGGCACTCCTATGCCCCAGTTCGCTACTTTGATAAGAAGCCTACCAATATGGTCCCTTTCACAGATAATCTGGATATCCTTCAACATGGACCTTGATACACCGTCGAAACGAGGATTATATGAATACTTTATTGCATTACGCAAGACGTTCGACAGAACTTGAAGGAACCGGCGTTTATCGACACTTACTTCAACTGGTAAAGGATCATACCGTATAGAGATGTTCCTGTCATCGATAGCCAACTGCTCAAAGGCGTTTTTCATCGGCTGCAAAAACGTTCGTTGAAGTGGAAACCAGTCATCCAAGATAGGCGGAAGATTAAATGTACCTTCAACCGCAAGGAGGGTTCCGAAATTCAGGTCATCAACAAGTTGAGCCATTACCTCTGACATGGCTAGTGCGTCATCTATTTTCCTAAGGGCCTGATCGCGATCCATTCGGCTGAAATAGCTCCTTGCGAGTATCATGTCATTTCGCACTCCTGTAAGAGTCGAGTCTAGCTCATGGAGGAAAGCGAGATTGAACTCATGATTCAGATTGAGTTTCACCTTGAGCATGTAAATAATACCAAAGATTCCCGCCCAGAATTGGAACCCTTCTAAGTGAAACCGATTGAAGCAATTATAAACAGAGTCATGTACTGGCTGTATGTCAACACACCTTATTACTCCGAGGACATCGCCATTTGTCGACACTACCTGTGTCACCATCATCGAATGTTTACCGGATGGAGTATCCGGCACATTTTCGGAAAAAGAGTCTGATCGCCGTTCATCATCATACAGGTCGTGAACTATCTCGCCATAAGGCGGGTCTGAAGGTTGATTGGCAACATATCCCGTAATCCCTTCGCCCAATCTATAGACAGTATTTCCGACGAGGGTTCTTGCGCCTGTACTATGGTCAGTTGTGCCCGTCAACTTCAGACCGTCCCTACTCTTGTCGACTAGAAATATTGATACTGCAGCCGCACGTAGTGTCTTTCGAATCAAGTCTGCCATTTGGTCATAGAAGTCTTGTCCTGTTGACGTAGACACTGTCATGAGGTTTCTGCTAAACTCGCTACTTCTCTTGTGGAGCTCATTCCGGGTAGCAAGAAATAGTGAGACTGCAACCTTCTTGGAGAATCTCGTTATGGCAGGATACTCTTCCTGCCAAATCGGCCTGTTTGGAAAGCAGATAATGCCGCCCAATATTTCTTTTCCTGACGGAAGAACTAAGGGAAGCGCAAGCGAGCGAGTCAAGCCATACTCTTTTATAGCTTTCCTCCAAGCAAAGTGACCAGGAGTCAAATTGTCGTCGTACACGAGCCTGTTAGTTGTGATTGCCCGTCCTACAAAACTGTCATCTATGCGTATTATTTCGGGATATGCGGGATCACGGCCAATGGATCGAGAGAGTGTTGTAGGCCCCCTAACGTGTCGAACAACGAGTATTCCTTCTGATTTGTCGTTTTCCCTCCTGCTCCGGTCTAGGACACAAAGGGCGGTCAGCTTTGAATCACACATCTTCTCTAAGAACTCGAGCATGCTCTCAAAGGCCCTATCTAAATCGTCGAAAATATGGTCTATGAAGTTAGGAATTTCAGCACTTATGCTGCGATAGCCACTAACAAACAGCCTCTTTCCACAAAGCGATGAAAGATATCCATAAGATGCAACGATAGACTGAATGGAGTCTCCAAGAGAACGGAATTCTCGTTCGACTGATTCACTATCTTGGTCATGTCCTCTGTGGGGAATTCTGATTTCTGACCTATCGTGTGACTTATTTAGGATTGTCTGGGGCACTGGTCCGGTTACCAAGATGGCCTGAGATTGATTGGAGATAGGAACTCTAATAACGCGCAACAGATGTCGGGCTCTCGGATGAGCCGTACATATTACTTTCTTTAGCACTCGCTTGTTGGATAATAGAGCGTCACGGCACTTAGCATGCACAACATTGAAACACGCTTCATCGCAACAGTTTTTGGGATCCCCCAATACATTAGGTGGCCAAGACTCAGGCCGGTTATTATCATATCCTGAGTCAGGTAGGAGAATCAGAATTGGTACTCCAGTTCGAAGGAGAAAACCGCGAATTACAAGATGTAACGCGTCGCTTGAAAAGACATCCGCAAAGGTCGGAACGTAGTTCTGTTCCATAACACCCCGTATGTATCCCCTCTCGGCATCGGGCCGAAGAGCTGGTAATCGATAGCAAATATGCTGATCAATCCATCCATGTCAAGAGAAAAGACTGACCAATGGCCAGCCTGTGACCAGTTGATCGGTGAGGCATTGTTACGAATGTACAACGCTTGAAAAGACCTTAAACTACCGTATGGAAGAGGCCTCCTGAGGGGAGTGGAAGAATTTGCCCACTTTAGTCCTAAAACTTTTCCACCCATATCCGCTTTGTTGTCTCTCGATTTGAAATCTGTGTTGAACCGCAACGGATTATCGTCGAAATAGGTTTTTTGTCACTGGGCATGCCATCTGCAACTCCCCAAACCGGCAGTATTAAATAATCTGGTTGGTGTTAAGATTTATGAAGGCGCTAATTGGCAGTCAAAATCAGTCCGACCGTAGCGTCGGCGACCGAAAGGCTCATTCAGTGGTCGTCACAGATACCAGGGAGCTAATTTACGCTAACTGCTACTCTATTGATAAGTTTACGGATGAGATTAGCTGGTATTCCTCCCCATTTGTTGCGGCGTCGGCGGGGTTGATGATTCTCTCTTGTCCGATTCAACGGAAGGCAACATCTGAAAGACTCACGGAATTGGCTGAAATATTGAGGTCAAAATCGAAGGACGGACTCTCTAGCTTCACGCTGGATCGGCAATATGGATTTGACATTGACTCTACCGCCCTCGTTAGTCTATTTCTCTACCGAATGGGCTATACTAATTCTGTTGATAAGGCCGTTGATCGACTTCTTGAAGCAGGCAGGTCCAAGAAGTCTGGAGGACTTAGAACTTGGTTGTATAGAGATCGAAACCCGGTAGATTACATGGTAAACCTAAACGTCTATTGCCTCTTCAATGCACGCGGGCACAAAGATCTTAAGCTGGAAAAATATCTCAATTCTAACGCAGACAGCTTCCTTGAGAATGGAAGCCGATATTACCGAGACCTGAATTTCCCTCTTCTTCTGTTGAGGAGCTATAGAGACAATCACATTATTAGTGGTAGCAACCTTTTCATAGCCATACTATTGGCAAGAATCCAAAGTAAACTAATTTCAACGGTCGGCTACGATGATAGAAAAGACTCGACATCAACCTCATTAGTTAGTTCGCCAGAAGCTCAGTTGCCCTTTCAATATTTTAATTCTAGCTCCAAGAGTTTTCATTCATCACTCTTGGACCACATAATTACAAGTATGAATAAATCCGATTCAGCTTCTTCAAAAGGTTTCGACCTGTCTACCCTAGTTAGCCCTCCGACGGTTTCAAGTCCAACCGGGATTGCTCAATACTCTTCTTCAAGTGCTCAGCTGTCTGATGAGTGTAGATAGCGGTAGTCTCAAGCCTCTGATGGCCCAATATCGCGGCGACAGTACCGGAATCAACTCCCCTCATTTGTATCAGACTTGAAAACGTATGCCGCAGATCATGTACGCGAGTGAAATCAAGGCCAGCCTCAGCTGACACCTTCAAGAGTGCTTTCCTGAGATCATCTGTGCTCAGTTGCTGACCGGTGTGGCTGAGAAAGATGTACGCTCCCGCAGGCTCCAAACCTCTCAACATTTCAATGCAGGCGGAATTCAGGTAAAACGACCGCTCATAGCTTTTCGGCGTCCAGCCGGGCTTTGCCCGAACCTGAATCAAGCCACTCTCCAGATCGACATCGTTCCACGTCAAATTGCAGAGCTCACCCGACCGCAGCCCTGTATTCAGCAGAAACTGAAACGCCAGAGCAAACACCCTCATCCGCGAATCACGAGAGGCGATTTCATCAGCGGCCAACAGAAACTTCCGACTCTCCTCTTCTGACAAAATGCGGCCTTTCTTCTTCGAGGTCACCCGCAACTTTTTCACCTTCTGCGTCGGCACTTTGACGATCCACTCCCGGTCGGCAGCCCAGAGAAAAGCAGATCTCAATACCCCAACCTCATAGTTCACGGTCTGCGGCTTTGGCAATTTCTTCTTTTTGTGCAGCCCATTCTTCTTGCCTTCGGCTGTCACCTTCAACTCTACTGACTGAAGCCGTTTCTGCTGAAACTGCTCGATATGTTCCTGCTTCACCTGAGAGAGATACCGGACCGTGGGAGCAAACATCGTCAAGTAAGCTATAAACACATTGATAGCCGATAGGTACCGCTTCACAGTATTGGGAGAGGTTCGCAATTCGACATACTTGATGTACTCGCCAAAAAACTCATCAATACGTTTCTCGACCGAAGAGATTCCGAGCTTCTCGACGCGCTGGACATCAGTCAGGCTATCAATTTCTCGCTTCAAATTGCGTGCATTATTAAGTGTGCCGGCCCGAAGCCACTTGCGCTTTCCTTCCCGGGAAACCACGACATAGTAGACTTTTCTACCCGACTTGCCCTTCTTGAACTGAATAGAGGCCATGATAAACTCCGCCGAAATCGGTTAGATACTCGTTAGAAATTTAACGCGGCGGAGAACTATTTGTCAATAACTTATTGCAGTATAAGGGGGAATCAGGTTAGAAAAAGAAAAAGCGGAGAGGCAGGGATTCGAACCCTGGGTACGCGTGAACGTACAACGGTTTTCGAGACCGCCGCTTTCGACCACTCAGCCACCTCTCCGACAAAACACGATTCAATCTTACTGCCGGGCCCCTGTCAAGCCGCGACCACCCGGCAGCCCCCAATCTAATAATCTCCCCCCAATTGTAAAGCCCATTTTCCCCACTATCAGTCTCCCAAAATCTAAAGCCTCACTTCCCCCCCGGCAGTTCCCGAAAACTCCCGCAACCCCCCTACCCCTCCATATACCTCCCCTTCTCGACCATCTCCTCCTGCTGCTCGATCAACCTGCGCAGCCCACTATAACGCGGCCGGACTACCTGAAACGCAATAAACGACAACAACATCAGCGCCAGGCCCTCCTTAAACCGTCCGGTCAACACAAAATACGCCACGCCATTGAGTGCAATCGCCGCCAGCAGCAAAAACACCGGCCGCAACCGCACTGTCAACTCATGAGCCACATCCTGCTCAAATGTCTCCCTCCGACGCACCATCGGCAGCGCAAAACTACGGTTGCGCCAAATCACCGCCACCGCCCCCTCGACAATACTCACCACCGCCAGCCCGTAAAACAGCGGGTTGGCAATCTGCCCGATCGAGTTCTGTACCGCTCCCTTCTGCTCGAGATAGTAACAAAAAACCGCCAATCCCGCCGGAATGAGAATGTTGATAAACATCCCCGAATACAGCGCCCCGGCGATCATTCTCGGAAGGTCATACCTGTCATCGTTACGTTCTAACGTCATCAGCCGGAACTCTCCTGAACAAACTTTTCGAATTTCGCCCGCCGCGGCCAGAGAATAATCAACCAGATAATCCCCACCGGGTAAAACCACAGCATCTTTTCAATACTCCCGCTCAGCAGATACACAACCATGCCGTAGACAAATGTTGCATTCGCAAACGCCAGCCGGACAACTGTCAGGCTCGTGAAAAACTGCGACGGCGTCATCGTTGCAGTCCTCTGCGAGGATCGAAAACTCTTCACCTGGAACCGTTCAATCACCGGCACCAGCAGCGGATCAAGGATCCCCAGCGCCAGCAGGATATACACCGTGAGGTCCGTCTGGTCGGCGGCCATCCCGTCCGTCTCTACCAGTGTCGCGATTATGATATAGAGCGGGGGAGGAAGCAGCCCCAGCGCCCACGCAATCACCTTGGTCTTGCGCCACTCATGCTCCTGCTGGTCACTCAACGGTATCAATTTACACCCTCCCGTCGCTGACGGACCTCAACGAAAAAATCCTTCATCATTCGTGCGACCTCATCGGCCATCACCCCGCCAACAACCTCTATCCGGTGATTCAGTTTCTTTTCTGTCGGAATGTCAAAGATAGATCCACACGCACCAAACTTTGGATCCTGTGCACCGTATACGATCCGTTCCACCCGCGACAGCACCAGCGCCCCGGCACACATCGCGCACGGCTCCAGCGTGCAAAAAATCGTACAGTTCTCCAGCCGCCAGTCGCCGAATCGGTTGTAGGCCGCCGAAAGCGCCACCATTTCAGCGTGTGCCGTCGCATCACTCAACTGCGCCATCCGATTGTAACCGCGGCCTATTACCTTGTCCTCGAAAACGACAACCGCACCCACCGGCACCTCGCCCTCCTCGTACGCTTGCTCCGCCTCGCGCATGGCAAGGCCCATGAAATGCGCTAGTCGCTCACTGTCCATGCCGCCAATATAGACCGGTTATTGAGCGCAGGCAATGCACTTTTTTTGACCGGTCGTCTCTCAGGCTCCGCTCGGTTGGTGCGATCACTCGTCCGCGCTGTGGCCGTGCTTCGCCATCTCACGCCGATCATGCGTCCCCTCCTTGACACCAAATCCCACCAACAGCACTTTCACCGGCCTGGCGGCAAACAGGCCCAGCGTCAAAAAGAACACCAGCGAGGTCAAGAACAACGTATCACCCATCGTCGATTCCCCCTCCTGCATCAGCGGTCCGACCGTCAACGCAAACCCCGCAGCATAAGCTCGGAACAATGTAATCCCGGTAATCTACCATTTGCTCAGCGCGAGAACCCCGGCTGGTATCACGACACCCGCAATTTCGCCGCCGCGGCAGCCGGAATAACAGTGGGCGGGGATGCGATATCAACAATATAGTCCGCGCTCACTCATTCACACCGAAACCGTCACAATGCACCGCTCGGGTCCCAGTCGCACCGTTCGCCCGTATGCAGGCAGTCGACCGCCTTCATCTGGTCGTCGCTCAATTCAAAATCACGAACCTCGAAATTGCTCTTGATATGGTCCCTGCTCGATGCCTTTGGAATCGGCAGAACCCCGTGCTGAAGATGCCAGCGCAGCACGACCTGCGCCGTTGTCCTGTCATGGCGCCTTGCGATTTTTTCCAGCACCTCATTACCAAGGTGCCGCGCTTTCGCCAGCGGGGAATACGCCTCAAGAACTATACTCTGCTCATTGCAAAATTCCAGCAACTCCTCTTGATACAGAAACGGGTGGAACTCAACCTGGTTGACCACCGGCGGCTCATCGAATCTCTCCAGCAGTTCTTTGATGTGCTTGATCGTGTAGTTGCTCACCCCAATCGACCGGCACAACCCCTCTTCCTTGAGCTTCATAAACGCCTTCCAGGTTTCCTCCCGAAGACCCTCGACCGGCCAGTGGATGAGGTAGAGGTCGATATATTCCAAGCCGAGTTTTTTCAGGCTCTCTTTACACGCGTCGATAGCGTTGTCATAACCGTGACTGTCATTGTCCAGCTTCGTCGTAATAAGCAGTTCATCACGGTCGACACCCGACTCACGCACGGCTTCGCCGATCTCTTTTTCGTTGCCGTACATTGCTGCCGTATCAATCAGTCGATAGCCGGCCTCGATCGCTGTCAGGACCGCTTCGGTGGCTTCTTTCCCTTTCATCGGATACGTGCCAAAGCCGAACCCGGGCATCGAGTGGCCGTCGGACAGGGTAATATGTCGGGCAAGTGTCATTGTGGTCCTCCATTCGTATCAGTACCCGTCGGGAGGAGTGGCAGGCAAGAACGGGGGAGAGGGCGGGAAACGGGAATTATCTCTGGTTTCACTCAATCAAACACGAAACAGGCGCCGACGTTCCACGAGCCTACTTCAACAGCCGCCGCGTGATCTCATCAGCTACATGAATCCCCTCATCCGACAACCGCAGCATCCCCCTGTCCGGAATCACATGCCCCGACTCCACCAGCAAAGCATACTGCCTCCGATCCAGCCGCGACTCCAGCGACTGCCCGAACCGATCCGCAAAGGCCGACCGGCTGATCCCCCGCGAGGTTCGCAGCCCCATCATGATCGCCTCGGTCATCCGCTCCTCCGGCCCGGACTCATCGAGCGTCCGAGGTAAAATCCCAGACTTGAGCGCATCTACATAATCCCGTACATTCGGCCAGTTGGCCCACCGAGTACCCTCGATAAACGAATGCGCCGACGGCCCCAGGCCAAGGAAATCAGTCCCCTCCCAGTAACCGAGATTGTGACGGCACTCAAATCCCGGCCTGGCAAACGACGACACCTCATACCGGCTATAGCCGCTCTCCAGCAACTTCTCCGTGCCCCCACGGTACAACGCCAGCACCAGCTCCGGGTCCGGCCCACGGACTTTCCCACGTTCAACCTGGGTCGCCAGCGGCGTACCTTCTTCTATCGTAAGCTGATAAAACGAAACATGCGGCGGCCCCAGCTCCAGCATATGGTCAAGGTCCTTGGAAAGCATTTTACTCGTCTGGCCGGGCAGACCAAAAATGATATCGACACCGAAATTCGAAAAACCCAGTGCATTGGTCCAGTACACCGCCGCCTGGCTCTGCTTGGGGTTGTGACGACGATCCAGCAGATTCAGCAGTCTCGTGTTAAACGACTGAATCCCAAACACCGGCCGATTCACTCCGAGGTCCTTCAGCACCTGAAGGTTTTCACGCGTCACCATCTCCGGATTGCACTCGATAGTAAACTCGATCGTGTCCGCAACCCGGAAATGCCGCCGAAGATGCGCTATCCAATCGGTGAAAAGATCGAGATTGGTGAGATTGGGGGTGCCGCCGCCGACAAAGATCGTACTGATTACCTGCTCCTGCAGGTACGGGTCCTCCGAGGCCAGCTCGGTCTCGATCCGGAGAGCATGGTAAAACTCGCGCTCCAGTGCACGCTGATACTTCTCCTTGTAGAAGTCACAGTAGGAGCACTTGTTGCGACAGAATGGAAAATGAACGTATAGTCCGAACGGCATGACCTACAGGGCCAGACCGAGGCGCTCCCAGCGAATGTGGGACGGGGCATTCACGATCGTGAACGCGATCCACTGGATGGCATCGATCACGTATGGAAACGAGAAACCCGGGGCATCCGGATCCGGCTGCCACGACCAGTACACGAACACCGCCTTACCCTTCAGATTCTCCTCCGGCACGCCGCCCCAAAAACGGCTGTCGCGGGAATCGTCGCGATTATCCCCCAGCACAAAATACTGGCCGTAAGGGACCGTGAACGGCCCGAAATTATCGCGGAACGATAAATCTGCAGGAATAATGCGCTGATCGATATGCTGGACCTCAGCCGGTATCGCTGCCACCTGACCATCCACATACAGGACCTTGTCGGCTATCTGTACCTCCTGTCCCGGAAGCGCCACTACCCGCTTGATAAAATCCTTGGTCGGATTATTCGGGTAGGCGAAAACGACAATATCGCCGACCTGCGGCTGACTACCGTAGTCGTAGGCCATCTTGTTGACAAAGATATAATCACCTTCATACAACGAGCCCTCCATCGAGGAGGAACTAACCCGATAGGCCGACACCACAAACATCCGCAGCAGCAACGCCGCAAGGATCGCAATGATCGCCGTATCAAGATACTCACGCCAGAGCGGACGCGGCGCATTGTAATTCCGGACCCTGTCCGCCTCCGCGTGGGCCTCAGCCTTCTTGATGTCCTGTATCAGATAATTCTCGTCCATACCATTTGGTTTATCGGTTTATTTCCAACCTTCCTTTAGCCGCCCACACGGCTAAACTTACCGTCTGAATATACATAACCAAACCGCCCCGAGCCAACCGCTGTTTCCGCCGTGCCCGCCATTGCACAAAACACATTGACAGAAAATGGATTGGCCCCTATATTTCCTGTGAAACACCGCCAATCAAGGGGTACTGCAACAGCCATTTCTTGCTCACGACACAAAAAAGTGAACCTCTTTGACCGGGACTCAACCCGATGAACTCACTGCTCCTGTCTGACGTGTAAACCAAAACCGTCTATCGCTTTACGCAAGCGAAGGGAGGACCTCTATGCGTTTCTTACGCATCCTGCTCGCCCTGGCCGCAGTCGGGTTGCTGCTGGCCGGTCAGGCGAACGCCCAGCCGTGCAGTGAATTCTCGTGGGACCCGAACGAAATCGGCATCCGGGCCGTCGGCGGCCTGCCCGGCGACACCATCTGGGCCCCCGTCTTTATCACCAACGACTCCGGCGTCCTGGCCTTTGTCTTTTACATCGACTACGATACAACCCTCCTGCATCCGGTCCCGGCAGCCCCCGGAAGCGAGTACATCGCCGCCCGCCCGGTCGGCCGTTTCACCGGCTCCAGCTATTTCGCCGTCCAATTTTCGACCGAGACCATTGACTCCTCGGCTATTATCGCCTCCATGCTGCCCGCTATCGCTTTCAATGACACTCTCCCGCCCGGAAACGGCCCTATCTTCGAAATCCCGTTCGTTATCAGCTACGCCGCCATCATCGGGACAAGCTCAACCTTCCAGTTTCCGCGGCGCGACCTCTGGGTTGTAGATACAACCGTCTACCCACCGGACAGCTCGATCCAGTCCTGCCGCCTGTCCCATTTTAACGAAATCCGCGACGCACCATACAACGGCGAGGATATCTACCCAACCCCGGTCGAAAGCAACATCTACGTTACCGACAACACCGGGCCGAGTATTGAATCGTTCTGGGCCTGGCCCCGCTCGGTATACATCGGCGAGGAAGCAACCCTGTTCTATGACGTTCTATTCGCCGACAGTGTCACAATAAACAACGGCATCGGGACCTTCATTTCATCAAAAGACAGAATCGACTTCTTCCCCAACACCACCGCCGATTACACCCTGACCGCCTACGGCGACGGTAATCCCGTTCAGTCCCATTCGGTCCGCATTCACGCCGTTCCGGAGGGCGCCAACGCCTATCCATGGTGGACACAGCCGCTATACGACACCATCGAAACAACCATCGATGAAATCTTCTGGCTCGAATTCTCGGCATGGGATCCGGACAACACCCTCCCTCGCGTAACCGTGACCAATACCACCCCCGACATCCTGGTCGATACCCTTTACCCGCCGGACGGCGGTACCGATGTTATCTTCCTCTGGACACCCGACTCAACCGATATCGGCCTCTATACCTTCGGCTTCTACGCCACCGACGAACTCGATCCAGCCCTCGTGGATTCGTTTGCCGTGATCCTGAAAGTCAACGACATCAACCACCCGCCCGACTATAGCCTCGATCTGTCTGAAGTCCCGATGTGCGAGAGTGACTCCGCGCAGGTAGTCATTACCGCCACCGATCCCGACGGCACGACCCCGTCGATATTTGCTCACCTCTATAACACCGACACCTTGGCGACCAACATGAACTTCGTCGACTCCGGCGACGGCAACGGCGTCCTCACCTTTACCCCTGACAACTTCCAGGGAAACAACGACCCCGATTTCTACTATGTCGCTTTTACCGTGCGCGATCAGGTGGATCCTGTTCTTTTGGTCAACACATCGAACAAACAAATTTCCGTCTATAACAAGAACACCGGGACTGAAACGCCCACTATCAGACTTGACCCCGACTCTGCGTCATTTACGGTGGTTGAGGGCCAGCAACTCGTGTTCGATATCTTCGCGGAAAACACCAACGGCGACATCCCCGTACTTTCCGTCCTCGACTCATTACCCGCCGGGGCCCTCTTTGAAATTCCGAGCGGCGAACAACACGACAACCACCGACGTTTCACCTGGCAGCCCAACTACGACCAGGCCGGCGAGTACACTGTCTCTTTTGTCGCCACTAATGTCAGTCTCGCCGACACCATCGAGGTCCCCATTACCGTTGAGCAGGGTAACCAGGCTCCTCTGGTCTTCGTCCCGCCGACCCAGCAGAGGGATATCTACGAGGACGATACGCTCCAGATGCTCGTCTACGGCCTCGACCCCGATTCTACAACACCCTCCCTGACGGCCCACCTCGACGGCACCGATTCCCTGGCAACCAACATGGTGTTCATCGATTCCGGCAACGGTATCGGCGTGCTTACCTTCACACCCAATCGGTCCCAGGGGACCGGCACTGATAATCCTGTCTTCTACTATTTACGATTTATCGCAACCGACTCGCTCCCACCGTATCCGACTCAGACCAGCTCCACCGTCACAATCCGGCTTTACGACAACGGCCTGCCCTGCTGCATTGGGACCGCCGGCGACGTTAACAACGACGGCGACGGGCATGGCGAACCCAATGTCGCCGACATCACCCGCCTAGTCGACTACCTCTTTCTCACGCACACCCTTCTGCCCTGCGCGCTCGAGGCCGAAATCGACGGTGTTCCGAATGTATCGGTCGGCGACCTGACCTACCTGGTTGATTTTCTCTTCCGAGGCGGACCCCCGCCGCCGGAGTGTGAATTGTCGAAAAATCAGTGAGATTCCTTTTGATCAGCGAGGTCGCTCCGGTGAGGAGCGACCTCGCTGTCGGAAAAGCCCTGCCACGATAATGGATTAAATGTCTCTGTTTTCCCATCGCAGAATCTGCACCTCCACCCAAACTCCACTTTACACCTTGACACTCCCTCCCTGCCGCGCTAAGTTACAAGTGTAGAGCCGCCACTCTGCAAAAATCACCCAATCGAATCTCAATCCCTCGCCCGCTGCAAAACCGCCAGTGTCTGTACAACATCGAACGACAAGCACTTATCTCCCCACCCGCCCGATTAACCGTCGGAGCGTGAACTCTGAGAACGAAGGAGGAGGTGCCTATGAGATGACCTGTTTGCACCGGTCGCACCCATATCCGTGACCGCAGCAAACACAGGCGTACTAAGCGGAGAGAAAAAGAGACCAAACTACCGCGAAGCTCGAAACGATACCCCGGTTCGAACCAGCCTGGTGCGGATCGGTCAGGGATGACCAACCGGTCGAACCCCCCGTTCGACTTCAGGAACCCGCACACGCTCACCCATCATCCAGGGTTCCGGATCATGCGCCGGCAAGGATGGAACCGGCTGTCGTTTCAATTTGGAAACGGATCTCCGTAACGCGAAAACCCGATGGTCCCGAAACAGGATCATCGGGGTTTTTTTGTCCCGCAATGTAGGGGAGACTTCCCATACTTTCCCTGCCGGCACCACCGGTAGTTATGTCGACCCGGCCTCCCGATCAATCCGTTGATAACCCCTAACTGGATTACCAACAGCACTTTACGTGTATTGCACAACTCTTCTCCCGACTCCGGCATCAGCCTTGCAATAACCCCTCCCAGAGAGAAGCGTGAACACTTACCAGGACTGAGTGTTATGAGAGTCAAGTTTGTGCTGACAATGGATGATGTCGTGGTCGAGGACAGGAGTATCGACCAGCTGATTCTGGACTGGGAAGCCGATGTCGATCAATCCGAAATCCTGCAGCTTTCCCACCAGTGGATAACCTCCAAGAACTTCCTTACCCAGCGTATGGTCGGGTTGCTGCAGGTTGGAGAATCATCACTGACTATTGAACCTCTGGAAGAGGACGACTATGCAGAATGGTGAGATTCTGACAAAAGCCAAAGCTGCAGCTGACTGGGCCATGGCCTCGGCCGAAGATCTCGGCGTCGCTGCCGTTACCGCCCGAAGCTGGATTCTGGACACTTTCGGCCAGAACGGCCTGTACGCGGCCTACCTGATTGGGCTGGCCCTCGGCCTCTACATCGTTATGCAGCTGACCAAAATGACCTTCGCCGCCGTGAAGTACCTCGTAGTACCCGGTATAGGCCTGGCCCTGGTCGGATCCTTTGTCCTGCCGTACTCCTTCTTCTTCCTGCTCCCGATCACCATGACCGGCTGTTCACTGATTCTGCTCTTCAAAGGATAACAGCCATACCTGTGGGGTTGCCCCCCTTGTTTTCCCGTCTGCGACACCGGGCCGGCTCCCGCCGGCCTTTTTTTATGCATTCGCGGACAACCACTTAGCCGCCCCCCGCCGTATTCGGCAAACCGCTTGCACTAATCCCAAATGAAACACGCAAGATAACCTGAGAATATCAGTTTTGACTAAATAAGGCAGGAAAGACCATGGACGAAAACAACAACACCCGCAACTGCGTGAACTGCGGCAACACGCTCGTTCAACAAAAAGGCGCCTGGGTCTGCGTCAAATGCAACCCCCGCGCAATCGACACCTCCAATATCTTCGTCGACGAAATCGAATCCGAGGAATACACCTTTATCGAATGCCCCGGCGCCACCCTCTACAAAGAAAACAGCAACGATGTCGACGAAGGCGTCCGCTGGATCGACGATCAAGACGCAACCAAAGGATTCGAAATTATCGGCCAGCAGATTTATGCCCCCAACCACAAGAAACGCCGTCGAATCCGCAAAGAAGCGCTCGGCAAAATCCGCCGCTGCCGCGCCTGCCAGGATTACACTATCCGGATGCGCCGCCCGGAAGGTCGCGACTTTTTTATCCCGTCATACAAACACCCGCGCCGCAAGAAACTGCGCTCGATGGAACACGTGACCTACGAACCGAACTGATCGCGACCGCCCCGCGATTTCCGTACCGCACGCAACAATCTCCGCAACCCTGCGTAATGAGTGATAAACCAGCAACAATCACTCACCCAACGGAGGGTTTATGCGAAACGGAAAATCAATTGCAAGCCTCTTTGTAACCGCCGCCCTGATACTCGCCCTGGCTGCCCCCGCCTCGGCCGGATGGTTCGGCAGCAAAGGCATCAAAGGCTCCGGCGAACGGGTCACGGTCCAACGTGATCTCGACAACTTCTCCCGAATTCGCTCCTCAGGCTCCTTCGACGTCACTATCACCATCGGCGAACCCCAAAATATAACCGTCACCTACGACGACAACCTCGTCGAATACGTCCTGACCGAAGTCGACGGGCAGACCTTGCATATTTATAGCGACGAATCCGTCAGCTCCCGGAAATCCTGCGATATCCAAATTACCGTGCCGTCGCTGACCGACGTCAAAGTCTCCGGGTCCGGTGACTTTGAAATCACCGGCCTCAAAGGCGAAATATTCGAGTACGAAGTCTCCGGCTCCGGCGATCTGGACGTCAGCGGCGAGGTCGAGGAAGTCACGATCGAAATATCCGGCTCGGGCGATGTCGACGCCCGCGACCTGCGCGCCAAACGAGCCTATGTTGAGATTTCTGGCTCCGGCGATGTATCCGTCTGGGCCGAAGAACTGTTCGACGGGGAAATCGCCGGAAGCGGCGATATCGCTTACTACGGCAACCCGAAAAAAGTCTCCCGGCATGTCGCCGGCTCCGGCGATATCCGCAAACGATAGCAACCCCTCCAGGCTTGGTTGGACCCATGTAGGGATACATGCCAAAACCAGCCAATTGCGTACTGTCCATTGGCATTGGACTAACGGGAGGCCGCCCCCACGGCCTCCCGTTTTTTAGCAACATCCACCCCCCCGACCGTATTCTATACGGTGGATACAAAAGCACCCCACCGGGGAGCTGCCCTTCTCGGTTGGGCCATCCCCTCGAACTAACCGCCAACTGACGGGCGGGAGGTTACTGGCCTCCCGCCTTTTTTGTGTGCCGAAACGATGCCTTCTGGGGCCGCCAAATTTATTCCGCAAAAGTCCATCTTTCGGGCCGCTTTCAGCCCCCCGAACGCCCCCGGACACATGCCGCCCGGACCCGCCGCCCCGGCCCTCTTCAATACCCGCAAAAATCGGCTTAACTATATAAATTTCAATGACTTAAAGCTCGTTTTTTACTTGCAATTAGCATTGAACTTTCGTATCTTTCAACACTATAAATAACCCATGACGTACCGTGATAAAAATACCCGCTTCAGCCGCGAAAACAGCCCGCTGGCAGCCCCCAAACCAATCTCTGGCGTAGTAGACCGGCTGGTTGCCGGACTCGGTATCTCACGCCGCTACTACGGCTGGCGGATTGTCACCGAATGGCCCAACATCGTTGGCAAACAACTCGCGAAAGTATCAAAAGCGATCCGTTTCGATGAAGATGGCGTGCTCTACGTGGCCGTGGCCAACGACACCTGGCGACAGGAAATTGCAATGCAGACCGACGCTATCATGGCGAAAATCCGGGCCTGTCCCAACGGCACGGCTGTTAAAGAGCTTCGACTCGTGCGTGGCGAGAAAGGAATCTAAGATACAATGGTAACCAAGACCGAGCAGACAAAAAGCTCCAAAGACAAGACCACCAAAAAGGACGTTGCCGATATCGCCAACAGCCATAGCTACAACGCCACCACCATCAAGGTCCTCGAAGGACTCGAGGCGGTCCGACGCCGACCCTCTATGTATATCGGCGACACCGGCCAGCGCGGCCTCCACCACATGGTCTACGAAGTAGTCGACAACTCCGTCGACGAGGCCATGGGCGGCTTCTGCGACCACATTATTGTCGAAATCGGCAAAGATGAATCCATCACCGTGACCGACAACGGCCGAGGCATCCCGATCGAAAAACACCCCGAACAAAAAGTCTCTGCCCTCGAAGTCGTTATGACCACGCTTCACGCCGGCGGTAAATTCGACCACGAATCCTACAAAGTCTCCGGCGGTCTGCACGGCGTCGGTGTCTCCGTTGTTAACGCCCTCTCGGAAAAATGCTGGGTCGAGGTCGCCCGCGACGGCGACGTTTACCGTCAGGAGTACGAAAGGGGCGCCGCCAAAAGCCCGGTCAAGAAAAGCGGCAGTCGCAAAAAGTCCGGTACCAAAACCTGGTTCCGCCCCGACGACACCATCTTCTCCTCCGTCGCCTTCAAGTTCGATATCATCGCCTCACGCCTGCGCGAACTGGCTTTCCTCAACAAGGGACTCAAGATCGACCTGATCGACCACCGGACCGAAGACAAATCCGTCACGTTTCTTGCCAAAGGCGGCCTCTCCGAATTTGTCGAATATCTCAACGAGAGCAAAACCCCAATCTTCAAAAAACCGATCCACTTCCAGCGTGCCAAAGATGACGTCGAAGTCGAAGTTGCGATCCAGTACAACGACGGCTACTCCGAGTCCCTCTACTCGTTCGTGAACAACATCAACACCATCGAAGGCGGCACCCACCTGACCGGATTCCGCACCGCTCTCACACGAACCATCAACAACTACGCCACCCGCAACAACCTCGTGAAGTCAAATACCCTCAGCCTCGCCGGCGATGACTCCCGCGAGGGCCTAACGGCCGTCGTGTCGGTCCGTGTCGTGGATCCGCAGTTCGAAGGCCAGACCAAAACCAAACTCGGCAACTCCGAGGTCCGTGGTATCGTCGAACACATAACCAACGAATTCCTCGGCTCATATTTCGAAGAAAACCCGCCGATTGCCAAAAAGATCGTCGAGAAAATCGTACAGGCCGCCACCGCTCGCGAGGCGGCCCGCAAAGCCAAGGAACTCACCCGGCGCAAAGGCATGCTCGATTCGGCTGCCATGCCCGGCAAGCTCGCCGACTGCTCCCTGCGCGATCCGGAATCCTGCGAAATCTACATCGTCGAGGGTGACTCCGCCGGCGGCTCCGCCAAACAGGGCCGCGACCGACGCTTCCAGGCAATCCTGCCGCTGCGCGGTAAAATCCTCAACGTCGAAAAAGCCCGCATCGACCGCATCCTCTCCAACAACGAAATCCGGTCGATCATCACCGCCCTCGGCAGCGGCGTCGGCGACGAATTCGATGTCAGCCGCCTGCGCTACCACAAGATCATCGTCATGACCGACGCCGACATCGACGGCGCCCACATCCGCACCCTGATCCTCACCTTCCTCTTCCGACACATGAAACCCATGATCGAAGCGGGCAACGTCTATATCGCGCAACCGCCGCTCTACCAACTCAAGCACGGCAAGAACGAACAGTATGCCTACAGCGAGGAAGAAAAGGACAAGATTCGCAAAACAATGCCGGAGGTCGGCGTCTCCATCCAGCGCTACAAAGGTCTCGGTGAAATGAACCCCGATCAGCTCTGGAAAACTACCATGGATCCCGAAACCCGAACTCTGCTGCAGGTCACAGTCGACGATGCCGCTGAGGCCGACCACCTCTTCAGCGTCCTCATGGGCTCCGAAATCGCGCCGCGAAGCAAATTCATCCAGGAAAACGCCAAGTACGTCCGCAACCTGGATATCTAAACACCGCGTCGCACCAATAGACGATATAAACGGCGGGATGGCTATGGCCCCCGCCTTCAACATATGCGGGCACGCGCCACTCGAAACATTCCACCCGGCCCGCTGTTCTAACAAACAGAGAGAATCAAACGGAGGAGGTTACCCTATGAAATTTCGGACACTATTCCTGCTCGCCATAACCGGCGTCGTGATCTGGTTACTGTCTCTCGATGAAGAGGACTTTGCGCTCATTGACGAACAAACGGCCGAAGCTGAAGGTAAATAATCAACGGAATGAGATTTCACAGTGGCGGGATAGAGGTATCCCGCCTTTTCGCGTGTGCTCGGCTACTTGTCGTTATCCCCACGTCCTTTCCAGTCCTCCCCGCCTGATTTCCAGTCCTCCTCCTTCTCGGCCTTCCTTTTGGCCGCCTCTTCCTCCCCGTATATCACCCAGTCCGGATACTCAAGTCGCGGCTGAAAAATCCCTAGGTACCGCTGATACCATTTCCAGTGCTTCTTCTGTTCTTTGCGGTACTTTTTGATCCGTTTGTCGCGCGCCTGACGCACCGCATCGTGCTCCTCGATCTTACGAATCAGAAATTCAATCGATTCCCGCTTCTCCAGCGCCAGCCGCAGCGTATCGTAATCCTTGAACGCAAACACCCCCTGGATAATCGGCTCGAAAAAAACCATTGTCTGCGATCCGATATAGTTCAGCGGCCGCACCGACTCCAAAAAGATAATCGATGGCGCCGTCATCTGCCACTCGACCACCTTGCGCGCCAGCTTATCGAGAACCTCCCGTTCGTCCTCCTCGAATTTCTTCTCGATATCGTCGGGAAATTCTGTCCCACCAGGGAAAAAGCCCATAGCAGCTACTCCCTGTCTCCCGAGTCGTCCCCGGAACCCGTCGCCGACTTCTTCATATAGTGCTCCACAATCGACATCACTTCCTCGCGCTTACTCCCGAACAACATATATAACCCCCGAAAATTCTCCAGCCGCGACGGCTCCAGAAAAGGGGAGAGGAGCACCCCGTTCTTATCCTGGTAGTAGCTGCGGTACAACGACCACTGCTTCTTTAACGTCTGGGTTGTCGTCTTGATGGTGATACCCTTCGGATCCAGTCTGTAACTCGTCGGGAAATAGAACTTCGCCAGCGAGGCAAATACCACCACCAGTGCAAACACCGCAAACCACTGCGACTCCATCATCACCCATACCATGAAGGCGACCACGAATATAAACACCGTCACCAGCAACGTCACCCACGGCCGACTCAGCGCCGGATGAACCCTCCACTCCAGCACCGGGCCATCGGCTTCCGCAACCGGCAGATTCTCCGGCTGTTCAATTGGTCTGTCGGTATCAGCTGTCATAATCCCAGACTACTGTTCGTCGTTTTCCGTACGATAACGTTCTTTCTTGACCGTTTCCAGCATCTTCAGCATCTCATCCGGCGTGAAAATCCCTTTTTCGATCAACAGCCGTACCAGCGCCTCCTGCGACAGGTTGTTCGACAGCGCCAGTTCCTCGTACGACACCTCGCGCTCCTTGCCCTCGATCACCATCTTCAGCGCATATTTCTTATCAGTCACATTTGCTCCAGGTTTTGGGTCCGCATTTCCTATAGTGAATCAATATACATCAAAACCGGTCCGGTCGCAAAGACCGCCGGTGCTGATTTCCGATTGTCGGTGGATCGTCTATTCTGGTTCTTCCGCTGCTTCGGCAGACAGCGGGACCGCCGCCTCACTGCGGATTCGATACAACGGCATGTGAACGTTCTCGCGATGTTCACCGAAAGTGATGGTCCCCGAGGCCCCCTGATATTCCCGGACCTGCCGCAGGTTGGACACAATGTTCTCCCGCGATAGATTGCCGCTGGTGATCGCTGCTTCAGCGGCCCGCGTTATCAAACGCATGGCATCGTAACCCAACTTGGCCAGCCGACCCGGACGCTCTCCGTAACGGGTGTCGTATTCCGCCGAAAACTGTATCGATTCCTCAGTTGACTCTGTCGCCAAAAACGGCGATGCGAAAATCGCTCCCCGAGTGACATTATCGCCTAGCCGATAAATCTCTTCGTCGCCCCAGCCATCGGTGCCGAGATATTGTCCGGTAAGCGTATAGAAACGAACCTGCGGCAGCAACAGCCGAATCTGCTCCGGCCGCCCCGGCATGAAGATGACATCAACCGAGGCCGGAATTCCGTCAACATCAACCGTGTCTCCCCGACCATCGATATAAAACGCCGAGTCTTTAATCGCACCGAGTATCATCGCCTTGATATCAAGAATGATCGGACCAAAATCTCTGTCACGGGGCCGATAGTACTCCGATGCAATGACCCTCCCGCCACGCTGCTCAAACTGCTGCGCAAATGTCTCCGCCAGCCGAACATGTTCGATCGAAGTCGGCGAAATTACCGCCGCAGTAGTAGCTGCCAGCACATCGGTCGCATAATCGGCCAGCCGAACCGCCTGCAAATCAATATTGGGGGAGAGCTGAAACGAAGACTCCGAAAGCCGCGTCAGCCCGGCCTCGGTTGCCGCCGGAATGACCAGGGGCATATCCGATGAATACAGCCGTGCCGAGGACACCAGTGCCGCCTCAGAGGTCAACGGCCCGATCACAGCATCGATTGCACTCAACGACAACTCACTGGTTATCCGGGCCGCGTCCGCCGGATAGCCTTTTGTATCGTACGGTCGAATACCAGCCTCGCGCCTGTTCTCCTCCCGGAACATCTCCAGCGCAACCGCCGCACCGTTATATATCTCGTTGCCGAATTCCTGTAATTCGCCCGAAAGCGGCAGCATTACGCCAATCTCAAGTCCCGTCCTCCGACCCTCCCGCTGCGCGGCTTCCAACCGAGTCTGATCGATAATGTGGCCGCAGCCGGCCGCCAGATCCTGTGCCACTGAAGCCTTGCCTCGTTCCAGCAGAATGTTCACAACATCACTGATCAACGGACACCGACGTTCCGCCGGCAACGCCGAAAAATCCGCCGAACTGACCGAAATTGACTCCGCACTCTCCAGAAGCGCGACAATCGACTCGCGCGTCTGACGATTCAACTGCGAATCCCCCGACCTCTCGTACGCAATAAGATACTGACGCAGAGCACGGTCAACCGCGCCCCGACGATAATACGCATTGCCGAGGAAATAATGGGCGTGAGGTGACTCCGGGGCATCCGGATACTTGGAGAGAAAAAACGAAAAGCCGGCGACCGCCTTGGCAAACTCCCCGCCGTGATAATGGGACTTGGCGCGCTGAAAAACGAAAAGTGGAACCGAGGGAGACTCAGGGTACATCCCCGCCAGCTGCTCAAACAACAACGCCGCACTAAGCCAGTCGCCCTCCCGCATCAGCCGCTTGCCACGGGCATACTCGGAGGCTGCCTCAGGCGGCTCTATCGATATCTCCGCACCGACCGTTACGGCCAGCGACAAAAATACCACCACCGCTGCTATGTACCACGCCGTGCCCGTTCCGATCAAAGCGAATAATTTCCGAAATCTTCCGGGTTGATCTTTTTCAACCGCTCTCGAAGCGACTCCGGGTCGGTCGTCATCGGCGGCGGCGACTGCGGTCGCTCCTCGTCACCCTCGCCTTCCATGGCTTCCTGCACCGCATCGAGATTGAAAAGCTCCTCGTTGACAAAGATCTTCGCACCCGTCTTCAGCGCCATTGCAATCGAGTCCGACGGCCTCGCATCGATCTCATAACTGTTGCCGTTCCGCCGAAGGTGAATACGGGCATAAAACGTCTGGTCACGAAGCTCCGTTACCTCGACCCGGTCAATCTTCACATCCACAGACGACAGCACCGACTTCATCAAGTCGTACGTCATCGGACGCTTCGGCTTTACTCCCGAAAGCTCCATCGCGATTCCCCACGCCTCGGCATGACCTATCCAGATCGGAAGCACTTTTTCCATCCCCTCAGGAGACAAAATGACTACCGGGGAATTCGTGGTCATGTCCAGAGCCAGGCCGTCTACTGTGACTTCCAAAAACTTCATACGCTACGATTTCTTCACTACCAACAGTTTCACATTTGCGTAAACATCACGCACAATCTTAATCGGCACCGTGTACACACCAAGAACCTTAATCGGCGCCTCGAGCTCAATCGCACGCTTGTCGATTGATACTCCTTCCTTCTCGAGAAGCTCGGCGATGTCGGCGTTGGTCACGCTGCCGTACAGCTTGTCCTCTTCTCCGACCATGACCTCGACCGTCAGCTCGATCTTCTCGATCCGGTCCTTGACTTTATCGGCCTCTTTCCGGGCCTTCTTCTCTCGGATCTCCTGCTGCTTCCGGATTTCATCGATAGCAGCCAGGTTGGCCTTCGTGGCGACAATCGCCATGTTGCGGGGAACAAGGTAGTTCCGACCGTAGCCGTCTTTCACGTCTACCGTCTCCCCCGCCGATCCCAGGTCCGGAACATCTTGTCGCAGTATCACTTTCATGGTACGCCCTTTCTATCTGCTTGGCAACCGTTTTGTTCTCTATCCAAACTCACGAAGCCGCACGCGCCGCCAGTCCGCAAAACTGTCCACAAAACCGGCCAGCGCTATCAGCGCCCCGACAACCAAACCCATCATCGGAAGCGCCAGCGGCAGGAAAAACAAAAACACATAAAAAAGAACCTTCATAAACTTCGTAAACTGTATCTTCAGCAAAAAATACTCCAGCAGCGCCAAACCGGCCAGCATGTAATAAACACCCAGGAAAAACAACGCGTTGTCCGCCACTATCTGCAGCATGCCGCCGCCCAGCAGCCGGACCACCGCCGCCATCGCCACCACCGGGATGAACGCGTACGGCATCTTCCAGAACCGAAACGGCTCCAGCTGCGGCCGCGACAACGCCTTGCGATCTATCCAAAGCACGAACAGCAAATACCCGACACTGTACTGAACCACCGAGGCCAACAACATCGTCGCCGGCGCCAGCCGGAACACGACCGACATCAACTTGCCAAACGACTCGACAATCTGACGCGTCCGTTCCTCACTCTCACCGATCGTGGAAAGCTGCTGCCTGGCCTCCTCCACAATCATCGCCGTATTCTCCGGCGCGTTGCGAATCACTTCCTGCCAGAACGGGAGATACTGGGCTATCCCGAACACCACCACCGATCCGACCGCCGCAATATAGACCGCCCGCGGCCGCCAGGCCGCCACCGTCATCCGTCCGGTCAACATCGACGTCACCAGCACCATGCCCCACGCAGTCAGGGTCATCCAGAGCTGACCACTGCCGACCAGCAAATACGTCACCACCACCGCCGCCAGCGAAATCACCCACAACCCCCACGTGTACCGCAAAAACGCCAGCTTCGAAATGCCATAGTACAAATACATGGCAATCACAAACGCCAGCGGCGCCAGCAATACCGCCAGCACCGGATTACCCTCTGTCGAGGTCGTACTGTACAGCGTAAACGCATACAGCAGCATCGCCGAGGCTACCGGGGCCAATCCGGAAAATGTGGGGCGGGCGGAAGTCATATCGACCGAATCGCCGAAAACCGGCCCAACCTAACGGAACGACTCTTGTTCGAACGCCAGTATCGCCAAAATACGGGCCCGCTTGATCGCCATCGTCAACCGACGCTGATGACGCGCGCAGTTACCCGACACCCGACGCGGAATGATTTTCCCGCGCTCGTTCACGAAACGCCGAAGCGTCCGTTCATCCTTGTAATCGGCCCGATCAATCTTATTCTCGCAGAAGTAGCAAAACTTCTTCCGTCTCATCGAACGCATAGCTCTATCCTTTCAATTCACTTCACAATCGTACCACGACCGGGCCGCTTACGACTCCTTCTTCTCTTCCTCAGCCTCGTCAGCCTCGTCTTCGGAGGTCGCAGCCTCGCCGGCCACATTGGCCTTTTCAGCCTCTTCAGCCTCGGGCGACTCTTCTTCCGAAGACGCCTCCTCGGTGGACTCCTCCACTTCAGCCGTTTCCTCTGAAGGCGGGACCGACTGGGCCACCAGCACTTCTTCCGGCTCGTCGGCCTTTTCCGGCTTCGGCTCTTCGGCTCTCCGCTCGGCCGGCTTCGGTACTTCGGCCGTCGGCGCCTGGGCCTCACGCTTCTGCAGCGTTTCCGGATCACCCTCGAACTTGATTGTCAGGTGACGCAGATACGCCTCGTTGAACTGGTAATACTTGTCCAGCTCCGGCAGAAACGTCTCATTCGCCTGGAAAATGAAGGTGTGATAGTAGCCCTGGGTGAGCTTCTTGATCGGATACGCCAGCCGACGCGTGCCCATACGATCTTCGTGGAGCACTTTGCCGCCGTGCCGGCCGATGAGATCAGAGACCGCAGCTACCTGTTCATCAATAGTAGCATCATCGGTCTGGGGGTTGACAATGAACGTCGTCTCGTAAACGCGCATTCAGTGATCTCCCTTCGGACGTTGGTTACAGGTTAACAAACGGCTCGGCTAATCGGCTCGCGCCGATTACCGGGCAGGGTTCGCGTTATATTTGCTCATCGCTTCGTCGAAACGATGATCTATGGTAAACAGGACCGCCTCAGCAGCGGTCTTAATCATAGCCGATTTCTCTTTGCGTTCCTCCGGCGAAAACGCAGCCAGAACAAAGTCCGCGGTGTTAACACCGTCCGGGGCCGGGCCGATCCCCAGCCGAAGCCGGGGAAAACTCTCGCCAACCGTCTCGATCAACGAGGCCAGACCATTATGGCCGCCGTCCGACCCGCTCGGCCGCAACCGCAACCGCCCCAGCGGCAGATTGAAATCATCAACCACCACCAGCATCTGGTCCGCAACAAGATCATTCGCCTGTAAAAGAGCGTCAGCCGCCACCCCCGACCGGTTCATATAGGTCAGGGGAGAGGCCAGGATGATCTCGCGATCACCCCGCTGCGCCGTCAATACCTCGACCGGACCGGCCGATTCCACTTTCCGGGCTTTCAATTCAGCCGCCAGCAAATCGACTACCTCGAACCCGACATTATGTCGCGTTCCGTCGTAGCGGGCGCCGATATTACCCAGCCCCAGAACCAGTCGTATGTCCATCTCGCCGTTGGTCGGCACAGCAGGCTATAATAATACTTTCATCGCAAAAGTCAACTGTTTCGCTTGCCCTCAGGCAGTTTCATGCCGGCCCCGGCCTTCCCGCAACAACACTCTCCGCAGGTTAGAAAATGGGTATCGGTATATCCATGCAAACCGTTAAGCAGCATTCTGATACAGCTAAGACAAGACTGATTTTACTTGTATTTCGGGCGACACTTAGCTATCTATCTCAAAACAGGGGGCTGATCACCGGTCTCGACACGACAAGGGGCATCGCCTCGCACTGCGTCGTATCGTATCACGCATTGCTTTCGCGGTGCCTCGAATTGCGTCGTTGTGTGTAGCGGCGCAATGCCTCGTATCGTGGTCCACTGCCTCGTGTCGCTGCGCGTACCGTCACCGGTGCTATCTACCTGTTAAAAAAGTAATTTTTCGGCAGCAACCTGCCTGTTGGTGGCGACTGCCGAATTCAGATACGCCCGGTGCGTGCACGGCGTCAACACCTGCCTGAATCTGGGGCGCTCTCGGCGCTTGGGACAGCAGAGACTGCCGCACCGGGCTTTTCTTTTGCCTTCGAATGTGATGGACATGATGAGTTGAAAATACGAACGTAATCAGGAAGTAGGGCCGAACCCTTTAGCGGTTCCGCCATCACTTCCCCGTGCTGTCTGGCCTCTCAACCTGAAACCCAAATCCTACCGAATTATCACCAGCTTCCCCATCTGCGTCTGGCCCCCCGGTACCTCCA
>CAZTBP010000022.1:0-73405 GCA_964612145.1 uncultured Ignavibacteriales bacterium | reverse complement strand
ATAGGACATTTCTATCTTGCTAAAAACCGGACATTTCTACTTTGCCTTGACAGCGGCTGTTCCAGCGGTTGACTATCCCCCAAAACATCCTGATATTATAAGCTTATGCGAGATTTCGGAGAGACCGAATGAACTTGTACGGTCGAACATTTTCCGTCCTGAAACCGCTCTGGAAGCAACTGGTGGTGGCATCCGGCTCGGCGGCGCTTCATGCGTTGCTGGCGGGGCTGATGGTATGGATGTTGGGACCGCTCCTGATGGTGTTGTTCCAGGTGGACGGGGTGCCAGGAATCCCGGACCAGGGGATTGTGGATTCGGCGCAGGGTGCTGTGGAGACAGGTGCTGAGCCGAGCTTTTTCCAGCCGGTGACCGACTGGCTGAGTTCGGTCAAAGAGGGAATGAAAGGCTGGATAGAGAGCCTGGTGGCGGCGGATTCGCGGCCGGCGGTGCTGTTCAATTTTTGTATTCTGGCGCTGGTGATTGTGGTTGCGAAGAACCTGTTTCTGTATTTGCAGGGGTTTTTCATGGCATACGTGCAGCAGTCGGTTATTCTCTGGTTCCGCAACAGTTTATTTGAGAAGTATCAGCGGTTGTCGCTGGGGTATTTTCATTCTCGACGGACGGGGCAGGTGATCTCGCGGGTGACCAACGATGTGATTGTGCTGAATGATTCTATTGATGTTGGGTTCAACCGGCTGGTGACGGATTCGATCATGGTGCTGGTGCTGTTTACGTGGCTGGTCGTGATCAGCTGGAAGCTGACGCTGCTGTCGATGATTATCATGCCGGTGGTGTTCGCGTTCATCTGGTTTATAGGGAAGAAGCTTCGGAAGTACTCGGCGCGGTCGCAGGAGCGGATGGCGGATGTGAATTCGGTGCTGGAGGAATCGGTCAGCAATACGCGGATTGTGAAGGCATTTTCGATGGAGGATTTTGAAAAACGGAAGTTCTTCACGGCCACGAAGCAGTTTTTCAATTCGCTCTTGCGGATGACGCGGATCCGGCACCTGGCCTCGCCGATCAACGATACGCTGGCGACGATTGCAGGCCTGGCGATTTTGTTGTATGCGGGGTCGCGGATATTAAGCGGGACGGGGGAGTTGTCGGCGGCGGATTTTATCGTGTTTATCTTTTCGATGCTGTCGATGATCAAGCCGGTCAAGTCGTTGTCGCAGGTGCACATCAAGCTGCAGGAGGGGATGGCGGCAGCGGAGCGGATTTTCCGGACGCTTGACGAGCCGGAACATATCAAGGAGCCGACAAATCCGGTGACGCTGTCGGGACTTCGGGAGGGCATTGCCTACGAGCAAGTGTCGTTTAAGTACGACAGCTCGGATGAGGTGCTTCGGGAGGTATCGTTTGAGGTACGCAAAGGTGAGGTGGTGGCGTTCGTGGGGCCGTCGGGGGCGGGGAAGTCGACGTTGCTGGATTTGCTGCCGAGGTTTTACGATCCGCAGAAAGGGCGGATTACGATTGACGGGCATGATATTCGCACCGTGTCGCTAAAATCGCTGCGGGGTCTCATGGGGATTGTGACGCAGGAGACGTATCTGTTTAACGACAGTATAGCGGGGAATATTGCGTACGGGGTGGAGGATGTCTCTCGCGTGCGGGTTGAAGAGGTGGCGAAGATGGCGAATGCCCATAGGTTTATTGTCGAGTTTGAGAAGGGTTACGATACGCCGGTGGGAAACCGGGGGGTGATGCTGTCCGGTGGGCAACGTCAGCGGCTGGCGATAGCGCGAGCGCTGCTTCGGGATCCGGATATTTTGATTTTCGATGAGGCGACCTCGGCGCTGGATACGGAGTCGGAGATGCTGGTACAGGAGGCGATTGACCGGTTGATGAAGAATCGGACAACGCTGGTTATTGCGCACCGGTTGTCGACGGTGAAGAATGCCGATCGGATTCTGGTGCTGGATCGGGGCAGGATTGTTGAGTGTGGGACGCATAACCAGTTGTTGGACAGCAACGGACTGTATCACCGGTTGTATACGATGCAGTTTCGGGATGCGCAGTGAGAATGTTGGCTGGATGGAGCCGTTAGTAGAGGGCAGAGGACAGATCGATGGGACTTCGCAAGAAAGCTGAACACGCCTTCAAGGATTTCTTTTTTCGGGTCACCAGCCCGTTGCTTCACAAGGGGCAGAAAGATTTTCAGCCGCTGGACGGCGGCAGGCTGCAGCGGGTGCTGTTTTTGCGGCCGGAGAAGATCGGTGACCTGGTGATTTCTTTTCCGGTGTTTGATGCGCTAAAGAGGCGGTACCCGCATATCGAGATTTCCATAATGGGTGCGCCCCGCAGTCGGGCGATTATCGATGGGGATCCTCGGTTTGCGAATATTTACATGTATACGAAGAACCCGAAGCTGGACCTTCCCGAGTTTCGCAGGATTCGCGCGGAAAACTTTGACTGTATCGTAGATATGATCTGTGGCGGGCAGGATGATTCGGTGACGGCGCTGTATTTGTCGCAGTATTTAGCGCCGGGAAAACCTCGGATCGGCGTGGGCAAGAAGCGGTTTCGCAAGTACTACGATTTCATCTGTGATTATCGGCAGAACAATACGGGGCATATCGTTGATAACACCTTGCAGTTGTTGAAGGCGTTCGGGATTGATCCGTCGACGGTAGACGGTTATGCGGTACCGCATGTTCCGGAGGAAGCGAAGGAGATGGCGCGAGAGTTCATCGGTGGTATTCAGGGTGACGGCGAGTTGGTGCTGAAGATCGGGTACAATTTATCTGCGGGGGCGAGTTCGCGAGTCTGGAAGCTGGAGAAGTCTATAGATCTCATTGAGCGGATTCTCCGGTCACGGCCCGAGGTGCATGTTGTTTTGTTCACGACGCCGGATGAGCGGGAGCGGGCGGAGCAAGTGCGGGGCCGGGTTGCGGAGGATTTGCGAGAGCGGGTGACGCTGATTCCGGATGGGTTGAGTTTGAAGGAGGTCTCGGCGGTTATCGCGCTGCTGGATTTGATGATTTCGCCGGATACGTCGCTGGTCCATATCGCGCGGGCGTTTCGGGTGCCGGTGGTGGGATTGTATTCGCGGCACCAGAAAAATTTTCTGCTGTGGAAGCCGTACGATCAGGAAGAGGGGGCGGTTGTCTCGGACAACGAGGACAATATTTTTGACATCACGGTCGATCGCGTGATGGAGACGTTTGAACTGGTGATGGCGCGACGGGTGAAAGTGAAAAACTGATGGGACTCTCGGTAGTGGTAATTACGAAGAATGAAGAGACCAATATCGGCCGCTGCCTGGAGTCGATGTCGTGGGCGGATGAGATTATCATGGTAGACAGTCAGTCAACCGACCGGACGGTGGAAATTGCGCAGCAGTATGGAGCGAAGATATATTCGCCGGAGTGGAGGGGGTTTGGGCCGGCCAAGCAGGCGGGGCTGGATCATGCGACGCAGGAGTGGGCGTTTTCTATTGATGCCGATGAGGCCGCGACACCGGAGCTGGCCGAGGAAATCCGGAAGATAGTACGGGAGGGTGGGGAGCATGACGGCTATATTGTCAAGCGGCGGACTAATTTTCTCGGTCGATGGATCTATCACTGCGGCTGGTATCCCGACCCGGTGCTACGGTTGTTTCGGCGGGAGAAGGGTCGGTTTGATGAAGCGGTGGTGCACGAGAAGGTAAAGGTTGACGGTGCGGTTGGGGAGCTTCAAAATGAGCTGCTGCATTACAGTTATCCAACGATCGAACATTATCTAAAAAAGTTCAATACGTACACGACGATGGGAGCTCAGCAGGCGTTTGGAGACGGGCGACGGGCGCGCTGGTGGGATATTCTGTTGCGTCCGCCGGTTGCATTTGCTAAACACTACGTTTCTCGTCAGGGATTTCGCGACGGCATGGAGGGCCTGATAATATCGGTGATGTCGTCGGCGGCGGTGTTTGTGAAGTACGTCAAGCTGCGGCAGCTGGCGAGGCGTTAAGGATGAATTGAGAAGTAAGGAAGTTATGTCGAAGGAAGTTGATATAAAGCCGGGCGACAATATCCTGATAAGTCGCACGGATCGTTTGGGTGACCTGATCCTGGCTTTGCCGTTTGTGGAGACGCTGAAGCTTCGGTATCCGGAGTGCCGGATCGATGTGCTGGCCTCGTTGTATGCCTCGCCGATCCTGGAGCACAACCCGAGGATTGACGGGATAGTGCGGGTGCAGAACGATCAGCTCTGGTCGGACAAGCTATATAAGAAGGACCTGCTGCATAAGATTCGGATGGGGAATTACAAGGTGGTCGCGGCGTTGTATCCTGAGCGGCATATTTCGCAGCTGTTTCATCGAGCCGAGATTCCGATTCGGATCGGGACGGCGCGGCGGTTCCATTCGGTCTATTACAATCTTCATGCGACCCACAGTCGCAAGGTGAATCTCAAGCACGAGTACGAGTACAACCTGGATTTCCTGGAGTTCTTCCGCGACGGTGATCTGGTTGAGACGCCGAGTGTGTATCTCAAGGACAAGGAGGTCCGCAACGCTCGGCGGATTCTGCGTGATGTTGGCGTGGAGGAGTCGTTTGTGGTCCTTCACCCGGGATCGGGCGGATCGGCGGAGCGGTGGCCGCTGAACCGATTTGTTGAGTTATATGAGTACCTGACCGAGCGGGGGTTGACGGTGGTGTTGTCGGGGTCGGAGGAGGAGGGAAGTCGCCTGAAACCGCTGACCAAAAGGCGGGGAATGCCGATCAAAGATATAACGGGGCAAACGGACCTTCGGACGCTGGCGGCGGTGTTGTCGCTGGCTCGGGTGGTGGTGGCCAATTCGACGGGGCCGCTTCATCTGGCCGCGGCTGCCGGTACGCGGGTAGTCGGGCTGTATCCGAGTCGGAAAGCGATGTCGCCCCGGCGATGGGGGCCGGTGGGAGAGCCGCATACGGTTATGCAGCCGGAGTCTGAGGACTGTCAATGTCCGCCGAAGGGCTGCCGGTGTATGGAGACGATCAGTGTCGAGCGGGTAGGAGATGAAGTGACGGGGTTGTATAACTTGGAGGGTGTAACGTAACACCGGTATGAACCTTGCTGAGTTTATCATACGGATCGAGTCGTTCAATGCGAACGTCAATATTCCCCTGATCAAGGAGGCGTATGAGTTTTCGGATCAGGCCCATGCCGGTCAGAAACGCTCCTCCGGGGAGCCGTATATTGAGCACTGTCTTGAAGTCGCATTTATTCTTGCCGAACAGCACATGGATTCGACCACGATCGCCGCAGGATTGATACACGACGTGGTCGAGGATACCGAGCACACCATTGATGATGTCCGGAAGAGGTTTGATAACGAGATCGCGGATCTTGTCGATGGGGTGACCAAGCTGGGATCGATGGAGTTTACCTCGCGCGAGGAGCAGCAGGCGGAGTATTTCCGGAAGATGCTGCTGACGATGGCGAAGGATATTCGGGTGATTCTGATCAAGCTGGCGGATCGTTTGCATAATATGCGAACGTTAGAGGTGCTGCCGCAGGAGAAACGGAAACGTATTGCGCGGGAGACGCGTGATGTCTACAGTCCGCTGGCGCATCGGTTCGGGATTAACCGTATCAAGGTTGAGCTTGAGGATCTGTCGCTGAAGTATATAGAGCCGGAGGCGTACTTCGAGATCGCGTCGAAGTTGAAGGATCGTAAGGAGGAGCGCGAGCAGTATATCGAGCATTTTGTGCGTCCGTTGAAGGAAGAACTGGTCAAGAACGGGATTCAGGCGACGGTTTATGGGCGCGCCAAGCATATAGATTCGATTTTCCGAAAGAGCGAGAACCGGAAGGTTTCGTTTGAGGACATGCATGACCTGTTTGCGATTCGGTGTATCGTGAACACGGAGCGGGAGTGTTATCACACGTTAGGGATTGTGCACTCGATGTGGAAGCCGGTGGCGGGGCGGTTTGATGACTACATTGCGAACCCGAAGCCGAACGGGTATCGTTCGCTGCATACGGCGGTGTTTGGTCCGGAGAACCGGATGGTCGAGATTCAGATTCGGACGCACCAGATGCACTACGTTGCGGAGAACGGTATTGCGGCGCACTGGCTGTACAAGGAGGGGCGGCACGAGATGAGCAAATCGGACCGTCAGATGGTCTGGCTTCGGGATGTGCTCGAGTGGCAGAAGGACATGACGAACCCGTCGGATTTCTTAGAGTACCTCAAGATAGATCTGTATTCCGAGGATATTTTCGTGTTTACGCCGGCGGGGAAGCTGATTCATTTGCCGAAGGGGTCGACGCCGCTTGATTTTGCGTTTCAGATTCATACCGAGGTGGGGATTCACTGTGCCGGGGCAAAGATCAATAAACGGCTGCAGCCGCTTTCAACGGAGTTGCAGACGGGCGATACGGTAGAGATAATCACGAACCCGAACCGGACGCCGTCGCATGACTGGTTGAAGTTGGTGCGTTCGTCGGCGGCGCGATCGAAGATTCGTCGGTGGCTGAAGCAGGCCGGGTTTGAGCAGTCGGTGGCCCTGGGTAAGGAGATTGTCGAGCGGAAGGTCAAAGAGGAGCGGCTTCGGATGCCGGATGAGGAGACGCTTCTTGGTTACGCCCAGCAGCTTGACAAGAAGACGATTGAGGAGCTTTACGCCGCGATAGGGAATGGTTCTTTAGGAGCCGGGCGGTTGATCAACCTGATGGAGCCGGAGGTTGAAAAGCAGCAGACAGGTTTTGTCGGTAAGGTGATCGATCGGATTCGCGGGACCAAGGGAATCAAGGTGCATGGGATGGACAATATGATGTTTCGGTTTGCGGGGTGCTGCCAGCCGATTCCGGGGGAGAATATTGTTGGGTTCATCACACGGGGACGCGGTGTGAGTATTCATCGGGCGGATTGCAACGTGGCGATGTCGCTTCAACAGGAGTCGCCGGAGCGGAAGATAGATGTGAGTTGGGACACGGGGAAGGGGCAGTCGTTTGTCGTGCGGCTGGAGCTGGTTGTGGAAGATCGCAAGAATATGCTTCGGGACATAACGCAGGCGATTGCGACCTCGGATACGAATGTTCGGGCGGCGGAGATGTTTGCGCGGGACACGACGGCGGTAGGAGAATTTGTGGTTGAGGTATCGAGTCTATCGCACCTGAATCGGATTCTGGATCGAGTGCGGAAGGTTAAGGGCGTGATCAAGGTTGTGCGGGCACGCGGCAAGGACAATATTGATCACTTGGAGCAGCTCGATCAAGACTAAAAGCGACCGCGATTAGGCGGTCGCTTCGTAAATCCCCTGCAGATTACCGTCCGTTCAGAAGATCACCGTAGCGTCGGTGGTCTCGCCTGATCGATTGATGGTCACGAGGACGGTATCGCCCTTGCGGAATTTGCCGAGGGCGTTCATGTAATCGTAAATGTCGCCCACTTCGACATCACCCATACGAATGACAATGTCGCCCGCGAGGAGGCCGGCTTTATCGGCGGGGCCATCGGGAGAGACGTTGTCGATTTTCAGGCCCCGGACTTCGGTGATGTAGTCGGGCATGATGCCAAGGGTGACCGAGAAGCTGCTGCGGCGTTTTCCGGCGCCGGGGTCCTTGGTGCGGACAAATGTCATCACGCCCTCGTAGCTGTCGAAGTACTCAATGGTTTTGCCGACGACATCACTGACAGTCAGCAGGCCGTCGAAGTCGATTTTCTCGATATCGTCCTCCGGCTTGTGATAGTCGTTGTGCGGGCCTGTGAAGAACATGAGGACGGGAATGCCGCGGTTGTAAAAAGCGGTGTGGTCGGATGGTCCCTGGCCGGATTTCTTCTGCGTGATCTTGACGTCGTCACGGCTGAGGCTGTCGAAATAGGTCGTGAAGGCTTCGGTGGTGCCGGTGCCCATGACGGCCAGGCCGTTTTCCTGTTCGGCCAGGCGGCCGACCATGTCCATGTTGATCATCATGAGGACGTTGGCGGAGTCGATAGTCATGTCTCTGGCAAAGTGGCTGGAACCGAGGATGCCGAATTCCTCGCCGGAGAAAGCGGCGAAGAGGTACGAGTGATTCAGGTGATCTCGTGCCGACGCGGTTTGACGGGCGAGTTCGAGGAGGACAGCGGTGCCGGAGCCGTTGTCATCGGCGCCGTTGTGGATCATGGGTTCCTCGCCGAGGTAGCGTGATCCGGAGCCACGGCCGCCCCAGCCGAGGTGGTCGTAATGGGCGCCGATAATGATGGTGTTGTCAGTAGCGCCGGGGACATAGCCGAGGACGTTGTAGCCGGTGTCGCGGACCTTCAGGAGTTCGATTTCACCGGCGGCGGCATCGATCTGCGGTCGTGAGAGGGAGAGGCCGAGGCGGGTGAGGCCGTTGCGCCGCAGGAAGGTGATCGGGATGTCTTTGGGGGTGATGCGGACGGGGCCGATAGCGTGCAGGGTATCATCGTGGTCTTCGGGAGTTATAAAGAAGATGCCGGCGACATCGTGATCCAGGGCGGTGTTGATTTTGCTGGTCAGGGACTCGTAGGCGGAGAAGTCAACATGGGGGTTGTCTTCAGAGCCTGGGGCGTAGCGTTTGATGATGACGGCCTTGCCGGCGACGTCTTTCTCGGCGTAGTCGTTGTAGGCGCCATCGTCGGGTTCGGTCTTGATGCCGTAGTCGACATTGACGATTTCATTGAAATCAAAGGCGGCGCTGGCCGACTGTTTCATTGGCTGGAATTCGTCTTGGAGTTTGAGTTCGACGCCGTTGACGACGAGACGGTTGTTTTCTCCGAATGCGATTTCTTTGACGAATCCGAACGGTTGGAACCAGGTGCCGTCGGCACCTTTGGGCTGGAGCCCGGCTGCTTCAAAGACCGACTTGATATATTGGGCGGCTTTCCACTCGCCGTCTTCGCCGACGCGCCGGCCCTCGAGAGAGTCGGCGGCCAGGACGGAGAGGTGGGCGCGCAGGGAGTCGGTTGTGGGCTGGTAGAGTTCAACGCCGGGGGCGGAAAACGCCAAGGCGGGAACCAGACAGATGACGGCAATAAGTGATATTTTCATAGTATGTCCTTTTACACCGGTTCAGGCTTGTTGTCTCCGGACGCGGCTCGGTTTTGTTGTCCGGGAACAAACAACGGCCGTTCGACATCCGTGTATAACATTGTGACGGCTAATAATATAGCCGTTGATGACCGGCTGTCACGCTTTTTTGCGAAAGTTTGGATTTGATATTGCCGGTTGGTGAGCATGGATTATATTGCTCAAAATTGGATTGTTAACCGAAAGGAAATATGACTCAGAAATACTGTACATCCTGTGGAGAGGCGCTGGCGGCCGATGCTCGTTTTTGCGGCAAATGCGGTGCGCCGGTAGCTGCGGAGACGAAAGTGAAATCGGGCGCGCGCAAGAAAGCGGCTGTTCCGGCGAACCGTATACGGGATATTGTGATTGTGATTGGTGTGCTCGTGGTTTTCGGGCTGGGTTATTTTATTTTCGCGCCGCATGCCGAGCCGCCGCAGCCGGGGGCACAGCAAATGCAGCAGCAGGGGCAGGCCCAGGGCGGCGGCCCGATGGGGTCGCAGTTGCAGAATCTGCCGACTGATTACCAGGGGTTGGTGCAGGTTGGCAACCAGACGATGGATGTCGGCAACTGGGCAGTGGCGGCTGAGGCGTATCGGCGGGCACTGGATATGGATCCAGCTGATCCGAATGTGCGCACCGACTACGGCATCTGTCTGTTTCGGATGGGCCTGCCGGATCGGGGACTGGTGGAGTTCCGCAAGGTCATAACGCAGTATCCGCAGCATTCGCTGGCGCACTTTAATATGGGTGTGGTTTTTTACAGTGAAGCGATGACTGATTCGGCCAAGGTGTACTTTAGCAAGTATTTGGAGATGGAGCCGACCGGGCCGGCATCGGATGCGGCGCGGGATTTGTTGTCTCAGTTAAATGGCTGACATATTTGCGTTCATAGTTGTGTGGGCCGAGGCGACGTGGGATATGATAGTCGACTCGGCCTTTCTGTTACTGCTCTCGTTTGTGCTGGCGGGATTGCTGCATCTGTTTCTGCATGCGGGGAATATCGGGCGGTTCATTTCCGGCAGCAAGCGACTTCAGGTGCTCAAGACGGCGCTGATCGGGATTCCGTTGCCGTTGTGTTCGTGTTCGGTGCTGCCGGTGGCGTATCAACTTCGGAAGGCGGGGGTGAGCAAGGGAGGGACCTCGTCGTTTTTGATTTCCACGCCGGAGTCGGGGGTGGATTCGATTCTGCTGACGTATTCGCTGATGGATCCCATGATGACGGTGGCGCGGCCGGTGGCGGCGTTTGCGACGGCGCTGGCGGCGGGGAATCTGGAGGCGTCGTTTCCGGATAACGACGACGCGGCCGCGTCGGATACTGCTGGGGAGGTGGGCTGTCAAACGGATGATTCCTGTTGCGCAAGTGAAAAATCGGAAGAGAGACCGGCGAAGAAACAGCCGGTATCGACGCGGGTGTGTGGAGGGATCAAGTACGGATTTACTGATTTGTTCAATGACCTGGCGGTGTACCTGTTAGCTGGGTATGTGGTGGCCGGGCTGGTGGTGGCTCTCTTTGGCGGGGAACTGCTGAATCTGCCGGCGGTGCTGACCGACGGGTGGGGCGGATATGTCGGGGCGATTGTGGTCGGGGTGCCGTTATATATCTGTGCGACGTCATCGACGCCGTTAGCGGCGGCGCTGTTGCTGACGGGTTTTTCGCCGGGGGCGGTGCTGGTGTTTCTGCTGGTGGGACCGGCGACAAATGTGGCCTCTCTGGCGGTCGTGAGCAAGATACTAAATGGGTGGGGCATGGTGCGGTACTTACTGGCGATAATTGTTGTAGCGGTGGTCTCGGGTATCGTAGTGGACTGGTTGTATGCGGCGCTGAGTCTGCCGGTGTCGTTCCGAGCCGGGGAGAGCCACACGGCCAGCTGGTATCACGTGGTGGCAGGGATACTCTTCTTGGTGCTGTTGGTGCGGGCGTTAGGGCGAAAGGCATATAGAAGGTTGCGGGGAGTGGGCTCAACCGAGCCATCGCCGGTAGGCTAAGCTGTTCGTTTTTGGTTGAATCCGGGCGGTTGTCGGGGCATATTTGTGCATGAATCCCTTGCGATTGTTGGAAACCGGTCCGATTGCGGCGCTGCTGGATTTTTTGTTTCCGCCGTTGTGCCTGGGGTGCGGTGAATACTGCGAAGATCCGGAAAGCATTTGTCGGCGCTGCCAGACGAGGTTTGATACGTTTACGGGGCCGGTGTGTGCGAATTGCGGGGCGGTGCTGGGCGAGGGGTATCCGGAGTGCCCGATTTGCCGTGGGGATTACAAGCCGCTGCTGGCGTTTGCGGATTATCGGGAGCCGTTGAAAGAGATTATTATCCAGTTCAAATTTAAGGGAATCACGCGGGCGGCGCGGTTTGTTGCCCAGCGGCTTGTAGAGCAGCAGCGAGATGAGATCGCCCGGCTGCGGCCGGAGGCTTTGGTGCCGATTCCGCTGCATCCGTCGCGCGAACACACCCGAGGCTACAATCAGGCGACGTTGTTTGCAATTGAACTGGCGAGGACGCTTGATTTGCCAGTGCATGAGGATGTGATCGAGCGGATCGGTCGGCGGCGGCCGCAGTCACGAATTGAGCACGATGATCGGGAACGGAATGTGCGCGGAGTATTTGCGGCGAGAGAGAATGATTACGAACCGTTGCGGATACTGCTGGTGGATGATGTTGTCACGACCGGTGCGACGGCGCGGGAAGCGTGGTGCACGCTCAGCGACGCGGGACATCGGGTGGTCGGGATTGTTTCGATGGCGCACGGGGTGTGATGATGGGTGCGCTGGCGTTGCATATCGACGATTTCCTGGGATATCTCAAGCTGGAGCGGGGGCTGGCGGCGAATACGGTGGCGGCGTATCGGCGAGATCTTGCGGAATTTGCTGAGACAGCTGGAAACGTTTCGCCGGAGAAGATTGACAGCCGGATGGTACTGACTTACGTAGGGTATCTCGGGCAGCAGGGGCGGAAGCCGTCGACAATATCCCGTAAGATTTCTTCGGTGAAGCAGTTGTTTGGTTACCTGGTGGAGGCGGGGGTGATCAAGGAAAATCCGGCGGGGGCTATCATGGCGCCGAAAATTATGCGGTATCATCCGCATTATTTGTCGCCTCGGGAGATCGAACGGATGATTGAGGCGGCTCAGGAGCAGCCGAGAAATGGGCGGCGGGACCGGATGATTATAGAGTTGCTGTACGGGAGCGGGCTGCGGATTTCGGAGTTAATTGGACTAAAATTGTCTGATATTGAATTTGAGGCGGGATTTATTCGGGTAACGGGAAAAGGCAACAAGCAGCGGCTGGTTCCGCTGGGGGGATATGCCAGGTCGGCGGTTGAGAGTCATTTGGCGACGGCGGAGGATAAAAAGGACGAAAAAAGTGGTACTTTGCTGTTGCGAAACAACTTAGGGAAGTCGTTTTCACGGGTGGGGCTGTGGAAAATCGTCAAAAAGCTGGTGGCGAAGGCGGGTATCGACAAGCCGGTGTCGCCTCATACGCTTCGTCATTCCTTTGCAACACATATGCTTGAGGGGGGCGCAGATCTTCGGGTGGTGCAAGAAATGCTCGGTCATGCCGATATAAGTACAACACAGATTTATACTACTGTAGACCGGGATTATATAATTGCGGAGCATCGAAAATACCATCCTCGGGAGCTGGCCGGGTCCAAAGACAAGTGACTCGCCTCGAAAACCGGCTTATCACTTTGCGATAAAGCAGGCGGGGGTGGATCTTGATTTTCATCTCAGGCAGTTTTTTACCGGTCAGCATTTATCGTTTCACTACTTCGGCGGTGTCGAGACGCTGGTTACGATGTGCCATCGATTTCCGATCGATGCGATTATAATCGGCAGTCGCTTTGACCTTTCCAAAGAAATTGAGCTGATTCGGACTATTAAGGACAATGTTTTTCTTTCGATTATCCCGGTAGTTGTATACCACCCGGATCCGCCCGATTCGATCATGATTGCGGCGTATGAGCGCGGGGCGGAGGATTTCATATACGGGCAGTGGCGGGATAAGCTGGTTAAGGTGCGAATACGGCAGACGATCGCACGGTCGCGGCGGGATCTTTCGATTAATCCGAGTACGCGGTTGCCGGGCCCGGCAATTATCGAGCGTGAGATTGCACGGCTGCTGGATATGCAGGCGGAGTTTGCGGTGGGGTACGTGGATCTTGACAATTTTAAGGCATACAACGATTACTACGGCTATTTCTCGGGGGACAAGGTGATTCAACTGACAGCGCGGGTGGTAAAGGATACGGTGTGTGATTTGTGTCCGGGGGCGTTTGTGGGGCATATAGCGGGAGACGACTTTATTTTCATGGTTCCGACGGACGAGGTGGAGCACGTGTGTGAGGCGATGATCGAGACGTTTGACACGCTGATTCCGTATCGGTACGAGGATGAAGATCGGGAGCGGGGGTTCATAACGACCACGAGCCGTCGGGGGGAAATCGAGAACTTTCCGCTGCTGACAATTTCGATTGCGGTGCTGTTGAATCAGAATGGGACATTTGCGCATCCGGGGGAGATGTCCAAGATGCTGGCGGATCTGAAGAAGGCGACCAAGAGCAAGGCTGGTTCGAATTACATGCTGGAACGCCGGAAAAAGTATTAGCGGTTGAGGCCGGCCTGTTCGATCTGCTGCTTCAATTCGAGGGCGGGCTGGTACTGTGGGTTGAGTTCAAGGGTGCGGTTCAGGTGCTGCATGACGTCCTCGATAGGGCGGTTGCTTTCGAAATACGCAACAGCCAACAAGTAGTGGGTCTGGAAGAGGGATGCGTTCTGGTTCAGGCTCTTTCTTAGCATGAAAATGGCATCCTCGAACTGTCCTCGCTGTATATATGATAATCCCCAATTAAAGTAGTCAGTGGCGGAGAGCGTGGTCAGGTGCAGGAGACGTCGGAAGAGGCTGTCCGAGACGGTAAAGTTCCGGGTGCGCGCATAGAAGGCGGCGCTTTGCCGGAAGACCTCGGGAGTCGTGGGGGCCAGGACCATGGCGGAGTCAAAGGCTCGGGCGGCCATGTCGATTTCATCACGCTGGTGGAATTGATTAGCGAGGTTGGTCAGTATTTGTGCCAGTTCCTCCTGGCGGGCGAGGTTGGGATCAAAGTTGGCGACGGCTTTCTGGTAGAGGGTTAGGGCGGAGTCGGCCAGGCCCTTGGATTCGACTAACTGACCGAGGTTGTTCAGGGCGCGATGGTAGTCGGGGTTGTATTGCAGGGCAGTTTCATAGTTTTCCGCCGCCTGTTGGACTTTGCCGAGTTGAAACTGGACGTGGCCGAGGTTGGTCAGCAGGGCGGGTGATTCGGCATAGTATCGTTTTGCAGCTAAGTATTCTTGTTCGGCTTCCTGCAGGTTGCCGAGGTGTTCCTGTTTGATACCGGCGTTGAAGTGATTCTGGAAATTGTTCTGCCCGCCTTCTTCGTAGTATGTGCGGTTGAAGATCAAGAGAATCCCGAGGAACAGGACACCGGCAATGGCAAGGTTGGCATAGTTCCGTTTGCGCCAGAGGGCGACCGCCTGCACGATTCCGGCTGCGGCGAGGATGGCAAGGAAGGGGATCAGCGGCAGGCGGTGGCGGGCGGTGACGAGGAAAAGCACGATGGTCGGGATGTAGCCGAGGATAAACAGGTAGAGGGGGAGGAGTTTCCTGAAGTCACGGCGGCGGACGTAGATTCCCGCGATGGCGAGCGGGAACAGCAGGCCAAAGGGGAAATCGATGGGACCGTCCCACAGCAGGAGTGAATAGAGGACGGACTTCTGCCGTTCGAAGTAGATGTCGGAGTTGTCGGAGTTTTCGAACCCGGACATGAGGTAGATCGTTTTACGCCAGACGAGGCCGAGGAAGTCGCCGGGGTTTTCGGTGATGAAGTCGATAGTGCGGTCGGTCCAGAAGGCAGAGGCCTCGGCCTCGGTAAGGGACCGTCCGGCGAGCCGTTCGGCGGCGGCGTGAGTGGCCGGCTGGAACTGGCGCCAGCTGAGGGCTTCGTTGAGCGGTACCTCCGGCATCTGCATAGCGAGGCCGCTGGCGACGGGGTTGTTGCCGAGGTAGAAGTTGATGCCGCCTTGCGAGGAAATCAGGGTCGGTTCGCAGGTGACAATCAGGTTGCGGGCGGTGACCGGGGCGATAGCGATAGCAAGGCCGATCCCGATCAGGACCGGTTTGCGGAGTTTGCTCAAAAGCGTCTGGCCGCCGGGAGTGAAGAACATGGCCCAGAGCATCAGCAGCGGCATGACCAAGAGTATATTCGGGCGGCTGATGGTGGCGAGGCCGAAGACGAGGCCGGTGAAGAGCCAGGTCCGGAGGCTCTCGGAGTCCTGGTAGGCAATCAGGCGGTACATGCCCCAGACGGTGAAGAACAGGAACAGGACCGGGATGAGGAACATGGCTTCATAGAAGAGCATGGTGCCGTAGAAGGCGTAAATGAGTCCGGCGATGAGTCCGGTGGTGCGGCCGAAGACGTGTTCGCCGAGTCGGAAGATGTAGAAAGCGGTGCCGCCGGCGACGATGACCTGAAGGAACTTGGCCACAAAAATCGAACCACCACCGATGAAGTGCAGGAATGCGAGAAAGTAGGGGTAGAGCGGGGCACGGAACCAGCTTCCCTCGCCAAAGAAGGATTCGTTGAGGATTTCTTTGGCCCAGAGCCAGTGCCACTTTTCGTCGACGATGGGGACGGAGGAAGCCGGGTCGGTCGAGAGTTCGATGACGTAGAGCCATCGGACAACCACAGCGACAGCGGCGACGATCAGGCCGGTCTTGTTTTGGTGCAGGAAGTCTTTCATCTCGATCTATCCGGTAACAGAGTGCCGGAGGTGAGGTCACCTCCGGCACTACTACTTATACCACAGATGCTGTTCGCTGTTGCAGGCGCTACACCGTATCTTTCTTTTTGAGACCGTGGTAGGCCAGCAGGGCCAGGACGGTTGTCAGCCCCGCGAACATGATAAGCGAGAGCCACGGACCAAAGGAGCCGGTAACGGTGTTCCACATGCCCTCGTGAGAGTCGTAGAATTCCATGTAGGAGCCGATGCCACCGATCAGGAAGGCGACGGATACGCCGATGAGGGCGTCGCCGGCCACAAGGCCGGAGGAGAAGAGAATGCCTCCTTCGCGCCGCGAGCGGGCCTGTTCGTCGGTTCGCGATACACGTTTCATGAGGTAGGCCACGAGGCCGCCGGTCATGATCGGTGAGGAGAGCGAGAGCGGGAGGTACAGTCCGATTGCGACCGGGAGGGAGCTGATGCCGAGCAGTTCGACGGCGCCGGCGATCATGGCGCCGACAAGGATCGGGGCCCAGGGGAGGTTGGCGTGCATGACGCCCTGCACGACGGTGGCCATGATGTTTGCCTGCGGGGCAAGCAGATGGGTGCGGCCGGTCTGGCCGGGGACAAAGCCGAAAACTTCGTTGAGGTAGTAGATCGTAATTCCCATTGCCAGAGCAGGGAAGATCAGTCCGACAAACTCGGTGAGCTGTTGTCGCCAGGGGGTGGCGCCGAGGAGGTAGCCGGTCTTGAGGTCCTGGGCGATGTCACCGGACATGCAGACAGCGATGCAGACGATAGTGCCGACGGACATGACAGTGACCATCCCGGCGGTGCCTTCGACCCCGAAGTACAGCAGGATGAGGCTGGTGACAAGCAGGGTGGCGATGGTCATGCCGGAGACCGGTGAGGATGATGAGCCGACGATACCGACAATGCGAGCGGCGACGACGACAAAAAAGAAGCCAAAGAGGACGGCAAGGGCGGCGCCGAGCAGGTGAAGTTCAGTGCCCGGCAGGGCCCAGATGGCGACGATAACGCCAATGACGCCGAGGAGGACCCATTTCATCGGAATGTCTTTGTCGGTGCGGGGGACCTCGGAGTCGCCGACTTTTTTGCCGAGCAGTTCGCCGAAGCCTTTGCTGAAGGAGGAGAAGATGACCGGGAGGGATTTGATCAGGGAGACAAATCCGCCGAGGGCGACGGCACCGACACCGAGGTAGCGGATGTAGTACTGGCGAAGCTGCCCGGAGTCCATATCTGCTATGGGGATTTCGCCGGGTGAGACGATGGTGCCGGCGGGGAGCTGTTCGCCGATGAACATGATCAGCGGGCCGATGCCGAGGTAGCCGAGGACTGCGCCGCCCATCATGAGGGCGGCGATGCGCGGTCCGATAATGTAGCCGACGCCGAGCAGGGCGGGGGTGGCATCGATGCCGATGGTGCCGCCGCGCAGGACATTTTTGAAGTCATAGTTGACTGATTCGGACCAGAGCTTGGCCATATTCATGCCGATTTTGTAGAGGGCGCCTAAGCCGATACCCATGAAGACCATGCGGGCTTTGCTGCCGCCTTCGTCGCCGGCAACAATGATTTCGGCGCAGGCGGTGCCTTCGGGGAAAGCCAGGCGGCCGTGTTCCCGGTCGACGAGGTACTTTCGCAGGGGAATCATGAGGAGGATCCCCAGGGAGCCGCCGAGCATGGACAGCCAGAAGATTTGCATTTTGGAGATTTCGTGGTAGTAGCCGGATGCGACGAGTTCTTCGTTGGCCTGCCAGATGAAGAAGGCCGGGATGGTGAAGATGATACCGGCGGCGAGTGATTCACCGGCGGAGCCGACGGTCTGGACGATGTTGTTTTCCAGGACCGAGACTTTCTTAAAGAACAGGCGCAGGACGGCCATCGAGATAACCGCAGCCGGGATTGAGGCGGAGACGGTCATCCCGAATTTCAGGCCGAGATATGCGTTTGCGACGCCGAAGAGGACTGAGATTATGGCGCCGAGAACAAGGGCCCGCCAGGTAACTTCGGGCACCGACATTCCGGCCTTTATGACCGGTTCGTACTTTTCCTCGGTAGGGGCAGGTTTTTCCACGTCACCTCCGGATGAAAGAGACTGTTGTGTGTTAAACGCCACCAGTTTACGCCAGTGCGGGGATGGGGTCAAGCATTTAGTCAGGGGTGTGAACAGGTGGAAGTGAGCGGTTTTTAGCGGGGTGTTTCGGAGTAGGGCCTGCAGCTGGTGTGCGATTCGGTTGGAAACGTGGGCGGCGTGGGTCGAAAATCGCATGATTTGCGCCGGTTGTGGGGGGCGAAAATAGCATATGACGGGCAAAACTTTACAGATAAACTGACGTTTTTTTACTGGATCGCATGGAACCAAGGGTATAGCGTTGGTGTACCACTTAGTGACGGACGCATTAGACTCGTGAGAGGTTGGAAAGACCGTAGGAAAGGATAAACGCAGGGATAGCGGCGCCCGACATACCGCTTGACAAAATCCGGCCTGAGTCTATAATTAGGATAGAGTTCCACACCAGAACCGCCCCGATTGCAATCCAAACATACGCAGCACCTTTAGGACGAAACGAGACAGGCTTTAGAAAATTCGTGTTACGGATGATAGAGTGTGGCCGGAATGGCGCAAAGGATTGATAGCCGACGTTCCGGCTGCAAGAAAGTCACATTCAGTTCCGAGGAGGTGAACCTTGAGTAAACGAGTAAACATCCTTATGGTCGCCGTGGCCATTCTGCTGACACCCGCGTTGGTGTTTGCCGGCTCGGCCCATAAGTTCGCGGTCGGCAAGGCCGAGATTCAGGAAGCCAATACGGTAAAGGTACCGCTGGTGGTAACGAACGAAGCCAATCTGACTGCAATGGATATTCCGCTTCAGTTTTCTGAAGGGGTAACGCTGGAGGCGGTCACATTTGAAGGTACTCGGACCGAGTACTTTGATCTGAAGATTGCCAATATCAACAACGAAGACAATCGGGTGATTATCGGCCTGTTGCCGCAAATCTCGGCAGAGGCGAAGCCGGATCTGGAAGCCGGCACCGGTGTTGTTGCTAACCTGGTTTTCACGGTTGAAGATGAATCGGTTAATCAGATCGACATTCAGACGTTTGAGATGACCAACCCGGGCCATGCCCTGATGTTTGTCTATCACACGTATGACAATGGTCAAATTGGTCAGCGGACCGAGTATCCGGAATTCCAGCCGATCAATGTCTCTCTGGCGAACCTGACCGGTCCGAACGTACCGCAGTCGTTCGCGTTGAACCAGAACTATCCGAACCCGTTCAACCCGTCGACGGAGATCTCCTTTGATCTGCCGAAGGCGTCGCAGGTGAACGTGTCGATTTACAACGTTTTGGGTCAGCAGGTTGAGACGCTGGTCAATAATCAGCTTGAAGCCGGTTCTCACATTGTAACGTGGGATGCGTCGCAGTATTCCAGTGGCGTGTATTTCTATCGTATCGAGACGGACCAGAACGTGGATACGAAGAAGATGATGCTGCTGAAGTAATTGCGGCTGAGCTTAGTGTGTTGAATTAAGCAAGCGCACAGCGAAGACTACGATTTTGCTCACCCGCCGGTGACTCCGGCGGGTGAGTTTTTTTGTGCCGTACAGCAGGCGCAAATACTTTTTGGGGATGGCAAGTTTCTCATTGAGTAAGATGAGGCAAGCAGAATCTGCGACGAGACAGCCACAAGTCCTGCGATATTGGCGCTTATCGGGGTCAGGGCGAGAAGGCGCTGGTGGGTGTAAGTAGTTGTTGGGGCGTTACTTGAGCGACTTATGGTGTGTTTGGCACGAAGTTTGTATATATAATAGCTATCGGGTAGCAAGGTAATGGATAGACCCGCAACCTGTGCATTACCAAGGAAGTGTTGAGCAGTATTTCTTGGCGGTTAAACTGCTTGTTAGCTTTCCCGATTGGTGAGGAGAGAGAGGCCTCGATGCGAATCGAGGCCTTTTTCTGTATCTGGTCGGAAGGGGGTTACTTGATGAGCAGGGGCTGGATAGCCTCGTCTTCGGCCGGTTTCACGGCCACTTTCCGCTGCGAATTATCGCCGTTAAAAATAGTGACTTCGACTTCTGGCGCGGTTTTAGCGTCGGCATATCGGGCTGTGATGGCGGCGGCCCTGCGGATGACGTCGTCGGATTTGTTCGATCCGATCAGCAGGGTCACCGGTGATCCGATGCCGAGGGCCTCGATATGCAGGTGGTGGGGGCGTTTGTATCCCATGAGCTGTTTGTTGTCCTGTTCGTTGCGACCGACAATGGCCTTGGCGCCGTTGTCGAGGCGGAAGTGGCGGCCGACTTTGAGAAGATTGAGATCATCGAAAGTGAGCCGGTCAGTGTGGGCCATGAGGTCGCGCAGTCGGTTGGAGTAGCCCCGGTCGGTCAGGAGGCAGCCGGAGGCGGGAGTGGGGTAATCCTCGAGGCCAAATTGCTTGGCCAGTTCGAGTTGTCGTTTGCGGGAACGGCCCTGGATTCCCTCCAGTTGGTCGCGGTCGACCATACCGGAGCGTTCCGGTTCGGTCGGGGTGAGGCACTTGGCAGAGAGGGGGCGAAGAAGTTTGCCCTGGAGACCGGATTCTTCCTCGGTGATTTTCAGGCGCGGTTTGACTTGCGACATGGGGCGCTGGCCCATGACCTCGCCGGTGATGACGAAGTCGGCGTTGACCATCTCCATGAACTGGCGGGCCTCGGAGAGCATGAGGATGCGGCAGTCGGTACAGGGGTTCATGTTTTTGCCCCGGCCGAATCTGGGTTTTTCGACGATGTTGACGAATTTCTGGCCGAGGTGCATGAGTTTGACGTTGAACCCGAATTTCTCGGCGGCGGGGTACGGATCGGCGCCACAGGAGGAGCGGTCGCCGAGATCACAGCCGAAGTGGGTCATAAAAGTCAGGGCGGTAACTTCGATATTCTGTCGCAGCATCAGCAGGATAGCCAGGGCGGAGTCGAGTCCGCCGGAGAACAGGGCGATAGCGTGGCCGCGTTTTTCACCATTTTGGTTGTACATACTCAATTCTGATTGATGTTGTCGTTTCTCAGTCTTCAGATTTGCCTGCGTACAATATACTCAGAAGTCGGTCAGTTCGTTTGCGGATGATAGTATAATTGTTAAGCATTTGAGCGCAAGCGCCTTTGGTCTTGACTTGCCCGGATGTCCCGGTTAAACTACCGGGGAACCACGTTGGAAAGGACTTTGCCATTTTTTCGGATATAAATGGTTGGCTCAAGCGGCTCGCTTTTGAGCTTCAGGAATTCGCGTTTTTTTCAGTCCGGACGGTCCTGGCTTTTTTTAAGCGGCCATTTTACGGCGCTGAGACGCTTGAACAGATGTACATTGTCGGGGTGGGATCGCTGTATCTGGTGATTCTCACCGGGATTTTTGCCGGGCAGGGATTTGCACTGGCGTTTTCAGTGGAGTTGGCTGATTTCGGTGCAAAGAATTACTTAGGGCGGATTATGGTGTTGTCGATCGTTCGGGAGCTGGGGCCGGTGCTCACGGGGATAATGGTGGCGGCCCGGGTGGCGGCGGGAATTACGGCGGAGTTAGGGGCGATGAAGTCGTCGAACCAGATTGACGCTATGCTGGCGTTTGGGGTGGATCCGCTGAAGAAGTTAGCGGTGCCACGGGTTCTGGCGTTGTTTGTGATGGTGCCCGTGCTTACAGTGATAACTGATGTAATCGCAATTGTCGGCGGCTGGATTATTGCGAAATATATTGCCCATGTGACATCGACGATGTATTGGGCGGCGGTGAAGGAGCGACTTATTTTCGGCAACCTGTTTATCGGCATTTTGAAACCGATCGTGTTTTCCTTCATTATAGCATTCGTATCGTGTTACAAGGGGTTCACTGCTGAAGGGGGGACCAAAGGGGTGGGCCGGGCGACGACGGAGTCGGTGGTGATAACGTCGATTTCGATCCTGGTAGTGAATTTCTTTATTACGAAGTTTGTCTTTTCAATGATTAAGGGCTGGTTGTGATCAATCTCGAGAATGTGTATTTCGCTTACGGTGACCGACCGATCCTGAAGGATGTCTCGTTCGAGTTGAAGGAGCGGGAATCGCTGGTGATTATGGGGCCGTCGGGTTCGGGGAAGTCAACGATTCTTCGGTTGATCTTAGGGCTGGAATGTCCGCAGCGAGGGTGTGTGTTCATCGAGGGAGACAACATTTGCACGATGAATGAGGATCTAAAGCGGGAAACGCGCAAGAAGATGGGGATGGTTTTTCAGGCCGGGGCGCTTTTTGATTCGCTTTCGGTCGGCGAGAATGTGGCGTACTACCTGCTTGAGCACACACGGACGGACTGGGATGAAATGGATCGCCGGGTGCGGGAGATCCTTGGCTTTGTGGGGCTGAACGCCGATCAGATAATTGATGTGCTGCCGGAGGAGTTGTCGGGCGGCATGCAGCGCCGGGTAGCGATTGCGCGGGCGTTGCTTTCGACGAACCCGTCGATTATGTTGTTCGATGAGCCGACGACAGGTTTGGATCCGACGGCAACGGAGCAGGTGCTCGATTTGATCAACAAGGTGCGGTCGGAGAAGGGAGTGGCGACAGTCATGGTAACGCACGAGATTGCCGATGCGCTTTCAATCGGCGATCGATTTGTTATTATCGTTGGGGGTGAGGTGGCGTTTAACGGGACCATCGATGAGCTTCGTGACAGCCGTGATATGCGGGTGCTGGAGTTTCTGGCGCCATTTCGGATCGCGCTGTCGGAAGTCAATAAGAAGCAGTTCATTTAAGTTGGTGATATCGGGAGAGATCCCGGAGATACAGAACGAAACGGAAATAGTGATATGAAGAAGACGACGGGTGTGAAGTGGGGCAGTCTCAAGGTGGGGATCGTGCTGATGTTCGCCATAGCGGTGATGCTCTGGGCATCGCTGGGCGGCGGTGGGACATCGATATTCGATCCGAAGAGTGAGTTTGTCTGCTACTTCGAAAACGTAAGCGGTCTTGTGGCCGGGGCCCCGGTGTGGATGGCCGGGGTGGAAGTTGGGAATGTGCGTTCGGTAGACTTCGTGAATCTGTCTTCGGACAGGATTGTTAAGCTGAAGTGCAAGATCAAGAGCGACGTCTGGTACATGATGACTGCCGATGCGCAGGTGCAGTTGGGGACGATAGGGTTCCTTGGAGACAAGTATGTGGAGATAATACCTGGTTCGCCGGATGCGCCTGAAATAGCAAAAGGGGCGGTGGTGCCGACACGTGATGCCGGCAGTGCCGAGGGTGTTTTCAAGGCGACGGAGGAGGCATTGGGTGAGGCGCAGTCGCTGGTGGTAAATCTTGACACGGTGCTGGCACGGATTCGTCAGGGAGAAGGCACCCTGGGCCGGTTGTCGACGGACGAGGCGCTTTATGTTGAGTTAACGAATCTGTCGACCAAGCTGGCGGGGCTGGTAGGGGATCTGCAGAACAATCAGGAGCGGATTATCGGTTCGATTGAAAAGACAGCCAATGCGGTGGATACGTTAAGTGCGCAGGTGGTTTCCAACAGTGGTACGATCGGGAGGCTGATGAACGATCCCAAGTTGTATGACAACCTGGAAGCGACAACGGCGCGGCTGGACACGATGCTGGCTAAGATAAACGGGGCGGAAGGGAATCTTGGGATGCTGGTCAATGATACTTCGCTTTATGTTGAAGTGGCTGACCTGCTGGCCCGGTCCAATGCGCTTATTAAAGATATTCAGGATAATCCCCGGAAGTATTTCAAATTTTCGGTCTTTTAAGAAAGCAAAAAGGTTAGCATGAGACGATTCTCGGTTCTTTTGATACTGTTGGCTGCGGGGGTATGGCTTTTGTTCGGTTGTTCGGGTTCGGAGTCGGAGTCGGATGGGGGCTCGAAGAAAGAGGCGTCGGGGACATCGACAGAGATGCCGCCGAAACCGGCCATGGATATTCCGGTGGGTACGGGTGCGCTGTATGTGAAGACGGGTCCGGAGTCGCCGGAAATTTTGTCGCGCGGGTTTTACCATATGCGCGAGGCGTTCCCGATGAAGCCGTTTAAGCTGGGTGCGTATGAATACGTGCTTATGGACAGTGTCGACAAACACACGGTAGTGCACTTTGCCGAATTCACGGGATTTGACCTGGAGGTGGACAGTCTTGATCCGGGGGCTTACCATTTTCTGTTTTACGTTTCACGGTTGAACAAGAACACCTACAAGCTGGATACGATTCTCAGCGAGGATGAGAGAGATACGATTATAACGGATCCGGCAAAAGGCATGCCGGCCTGGGATTACTATTTTATGCCGATCATGGTTACGGATGTTGTGATTTCGGCCGGAGCGATTTCGTACATTGATCTTTCGGAGTCGCTAGTGGATTGGAATAAGCCGAAGCAGACGGCTGATGGTGGTTGGGAGGCGCCTCGGGCGGTGCATCAGGCGTGGGCCGGGAGGACGTGGCGGTAGGGGCAGGTGATGCGCTTCGTCTCCACTGAGGTGACTTGCCGGGTTTCCACGCACGGTGGGTGCGTGGGCTACCTCAAAACCACAAGGGTTTTGAGCTACTCAAGAGGTCTTCGACTATGTTACCGGTCGTTTAAGGGTGGGAAGCAATGACGACAGGCAAGATGGCAATCACGATAGACGAGTTCGCCAAACGGCTGGCCGATTTGTTCCTGCGACGCGGTGGGGGAGCTATGCCCAGAAGAAGACGCGATCAGCACATTCTCATGAAGAGCATTGTTTTGTCACTCGATCCCAGCAGCCTGTATTCCGAGAAAGAATTGAATGCTCGTTTGAAATGGTGGTTGGCAGAAGTCGGACAGGAACTGCAGGTGGATCATGTTTCGATACGGCGGTATCTTGTTGATGAGGGCTATGTGATGCGGGATCCGGCCGGGGTGACTTATCGGGTGGCAAAGGAAGCGCATTCGGATCTTTTCGATTCTGCGGTCGAGCGTCTCAGGCCGGAGACGGTTATTCGAGGGGCCGTTAGAGAGCAGGAGAATCGTAAACGGGAATTCTTGAGCAGCAACGCCGATGCGGAATAAGAATTGTCCCGCGCAGGGGGGGACGGCGGCCAGATCTCTTAATCATTATTGACAGTGAATTACACCGGGGCGGTGGCGAGCATGTACTCCAGCAGTTTAAGGGCGCCGGATTTGCCCTTTTCGCCAACTTCCATGGGCGGGCCGACACAGGTCGGGCAGCCGGACTCACACCCGCAGGTCTTGACATGGTGGTAGACGGCTTCGAATAAGCGCTCGTGTTCGGTGTAGAGCTTTTCGGAGAGACCGACGCCGCCGGGGATGTTTTCATAGATATAGATAGTCGGGCGTTCGGTGAAGGGGGCGCGGACCTGTGAGATCGAGCGCAGATCGCGCGAGTCGCACATGACCCAGAGCGGGGCGATTTTTCCCATGACATTAGCCAGGCCGCGCAGCGCGCCGCCGAATGATTCACCGTCGATGCCGATGCGCAGGGGGATGTCGCCGGGGTAGGAGTACCAGAAGGAGTGGGTGTGCATTTCGAGTTCGGGCAGGTTCAGTTTGCCCCAGCCGACGTTCTCGTGGGTGTCGAATTTGATCTTCTTGTACAGCACAGTGACGCTGGTAACGGAGACCTCGCCGCAGGAGAGTTGGGCGTCGCCGAACTGTCTGGTGTCGTCGACTTCGAGCACTTTCAGATCGGTTTTGGTTTCGGCGTCGGTATAGTAGTCGACTTCGACTTCTTTGACGTAGGCTTTTCGGCCATCCCAGTCGAGCTTGGTGACCTGGTACTGGTTGGCGCGATGCAGGTAGATCGCCTTGGGATGGAGGAAGATCGGGGCGGAGAAGAAGTCGACCTCGCCGATAACCTCGGACTTGTTGCTTTCGTTGAGGATAACGAAGTTTTCGGGTGAGGCGGAGCGTAGCGACACCTCTTGGGCGGGGTAGATTTCCGAAGACCAGTGGTAGCGGCCGCCGGAGTGTCGGACGATCTTGGCGTCTTCGAGGTACTCGAGGATCTCGCGGGTGCCGTCGTCTTCGGCGTATTCGGACTGTTCGAACGGCAGTTCGAAAGCAGCGCATTTGAGGTGGTTGCTTCGGATGATGAGGTTGTTGGGGTCGATGATGCCGGATTCGGGGGTACGGTCAAAGATGTATTTGGGTTCGGTGCAGAGGAACTGGTTGATGGCCGAGGAGTTGGCGATCATGATGGTGAGTGACGTGCCGGATCGGCGTCCGGCGCGCCCGGCCTGCTGCCAAAGAGAAGCCATGGTGCCTGGGTAGCCGACGATAATCGAGACATCGAGGCCGCCGATATCGATGCCGAGTTCGAGGGCGTTGGTAGAGACGACGCCAGTGATTTCGCCGTTGCGGAGGCCCTGTTCGATGCCGCGCCGCTCGTTGGGAAGGTAGCCGCCCCGGTAGCCGGTGACTTTGATGCCGCGGCCGAATTGACCCTTGAGTTCGCGTTGCAGGTACGTGAGGAGGACCTCGACATAGAGGCGGTAGTGGGCGAAGACGATAGTTTGGATTTTGTGCCGGAGGAAAGAGGCGGCCAGACGGGAGGCTTCTTTGACGGCGGATCGGCGGATCCCAAGCTGCTTGTTTATAACCGGCGGGTTGTAGACGAGGAAGTGCTTCTCGCCGGAGGGGGCGCCGTTGTTGTCGATCAGTTTCACCTCGCGGCCGATGATTCGTCCGGCCAACTCGGCCGGGTTGGCGATCGTGGCCGAGGAGCAGATGAACTGCGGGTTGGACCCGTAGAATGTGCAGATGCGGCGGAGGCGCTTAATGACGTTGGCGAGGTGCGAGCCGAACACGCCCCGGTACTGGTGGACCTCATCGATCACGACATACTTGAGATTTTCAAACAGCTTGATCCACTTGGTATGGTGGGGGAGGATGCCGGCGTGGAGCATATCCGGGTTGGTAATGACGATATGTCCGGCGGAGCGGATTTTCCGTCGGGCGGTCTGCGGCGTGTCGCCATCGAAAGTGTAGGTTTTGATGTCGACATCGAGCTTCTGGATCAGTTCGTACAGCTCGGACATCTGGTCCTGTGAAAGCGCTTTGGTCGGAAAGAGGTACAGGGCGCGGGTGTCGGGTTCGCGCAGGATGCGGTCGAGAACCGGGAGATTGTAGCAGAGGGTTTTGCCGGAGGCGGTGGGAGTGACGACGACGATGTCTTCGCCATTGATGACCGCCTGTGTGGCTTTGGCCTGGTGCGTGTAGAGCTGGCGGATGCCGCGTTCGATCAGGCCGTCGACAAGCCGTCGGTCGATGTTGTCGGGGTAGTCGACGTATTGAGCCGGTTTGGGCGAGAAGGATTTCCAGTGGGTAATATTTTCGTTGACCGCGTTGTCTTCGCGCAGGAGGTCGAGGATTTGTTCGAGGTTCATTTGTTCTCCGGTGTCGTCATGGTTGGATTTTGTTTGCCATGACTTACTTACACAACGTTTTCAATTGCGGCTTCAATCGGTTTGCCAGGCGATCCCTGGCGGAACCGCTGAAGGGTCCCGTTCTCATTTGAGTCACCCGGAGCGGAGTCAAGGGGTGACGGCCGGGTGCCTCACGCATCCTGGGGCGCGTGAGCTACTAGGCGATTAGGTTACGCCGGTGAGTTTGCGTTTGCAAATGTCACAGAACTTGCGGCTTTTGTTGTCAATATCCAGCATCATCTGGCTGTGATAGTTGACGCATTTCGGGTTGCGGCACTGTGAGAGGTTGAAAAGGTGGGCCAGTTGGTGCAGGGCTTCTTTGTACAGCCGCGGGTAGACCTTTTTTTCATCCTCGGGCAGGCCGTAGAACTCCTGCCGCAGGAGGTACAGCGAGACGACGGCGGTACCGGCCAGCGGGTCGGAGTACCCGAGCACCGAGTTTTCATCGGGAAGGTACAGGTCTTCTTCGCAGACGGCTATCACTTTTTCGCGGGAATTGGCTTTGACACGTTCGAGTTTGGAGAGGATGACGGTGGCGTAGTGCTGGCCGCGGATTATGTTGTGAGCCTCGTCGGGCATTTTCATGCCTTTGAGGATATCGACCGAGCGGTTCAGGATGGGGCCGATATCGGCGGCGAGGCGGTTGACCATCATAAAGTCGACTTCGCCGAGGGGTACGACGACTATTTTAGATCGTATCAGCGGCATGGCGATAGCACAATTTTACCCTATTCGGTGGTGAAGAAGCGGTCTTTGCGGCCGGTGGGGGAGACGTTGACCCGCACCTGGGCCGCGCATTTCGGGCACCATCCGACAAACGCCGTACCGGCTTTGTTCAGGTAGATCCGCGCGTAGACACGGCAGCATTTGAAGTGCATCCCCAAAAAGGGACGCGGCCTGCGGGCGTTTTCGGATTTCTCTTCCACGCTGTAAGGATATTAAAAACAAGCGGTTAATGCAACTGTTGAGGCGGGGGGCGTTTCCAGCCGTTTGGCGGGGCCGACCCGGCGGCATTAAGGCTTGACCGGGCCAGGAATCAGGCTATATTGGACTATATCGACAAAATCACTCCACGACCGACTTCTCGACAATTTCAATCAACCTCAACCGAGGGTACTACTATGCGTAAACCGCTCATCATTCTGCTGGCGAGCATACTCATGTCCGGGTCGGCGATCAGCGCAGGCGTGCCGGGTTCAATAAGCTACCAGGGTCGGCTGACCGACAATGTTGGCGATCCGGTTGCTGACGGCGCGTATCTTGTTAATTTTGTGATTTACGGCTCCGACGCGGGTTTTGACACGCTCTGGAGCTCCGGATTCCAGAATGTCAGTACGGTCGGTGGCCTTTTCAGCTACGATCTCGGTTCAATGACTCCATTGCCTGATGATCTCTTTACCGACACAGTTCGCTACCTCGGTATAACAGTGGGCGTTGATCCGGAAATCAGTCCGCGGACCCGACTGGAGACAGCGCCATATGCGTATCATGCCCTGCGAGCGGATACGGCCGCGGTCGCGACAAGTTCAACTGGAATTTCGTACGCGTTTGATCCGGGCGATGTTGTCGTCACCGGCTTTTTGAACTTGCTCGTTCAGGACTCTTTGAATTGTCCGGCTGATGGCTACGTTCTTGTCAACGTCACGACGAGTATGAACTGCAACCATACGGCGGGAGACGATGATGTGGTGTTTCTGATAATTACGGACAGTACCACTACCGTTGAGTCAGATCAGGACGGTCACGTCTGGGCTGTTCCGCCGGGGCCGGCGTCGGGGCTTTACAGTGTTTTGATGCATACACAAAAAGTTTATCAGGTCAGTGCCGGATGGAATAAGTTTGAAGGGCTGGCATTTCAGAATCCGGGTGGCGGAACGGATAATTTTGTTACGCAGGATCCTGCAATGTCACTGTTGTTTATTCCACAGGCGTTTGGCGAAGTGAGTGCTGGGGTGTCTCCTCCGAGTCCGAAGTTTGACGGAGTACCGGTTCGAGAGTAGGGTACTTCAATTTTTCCAGGCATTCACGATATCGTGTGAGGAGGAGCTGCCGAGGCGGGTGGCGCCGGCTTCGAGCATGGCGCGGGCATCCTCGAGGGTGCGGATGCCGCCGGAGGCTTTGACCTCAATCTGTCCGTTTGCGGCTTGGTGCAGCGTGCGTACCTGCTCGACAGCGGCGCCTCCGAAAAAGCCGGTGGAAGTTTTGACAAACTGAGCGCCGCCGTCGATGACGGCCCTGGTGGCGTCGATTCGTTGCTGTTCGGAGAGCATACCGGCCTCGATTATGACTTTGAGGACGACGTTGAAGGGGACGGCATCGCGGACCATTTTGATTTCCCCGGCGGTGTCCTTGAAGCGGTTGTCGGCGAGCCAGCCAATGTTGGCGACCATGTCGATTTCCCGGGCGCCGTCGGCGACGCACTTGACCGCTTCATCGACCTTGGTATCGGTTCGATTGGCCCCGAGGGGAAACCCGGCGACGCCGATAACGTGGACGCGGGTGTCGCTTAGTTGTTCGCGGCAGAGTTTGACCCAGACGGGGTTGACAGCGACGCCGAAGAGATCGTAATCTCGGGCTTCGGTGCAGAGAGTGAGGATGTCGCTTTCGGTGGTGTCGGATTTGAGGGCGGCGTGGTCAAAGCGGCGGTTGAGGTTGTTCAAGAGGGAGTCGGTCATCAGGCCTCCTGAGTGAGTTCGTCGAGAAATGAATTGCCGGGGAAAGAGTGCTTGATACCGAGGGCCTCGGCGATGGTCACGGCGATATCGGCGTAGGTCTCGCGGATGCCGAGGTTGACGCCGCCGGTGATGGTCTCTGCATAGACCAGCAGGGGGACGTACTCACGGGTGTGGTCGGTGTGTTTGGTGAAAGTCGGGTCGCAGCCGTGGTCGGCGGTGATGATCAGCAGGTCTGTATCGCGGAGTTTCGGCAGGAGTTCACCCAGTTGTTTATCGAAAAGTTCGAGGGCCTTGGCGAAGTTTTCGCTGTCGCGGCGGTGGCCCCAGAGCTGGTCGAAGTCGACGAGGTTGGCGAAGATGAGGGAACTGTCGTGGTCATGCGTGACGGCGTCGGTGATTTTGGTCATGCCGTCGGTGTTGTCTTCGGTTTTGACGTGGGTGGTCATGCCTCGGTGAGCAAAGAGGTCCCAGATTTTGCCGATGGCATGAGTCTTGTGGCCGTGGCGGCCAAGCAGGTCAAGGATGGTCTCGCCGTTGGGTTCGAGTGAAAAGTCGCGACGTCCGGCAGTGCGGGTGAAAGCGCCGGGTTCGCCTATGAAGGGTCGGGCGATAACGCGGCCGACGGCGTGGTCGCCGGTGAGCAGTTCACGGGCGATACGGCAGTATTCGTATTGCTGTTCAAGGGGGTAGACTTTTTCGTGAATGGCCATTTGCCATACGGAGTCGGCCGAGGTATAGAGGATGATTTTGCCGGTTTTGAGGTGCTCCTCACCGAGTTCTTCGATGATGGCGGTGCCGGAGGCGGTTTTGTTACCGATTGTTTCGACGCCGGCGCGGCGTTCGAATTCGCGGACGAGTTCCTCGGGGAAGCCGTCGGGGTAGGTCGGGAAGGGTGTCGGGGTGATGACGCCGCCGATTTCCCAGTGACCGGTGGTGGAGTCTTTGCCGGCGGATAGTTCGGCCATTTTGCCGTAGGCGCCATCGGGCGTCTCCAGCGGAGACAGTCCCTGTATAGGGACGATATTCCCCAGACCGAGCCGGCGGCAGGTCGGCATGGTGAGGCCGTCGACAGCCTCAGCGCACTGGGGAAGGGTGGAGGCGCCGGCGTCATCGTAGTCGGCGGCGTCGGGCAGGGCGCCCACGCCGCAGGCATCGATGATGATTATGATAGCTCGTTTGATGGTCATATTGTCAAGGTAGGGGTTTGGGGGCGTTTTGTAAACAGTGGGTCGTGGGGTCACGTTCTGCGTTGGGCGCGACGGCAACCCCTGTGCGACCAGTTCCTTTCACTTTTCACTCGAGACGGTGATTCAGGCCCCACGCACCGTAGGTGCGTGGGCTACGATTAGTGGGCGGTCAGATTACTTTGTCGCCCGCGGCGGCGGGCGACAAAGCAGTGGCAAAACTTGAATGCCAAGTGTGTAGGCGTGGCGCAGATGTATGGTGCTATTCGACGAAGGTGCGTTCTTTGAGGACGTAGTCGATATCGGATTCGACGGCGATTTTGAGTTCGGAGGGTTTTTCCTCGCCCGGTTTCAGCACAGTCCGTTCGCCATCGATGACCCATCGTTCGCGCTGGAGAACTACCATGCCTTCTTTATAAGCAAAATACATCCGTCCGGAGGTTGTAATGTAATTGATGCCGGAGTGTTTGACGGAGTCCTCGGGCGATGCTTCGAGAGGGATGATGAGGTTTCCGGCAAATTCGATCACGGCGCAGTCGTAGCCCATTTCACGGACGAGGGATTTAATCTGGTAGGTTGTGGAGGCCTCCATCGTTTCATCGGGCATGATGACTTTGGCGCTTTGGGTCCAGCTAAAGCCGGGGCTGAGTTCGCCTTCGGGGAAAACGGGCATGCCCTGTTCGAGGTAGTTGCGGATGTAGGACTGGCGGCTGGCGTCGATTTCATCGACAAACCGGACGTCGAGGATGTCGCCATCGGGTTTGAGCCGGTAGATGATCGTTCGTTCCTCGAAGACGGAGTCGACCCTGGCGGAGTCATCCTTATTGGGTCTGGTGTAGCGCCAGTTGGCGTATTCACGGACGATGGCTGAGCTGTCATCGCGGACTTCTTCGACCGTTTGGCGCACGGTAGTTTTGAAAGTGGCCGAGTATTGCTCGACGATGCTGTCGGCCTGTCTGACCTCGACGGTTCGTTTCATTTCCTGGTTGTAATGCAACTGGAGGTTGTCGGCGAATTTATAGCGGAGTTCGATTTTCTTTTCGCCCGGGTCGCAGCCGGTCAAGAGGGCTGCGCCGAGGCATGTGGCGATGAGGCAGGCGGTTAATTTTTTCAACGTATGTTTTCTCCTTCTGAGTTACATTACGATTCATCGACAGGAATTGTTCGGATGATATCGGGGAAGATCCCGAATCGTCCGAGCGGCCCCGGTGACCCGATCAGCATGATGCCGTGTGCGAGGCGGAGGTTGTCCGCTTCGGTAAATATCGGTTCCGTCTCGGGGCCCACCAGATTCCGTATGTCCGCCGTGGCGAGGATCGGCGCTGAAGACGTGGTGTTACGAGACTGGATATTGTCCTGGGATGAGCCAAGGTAGATCGCGGCGAAAAGGATTCCGACCGAGGCCGCCACCGAAAAAAGAGCGCGGTAAAAGGCCTGTTTCTTTTGCCGTCGAACCTGATCGGCTGTCGGCGGGCGGTCGTCGGTTTCGTCGGACCCATCAATAGTGCGGGCGAGGATAAGCGTTTCGGTTTCGAAGAAATAGTCCTCACCGGGGTCGGGGATGACGCCGATTGACAGGAGCGATTTGAGTCGCTTGGTCAATTGGTATTCCCGACGGCATTCATCACAGGATTTTAAGTGCTCCCGCACCTGGTTGGTTTGATCGGCCGGCAGATCGTTGTCGATAAACTCATCCAGGTGCGAGGCGGCTTCCGGGCATGTCATCTTACTCCCCTTTCTTGAGCCGTCGCTTGAGTATTTTTCTGAGTTTGGTTCTGGCGATATGGAGGTTTGATCTGACGGTTGCCTCGGGGCAGCCAAAAATTTCAGCGATTTCCGCTTTGGAGTATCCTTCGATGTCGTGCATGATGGCGGTTAGCTGTTGTTTCGGAGGGAGTTCCCGAAGAGCTCGTTTGATCTCCTCCATAAGGCTTTTGTTCTCGAAATCCTCGCTGGGGGTTGGCACGCGTTGTGAGAGGTCGATCTGGACATCCCCTGGTAAGGATGAGGTGTCCTCGGCGATTTTGCTGTGGCCCCGGCGTTTCCGGAGTACATCGATGGAATAGTTCGATGCGATTCTCAGGAGGAATGTCGAGAAGTACTTTACATTCGCCAGTTCCTTTCGTCGTTTGAAAATCCTTACAAATGTTTCCTGCACGACTTCGTCGGCGTCGAGGTGGCTGCCGAGGACCTGGAATGCCAGGGAATAGATTTTTCGCTGGTATCGTCGGACCAATTCGGCAAAGGCGGCGTTGTCACCGTTGACGAAGCTGTTGACTAATTCAGGTATGGTCTTACGCATTTCCCGAATTTTCTCTTTGTAGGTAAGAGACGCACAACACCGTCTTCCTGTTTAGCGGCTGAGTAAAAAATCAGTTGACTATACCCACCGGGTAGCTTATGAATGGCCGGGATGCTTGTCAATCTTTTTTTGGTTCAACAACTTATGGCTAATAGCGAGGTTTTGTGGATCGCGCCCGGATCGTAGAAAATCGGTATAAATTTTTCGCTGTTGGCGCAATCGGGACGTTTATGTCGACCCTGGACGGGTCGATTCTCAATGTCGCGTTGCCGTCGATTGCATCGGATTTAGGGGCCGATATCGATGTTGTGGCGTGGGTCGTTCTGGCGTATTCGCTGACGCTGATTTCGCTGATGCTGATTTTTGGGGCGTGGACCGAGCGGCGGGGATACCAGTTTGCTTATCAGTTTGGCTACGCTTTTTTCACGATAGGGTCTTTGGGATGCGTGCTGTCGACTGATATTGGGACGCTGATTGCGGCGCGGATCGTGCAGGCGATCGGGGCGGCGATGTTTCAGGCCGTGGGGCCGGGAATGGTCACGGCGGTCTTTCCGGATGAGGAGCGGGGAAAGGGGATTGGGTTGATGGTGATGATTGTGTCGGCGGGACTTATGGCGGGGCCGCCGGTGGGCGGGTTTTTGCTGAAGTTTTTTCCCTGGCAGGCAATTTTCGCAATTAATTTGCCGATCGGGTTGGTCGGGTTTGCGCTGGCAAGGTTGTACTTCAAGATGCTGCCGAAGCCGACGGTTGATCGGCCGATGTATCTGGCCGGTGGAATCGCGATTGCGCTGGCGCTGACCACGGGGACGTTTGGGTTGTCGTCGATTTCAGACCATGCGGTGACGGACTGGCGGGTGTGGGGAATGGGATTGATCTCGGTAGCGTCGTTTCTGGCATTTATACGGTTTGAATCTCGACCGGAAAAGACGATGATTGGGTTGGAGATGTTTCGGAACCGTCAGTTTGCAACGGCGCTGGTGTCGGCGATTTTGATATTTGTGACGATGGCGGGATCGTTGATTCTTATGCCGTTTTATCTGGAGCGGGTACGCGGATTTGAGCCGAGCCAGGTGGGCTTATTTCTGGTGATTCTGCCGGCGATCATGTTTATTTTTGCTCCATTGTCGGGGCGGATGTCGGATAAGATCGGGTTTCGGTTTCTGACGACGTTTGGGATGTTGATGACGGTTAGCGGGCAGTATTTGCTGGCGAACCTGGAGACGGATTCAAGCAACGGGTATATTATCCTGTGCCTGATTGTAATTGGGGCGGGGGTGTCGATTTTCAACACGCCGAACTCGTCGTCGATGATGGGAGCGGTGCGGCCGGATCAGCGGGCGCGGGCGAGCGGGATAATCGGGACCTCGCGCAATATCGGGATGTCGCTCGGGGTTGCGCTGGCGACGGCGTTGTTTGCGTATTTCAAATCGAGTTACACCGGGGAAATCGGCGATCAGGATGTTGTGTTTGTCCGGTCGTATCACAATGTTGCGTATGTTTCCATGGCGATAGCAATTGCAGCGGTTCCCCTTTGCCTGGTGCGGGCCAATCGGCCAGTGCACGAGGCAAAGTCGCCGCTTGGCGAGCGTTCGGCGGCGAAGTAGTAAGCCGGTTTTCCCAGGGGGACAGGCGGGTAAATTCCTGTTGACAGCCGCCGACTGAGGGAATATACTGTGGGTCCTAACCAAATGGGGCCATAGCTCAGTTGGGAGAGCGCTTGAATGGCATTCAAGAGGTCGGGGGTTCGACCCCCCCTGGCTCCACCAAAATTTCGAAGCCTCGCCATAAGGGTGAGGCTTTTGTTTTCGGGAAGAGAGTGACTAAATTACTTATTATCGGGGCCGGCGGGTTTGTTGGGGCGGTGGCGCGTTTCTATCTCAGCGGTTTGGCCCACCGGGTGATTCAGACCACGTTTCCGGTGGGGACGCTGCTCGTCAATGCAGCAGGTTGCTTCGCGATTGGCTGCCTGATGTACTTTGCTGATGACCGGGCGGCGTTAGGGCCGCAGTGGCGGATGTTTCTCGGAGTCGGGCTGCTGGGGGCGCTGACTACGTTTTCGACGTTTGGGTACGAGACACTTGAGCTTCTCCGTGATCGTCAATTGATGGCGGTGGCGGGGAATATTGTATTGAACGTAGTGGTCGGGATTTCGGCGGTTTTTCTTGGCCGGGCGTTGATGCGCAGCGTATTTTAAGGGGCAAGGAGGCAGGTATGGTGAAAACTGAAGGCGAGGCGCAACTGCTGCGAATTCATGTGGCGGAAGACGATCGGTATGACGGTACACCGTTGTACGAGGCGATTGTGCTAAAAGCGCGAGATATGGGAATTGCCGGAGCGACCGTGTATCGCGGGGTGCTTGGTTACGGGGCCTCGGCGCAGCTTCATACGAGTAAGGTGCTGCGGTTGTCAGAGGACATGCCGATGATTGTCGAGCTGGTGGATCAGCAGGATAAGATCAACGAGATGCTGCCGGTTCTTGATGAGATGGTGTCTGAGGGGCTGGTGACGCTGGAGAAGGTTCGTGTGATTATGTATCGGGAGGGAAAGTCCGACTAGTAGGGGATGGTTCTACTCTTTGACAAAATCGACGGCGATGGCAAGTTATCACGAAACAAGTAACGTTTCCTTCCCGTACATCAATTCAAAACAGACGTGAACACGCCGCCGGTGGCGATCAGGCCATGGGGAACAGGCCTGATTGATCGAGCCGATGGCGTGTAGAGTGGGTTTTTGCCAATGGTCATTTTAGTAAGAACAGTGTCACTGGCAGAGGAGACGCATAATGACTTCGGTAACACCCCGATGGCCTTGTCTTTTAGTGCTGCTGCTATCGGTTTTAGTTCTATCGACCAGTGTGGTGGCAAGCAAGCTCGCCGAAACCCCCGATAGTAAGGGCGAATCCGAGTTCAATCCTGTCTACAAGCCGGAACTGAAGATCATGAGAGCGACCGGCCCGATCGAGGTGGACGGTGCGCTCGATGACGTCGGGTGGAAGAATGCGGCGTCGTCCGAGATGTTCGTGGAACGTCGGCCGGGTGACATGATTCCGCCGGACGTGTACACGCGGTTGATGGTTACGTATGATAACGAGAAGCTTTATATCGCGTTTAGTTGCGAGGATGACCCGGCTGACATCAGGGCGACAATGTGTCAGCGGGACCAGTTTAATGGTAACGATGCAGTCATTGTCCTGATTGATACGTATGGTGATGCATCGTGGGCGTACGAACTGTTCGTGAACCCGTACGGGGTTCAGAAAGATTATCTATGGACCAGCGTTGCGGGTGAGGATCCCAGTTTTGACTTGATTTGGGAGGCAGCTGCAAGGCAGACGTCGGATGGTTACCAGGTGGAGATCGCGGTGCCGTTTTCGAGCATGCGTTTTCCGAGTCGGAATGTTCAGCAGTGGCGGATGGATTTTTGGCGTAATCGTCCGCGAGAGGTATTCAAGCAATATTCCTGGTCTGCTTATGATCGGGGTGAGCAGTGTTGGCCGTGCCAGTGGGGAACGGTTTCCGGCATTGGCGATGTTGAACCGGGCAAAGGGATCGAGTTGCTGCCGACGGTGCTGGCGACACAGTCAGGCAGACTTGGCCCAGACCCGAGTACTTCATCGGCCGGTTTCAACAATGATGATATTAAGGCTGAACTCGCTCTTGGGGGGAAGTACGCGTTGTCTTCAGATTTTACGATCGAGGCGGCGCTTAATCCGGATTTCAGCCAGATCGAGGCCGATGCGGCACAGATCAATGTCAACTCGACAATAGCGCTGTTTTATCCGGAGCGGCGACCGTTTTTCCAGGAAGGCGCGGACATTTTTCGTACGCTGTTCAATTCGTTCTATACGCGGACAGTAAATGATCCCCAGTTTGCGGCCAAGATGACCGGTCGCATGGGCAGCCGCAGCCTGGGAATTCTTGCGGCTCGAGATGAGCACACGCCGTACGTGATACCGCTTGAAGAGGGCACCATAGTACTTTCCGGTGAGAAGAGCACGGTCAATGTCGTGCGCGGTTATCAGGCGTTTGGCGATAACTCGCGGGTCGGATTCATGTTCACGGATCGCCGTTTTGAGGAAGGGGGCTATGGAACGATCCTGAGTCTTGACGGCGACGTTCGGTTGTCAAGAAACTACAGCATCGTGGGACAGGTGGTGCAGAGTTATACGAAAGAGCCGGTGTATAGGGATCAGCCGTCGTGGCTGGGTGGGATGGAACTGCCGGACAAGGAGCATTCGGCCTTACTTGACGGAGAGTCGTTTTCTGGCCGAGCGTTGATCAGCCAGCTGCGGCGGCGGGGACGGCACCTGAATTTTCATATGAGCTACGATCAGGTCGATCCCGGTTATCGCACGCAGACCGGCTATGATCCGTGGGTGAACTATCGGAATGGCGTGGCTGATGTATCGTTCACATTCTATCCCGACAGCAGGATATTCGAGTTAATCACGCCTGATGTTCATGTGAGTCGACGATGGAATCTTGACGGGGACATAAAGTGGTCGCACCTCTATACGAGCCTGCGCACCAGACTCAGGTTTGCGCAAACCTATTTCAACGTCAGCTATGGTCAATCCGAGGAGCAGTGGAGCGGAGTAAACTACAAAGGGCTGTGGGAAGTTCGAGTTGATGCGGGCAGCCAGTCTTCGGATGAAGTTGGTGTCGATGCCTCGGTGACCCGTTCGCGCGGCGTAGCTATTTTAGCCGGTCTGTACGGTTACGAATGGTCCGGCCGGTTTGGACTGGACCTGAAACCGATTGACCGGGTCGTGATAGAACCGTCGGTCGGATTCACGCGTGCGACAGAGACGGAGACCGGCATTGAGCTCTTTGAGCAGGTGGTTGCCAGAACGCGTCTGCGGTACCAAGCTAACCGGGAACTGTCGGTTCGGTTGGTCGTACAGTACAACAGCGGTGAGAAGAAGTGGAATGTAGACCCGCTGTTAACGTATCGGCTGAGTCCGTTCTCCGTGTTTTATGTCGGTTCAACGTACGACTATAGAGAATTGCCGCAATCACTGGGACAGCCGGATGAGTGGCGACTTTCGTCGAGACAGTTTTTCATGAAACTGCAGTACTTGTTCCAAACCTGACCTGTCGCGAGGGTGAAACAGCTGGATACCCGTGGTGGCGACACCGTGGGTTTTCTTTTGCTGCCGGTTATCGGTGGCGGTATTGGCGGATGGTCGGGTCGTTGGGGAAGCGCTCGGCGGCTTCGGACAGGACCGAATCGGCGGCCTGGTTGCGTCCGAGTGATCGGTAGGCGTTGTGGACATTCAGCCAGGCCTGTATCAGGGAAGGATCCCACCGGACGGCTTTGCGGGCGTAGAGGAGGGCATCGGCAAACTTGTTATCGAGTCCGTAGAGGAAACTGAGCTGGACGGCGGCGCGGGCGCGCTGGGCATTCATGTGTTCGTGGCTGTGCCGGAAGGTGTGGCGGAAGGCCTCGTGGTCGGTTTCGATCGGCGGCGGTTTGGCTTCGAGGGCGCGCAGGAGGAGGTCGCGGGAGGCGTCGCCGATCTGGCGGCCGATAAGGAGTTCGGCGGCGTCGTTGAGAAGGTAGATGTCGTTGTTGGTTCGATTCGCGGTGGCGCGTGATTCGGCGATGAGGGTTGCGCCGGGGACCGTGCTGTCGCTGTACAGAGTGCGCAGCAGGATGCTGTTGGGATTGTAGCGGTAGGGTTCTCGGTCGATGGCATCGCGTGCGAATTGCTGCGCGCGGTCGAGGTTGCCGGCAATCAGGTGGGCGTAGGCGAGGTTTGTGAGTGCGCCGGTGAACCAGGGGTGGCGGTCGAGCTCGGCCTGGAAGTGGACGACGGCGGAGTCGAGTCGCTGCATCCGGAGGAATGTCGCGCCGAGGCTGTTGTGGCTGCCGGGGTAGTCGGGGTCGGCTCGCAAAGCGGCCCGCTGGTATTGCAGGGCGCGGTCATAGTTCCCCTGCGAAAAGTGGTAGAGGCCGCGCTCGCTGAGGGCGTGGGTGGAGGTGCGCTCAGGCAGGGGGGCAAAATTCAACAGGGAGAGGATAGCGGCGGCGACGCCGATCAGTCCGACAGCGAGGGCACGGGTGGGGTTCTCCTGGCGGAGACTGACGATTCGTACGCCGCCGTAGGCGGCGAAGATGAAGAAAAGCGGCAGGAGAGGATAGCGGAAGCGAGTGGCGTAAAAAAAGAGGGCGGAGACCAGCAGGTATATTCCGCCAAATGCGAGCAGGGGCCAGGTGCCGCGTCCGCGCCAGCCACCGGCGGCAAGGCCGATCACTGCGAATCCGAAGACAAGGATGAAACTAAAGATATTGTAGCGGAAAAATTGGATGCTGCCGAGGAACCGGTCCAATTCGCGGTTATTGGAGATGAGCTGGTTAGAGAAGTGCAGGTACAGTTTTTTGGCATACAGGGAAAGGAAGTCGCCCGGATTTTCGGTAGCCCATATTATGGCGCGGTTGCGCCAGTAGACGGAGACTTCGCCCCAGGTGAGATCGGCGCCGTAGTACTGCTCAGCGTGGTACTTAACCTGGTCGAGGCGCCAGTTGGGGCCCAGCGGAGGGGGCAGGACAGCCGAGACACCGTCGGCTTCGGGATTGTTGCCAATGAACAGGTTGATGCCTCCTGAGGAGGCGATGAGAGTGGGGTCGTCGGCGACGACAATGTTGCGAGTGGTGATAGGCCCGATTGTTGCAAGCAGGGCGACTATGACGAGGGCTGTGTGTTTGGCAATACCAGAAAGTTCTTTGCGCCGGACGATCAGCACGATCAGGATAATGGGGATAAGGAGCAGGCCGGTCGGGCGCGTTATGGCGGCAAGGCCGGTGAACAGAGCGGTCAGGAAGGCATCGCGGGGGAGGCCGTCGTGGTACCAGGCGACAAGTCGTTCGAGTGCGATCACCAGCAGCAGCAGGAAGAGCGGTTCGACGAGAAGCTCCTGCTCAAAATACATGGCAATCGGGTAGAGGGCGTGGATGGCCGAGGCGATGAGTCCGACGGACTGGCCGAAAAGGCGATGGCCGAGGCGGTAGGTCATAGCGACGGAGGCAAGGCCGAGCAGCAGACCGAGAATATGCCCAACCCAGAGGGAGGAACCGAAGACCAAATAGAGAAGCGCAAGGAGGTAAATGTAGAGCGGGGCGCGGAAGAAAGTGGTGTCGCCGAGGATGTTGCCATCGGCGATTCGCTGCGCCCAGTGATGGTGGAAGTTGGCGTCGACGGTGAGTTGGTCCCATTCGGGCAGGCCGCTGTAAATGATAAGGTAGGCGATTCGGAGGCCAAAGGCGACGAGGAGGACCAGCCAGAGGAGTTGCGGCGGAGCCGAAGATTTGTTGAATCGGAAAATCATCGGTAATCGGCACTATTCCAGCACGGTGTAGCGGGTTATACGGTCAAGGCGAAAAGTGCGGTCGGCCCTGGCTTTTTCGCAGAAGCCCTCGATGTAGTAAACATCGCGGCGTTTGTGTATGCGGCGGGTCTGGATAGTGCGGCGCTGGGGGACGTTCGGTTTGGCTTCGTAGACGATGGTGATGCGCTGATGCTGGCGGATGGCCTGGTCGAGTTCGGCGTATTCGCGGGGGAGCCGAATGGTGTCGTCGTGCCAGTCGGACATGGTGTAGGCGGCAACATGTTTGGGCCAGTCCTCCTTCTTGCCTATGCTTTCGATATTTGGGGCGGCGATGCGGAAGAGTTCGGCAACGAGTCGGGCATCCTCGAGGGCACGGTGTTCCTGTGAGGAGGCGAGGCTGAAGCGTCGGGCCATAGCCTCGAGGGCGTAAGAGGGCTGGCCGGGGATAGTGCGGTGGAGGATGTCGACGGAATCGATGATGATATTCTCCGGCGGGGGAATGTTGGCGCGGGCGAATTCCATGCCGACGAAGGAGATGTCAAAGGGGGCGTTGTGGGCGATGAGGATGGTGTCGCTGCCGCAGAATTCTTTGAATTGTTGGAGGACCTCCGGAGCGGCGGGAGCGTCCATGACCATAGCGTCGGTGATGCCGTGGACGCCGATTACATCCATCGGCATCGTGCGTTCAGGGTTTATCAGCGACTGGAAGGTCTGGCCGCCTTCGACCTCGAGTTCGAATTTGATGGCGCCGATTTCGACAACGCGATTGACGGGGGCCCAAAGCCCGGTAGTTTCGGTGTCGAAGGCGACAAAGACCTGTCGCCGGAGATATTCGTTGATGTAGTCGCTCTTATCCACAGTTCAGTATATCCGTATGGAATCCGATTGACAACCGGTTTTGGCTTCTTATCTTGGGGCATTGGAGGCTGATAAATGAGTTTTGTCAAAGCGACCATCACAAAAGCGACGCCAAATCCGACGTTAATCACAAGTGTGATTCCGCGTTATCAGCCAACCTCTGCCTCGGGGCTTCCCGACACCTAAGCCGATTCATGTCAGTTGTTCGGCACGGCGAGAGGGCAAACGCCGCAGTCCTGTGCCGGATTCAATTTCCTTATACATTGCTAACAACCGGAGAAACACTCCGTCTGTTCACTGATTGCATTTTGTCGCAGAGGATAAAACGATGTCGATAATTCTCAACGGTTCCGGGCTCACGATAGAGAAAGTAGTGGCGGTGGCCCGTCATGGTGAAAAGGTACAACTGGCTGACGACTCGGTGGAGCGCATCAAGGCGTGCCGTGCCATGCTGGAGAGGAAGATTGAGGCCGGTGAGATCATGTACGGGATCAATACGGGGATCGGTGAGTTTTCCGAGGTCGTCCTGACTGACGATCAGGTAAAGGAGTTTCAGAAATACCTGATCTACAATCATGCGGCCGGGATTGGTGAGGCGATGCCAATCGAGTGGGTGCGGGGGGCGATGCTCGGGCGGGCTAATGTGCATGCGCATGGTAATTCGGCATGCCGACCGGAAATAACGCAGACACTAGTGGAGATGCTCAACAAGGGCGTGACGCCGTATGTTTGCGCGAAGGGTTCGGTGGGAGCGTGCGGGGATCTCGCGCCGATGGCGCAGATAGGGCTGTTGATGATGGGAGAGGGGAAGGCATATTTCGAGGGCAAGCTGCTGCCGGGGAAAGAGGCGCTGGAGAAGGTCGGGATCGAGATTCCGGGGTTGCAGGCCCGCGACGGGCTGGCGGTTATCAATGGATCGAATTTCATTACGGCAGTCAGTGCGTTGTGGCTGTACGATGCCAATCGGTGGTTGAAGCAGGCGGAGATTGCGTGTGCGATGTCGTTGGAGGCGCTGAAGGCGAACATGCGGCCGTATACGGCGAAGCTGCACGAAATCCGGGGATTTCGTGGGGCGGTGCGGTCGGCAAAGGCAATTAGGAAAGTGGTCGCCGGGGGGGACTTGGCGGAGAACCGGATTCAGTGTAAGATACAGGATGCGTATTCAATGCGGTCGACACCGCAGGTAGTCGGCGCAGCGCACGATGCGCTGGTGTACGCGCGGTCGCAGGTCGAGATCGAGTTGAACGGCGTGGGGGATAATCCGGTATTCTGGCCGGAAGAGAATTTGCAGCTTTCCGGGGCAAATTTTCAGGGGACCCCGGTTTCGGTGCCGATGGATATGGCCGGGGCGTGCGTGACGATGATCAGCGTGATGTCGGAGCGGCGGATGAATCGGTTAAATAATCCGGCGCTGAGTGTCGGCCTGCCGCCGTTTCTGACAAAGGGGGCGGGGATGTTCTCGGGGCTGATGCTGTCGCAGTACACGGCGGATACGCTTATTGTTGAGCAGCGGATTTTGTCAACGCCGGCGTCGATTCAGTCAATTCCGGCGGCGGCGGACCAGGAGGATTTTGTCTCGATGGGGATGAACACGGTACACAAGAACCAGCAGATTCTGGAGAACGCGTTTGGAGTGTTAGGGATTGAGTACATGGCGGCGGCGCAGGCGCTGGACCTTCGGGACTATACGTTCGGCAATGGTACCACGACGGCGCTCGGGGTGGTGCGGAAGTACGTCGATTTTCTGGATATTGATCGACCGCTGCATCCGGATCATAACGCGATGAAAGCGCTGGTGGAGCGGTGCGAGATTTTGGAGGCGGTTGAAGAGGCGGTGGGGAATTTGGAGTAGGGCAGGGGAGAGCGCGGTAATCACGGGGGGGACGGCCGGGTCGAGCGGTCAGCTACGTCTTGTCGTCGTCAGCGACGACGTCTAAGGTCGATGCGTGTTAGTTGCAATTGTGCAGAACACAGGTTCCGCCGCCATACTGCTCGGTGCACGTATAGGTATTGCCCTGGCCATCAGTGTACCACCACCAGTTCTCCTGGCACTGATCACAGCCGGAGCTGACCAGCTCGCAGCATTCCACCAGCGGGTTTGTGCTGACTGCGGTGCACAAGTAGTAGTCGCCACTAATGCACTTGTAGGTGCCGAGCTTGGGTGGTTTGGCGATAGCGGTTGAGAGCGTTACGCCCAGAAGCATCGCTACGGTCAAAACAGCCGCGATGGCGAGGGTCCATTTCGTCTTATTCACAATGAGTATCCTTTCTCATGTCGCGTGTGTGCGACAGAAGTCATGTTTGAATTGAAATACGTGTCGTTGAACGTTGCCTCCCGCTCGACCACAGTAAACCGTTCCTTCCGTCATGCGAAGATTCCCAGAGTTGCGTGCAACCATGGATGGGGGTACCGACCGATCCGAGGCTGATGCACATTTGCCCGGGTGCATCGACTCTCGGTGTTTATCGGTGGTGGCTGTCTGGCATTCGCATGCTCAGTGCTGCTAATATGATAGGGTCAAGATGGTGGTGTATGAAGCCTATGTTATGGCGGCCGATTGCATAAGACTATGGGAAGCGGCGGAGGTGGATGTCGCGCGCGATGAGCCCTGAATCGGACGGGCCCGCGACAGTGACCGTGACGGAGTCATTGGTATGCCGGGTGTAAGTGAGACTGGTGGGGAAGTCGTGGTCCGGGTTTTCAAATACGAGGGTGGTCTTGTCGTGCTCGGTGAGTTTGAAGCCGACCGGGTCGGGGCTGTGGCCGACGATGGCGATGTAGTAGAGGCCGGAGTCGGTGTCGGTGATCTGGAGGCGTTCCCAGGTAGTAGTGTCGCCGTCGGTGACGCCAAAACCGAACCCGTCGAGAGTGGTGGAGTCGATGGTGACCCAGCGTTCGTAAGTGGGAGAGTCAGTGTTGAGGTATTCCCAGGAGCCTTTCAGCCAGTATGGGAAGGTGGTTTCGGGGGTAGTGGTGTCGGCGGTGTCAGATGACTGGCCGCAGCCGAGGGCGGCGATGGCCACGAGCGCCGAGAGGGTGAGGATGTGAATAAATGTCTTCATAGGGTAATAATATGACATCGCGGGTGGTAAAGCCACTCTTTTTTGGTGGGCGTAAGCCCATCACAAATTATGTGAAAGTGCAGGGCGGAAGGCGTGTGAGCTGCGTCGGGGCAGCCGGGATCGTAGTTTGCGCGAATGGCCCTCGCACCGTGGGTGTTCGAGCTTCGGGTCGAATCAGGTGGAGGGTCCGTTGGGTATGTTTCAGGAAGCGGTGTTCGATTCTCTCGGAGAGGCGGGAATGGGCTTGCTCGATGTTGGTCTATATGAACTGTTCGAGATCGTTGTGGCTGGGGGAAGCACTCTTCCTGGCAGACTAACATGAGCCACATTTTTACGAACGAGGAATCGTCCGAAGTCGAGGATGCGCGAGAGCGGGTGCAGGCACAGCAGGATTTTCTGTACCGGATCGTACACCGGGAACATGGAGGAAGCGGAACAAACGTGCGCGCAATTGGTTATAGGATTTGACAAGCATCTTCACGCCATATTCCATCCATTTGCAATTTGCTTGTAAGTTTAAGCGACCGTCCGGAAAGACATCAGAGGTATCGTCTGAATAATGCCGGCGGTATACATCAACATTAGTATCATTACACAGAAAACAGAAATAGGTTCTGCTAACCCAAAATGAGGAGCAACCATGTTGAGGAAGACTGTCGTTATGTGTTCATTGATCATTCTTGTGTTCACTTTTGCGGGCGCTGTGCAGGCGCAAGAGAATGTACAGGAGTTTTTCAATGATGTCGCGACGAAGGTAAAGGCGGTAGATGATCCCGCGGAGAAGCGCGACATTCTCGAAACGGAACTGGAGAGAATGTCCGAGGCACTTAGCCGGGTGCAGATGTCACCGCTGGTTCCGGGCGGGGATAAGGAAGGTCTGAAACGACTCCAGGCCAACATTCAGGAAAAGAAAGATGAGTTGGCGGGAGAAAATGGGTTTGGGGGAGTCCCGGCGACACAGTTGAACAATTTTGCGGACTACATTGTTCAGGATATGGAGCAGGCGGACAGGACGGTTACCATGAGTATCGTGACGTTATTGCTGCTGATCATTGTTGTCGCGCTCCTTGCCTAAGCAGTTGTTGGATCTCGCAGGAACCTGATATCCGCATGATCAGTCAGTGCGGGGAGCCCGGTATGGATTACCAGATATGATCCGATTGCGAGTGTGGATCGGTATTGTGATAGTGGCCGCGTTGGTGTTGTGCTCGTGCAGCACGTTCCCGCCGATACCCGACGAGCAAGCGCGCCTGTCGGTCGGGGAAGCAGCCCCGGAGTATATCGTCGTGTTCGTAATTCACGGGGACGGCGGGTATCTGTATCATGATACCGAGGGCGACTCGTATCGGGCCGACGAGGAAGTGGTAAAAGCGGCAAAGGAGGTCGCTTCGAGTAACACCACGGCCGAAGTGTTTATTTTGCACGAAAAGCCCTTGAGTCATTTTCTGTTTCTCTTTCCGAAGCGGGACGGGAAGTTCTACTACTACCGGAACGGCGAGCTGCTTGCTGAGGAGTCCTACTGGCGTGATCAAGGTAACGAGCGGTTTGAACCGGTTCAGATGATCTATGAGCAGTTTGGTGTTCAGGAGCGGGAGAATCCGGTCCGGCTATTCTTGTACTTCGGGCATGAGATTCCCGAGGTAAACGGGGAGGGATATGACGCATCTTATGATAACAGGACATTTCTGGCAGGTGACCTCGGGTCCCTTCTGGATGGTTTGACGCCGGATTCAAGGAAGTTTGATCTGGTCGTACTCTCGACCTGTTACGGGGGAACGCCGCATACGGTGGGTACGCTGTCGCCTTATGCCAGATACATCATGGCGTCGCCGGGCAACCTGCACCTGTCGCATTTCGATGTGAAGCCGTTTGAGGCGCTGGAGGGGAGGTTGCGCAAGGGGACGGTGCAAGAGTTTGCGCGGGAGTGTGCTGTAGAATCGTTTGAGCGGTTACAGGAGGATATACAGACGGAGATCAGTGTGGCGCTGTATGAGGTGGAGGGAGTTCAGGAGTATGTTAAGTCCGTGGATCCGCATTATGCGCGTTCGCTGGCTGAACTGGAAGAGCGCGACGTGGATGTTGCCCAGTACTGTGATTGTGCCGAGGAAGAGGCGTTTGTAATGCCTGGGATGAGTAACGGTGTGGAGGTGTTCTTTCGGTCAGCTCGGTTTGGGCGTTCCGCGGGCAAGTCGGGACATTCGGGCTGGGGATGTCCGGTGGTTGCGAAGTAGGGGGCAGGGGGCGTCGAGGCAGAGCCGCAGGGGGCGTGTTCTGCAGGGAAGAGGCACTGGGTTCCTGCTTTCGAACGAATGACATTTTTGAGGGGAGGGTATTTGAAAACCACATCCGTAGGAACGATGTCGGTAGGAACGATGTCGGGAAACAATAACGGAACCGCTGAAGGGTTCCGCCCTACGGGACTCACGCGCCGTGGGGGCGTGACATGCCATGCTCTATTCGTCTTCAATGAGGACGGCGGTGCCGTAGGCGAGGATTTCGGCGGCGCCTTTCATGATTTCGGCGGTGGCGAAACGGACCATGACGACGGCGTTGGCGCCAAGGGCTTTGGCTTCATCGCACATGCGGTCGATCGACTGCTCGCGGGCCTCGGCGATGAGTTTGGTGTAGTTGTTGACCTCGCCGCCGACGAGATTGCGGAAGCTGGCCGCGATGTCGTGGCCGATGTGGCGGGCGCGGATGGTGTTCCCTCGGACGAGGCCAAAAGATTTGACGATCTTTTTGTGCGCAATGTATTCGGACGTAGTGACTATCACCTGACGGCCCTCCGTTTGAAGAGATGCGTGAATGTTGTAAAAATCACGGGGTGAGCGCCGACTGCCGGTTGCGGCGGCATAGTTCTCACCGGGTGACGTTCCGGTAGCGATCTCGCTTGAAGGCGTAGAAGGTCTGGCGCCCGTACGAGACCAGCAGGACGACGGCGCCGACGGTTGCCGCGGAGACGCCGGCCTTCACCCACAATGGTACGGCGGGATCGACAAAAAGTTGTTTGAGAATGGTGAACGTGCCGAACAGGAGCAGGATGATCGTGCCCACGGACAGGAGGACCCACCCTATCCCGCGTTCGAGTTTGCGATACAGTGCCTCCCAGTATTTCTCCCAGGCTTCCTCGGGAAGGTCAGCATACTGAGCCATACCGGTAACCTCTTTCAGTTTACGAAATTCCTCCAGCTCGGCCCGAAGTTTGGGGTTTTCGGCGAGGGCTCTTTCGACAGCAGCGCGTTCTTCGTCGCTGAGTTCGCCGTCGATATAGCCGGCCAGCAGCTCTCGGAGATCGTTACGCATCAGTTTGCCTCATTTCTTTGGCCAGTTTCTTGCGGGCATAGTAGAGCCGGGACATCACGGTGCCTCGGGGGATGTCCAGCATTTTGGCGATTTCGTCGTAGGACATGCCGCGGAAATGCTGGAGCGTGATAATCTCCCGGTCTTTGAAGTCGAGTCGCATCAGGGCGTCGCGGAGTTTGGACACAAGCTCTTTTCTGGCGAACTCCAGCTCGGGGGTGGAGTCGGTCGCCAGGAGGTAGGAGACGTCGTCAAGGTCGACGGTTCGCCGGGCCATAACCGAGCGTCGACGCAGCCAGGAGCGGGAGAGGTTGGCGACGATGGCGTAGAACCAGGGGAGAAACGGCTTGCTGGAATCGTAGGTTTTGGCCGAGCGGTAGACGCGGATGAAGGCTTCCTGCGAGATGTCGTAGGCGTCGTCTTTGTTGCCGACCAGACCGAGGGCCAGCCGGTAGGCCAGTTTCTTGTGGCGCTGGACCAGTTTCCCGAGGGCGGATTTATCGCCTGCGGAGATATGTGAAAGTAAGGCCGAATCGGAGCACATGTTGTTCTTCCTTTCGGTGGTATTACCGGCTGACGGGTGTAATATTCGATAAAATCGGTGGTGGGGAAAGGAAAAAACGGGGTTGGCTGGTGGGGGTCGTAAGGTGTTGCGGGGCATGGGGTAATGCGCAGTCGGCGGACGGGTTGGCTTTGTTTGGTACTTTTGTTGTTCATTGGTGTTTCCTCTCCCTTGTTTCGATTCGTTGGCTGGGGCAGGCTGTCACAAAGGGGCGTGGTGGCGGGGTTAGCATCGGTTTGCTGTGGATTTTGTGGTTGGGGAAATACTGAATGGATGGTATATTCCATGATGTGAGCATGAAGGAGCGCATAGATCAGGTTGGAAGAGGGACGTGTCATGAGTGGTGATGGATCGGGAGTGAGTATTTATCCGGACCGATCCCACCGCAAGCGGCGGGGCACCCTTGCCTATCAATATTGGGGTGAATGCGATGGTGGAGGGGGAGAACTCGAAGGTATGAACGGTCTTGACGGCGGCATGACCACACAAGGTGCTGGTGGCGGCGGTGATCTCTGTCCGAAGTTCACCTATGATTCGCTTGTCTACTTGTATGACAATGGTGTACTGTTGGCGATTTTTGACAAGGATGATGAAGTTGTCGACATGTTTGTCAACGGGCCGCAGGGTCTGATTGCTACCTATCCTCAGAATGATGACGCCCTGTTGAAATACCATATCAATGATCATCTTGGTTCGCCCCGTGTAATTATGTCGGGTGCTGCCGGGCAGCAGGCGCAGGTTGTCCAATACTACGACTACGGACCGTATGGTGAGTTGATCGATTCATGGGGCTCCTATGAGTCAGAGTTGAAGTTCACCGGTAAGGAACTGGATGATGAGTCCAGTTTCGATCTGTACTATTTCGGTGCGCGATACTATGATTCCAGGATTGGGATGTTTACATCCATTGACAAGGCCAGTCAGTTTGCTAGCGGCTACGTCTATGGAGGAAATAATCCAACAATGGGCGTGGATCCAGACGGAAACATTTTCTGGGTACCGGTCATTCTCGGCGCCGTTGCTGGAACATACTCCGGTGCACAGATTGCGCAGGCTCAAGACTATGATGGAGCCAAGTTCCTCGGCGCGGTGCTCGGTGGAGCGGCTATAGGGGGGCTTTCTGGGCTTTTAGGAGGGGCGATAGCTGGCTCGGTTTCCAACCCAGTTCTTGGTGGAATATATGGAGGTGCCATGGGCGGGGGAGTCAACGGATATGGCTTAGGGGTTCTCGGAGGGTTAAAACCCCGCGACGCTCTAAAGATCGGCAGTAAGACCGCAATTGCCGGTGCGGTCGGAGGGTTAACATCGCAGGCATTCTCAGGACCTTATGGAGCGGCAGCGGGCGGATTTGCTGCTGGAGCCGCTGGTTATGGTCTCTCAATGGGAGATGCTGCAAGGCTTGATGAAGGGCTTCTTGCCGCCTCTATTGGGGCCGCGGTCTCTTATGCGACTTATAAAGTTGATGCTAGTCTTCGCCATAGCAGGAAACTTCACGATAGTAATCTTGATAACAGCGAAGCTAGAGACGCTATACAATTTCACGGTCGGCGTTCTTTCGAGAGAAATAGAGAAGAAGGTATATGGTTTCTTGATGGAGGCGGTAGGCAAACTCGCATTGGAGGCCTAACTGGTGTGGACATGTCTCCTTTTCCGTCAAACGCAAAGGCCATGGTTCATTTCCATCACACTGTAGATGGGCCAGTACCTGGGCAGCCGGGGTTTAGTTTTGTCCCGGACCACTCAACCGCCGATATTGCCGTCTCGAACGGGATGCTCACGCAACTCCTTCAGCCCATGAACTCGTGGGTGATAAATCCTCAGAATGTTTACGTTTATAATCCAATGGTACATTCAACCCCGTTAGTTGGCCCGGCCCCAATGTTAGTTGGCCCAACAAACAACTACTTCATGATGAAGTATTACGCATTAGGTTTTTATGGGTATTAATATTAGAAGAACGCCTTTTCAAATCACGTATTGGTTAGCGTGTTTCGCAATGGTGTACATTATCATTGGCTTGGCGTATGGCTGCAGCGGGCAGAAGCCTCACGTGAATTGGTATCTTGTACGGCGGGCAGCATTAGCAACCGGGGAGGCGGTTCTGGTCACAGATTCCGCCATAATCGATCATCTGTTCAGCATCGCAGACGCTGCGATTGACTCCAGTTTGACACCGCAGTTCCAGCTGGACACTTTGGTGGTAGTAGATTCCTCTAACTATTACGTTGCCTTTAGTACGCCCAATCTATCCGTAAATGAACTCCTGAAAATGAGACCGTACAGAGCGGGAATTGTAGTCATCGATCGGTGGAGTTGCGAGGTTGTAGCAGTGCAATACTAGACATAGATGAACTGCGATAGGGGTTTGATCGGCAGAACCGACTTGCCTGTAGTGTCATGGTAGCCAAATATTCCCAAATGATGGTTATCACGGCGCAACTTCGTGATTCTGTCAATTGAAAAACCTACACATTGCGGAATTTTTGATTTGATTTATCTTGAGAGTGGAGACTGGATTGTAATATGGGGATCCGCAAGATCAATGAAACTAAAGAGTGCAACAGCAATCTGCGCTCGACGGCTTTACAGGCAATATTCTGCTTAGTGCTTTTCGTGCCTGTTGCACATGCCGACATCATCGATACGGTCTGGTATCCGCACGGGGGATACGGGGAGTATCGGGCATATGCACGGCACCTGACCGATGAAGGGATTGCAGCGGCGGATTCATGGCCGCTGGAGGGTCCGGCAGACTGGCCGCAGTACCAGGGAAATGCCCAGCATGTGGGGTACAATCCGACAGAAATAATCGAACCGCCGCTGAGTATTCGCTGGTACAAGAAGATCGTTGACTGGCCGCTTCTGGCGCCAACGGTTGTGGGGAATCGGGTGTTGGTTTTTCCTGCAGCAGCCGGGCTTTCCCCAGTTACGGGTAGCTTCATCGAGTGTCTTGACGTGACAGACGGGGCAATCCTCTGGCGGGGAGATTTCGGCGGGGTATGGAACAACTCGCATGCGGTTTACGCTGATAGCCTTGTCTATATTCATGTGGAGCCTGCATTACACATAGCTGCCTGCATGGACATAGTAGAAGGCGAATTAAGATGGATATCTAACCTGGCTATGCAAGCGTACCGACCGCTGACACTTACAATCTACAATGGGCGTGCCTTTATCGCAGACAATTTCCATGGAGGAATGCATACACTCGATGCGAAAACCGGAGATTGGCTGTGGCGCGTGCAATTCCCCAATGACGACCGATGGACACAAGCCGTTTATCAGGATAGAGTGTATAGTTTTCTCTTGCGGAAGCTCTTCGTCTCAGATGCTGCTACGGGGGATACCCTTTACTTAGTAGACACCGACACGATAAGCTCGGTCGGTGACTCGCGGGATGATCCTGATCTGCCTCTTCAATCAAATGCTTACGGTCAGCATGCCGCCCCAATCTTGGACACAACGACAATGCGGCTGTATTGCCACTTCTACTACGACTACTATTGTTTCGATGTCGCCGACGAACCACGGCTTCTATGGAAAGCCACCGATACCAGCAGCCTTCGGTCAATGCCGGCGTTGTACGATACCCTCCTGATTACAACCTGCGACCCGTTGCTCAAGGTGCGCAGTACGACCACCGGTGAGGTGCTGTGGACGTTCGAGGGGGAAAAGTGGTTTGTGCCAGGATTCCCGCCGATTGTGGCCAATGGCTATATCTTCTGCAGTTCGCCGATTGTGAATATCTCCGGCTATCGTTCACCGGGGTGGACGTATGCAATCGATATCGAAACGCGAGAATGTGTCTGGAAAACGCCGCAGGGCGGGTTTATCACGGTTGCCAATGGGCAGCTTTATATCGCAAGCAAAGACGGCTATTTATACTGCTACGGGTCGATGGCTACCGGTGTGGAGGATGACGATCAAGACCTGCTGCCTTCCGACTTCGCGTTGTTCCAGAACTACCCGAATCCGTTTAATCCGAGCACGGAGATACGGTTCTCGCTGACGAGGGCTGGGGATGTGAGCCTTGACATATACAACATGACGGGTCAAAAAGTAACGACACTGGCTGACGGGAGTTTCTCGGCCGGGACTCATTCGGTCGTGTGGGATGGGTCGGGGTATGCCTCGGGGGTATATGTGTATCGGTTGACGGTGAATGATCTGGTAGTTGATTCGAAGAAGATGACGCTGGTGAAGTGAGTTTGTCAAGACCGCGGGGGATTTTGGTCCACGGGGAATGAAGGCGGAACCGCTGAAGGGTTCCGCCCTACTCTGCCTCTCTGCTTGGCTCACCATGACCATTATTCGTTCACGATGACCGCGTCACCCGCGCAGAGCCGTGGGTGACCTACAAGGACTCGCAATAATCGTTGAGAAACCCACGCACCTTGGGTGCGTGGGCCAAGGGTTATTCGGTAGTGGCTGTGCCAGGTTTGATGATGTCGATGACATCGAGGCTGAAGTGCAGCGTTTTGCCGGCGAGCCGGTGATTAGCATCGATGGTGACGTTGCCGGCGGAGTCGATGTCGGTGATGGTTATAAACACAGGGCGACCGTCGGGCTGCTGCATTTCCAGCTGGAGGCCGACCTCGGGGGTGATATTGGGCGGGAAGCTGTCAGCCGGGAAGGTGTGGGTGAGTTCTTCGCGCGGCATGCCGTAGCCCTGTTCGGGCGGGACGCTGAACTCGAGGTGTTCGCCGACAGTTGCTCCGGTGAGGGCGCTGTCAAAGCCGGGGATGACCTGGCCGGTGCCGATTGTAAATTCTATCGGTTCGCCGGTGTTGGTGGAGTCGAAAACGGAGCCATCGGGCAGTGAGCCGACGTATTCGACGGCGACGGTATCGCCGGGTTCGGCGACTTGTTGTTCCTCACCGCAACCGGCGGCGATCATTATTATGGCGGCTACGGCTAACGTAGTTATCACGCGAAGTGGCACGAGGGACCTCCTAAACAAATCAATCGGCTCGGGCTCCGCTGGCGGGGCCCAGTTTTTCTATAATTTTCAGCAACTTAGGGAATGACAGCGGCTTGAGCAAGGGGTTTCTCCTGAAAGAGCGACGGCGACCCGTGGTGGGGCCGCCGCCCGGGAGATTGTCAGTCAAGAACGGGTTCGATTTCGGAGGTGCAGTGCGGGCAGCGTGAGGCGACCTTGGAGATAGTCGAGGTGCAGCGGGGGCAATCGCGGGTAGTTGGTTTGGCTTCGGGTTCTTCCTTTTTGCTTTTCATCCGGTTGATATTCTTGATGAGCACAAAGATGGCGAAAGCAACGATGATAAAGCTGATCACGGTGTTAATGAAGGCCCCGTAATTTACTGTTACGGCGCCGACTGCGCCGGCATCGGCCAGTGTGAGGTAGGGTCCCGGCTCGGTGCCGGCTCTCAGGACAAAGAACAGATTGGAAAAGTCGACGCCACCGAGCAGCAATCCTATCGGGGGCATAATAACATCGGCGACCAGTGACTTCACAATGGTTCCAAAAGCGGCGCCGATAATGATACCAACGGCCATGTCTACGACGTTGCCGCGCATGGCAAACTCTTTGAATTCTTTCATCATCGCCATTTGACAATCCTTTTGAATAGAGGTGATGCGGTTTGCATCTGAGCCCGGGCCGGGTGGTTTACTATGATCAATTTAGTTGTATGCAGATATTGAGTGCAAGGACTTTTCCATCGGGGATCGGATCAAAGATGGCTGGAACTGGCCTCTACTTTTTGGATTTTGGGAGGGCGACCATGCGATCGAGTTCGGCCTCGATGCCGGAGTGATCGAGGCGGGCGACCCTGATGATGGTGCGGTTGCCGCGCTGGAAGGATTTTTCGGCGACGAAGTGGTGGTCGGCGAGGCGGGCGATCTGGTGCAGGTGGGTGATGACGAGGACTTGGCAGGAGGCGGAGAGCTTTTTGAGTTTTTTGCCGACTTCAACGGCAGTGCGACCCCCGATGCCGGCGTCGACTTCGTCGAAGACGAGCAGGGAGTGTTTGATGCCGCTCTGGCGGAGTTCGGCTGATTTGAGGGCGAGCAGGACGCGGGAGATTTCGCCGCCGGAGGCGGTTTTGACCAGTGATTTGAGTGGCTCGCCGGGGTTGGCGGTAAAGAGGAACCGGGCTTTTTCGAGGCCGGTGGAGTGGGGGCGGACGGCGCGGTTGTCGAGGATGACGCCGTGATCGTCGTCTTCGTAGAGCAGTTCGCATTCGAAGTCGGCGCGGTCGATGGCGAGGTCGGTGAGTTCTTCGATGACGAGTTTGCGGAGTTTTTTTGCGGCTTTCTGCCTGAGATTGCTGAGGGCGACGGCTTTTTCGGCGTAGGCTCTGAAGCGCTGGTCGGTGTCTTTTTCGAGGTGCTCGATGAGGGAGTCGGTGTCGGGACGGTTCTTGAGTTGTTCGTCGATCTGTTCGAGGGTGGCGAGGATGGATTGTTCGGAGCCGCCGTATTTCTTTTTGAGGTTGTAGAGTTCATCGAGGCGCAGGTTGATTTCTTCGAGGCGCAGGGGATTGTCCTCGAGGGAGGAGCCGTACTGTTCTACGAAGCGGCGGAATTCTTCGAGGCCGAAGTCGATATCGGTGAGGGATTCGACCTGTTTTTCGAGGGTGTGGTCGACGTCGGCCATGCGATCAAGTTCTGCGCGGACGGCGGCGAGCATTTGGAGGATGTTGGGTTCTTCGCCGCCGACGGTTTCGGTGATGGAGGAGGCGGACTGCATGAGGGAGCGGGCGCTGTCGAGGATGCGTCGTTCGTTTTCGAGTTCTTTTTCTTCGCCGCTGCGGATTTGGGCCTGCTCGATTTCGTTTTTCTGGAAAAGGAGGAGTTCTCGTTCGGCGGCGAGTTGTTCGCGGCGGCGGCGGATGCGTCGGAGCTCCTCGGCGGCGTCGCGCCAGAGGCGGTAGCGTTCGGCGATGTCGGAGCGGTGCGGGGTGAGGCCGGCGAAGCTGTCGAGGAATTCCAGGTGGTTGTCCTCGTTCATGAGCATCTGGCCGGCGTGCTGGCCGAGGATCTGGGCCATTGGTTCCGCGAGTTCGCGGAGGAAGGTGACGGTGCTGTTGTGGCCGTCGACGGAGAGTTTGGTCGTGCCGCGTTCGGCGATTTCGCGGTGGACGGTGAGGGTGTCGTTGGTGGCGGGGTCCTCGAAGGTGGCGCTGATTTCGGCGGTGTCGGCGCCGTGGCGGATGAATTCGGTTTCGGCGCGGCCGCCGAGGGCGAGGGTGAGGGCGGTGACGATGACTGATTTGCCGGCGCCGGTTTCGCCGGTGAGGACGGTGAGGCCGTTGTCAAATTCGAGGGTGGCGTCATCAATCAGCGCGAGGTTTTTTATGGCAAGGGAGCGGAGCATGATCAGTCAGTTAATCCGTAGTTGTTTAGTTCTTCCAACAGCTTTGTTGCTTTTTCCTGGTCACCGGAGGCTTCGGCTTCAGCCAGTTCTTTTCTTAATTCATCACGAATTCGTTTTTTTCGATCATTGAGAAAGTCTTTGAGGAGGCGTCGGGCCTCGGTGTCGATTTTGTCGTCTTCCCATTCCAGCGCGGCGAGTTCGGTGATCAGCGAGGTGAACTCGTTATCCTGGGCGGTGTCGACGAGGGCTCGCGCATTCAGTTTTCCCGCACTACGATACTGCTGAGAGAGGGCGCTGTAAAGTCTTCGCAGTTCGATAGCGGTAAAATCTTCGGGGGCGACTTTTTCGAAGATGGTGTCGATGATGCCGGGGTTTTGCATGAGGATGGAGACGAGGTGGCGCTGGACGGAGTCGTGTTTCTTGCGAGGTTGGGCGACATTTGGACCGGTGTCGGTCGGTTCGCGGCGTTCGGATTGACCGGCCCGGGTCAGAAGTTCGGTGTCGACACCGAGAGTGGAGGCGGCCTCGTCGAGGAAGAGGCTTCGGCGGGTGGGGTCGGAGATGCGGGCGGCGAGTCCGCCGAGTTCCTTGACGAGTTTTTCGCGGGCGATGATGCCGGTTGTGCGGAGGTCGACGTCCTGGACGCGGAAGGGGATGAAGCCCATGGCGTCGTGCTTGAGTTCGTCGATTTTGTCGAAACCGAAGGTGCGGGCGAGGGAATCGGGGTCCTCGCCGGGCGGGGCAGAGATGACTTTGACTTCGAGTCCGGCATCGAAGAGGACATCGACGGAGCGCAGGGCGGCGTTGCGGCCGGCGGAGTCGGCGTCGAAAAAGAGATAGACCTCGTCGGCGAACCTGGCCAGGAGGCGGGCCTGCTGGAGGGTGAACGCGGTGCCGGAGGAGGCGACGACGTTTTGGACGCCGGCCTGCCAGAGAGAGATGACGTCGAAATAGCCCTCGACGACAAAGACGTCTTCGGCTTTGCGGATGGCGTCCTTGGCGAGGTTGAGGTTGTACAGGACGTTGCTTTTGCTGTAGAGGGCGGTTTCGGGCGAGTTGATGTATTTGGCCTGTTCGCCCTTTTTGAGAGTGCGGCCGCCGAAGGCTATCGGTTTCTGGCTGAGGTTGAAGATGGGTATGATGAGTCGTTCGCGGAAACGGTCATAGATTTTGTTCTTGCGCTGCGACTGCGAGGCGAGTCCGCATTCGACCAGGTCCTCGGGCGTGAGGCCTTTGGGGCGGGCGTAGCGGATGAGGCCGTCCCATTCCTGGCCTGCGAGGCCGAGTTGGAATTCCTTGGCGGTGTCGCGGGTGATGCCCCGGCGTTTGATGAGGTAGTCGTCGAGCACGGATTCGTAGCGCGGGTTGAAGAGGGTTTTGCGGAAATACTCGAGGGCAACCTGGTTGGCGTAGGCGACACGTTCGGCGAGTTCACGTTTGCGGTCGGTGCCACGGTCTTCGCGGATCTGGATGTTGGCGCGGCGGGCGAGCATATGGACGGCCTCGGTGAAGGACATGCCTTCGTGTTCCTGTAAGAAGGTGAAGACGGTTCCGCCGCGCTGGCAGCCGAAACAGTAGTAGAGTTGTTTTTCGGGGGAGACGGAGAACGAGGGTGTTTTTTCGGTGTGGAAGGGGCAGACGGCTATAAATCGGCGGCCGCGCCGTTTGAGACGGACGTACTGGCTGAGGAGATCGACGATGTCGGTTGCCTGACGAACCTGTTCGATGGTCTCCGGAGCGATCATGCTAGCCCTTGAGTTTGACGATAGTGACGCCGGCGCCGCCCTCGTTCCAGTCGCCGAGCCGGACCGAGGCTACCTCGGGATGTCCTTTGAGGTAGGAGGTTAGTTTGCGACGGAGGGCGCCGGTTCCTTTGCCGTGAACGACGTACACCTGGTTGAGTCCGGCGAGGACGGCGCGGTCGAGATATTTTTCGAGTTCTTCGATGGCTTCGTCGCCGGTCATTCCGCGTAAGTGGATTTCGGGTGATTCAACCTGCCGGGCCTCGATTCGGGAGGCGCCTCCGGCTTTGTTGGTGGGTTTTGTCGGGGTGCCGTGTTCGTCGACCTTTCGCAGGTTGCGGAGTTCGACGGTCATGTGAATGTTGCGGAGTTTGACGCGGGCGCGATCGCTGCCGATGAGTTCATCGATTTCGCCCTGCTGTTTCAGTGAGATTATTTCGACGCGGTCGCCGATGTCGAATTTGTCCGGGTCGGCGGAGCCCTGTTCGGAGGTTTTTTTGAGGTCGACCAGTTCTCTGGTACGTTCTTTGAGGGATCGGTGGAACTGTTTGACCTTTTCGGGTTCGGCCTGGGATTTGCGGATGTTGGCGACGAGTTGTTCGATTTCACGGCGGGTGTCTTCGAGGAATTTTTCGGTATCGGCCAGGGCGCGGGCTTTTTCTTCTTCGACGTTGTGGGTCAGTTGTTCGACGCGGGACTTGTAGGACTCTTCGAGTCTTTTGGCTTCGTCGAGCCGGTCGGAGAGTTCGGCGCGATCTTTTCGGACGGTGGCGAGTTCGCTTTCCAGGGAGGAGATCAGGTTCGAGAGATTTTTTTCGCCGCTGCCGGCGAGGCGCTGGGCGCGGTCACAGATGTCTTTGGAAAGGCCGAGGCGGGAGGCGATTTCGATAGCGTAGGAGGAGCCGGGGACGCCGAGGTGGAGGCGGTAGGTGGGGGCGAGGGTTTTGCGGTCGAATTCGAGGGAGGCGTTTTCCAGTTCCGGGTACTGGGTGGCAAGGGTTTTCAGTTGTGAGTAGTGGGTAGTTGCGAGCATGCGGGCGCCGTGTTCGAGGGCGTAGAGGATGATGGCCTCGGCGAGGGCGGAGCCTTCTTTGGGGTCGGTGCCGGCGCCGATTTCGTCGAAAAGCAGAAGGGTATTGGGTGATGCTTTTTGCACGCCGCTGATAATGTTGCGGACGTGCGACGAGAAGGTCGAGAGCGAGAGTTCGATAGATTGTTCGTCGCCGATGTCAGCGAAGATGTGTTCGAAGATCCCAATGGAGGAGGCATCGGAGGCGGCGATATGGAGGCCGGACTGGGCCATGAGGATGGCGAGGCCGACCGATTTGAGGCAGATGGTTTTGCCGCCGGTGTTGGGGCCGGTGACGAGGATGGCCTGCCGGGATTCATCGAGACTGATGTTGTTCGGGACAACGTCGGTGAATTTTTCCGCCTTGATAATCAACAGGGGGTGGCGCAGGTCGACGAGGTCGAAGGAGGCTTCGTTGTCCGGGCGGGCCTGGTGGCCCTGGATGTCGACCGAGAATTTGGCGCAGGCGTAGAGGGCGTCGAGGCGGCCGATGATGCGGGTGTTTTCCATCAGGGGTTCGAACCGGCGGGCGATTTCGGCGGTGATGGCGCGAAGGATGCGGTCGATCTCGAGGCGTTCCTCCTGCTGGAGCATGTTCAGCTTGTTGTTCAGTTCGACCGTTTCCTGTGGTTCGATGTAAAGGGTGGCGCCGGTCTGGGAGCGGTCGTGCAGGATGCCCATGTTGGAGCGGTAGGACGAGGAGGGGACGGTGACAACGTATCGTCCGTTGCGCTGAGTGACGATATCGTCCTGGCGGCCGGCCTGGTGGGGGCGGTCGGACTGGATGCCGGTCAGCCTGGTGATGATGCGACGTTTACTGTCGGCGAAGTCGGCCCGGATGCGTTTGAGTTCGCTGGATGCAGAGTCTTTTACGGAGCCGTCGTCATCGATTGCGCGCCGGATTTCTTTTTTGAGTTCCGGGAAAGCGCGAATTTGTTCGAGATACTCGGCGATTTTGGGGAAGTTCTCTCGTTCGTCCTTGTTGTAGCCGTTCAGCGCCATGGAGACTTCGACGAGTTCGGCGATTTTGAGGATGCGGTCGGGGTCGAGGAAGACGCCTTCGGTAGTGGAGTGTTTGAGGTCGTCGCGGCAATTGTCCAGTTCGTAGAGGGGGAAGGCGGTCTGGAACTGGAAGATGTCGCGGAGCTGGGAGATTTCGGTGGCGCGTTTTTCGATTTCGGCGCGGTCGTACAGGGGGCGGATGCGGCGGACTTCATCGCGGCCGTATGGGGTCAGGCATTTGGTTTCGATCAGGGCGATGATCTTGGCGTATTCAAGAATGTCGAGTGTGTGTTTATCTACCATCGGTTTGTCTCGCTGTCGCTGGGCGGCAAATAAAAAAGCCGACCGTCGGTCGGCTTAAATATAGTTGTCTGAGACTGAAATCAAAATCAAATCACGAGCTTCCGTTGTCGGTAGTGAAGTGGCGTCGCAACTGCCGGAGGACTTCGTAGACTTCCATGCGGTCTTCCTCGGTGGCCCTGTTGGTCCTGGTCTGGGTGAGAAGCAGGGTGTTTTCGATTTTGGTTATAAAATTCGGGTTGTTGGGGTGGACCGGCGATGTGCCTTCGTACAACAGGGGGACGGTTTTGGCTACGGTGGGGCCGAAGAAGGAGGCCTCGAAGGCGATGTAAAAAGTACCCGGCAGCGGGAGGAGGAAGGCCAGAAAGGTGGCGAAGCCGATCAGCAGCCAGCCTCGGAGGAAGCCGATGAGGGCGCCGCCCATCTGATCTTTTTTGCCGATTTGTTTGATGTTGGCGACTTTATAGAAGAGGAGGCCGAGGAGTTTGAAGGCGGCATAGGTAACGGCGATGAGGATGGTAAAGGATAAAAAAGCCGACACGAGAGGTGAGCCTCCGACCTTTTCGTAGACCCAGACGGCGAAGTTGTCGATGTAGTTGACCGAGACGATAATCGCGACGAAGAAAACGATAAAGGCCATAATTTCGCGGATGAGGCCTTTTTTCGATCCGACGATTACGGAGGTCAGCAGCAATACGATGAGAATAACGTCAATCCAATTCATCCGTAGTGACTCCTATTCGGGGGTCCTGAGAGTGCTATCTTTAGAAATGGTAGGGATTTGTTGAATTAGTTGGCAAGTTTTTTTGCGGCCAGTTTGTTGACCATCTTGCCGTCGGCCTGCCCTTTGACTTTGGGCATCACGGCCTGCATAACTTTGCCGAGGTCAGCGGGAGACTCGGCGCCGATGTCGTTAATAGTGTCGGCAACGATTTTTTCCAGCTCGTCTTCGGATAGCTGTTGGGGCAGGTAGACGTTTATGATCTCGAGTTCGGATTGTTCTTTGTCGGCGAGGTCGTCGCGGTTTCCGGCTCGGAATTGTTCGATCGATTCGCGTCGTCTTTTGGCAGCAGAGGACAACACGTCCACGATGTCTGCGTCGGAGAGTTCGTCGCCTTTGTCGATCCGTTTGTATTTGAGATCGGACTTCAGGCCCCGCAGGATGGTGACTTTGTTTTTGTCGCCGGCCTTCAGGGCCTGGGCCAGATCTTTATCTATGTTATCAAGCAGACTCACTGCTGGTTGCCTACCTGTTATTGAGTCGTCTCATCCGTCTCTGTTTGCGTCGAGCAGCCGCCATCTTCCGCTTGCGGGCCTCGGACGGCTTCTCGTAGTGCTGATGCTTTTTTATGTCGCTCAGAACTCCGGTCTTTTCGCAAAACTTGTTAAAACGGCGAAGGGCTCTTTCAAAAGACTCATCGTCTCGAACCTTAACGCCTGGCAATAGAACACACCTCCTTTGAGTTGCCGAAAGCAAAAATTATAAAGTTGCTGTGACAGGGGATACTGCCCCTATTGGACATACGTCCACTGTATCGGTAAGATAGGGATATATCCCCATATGTCAATACTATTTACAAGGTTAAGGGGGGCAACGGGCTAAATGTTCCGAAAGGGTGAAACAATGGGGCTGATTTCGGCCTATAAGGCTACATATTATGCCGTTTACGATTGCTCATACCGCGGCGGCGCTGCCGTTGAAGAAAATTGCGCCGGGCTGGTTTTCGCTGACCGGGCTGATGGCGGGGGCGTTGTCGCCGGATTTGCTGTATTTTTTGATCATGACGACGGCGGACCGGTCGTTGTCGCACTCGTGGCTGGGGCTGGTTGTTTTCTGTGTGCCGGCGGGGGTGGCGTTTGCGCTGGCGTTTCACGCGCTGTTCAAGTACCAGGTGATTATCAATCTGCCGTCGCCGCTGGATGAGAGGTTGTCGGGACTGGCGGTGAGCCGGTTTTGGCCGTTGGGGGTGAAGCAGTGGGTGATTTTGGCGGTGTCGGTGGCGGTTGGGGCGCTGTCGCATTTTGGATGGGATGCGTTTACGCATGCGCACGGGACGATGGTGCCATTTTTCCCGTTTTTGACGAAGACGGTGGAGATCTTTGGCGAGCCGGTGGCGGTGACCACGGTTGCGCAGCACGGGAGTACGTTAGCGGGGTTTGTGGTGATGGGGCTGGCGGTTTGGAACGGCTGGCTGATGCCAGGGCCAGTGGAGTTGCCGGAGAAGCGGAGTGCGGGTCAGAAGTGGGGCTGGTGGATTGGTGCGGTTGTGTTCGCGGCAGGGTTTGCGGCGGTGGTGACGATAATCTACGACGTGTTTTTCATGGAGCGGGTGGTGACGCGGTTTACGACCTTTGGGCTGGCGGGCTTTGCGGGGTTTTTCTGGAGCGTGGTGGGGTATGGGTTGGTGAGGCGACGGCTGTCAGCAGAAGTGGCTGAGCAGCCGGTATCGGTGCCGTTGCGGTCGGAGGAGTGAGGGGTTAGTCCGAGCGCCACCAACCCCAGCCGTCGTGCTGCCAGGCGTACAGCGTGTCATACACCGTGTCTGCCCAGGCAGGATATTGGACATTTGGGCCGGAATGGACGGAGTCAATGAGTTCGGCTCCAAGGTTGGTTATGCGAAAGTAGTACCAGTTTGAATTCAGGCAGCCGGAGGGGCAGTCCCCCCAGGAGAACATGTAGCAATAGCGGCGTTCGACGGAGCCGTAGAGTGGAAGAATGAGCGGATAATCGCCTGCTCGCGGGTTAGTCCCGACGCCACGGACACCCTCGATGCCGACAAAGCGCTCTGCAGCCCGCTTGGCATTGAGCCTTCCCTCGAAACGCACGGCATCAAACCAGTAGAGTGAATCCGGCCACTCGGGGAAACCTACCATAAAGGTGCCGTCGAGCTGACTGATAGCCTTCTGAAGAGCCGGATGTGATCCTTCGACGGCCTTTCGGTGTTCGGCTGAATCCAGGACGAGAGAAATGCCGCCAAAATACCATGGGGGAATAAATGCTATATCTACTTCGATACCGTATTCGCTTTCCATGGGGTCGTCCCAGACTTCGATTTGCGCGCCGTAGCGTCGTTCGATGGCGGCGAGGTCAGCGCGGATCTGGTCGTAGAGGGTGTCCGGGGCGACCAGTTCGTTGGAGATTTACAGGGCCATGAGTTCGGCGGTGGAGTCCTCGCGGGGCGTTTTATCTAGCGGGTTGTCGGTCGGACAGTTGGGGCAGTCGTCACCGCCGCAGGAGAGGAGCAGCGAAAACACGACCAGACTGAGGGCACAGATCCTTAACAGCATTGGATGGCCTCCAGTGTGTAGAATAACATCTCAATAAGTGTCTATTTTCACTATAGACGATGGGAGGCCGTTTTGCAACCAATGGATTTTACTTTATTCCTCGATGTATTTCAGCTTGTCGGACGAGCGGTCGGACATAAAATGGTAGTGGAGATGGAAGATTTCCTGGCCGTAGCCGTTGTTGACGACGATGCGGAAGTGGTTTTGAAGGCCGAGTTTTTCGGCGACCAGTTTGGTTTTGGCGTTGAGCATGGCGAGGGTGTCATCGGGGGTGTTGTAGAAAGTGTCGGTGACTTTTTTGGGGATTATCAGCAGGTGGATGGTGTCTTTGGGGCGGTGGTCGGCGATGACGATGCAGGCATCGTCGTCATGGAAGATTTTGGCGGGGATTTCGCGGTTGATGATTTTTTCGAATATGTCAGGCATGGTTTAGGTCCTGTTGGTTGAGGTTGCGGTTTGGTCGTGTTGTCGCGTTACGGGTAAGAACAGGATTTTGGCGGGGATTGTTTCGGGCAAGTAAGGCTCTTGCGCGGCGGGGGGGAAGTGTTTATTTTGTGCCGGTGGGATTGCTTCGGTCGTCCGCCGGTGGCGGTGTGAGCCTGAGGTGGTCATGGTTCGACTCCGCTCCATGACTTTGTCAAGACCACAGGGGTCTTGACCTACGAGGAAAGAGGGACTCGCCATAAATGGTGGGCCATACGGAGAAAAGAAGATTGAAGATAATAAGAAGCGAAGATTTACAATAGAGGAGGCTGCCCATGTCCGGTCATTCAAAGTGGGCAACTATTAAGCGCAAGAAGGGCAAAGCCGATGCCGAGCGCGGCAAGGTTTTTACGCGGCATATCAAGGAGATCGTGATTGCTGCCCGTGAGGGCGGGGGCGATCCTGATGGTAATCCGCGGCTTCGGACCGCCATTGCGGCGGCCAAGGCCTCGAACATGCCCAGCGACAATATCAAGCGGGCGATTCAGAAGGGTACCGGCGATCTGCCGGGAGTGACCTATGAGTCGGTCGTTTACGAAGGATACGGGCCGGGGGGGGTAGCCCTGTATTTTGAGGTGATGACGGACAACAAGAACCGTACGGTGGGCGAGATCCGGCATTTCCTGAGCAAGTATGGCGGAAACCTCGGTGAGAATGGCTGTGTGGCCTGGATGTTTCACAAGAAGGGGATTATCCAGATCGACAAGACGGCGACCGATGAAGACACGGCGATTGAGATCGCGCTGGAGAATGGTGCCGAGGATGTCAAGACCGAAGGCGACATTTACGAGATAGTGACGCCGCCGGATGATATCGACACAGTGCGGGAAGCGTTCGAGAAGAAGGGGATCGCGATGGCCTCGGCCGAGGTCACGATGATTCCGGAGACGACGGTGAAGCTGGAGAAGGAGAACGAGGCCTCGTCGATGTTGAAATTGTACGAGATGCTGGAGGATCATGATGATATCCAGAAGGTGTACTCGAACTTTGATATTGATGAGAGCTTGATGGAGCAGTTGGCGTAGGTTGTCACCTTTCGACTCCGTTAACAGTGATGTGTGGGCCGGTTGGGTGGATTAGCGAACCCACGCAGTGTGGGTGCGTGGGCTACGACAAGGCTGGGAGGGCTCAGACGTACGAGGACAGAGATTGTGTCGTCGATCCGCCGTCGGCGGAGCTTTTCGCAGTGACGAGGGGTTGGTGTTGGTTGTAGAGATATTGTTGTTGTAGACGATACCATCTTTTGATGGATGATGGGTGATCCGTCGGGTCAATGTCCAAGCCAACCGGACAGGGGCCCGACGGACTTGTTTTGGGGACAGCGGTTGGCTGATTAATAGAGAACGAGGCGCTCGGCCAGTCGGAAAGGACTTATGAATTCACAGAAGAAGATAGATAACGTGGAAGGGGTATTGTGTGATATCGACGGGGTGATCTGGGACGGACAGGATCAGAAGAAGCCGACCGAGGGGGCACACGAGACGATTGGGTATATCAAAGAGGAGCTGGGGCTGCCGATGCGGTTTGTCACGAATACGACAACGCGGAGCCTTGAGATTCTCTACAACGATATCAGGGAGCGGGAGTACCCGATTGCCAAAGAGGAGATCGTGTCGCCGCCGGTGCTGGCGGCGGAGTGGCTTCGGAAGAAGGGGAAGCCGAGAGTGTTTCTGGTGATGCGGGAGGCGACGCACAGTGAGTTTGCGGAGTTTCCGAAAGATGATAAGAATCCGGATTATGTCGTAATCGGGAATTACGGGGAGGGGTGGGATTATAAGCTGATCAATCGCGTTTATCATATGCTGGCCGACGGGGCGGGGCTGCTGGCGCTGCACCGTCAGCGGTTCTGGCATACCGGTGGTGAGATCAAGGTGGATATCGGGTGTTTTGTAGCGGGGTTGGAGTATGCGGCTGATATCGAGGCGACGGCGATCGGGAAGCCGGAGAAGTTGTTTTTCACCAGTGCGCTGGAGCGGATCGGGGTGGCGCCGGAGAGAGCGATCATGATCGGGGATGATATCGAGTCGGACATTGGCGGGGCGCAGGATGCCGGGCTTCGGGGTGTGCTGGTGCGGACGGGGAAGTTTCGGGAGAAGATAGTCAGTCGGTCATCGGTGGAGCCGTATCGGACGGTGGATTCGCTGGTGGCGGTGAGGGAGTTGTTGTAGGTTGGTACGCGAGGCCAGTTTTTAATTGAAATTATGCGGTTTTCGCCGTTTTATGCAGGCATGCGAGTGTTAGGTATAGATCCAGGATTGCAGGTTACCGGGTATGGTGTGATTGAGGGGAACGGGGACCGTCTGGCGGTGCTCGAGGCCGGTGTTGTGCGAACCGATGCGAAAATGGAAATGGCTGAGCGGCTTAAGGATATCGCCAAAGAGATAGAGCAAATCATGAAGCAGTTCAAGCCGGATGTACTGGCGATAGAGGAGCTTTACTCGCATTACGGGCATCCGAAGACAGCGATAATTATGGGGCATGCGCGTGGGATCGTGTTTTTGAAAGCGGCTGAGGCGGGGGTGCGGGTGGTGCCGTATGCCTCGACGCGAATCAAGAAATCGCTGACGGGGAACGGGCGGGCCAGCAAGCAGCAGGTTCAGTTAATGATTCGGTCGGCGTTGAGTTTGACAACGGTGCCGGAGCCGGCGGATGCGGCGGATGCGCTGGCGGTAGCGCTGTGTCATTGTCGGGCGATGGCGCACAACGAGGTGGTGGCATGATCAGTCGGATAACGGGGACGTTGACCCAGGTTGATGAAGAGACGGCGTTGATCGAGAATGCCGGGGTTCACTACGAGGTGATGTTGCCGTCGGCGCTGGCAGACCGATTGAAGGACGAGGGGAAGATCGGCCAGGCGATAGATTTCGAGACTATTTACTATATTGAGGCGGGGGATCGTAAGAGCACGCATTATCCCCGGCTGGTTGGTTTCACGAATCCAATTGAACGGGAGTTTTTCTCGATGCTGACGCAGGTGTCGGGGCTGGGTGTGAAGAAGGCGTTGAAGTCGCTGACGATTCCGATTCGGGATATTGCTACGGCGATTGAGAATAAGGATTCCGGGCGGCTGAACCGTTTGCCGGGGGTCGGGTCGCGTCTGGCGGAGAAGATTATTGCGGAGCTGCACGGGAAAGTGGCAAAGTTTGCGCTTAGCAAGGATGACCGACCGTTGTCGAAGGGCAGAGAAAGTGAGCCGGAGCCGTTTGTTGAGGAGGCGCTGGAGGTGCTGATGCAGCTTCAGTATTCGCGGCCGGAGGCGGAGCGGATGATTGAGAATGCGCTGAAGGGTAAGCCGAAGGTGAACAAGGTCGAGGATTTGATCACGATCATATTTAAGAATGAGCAAGAGAAGCAGGCGATAGGATAATGGCGCGGGAACGGATAGTGTCGGGTGAGCAACTGCCGCCGGAGGAGGACAGGGCGCTGATTACGCTGCGTCCGGACAAGCTGGCGGAGTATATCGGGCAGAAGGAGTTATGCGAGAAGCTTACAGTGACACTTGAGGCGGCGCGGGGGCGGTCGGAGGCGGTGGAGCACATTTTGTTTTATGGGCCGCCAGGCCTGGGGAAGACGACGTTAGCGCATATTATTGCCAATGAGATGGGGACGACGCTGGTGGCGACGGCCGGTCCGGCGCTTCAGCGGACGGGTGATTTGATGGGGATCCTGACGAATTTGAATGAGGGGGATATACTTTTTATCGATGAGATCCATCGTCTGTCGCCGGTGATCGAGGAGTTCATTTATCCGGCGATGGAGGATTACAAGGTAGATTTCGTGGTGGACAAGGGGGCGTTTGCGAAGGTAATCAATGTGCCGCTGAAGCGGTTTACGTTGATCGGGGCGACGACGCGGGCGGGGTTATTGTCGGCGCCGTTGCGGGATCGGTTCGGTTTGTATTATCATCTCGATTTTTATCCGCCGGAGGATCTGGCCGAGATTATCAGACGGTCCTCGCGGATCCTGGAGACGCCGATTCATTCCGAGGCAGCGCTGGGGATTGCCAAACGGGCGCGGGGAACACCTCGCATAGCCAACCGGCTGCTGCGGCGGGTGCGCGACTATGCCGATGTGAAAGCTGATGGGGAGATCACGGTTGAGCTGGCGGGAAAGGCGCTTGATGCGGAGGGGATCGACAGTCTGGGTTTGGACAATCTGGATCGGAAACTGTTGAAGGTCGTTATTGAGTATTACAAGGGTGGTCCGGTGGGGATCGAGGCGTTGGGGGCGACGCTCAACGAGGAAATCGATACCCTGGTGGACATGGTGGAGCCGTACCTGTTGAAGATAGGATTCGTGCAGCGGACCAAACGGGGGCGGGTGGCCTCGGTGGAGGCGGCGAAGCATCTGGGGATGAGTATACCGGGGGGTGCACAGCAGCGGTTGTTGTAGGGGATTTCAAACAACAGTAAAAAGTGGGCAGCGAATGATGGAAGAGAATATACGCATGCTGTTGAAAGCACTGGGCGGATTGGTGGTGCCGGAACATGAGGATCCCCGGGGAACGGTGTCTCTGTTGATAACGGAGACGACGCGGTTTCGGGACAAGCTGCTGGATGAGACGGGGGAGGTTCTCACGGTTGAGGATACGCGCAAGGCGCTTGATGCGCTGGAGCATTATCTTGCGCACAAGGAGTTTCCGGAGGGGTTGACCGGTGAGCAGCGGGCGCTGGCGCAGATTTATGTGGATCGGTTGACGGTGTTCGGGAGGTAGGAGGGATTCCTGCGCCACGCTCGTTACGAGGCAAAGCTTCTGCTCTTGACCTAAAGGTATGCAGCCGCAATTTGGAAAGATACTGGTAGGGCTCGGGGTAGTCATTGTTGTGATCGGGCTGGTGGTCTGGTTCGGGGACCGGATACCGTTTTTGGGGAAGCTGCCGGGGGACATCACGATCAAGAAGGATGGGATCACGTTCTACTTTCCGATCGTGACGATGATCGTGATTTCGGTGATTTTGACGATAATTTTGAATTTGTTTCGGAAGTAGCCGATTCTTTGTTCGCATCGGCAAGAGCACACATGCGATTACTTTCCTGAAGTAATTTGTCTTCTTATCTTACCGGCCATGGATATCAAGCTGTTTGACTACAAGCTGCCCGAGGAATTGATCGCGCAGTTCCCGAGCCGTCGGCGGGACCGGTCACGCCTGATGGTGCTTAATCGAACGACCGGTGAGCGGGAGATTATGCCGTTTGGGCGGATAGTCGATTATCTCGGGCCGGATGACGCCCTGGTAGTGAACAATACAAGAGTGTTTAAAGCGAGGTTGTACGGGAATCGGACCACTGGGGCGCGGGTGGAAGTGTTCTTAGTGCGGCCGGTAGAAGATGTCGAGGGGGAGACGTGGCTGGCGCTGGTCAAACCGAGCCGTCGGGTGCGCGAAGGGGAAGATATTCTGTTCGGGGAAGACGCGGTGACGCTGTGCGAGTATCGGGGGGAGGGGCAGTGGCTGGTGCAGTTTCGGTCGCGGACGGCACGGGATCGGGTGGTGAGCCGTCACGGGCACATTCCGTTGCCGCATTATATACAGCGGGAGGATGCGGCGTCGGATATCAGGCGGTACCAGACGGTATATGCCGATAAGGATCGGATCGGGGCGGTGGCGGCGCCGACGGCGGGGTTTCATTTCACGAAAAGTTTATTGGGGGACATTCGGCAAATGGGGGTGCGGGTGGTGGAGTTGACGCTGCATGTGGGGCCGGGGACGTTCAAGCCGGTGGGGGTGGAGCGGATCGAGGAGCACGTGGTGGATCCGGAGTTTGCGGAGCTCTCGATACAGGCGGCGCGGGAGTTGAATGGTGTTCGGGCGCGGGGCGGGAAGATATTTGCGGTCGGGACGACCTCGGTACGGACGCTTGAGTCGGCGACCTTAAAGGCGGGGAAGATTCAGCCGCTGTCCGGGATGGTGGATTTGTATATCAAGCCGGGACATGAGTTTCGGGTAGTGGATAGTATGGTGACGAATTTCCACTTGCCGAAGTCATCGCTGTTGATTCTGGTGTCGGCATTTGCGGGGCGGGAGCGGATGCTGGCGGCATATGACGAGGCCATCCGTCGAAAGATGCGGTTTTATTCTTACGGCGACGCGATGTTGATCCTATAAAAGACTTTATTCAGGCCGGTGGCGGTTATATATTCTGCGGCATGAGTGTCGGAGCAGTTATAGTGGCCGGCGGCAGTTCGGCGCGGTTCGGCGGCGAAGTGCCCAAGCAGTTTCGCGAGGTGGCGGGGCGGCCGCTCTTGAGCTGGACAATCGGCCGGTTTGAAGCGGCGGAAACAATCGATCGGATTGTGGTTGTCGCGCCGGAGGAATACCTGTTGCACACGAGCCAGCGGGTGATTGATCCATACGGTTTTCAGAAAGTACAGAAGGTCGTTGTGGGGGGTGAGTACCGTCAGGCCTCGGTTCGACGGGGTCTGGAGGCGCTGCCGATTTCGGTAAAGACGGTGGCGATTCATGACGGGGCGCGACCGCTGGTGGCGCCGGAAGATATAGACAACGTGGTCAGGGCGGCGCAGGACCACCGGGCGGCGATTCTGGCGGCGAAGATCCCGGATACGATTAAGCGGGTTGAGGATGGGTTTGTGCTGGCGACGCTGGATCGGTCGCGGTTGTACGGGGCGCAGACGCCTCAGGCATTTCAGTTTGATTTGATCCTGGAGGCGCATCGGGTATCCAAAGAGGATGAGTATTTTACGGATGACGCCGCGATGATCGAGACGATGGGATTTACGGTGCGGGTGGTTGAGCCGACGCGATCGAATTTTAAGATTACAACAAAAGCGGACCTTGAGATGGCGGAAGTGATCCTGAGTCGGGAGGTGACATGAGTGACATCCGGGTAGGGCACGGGTTCGATGTGCACGGGTTCACCGATGAGCGTGAGCTTCGAATCGGCGGGATCGTGGTGCCGTATGAGAAGGGTCTGGCGGGTCATTCGGATGCGGATGTGCTGCTGCATGCGATAATGGATGCGTTGTTGGGAGCGGCGGGGTTGCCGGATATCGGGCAGCAGTTCCCGCCTTCGGATCCGGCGTACGAGCAGGCGGATTCGGGGGTGTTGCTGTCGCGCGTGGCCCAGGAGGTGCGCAGTGCTGGGTTTGGGACGATTGTGAATATCGATGCCGTTATCATGGCCGAAGAGCCGAAGATGAGTCCGCACGTGCCGAAAATGAAGAAGGCTGTGGCGGAGATTTTACGAATTGCGCCGGAGCGGGTGAATGTCAAGGCGACCACGACCGAGAGATTAGGGTTTGTGGGCCGCCGGCAAGGGATCGCAGCCTCGGCGGTCTGTCTTATCAGTCGTGATGCCTGAGTCTCCCGAACAGATTGGTCAGTGGCTCGATCAGATATTCAGCTATGGAGTGTTCTGGGTCTATGCGGCGTTGTTCGTGGCGTGTTTTATCGAGAACATCATTCCACCGTTTCCAGGTGACAGTTTTATTGCGGCGGCGGGGGCGCTGGTTGCGTCGGGACGATTGACCCTGGCGACGAGTTTTATGGTTGTGCTGGCGGGTGGGATGTTATCGGTTATGGTGATGTATGTCCTGGGGCGAAGGTTTGGTCGTGGGTACTTTATGGAAAAGGACTACAAGTATTTTTCAGCGGAGGACATACTGAAATTCGAAAAGAACCTTAATCGCTGGGGGCCGTTGCTGATGATAGGTTCGCGGTTCGTGGTTGGGTTTCGTGCGGCGATTGCTGTCGGGGCGGGGATTGCCCGCTATCCAGCCTGGTGGATGGTTCTTTATTCGCTTATATCGTATGTCTTGTTTACGGGGCTGATATTTTTCCTGGCAATGGTCGTGGTGGACAACCTGCAACTTATCGGGCAGTATTTCCGGACGTACAACATGATAGCGTGGCCGGTTGTGCTGGGGGCAGTGGCGGCGGTGATTATCTGGAAGGTTCGTCGGGTGCGAAAAAAGCGAAGAGGTAAAGCGAGGGTGTGATGAAGGTTTTGCTGTTGGCGGGCGGGGATAGTTCGGAGCGAAAGGTGTCGCTGGATTCCGGTCGGGCGATGTATGAGGCGGTCAAAAAGCTCGGTTACGAGGCGCACGTGATGGATCCGGCGACGGGGCAGTCGCTGCTTGACAGCGACGGTAACTACCTGCTGGAGGAGGCGGAGAAAACGGATTTCCGTGAGGTTGCGGTTGACGCCAATATGCTGCCGTTGGAACTGGCGAAAGGAGAACCGAGCGAGGTGGATGTCGTTTTGATATGCTTGCATGGCGGCGCCGGCGAAAACGGCACGATCCAGTGTTTGCTGGATTTGGCCGGGATTTTGTATACGGGGTCGAGCATGCGAGCCTCGGCGATCGCGATGGACAAAGCGGTGACCAAGCGGCTGGCGCAGTCGGTAAAGATACCAACGGCGGAATATGAGCTGGTTCGGGTTGATCAGGAGGGGAAGCCGGACAAGTCGATTGCCAAGCTTAAAGGGCAGTTCTCGCTACCGCTGATTGTGAAGCCGAATGACGGAGGATCAACGGTCGGTTTGACCAAGCTGGAGTCGTGGGAGGGGTTTGAGAAGGCGCTGGCCGACGCGGCGGAGGAGTCGAGTGAGGTGCTTATAGAGCGGTATGTGCAGGGACGTGAACTGACGGTGGCGGTGCTCGATAGTGAGGCGCTGCCGGTGGTCGAGATCAAGCCCAAGAAGGGGTTGTATGACTACGAGGCGAAGTATACCAAGGGGATGTCGGAGTATATTGTGCCGGCGGAGATACCGCGTGATGTGACGGAGAAGCTGAAACGGGATGCGGTGACGCTTTATAATTTGATAGGGTGCGAGGGGCTGGTGCGGGTGGACTTTATGTTCGATGAGGACTATGACTACTTCTTTCTGGAATTGAATACGTTGCCGGGTATGACGGAGCTGTCGTTGTCGCCGATGGCGGCGAAGGAGGCGGGGATGGAGTTTCATGAACTGATTGATCGGATATTGAAGTCGGCCCTGAACAAGAAAAGGAGATGATGGAAAAGCTTAAGCCCAAAGCAGTGATTTTTGATCTTGGCTCGACGTTGATCGAGTACGAGGTGGTGACGTGGGACGAACTTTCGCTTAAGTGTGCGCTGGCGGGGCGGAAGATGCTTGAGAAGGGCGGATATCCGGTTCCCGACGAGGCGGCGTTTCATGAGGTGTTCGAGCGCGCAAAGGCGCCGCTTCGCAAGGAGGCGTCGGCGTCGTATGTCGAGTGGACGGTGCCGCAGGCGGCCAGGGCGTTGTTTAGGGAGCTCGAGGTTGAGTACTCCGATGAGCTGGTGGATCGATTTTTCACGGCTTTTTACAAGCCGGTCGATAAGCTCCTGTATGTGTATGATGACACGGTGGCGACACTGGAGAAGATCCGGGAGGCCTTTCCTCGTATCGGGCTGGTGTCCAATACGGTATTTCCGGAAGAGGTTCATCGAAAGGAACTCAAGCGGTTCGGGATCGAGCCGTTTTTGGATTTCGAGATTTTTTCATCGACATTTGGCTGGCGGAAGCCGCATCCGGAGATTTTTGCGAAGGCGGCCAATCTGGCCGGTTATGCGCCGCAGGAGTGTGTGTATATAGGCGACCGATACCTGGAGGATGTGACAGGGCCGCACAGTGTGGGGATGCCGTCGATCCTTCGGGTGAAGGAGGGGCGGGAGTATCCGGAGGAGATGCCGCTGGCGGAGCGACGGATCAGCACGTTGTCTGAGCTGTCGGAACATCTGGAGTTTTAGGGGTGTTACCGCAAAGTGATACTGTCCTGTAGTAGCAATGTAGAAATGTCCTCTT
>CAZTBP010000021.1:0-73992 GCA_964612145.1 uncultured Ignavibacteriales bacterium | reverse complement strand
TCAAACCGCCAAAAACTCTATTTTAAAATTGTCTACTTGACAGGGAAGCTTACCGCCCTCTCCTAATCTCCCGTGACTATGAAGCCTCCCCAAGTATAAGGATGATTTGCAAAACCTAAGCGATGATTACGCTCTATCTGTCTGAGTTGAACTCGACGGATCGATTCGACTAAGCTCTCCTCTTCGGACAATTTGAAGAGCTCTGACATCATGGTAGCAGTCGTCCTGCTATCGACCTGCCATAGTGCACTGACAACATAACGGGCTCCAGCGATATTGAAAGCACGCCGCAGGCCGAATACTCCTTCTCCCCCATGAGAAACCCCTGCTGCTGTTTCGCATGCGGAAAGGACAACGGCATTGACGCCTCGGAGGTCGAAGGCCAACAATTCAGCAGCAGTCAGGAATCCGTCTTGAGTAGCGTCACCACTGTTGCCGCCTGTCGGGGCGAGATACAGGCCATTACGTAGCATCGGCCACACGGATTCCCGCGCCTCTTCGGCAAAGAAACCATGGGTCGCGAAGTAGACAACTCTCTTGCCACCGATTTCCTGTCGGGCTCGTGATTCTGATGCTTCATCACCGTAATACACTGCGGCCGTCTCTCCGGTTAGATGCTCCCAATCCCGCGCAACCATTTCACACTCTTCTCTCGTTTCCGGTAGCGGCCTAAGCTCTGCGAGATTGGTGCTGAATTGTCGTGTAATGCGACCTTCTGCCGGTCGGATTTCTTGACCTTGCCCATGGGACTCGAAAGACGGGTCAGCAAAAGCTATAAAGCCTGTACCCGACTCACTCAAAGCACTTGTTAAAAGGTCTTTAGAACTCGAAATATATTGAATCAGTTTATTCTCGATGACGAAGGAGTCACCATCCAGCGGCAGACTTCCAAAAGACACAAAGTTGATTGCATCGTCGGCAGCGACAAAGACATGTGGATGCCCGGCGATTGATTCCATCAGTGGTCGATAGAGAAGGTCGCTCACGTGACTTCCGAAGATTCGATAGCTTTCAGCGTGCTCGCGGTCCGGCAAAGTACCAGACTCGGCTACCGTCTGGAAGTGATTGCGGAAATCAGATACCGCACTGTCAATAATTGCGGCTTCTCCCAGATCCACAATTTCGACGCTACCGCGATCTATAATTGCGGCGAGATATTTGTAACGAATGTGTATTGTCTCGTCCTGCGGGTAAGAATACTTGAGGTATTCAATTACTGCCTGATTATCTGAAAGGGTTTTTTGGATAGACTCAATGTCAACCTGACGAGGCTCTGTTGATGCAACTCCCCGGTCAGGAAGTTCACTGGCTATTTGAGATTCAAGGCTCTCTGCGGTCATACTAAGCTGACTTATTCTACTGTACTGCTCAGCGTCGTTAGTCGGCATCGGGTTCAGAACGGTCAGGCGGAAGAGCTCGTTTTGGATTGCAACAAGTGAGTCGTGCATTGTCTTTATGGCGGCATTTTTCGATAGGTGAAGCAAGGCATGGCGGCGCTGGCTTTCTTCAGAGATTAAGCGTTTCGAGTTTACAACCAGCCGAGCAATTTCTTGTTTCGCAATTTCGGTGAGCCCGCTTGCCAAGAGAGTATGAATGATTCGATCACGAAGTGCGCCGGCGCTTGCAATGAAATCAATCGCATCACGCTCCGGAAGATACGGTATATAGTCCTGCACCTGAGCCTGATACAAACGGTAGGATCTACGATAGGTTGTCAGGGCCGCGTCATAGTTTTCTGCCGCCAGATAGTTATCACCCAGAGCCCAAAGGGTATAGGCGACATGAGGGTGTTGTTCTCCCAGCACTCGCTCTCGCAGTTTCAGGCTCCGCTGGAGGAGAGCGTGGGCACTGTCAATTATGTTTAGATCAGTGTATGCACGCGCGAGATTGACCAGCGCTCGCGCGTATTCCGGATGTTCGTCGTCGTAGGTGCTTTGAAAAAAATCGGCCGCATGAAGTAACGGCTGCACGGCCGCTTCCGGATTGTTGGTTTGCACATACAGCAGGCCGAGATTGTTTGCTGCAAGTCCAAGCAAGTCATTTTCGGTCCAGTTATTGGAATAGCCCGATTCATAGATCCCAACAAGGAGGGATTCTGCTACGTCATAGTTCTTATCGCTTAGATGAGCCGTAGCGACATTGAGTGTTGCCCCCGCCACGGTGGGCGGGTCTGCGTCGTCAGCAAGGGCGCTTAACGCCCCTGTATACCATCGCAGTGCCTCGTCGACATCAAGCCGAGCATAGGCCACGTGCCCGAGGCGATGCATGGTATCGATTCTTCTGCTATGTGAGTCCGGTAGAACGCTGTCTCGGATCTTCCAGGCCTTTTCTAAGTAATATTCCGCCTCCCGGAGCATACCGAGCTGACGATAAATGTCCCCCAAGTTGTTGTAGGCACTGGAAAGACTGACGTCATAGGGATCAAGGAATTGTTCTTTCAGCTGCAAGGACTCTGTCAGTACTTCCTTTGCCTCGATATAACGTCCGTAAGAGCCATGGAGCACGGCAATATTATTGAGCGTCTTGGCAAGGTCAGCAGGATTGGGCTGATTGATATCTCTCCATACCCATAGCGCTTTCTTGTAAAGTGCCATCGCCGAGTCTGGGTTTGTATTATGGTGAAAAACACCCAGCCGGTGATATACGAGGGCGACGCTGGAATCCGCAGAACCATGCTGCCGACGGGCAGCCTCCAAGGCCGCTTCACCGTAATATAGGGCGGAGTCTATAGAGCCTTCTCTTCTGAATTGATTAGCAGCAGAAAGCAGCTCGTCCCAGCTCTTCGGCTGCGAGAAGGCACTGGACATAAAGATTAGAGAGAGCCAAAAAGCTACGGAAATTGACCGTAAGATTGACATGTCATTCCCCCGTTAGTGGAAGTGGTTACTGCTGCTTGATGATTTCGGCCGCCGAAGCACGGTACCCGGCCCCGACAGGATATACAACCGTCATGAGGACCCAGTCACTCAGACCCTCCGGGATCGTGATGCTCGGATCCACAGGCACCGGCTGCGACCAAAGCCTTAGAGTCGACGGATCAATGAGCCATACCTCCGCCCCGCTGGAGGTTCCAGACGGCACCTCGAAAACCGCCTCTTGTAATGCATCACCGCCAAAACCACGGATACTAAGGTTTAGTGTGTCTGACAGACCTGACACCGGCAAAGACTGGTACCGGCTGTCGATTTCCAATGTTTCTGTATCCCAGTTCACTTGCAACCTCTCCCGGAACTCAGCCAGTGCTGCTTCTCGGGGCGACGGGAACAGCACCAAATCATCCTCGGTGGCTCCCCGGGGACCCAGTTTGCTAAGATGGGCTATCTCAGCATCCGACATCGCCGTCCACCGGGCCTGACGCGTATCCTGCCGATCCAGCATGGGTGGGATCAACAGTAAGGCCATTATGAGTACAGCGGCCACCGATGGGATGATTATTCGCCAGATATGTCCTGAACCAGTCTGGATACCCGTCTGTCGAGCAAGATCAGGCGGAACACTGACCGGGGTGTCAGCCATCTTTCGGGTCGTCTCTTCGCTGGTAAACGTCTCGTAATCCTCAACGATGCGAGCCAATTCACTGGCGAAAGATGGTGATTGCTCACAGGCGTCGAGTATCTGCGCCTCTTGCTGGTCCGTGGCGCTTCCGGAGAGGTACGCCACAATAACTTCGTCCGGTGGCCGTTCCGCCTCACCCGGCGATGACTCTGATCTCTCAAGGTCGTGGGCCAGTCGAATCAGGCGGTACAAGCCATCGTTGAAACTTTCAGGCTGCTCTTGATCTTCGGGATTCTTCGTCACTCCGGCAATCCAATCATCTTGTCAATTTTGTGATTAGTTACCACCGCCGATTCGGTCGACGCTGTAACCGCTTCCAGATTGGTGAACGGTGAATATCCAGATATTCCGAAAAGTTTTCTAATACTTGCATTTTTAGTCCTTCGTAAAGTCACTAACGTCAACCCCGTTTATTGATAACAAATCTGCCAGTTTCTTGCGGCAATGACCAATTTGTCCGGATATCTTCTTGGCGTTTTCAGGCGGCTCGCGTAGGATTCTCGCTATTTTCAGGGGTGGAAATTCGCGGGCAGCGAGCCGAAGCAACAGACGGCACTTTCGATCCAGTTCATGTATGTACTGGTTGACTTTCCTTAATAAATCCCGCAATTCGGTTCTGACTGCCGGGTCTTCCATAAGAGGGCCCGGGTTATTTTCCGTCACTTGGTCTTCACTTACGTCCGCATCACGAGTCAAGTCCGGTTTTCGCCCCCTCTCGCGCCAATAATCAACTACCTTGCGGCGACTTATAGTGTAAAACCAGGCCTCGAAATTGTCCGGTGTGTACCGACGAAGCACGCGCATGTCGTCTTTGAGAAAATGCATCACAATGTCATGAATGAGGTCGGCACGCTCATTATCGGGAACGCCGTGCATCTCACGCGGCGGGGCCGTACGAAGCTTACCTACAGCGTAGACATAAAAAAGCTCGGCAGCCTTCCGGGGATTCGACTTTATATACCGGAGAAACTCCGGACCTTCGTGCTCAGGTTCTTTCATCCTCTGGAGCGGTTCCCTGCTGATTATTAGCTCAGGTAAATGAATAGCAAATGTGACAACCATTGTCAAGATTTTGCAGGCGTTGCAAATCAAAATGCTCTTTTTTCTCAGAAATCCCCTCCCAATCCCGTTTCCCCAACCAAACACCATAACCTGAACAACAGGCAACTGACCCATGGACCAACCGAACACCAACGGACACTTCATTTTCAGCGAAATCAGCTCTACGAATGACCTGCTGGCGGCCTTCCGGCTGCGATACAACGTCTACCGCAACAGCCGGTTAAGAGACTTCTGCCGGCCCAACAGCGACAACCTCGATGTCGACCCGTGGGACTTCTACGCCCGTCACTTCGGTCTGTTTGATCTTCGCGGCCACCAAGTCGGCAATGTTCGCATAGTCACTACGACGAAGCAGGCAACAGCGTCCAGGATCATAGAGGCTCTCGGTGAAAATCATGCACCCATCTACCAGGCGCGCTTTTTTGATCGTCCGGCCGTCTTGCCAATGATCGCCTATTCATCCGAGGGCCCGCAGTGCCGGGCTGTAGTGGATAGATTCATAGCGAAGGGCCACACTGTTGTTGAATCTACTCGCTTCGCGCTAAACGATGTTGGGCGAAAAGCCAGACTCACCATGCACTTAAGTGCCACAGTCATAGCCATCGGTTTTTTTGGCGAATGGGCAGTTGATGTCGCCTTCACTACCTGCAGCACTCCACACAAGAGATTTTACGGTGGATTTGGATTCGATAATCTTCCAGGAACGACCGATTGCGTCTGGGAAATACCCGGGTGCCGTAGCTCTGCTGTGATGGGAAAACCATCAACGACACCAGACCACCTCCGCCCGCGCCTCCGCGCGATTGCAGACGAGTTCGATTCAACTGGACAGGTGGCTATCCAATCCCCATGTGCGACGCCAAATGCTTCGCATTCTCCGCTCTCTATGTAGACAGATAATCCGGTTTCCCCCGAAAAGCTCACCTCTTTCACAAATAACCGCATCTTTCTTTCAGAAATCACCTCCCAATCCCGTTCCCCCAGTCAGACGCAGACAGAAACGACCCCGAAACAAGGAGACCACCATGTTTTTCGATCAGGATTACACCGGATTTGAGCCGCTGGAAAAAGATCATCTCGATGCCATGCTGGCGGCATGGGAACTGGAACTTGTCAAAACACCGGACGGAACAGACCTCTAATAATATTCAAAACGCGTTTGTTCTGCCTTACCGTGGCGAACCGATGCTCGCTGGTGTCAGGCCTTGGGCCAGTACCTGAACGCAAGACTAACAAGAGGGAGTTAATATCATGAACCAAGAATCAAACAAACTCGTTTTCCGACCGCCTCGAACAGCTGACGAGATGCGACATATCTTGCTAATCCGCAAACAAGTGGCAGAACAGGCAGATTACGGGAAAGCATACCGTAACCGTACCGACGAATTTGCACTTGATCCCTGGGACCGCCGTTCGATACACCTCGGGCTTTTTGTCCGCCAAAATGATATCGATGTCCCGGTCGGCTATCAGCGCGGCGTCACGTCTGATTTTCAGGACAATGAACACCTGGATACTGTTCTCAAACGTCAGGACGGTACCTGCCGGAAGGAGCGGAAAAACCCGCCGGAAATTCTCCCGTCGGTGGACTGGGCGCCGGAACCCAATAAAACCCACGTAAGAAGGTTCACGGAAGACATAATCGATGCCGAGGCTTCCATTATGGAGAGTACCCGAACGGCGATTCTGCCAGAATGGCGACGGTCCAATACCGGGCGATTCTACGTTGAGTGTGTCCTGGCATTCTATCTCTTTCATAAGGGCTTCCGGCACGGCCTTATGTCGGTATCTGCTCATCACAGGAGATATTACCAGGCCATCGGATTCGATTTGATTCCCGGTACTCAGCCTATGTTCTACCCCCGTGTTGGGGTGGAGGGAGTAACACTTGCCGTGACTCGCGAAACAATTCGACCTAAAACTCGACGTCGAGTTGAGAACTATGCCGAACAGCTGGATACGAATGGAGAGGTTTCGGCTTCGATGCAGGGATATCAGCGGAATTGTTCGGTCGCACCCTCATGCGGGGTCGAGCGCAACAGTATCACCGGTCAAACCGCATGAACGTGCCCGACGCGGAGAGAAAACCCGACACTCTGTGGTGTCTCTTTTTCTCAGAAATCCCCTCCCAATCCCGTTTCCCCAACCAAACACTATAACCTGAACGACCAACAAGTAACGCATGAACCAACCGAACACCAACGGACACTTCATTTTCCGCGAAATCAGCTCCACGAATGACCTGCTCGCGGCCTTCCGGCTGCGGTACAACGTCTACCGCAACAGCCGGCTCAGTAACTTCTGCCCGCCCAACAGCGACAACCTCGATGTCGACCCGTGGGATGCCTGTTCCCGACATTTCGGATTGTTCGATTCCCATGGCGACCTGGCAGCATCTCTGCGCGTAATCACCACCAACCCCCAGCCGGCTGGTGCCCTGATGAGTTTGTTCGCCAACTATCATGATGTAATAGACCGGGCCCTCACCAGCGACCCACCCGGCATCTTTCCAATCGTTACTGCATTCCCGCAATCAGTGGCGTGCCAAACGGCGGTTGAGCAGGCGCTGGCCGGTGATCGGACGGTTGTGGAAACCGGCCGGCTCGTTGTGACGCCTGAAAAGTCCTCGCCGCACCTGGTGGCATCGCTGGGCGCGGTCATGGCTGCAATTGGATTTTTCGGTAAGTGGTCGGTCGATACCGCCTTCCACACCTGTAACTCCTCACATAAGAATCTGTATACAAGACTTGGCTTGAGCAACGTCCCCGGCACCAGCGACACCTACTGGAGCGCGCTCAAGTCTAACGGCTCCGCTCTGATGGCCACACCTGACCGTGTTCCGCGCTGGCTGCACCTCATCGTCCGCGGCGTTGCGGACCGTTTCGATTCGTCCGGCCACGTCATCGTCCCCGCCGAAATCAAATCATACGATCCCGTCTGTTCATTGTTGAATTAGCGCTCTACTCGATCCGGCCCACGACCGGCGGCTGATTTTTGCCAGATTCTTTCTCCTTTCTTTCAGAAATCCCCTCCCGTTCCCGTTTCCCCAGTCAGACGCAGACAGAAACGACCCCTAAACAAGGAGACCACCATGTTTTTCGATCAGGATTACACCGGATTTGAGCCGCTGGAGAAAGATCATCTCGATGCCATGCTGGCGGCCTGGGAACTGGAACTTGTCGAATCGCGCAACAGCGAGGCGGCTTAAACAAAACTGCGAGAACACGAAACGAGGATACCACAATGAGCACGGCGACAGAAAAGAGCGAGTTTGTTTTCCGCGAGATCACGACGCCCGATGAACTGCTGGCGGCCTTCCGGCTTCGCTACGAGGTCTATCGGGACAGCCGGCTGAAGGGCTTTTGCGCAGAGAACGACGAAGGGATCGACGTCGATCCCTGGGATGCCCGCGCCCGGCACTTCGGGTTGTTTCCGCTGATTGGATCCAGCCGCGGCCTTCTCGGCTACATTCGGGTAGTTGAATCGTGTGAGACACCGGCGGCCGCTTCGATGCAAACACTGGCACATGAGTATCAGGAGATAGCTCAGTCCGTCGCTACGGACATTTGTCTGCCCTTTCCACAGCTGACCTACTCGGGCGAAGCCAGAGTTGTGACGGCAATGATCGAGAAGGAACTCAAACGGGGCTCCTCGATTGTGGAACCCGCACGACTTGTCCTGGCAACTAATCTCCGGTCCATCAAAGCAGCAATGTTCATCGTCGAATGCGCGGTAGCCCGATACTTCCTCAGTAGTCGAACGGCTGACATTGCGATTCTCACGTGCGCTTCATCGCAGAAGAAAGCCTACCAGCGCTACGGGTTTGACAACATCCCCGGCACCACCGACTGCTTCTGGGAAAAACCGGGCGTCAAAGGCTCGGCTCTTATGGCCACGCCGGGCAGCGTGCCGGAAAAACTCCGCCCGCGCCTTCGCGCCATGGCCCGTGAGTTTGACACCACCGGCCGGATCACCTTTCGATCCGGCCGATCCGGCAAACGGAGGTCGGACTTTCGCACCGTAAGCGATTCAAAAAAGCAGCCCCGGGTGGTTTAACAAAAACAGGAAATGCTCAACGCAGGATAACGAAATGAAAACACTCGCTAACACAGTCCTCTTTCTGGTCGCGGCCTACGTGCTGCCCCTGACCGGCCGGATCGATCTGCTGCTTGACTGGCGGATCCTGATCCTGATGGCCGCCGGTGCGACCATTTTGCTGACCCAGCCGCAGTTCAGTGTCGGCGACGCCCGCGAGAAACAGGCCACCGACAGCTTCACAGTGTTTCTGATCCTCGGCTGCGGCTTGCTCAGCCAGGTGGTACCGGTGATTGAATATGCTTATTTCGAGCGGCTGCTGCCCGACACAGCCGCCACCGCCGCGACTCTTCTCGGCCTGGCGATGCTTATCGGCGGACTGGCCTTCCGGATCTGGTCGATCCGCACACTTGGCAAGTACTTCACCTCGACCGTGCAGATCACCGAGGGCCATAAGCTTGTGACCTGGGGACCATACGCGATCGTGCGGCACCCGAGCTATCTCGGCGCCTGGGTCGCGATTATCGGTGCGGGTGTCTTTCTGGCGGCGCCGATCGGCACTTTGACCGCAGCGATCCTTATGTCGCTCGCGTACCGCAAGCGCCTGGCCGCCGAGGAACAGACTCTCCGCGCCAGGTTCGGCGCGGCCTACGATGACTACTCCGCCACTACGCCGCGGGTGATTCCGTTGGAATCCATTTTGCGCTTCTTCACGCGCGATGGCATGATCGCGGCAGCCGTAGTCCTGACGATTCTGATCGTCACCGCGGCCCTGATCATAATCGATGTCGGCATTGACAGCGTGTACCTCCGCGATTTCCCCGCCACAATCGTGGGGCTGGAATGAGGCGGGGCGGTGACGTGATAATGGGTACATCAACAGATAACCTATGTGCGAATGGGATACAGAGGGGGTTCCCACACCCTGCCTATCTGCAGGGAAGGGTCGAGCCGGCGGCAGTACGTGCTCCTGCCCCGGCCGACCTGCAATTTCACGAGAATGGCTGTAGCAGCGACAATATGCCGGGCAACGTGGAAATAGCATTGACAATTATTGACAAACCGGACTATTTGACTTATAATTTGAATGGCTGGTCTCCGCAGGGTGCCCGGTCACAGGCAGTACCGCACGAGCACGCAGGGCGGTGCGTAATTTCCATCTCGAATATCTCGAACACGGGTTTGTTGTGGGCTCGCTTACAGTGAGTTGAGCCTTGCAACACACCTGAACCCCTTAGGAGGAAAACATGCGTAGTGGTAAGCAGACAGCAGTAGCACTATTGGCGGGGGTTATACTTTGCTTCTTGTGCGGGCGTGCCCAGGCTGCAGACTTGATTGTCAGCAGTTCTGTGACAATCAGCGCGGACACAACTTTTGACAGTGTTGTTGTCCTCAATGGCGGGACGTTGACGGCAAATGGGGAACTAACCATTGGTGGGAAGATGCGTATCGATCAGGGAGGTGTTGTCCGTCATTCCAGGTATCCGACGAACAGCGGTGCAGGGCTTCGACTGAATGTGGCTGATTCGCTAATCATCGACGGAACGATTTATCTGACCGGCTACGGACTGCGAGGTGCCAATGGCTCAGGAAGCACTTTTGGTTCGCGGGGTGAAGCGTACGATGCCACTGGAACATCGGTAGTGGCCGGAAGCAGCAATGACGCCGGGGCCAGCTACGGAGGCGTAGCTCAAGGCACGAGCAATGCGCCCTATGGTGTGCTGGAGAATCCGGCCCACTTTGGCAGCGGTGGCTCCGGCTGCAACAATGGCGGTAATGGTGGCGGATTGGCGACTATATCCGCGGCTGTTGTACTGCTCAACGGATCGATCCAGGCCAACGGAACCCAAGGTGGTGCCTGCGCCTACGGCGGTGGCGCCGGTGGCGGCAGCGGCGGTGGTGTGCGGATCGCCTGCGGTAAACTGACAGGACCAGGCAGCATCTACGCTCGTGGTGGCAATGGTGTCAATCAGTCACCGACGGCTGGTGGTGGCGGCCGCATAGCCATCTTTTATGCTGACATCTCGGGGTTTGACCCCTCACATATCTATGCCCGAGGCGGCACCACACGGTCCGGATCCGCTGGCACTATCTACCTCAAGGACAGTGCTGAGACCTACGGTCATGTCATAATTGACAATGACAATGTTAACGCATCACCGACTACTCCATTCAAAACGGCACTGACTGACTTTAGTCAGCTTACCGTAAAGGAATGGGGTGAACTGAATGTAGTCAGCTCGGATGTCTCGTCCTTCACAGTGAGTGATCCGGTCCTCATTGGCAGCAGCGGCAGACTAACGCTGGAGTCAGGCGTAACAATGAGTGTTACTAATCCAACAGGGATTGATATTGAGATAAACTCGGCAGGAAGACTAACGCTTGATTCATTGTCTGCACTGCAAGCAGAAAATATACATGTAACTGGAGCTTTAAGTCGCCTCTATAGCTACGTTCATTTGGACTTATCTGGCCCCGGTGACCAGTTGCTTGTCGAAGCCGACGGTGGGATCGCAAACTGGGGCACTTTGAGACTGCAGGTGCTTGACGGTTCAACCCTAAACGGTGGTTACTTCTGGAACCGCGATCTGCTTGAACTTAATGATGAGAACGTTGTAATAACGACCGGTTCACGCTTTTACGAGGACTCCCTCCTGACAGCTGACGACGCCGTCACGTCACTTACAGTTGAATCCGGTGGCCTCTTGGCGCACTCTCAATATCCGTACAACTCAGGTAGCGGGCTTCGTCTCTCAGTGCTCGACACGATGCGAATCGATGGATCAATCAACGTGACAGGTAGTGGCTTGCGAGGTGCCGGTACCTCTGGAAGTCAGTTCGGAGATCGTGGTGAGGCGTATGATGCCTCAGGAACGGACGTTGTAGCAGGATCCACAGGAGACGCGGGCGGCAGCTACGGAGGCGTAGCTCAGGGGACCAGCAATGCGCCGTACGGTGTACTTGAGAATCCGACTCACCTTGGCAGCGGTGGGTCTGGATGTAATAATGGGGGCAACGGGGGCGGTTTGGTCATGCTGTCTGCTACCGTGCTGGTGCTCAGCGGATCGATCCAAGCCGACGGCACCCAGGGTGGCTTCTGCGCCTACGGCGGTGGTGCCGGTGGGGGTAGTGGTGGAGGCGTGCGCATCGCTTGCAGCCAAATAACCGGGACGGGGAGCATCTATGCTCGTGGTGGCGCGGCTGGCGGAACCACCTATCCAACGGCTGGTGGTGGCGGTCGCATAGCTGTCTTCTATGCAGACATCTCGGGGTTTGACCCCTCACACATCTATGCCCGAGGCGGCACCACAAGGCCCGGATCCGCTGGCACGATCTACCTCAAAGACAGTGCTGATGTATCTGGGACTATCATAGTAGATAACGGCGGCGTCGCTTCCACGGTGACAACCCCACACCTCACTGGCCTGCCCGATTCGGAGTCCATCACGGTTCAAAATCAAGGCCGATACAATGTGGGACCTGATTATGCCCAGTTGGGTGGAGTGACCAAGCTGCAACCCGCCGGCCAACTAATCGTCGGTGCGCCTTTAGAGATTAGCGGTGGCGAGTTCCATGCAAATGGCGGGACGGCGAGTATCGGAGACACTCTCTATCTGACGGGTGGTGCCCTTCTGGGGACCTCCTCACTTACCGCAACGGTCGTCAATGATGGATTAGTCAGCCCGGGCGCCTCTGAGGGTCGGTTGACCATAAATGGCAATTATATCCAACAAATGAATGGAACATTACATGTCGAAATCGGTGGACATGACCAGGGTACCAATTACGACCACTTGGTTGTAAACGGAATAGCATCGCTCGCTGGGGTTATTTCAACTTCATTTACCCACGGCCATGAACCAATAAACGGTGATCGATTCGACTTTCTGAATTTCGACTCTCTTGCCGGGAGTTTTGACGCATATACAGGGTTTTCCGATAACATGGCCGTGTCGAACTTCGACACAAGCCTTGCGATACTTATAGGCGATAACCTCGTTTCCAATTCGATTGCGGAGTCTCACATTATCCTCTCGCCTGCTGGTAATATCCCCTACATTGTGGAGTTGAGAGACATAGCTAACCAGCCAATCTCCGGTTCAATGAATTGCTGGCTTGACTTTGGGGAAGCATCGGGATTAACGCCGTGTTCTTCCGAGCCCTTCTGGCCTTTGGTATATCCCGATGACACATCGGACGGGAACGGTCGAGTCAGATTTTCGGTGAATGCCGGGGGCTGTACACCCGAATCTGTTATGGTCATGACTTCTCATGGAATGATAACCAAGATCCCGATCAAGTCCGTAGATGTCAACGGCGGACTATTAGTCACAATGGAAGACTTTACTTTGGATGACCCTTGTAACGACCTAAACAACGACGGACTTACAGACTTCACAGATTGGGATTTATTCCTTCAGTACCTTGGTCAAACTTGCATCGACGTACCATCGAATTATTGTAAGCTGAAGATTCACACTGTGCCGGATCCCGAGATCATCTATCAGGGGGATACGATCCAAGTGTGTGCCGCCGTGAGTAATTCTCTGGATGAAGAAATATTGCTCGACAGCGTTGTATTCTTGGCTGCCAATTGGGGAATTGCCCGCTCATGGACGGAGTTCAATCGAAAAGTCTCCATACCAGTGGGTCCCGAAGATTCAACTACGGTATGTGCGGAGTTCGTCGTGCCGAATGACGGACACGGGTGTTTCCAAGTTCATATATATCCAAGCTTCTCAATTAATTCTGCCGATGGTATACTCGCTAAGAGTTTATCAGCGACAGATACACTTGTATACGGACTCCGTGATGAGCCGGACGGCCAGTGGGCGTTTATTGAGACTTCAAGTGGTCAGGTTTTGAATACCTTTCGCCTCGACCCAATTACGAATCAGGCTGAGGACAGTACAATGAGGCTACTCGGTCTTACGCCTTTACAGACTCTTGGGTTGTCATATGCCGAGAGGGTTAGCTATCTAAATTTGGCCTCTTCGGACTTGGTTGGTCAGGCTGCCTCCATGTGGGAGACTGGCTTTCCAGAGTACTCGGGCACATTTGAGGACACCATATTGCAGCAACTTTCCGCTTACTTATCAATCCTTACAAGTTTTGTTGCTGAAGCAAATGACGCTAAATCCATGGGCTTTCCATTAACTCTCGCGTGCGACTGCAATCCGAATGGATGCGGTCCAAATGGCGCGTTAAATCGAATTCCCGACTTCAACTTCGGTGATTGTTGTGACGCTCATGATCTTGATTATGGTGGGTGTACTGGCCGTGACCGTGCTACGGCCGACTGGAGTATGTTTGTTTGCATTTCCTCCAAGGGACATCCGGGCCTTGCATTGATATACTTCGGTGCCGTGCGAGCAGCTGGTGGTTCTTTCTACTGCGACGATCCACCACCGCCACCTCCTCCCGGCAAAGGACGACAACTAAATATTGACCCCAAGACGAGGCGGCCCGGCGACAGTGACGGTGATGGAATCCCGGATGGAAGTGATCCTTGTCCAAATACATCCCCGGGATGTCGAGCTATGGCAGCGGCTTTCGGTGGCTGCCCGCCGGGGCCATCTTACGGATGCACGGGCTACAAATCCGAAGCGGCTACTGACACGATTAGTTCGTTCTTCATCCCAATTGGGCCAGAAGGCGGCGATTCACTTAGACTGGAAGTTTTAGACTTCATGCCGACAGACTGGAGCTATTCAATTTCTGATTCTATTTTCATTTCAACCCCAGATACGATCTTCGGTTACATAAGCCACAGTGAGTTTATTGCATGCGACGACACGGGAAGGGTAGTCTTCCGTGCATATGATCTGTCTGGAAACTTCGTTGGCGAAGCCGAGGCCTCAGCATTTGCACTGGGCAGTCGGGGAGACTACAATGCTGACAACTCTATTAACGTAGCCGATATTACAGGTATGGTTGGCTTCCTGTTCCGCGGTGGACTTCAACCCTTTCCCATTTACAGTATTGACAATAACCACGACAACAGTATCAACATTGCCGACGTTACCTTCCTCGTCGACTTTCTCTTCCGAGGTGGGGACGATCCGAGGGATTGCCCGTTGGAGAAAGTGCCTGCACCTAAACTGCTAAATGAGTTTGTCCTTAACACGTCGTACCACGATGGAGTCACAACTGTGTTCATGAATGCACCCGTTGATCTTTGGGGATTGCAGCTTGAGCTGACTGGTGAGGGCAAAGCTGAGCCCATCAATACGCTGAGCGATTCGCTTGATATGGTGTGGGGGCGGCAGGACACCGTCGTGAGTGTCGGACTGCTTGATCTCGACGGCAGGCACGGAATCAAATCCGGAAAGCAGGCTGTGGTTTCTATTCCGGGAAGATACTCGATCTCTTTCGCCATCGGTTCTGATCTGTCCCACCAAACCTTGGTTGCGAATGTATCCACCAGCGATGATCCAACGCTGCCGACAGAGTTCAGCTTGTCGCAAAACTATCCGAACCCATTTAATCCATCGACAACTATTCAATTCAGCCTGCCAGGGGCCTCTGACGTCAGGCTGGAGGTGCTCAATATCCTTGGACAGGTGGTTGCCACACTGGTCAATGATCAGCAAGAGGCCGGCTATCATACTATCGACTGGAACGGCAAAGACGGCGGCGGCAACTCCGTCGCAAGCGGCATTTACTTCTACCGTATCACGGCCGGTGACTATCAAGAGAGCAAGAAAATGCTTCTTCTCAAATAGAAGCGATTGTCCAGATACAGTGGATTAATTGTTGCCCGGCGGCGAGGATAGCCCTCCCGCCGGGTTTTCATTTGGCCGGGGATTACCCCGTTTTTCGCCTCTTCTTTCGCACTTTCTTCAAATCCAACACCTTGATATAAAACCACTTGGAATTGAAGTCGGTCTCCTGCTCCGGCCTCCGGCATGCATAGACTTTAACAGGCAAGGGCAACTTGTTCACGTAACACGTTGCCTTTCTTGCTTTTTGGTCGATTTTTCTTCGATTTTATTCACGGTGGAGCGGTTTTTTTACGCCGTACAATGCATTGCTGTCTGCGGAAAGTACTCACCTGTTCAATGAACCAGAAACACGTTGTTCATCAATTAAGCACTAATTAAACACTCTCGACCGAGGACAGCAGCTATAGCCCGCTTCTTCCGTCTTATCCTTGAAAAATCAAAAATTCTTGTATTTTGAACGCGAATCAGCCCTCTGCCTTAGTAGTTACGCCGTTGTTAAACAACATGTTGAAATTGACTGGTACAGATGTACGGTCAATTGCAGAGCTTACTGCAGATACTTCACTTAGACGAGAAAACCGGTAATTTTAAACGACCTGGAGGACACACACAATGCGAAAACTCTTACTACCTGTTCTGTTCGCGTTTCTCGTGATGGGCGCCGGCGCTGTACAAGCTGCCGACTGCGTCGAAGTTGACATTGAACTTCCGGCTACTGTGACCGCTGAAGCGGGCGCGTTCGCCGAAGGCTATTTTGAGCTAACCAACTGCGGCGACGAGGCTGGACTGGTCGAGCTTTCTATTTCGATCGAAATCTCCGGCATTCCGCCGTTTGAAGTTGGTGGAATTCAGCTTCCCATTGGCGCCGGTGAGACTATTTCCCGTGAATTTGTACTTCCCGTGCCGCCGTCTGCCGGTGGTAACGAAGTCACTTTCTGCATCGATGCCGCAATCGGCGAGGCTTCTTCGTCTGACTGTGCTACCACGGTCATCGAAGGCGGCAGTCTGGCTGACGACGGCACTTCCCGCACGGTTGGCTTTATAGCCGCGTCCGAGCATGAGTGCGTTGACGCTACTCTCGAACTGCCGGACACGGTAGTCGTGGAAGATGGTGCCTCGATCGAAGAAGGCTACCTTGAACTGGTCAACTGCGGCGACGAAGGTGGATTGGTCAATGTCGATGTGACCTTCCAGCTCGTGGACACCTCGGTCACCGTCAGCGGCTTTGCTTTCCCGCTGGGCGCCGGTGAGTCGATCTCCCGTGAGTTCACTTTCCCGGTTCCGCCGATCGTTTCAGCCGGCGAATACGGCGTTTGCATCACCGCTTATATCGGTGAAGCGATGGCCACCAGTTGTCAGACGATTATTGTCGAGAACAACTTCGGTCCGGATCCGGATGGTGCGAGCATTGATGCGAACAACTACCCGAACCCGTTTAACCCGTCGACCACCATCGCCTTCACTCTCCCGAGCGCAAGTGATGTGAGTGTAAAGATTTACAACACGCTCGGCCAGGAAGTGACGACGTTGCACGACGGTTCTCTTGCCGCCGGTAACCATAACTTTACGTGGAACGGCTCTGATGCCGCCAGCGGCATTTACTTCTACCGCATCCAGACCGATAATGAGACTGTATCGAAGAAGATGGTCCTGATGAAGTAGAAGAACACGGCAAAATTAGCCGGCGGCTTGGGCCGCCGGAGTTGCCCTTCGAATCTCGCTTGTCGGCAAGAGATGGACCTCGACGACGGTCCGTCTCTTGCCTTTTCTATGAACGGTTTTGAGAGAATTGCGTATGCGTTTCCTACATATCCTGACAATCTTGTTGATAATGACGCTGACTGCCTCGGCCTATGAATTCGTAGGGACGATCAACGGTGAGGTCAGTGGAGACCAGTTCGGCAGCGCCATAGCTACCGTTGATTTCAACGCGGACGGCTACCCCGATATGGTCGTTTCCGCCCCAGCCGCCGATGACGCCGGATTGTCCTCCGGCAAGGTCTATATCTATTATGGTGGTCCTGATGCGGACACTATACCCGACCTTCATCTGGTCGGCACAGCCAGTTCCTTCTTCGGCCAGGCGCTGTCTTCAGCCGGAGACTTCAATAACGACGGCTACGAAGATCTGCTTGTCGGCGCATCCTTCTATGATATCCCGGCCACCAGCGCCGGGGCGGTCTTCCTATACTACGGCGGTCCTTCACCCGATACCGCCGTCGACCATATCTTCCAGGGCGAAGCCGGCGGCGACTACTTTGGCACCTCTGTCGCCGGCATCGAAGATTTCAATAACGACGGTTTCAACGATATTGCAATCGGTGCTTATCGTGCCGACTGGGGCACTTTCACCGGCTCCGGAAAAGCATACATTTACTATGGCGGCACCTCGCCCGATTTCACCGCCGACCAAGTCCTGGTTGGCGCAGCCGATGGTGAACGTTTCGGCTACGACATTGCTTCGGGTGATTTCAACGGCGACCTCGAAAGCGATCTCGCTGTCGGCGCCTACAGTTACGACACCGGTGAAATCAACGTTGGACGTATATACATTTTCTACGGCGGGAGTTCTCCTGATTCCATACCCGATATGACCATCACCGGCGACTCGGCCGGCTACAAATTCGGATGGAGCCTGACGACGGGACTGGTAAACAACGATGGTGATATCGATCTGGTAATGGGGTCCGACGGGGTCTCGATTGATACCTTCTCGACAGGTAGAACCTACGTATTTTATGGCGGAGCTGGATTTGACGCCAGCCCGGATGACTCTTTCTCTCTCGGTCGCCTTCAGGCTGACCTCCTCGGTCTTGATGTCGCGTCCGGCGTGGACATCAACGGCGACGGTTTCGATGAAATCGTGGCCGGCATGCCCGGCAACAATGATGGCTCCACCGACGCAGGCGGCGCAGTTGTATTGGCCGGAGGAACGTCGATCTCGGTCGACACGACCGTGTATGGCAGCAGTGCCTTTGAGGAATCCGGAGAAGCGGTAGGAATGTGGCCCTGGTACGGCAGCAGCACTACTTTCGTGGTCGCTGTCGGCGCCCCGTCCTATAATAGCTTTACGGGCCGGCTGTTTGTCTACTCTACCGCCGCTCCGTCAGTAAATAACCCACCGGTCATAAACTCGGTCGGCGACAAATTTGTCGCCGCCGGCGAAACGCTGGGTTTCCCTGTTAGCGCCTCAGATCCCGACGGTACAATTCCGTCGTTGTCGGCAAACAATCTTCCCGGCGGTGCATCGTTTGTTGACAACCAAGATGGCACTGGTACCTTTAGCTGGGCGACCGCTATCAGTGACACGGGCGCGTACTCGGTTACTTTTGTTGCCTCCGACGGCAGCTTGGCTGACTCGACGACGGCAACGATCACGGTTATCGACACAGCCGGTTGCTGTATTGTGCGCGGCAATGTCGATCACACCGGTACCGAACCCAACGTCTCGGACTTGACTTATCTGGTCGACTACCTTTTCCGAGGCGGTTCGCTGCCTCCTTGTCCGGCTGAAGGAGATGTTGACGGAAACGGCGAAATCAATGTATCAGACTTGACGTACCTGATCGACTTTCTATTTCGCGGCGGTTCGACACCGCCACCGTGCCCGTCGCGATAAGTGCAGCGCTTTCTGTGGAGAATCCGCTGGCAATAAGACAAGCGAAACGACAAGTGAATGACCAAACGGAGCCGACACGACATCTCATCTCTGGTCGACCGATGCCGATCCGGCGATGCTGAGGCCTGGCGGGACCTTGTATCCCGCATCTCACCCATCGTGTTTTCCATCTGCCGCTCAATGAAACTGTCGCGTGAGGAAAGCTTTGATATTTTCGGGCAGGTGCTGTATATCCTGCTGACAAACCTGGATAAGATCCGGTCGCCGAACAAGTTGCTGTCTTATGTCGGCACCGCAACCCGCAGGGAAGTATATGCGCTGACCCGCCGCTCACGTTTCCTTGAGTATGTCGGCGGACCGGAACTGGAAGCCGGCCAGGCAGGCACTGCACCCCGACCGGATGAATTGTATGACGAGTCCAAGAAGAAAGAACAGGTCGCCGAAGCCATGGCCAAGCTGCCCGAACGCGAATACAAACTCCTGCGCCTCCTGTTCTTCGAAGGCTCTGACCCGGACTACGAACGCGCCGCTCATGAACTCGGCATGCCGGTCAGCTCGATCGGCCCTACGCGGCAGCGGTCACTGGAAAAACTTCGCCGCATTCTCAAACGAAGCGGCTTTGACTTTGGAAAATAAAACTGAACGTGCATTAGTAACGGATGCGCACTATGACACATAAACAAATTGATGTTGAACTCCTCACGCGGTTTCATCGAGGCGAACTCTCGGACAAAGAGACTGTCCGGATCGAAAACCTGCTCCGGAAAGATCCCGAATTGGCGGAACTCTCCGAACTGGTACAACGCATGATCGAGGGCAGTAGGGATGTCGAATGGCCAAAGATCGCCAAAGCCATCGAATCCGTCTCGGATCGAATGTTCGCAGATTTTCAACGCAGCCAGAAGAACAAACAGGGCGTTGTTATCTATGACTCCAAACTGCTGCCGCTGCCAAGCGATATCCGGCCGGCGGCTATTGACAGCCGGCGGCTGAAATTCCGTCTCGGTGATCTCACGATCGATGCTTCCAGCTATCCCCTGACCCCGGATTCCTTCGAATTGATCGGACAAATCAGAGACAACACCGAAATGTTAAACCTCCGGGTCACGGCTCAAGCCGGCGGCAAGAAACACACCGCCGACTGCGACAAGTTCGGCCTGTTCCGCTTTGAGCGGCTTGGACGCGATAACTATGAACTGCACCTTTACGACGGGCGCACATTGCTGGGGACGATAGAAATCGATCTATGATAACGAACCGTGACATCAGGCAGCTCAATAGCCGCAAGGCAGTTGCTGAGCTGATTGAGGCTGCCTATGACGGCGACGAACGGGCCCTCATGCAGGATCTCGATGCTGCCGCAAACAGCCTCCTGCGCACCGATCTCAAAAAGGCGGAGCAACTGGCTGAGTCGGTGGGCGCCGTGCGCCGGTACCTGCCGTCGGCTCTGGTCCCGCGCACCTACGGAATCGCCGGGCGGGTCCACCACTGGCGCGGCGAATTCAGCAAGGCCCTCAAAATGTACCGCCTCGCATATGAATTGTTCACGCGAAACCGTGACTACGAAAACCGTGCCAGGATTGGCCGCGGCCTGATGGATGTTCATATGTACCTCGGTCAACACAAAGAGGCTATTACTATCGGTAAACAGTCCCTTTCCTACTTTCGCCGGAAAAAGCTGACGCGCGACGCCGCCATGGTCATGACCAACCTCGGCAATGTGCACCACCGGCTGGACAACAACCATGCCGCCCTGCGATACTACGATGCCGCCCGCGACATCTTTGCCGAAGAAGGCGGAGTCGCCCTGGCTATTGTCGAATACAACCGGGCGAACATTTTCGCCAACCTCGGACAGTTTGACCGTGCCCGCAGACTGTACGATTCGACCGCCGATCTCTACAGCAAGGCCGGCCTTGAAATCGCCGAAACTCAGGCCCGTTACTCGTTAGGCTATCTCTATTTCCTGGAAGACCGCTACGCCGAAGCCCTTCGCACTTTTGAACAGGTTCAGGACCGTTTCGACGCTCTCGGCGATCAAAAATCATCGGCCGTTACCCGTCTTGACCTCGCCGAACTACACCTGCACCTGAACCAGCCCGGCGCCGCCGCTCTCTTGTGTGATGAGATCATCCCGGAGTTCAAGCAACTCGGTATGCGGTATGAGGAAGCCAAAGCTACGTGGTTTGCCGCGTGGGCCCGCCTTGCCCTCAACGATCTCGCGCCGGCCTCGAAATTACTCACTCGTGCCCGCCACGTGTTTAAAAAAGAAAACAACCTGCTCTGGCTTGGCATGGTCCAGATGGCCCGAAGCAGACTTTATCTCCGCCGCCGTCGGTTTAAGCAGGCTCAGCAGTCCGCCAAGGATGCGCTGACCTGGTTCAGCAAAAGCGGTGATACGCGCCGTCGACTCGACGCCGAGATCGCCAGACTCGATGCCGCCGCCGGCAGAGGACGCCATGCCGAAACTATCCGCCGTGCGCAAGCGCTGCTGCGATCCAAACCGGTCAGCTATCAACAGCACGACCTCTACCATCTAATAGGCCGCTGCCACTTCGCCCAGGGCAACTACAGCAGGGCCTTAAAAGCTTTCCTCTCGGCTGTCGACCGAATTGAAACCATGCTGACCGGGCTGTACTCCGATGAAATCCGCTTTTTCTTCGTCCTGGACAAGTATGACACCTATCGAAAAACAGTCGATTGCCTCGTCCAAATGAACCGGATTGGCGAAGCCCTTACCTGGAATCTCAAGGGCCTGCAAACCGTCAACGATCGGTTCAACACGCGCACTGTCGATACGTCTACAGTCCCCCCCAATCTGCTCGAGGAGCGGGACCGTCTGAGAACCGAACTCAAGAAACACAACCTGCTGTATCAGGGCAGCGATACGACCCGTGAGGCTCTGCCATACCGAGCTATCGAACAGCAACTTTGGCGCCACGAACAGAAAATTCGGTCATACTCAAAAGCCTCTGCTGCCCTATCTACTGCTACCGCCACCCGGCTTGACAGCGTTCGTGAATTCCTGTCCCCCGGGGAAACCCTCGTCAGCTATATGCGTACCGGCGATGATATCCTGGCATTTATCGTGAATTCTGACTCAGTCAGGCTCATTCAACTCGAGGTCAATCGACAGCAGCTGAACTCCTTGCTCCGCCGAATGCACTTCCTCCTCGAGCGGTCCGTCCAAGACACCCACACCAGCCACTCCGGTAATGCAGGCGTACGGCACTATCTTAAAAGTGTATACGAGGCCCTTGTAAAGCCGATCGGCCCGCACGTCAACGGCAGCCGCATTGTCCTGTTGCCCGATGCCTCCCTGACAGATGTCCCCTTTGGTTTGCTTGTCGACGACGACGGCACCTACCTCTGCGATCGATACGACATAAGAATCGCCGCCAGCCCTGAAGACCTGACACGCCGCCGCAGAAAAACCGTCAATTTCGACCGCCGCTGCAGCGCTATTTTCGCCGCGACACCCGAACAACTACCGGCTGTCGGACTGGAAGGACGGGCTATCAGCACATTCTTCGGCACGGCAACCTTGCATGAAGCCGATTCTGCCAACCGCTCCTCGCTGGAAAAGGAACTGCGTCGTGCCACCGGCTTCCTGCACATCGCCGCTCACGCTTCACGGTCCTCGGAAAACCCGCTGTTCTCCCGGATTCTCTTATCCGACGGTCCCTATTTCCCGTTCGACTTGTTCCGCCACGGCGTCCGGGCGGAACTTGTTACGCTCTCCGGTTGCCAAACCGCCGCGCCGGGCTTATATTATGGTAACTCATTCAGTCTCGCGCGCGCTTTTTACCAGGCCGGCAGCTGCTACGTACTGGCGTCACAGTGGCCGGTCTCCGATAAACTGAGTATGGTCTTCATGGTCGAGTTTTATCGGCAACTCAAGCATACCGGCGACATTCCTCGCGCGTATAAGACAGCTGTCAGCCGGATGCGCGAACTCACCGGTGACCCGGCCCTCTGGGGCGGCTTCATTCTCTTAGGTCTATGATAAGGAGCGAGCAAAATATGCACATACGCGACTGTCACATACGATCCCTTATTCTGGCGCTTCTCTGCGTAATCTGTGTCGGATCGGCCCAATCCCTTGAGGCCGATACCATCGGCAATCAGGCTGTCATGCGAATCAGCGAGTTCTTCGACGCTGACTCGATTGTCATTCCCATTGAGGCTGAAGTTATCGACAGCGTCTTTAGTCGCTCAACCTTCCTCATTAACCTCCCCGAGAGCCTGACGGTATCGGTTGCTCTTACATACCTTCGGAACCACCCGGGCGTGGAAACGGCCTACCCGAATTTCCAGGTCCGTTTCCCGGAGCCGTACCAGATCAGCCAGTCCTTCCCTGATCAAAACCACCCGCCGTACTTAAGCGGGGTGAGCCCCGAGTCCTACTACACGCAGGCCGACTCGTTTAATATCGGCTTGGCTGCCGCACAACAGCTCGCCGACGGTTCCTCCCTGCTGGTGGCCGTGATTGACAACGGCCTTGCTTACGACCACCCCCTGTTTGACAGTTGCATAAGCCGCCTCGCAACCGACCTTGTCGATGGGGACGATCTGCCCGAGGAAGTCCAGGGAACGCTGTACGGTCACGGAACGTTCGTTTCGGGCCTGATCCGCTTGACGGCACCGGAAGCTACAATTCTGCCTATTCGCGTATTCGACACGTCCGGCTACTCCAGCAGCTTCTACATTGCCTCCGCCGTCTGGGCTGCTATCGATGCCGGAGCCGATGCCATAAACATGAGTTTTGGATCCTACGATTCCGACGCTCTCATCGCTTCCGCAGTCACCGATGCTGCGTCGGCTGATATCATAATGGTCGCCGCCGCCGGCAACGATTCCACGTCAACGCCGGCCTATCCGGCCGCGCTTCCCGAAGTAATTGCCGTTTCGGCCCTTGATGCCTCTGAGTCACCGGCCAGCTGGACCAACTATGGCCCGCATATAAGCCTCTCTGCACCGGGTGTCGATGTCTACAGCGCATTACCCGGCGAATATTCATGGGGAACCTGGAGTGGGACTTCCTTCGCCGCACCGATTGTCACCGGCGCGGCCACCCTGCTCAAGCACCGCCAGCCCGAACTCACGGCCGACGAAATAGTCCAGTCGCTGCAGCAATCAGCCCGCACCGACCTCAATTCCGGTACTATCTCTCCCCCACAGGATTATTACGGATGGGGACAAGTCGATGCCCTCAATGCGATTCTTGCCTGGAGTCGGGGCGATTCCAATGGTGATAATGAAATTAACGTGACCGACTTGACCGTTCTCATTGATTTCCTGTTTCGCGCGGGACCGCAGCCGACCCCGTCTGAACTTTTGGCCGACAACGATTGTACCGGCGAACTAGACGTCTCTGACATTACCGTCCTCGTTGACTTCCTCTTCAGGGGCGGTACAATAGTTCTCCCGTGCTACGACTGACGTTACGGTCTCAAACCAGGACACAACTGTAGGGCACAGCGTAAGAGACTGCTATCCTCAATCCGAGCAGTTGGCTGCCGGAGCATTTGAAAAGCCCTATGTAAGCAGGATCCAGGGATATACGCTTATGGAGCGAAGACTATCTTCCCGGTCAGTATCTCTACACACTGACTATCGGCGATTGGTCCGAAACGCGAACCATGACGGTCAAGCATTGAAGCCACGTTCTTGGCGCTTTAAGGAAGAAGGTCGATCCATTCGGATCGGCCTTCTTTCGTTGCTTTGCGGATCTTCCTACCGCTCATCCGGGGGACCGTTGACCTCCGGCAGTGTTTTAGGATCTTCCTCCAGCCGCGTGAGGATATTCTCAATGGCCTGATCAAGCTGATCGTCGTACCCCTGCACCAGTCGCTCCGGCCGGTTTTCCACCTCGATGTCCGGAGCCACCCCAACATTTTCCATTACCCATTCGCCCTCCAAACTGTAAATACCGTAGCCGGGAACGGTGTAGTAGCCCCCGTCTACCAGGCGCGTAAATCCGTTTATCCCGATCACTCCGCCCCAGGTCCGTTTGCCCATGAGCGGCCCAAGGCCGTATTGGCGGAAGAAGTACGGGAAGTAGTCGCCGTCGGAGCACGAGAACTCATTGGTTAACGTCAGCATGTGGGCGTGCACCGCCGACGCCGGCGAGCGCCAGTTGTTGCCGTAGCGCCCTTTGCCCATAGCGCCGACCACTCGGCGCAGCCGCTCGAGAATCAGACCGGAGACAAACCCGCCGCCGTTCCAGCGAACGTCGATAATCAGGCCTGGCTTGCGCATCTGGTGGTAGAACATCTTGGTAAACCGGTACAGCCCGTATGAACTCATGTCCGGAATGTGCAGGTAGCCAATGTCGCCGCCTGAAACAGAATCGACATAGGCTCGATTATTGGCCACCCAGTCGTAGTACCGCAGGCCGGATTCGGAACTGAGTGGCTTAATTTCGACTTCTCGGGCGCCGTTCTCGGTCGGCCGATCGTTCACCAGCAACGTCACCGTACGTCCGACCGTATTTTCCGTGAGAGAGTACGGGTTGGTTGCCGCTGTTACTTTTTGGCCGTCAATCGACAGCAGGTAGTCTCCCGGCTGCACATCGACTCCCGGCTCGATCAGCGGCGATCGCAGCGATTCGTCGAAATTCTCGCCCTGTAATATTCGGGATATGCGAATCCGGTCGTTCTCGGCGTCTATTTCAAAATCGCACCCAAACACACCCACGTCGGCAGATTTCACTTTCGGCCACTCGCCACCGCCCACGTAGGTGTGGGAGCAGGCCAGTTCACCGATCATCTCTCCGATCAGGTAGACCAGGTCGAACCGGTGCGCGACATATGGCAGCATCACCGCATATTTATCACGTACTTCTTCCCAGTCAACGCCATGCAGATTCGCATCGTAGAAATAGTCGCGCTCGTTGCGCCAGACTTCATAGAACATCTGTTCAAATTCGGCACGATAATCGACTGTCGTTTCAAGTCCGGAGGTGGAGATACGTCCCTCGGAGAGATCGGCCGACTTGCCGCCGGTAGACACCACGTAGTAGCTGCCACCCTCGCTGAGAAGAATATGTTTGCCGTCCGGCGTCACTCGATAGCTTCCGGCTTTCTCCAGAAATTGATGGTCCTCTTCCTTCTCGAGATCGTATTTGTGCAGGACCCGCTCCTCTTGCACGGCCTTACCCCGCAGACCGAAAATTGGATTAGACAGGTAAAACAGGGCGCCGTCGATTGCTGCAGGGTAGCTGTAGTTGCCCGATGGTAGATCCAGGGCTACCTGACGCTCGAAAATGCCGTCAAAATCAATCTCAACGGCAATGTTTTTGTCGTCCCCGGTTTCGCCATCGGACTCGTCAGCCTCTTCACTCTCGGCGTCCACGGCTTCATCGCTTCCAGGGAGGAACGGGGACGGTACCCCGTCCTGGAGCACAATCAGGTAGAGATTTTCAATGGCTTGATTGACAAAGGAAAATTCATAGTCACTGAGAATCGGGTTAAAATTACGCTGCGAAACAAAGAACAGGTACTTGCCGTCGGGTGAAAATGTCGGCCAGTAGTCGTTCGTGTAACCTTCGGTCACCGGTTTGACAGAGCCGTCTTCAAAGTCGTAGATAAAGATACCTCGGATACGATTCTCAAACGATTTCACAAAGGCCAGGTAGCGGCTGTCCGGCGACCAGGCCGGCCCCCCCAGCCCGCCGTACTCGGCGGAGTCAATCAGTATCAACTCCTCTGTTTCAATATCGAGACATCGGATCGCGCCGCCAATATCAAAGAAGGCCAGCTTTTTACTGTCCGGGGACCATGTCGGGTCTCCCCTGCGTCCTTTTGCTTCGGCAGTAAGAGCCTGCGTTTCACTCGCGTCGTGAGCAGTGACCATCAGCCGTTCTTCGCCGGTGGCATCCGTATAATACGCGATCCACTCGCCGTCGGGTGACCATGCCGGGGAACGTTCGCGCGAGTTCGACCGGGTCACAAGTTTCCTGGTGTTGCCCTCCTTCACCGGGACCGTAAACAGATCACCCCGGGCTGCAAATACCACGCGTTTACCGTTTGGGGCGACCTCATACTCGGAGATGTCATCGTCGACATCCCTGATTTCAGGACGCACCGTATGCCTGTCAGTAATGAGATCAATCTCGACTTTGTGGATCCTTTCCGACGGCAGATCCATAACGTACACAAACCCACCCATCTCAAATGCGATTCCATCGGGGCCAAGACTGGGCCAGCGCACATCGTACTCCACAAAGTCCGTGACCGGAACGGTCTCTTTTGATTTCGTATCGTACCGATGAAGGTTCAGGCGCCCGGAGGGCCTGGTGCGGTCGGAGTTAAAGTAGATTTTGTCGAGGTACCACATCGGCATGTTGTCGCTGCCCTCCCAATCCGTAATTTTCTCCGATGTCAGCGCCTGCATATCAAAAACCCAGACATCCTGTGCCATGCCACCTTTGTATCGTTTCCAGGTTCGGAAATCTCGAAAGATCGGGCAGTACGCCACCCACTGGCCGTCAGGCGACAGACTCGTGAATCCCGCCTGCTTCATCGGAAGCGGTTCCGGCAATCCGCCCTCCAGCGAAACCAGATAGGTTCGGCCATCCCATACATCGGTGGCTCCCTTTCGGGAACGATAGAGCACGTGGGTTCCTTCGGCATTCCAACCCATCACGAGGTTCTCCGGTCCGAACCGTTCGCTGCTTTGTTGAATGCCCGGATGCCAGGTCAGCCGCTTTGGCTGTCCCCCGCCAACCGGCATTACGTACACCGCCCAGTCGCCGTCGTACTGCCCGGTGAATGCTATTATGGAACCGTCAGGCGAGAACTTTGGGAACAATTCCAAGCCCTCATGACTGGTCAGACGAACGGCCTGACCGCCGGATCGCGGTGCGGTATAAATATCGCCCGCGTACACGAACGCTACCTTGTCAAGATGAACATCCGGAAAGCGCAGCAGCCGCCCCTCTTTAGTGTGAGCGCACGTCGTTATCCCCGCCAAAAACAGGAGTACCAGGATCACTCGTTTCATGTATCCTCCAAATCAATCAGATATTTTTCAGCAACTACCGGTGTATCATGCAATATCATCTCATCAGAACGCCGACAATCTCTCCGATATACATGCGGTGATAGTCCTTTTTCGGATATTCCTTTTCAATCGATTCATACAGGAACTTTGCCGGATCAAAATCATGATGATAGATCTTCCTGCATTCCATCACCAGCCGGGCTTCTTCGAAGAATACAGTCCCGTTCTCCGACAGCTTGGGAGTCAGCCCAATCCCTGCCATCTTATCGATATCCCGGCCCGACCTGGTGCCGCACAGCTTGAGCACATCACGGTACTTCTCATCGAAAAAGCTGAAAGTGAAGAGGTCATTTTTTTCCATGAATTCGTAGGTGTACCGCGTGGGTCGAATAAAGCAAATTGCCACTTTTCGGTTCCAGAGTTCACCAACGGTGCCCCACGATGCGGTCATGGTGTTATAGTTCCTGATCGATCCGGCGGTGACGAGGAACCAGTCATCCGCTATCAATCGAAACGCATTATCAGCAATTGCGTAGACATCAACCGGCTTGAGAGTGTCGGCCATAAGCTTCCCCTTTCGCTATCGTCACAACGAAGTAATTCTCTAAGACGTTTAATGTAGCACGACGCCATACACCTAACAAGGTCTTTTCTTTGGCGTCGAGGGGCTCTCCTTGGTACGTCATGCGAACCGATTCGTTTCGATGAACAACTTAACCAGACGATTTTAATGGACAAATCGGCAGTATTACCTATATTTGTAGGTGGATTGTTACTACATTGTACCGTCGGTCGACCATCGCATCCGCGAGACACGCGTCCCGTGCCCTGTTCGGCTCGCGGCCCGCCGCCAGTGAAAGGACAATATTATGTTACGCAGTCTTCGGTCCAACCTGCCCCACCTCACCCTCATTTTTCTGCTCCTTTTCGTACCGCCAACTTTCGCCCAACTTTCCTTCGACGACATCGAGTCTCTCCAGGCCCGGGCTCAGGCGGAGGACTGGTCGTTCGAGGTCGGCGAAAACGCTGCCACCCAGTATTCACTGGATCAATTATGCGGTTTGGTTGAACCTGTAGATTGGCAGAAAAACGCCAACTTCAGGAGTTTCACGATCAAAGTAACGCTTCCCGAGCGTTTTGACTGGCGCGAGGAGGCCGGCGGTCTTCCCCCGGTACGGAATCAGGGTAGCTGCGGCAGTTGCTGGGCTTTTGCCACAGTCGGTCCGCTGGAGTGCAATATCTTCATCCAAGATGGTGAAACAGTTGATTTGTCCGAGCAGTGGCTGGTCAGCTGCAACCGAAGCGGTTGGGGCTGCGACGGCGGCTGGTGGGCACACGCCTATCACCAAAACGCTAACGACAGGTGCGACAGCAGCGGCGCCGTACTCGAGTCAGACTATCCCTACACGGCATCCGACACTCCCTGTAGTTGTCCCGATCCGCACCCGCACCGAATCCAGGGCTGGGGATACATAGGCAGCGGCTCCGGCATTCCCGCAAACGAAGAAATCAAGCAGGCTATCATGCAATATGGCCCGGTCGCTGTCTCCGTCTACGTCAATGCCGCCTTCCAATCCTACAACAGTGGGTATTTCAACTTGTGCGGGAGCGGTAATGTCAACCACGGGGTCGTACTCGTTGGCTGGGATGACACTGTCGGTGCGTCCGGTGCATGGATTCTGCGAAACTCCTGGGGACCCGGATGGGGGATGGACGGCTACATGTACATCGCCTACGGCTGCTCCTCTGTCGGCTACGGTGCGACATATGTCGACTATGTCGGCGGCGTGACTTTCGAAGCCGACGTACAACATGGCTGGGCGCCCGTCGATGTCAACTTTAGCGCTTCGTCCGGTCTCGATGTCACGGATTGGAACTGGGATTTCGGTGACGGTACAGTGGGGATTGGGCAGCAAACTAGCCACACCTACACACAGCCGGGCACGTTTGACGTTACCATAGAGGCGACTGTAGGTCCGGACCTGCGTACTCGAGAGAAGAAGAACTGTGTGATGGTTCTTGCCGACACAATCAAGGCGGCCGCCGGCGGCGGGGTCTGTAACTCGACGGCCTCTATTCCGATTTATCTCAGAAACAACGCTCCGGTCCGATATCTCCAGATCCCGATTGTTTATGACGGACCGGTTGACGTCAGGCTCGATTCGGTGTCGACTGTCGGTTGCCGAACCGAGTACTTTGAGGTCGTTCAGCAGATCCACTCCGATGCCGCTCACAATCGCAAGTCCTATCAGCTGGTCTGCTCCAACTACGGAACGGCGCCGTATCTTGAGGTTGGCGAAGGGCCGGTGCTGGAGGTCTTTTTCAGCATCCCCTCTCAAAACAGCTACGGCGAGGTGACATCAATTGACCTGAGCGGGTATCTTGACTACCAACCGAAAGCCAGTTGGCCGCTGCTGGACTGGAACCTTGTTCCTGAATCCGGTACAGTAACGCTGGCTGTCACCCGTGGGGACTGCGACGGCTCCGCCGGGATCACTGTCGGGGATCTTACTTATATTGTCAGCTATCTCTTCTCGGGCGGCATGCCGCCCTACCCGGACGGTGCCGGCGATGTCGACTGTTCGAGCAGCATGGATGTAAACGATGTTGTTTATATGGTGAACTACCTGTTCCAGGGCGGCCCGGAACCGATGATGTGCTTCTGATGTAGTTTGTCGATTCAAAGATCCGAGGCGGGATGTGCAAGTGTCCCGCCTTCTCTTTTATTTACTCCAGAAAGAACCGAGCCGTATAGTCTTTCATCAGGTCCGGGATCTCCAGCGCTTCGAGATCTTCGCCCGATGTGACGGATCGCGTGATCTCAGCCTCTCGCCCCTCACGAACCTTTGTCGCCCAGGCGGCGTCCAGAAGCAACGCCCGCCCCAGTGCAATTAAGTCGACACCGTCATCAAGCACTTTCATGGCTTTGTCCGGGTGGTCGATCTGTCCTACACCGATGACCGGAACCTCCTTCGGCATGGCTTCGCGAATCATCTTTGTCGGGTGGCTGCCCGGTGGATAATCATTACGCACCCCCTTGCCGTACTCCCAGCTGGAGACATGCACAATATCGACCCCATCGTCAACCAGCACCTTCAATAGCCTGATACTGTCCATCGTCGAATAGCCCAGCGGGTCCTCCTCCTCCGGCGAAATACGATAGGCTATCGGATAGTCGCTGCCTACCGCCTGTCTGACCGCACGAACAGTCTCACGGGCAAACCTGACCCGATCCTCCCACGAGCCTGTTCCCCATCGATCTGTTCGCTTATTCGTATACGGCGAAAAGAACTGCTGGAGGAGATACGTATTCGCTCCGTGGATTTCGATTCCCGTAAAGCCGGCTCGTTTTGCCCGCGCGGCACCATCGCCAAAGGCAGAAATAATGGTCCTGATCTGCTCCTCCGTCATTTCTACAGGCTTTTCAGATGTTCCCCGTCTGTTGAGCACCGCCGATGGTGACCAGGGCGGTTCGCCGGTGTACACCTGTTTGGCGGCGTTTCCCCCGTGGTGAATCTGGAGAAAGGATGCCGCACCGGTCTCGTTAATCGCCCGAGCGCACTGCGTGAGGCTTGGCAGCATGTCATCAGAGTGGCAGCCGACCTGTAACTTAAACGCGTGACCCGATTTATGAACATAACATGCCGGCGTCATCACCAAGCCGACGCCCAGCCGTCCTCGCTGGGCCAGATACTCTATTTCCTGTTTCGAAAACCGACCGTCCGGCTCCCCGGCCGTGGTCGTCATAGGCGCCATGACCAGCCGATTAGCCAGCGTGAGCTTGTCCCCTGTTGTAAGGGGTTTGAAAAGCGGTGTATAATCCATCCGGCCAATGTAGGCCGATTAGATCGGTCGATCAACGGTAACCTTCGGTTTTTTTGCGCCCCGGGGAAACCGGCGCGTATACCTTTACGTTGGAGATGACTATTATGGGAGAAAGCAAGGCAACCACCACGCGCGGGTTCTGGGATCGCATCAACAAACCCATTTACGCTCTCGCGCCCATGGCTGACGTGACCGACGCCGCTTACCGACGACTGATCGCCCGGCTCGGCAAACCGGATGTCATGTTCACGGAATTCGTCTCGGCCGATGGCCTCTGTTCGGATGGCCGACCGTATCTTCTGAAAGACCTCTGGTACACCGAGGCCGAGCGGCCGATTGTTGCACAGATTTTCAGTGCGAAACCGGAGGTGATCCAGGAAACTGCCTCCCTCATGGCCGATCTTAACTTCGATGGTATCGATATCAACATGGGCTGCCCCGATAAGAACGTCTGTAAACAAGGCGCCGGTGCGGCACTGATCAAGACGCCCCGGCTGGCGCAGGAAATAGTCGTTGCTGCGCAGGAAGGTGCACGGGGCTTGCCAGTCTCGGTTAAAACGCGCATTGGATTCACGAAAGCCATTACGGCTGAATGGGTTGGTCACTTGCTTGAGACAAAACCGGCCGCCGTCACACTGCATTTTCGAACCCGCAGGGAGATGTCTAAAGTCGACGCCCACTGGGAATTAGCCCACGAAGCGGTCCAGGCCGCTCGCGGCAGCAGCACGCTGATGTTAGGCAACGGCGATGTCCGCGACCTTGACCATGCCGACCAGTTGGTCGCCCAAACGGGACTCGACGGGATCATGCTGGGCCGGGCAATTTTCGGCAATCCCTGGTTATTTGACCGGTCCCGCCGCCCGGAAGATATCGACCTGGACGAGCGCCTGGGGATAATTGCCGAGCACGCGCGGCTATTTGAGGAGATTTTTGGCTCCCAAAAGAATTTCGCCATCATGCGCAGGTACCTGAAAGCCTACTTCGCCGGACTTCGCGGGGCCAGGAAAGTGCGGATAATGCTTGATTCGATTAAGTGTGCAAATGATGTCGAGGAACTGCTGGCAAAGATCCGTGAGACGCTACTGCATGGCACTCTCAATACCCCATAATCTTTCTAAAGAAGTAGTTGATTTTTGCCCTATCGTTCAGTATATATCTGAATATGATTTGAGAAGAAACACCTACCGTCGTTTTTCATCATCCCGGACTTAAATTTTACAACTCTGTATACTAATTGGGGATACAAGAGTAACTATGGACTAGCTAGTCTACAGCAATTTTGTGAAAAAAATCGCAAAAAAGGAACGGTAGACGACAAATAGGGTGGATTTTACTTGCTTTTTTCATTAGAAAGCCGATACATGAGTTTAAGTGAATGACATAACTGTGACAAATGTCAGAAACCGTTTGAGGTGAAATATGACAGGAGTCTTTAGACACATAACCTGGTCGATTTGTCTAGTCGGTGGAGCCCTGCTGGTTCTGCTGATGCTGCCGACGGCGGGTTCCGCCCAGGCAGTCGATGACGAGACCTGCCTTATGTGTCACGACGGGTACAATGAGCATCTGGCAACGACGACCCATCGGCTGAGTTCGGAAACGAAGAATCCGGGGACGGACATCTCGTGTGTAAGCTGCCACTCCGGCGGTGAAGTGCACATCGAGGACCCGAATACGGAGAACATCGTTAATCCGGGCAAAGCGTTGGCCGGCACACAGGAAGAAATCTGTTCGCAGTGCCACATCCCGCACACCACTATGGCCAATGTCGGGATCGATCCGCATGTTGGGCAGAACCTGATGTGCAGCGACTGCCACAATGTCCACAGTGGATCGGTTGACTTGCTGATCGACAACAGAACGGAATTCTGCGGCCAGTGCCATGTCGCTGCCGTCAACGATTTCCAGCGTCGATCCAATCACCCGCTGACTGACGGCAACGTGTCGTGCATCAGCTGCCACGACTTCACGGCTTCCTCGGGCGACCCCAATGTTGGTCACGGCCCGAAAGCCAACTGCACAAGCTGCCACCCGGAATTCAGCGGTCCGTATCTGTACGAACACAATGCGGGCAGTTCGTTCGCTGTTGAGGGCGACGGTTGCGTGGCCTGCCACGCGCCGCACGGTTCCCCGAACGACCGCCTGCTGACGCAAACGGGCGACAACCTGTGCCGCCAGTGCCACGGTATCCCGGCGGGACACGTGACAACCCACGGTGGAGTCGGACAGCAGTACGACTGCCTCGAATGCCACAGTGAAATCCACGGCTCGTATGACAACCGGAGCCTGCTCGATCCGTACCTCGGGTCCAAGATAGGCAGCGGTCCGGGATCATGCTGGTGCCATAACGTTGACAATTGAGGAGGACAGTCATGAAGCATCGATTTCTTTTCCTCGCGACCGTCTTGCTGGCGGTGCTGATCGTTGCCCCGGCAGTGACTGCCTCCAATGTAGGTGGTTCGGCCAGTGTCGGCTACGTTTACGTAGACGACGAAGGCAATCGCAGCGTACACCAGCCGACCTATAATCTTTATGAAGGTTTGTCGCTGTCGCTGGAAGATTTCTACTACGTCCTGGACAACGGCCTCCGGTTTTACGGGGACCTGCAGGATGTCACGCTGAACAATCGAAACCTTCGATTTGGCATGTCCAAGCCGGGCGTATTCGGTATTAACCTGCGCAACAACCAGTACCGTCGGACCTACAGCTTTGACAGCGGGACCTTTACGCGTCGTAATCGAACCAACGCCCAGGCCTGGTTCAAGCCGCATCAGTACATTCGGTTGTTCGGCGGTTATGGCTTTGTCGACAAGCACGGTTCTATGGCTGAGTTCTTTGAACCGATCGGCAGCGATCCGCTCCGACAGGTTGACTACAGCCACAGCTACTATAACGCTGGAGTGACTGTCGGCCATAATCGACGCTATGCCACACTGGAGTTCCTCGGCACGGATTATACCGATGACATCACGCCGCTTCTAAACGATCGCACATCGCAGCGCTACCGCTTAACGGCGGTCTCCCCCGTTCCGGCCTATGAGAACTTTGTTCTTCACATGGGTCTGCAGCGCTATGAACACGCTGTCGATGAGCGCGAAGACACCCTGAAAGCCAACACTTTCTGGGGCGGCGCGCGGGCTTATTTCGACGGTGGCTGGAGTGGTCGATACTCCTTCATCTGGGACCGCGCCCGGCGTACCGGTGACCTGGTGTCAACCGACAATATCATCCACGCCGTATACGCCGACAAAGTCTTCAAAGGCATTGCCGGTATCACTCTCGGTTACCAGTACGGTCTCGCCGATGACGTGAGCGACGAAACACAGACCACCGGCTACGTCGGCTCGGTCTGGGTTCGCCCGGTCCCCAACCTGACCCTCCGCGCGGGGCACGGTTCCGAGGAACTCGAGGTCCAGTCCGGCAACAGGCTGACCGGTGATGAGGAACGCACTCGAATCTGGGGTCAGGCCAAGTATAAGTACGAGTATGGCGCCATTCGGGCCAAGGTCGAGGACAAGTCCACCGAGAACGAAGATATCGGTTCCAAAGCCGATTTCACCCGAGTCTCTACCGACCTGTCGGCGAACTATCCCGATTATGGTACCTTCATGGTTGGCTACGCCTACTACAACGGTGAGTTTGAGAATGCCGGCGGACTGTTCACATTTGAAGAGCACGTCGTCTCCGGAGACATCCTCTCCGCACCGTACAAGAAATTCCAGGCCGGCTTTGGCGGACATTACTATCGGAGCCGTCTCGATGTCGATGTCGAGAGCTTTACTGTTCGCCTGAAGGGCCTCTATCACTTCATGGAAAAACATGCGGTGGAGGTGATCTACTCGGCTCATAATTTCGATGATTTTAACGACCCTGCGATCAATAACCAGTTGGTACCCTATTCCAAGTACTATACGGCCAATGTAGTCGAGGTCAACCTGATTCACGAGTTCTAAGCGGTCGGGTTGGAAGGATAGATAAGAAAGAAGAATGTTTAAGAACGATACAAACAAACTCCCATTGGAGGTTGCAATGAGAAACGTCAAGTACGTATTGCTCGTCCTGGCTGCGTTCGGGCTGCTTGTCGCGGGCTGCGATCGCGAGATTACGGGCGATGTGGAACTGGCCGATCAGAGCTCGTCGAACTGCTTTGAGTGCCATAGTGATTCGGACTGGGATGTTCTGCATGCCCAGGACCAGTTTGCCGTGTCTATCCACGCTACCGGTGAAACGGTCGAGCGCAATCGCTTGAACCGGAGCTTCTACCAGGCGTGCGAGAAGTGCCACACACATGAGGGGCACGTAGCTGATGTTGCCGGTATGGAAGCCGACGGCGACTTTTTCACTACCATCGACTGCTTCACCTGTCACGAGCCACACACTGCCGGCAACCTGAGCCTGCGTGTCCAAAATGCGGTGACGATTCTGGACGGAACATCTTTCGACTACGGGAATGCCAACCAGTGTGCCTGGTGTCACCAGAGTCGTGAGAATGTAAATGAATTTGTCGTCGCACCGGTAGAATTGAGCTTACGCTGGGGGCCGCACCACAGCAATCATGCCGACATGTTCCTTGGCACCAATGCCTACGAGTACGATGGCTTTACGTATGGTAATTCCGGCCACAACGTAGCCGTAAGCGGCGCGTGTGTCACGTGCCATATGTCCGAGGTCAGTGCCTGGGGAGAAGTTGGCGGCCACACGTTTAACATGGATGCCGATGGCGTCGAAAATGTAGGCGTCTGTGTCGACTGTCACTCCGGTATCGGGCTGGACGAGATTGACTTCGACTTCCCCGCCGACTACGACGGTGACGGCGTCGACGAAGGTGTTCAGACAGAGATCCGACAGCTCAATGACAGTCTGGAAGTTCTGTTGGTGGCGGCGGGCTTGTTGCTCGACCAGCATCCAACCGATGTGATAACCAATGCCGATTCTGCCGGAGCCGTATTCAATTACCTGTTCGTGCACGAAGACCGCTCCTGGGGAATCCATAATGCACAGTATGCACGTGATCTGATGATCTCGTCGATTAACTACATGCTTACCGGTAATCCCAACGGTACAGCGGTGATTGCCGGTCCGATCGACACCCACTAACGTGCTCGGTCAAGACTCTTCCCGACCCCTTCCCTTGCGGAAGGGGTCTTTTTTTGTCTAATTAGATGCTGCCTGCTGTTGATCGAACTGGTCCGGCGGCACGCAAAATCAGGCTTGCTTTAGACCGGCAATTGCCTTTATTGGAGGCAATGTTGTCGGCAAGGAGATGCAAGGTCTCAGATACTGAAGGATTGTCATGCCCCATAATTTCGCCCTGACCGGTGTTTCCGGCTACGTTGCCCCACGACACCTGAAGGCTATTAAAGACACCGGCAATCGCCTGGTCGCCGCCGTGGATCCCCACGATTCCGCGGGGGTGCTGGACGCTTTTTTTGAAAACGTCGCCTTTTTCACTGAGTTTGAGCGGTTCGACCGCCATGTCGAGAAACTGCGCCGGCTCAACAATGAACGCGCAGTTCATTATGTTTCGATCTGTTCGCCGAACTATCTGCACGACGCTCACTGCCGATTTGCGCTACGGGTCGGCGCCCATGCAATCTGCGAGAAACCACTGGTGCTCAACCCGTGGAATATCGATGCCCTCCAGGAGCTTGAAGCCGAGTCCGGAAAGCAGATATTCACCGTTCTTCAACTGCGCGTGCATCCGGCGCTGATCCAGCTAAGGGAGCGGCTGCAGAAGTCGGCTCAGGACACGAAGAAGGACGTCAAACTCACTTACATCACATCGCGCGGTCCGTGGTACCTTGTCTCCTGGAAAGGACAGATCGAGCGCTCCGGCGGTCTGGCCACCAATATCGGAATACATTTTTTCGATTTGTTGATGTGGTTTTTTGGAGCTGTTAGACATTCCGAAGTCCACGAGGCGAAACCAAGGCACACCGGCGGTTATCTTGAGCTTGAAAACGCTCGCGTCCAGTGGTTCCTGTCGGTCGATGAAGACGACCTGCCCAAAGAGGCACAGGAAAAAGGTCAGCGGACTTACCGGTCGATTACGATCGACGGTGAAGAGGTTGAGTTCTCCGGAGGCTTCACCGACCTGCACACGATTATCTATCAGGAAACACTGGCCGGTCGTGGTTTTGGCCTGAGCGACGCCCGCCCCTCAATTGAACTCGTCCATAACATCCGCGAGGCTTCGGCTGTCGGTGTCAACGACAACGCCCATCCGTTCTTCCACTCTCGATAGATTCTACTCAGTAATGTAAAAGCCGCGGCCTTCACTGGCCGCGACTCTTTTATTCGATATCTGCCGGTATTTACCTGTGGATCTTCTTCAGGAAATCCTCAACCTCCGGCACGCCGCCCTGGAAGATCAGGTAGCCGTTGTACGGTTCCCGTTCCGTGATTTCGTTGTTGATTGAGGTCAGCATCAGGCGCTTGACCTCATCGAGGTCATCGGTCTGCCCCAACGCCCAGCCCAATTTTACATGAGCAACCTCCGGCAGCATGTTTTCCGCCGGGATAATGCCTTTGCTCATAAGGTCCCGCCCCGTGTCGTACACGAACATGTGTACGTATCCCCACAGCGTCTGCACGGTCATATAGATCGCAATGCCCTTCTTTGTTGCCCGCTCAATAGCCGGATACACCGGCTTGTTGATATGACCGAGACCGGTTCCGGCAATCACGATGCCACGGTATCCGTTGTCCACCAGGGAGTCGATAATATCCGGCATCATGTTCGGGTAGTAGTAGACCAGCGCCACCTTTTCTTCGAAATACGGCAGCACCTCGACTTTGTGATCGTCCCTCCGTTTGTTGTAACCGCCCTTTAAGGGCGTGATCTTCTCCTTGTCAACCATCGCCAGCGGGATATCTCCGACGGTGCGGAATGTCGACCGGTACGATGAATGCATCTTGCGCACGCGAGTTCCCCGATGAAGTAAGCCGTATTCATCCGAGGTCGGTCCGAACATGCACACCATCACCTCTGCAATATCAGACTCGGCCGCCGTCTTGGTGGCATGGATTAGATTGAGGGCTGCATCCGAGGACGGCCGGTCCGACGACCGTTGTGAACCCACCATCACAATCGGCACAGGTGGATTCTGTACCATGAACGCCAGCGCCGAGGCCGTGTGGTGCATGGTATCAGTCCCATGACCAATAATAACGCCGTCGATACCATTCTCGATCTCCCGACCGATCGCCCTAGCCAGCTCCATGTACTGCTTGGGGCCCATGTTCTCGCTGAAAACGGCAAACAGCTTTTCTGTCGTCAGGTTGCAGATATCGGCCAGTTCGGGCACCGCGCCGTACAATTCCCCTGGGCTGAATGCCGGTATCACGGCGCCGGTACGATAGTCGAGCCTGGAGGCAATCGTTCCGCCGGTCCCGAACAACTTGATATTGGGCTTCCCTTGCGATACGGGGAATTCCCGCTCCGGAATCTTGTAATGCGCCTCTTTATAGCCGTGTTCTTTGATATCCAGAATGGTGCTTGTTTCTATTCCAATGTTGTAGCCGGTCACCAGCTTCAGCACCAGGTGGCGATCATCATCGTTTTCAGACCGTGGGAGCAGAATGCCCGTGAACTTGCCTCGCGTCGTATCGATCTCAGCCTCACTCCACACCCGGATTCGGTACTTCTCGAGAACCTCGCGGGCGGCTCCTTTATATCCTTTGAAAGTATCTTCGGTCATGCAAGCACCTCCTCCCGCACAGCCCTGTTGAGATCCTTCATGGCCATATTCCCGAGGGCCATCGGTCGGATTTTGCCCATGACCCAGCGGATCCGCGCCTCCGGCTCCTTTGCCCGTCTGTTCCTGGTAAACTGCTTGTTCAAGTCTGCGATACGGGTCCGTATCTGATCCGGACTGGTCGGCTCATAAGAAATTCGTTCCAGCGCCAAATCAAGTGCGATATCCGGTGTGCTGTACACAACCGGCAGCAGCTCTTTGATTATCTCTCGATCGAGCTTTTTTTCGGCGACAAACGCAAAGAGGTCGACTATCGTGTTCCCCTTGAGCCTCCCCGCCGACCCCTGTGCGCCATAGAGGTGATTCAACAGGTGACCAAAGATCTTGCCGACAAATTTCGGTTCCTCTCCGAACTCTTCGATCACTCGCGTCATTTCCGGCACCAGATTGCGGGCCAGCAGAAACTCATGCGCGTCTTCGGGAACTTTCCAGGCCCGAAGTTTCCCCCACTGCTCAGCGACGTCTGGCGGGAGCTTTGCTCGTGCTTTTTCAACCCGTTCGGCAGGGATCGCAATTGGCGCCGAGTCGGTATCGGGGTACATGCGATCCGGCCCCGGCAGAACGCGCTCAAAGATAGTCGTGCCATCTGGAAGAGACTTGCGGGTCTCGTTTGGGACACCCTCAAAAGCCATCCGGCAGCGCTCCTCGATTGTTTCCAGCGCTGTTGCAATGTCGTCCGGCGGTCCCCAGAAGAGGATTTGGGCGTCGTCTGGCCCTGCGTTGAGTTTCTCGCGCACGACTCCCCAGTCTGGCCCGGAAACTCCGCCGTCAATCTGCTCGCTGTGATACAGATTTGGGTGCTCGAGGCATGCGATGACTTTCAACCGCCCCGCGATCTCATCGGCAAAAACCTGCCCCGGCTGGGTAAAGAACGAGAGCACACCGGCAAACTGCGGCAGGTTGACCGCCATCAGCTTTTCGTCGCCCGTTCTCGTTCGGTCCCATGCCTCTGGCTGACTGGCCAGCTCATCCAGGCGAATCTCTTTATGCGTCAACTCCCACCCCGAAGCTTGCTTCACTCGCTTGTTTAGTTCCCGGGCAATTTCCAGCAGTGCTTTTTGCCGGTACATCTCGTTGTGTGTCAGATCTGGAATCCACCGAATGTGCGAGACCCCCTTGATCTCAATCCGGGTTCCGCCGGTGATACTTACGTTTACATCCTGACGAGCCGCGCCCATTCCCGTGCGGACCTTTGCTGTACTGCGTACGAGAAACCGGAGGTACTGCGCCGCCTCAGCCGCCTCCTCCGGCGTGAGCATATCAGGGTACGTAACTGACTCGATCAACGGCATCCCCAGCCGATCGGTTGCATAGACCCGGTCGTGACCAATATCCGACACTTCCCGGCAGGAGTCCTCTTCGATACTGATTTGAATAATGCGGACATTCTTCGACTTCAGCGGAATAACTCCCTCGATTCCGACAATCGCGGTCCGCTGGAAACCGGTCGGGATCGAGCCGTCGAGATACTGCTTCCTCGTGATATGGAGCTCACCGACAACGTTGGTCTTTAACTGGAGGGCGATACCGATGGCGATGTCGAGTGCCTCATCATCGATCCGAAACGGCGGCGTGTCATCGATTTCGTATGTACAGGCGGTCTGTTTATTGATACGATAGGTGATATTCTTGCGCGTCTTTTTTTCCATCAGGGCCGTGCCGTCATACTCACCCATCTCCGACAGCGTGGGCCGCATGTGACGGATGACCTCGGCGTTGAAGTCATCGAAATCGTGATAAATCCCGGCGGGACAGCGACAAAACAGCTTGCTTCGTGTCAGGAGTTGCTGGTGAATCTCAAGACCGCACTTAAAACCGAGGGCGGAGTAAGTCTCAGGTGTCGCCGCACGGCGCGCGACATACCCGATCTGCTCCGCGGTCTTTTTGTAGTTTTGTTCAGGATCAATCGCTCCGGTCTGCTCTCCGGCGACGGATTTTGTGTCCATATGCCTTACCTGGTGTCAAAAGTCTTTCTTTTTTTCCCGCCGCGCGGAAATCAAGCCGGCGGCAACGGCGTAAGCATAATCAAACGAGACCGGTTTGGCAATTGATTGCGATCAATAAGGCTGCCGGAAAGTCAATAATTATGGGTCCCGACAACCACCTCTTTCCCAAAGTTCTCCTTCACTAATTGCGCGATCTGCTCAAAATCAAGCGGACATTTCCCGGTCTTTTTCGCCTTCACCATGCAAGTTCCCAGATGAACGGTATCGTAATTTCTACCAATCGTGGCCGCGATCTCGTTCATCAAAGTTATCTTTGGCATAATGAGGCCCGGACAATCACCACAGTTGCCAAGAGCAATCAGCTCGATGTCATCGTCGTACCGCGAGAACTCACCGTCATGTTCGCTGATCGCCTTGAGGCACTTCTCACAGGCGATACAGAGTTGATCCTGAATTCGCTTGCAGCCGACTATTGCTATTTTGGCCATCACTCACCTCCACAAAATTTCACAGCTTTCGCTATCTAAGACATGTTTATCTAATATGCAAGCGCTGATGGGAATATGGAAGAGTGATCAGTCAGAAAGCGGCCGAAACATATTAAAGTACGCCTCGACAAAGACTGCCAGCCCACGGCTGCCGTAAAGTCGGGCGAGAACGGGCTCGCTCCCGGCAAGGTCTTCGCTCGTATCCAGCAGACCGGTACTGCCGTCAATGCGATACATCGACTCCGGTCCCTCCAGCCGTGTGATATGATAGTAGTCGTCCTGCACAAACCCGATACGATCCCACTCGGAAAATTGGGCAAATTGAACCCCGGTTGTATCAAGCAGATCTCTACCAAACGTATAGTTTGGCCAGGCAAGTCCCGTTCGGGCCAGCAGTGTCGCGGCAATATCGAGCTGGCTGGCCACCTGATCTCTCCGCCGACCGGCCGAGTCCGTCAGATTGTCCAAATCAAGCAGCAGAACGGGCACCCGGTACTGGCTCGGATCCAGATCAACCTGCGCCTGATACCGCATGCCGTTGTCGGACGTGACCAGCACGATTGTATTAGCGAATTCCGGATCGTCGGCCAGCGCCGCGACGAACCGTCCCAGCGCCCAGTCGGAGTATTTGAAAGCATTTAACCGTTTGTAGTCCGCTGTGTCGCTCGGCAGCGGTCCAAACGGCACATCCGGCACCAGCCACGGCCCATGATTCGACGATGTCAGCAGCGCGGCGAACAATCGATTGCCTTTCCGTGCCTGCAATTCCTCCAGTGCCCGGTCAAACATGACATGGTCCGGCACTCCCAGCGTACTCAGCTTTTTGTCCGGATCATAATCACCAAGTCCGAATACCTGCTCTACACCGTTGGCCACCAGAAACCCCTGCATGTTATCGAAATGCGGATCGTGGGTCGTAAAAAACAGGGTTGTATAGCCGTTCTCCTGCAGCACCGTCGGAAGTCCCACAAACCGATGTTGCCCGGCCAGCTGCTTCATGATCGACTTTCCGTACACAGTCGGATAGCCGAACAGCGTTCCCAGTATCCCTGTGTAGGTATGCGCTCCGGTAGAATAGGCATTTGTGAACAACACGCCCACGCGCGAGAGCGAGTCGAACTGCGGCGAAAGATCATATGGCAGCCGGTTGTCAAGTACCCCAATATGCGATGATCCAAAGGACTCCATAATGATTACAACAATATTCGGCGGCTCTTCCGCATCGCCTTGAGGTCGAACAACCCGAGCAATGCGCTTCGGATCGGCGCCCTCCGGCAGCGGTTCCAGCCCGAGGAGCTCCCGTACAATCGTGTGCGCCTGGGGAAACCTCAGGGCCTCCATCAGTTCCTGAGCCGCCTCCTGGCTGCCCCGGTCATAGACGGCATCACGCAAGAACGTAAAAGTCGGATTGAGCGCCAGTTGATTCGCCGTGTCATACGATGAAAAGTATGCTACACCCCAGGTCAGCGGTGCTTTCTCCTCCAGTCTCCCCCTTGCCGCGATAGCCGCAAGTGCCAGCGACGGCACCAGCCACACCAGATGTACCCACCAGCGTGAACGGACATCCGGCTTTAGAATCGCAGCCCGCAATCGCCCCAGCATCCAGAGAAACAGTATCAGCACGACTGCGTACAGCAACAGGTAGGCTATTACCGGATACGTCTCCCACAACATCGTGAACATGAACGACGGAGTATCCGCCCACTGGAGCGCCACCCCGTTTACCCGCTGATTAAACGCCGCAAAGAATTCGATGTCGACCAGGTGGATAAAAAATGTCGCTGCCGCGGCCACCACTAATACACCATTTACCAGCCACCGCATCACAAACGTGCGGGCCACTCCGACTCCTGCTACACCTGATATCAACAGCAACGGCAGGAGAATATATGCCGTTACTGCAAGATCAAACCTGAGGCCTACCCAGAATGCCTCCGCTAATACATTGGCGGGAATCCCGGATTCTGTCGGCTCCAGCGACAGAAGGAATATCAGTCGCCAGAGCTCAAAGAATCCTGCCAGCAGTATGCCCGCGGCCAGACAAAACAGTATCGGTCGCGATATGAATCGATCGGGTAACTTCACCTGGTATTCCTTTGTTCTACTCGGGCATTCAAGATCAGTCGGCGTGCCGGGAGTGTCAAGCGCTACTTCCTCTCGCCGCTGGCGGAACGCATCGGCTTGTTCCCCGTTGTCGAAAACGCTTGTATACTCGATCGGCCTGTACTATACTTAAATGTCAACAGCCCAGAATCCGATTTGCCAGACTGCAGTGCCAATAACAACCACACAGATAAGTACAAGGAAGCAAAATGATTAAGAAACCGCTCTTGTTCGTCTGCCTGTTAGCCATAATGTGTGGCCCCGTAACGGCTTCAGAAGGCACCGCAGGATTTGAAACTTTTGAATCAACTTTCGGGAAAGAGGACTTTCCCTCGCTAGCTGCCGGCGACACCTGTACGCTTTTCCGACACGATGATACCGGCTCGACCTTCGGATTCTACTCCGGTTATCAGTCCGGGATGCAAACTATCCTCTATATCGATCCCGCGGAATGCGGCACGCCGACTTATCCATTCGAGATCCAGAAATTTTTATTCACGCTGCTGGATCCTCCCGATGAACAGGATCCTGGCGACTATCATTGGCCCATTGAAATTGATATTGTGGTATATGACCTGCGCCCTTCCGGTGACAGCTGCGAAGGGCCCTACACGGAACTTTGCCGCCAGTCAATTGTCGCCGATTCCGCCACCTTTGCATTTCCCGAGGTCGGCAGTATCGAATTCCCCAGCCCCTGCTGTGTCGACGGTCCCTTTTTCATTGGCATTGAATATACGGATACAACCTCCCTGCTAATGCCGTCGATCATTTTCGACGTCGCCCACGAGCCGGACACCTGCCACATGTTCATGCTGTATGACAGCACCTGGTACGGTTGGTACGCGTTCTGGGTGCCCCCCACGCCCGGCTACCCATTCTTCTGGGTTGAGGGTGAGACGCTGACCCCGAATTGCTGCCCGGACGCTGACGGTGACCTGGTGTGCGACCCGGATGATAACTGCCCGGCTATTGCCAACGCCGACCAGGCCGATGTTGATGGCGACGGTCTCGGCGATGTTTGCGACAACTGCCCCGATGCTGCCAATCCGGGTCAGGAGGATACTGATGGCGACGGTGCCGCTGACGCCTGCGACAATTGCCCGGCTATTGCTAACGCCGCGCAGGCCGACGCCGACAGCGATGGCATCGGCGATCTGTGCGACGTTTGCCCGAACGATCCGGATAATGATATCGATGGTGACGGCGTCTGTGGTGACATCGACAACTGCCCGTCGGTCCCCAATGCGGACCAGACGGACACTGACAACGATGGCTACGGCGACGTGTGCGAAGTGCTTGACGACTGCGTCGGCACACGAGGCAATGTCAATGCTGACCTGGCCGACGATGTCAATGTCGCCGACCTGACCTATCTCGTTGACTTCCTCTTCCGCGGTGGTCCCGCTCCACCGGTAACCGAAGAAGCCGATGTCGATGTCGATGGCAGCGTGAACGTTTCCGATCTCACCTACTTGATTGATTTCCTTTTCCGAGGCGGTCCCGCTCCGCCTTCCTGCTAATCGTTGATTGGAACAAACCCGAATTGTGTGAGAGGGCCGCTCAGTTTTGAGCGGCCCTCATTGGTTAAAATCTCGTGAGACAAAAGGGTGGCTCCGTAACGACGAATAAGTGATCCAGGGCAACCACCGCCTCGGTGTTGGAAATCCTGGCCAGCCCGTAGTCGATCAGCTTTGATGGTGGAATCGAGCCTACCAGCATTGAAGAAAAATCAGCTGAACTCAACACTAAATCAACATCCGGCTCGATCTCCGGGTCGACTCGCGGAGCACCGCTTTCGAACTGTACCGTGACCGATGTGTCCGTCAGCTCCCAGAACGAGTCCGTTACGGTAAAACAGACACAGATCGATTCCGCACCAAAGTTTGCGTCGGACAGCGCTTCGAAAACGGCGGGGATGCCCAGAGCCCGATACATCACACCAACCCCGTCTCGATTTGTCTGATGGAATACCGGCGGCATCACTCGGCCGCTGTCGTCGCGCGGATCACCCAGCAAGTGATGCAGATTATCATCGGCGATGTCCAATATCACATGCCTTGCCTGATCCCGCTGGGAGTGCAAAAAGGCACAGAACTCCGGGAGAGCCTGGGGTGACTCAAAGAGACACTCTTCGACATGAATATCATTAAGCAGGGCACTTTGGGTTCCGCCGGACTTAAACCTGTAGAGAAGAAATCCCGTGATCGAAGACCCCTCGCGATAGACCGCCACATGCGGCGCCGATTTGCCAAACAACATCGTCCGCAGGGACTGCTCGGTCTCGTCCAGCAGCCCGTTGCGGGTTGCGTGCAGACGCTTGTAGCAGGCCAGCAATTCCGGCAGATCGCCCTCTATCGCCCGGAATATATGCTTTTTGCCGGTTGATGATGGCAGACTTTCAGGCGACACAACGTAGCGCTGCTTCTTCCCTCCGTATCCGAATCCCATCTTGCGGTAAAAGTCCGGACGAAACGGCCAGAGCACTCCTGTCGGGCAGCCGCGCTCCCGATAGTGGTTCAAGTAAAACAGCATGAGTTCACCGGCCAGCCGCTCACGCTTGAAGTGCAGATCCACGGCGATCCCGCCTATGCCACCGCACGGTACGACCGTCCCGCGCAGATTCATCTGGTAGTCATGCTGTCGCCAGCACGCTACCATTTCTCCATCCTGATAGCTGCCGTAGAATGTAACGCGCCTGTCCTCATTCCGCTTCTTCATTGCCTCGCGCAGCCTCTCCTTATCCACCGATCCGAAACCAAAGAAACCAGGATAGGCATTTACTTGAAGCCGAACTAATTCGTCGTAATCAGTTTCCGAAAGGACCTTTATCTCACTCACACTTCCGCCTTTGTTTGCCCGGAGGCGTAATCAGTAGTTACCAAACATCCGCGACAGGAAACGGTGCACCCGGTGAATACCGGTCACCGGTGCGAGATACATAAGGATGCATTTTCCACTGACAGTATCGATCCCCTTTTTCTGAGCCGCTTCTATCGCAGCAGTAAAATCGGCCCCGCGCTGGAACCACAACCGCGTAATTCCGGAGCGGCCCGCTTGCTCAACAACCTCGAGTGCCGACTCCGGCTGCACCGCCACCACGGCCGACTCAACATCCTCCGGCAACTCCTCCAGCGAGGCATACGCCCGGTCCTCGTCAATCGACTCCGCCTTTCGGTTCACCGCGTATACATTGCGGACACGCGACTTGAGCGTATCGTATATGTAGCGACCAAACTTTTTCTTGTTCGCTGATGCCCCGACAACTGCAATATGTTCGGCATTCATGAATTCGCGAATGGTATCATCCATCGTAACCAGTTCCGTGTTTCAGCTTACTCCATATACCGCCGAGAACCGGCGTCATCCCGAAAAAAGTGCACTGATATAGCGAACGGCAACAAACAAAAGAAACGCCGTCAGGAATATCTTGATAAGTTTCGCCGGGAGATACTTCTGTAGCCGCGCGCCAACATAGATTCCAAGCGCACCCCCGACCCCGAGCGAAATTCCCAGCAGCCAATCCGGTTCTGCTGACACTCCCGGCACCAGTCTGGAGACATCTATTAGCCAGAAAAACAGCACCCCACATACCGAACCGACAAAAGTGCTGAACAGAGCCGCGCCGGCCACTGTGTATACCGGCAGTCCCCATACCGACACCAGCCACGGCGCAATCACCGCACCGCCGCCGATTCCGTAGGCGCCCCCGGCGATCCCGACTAGCAGGCTCAGCAGCAACAGCTTGATTGTCGGCACCGAATACGACTTATCCTGAAAAATGAATCTGCTTTCGTGCAGTGTTAGTTTGGCTTCGGAAACCTCGAATGGGATGGACCGGTTCAGCCGTCCCGCCCTGTCATTCTTCTTGAGCGCATCGCGCAACAGCCGGAAAGCAATATATCCGAGAACAACGCCGGCGAACGGTTTGAAAACGACCGGATCCGGTAACACCGTTACCCGGACAATCGCCCCAATCGCCATTCCCGGTACCGTGCCGATTACGATCGCCCATGCCAGCGGCCAAAGCATCCGCTTTTCATGCGCGTACCGGTACACGCCGCTCGGTATGCCGATAACGTTGAAGAACAGGTTGGTAGGCGTGACGCCGGGTCCTGCAAAGCCGAGAACGGTAACTTGAAACGGTAGCATCAAAAACGCCCCCGACAGCCCCCCGGTAGAGGTTAGGCTGGACACCAGAAATGCCACCAGGGGTGGCAACCACCACCACGTCTCAATGCCACTGACCGGGAATTCAACCATGTTTGACTACCTTCAATTAGTTCTCCTGATTACCGTCGGTCGAATATGTCCCGATGGCATCTTCGACGCAAGAGATTTGAATTCGCCAGCGTCGACTGATTCATCACCTTGACACCCCCTCCCGATGTCGTACATTTCATAATATGTGGAATTCTAATCGCAACCGGCTGCCTTTGCGGAAAAAGCTGCTATTCACCTTAGCAGTGTTCCTGATATTCCTGGTCGGGATAGAAGGCACGGCTCGGCTCGCCGAATCCGCTCTGTCGCCTCCCACATCCGACTACCCACCCCCGGGCTGGCAGACCGAGTTTTTTCGGGGGGTATTCGACTGGCATGAGCCGGATCCGGATTTGCTCTGGCGCTTCAAACCGAATCTCGACAATCGCCTCATCGAAACAAACTCGGAAGGTCTCATCGCCGATGAAATTCAGCGACCAAAACCGGAATGGGTTTTTCGCATCGTCATCCTGGGCGATTCGTCGCCCGTCGGACTGGGCTTGCGCAATCGCAGCCGGACCTTCCCCGAAGTGCTTCAGCGGCGACTGGACGCCCTCACAGGTGAAGGAAAACACGTCGAAGTCATCACGGCTGCTGTAAGCGGCTACAGCAGTGCCCAAATCAGGCGCTATATGGAGTTGAAAGGCTGGTTGCTCGCCCCCGACGCAGTGATCATTTACTGCGGCAATAACGATGCCTCTGTCTCAGGATACCTGTCTGACCGGGAACTGCTCAACGGGCAGCGATTCTCCGGAATTCGCAACGCGCTAGCCCAATCGTCTGCGTATCGCCTACTCCGCGCACTTTTGCTCCGTCGAGAGAACGCCTCTGCCCGCCCGCTCCGGTGCCGTGTGTCGCCGGAAGAATTTGGGGAGAATCTGGCCGCAATCGCCGCTGACTGCCAGGAACGAAACTGTGCATTCATAATCGTTCAACCTCCTGTTCCGCTCCTCTGGCCGGCCGCGCTCCAATTTCGGTCGTTGCGACACCTGACCGACGGAACCGGCGAGCTGATCTTTCCGAAGCCAATTGCCGAAGTGCTCGGGCGTGATCTACATTACTGCCTCAGCAAAGAACGCATTGATTTTCTCTACGTCGATATTGATCCGGTCACCAGGCTCGTTTTCAGCAATGCTCCGCATGATACGCTCCCACCGGAAGTCTCCAGCCGTTATTGGGCGCGGCGAGTTCATACCTCAACCGCTTTACCTCTCGATTGGAACAATCTCGGGGTTGCCTGTTGGGAACTGGACAAACACACAGAGGCCGATAGTGCCTTTGAGAACGCGCGGCGCGCCATTGAATCCGGAGACACGGAGTTTCATGATGCGTTTCTCTATCTCTCTACTTGTTCGGCGCTGTTGTACAATCGCGGCATCAATCTCCTCGATGCCGACGGTCTCTATTTTGCAGAAGGTGTCGATTCGTCCAGCCAGGCCTTTCAGTATCTTGACTCAGCCCTTCAACTTGACTACTTTTCTCTTCGAATCAAGAACCCCTACCGGGAGGCCATTGCGGACCTGACAGCGTCACCGGGCGTGATCATCATCGACGGGCCCAGGCTCTTCTCTGCTTCCGGAGGCGAACGACTCTTCGTCGACCATTGTCATCCTAACCCGAAGGGACACCGACTCATTGCCGATGCGCTCGCCACGAGACTGGCTCCCCTGATAAACATGACCGACGAGTAGTCCATCTCAAAAGGCGTTGCGAACGATACCTGTTTGTCTTATTACTATAAGTAGCCCTTACAGCCCAACGCACCGCGTTACACGTGATAAAATTTGGAATGGCTTGACTAAATCGGAGTTATAATTATGCCCCTCTCACTCAGCCAACTGGCCCTCAGTACAACCCTGCTGCTCCTGCTCATAGCCTGCAGCAACGAATCGGCAACACCACCCGAGCCCGAATCTCCGCGACCATTGAACGCGGCTGAAAAGAAGCTTTCCACCTCATCGGAATCGTTTGGCCTCGCCCTCACCCGGCAAGTCAGTGGTGAACAGCCCGAGGGCAACGTCGTAGTCTCTCCACTGTCAGTGGCCATGGCGCTCGGCATGACCTACAACGGTGCGGCCGGGACCACCAAAGAAGCAATGGAATCGACCCTCCAGTTCTACGGCATGACACGGATCGAAATCAATGAGTCGTTTGAGTCACTCATTAGTCTGCTGACTCATCTGGACACGGCGGTTGAACTGTCGATCGCCAATTCGATCTGGTATCGTTCATCGTTCCAGGTAAAACAGGACTTCCTGGAGATTAACAGAGACATGTTTAGTGCTGAAATAGCCGGTGTCGATTTCGACAATCCATCTACTGCAGCCGACATCAACAACTGGGTCAGCGACCGGACCAACGGCAAGATCGAGGCGATTATATCGCCGCCGATAAGCCCGCTCACCATGCTGCTGCTGATCAACGCCGTCTACTTCAACGGCACCTGGACTACCCAATTCGACGAGCAAAAGACAACCGATCAACCATTCCACCTGGCAGATGGATCGACAGTTGATGTCCCGTTAATGCAGTCCGATCAGCCGTTGCCGTACTTCGAAAACGACGTGCTGCAGGCCGCCGAACTCCCCTACGGCAACGAGCTGTTCCGCATGCTGGTCATACTCCCCCGAGAGAATACTGACGTCGACTCCGTTATCCAGCGGCTTGATACCGAGTCCTGGCGAGGAATCATTGGCGGCCTGAATGTGAAACCGGGTCACCTGTACCTGCCGAAGTTTGAAATCGATTACAAGACAACTCTCAACTCTGCCCTGAGCGCGCTGGGTATGGCGGCAGCCTTCGACCCCGGAGCCGCTGACTTCGCCAGTATCGCAGACGAGGATGACCTTCACATCTCTGAAGTGCTTCACAAGACGTACCTCTCAGTCGATGAGCGCGGCACTGAGGCGGCGGCGGCAACAGGCGTAACTATTGGCCTGACTTCAGTGGGGCCCGAGGAATTTCGTATGCGAATCGACCGGCCGTTCTTCTTTGTCATTCGCGACTCGCATTCCGGTTCGATGCTGTTCACCGGCAGAATTTCCGACCCGACCGAGAATTAAAATGAAGTTGATCCAACGAAATTAGGCCAGTACACGTCAGTTGTTCATCCGGCAAATCACCGTGACGTGACTTCTGCGACTCACACCCCGGTATAACAAGCTGGACAGCACGGACTTTTGGCGATGCTTACGGGGACCGGCGCAAGTTCGGTGGTCCGGTAGTTTTTCGCCAAAAATCCTTGCGCAAGCCGCTTTACTTACATTAGTTTAGCGGAAATATAGAGAAATAAACTGCGATTAAACGCTATGCTGGCCGGGTGCGTCAGTATGGAAAACAGTTTAATCCGATGGGAAGGCATATGTCACGTAGATTTCTTACCTTTGCAGTCATTGTTTGTGCGTGCACGCTGACAGTATCCGGGTCAGTAGGCGCTCGTGCCGTCTTCGACGCTACCACCGGTGGTCGTAGTGGCGGCTCACAGGCGACTCAGCAGGTGGCTACCATGGCCGCGATGCACAACGTCGGACAGCTCGTGCTGGCCATCAGCAACACCGGCACTTTCGCTTCCGGATTCCTGAACAACCTCGGGATTCCGGAGCAGGACTATTTTACCGGCGAACCGATTCCCGCCGGCGGCGGCGAATACCCCAAAGGTTCGACCGTCCAGTACGTTTTTGCAGCATCGTTTTGGATTGGAGCCGTGGTCGGCCGCGACACGCTTGTCTCGACCGGCGCCGATGGCTGGGTTGGGGTGACCGAGATGTTCCCGGACGTTGCGCCATTCGGCAACATGAAGTATCGCTCGATCATTGATCCGAGTGCTCCGGAATTCGAAGACGCCATCTCCGAAGAAGATTATATCGCAGCATACACAGACACAAATACGGTTCTGCCTCCCAATGACGAGGCCCTGAACCGTCCACATAAACCGCTCAATGTTAAAGTCACACAAAGTTCATTTGCCTGGTCTTATTCGTACGCTGAAGACCTGGTACTTTTCGATTACCAGATTGAAAATATAGGCAGCCGATCGATTAACAATGCCTTTATGGGCATCTATGTCGACGCCGATGTCTGCGCCGACTGCGACCAGGGACAGGGATTTGCCGATGACATCTGCGGCTTCCTCATTACCCAGGACCGTCTCTGCAATACGTGCGAATATGAGGATACCGTTTATATTGCCTGGATCGCGGACAACGACGGTGATCTGACTGCAGCTGATCCACTGCAGCCCGCCCCGCACGTAACTGCCACTCGTATCGTCCGAACTCCTGCCGAAACCCTTGACGTGTCCTTCAACTGGTGGGTCAGTAACGGTAACCCGAACCTTGACTACGGCCCCCGTGAACGACCGAATCAGGGTACCTGGAAAGAGCCGTTCCGCGACTTCGGCACCGGCGGTACCGGGACTCCGGCCGGAGATCATAATCGCTATTATCAGCTCCGGAACCAGGAATTTGACTACGATCAGGCCTTCACCAGCACGATCGGCCCGAACGACCCGCTGTGGCTCGAGCCGCCCGCAGCCTTAAAAAATGATGTTGCTGATGGCTTCGATACGCGTTATCTGCTCTCCTTTGGTCCGTTTAACATCTCCCCCGGTCAGCGACTTCCGCTCTCGTTTGCCTACGTCGCCGGTGAAGACTTACATACCGATATTGATAACGCCCAGAACCTTCTAAACGCCGACCCCGTTGCTTTTTACAACGGGCTGGATTTCAACGATCTTGGCCTGAACTCAACCTGGGCCTCCTGGATTTACGATAACCCCGGCGTTGACTCAGACAGCGACGGCTATTTTGGTGAATTCGAAGTCTGCGTTCTCGACTCTACAGCAGTCGATACTACTATCGTTACTGATAGTCTGGGCAATCCCATCGACACGACTTTCTCTTTCGAGCCCACTGTAGCAGAAACCTGCTGGACCGTGGGTGACGGCATCCCGGACTTCCGGGGCGCCTCTCCTCCTCCGGCCCCTGACTTTTGGCTCGAGCCGATTGCCCCGCCGTACCCTATCGAGTCTCCGTACGGCCAGATTCGTGTTCTATTCAATGGCCTGCGGTCGGAGACCACGCGTGATGTCTTCAGTAACGAGTTTGACTTCGAAGGTTACCGAGTTTACGTGGGGCGCGATAATCGCTCAACCAGTTTCACCTTGCTTGTCTCGTACGATATTGAAGACTACAACAAATTTGTGTTTGATGATTTCACTAACGAATGGGTCTTACGCGACACGCCGTTGCGTCCCGAGGAAATCGAGGCGATTTACGGTATCCCGGCCAATGCCGACTCAATTCTCCAGTACACGCGGACCAGACCTTTCATTAAGCCGAGTTCGGATTCACTCTTCTACTTCGCACCTCAGGATTTCAACTTCTCGGATCTGAGCAATCCGGACGGTATCCAGAAGGTATATCCGAATGCTCCGTATCCGTCGACCCTTGACCCGGCCGAAGCTGACTCATCCGATTTGACGCCGGAAGGACGCTTCAAGTACTTTGAATACGAGTTCGTGATCAAAGACCTTCTTCCGTCCGTCCCGTGGTATGTCAACGTAACCGCATTCGACTACGGCTCCCCGCAGTCGGGCCTTGAAGCGCTAGAGACCAACGTGACGTTAGGCGCCAAGGACGCGTATCCGCTGGCGACAGCCAAGGATGTTCAGGACCTGGACCTGGAGGTTTTGGTCTACCCGAATCCGTATCGAATCGATGCTGGATATCGTGGCCTGGGATTTGAAGGCCGACGTCGTCAGGACTTCCCGGACAACCGCGTCCGCGAAATTCACTTTGCGAACCTTCCTGCCAAGTGCGTGATACGGATTTTCACGATAGACGGTGACCTGGTCCGCGAAATCGAGCATGATGAAGACCCGAACGATCCAAATGCCTCGCACGATTCCTGGGACCTGATCACCCGAAACACCCAGATGGTTGTCTCCGGACTCTATTACTGGACAGTTGAGGATGAATCGGGCGAAGTGCAGATCGGCAAACTGGCTATCATCATGTAGACGCGGCAATACTGACAAGAAATCACAAGACCGGCGAGGCGTCCCCTCGCCGGTTTTTTCTACCCGTATTCACCTGTCTCCTCGGTCAGATTATGCTTGAAAAGAGAAGCGACTATCATATATTATGTGAAATGGTTCACAAACATTCTCAAGTAAATGAGGACATTTCATGAAGCTCCCAGACTTACAGAAAATGGCCAACACCAACAAGGCCGAATTTCTTGATCTGAAATTCGGTGACCTGCTTGGCCTCTGGCATCACATCACGCTGCCCATCAGCTCTCTCAACCGGGAATTGATGTCTCATGGGGTCGGCGTCGACGGCTCTTCCCTGCCCGGCTTCTCCTCAATCGAACAAGGTGACATGATTATGCTGCCCGATCCGCGGACGGCTTTTATGGACCCGTTTTTCGAACGACCGACCCTGTCCCTGATCGGGGATGTTATGGAATCCGCCGACAAAATCATCCCGTACTCCCGAAATCCCCGCCGGGTTGTAGCCGATGCGCAGAAGTACCTGCACAAAACGCTCCCGGGGACACGATCGATCCTTGGTCCGGAATTTGAATTCTACGTTTTCGACAAAGTCAACTTCTTCCAGGGCGCCGACAGCGCGTTCTACCACCTGGATTCCGTCGAGGCCGAGTGGAGTGCGGCGACGGATGAAGAGAACCTCGGTTTTAAGATCCCATTTAAGAAGGGTTACCATATCGGGCCGCCGATGGACCGAACCTTCAATCTTCGCTCGGAAATATCCGTACTGCTGGCCGAGGTCGGCATAAAGCTGAAATATCACCACCACGAAGTCGGCTCCGGAGGGCAGCACGAAATCGAAGTGCAGTTCGCCCCTATGCCGGAAATGGCCGATCAATCGATGTTGGTCAAGTATATCGTAAAAAACCACTGTTTCCGGCGGCAGAAATCAGCCACCTTCATGCCCAAGCCGTTGTTTAACGAACCGGGATCCGGCCTTCACGTCCACCAGTACCTGGCCAACGACAAAGGCTCTGTCTTCTACGCCAAAAACGGCCCGGCAATGCTCTCCAAAACCGGCCTGCACTACGTCGGTGGTTTGCTCAAACATGTCGACGCCATCCTGGCCTTTACAAACCCGTCCACGAATTCGTTCAAACGACTCGTGCCGGGGTTCGAGGCGCCCGTAGCCGGCACGTTCTCTGTCGGCAACCGCACCGCCTGCGTCCGCATCCCGGGCTACCAGCGCGACCCGAAGAAAATGCGGATAGAGTTCCGGCCCCCCGACGGCACCATGAACCCGTACCTGGCCTACGCCGCAATGGTGATGGCCGGACTCGACGGCATCAAAAACGAGATTGACCCCGGGCTGCCCCTGGACAAGAATCTGGACAAATTGTCCGAGGACGAACTGGCCGAAATCCACCAGCTCCCGACCTCGCTTACCAAAGCGCTCGACGCCCTTGACCGCGACCACGATTTCCTTTTGGAAGGCGGCGTCTTCACCGAAGACTTGCTCGCCAACTGGTCCGCACTCAAAAGGCAGGAGGTCACCCAGATACGAGTACGGCCGACACCGCACGAATTCGAATTATACTATCACACGTAAGATCAAAGCCGTCGAAGCACTTCGGCGGCTTTTCTTATTCCTCCCGATGACTATTTGTGATCGCTGGAATCGTAGACGACCTCGTCTGTCCCCTTCATCTTGATGGTCACATCAACCTCGATCCCCTCCCTCACGGCGGCAGTGACGATACAAAAGTCCTCGAACAAATCCGTACACCGACCGAGCTTTTTGTCGTCATCTTCACTAACCTCCAGCTCGATGGTGACCTCTGTTTTCTCGACTCGAAACCTCCCTTTGTCGTTGCGCCCGATGGTCGTCGTAACTGTCGTTTTGAGGTCTTTCGCTTCGGCCCGGGACTTCTGGAGGCAAAACAGCAGACTGGCTGACAGGCAGTTCCCGATCGCCGCCGAAAGCACTTGCGACGCGTTTGGTCCCTGATTGCCTCCGAGTGGTTCCGGCTCATCCATGATCAGCTCCCGGCCCTTGTCGTTGAAACTTACTTTGAATTCAAAGTCGTTCAGTCGCTGAAGAGTCACACTGGCTTGCTTCTGCTCCATGAAGATTCTCTCCTGAATAAGAAAACGGTCAGGCTTACTATTCTCCCTTATAGTAAAGCCTGACCGGTATTTACGAAAGCAAAATCAAAGGGGGCGAACTTTACAGGCAGTACCGAGCGTGCCGTCCCCGAAACAGCAAATGGTCGGCACCGGCGATAATCGCAATCACCACCACCACAAACAGCAGCAGAAGAAGCGTGTTTTGATCCGCACTTGCCGCCGACGACTGCAATTCCGCCAGCGCCTCTGAACCCCTGTTCAGCGACGGCGCCAGCGCGCTGCGAATACTGTCTATCAGCGGTTGCCAGTTAATGAAGTATGCCGAGGCCGCGATCAGTCCCAATACGCCCAAAGTCGAATAAAGTATGTTCCATCGACGCTGCTCGACCCGCTTGGCATCCTCAGCCGCCACCCGGGCAATCACCGTATCTGGAAAGCCCGGAGAAAGCACTGCATTCGGCTCCTCGGCGAGTGCGCCGTACAACTGCCGGTATTCGCTCACTCTCGCCCGACACTCGCCGCACTGCGACAGATGCGAATCAAACACCTGGTCCAGCGACGACTGGCCTTTGTCCAGATACGCCTGGATCTCCTCTTCGGTCATATGCCTTGTTGCCATATATCCTCCATATGGTACTTATTATTCAATCTGTCCTTCAGCAGCTTGCGGGCCCGAAAAAGATAGCTTTTGACCGTCCCCATCGGAAGATCTGTGATCTCGGTAATCTCCTCGTACGTCATCTCATCCAGATGATACAAAGTCAGAACCGCCGCGTATTGTGGCGGCAAATGCTTCATCTCCGCTTGCACCCGCTCAAACAAGTCCCGATTCTCAATTTGAACTTCCAATGATATCGATTGATCCGCGGCCGCATCAATCGCATCGCGCTCATCGTCGTCGTTGCTCATATCCTGCAGAAGCGGGACTTTTTTCTTTTCCAGATAATTGATGCAGGTATTGTACGCAATCCGGGCAATCCAAGTGGAGACCTTCGAACCGAATTTAAACCCACGCAGATTCCGATACATTTTGACAGAAACCTCCTGACACAGGTCTTCGCGGTCGGCCCGGTTACTCACCATTCGAAACACGATATGGCTCACCAGACGCTGATATTTCTCAACGAAGACGTGAAAGGCTCGGTGATTCCCGCTCAAAATCTCGGCAATCAGAGTCCGGCTGTCATCCGCATAATCCTGCATACATACTATAGGACAGCATGAGACCGTTTATTGTTGCACCTGGTCCTCCGAAAAAAACTGCAACAAACCGGCAACCCTGTCGGTCAGATGCAGCAGAAGGAAACAGGTTAACCAAAGGAGACGACAAATGTATACTGAAGTTCTTATTCCAGGCATAATATTCGGGTCGTTCGTGGCGATAATCAAGATCATACTTGATTACCGCACCAAACGGCTCCTGATCGAAAAGGGAGAAATCGACGAGCGGGCCAGGGGGTTTTTCGCCCACGATATCGAGGCCCAGCGCCTTTCCTCCCTCAAATGGGGACTCGTGCTGGTCGGCCTCGGATTGGCCCTGATGCTGTCTTACTTGAATCCGGAGCTGTTCGACGACGGCGGCACGTTTGGCCTCATGCTGCTGTTTGCCGGAATTGGATTCCTGGTTTATTTCGGCCTGGCCCAGAAGATGCTCCGGTCCTCCGAGCAGCACTCGCAAAATCCTCCCGCATAACTGCTTGCGATGCGGCTGCCGGACACCAAGTTCGGCAGCTGCAAAGCTTTAATTTAAAACTGCTTACGCCTGCCTATGTAGAGCGCTGCTTTATTTGTGCCGGGCACCTGTTTATATGGCCAAACTCCTCTCCCGAAAAAAACTGTACAGATCAGTAAAAAAAGATTGACTCGGTCCATAAAATTCGATTATACTACTGGTGCTTCATGAGACCTCCCCTAAAGAAATCCGCCGGCGGTGTTCCCCTGCCCCGGCGGATTTCTTAATTGCGTCAACATCTGTCGCCCGCTGCCGCTACTGCACAACCCCCAGTTGATCCAGCACAAACGCGAACTCAAACGCCACCTCCCGTAGATAGTCATACCGTCCGGAGGCGCCCATGTGCCCCGCGCCCAAATTTGTCTTAAGCAGGATCGGGTCATCGCCGGTCTTCATATCCCTCAGTTTGGCGGTCCATTTGGCTGCCTCCCAGTACGGTACCCGCGGGTCGTTCAGCCCGGCCGTAATCAGCATCGCCGGATAATCCTTCACCGCGACATTGTCGTACGGCGAGTATGACAGCATATAATCGAAATACTCTCTTTCGTTGGGGTTGCCCCACTCCTCGTATTCGATTACTGTCAGCGGAATTGACTCATCCAGCATCGTATTCATAATGTCAACGAACGGTACCTCGGCGACTGCAACCCCGGCCAGGTCCGGACGCATATTCACGACGGCCCCGATCAACAGTCCACCGGCTGAACCGCCGGAAATCGCCATTTTCTCGTGGGTCGTGTATCCCTCATTGACCAGGTAATCACCACATGCGATGAAATCGGTAAAGGTGTTGCGCTTGTTCAGCAGCTTGCCGTCCTCATACCACGGCCGCCCCATCATGCCGCCGCCACGAATATGTGCCACGGCATAGACAAAGCCGCGATCCAGCAGGCTGATGCGGTTGGTTGAAAACCACGGTTCCATGTTCATGCCATAAGCCCCGTAGCCATACATATAAGCCGGGTTGGAGCCGTTCTTCTTCAGCCCCTTGCGGTACACCAGTGACATCGGGATCATCGCTCCATCGCCGGCCGGCGCCCAAATCCGCTCCTGCACGTAGTCGTTGGGATCAAAACCGCCGAGCACTTCTTTCTGTTTGAGAGTTTCACGCTCTTTCGTGTTCATATCGAATTGAACGATCGTACTCGGCGTGACCATTGACTGGTAGTTATACCGCAGTTTGTGGGCGTCGTAGGATGGATTCCGGTCCGGATACACGGTGTAGATCGGCTCCGGGAATTCGATATAGTACTCGCTGTCATCGGTCGTATTGCGAATACGCACTTCCGGCAGCGCCCGTGCCAGCTCGTAAATCACCAGGTGATTCTCGAAGCAATCGATACCTTTAATCTTAACCGAATCCCGGGCGGGAATTACTTCTTCCCAGTTCTGATAACCTGGATTGTCAACCGGCGCTTGCATCAACCGGAAATTGACGGCGTTGTCGTTGGTATTGATATAGAAATAGTCACCCTGGTGATTCACCGTGTACTCGATCCCCTGCTGCCTCGGACGAATCAACCTGAACTCCCCGGTCGGATCGTCGGTCCTCAGATACCGGTATTCTGACGTGATCATCGAACCCACACCCAGCAGCAAATACTCCCGGCTACGGGTCGCGGTAATCCCCAGATAGTAGGCCGGATCCGTTTCGTGATAAACCAGCACATCTTCCACGCCTTCCGTACCCAGAACATGCCGCCACAGTTTGTCCGGCCGCCGTGTGCTGTCTTCTGTCGTGTAGAAAATAGTCTTGTTGTCGGCCGCCCAGGCGGCTGACGACATTCCCGGTATACTGTCGGAAAAATAGGCGCCGTTGGTAAGGTTCTTCACGACCAGCGTATACGTCTCACTACCGGTCGTATCGAAAGAAAAAGCCAGCAATTCCTGATTCGGGCTGATCTCAAATGCCCCGACCGAGTAAAAATCATGACCCTCAGCCAGCGTATTAATGTTCAGGATGACCTCTTCCTCGGCCTCAAGTGAACCTTTCTTCCGACAGTAAATTTCATACTGCTGTCCCTCCTCGGTGCGCGAGTAATAAAAATAGTCCATATACCTTGCCGGGACCGAAAGATCGGTTTCCTTGATGCGTCCCTTCAGTTCCTGAAAGAGCTCTTCCTCCAGCGAGTCGGTCTTGGCCGTCATCGCCTCGGTATAGGCGTTCTCTGCCTCGAGGTACGCGATAACCGCCGAGTCACCCCGACTTCGCATCCAGTAGTAGTTGTCTTCGAAAACGTGCCCATGAACGGTATCGACCCGAAGCTGCTTCGGTGCTTCGGGCGGCGTCGGCATTGCGGCTTCATCCTGTGCCGCTGCGCTTGCGCAACAGAACAATATCAGGGCAGCCGGAATCCAGTAGGTGCGCTTCATTTTCATAACCTCCATATATTACAAGAACCGGAGTCACCCATGCATGCGTGCGCCAAAACCTGACACATTTGGCTTCACTGCACCGTTTAATCTATATCATCACCCGTGAATAGTCAGCAGGAAAATAAGCCCCCACTGAAGCACCACCAACGGCCCTCCACACCGTATTCTTATTGACTTTCAGAGTATTTCGTTTAGCTTTATCTTAGATTGGGTACGTTATGTGCCTGTGCTTCATCCGCCGGTGGCGATACTCCTTTTTGCGGTCCACCCGAGCGATAGCACCTATTCAAGAAACTGCTAAACGATGATTGTGAGAAAAATCCCGATGGTTTCATTCGCGCCGCGCCGGATCGCAAGCGCCGGATCTGCGCTTGTGTTGTCCGTTGTCATACTTCTTTGTCTTGTGCCAAATCGTGTCGCGGCTGAGTCGTCTTTTGTCCCCGGCGATCTGATAATCCAAATGGCTTCCGGTAAAGATGCCTCGACCCTAACTGATACTTTTGCCGACATCAACCTGACCCCCGTAAAGCTGCTTTCCCGCCGAATGAACATCTGGCTTGTCAGATACAATACCGGGCAACTCAAGGCCGCCGACCACCAGCAAGTTCTCGACCGGGTACAGCTTGACCCGGACGTTGAGTTTGGACAGTTCAATCACTACATTGAGATGCGCCAGACCTTCCCGGATGACCCCGGCTTCTCCAATCAGTGGGGGATACACAACACCGGACAGACTGGAGGAACCGCCGATGCCGATATCGACGCCCCCGAGGCCTGGGACTTGACAACCTCAGGTCTCATCGCTCAGTGCGACCCGATCGTCGTAGCTGTCGTCGACGGCGGCTGTGACCTGAATCACCCCGACATTGACTACTTCAAGAATACCAACGAAGTACCCGGCAACGGTATCGATGATGACAGCAACGGATATATCGACGATTACGATGGTTGGGATGCTTATGACAGCGACGGCTCCGTACCCGGCAATGACCATGGCACACACGTCGCCGGAATCGGCGCCGCGATCGGCAACAACACCGCCGGAGTTACCGGCGTCAACTGGAATGTCAAGGTCCTACCTATAGCCGGCTCCACGGGTCAGGAAGCCATCGCCGTTGAAGCCTACGGTTACGCCCTGGAGATGCGCGCAAGGTATAACGAAACTGACGGTGCCTACGGCGCTTTTGTCGTCGTCACCAACTCCTCCTTTGGTGTAGATTACGGCGACCCTGCCAACTACCCTATCTGGTGTGCCATGTACGATTCGATGGGAGCCTACGGTATCCTCTCTGCCGCCGCAACCGCGAATATCGGCATGGATATTGACGTCGAGGGCGACGTGCCGACCGCCTGTCCCAGCCGGTATCTCCTGTCGGTCACCAACACAACCGATGACGACGCTCGCAACTCGGGGGCTGGCTACGGCCTGACCACCATTGATCTCGGTGCTCCGGGGACCGGCGTCTACTCCACTACTGCGGGAGGCGGCTACGGCTACAAGACCGGAACTTCGATGGCCACTCCCCATGTGGCGGGCGCGGTCGCGTTTATGTACTCAGTAGCCGCCGAGGGTGTCATTGGTATGGCAAAGCAGGATCCCGACAGCGTCGCCACCCTCATTCTGCAAGCGATCCTCGACGGTACCGATCCAATCACATCGCTGTATGGCATTACAGTCACCGGCGGGCGACTCAATCTCCACAACTCAGCGCTGCTTGTGCAGTCAATTTCGGCCGGTACCGCTATCGCCCATGCTCCCTTGAAAGATACCCGTGATACCCTGAACGCTTATGAAGTCGTCTGTCAGATAACATCCGATACGACTCTTGTCACCGATTCACTACTGCTGCATTACGACATAGATGCCACGCCGGCGACTGTTACATTAACACCGGGCGTAAACCCCGAAGAATTCGTCGGATACATCCCGCCGCAATCACCCGGTGCATTCATTTCCTACTACCTTACGGCGCTTGATGAATCTGGTGAGGCCGATACCGCCGGGGTGCACTATTTCAAAGTCATCGATTACTCAATTGCAGTCAGCCCAAACGAGTTAACCAAAGAGGGCCTGGTAGACGATACGGTTTGGTTTGAATACGTGGCACAAAATACCGGCAACCTGCCAGACGAACTTACCCTGACACTTATAACGTCGCAGTGGTCGACCAGTATCTGGGACAGCTTGCGTACCGGCACGATAAATTCAACCGGTTTTCTGCAGCCGGACCAAACCTATCCCTTCAACGTGGCCGTGGCCATTCCCCCAAGTGACTATGGCGAAACCCGAACGTCGCAGATTGAGATAGCCTCGGTCGGCGATGCGATACACCGTGACACGGTAACTGCGGTTACTGTCTCCGGTGGCGAAGCCGTCGCCATTCCATTTACCGATAGCTTCCCGGACTTCACGGTAGACACGTCGCGCTGGGTGAAAATCGTTCATGCCACCAACGCGCTCACGGCCAGTAATCCTCCATCCCCCCCCCGCGCCCTAAACCTAAACGGCAATCCCTTCGGTGCCGACACCGTGATCTCCAAGGCTGTAGATTTGGAGGGCACTAATAACACCCTGCTGGTCTTCTCGTACCAGCGCACCGGGCTCGGCGAGTCGCCCGAAGTCGGCGACGATCTTTTCGTCGAGTATCTTGATTCCACCGGCAATTGGCAAATAATCGCACAGTACCCCGGCGATGGCCCGGACATGACGAACTTCGAAGAGGTTAGATTAGAACTGCCACCCGATGCCCGTCACCGTCAATTCCGGCTTCGACTGCGAAATTTTGGCAATGCCGGAGACTTCGATGACTGGTTCATTGATGACGTTTATGTTGGTGATCCGCCCAGCTACGACCTGCGAGTGACCCCCGCGCTCGCCTCGCAATACGGGTCATCCGGCGATGCCGTTCGATACGGATTGACTATCACCAACAAGGGCCTGAACAGCGACCAGTACGAGCTGACCGCCCAATCAACAATAGACTGGGAGGCCGTCATTCTCGATAGTGCGGGCGTGTCAGTGATCAGCCAGACCAACTTGATCGCCCCTGGCGACTCTACCAATATAATTGTCGAGGTTGCCGTTCCACCTGCAGCCGAAACCAACGACTTTGGCCAGTCTCTCGTGATCGCTACCTCATTCAATGATTCCACTGTACAGGATTCCTCTGAGCTGACAACTATTTCTTCCGGTCCGCCGGGCGGCTTCCCGTGGTTCGCCTCTTTTCCGGAAGATACCCTGATTGTCTTGCGCTGGCCGTTGAATTCAGGAGCCGAGGTCTCAACCGAGGCCCTCAATCCACCATCCGCTCCGTATGCGCTCAACCTTGACGGTCCAGCGGATACGATTACGTCCCAGACAATCGACCTGGGCAGCCAGACTGATGTCATCTTGTCCTATTTCTTCCAGCGAGCCATCTCAGAACCGCCCGATCCTGGAGAAGATTTGTTTGTCGAGTTCAAGAATTCACTGGGCGGCTGGGTGGTGCTCGATCAAGCACCGGGCGACGGCTCCCCCATGGGCGGCTTCGAGCAGCGATCTATCTCACTCGGTCCCGACGCCTTCCACAGCGGATTTCAACTGCGGTTCCGATCCCTTGGTTCATGCGTCAACTGCGACAATTGGTTCATCGATGACATACGGGTGGATGTCCCGCCTCAGCTGCAGGCTACACCGCTCTCGATGGAATATGAACTGGATGCCGGCGACACTGCGACCAGCCAAATTGTCATAAGCAACATTGGTCAGGGCGGCCTCAGCTACAACATCCGCAGGGTCACTACCAGCGATACTCTGCTGATGTCCCTTTTAGATTCAGACCAACTGGAGCCTGCCTTTCGCACCTATCCCGAGGAATTCCAATCGTACGAGCAGTCCAAAGGCGATCTCGATCAACGGACCGGGCACGAATTGCTGTTCAACGCCGGTGGTCCGGATGCCTACGGCTACTTCTGGGTGGACTCTGACCAGGCGGACGGTCCTGCTTTCGACTGGATTGATATCAGTGGCATCGGCACCAATATCGTTGACCAGCTCGGTGATGATACTTTCACCGGGCCACACCAGATCGGATTTTCGTTCCCCTATTATGAGTCAGTCTTCGATCAGTGCTATATCGGGTCCAACGGCCTGATTAGTTTCTCTCCGGACGATCTCTCGACGCGATTCAAAACGAGTATCCCGAACGATTCGGTGCCAAATGCCATGCTGGCCTGGTTGTGGGACGACCTCAATCCGATCGACGATGACAACGCGAACGCCGCCGTGTACTTTCACACCGATGGTGAACGCTGTATTATCCAGTTCGTTGACTATCCGGAATACATGGCCGCGCCCGGGGACGTCATCACAGCTCAGGTGATCCTGCACTCCAATGGCACCATCAAGTACCAGTATCTTGCCATTGATTCCGGGTTTGACACCGAGCACGCCACAATTGGAATTGAGAGTCCGAGCGGTGCCGACGGCCTCGAGGTCGCTTACCTCACACCATACCTCAAAGACTCGCTGGCAGTAACGTTCATCAATCCGCTCCAGTGGCTGACCGTCAGCCAGAACGCCGGAGCAATCGACCCCGGCCTCGCCGATACTCTCGACGTGACGATAACGACCCAGGGCGTTGATTCCGGCACAGTCTCGGCGGACATCCTCATCTCTAATAATGATCCTAATCAGAATCAGGCGACTATTCCGATTATCCTGACGGTCATTCCGGCTCCGCAATATATCTGTGGTGACGTAAATGGTGATGGAGCCGAGCCATCGGTCGACGATCTGACCTTCCTGATCGACTACTTGTTTCGCAACGGACCGCCGCCCCCCTACCTGGAGGCCGCCGATATGAACAGCAGCGGTGCTGCACCTGCTGTCGATGACATTACATATCTCGTTGGCTTTCTCTTCCTGGGCGGTCCCCCGCCAAACTGTAGTGACTAATCCAGACCCGAGATGTTGACATTTTATTAGTTTCGGAGCAATCGCTTGTCTCATCCTGTAATGGCTCCTGCGACTCACCTCTAACCGTCTGTAGCGCAACTGCAATCGTCTCTTAATCGAGGCTAACAAAATGTCAATATGTGTCGATTCAACAAGTAGTTAACCTGACCCTATGCGTAATTGAACTTGACAACTTAGGGAAATGTTGTTTATTACCATTGTCTGGTACATTGACAACACTTCCTATTTACTTGCTGGACGACATCCGGAGAAACAGGTGACATACTGCGGGTCTAAGCCCTTGCGGCTTTTTATTACTGTATTCATCCTGATCTTCGGGCTGACCGCTCCGACTTCGTACGCAGGCGCTAGTCAAAATACGGGGGATCTGGTCAGTTCGAATGATCTCGCTGCCTACAACAGGTTGCTCAATCAGTCTGTATCGTTTATCCCCAACCAGGGCCAATACTCTGATCTGGTAACATTCAGGTCGGATGCCAACGGGGCAATCGTCTGGTTTAGTCAAAACGAAGTCTATTATCACTTCATCAACCATATTGTACCGGCAAGCTATCCCGACGATCTCTCTCGCTTCGGCTACGACCGCCCGCAACAGCCCGATAGCTTTGAATATCGCCTCGTACGCATATCGTTTGACGGTGCCAATGCTACCCCCACCGTCTACGGACGTACTCGACTTGATAAAACACCAACAAGTTATCTGTTGGGAAATGATCCGGGCAATTGGCAGCGATCTGTCCCTCACTTCGGTGAAGTGGTCTTTGAGGGAATCTATGACGGTATCGACCTCGTCTACCACACCAACGGCAGCGATATCGAATACGATTTTGAAGTGGCTGTTGGCGCTTCCCCCGATCAAATTCGCATAAGTATAAGCGGTGCGGACGATATCGCGCTCGACACCGAGGGCCATTTGATTATAAACACCGACTACGGTTCAATTGTCGAGCGTGCCCCAGTCGTCTACCAGCCGCATGGCGGCTATATGACCCCGGTCGAGGCCGAGTTTGAAATCCACGGGCCGCACTCTTTCGGATTCGTATTTCCCGAGGGCTACGACAAGGACCTTCCCCTCATCATCGACCCCGTAATTGAATATAGCACCATGCTCGGCGGCACTGCCAACGACTTCTGTCGGGATCTTACAATCGATGGTCAGGGCAACGCCTATGTCACCGGGTATGTGGCGTCATCGGATTTCCCGCTCAAGAACGCCCTGGACAGCACCTATAACGGGGGCGGTATTTCCGGATACGACATTGTCGCTGCAAAAATTTCGCCGGCCGGTGATTCTCTGATTTACAGCACCTATATCGGCGGTTCGACAGGGGACGACTACGGTTTCGGCATTATCGTGAACGACGGTGGTCAGGCGATCCTGACCGGTCAAACGAACTCCACCGATTTGCCAACGGTAAATGCCTACCAGGGATCACTGAACGGGTCCGAAGACGCGTTCATCCTGAAACTGTCGACAACCGGTGATGACATCATTCAGGGGACATATCTCGGCGGTTCAGGCTCTGATGCCGGCGATGCTGTCGAAGTCGACGGTAGCGGTTCAATTTATCTGACCGGGTCAACTGAGTCAGCCGACTTCCCGACAGCGTCGGCTTTCGATAACTCGCTCGACGGCACTTCGGACGCTTTCCTTCTCAAATTCAGCTCTGACGGCCAATCGCTGGTCTACTCCACCTACTTCGGTGGCGCCGGCGATGAAGCTTCGCTGGGATTAGCTCTCAACGCCGGTACCGAAGCCTTCGTCACCGGTTACACGACGTCCAGTGACTTCCCGCTCCGGAACCCTTTTGACAGTTCCTACGGTGGCGGCACGAATACTGGCGACGCTTTTGTGGCCCAATTCGCTTCCAACGGTGGAAGCCAGATCTTCAGCACTTACCTTGGCGACTCAGACAACGAAGCGGGCCTCGACCTGCATGTTGACGATTCCGGATATGTCTACGTTACCGGCTACACCGGCTCCAGCGGATTTCCTGTGCTGAACGCCTATGATGTTGCGGCGAATGGCGGTATCGATGCCTTCGTTACCAAATTCGTTCCGGCCGGCAACGCCCTGAGCTTCAGCACCTTTCTCGGGGGCAATAAGAGTGACCTGGCTGCCGCCATCGATGTCGATGCCGACGGCAACGTCTATGTTACCGGAAACACCTCCTCATTTGACTTCCCGACCAAGAACGCCGTGGACAGCACCTACAGCAACTTCACGGATGTCTTCGTACATTGCTTTGCCAAGCCCGGTGACAGCCTCATCTACGGCACATTCCTCGGCGCCGGTGGTTTTGAGTTCGGCTACGGTATCGCCGTCGACACCGGCCAGAACGCGTACATTGGTGGGTATACCAGCACCTTCTTCTTCCCCGCCGTTAATGCTATCCAGGATACATCAAACGGTGCCTATGACTGGTTTGTCACTAAAATTGCGATCGACTCTTTTATTTGCATTGACTCGGATAACGACGGCTTCGGTGACCCTGGATTTCCGGAGAACGAATGCCCAACGGACAACTGCCCCGATACATTCAATCCGGATCAGGCTGATTCCGATGGTGACGGGGTCGGTGATGTATGTGACATTTGCGCCGGTTTCGACGACAACATCGATTCCGATGGCGATGGCGTACCGGATGGCTGCGACATATGCGCTGGATTCGATGACAACGTTGATTCTGATGGCGACAGTGTCCCCGATGGCTGTGATGTTTGCGCCGGCTTCGACGATCTGGCCGACGCTGATCTGGACTCCCACCCCGACAGCTGTGACAACTGCCCGTCGGTCAGCAATCCATCCCAGATCGATAGCGACGGTGATACCATTGGCGACGACTGCGACAACTGTCCGTCTATCGCCAATGTCGACCAGAGTGATATCGACGCCGATGGTATTGGCGACAGTTGCGACACGTGCACCGATACCGACGGCGACGGCTTCGGCAATCCCGGATTCCCTGCCAACACCTGCACCTTGGACAATTGCCCCTGGACCCCAAACCCGGATCAGGCTGACAGCGACAGCAACGGCGTTGGCGATGCCTGCGATGCGGGCTGTTGTGTCGATCCCATACGCGGCAATGTCAACGGTGACAGCCTGGACGAAGTAAACATATCCGATCTTACTTATCTCGTCGACTTTCTTTTTGCCGGTGGCACGCCTCCACCATGCCTCGAAGAAGGAAATGTCGACGGTGACTCCGGCGACGATCCAAACGTATCCGACATCACATACCTTGTCGGTTACCTGTTCCAGGGCGGACAGGCCCCGGCCTCCTGCCCGTAGTTTTAGCCGCGGAACCACCACTCTCACTTATCCCCAAAGCCTACTGCCTGAGTCTGGATTTCCTCTTGCATTCTCCGGTCAGTGAAACCATATTACGCCTCAGCCGTACGTCTTAGAATAAGGGATCACATAGTCCGTGATTCTTGTACTGTCACAATAACCTCAGTGGAAGTGAAGGTTATTCATGAATCGCAACCTGCTTTATGCCCTGCTTTCTGTTCTGCTCTTTTCAACCGCCACAGCCGTGGACACCACACCCACAATCGGCCTGCATGACAACACACCGACACGGACGGCAATAACCAACGCTCGCATCATAGTCCATGCTGACCGGGCGATTGAAAACGGAACCCTTCTCTACGAACACGGTGTGATTGTCGCTGTCGGGGAAAACGTGCAGATACCGGACGGCACGACCATTATCAATGCTCATGGCCACACCATTTATCCCGGCTTTGTCGACCCCGTCGCAGAATACGGCTTGGAGATTGAAAAGTCCGATCGCCGCTCACGAAACCGGACGCCCCAGTACGAGGCCGAGCGAGTCGGGGCCGAAGCCTGGAATGACGCCATCCATGCCGAAAAAGACTGGGTCGAGTATTTCAAACCGGATTCATCTGCCGCCGATCGGTATCGCAGCCAGGGATTTGTTGCTGTCCGCACCGGCCGCGAGGATGGTATCTTTCGGGGCCGATCAGCCGTGGTTTCGCTGTCTGAGGGATTGCCCAATAACATTATAATCCGCCCCCATGCCTGTCACTCCCTGTCATTCAGCAAAGGCAATTCACCACAGGAATATCCGAGTTCCCTGATGGGTATTATCGCCCTTATCCGCCAGATGTACTACGACGTTGACTGGTACCAACAGGCCCATCGGGCCTGGGAACGAAATCAGCGACAGCCGATGCCGGAATTCAATGCCGCTATCGAGGCCCTCGCCCGCGACGCCGGCGACCCGGTCTTCTTCCATGTCAACGATGATCTCGACCTCCTTCGAGCCGCGCGCCTCGGCGATGAATTTGACCTGCCGCTTACATTGGTAGGATCCGGTTACGAATACCGGCGGGCTCAGGATATCGTCGAATGGAATCTTCCGATTGTACTCCCGGTCAATTTCCCCGGCGTACCGGAAGTGAACACATTGGAAGACGAACTGGATGTTACTCTGGCCGACTTGCGCCATTGGGAACGGGCGCCGACCAACGCCTCTGAGCTTCATAAACGCGGTGCCAGGATTGCCTTTACCTCGACTGGACTGGACAAGAAAACCAAATACCTGAGCAATGTCCGAGAAGCTGTCAAAGCGGGTCTGCCACCCCGAACTGCCCTGGAAGCTCTTACGAGCGTCCCTGCGGAGCTTTGCGGCGTCGACCGATATCTTGGCACTCTCGAACCCGGAAAGCTCGCCTCGTTTATTATTGCCGAAGGCGACCTGTTCGCCGACACCACCGATATCCTGTCTGTCTGGGTCAAAGGCAACCACTATGAATTCGAGCCTCTGTCACATACGGAATTCCGGGGCGAGTACAGTTTCCACTTAGATGGCCTTTCAGGAACGCTGTCTGTCAAGGGCAAGCTGAAGAAACCCGAAGCCAGCCTGATAGTAGATTCGGACACCACAACCGCCGGCGATCTATCCATTGACCATAACAAGATCCAATTCAGGGCCGACCTTGGCTCCGACGCACCCGGTTTAACGCGCTTTACCGCTCGTCTGGACGACGACCTGCTCTATGGCACCGTTGCTTTTCCAAATGGCGACTGGAGCGAATGGACCGCGGTCCGTCGGGCCCAGTATGCCCCTGAACTTGACACCGTTGAATCCGACGACTCTCCGGAAGACAGGCCCGACAGCCTCCTCTCAAAACTGACAATCCCGAACCGCTCATACGGTGTAGATCAGCCCGCTCGACCGGAAAACGTCCTCGTCCGGAATGCCACCATATGGACGGTCGATGAAGCCGGCGTAATTGAAAACGCCGATCTCCTTGTGGTCGACGGCAAAATCGCTGGCGTTGGCAGCAACCTGGAAAGCCCTGACGACGTCAGGATCATCGATGCCACCGGCAAGCACGTAACCCCTGGTCTAATCGACGAACATTCACACATTGCGATTTCCGGAAACGTCAATGAAGGCACCGATGCCGTCTCGTCCGAGGTCCGAATCAAAGACATTATCGATCCCTATGACGTCAACATCTATCGCCAGCTTTCCGGTGGCCTTACCGCTTCCCGCCTGCTGCACGGCTCAGCCAACCCCATAGGCGGACATGACGCCGTGATAAAGCTGCGCTGGGGACACGACGAGAACGGCATTCTGTTCAAGACCGCCGACCAGGGAATAAAATTCGCCCTGGGCGAAAACGTCAAACAATCCGGCTGGGGCGAGCGGTTCAATATCCGCTACCCCCAAACCCGGACCGGTGTCGAAGCCATTATTCGCGATTACTTGCTGGCCGCCCGTCAGTATGAGCAGGACTGGGCAGCCTACAACGCGCTATCTTCATCGCAAAAGGAAGAGACCATCCGACCCAGACGCAATTTACGGCTGGAAGCTCTTCGGGAAGTGCTTAACAACCAGACGTTTATCACCTGCCATGCCTACGTCGCCCCGGAAATGCTCATGATGCTTCGGCTGGCCGAAGACTTCGGCATTACTGTCCGCTCGTTCGGTCACGGCCTCGAAGGCTACAAGATTGCCGACGAACTGGCGGCCCATGGCGCGGGCGTAGGCAGCTTCTCTGACTGGTGGGCCTACAAGTTTGAAACCTATGACGCCATACCCCAGTCACCGGGCCTGATGGCCGAGCGGAGCGTGACGGTCGCGGTGAATTCGGACAACGCCGATCTCGCCCGCCGACTCAATCAGGAAGCCGCCAAGTCAATCATGTACACCGGCATGTCGCCGGAGGAAGCATTGAAACTGGTAACCATCAACCCGGCTAAGATCCTCGGTGTCGACGATCGTGTCGGTAGCCTCACCGTGGGCAAAGACGCCGATTTCGTGATCTGGAGCGACAACCCGCTCTCGATCTACGCCAGGGCCGAACAAACCTGGGTCGACGGCGCCCGGTACTTTGACTTGGCCACTGACAGCCTCCTGCGCGAGCAGATTCAGGCCGAAAAACAGGCCTTGGTGCAAAAGGCTCTGGCGGCCGACGGCAATGGCAAAAACGGGCGGTCCAGCAAGCGTATTGGAGGCCATAAACCTCCGGACAACCACGGCCATCCCTGGGGAACGTCAAGTGACGGAGGTGACAACAATGACAACTGATACGACTCGAAAAACGCGCCTCGCAACAGCCCTGGCAATCTCGCTGTTCCTTGCGGGCTCTGCATACGCCCATAACGTCATCCCTGGACCAGTTCAGGAACAACCGATCCTACTAACAAACGGTGACTTACAGACGGTATCTAATGGATTGCTTGAATCTACCGATATTCTCCTCGAAGGCGGCTTAATAGCCGAAATCGGCCCCAAACTCACGGCCCCTGAAGACGCCCGTGTCATCAATATCTCCGGCCGAATTGTCTACCCCGGCCTCATTGCCGCCAACACCTCCCTCGGACTGACCGAGATCAATGCTGTCAGGGCTACCAGTGACCTCAACGAACGCGGCCTCGATAACGGCGAAATCCTCGCCTACAACGCCTACAACTGGGACTCAGAAATTATCCCAACCGTCCGGTCCAACGGCGTCACCACCGCCCTCGTCGTTCCCGGCGGGCGCCTCATTCAGGGTCGGTCCAGCCTGATGAACCTCGACGGTTGGACGGCTGAAGACGCGGTCGAACAGAAGTCGGTGGGCGTCCATCTTTCCTGGCCAAGTGTCCGAATTGTCGACGCCTGGTGGATGGACAAGTCGGCTGAGGAACAGAAGAATGACCAGGCCGAGGAACAAGCCCGCCTGCGGAAGATCTTCGACAAGGCCCGCTCCTACTACAACGCCCGGCAGGCAAATCCCGATCTCCCCGCTGACGTTCGCTGGGAGGGTCTCGTCCCCATGTTCGAGCGGCGCATGCCGCTGATAGTTGCCGCCGACGATTTCCGACAGATCGAACAAGCCGTTGCATTCGCCGATGAATATGATCTGAGGCTGATAATTTCCGGGGGACGCGAAGCCTACAAAGCCGCTGAAATGCTGCGTTCCCGCCGAATTCCCGTTATTTTCGGGCCGGTCCAGCGGCTGCCGATGCGTTCCGATGATGACTACGATCTGGAGTACAAAATCCCGAGGCTTCTCCATGAGGCCGGCGTGACCTTTTGCTTCTCCTCCGGTCACCGCTCCACCAGCGTTAGAAATCTGCCTCTCCAGGCCGGCCAGGCAGTCGCGTTTGGCCTGCCCTACCCGGTCGCCCTGCGCGGGTTAACCCTGACCACAGCCGAAATTCTAGGCGTCGCCGACAGGCTCGGGTCACTTGAAGTCGGTAAGAAGGCGACCTTGATTGTGTCCGAGGGAGACATCCTCGACCCGCTCAATCATCGGGTCATTTTGGAATTTATCGAGGGCCGGCAGGTCGATCTAGACAGCAAGCAAAAGCAGTTATATGAAAAATACCGCGCCCGATAGGCCGGGGTTTCACGTTCAGGCGCTGTTCAAAAAGTGAACAACCGACCGGCTCGGATACTTCCCGAGTCGGTCCTTTTCGCTTTGACCAGCGTGTGAATTTTGACACACTGACCCACCGGCATGAGGCTCGAAAGGCCTACATCGTATCTAATTGAGTCTACGTGCTCGGCAATTTTCCACCACCTTCAGAGCATGTAACCGAATGGACCCTTGTGAAGATAATCACGATCTCTCCCGGGAATGCTTATCAAGCATCAACTCGGCATCGTCGTCTTTTGAGCCAGCTGGCGGGTCGAGTTTGTGAACTTCTTCACTATTAGTGCCACTCATCCCCTTCTCCTCGCACCGAATTGTATATCGGCAGACAACCCACCTGAGATGTCCACCCGGCTGGTATGCCTGGCTGCACAGCCATTTGAATCGACACTGGTGTCCATCGACTGCTCTGGAATCAGGCTTGATGATCAGGCGCGGTGCCGGCTGTTTTTATTACTACGGGTGCTCGTATGTTGGTTATTTGTGAAAAAAGTCTTGACATTTAGGGATTATTTGGTAGATTGGAGG
>CAZTBP010000020.1:0-76907 GCA_964612145.1 uncultured Ignavibacteriales bacterium | reverse complement strand
GCAAGAGGACATTTCTACATTGCTACTACAGGACAGTATCACTTTGCGGTAACATGATAAGCCCATCAGCCCATCAGCTGATAAACCCATCAGCCCTCAGCCCTCAGCCCTCAACCTCCACATCGACATTAACATCCGTCTCATCCACGTCCCTCGGGCCGCCGGCCCCCCGGCCGAAATACATGCCAAACAACAGCCGGATTTCGGTCACGTCTCCAAATCCAAACGCAACCTCAGCATTATACGAATTCGAACTCCCCATCGGCAGCACTACCCCGACCCCGAGGTTGGCCCCGATTTCGGTATCACCGTCCCCCTCACTCGGCGTGAAATGCACCAGTGACGGCCCGGCGTCAAAATACAGGTTGGCACTCGACCCCGGCAACTGGAAGAGATTCAGTCGAAGATCCATATCCAGCGAATAGGTTGTCACGTCGCTGCCGAACCCGAAATCAAACGACGGCGCCACCCGGAGAAGTCCTCCTAAATTGCCGAACACTGCCTGCGGCCCTATTACAAACTGGTCCGGCTCCAGCCCGAGCCCGAGGCGTGCGCCAAACCCGGCCCCCGGGCCGTCGTCGGCCACGGCTTTCCCGGCCGGGACAAAACACAGTACGGTTAGGGTCAACAGACAAAGCGATATTCTGAGTGGTCGCATAAGGGACTCCTTTGCAGTTTTCCGGCTATGGTGTTTTGGCACGAAGTGAGAGGCTTGATCTGTCTGCTGATATAACAAAAGAGAGCAGCAACCGTTCCGCTTTGTAAGTGATTGCCCCACTTGAATTGACGCAGCTATCGTGACTGCATTCTGAAAAGGGTTAGTACGCCCGAGCAATAAAAGCGGGTGACCGGACTCGAACCGGCGACGTCAAGCTTGGGAAGCTTGCATTCTACCACTGAATTACACCCGCCTTGTATCTCTCTTTAGTCAGGCGACATTAATCTACACCGCCGCCCGCCCCTTGTCAACTGCCACCTGCACCGAACCGCCCCGAAACTGATCAGTAGGGCAGAACTCTTTAGCAGTTCTGCCATCCGGTCTTCGGCGGAACCACTTCGGGTTCCGCCCTACTCGCGGCGGCGGGCCGGAGCAGCACGCCCGAGGCAGATGTCAATCGTAGCCCGCGCACCCACGGTGCGTGGGGCGTGTGCATCAACCCGGCAGCAGCCGCTTCATCAACGCCACCTGCCCCTTGTGATGCGCCTCATGCTCGGTCACATGGTACAAAATCCATTCAATCGAATACTCGACCGGCGGCGCACCCGAATTGCCCGGCTCCAGCGGCTCTATCATCCGGCCCAGATCAGCATCGGTCAGCCCGCCCAGCACCTCCAGCGTCTGCACCCGGACCTCATCGAGCTTGCCAATATAGAACTCCGGCGGCTCACCCGACACCTGCGGCATATCAAAACGGACAGGAAAGGCCATTTTCCACTCCTCCCCCATCGGGCGCTTCATAATGTCCTCCTGGATATACGAGAACTCGACCGCTGCAATATGCAGCAACAGCGTTCCGATCGACTCGACTTTTGGGTTCGGATGCCACGCCAACTGCTCGGCGGTCAGCCCCTGGACATACCGCTTTGTCCGCGCCCGCACATCGTCCAGCACATCGATCCAAACCGCCAGCCGGGGATTACTGTGTCCGTCTTGCCCCAACATTAAACTTTTCTTGCTCAATCGATTACCCTGTACCCTTAAAGTGTCTTCGCAGATCAAGACCCCTGCGGTCTTGACATCTTTTACCGGACCGGTGATGGTTCGACTCCGATCACCATGACACACTGCAAACCTGCGCAATCTCCCTCAAGTCACCCTGATCGGAGTCGAAGGATGACGTCCTCGAATGTCGGAAGTCGGCCGCTCCACAAAAAAAGACCCCGACTGACCGAATCCTTTCGGTCAACCGGGATCAACACTCACTCACTTTCGGCGAACTACCACCTACTTACTCACCGGAACCAATAATGGAGGTAATAGGTTCCCATTATCTATTGCTAAGGCCGGCTAAAAACGAGATTGCTTCGCCTTCGCTCTCAGAGATGACACCAGCCGGTTACTCACGAATAATACGGGTTGGCGCCGGCCTCGTGATCGGTCACGTCCAGAATCTCGGTCACGTCCGGAATTTCCTGCCGGATCGCCTGCTCAATGCCGTGCTTCAGCGTCACATTCGCCGAGGCACAGCCCTGGCAGCCGCCGCCCAGGCGCAGGTACACGGTCGTACCCTCGACATCGGCCAACTCAACCATGCCGCCGTGCGAGGCTATCGCAGGGTTGATCTGCTCGGCAAACAGCTTCTCGATTTTGGTCCGGATTTCCTCCTCCGACGGCGTCTTTTTCTTGATGTCCGGATCAATCAACGTCTCGCCGGAGTTGATTTTCTCGCGAATAACCGCGCCGATCTGCTTGCCGACCACCGGCCACGGGTCCACCGTGGATTTGGCAATCGTCAGCGTGTCGCCGGCCACCATCACTTCGCTGATGCCTTCAATTTCAAACAGTGCCTCAAGCAGCGGCGACCCTTTGGCCATCTCGGCCGACCGGCAGTTCACCGTGCCGTCGGTAAAAATATCCCGGTCGACAATGAATTTGCACACCCCCGGATCGAGCGTCGGTTCGCCGGTAATCTGAATTTTCGTCTCGTCAGTCATACTAATCACTCCCGGTGTTTATACGTCGAAGCTTTCCTGTTCCGTTTCGGACTCATCCAGCTCGCGCAGCCGGTTGAAAGTGTAAATCCCGGTATTGTGGCCGTCGGAAAACTGAATCGATACACCGTACCGCCCGACCGGGTTAATGTCCTTTAACTTTATATCAAGCGGGATCCGTTTTTTGTCCAGGATTTTCTGCCCGGTGTCCTCATCGACACACTCGGCGCACGCACAGTTGGCCCGAAGGTTATAGGCCGTGTGGCGTGTCTCGGTTTCGTCACCCCAGCGGATCCGCAGTTCGTTGTCGTTGACCAGTTCCATCTCGTTCGGCTCATCGGCCGCGAAACGGTTCTTTATCTCCATAACGCTTTTTTTGACTTCCTCGGCCGCCGCCACAATCGCTTTGGCTGCGACACTGTCACTTCCCCGCGTGAGAACCGGCTGGCCCTCTTCCCCGCTCTGCATGATCTCCGGGTCCAGCGGCAGCGCACCCAGAAACGGCACACCAAACTCTTCAGCCAGCTTCTTCCCACCCCCTTCGCGGAACACGGCTGTTTCCTTGCCGCAATGCTTACAGATAAACCCGGACATGTTCTCGATCACACCTACAATCGGCACCTTGACCTGCTGGAACATCCGCACGCCCTTGCGGGCCACCCCGATTGCCACTTCCTGCGGCGTGGTGACAATCACCGCGCCGGAGAGCGCTGCCTGCTGGGTCAGCGTGATCTGCACATCACCAGTCCCCGGTGGCAAGTCAATAAGCAGGTAATCCAGGTCACCCCACATGACCGACCCGATAAACTGCTGGATCATCTTGGTGGCCATCGGCGCCCGCCATACCACCGGACCATCATCCGGCACCAGCAGTCCCATCGAGACAAAACTGATCCCGTGCTTCTTGACCGGCTCAAGATAGTTACCGCCCACTTCCGGCCTGGCATCGCCGGAACCGAGCATACCCGGCTGGCTCGGACCGTAGATATCGGCGTCCATCAGGCCGACACTAGCCCCGGTGTGGTGCAGCGCATACGCCAGGTTGGTCGACACCGTGGACTTACCCACGCCGCCTTTTCCACTGGCCACTGCGATAATATGTTTAACGCCCGCGATACCCGGCTGGGCCGCCGGCGCCGAATGCGTCTGGTTGCTCATAACTCTGTCCTTTATCACACTCTCGTATACACATATCAAGGCCGCCACAGGCAGTCGCACGTGGTACGACCGGGCCGAGCGGTCTTGTTGGATTCTCTTTAACAATAACGGGGATAGTTTGTTCGAGGTCTTTGACTTTAGTCAGGCGGCTTCCGCTGCCACGCCGACAATCACCCATGGCTGTCCTCACTCCTCACGGCCGTACGGCAACTCGGCGGCCTCTTTCTCGCCCAGATCCTTCTCGCGTTTCTTCCGCTGCACCACCCGCACGACGATAATCGATACCTCGTACAGGATATACAACGGGATCGCCAGGAGCACCTGCGTAAAAATATCCGGCGGCGTGATGATCGCCCCGGCAATTAAAATAGTCACAAAGGCATACCGCCGCCCCTTACCCAGCATTCGGGCGTTGATCAGTCCCATCTTCCCCAGGAAATACGCCAGGATCGGCAACTGGAAACCCATTCCAAACGCGATAATTAACAGCCCTACAAAACTGATATAACTGCCGATCGTAATTGTATTGATAATCAGTTCCCCCCCGAACCCGATCAGGAACTTGAACGCCAGCGGCAGCACCGTGAAATAGCAGAACACCGCCCCGGTCAGAAAAAGCAACGTCGAGGCTATCACCAGCGGGATGATCGCCAGTTTCTCGCGCTTGTAAAGCCCCGGCGAGATAAACGCCCACATTTGATAAAACACAAACGGCAGCGCCCCCAACACACCCGCCACCAGCGCGACTTTCAAATAGGCATAAAATGCCCCGGTAACCGCAATATTGTACAGCTTGGTTTCCCCCAGCGGCTTCTTAATGAGCCAGACCAGCTGATCGGAAAAGTAGAAAGCCACCCCCGACATAACCACCACCGCCAGAACTGACTTCAGCAGGCGCCAGCGAAGTTCCTCGAGGTGCTCCAGAAACGGCATGTTCCCGAACAGGCCGTCATTGCCCCGGGATTCCTTTTCTTCGCCGGATCCAGTGTTGTCAGGCTGTTGCGGTTCGTCAGTCATAACGGGAGTAAGGTCGTACGCAGACCGGGTGTTGTCAATGCGAATGTTCCAAGCCCCAACCGCGCGATTTCCGGCAAAATTCGGAACTGAGCCGGCACTCTTCGGTTGCTATTGGTAACAGAGATTGAAAACGGATCTGACAAGCTCACTCCTGCCGCCTCCTCCCCACTTTGCCTCGCTTGTTTACGGCTGATCCACAAGTAGTCAAGGAATGGAGGCCTCTACATGGCTGACACGATGAAAGCATTCGTAATGAAGGGGATCGACAACGTGGGGTTTACTGAGAAACCGATCCCGGAACCGACTCCCAACGAGATCGTCGTCAAGACAACTCATGCCCTGGTCTGTACCTCCGATGCCCATACCGTGCACGGCGCCCTTGGTGAGCGCGAAAACCTTACTCTTGGTCACGAAGCGGTGGGCACGGTCCATGCAGTCGGTTCAGAGGTTACCACGGTCAAAGAGGGTGATCGCGTCGCAGTGAACGCCATTACTCCCTGTTACAAGTGTGAGAACTGCCTCCGCGGATATACGTCGCAGTGCACCCAGATGCTGGGAGGATGGAAGTTTGCCAATGTTAAGGATGGCGTGTTTGCTGAGTACTTCACCGTCAACAGCGCCGAGGCCAACTCCGCGCCAATCCCGGACGATGTGCCGAACGAGGCTGCGGTCTACACCTGCGATATGATGTCGACAGGATTCATGGGGGCAGAACATGCCCATATCCCTATCGGTGGTACGGTGGTTGTCTTTGCGCTGGGACCGGTTGGCCTCATGGCCGTTGCCGGCGCCCGAATGCAGGGAGCCGGTCTGCTGATCGGCGTTGATGCTCTCGATAATCGATTCGAACTGGCCAGATCATACGGCGTCGATGAAACGGTGAATTTCAAGCAAGGCGATCCGGTCGAGCAAATCCTTGAACTAACCGACGGCGACGGGGTGGATTCGTCGATCGAAGCTTTCGGGGCGCAGGAGACCTTTGAGAACTGCATCAAGGTAACCCGCCCCGGCGGGACAATTTCGGTTGCCGGGTATTTTGGCGAGGGCGACTACGTCAAAATCCCCCGTATGGAGTGGGGCGTCGGCATGAGCAACAAAGTTATCAATACCGGCCTCTGCCCCGGCGGCAAGGAACGGATGAAACGACTCATGCGTGTAATACAGACCGGCAAAGTCGACCCGACCAAAATGACGACGCATGAATTCGGTTTCGATGAATTGGACAAAGCTTTTGATATGATGGACAAGAAAAAGGACAATGTCATCAAACCACTGATTCGATTCTAAGACCAGCCCTACTTCAGCAGCTTCTTGATCTCTTCGAGGAATTCCCCGGTATCGCGGAATTTCCGGTAGACAGAGGCGAACCGGACATACGCGATTTCATCAACCGCGCGAAGTTTGTCCATAACCAGCTCGCCGACTGCCGACGAAGCAATCTCGTTACCGGGCCGGGCGTTGATATCAGCCTCGATCTCGTCGACCATCGCCTTGATCTTCTCGCGCGGCACCGGTCGCTTGTTGCAGGCCAGCTTGATGCCCTGCTCGAGCTTCGTTCGGTCGAAGACCTCCCGTCGCCCGTCCCCCTTGAGAACCGTTATCTGCTGATGTTCGACATACTCATACGTCGTAAACCGGCTGTTGCAGTTGAGACACTCCCGGCGTCGCCGCACCGCCCGGCCATCGTGCGACTTGCGCGAGTCAACCACCTTGTCCTCTTCGTGTCCGCAGTTGGGGCATTTCATCAGACGTCATCAGAGCACGGACTACACGAGTTACTCCGCGCTCTGCTCCTCCGACTCTTTCTTCACCCACTCGACATACTCGGACAACCCGTGCGTAATCGGCAAACCGATTATCTCCGGAAGCTCATACGGGTGGACCTCGGCGATGAAATCCCGCAGCCGATCAAACCGCGCCGACGACGTTTTGATAATCAGCAGCGCCTCCTCATCGTACTCCGCCTTGCCCTCCCAGAAAAAGTACGATTCGATCTGCGGGATAATGTTAACACAGGCCGCCATGCGATTCTCGACCAAGGCCCGGGCCATGTTCTTCGCTTCTTCGCGGGGCAGCGATACGTAGACTACGACGACGTCGGCACTCATTTGCTGACCTCCCGTCCAAGTTGTTGTTCTACCGATTGGACCTTGTCGGTAATACGGTTCTTCGCATCCTTGCGGTCATCGATATTGATAATTATGTAAATCCGCTCGTGCCCGTTCTCCCGAAGCATCTTGCGCGCATTGTTCAAGGTGTCCATGACCTCTTCCCACTCGCCTTCGATCAGTGTCGACATAGCGGTGAGTTTGTACGCCAGCCCGGACTTATCGATTATGTCGATTACTTTCGCCACATCGGCCGAGGCCGAAGTGCCTTTCTTGCTGGTCGGAAACATACTTACCTGAAACAGCATCGTCACCTCCGTGCATCGTCAGGACCTGCCGAGCTACCGCCGCCGGGGCAGATACAGCGCGATATCGCCTATTTCACGATCCTTCTCGTAGTACCGAGTTATGAAATCGAAAATCGGAGCATAGCGAGGGATTGACATGTAATCGATAACGGCGCCCTCGCGAACATAGTCGATTTCAAAAAACGTCTGAACGAATATAAGCTTCGGCCCTTGCTTGCGCAACGACTCCAGCGCCCGTTCGGTCATCGGGCCGCCGTATTCAAGCTGAATATACCACGCAATCGGGGTCGGATTGACCCGGTCGGTCAGGTAGTAAAAGACCGGGAAATCCGGAAATACAAATATCGGATCGCCGGGTTCGGTCAACTCCCGCGTAATCGAAACGATCTGGTCGATCTGCCAGGTGTTCCGGCGGCTCGATTCGATCCCGGCTAGCTTTTCAGTCCGGAATTCGGACTTCAGGTCAGACCGATCCGCATCCCTATACACGTACGTATACCGGTGAAACCAGCCCACCACCAGAACCAGAACCAGCAACTCCAGCGCCAGCCATTTCCGGTGAGCAATCGTACTCGTGCGCCGCAGCAAAACCCACCCCACCGCGAATAACAACCCGGTCCCGGCATACGCTAATATGACTCCGGTGTAATTGAACCCGGCGAGGTACTGCAGGATCAAGCCGAATATCAGCATCGGAAGCAGCGCCTGCAGGACCCCGTTCTTGAGTCCTGTTCTCCCCCGCACGGAATGAATCGCCACCAGCACCGCCACCGTAATTCCGAAATAAACGGTCGCGTATACGAAATTGTGATGCGAGTATAGAATCCAGAACGCCGTGCCCGCCGCCGCAAACCGACCGATAATCTTCCAGATCAACGGCAGCCGATTCAGGTAGAACCAGATCGTCACCACCGCGATCATCGGCAGCGCCCTGACCAGCGCCTCCGGATGATCCTGAAACAGCACGAACCCAATCTCGGTCTGGCTCGCTTTGGGCGGCCAGGCAAAGACATTGTTGTAGAACGCCCCCAGCAGCCCCTGTATCCCCAGGTACCCGGCATACAGCACCGCCGGAGCCAAAAACCCTGTCGCCATGCGAATGAGATCTTTGCGCGAAACAAGCGTCACCGATCGCACCCGCCACTGCACTATTCCCGCGAGAATTAAATAGCCCGGTAATAATGCCAGGTAGTTCTGCTTGCACATCGCCGCCAGAAAGGCCGCGATCCCAGCCGGCAGGAACTTCCGGTTGTGGATACACAGTGCCGTGACAATCGCGAAAAAGACTGCATCGTAATTGTACCACGGAAACGGCAGCAGCAGAGTTGAAATGGCAAACGTCGACAGCAGCAGCGCGACCAGTTCTCCCGTCGAAACAAACCGACGATAGATGAACGACAAAAACACCGTCGCCAGCGTCATCTGGACCAGCCAGTAGATGCGCGAGGCGAGCACCGTGTAGCTCTCGCCCAGCAAACCAATCAATGCGGCCTGGATATAAACGGAGAGCGGTGTGCGAAGAAAATAGAAATCCCGATACGGCACCTCGCCGTCGACTACCCGCTGCCCCAGCGCCAGCAGATAGCCCTCATCGGTGGCGTTAAATCCGTCCGGGAGCGTAAACCACGAATAGACGCCGACTATTGCCAAAAAGACAGCGTACGGCCAGTAGCGAGCCGCCAAAGATCCATCCCTCTCACTCACCGGAAATAGCCAACCCGACCGCACCCGGCCGCCTTACACCTGCTCGACCAGTTCGCCGTACAGCGGGAACTTGTCACACAGCTCAGCCACTTCCTGTGCGATCCCTTCCAGCACTTCCTCTTTGAGGCGGTTCTGGATCGCCCGATCGATGAAATCGGCAATCGTCACCATCTCCGCCGGCCCCATCCCGCGCGTCGTTATCGCCGGCGTACCGATACGGATTCCGGACGTAACAAACGGCTTCTCCGGGTCAAACGGCACGGTGTTTTTATTCACCGTGATGCCCGCTTTGTCCAGCGCCTTCTCGACCTTCTTGCCGGTGACTTTGGGGATGTCGATAAAATTCACCAGCATCAGGTGTGTGTCGGTTCCGCCGGAGACAAGCTTGTAGCCTCTTTTCATCAACTCTTGGGCAAGCACCGAGGCGTTTTTGACAATACGCTGCTGATACTCTTTGAACCCCGGTTCCAGCGCCTCTTTGAACGCCACGGCCTTGGCCGCGATAATGTGCATCAGCGGACCGCCCTGGATCCCAGGCATGACCGTGCGGTCCAGATCGGCGGCGTACTTCTCTTTGCACATCACTATCCCGCCACGCGGACCGCGAAGCGTCTTGTGCGTGGTCGAGGTCACAAAATCGGCCATCGGTACCGGTGAGGGATGCACCCCTGCCGCAACCAGTCCGGCGATATGCGCAATATCAACCATCATGTACGCCCCGCAGGCATCGCACGCCTCGCGGATCTTGTCGAAATCCAGCAGGCGCGGATAGGCCGAGGCGCCCGCCACAATCATTTTCGGCTGGAGCTTTTTCGCCTGCTCGATCAGGTTGTCGTAGTTAATTGTCTCGGTTTCCTTGTCGACCTCGTAGCCGTGGAAATCATACAGCTTGCCGGAGAAATTGATCGGGTGACCGTGCGTCAAATGGCCGCCGTGGGTAAGATCCAGCCCCATAACTTTATCGCCCGGCTCGAGCACCGTCATATACACTGCCATATTCGCCTGCGATCCGGAATGCGGCTGCACATTGGCATGCTCACAGCCGAACAGCTGTTTAAGCCGCTCGCGGGCAAGATCCTCGGCGACATCAACCCACTCGCAGCCGCCGTAGTACCGTTTACCGGGGTACCCCTCGGCATACTTGTTGGTCATCACCCCGCCGGCGGCCTCCATGACCGCCATCGAGGTAAAATTTTCCGAGGCGATCAGTTCCAGTTTGTGGGCCTGACGGTCCGTTTCTTTTTGTATGGCATCAAATATTTCGGGATCGACATCCTTTAAGTACGACATGGCTATATCTCCAAACTCATCAGTCGTTTATACAACACCGCAAGGTACGAAAATCGCGGTTTGAGGTCAACCGGGAAGCACCGGGAAGCACGTCCTGGGAAGCACGTCCCAATAAGGCCATTCGGCCCGGCCACTACCTTGCCCTGATAGACAAATGTAGTGACGGAAGAGAAAAGTTCCCCCATTCGGAGCGGGAGAGTATTCAGAAATTCAAAGTCAGCCCCACAAAGACATCCCCGTCCGGTTGACTGCCCCAATATCCTGTCGGCTCAACCACGGTTTCCCACCGATGGATGCTGTTGCCAACAGCAACGCCTAGCATCGTGCCACCAGCGACTGCAAGGCCCGATTTCACCAGTATGTCGTTCGTATCGAACCAATTCCACGGGTCGCCCTTTGTGTTCCGGTACTCGTTTATGGCAAGCAGGCCGGTGACAAGCAGGCCGACGAAAAGTCCCGTCAGTGCGCCCCGCTTAAGCGAGGTGCCGTTATCGCGATAAAGAGCATGAATCTCTGACAGTTCAAATGCAACTCGATCCCCCGCTATGGTTCCCACGAATCTGTTGCCCTGAAAAGAGCCTCCGATGCCGGACACGACAATCCGATCGGCCGTAATCAACTTAAATCGATAACCCTCCTGATCATCACGCTCACCGGCAACCGCTTCGGAAACCGAAAACGCTGTAATCAAAAAAAGAATGATCAGGAACTTTCGAAAGCGCGTTCAAACAAAAAGGCCCGCTGCTTACTGCGGGCTCTTACGAAGTCAAAACGACGTGTCACCAACTAGCCGCTCGCGCTCGAACGCTCCTCCACCGAAACGATCTTGTTTACCCGGCGCTCGTGACGGCCACCCTCGAACTCCGTATTGAGGAACTGATCGAGAATCGAGTCAAGCTGCTCCTCAGGCGTAAATTTCTGAGCCAGCGTCAGCACGTTGGCGTCGTTGTGCAGGCGCGTGAGATACGCCATCTCCGGATTGAGCGCCATTCCGGCTCGCACCCCGGCCATCTTGTTCGCCGCGATATTCATGCCGTTGCCAGTCCAGCATACCAGCACCCCGCGATCTACCTCACCCCCGCCGACCGCCTCAGCCACCTTGAGAGCGAAATCAGGGTAATCAACCGAGTCCTTGCCATGCGCCCCGACATCAGTCACCTCGTGCCCGAAACCGGTGAGGATCTTCTTGACCCGCTCCTTAAACTCAAACCCGGCGTGATCGCATCCGATTGCCAGCTTCATGAACTACACCGTCACGTTGTTGTACTTCGGCACCAGCGTCAGCCAGTTCCATTTATCTTCGGTGCGTCCCTCGAGAATGTCAAAGAACGCCTTCTGAAGTTTCTTGGTGATCGGTCCGGCGACGCCTTCCCCCACTTTGATATTGTCGATATAGGAAATCGGGGTAATTTCCGCTGCCGAACCGGTGAAGAAGACCTCATTGGCCAGGTACAGCGCCTCACGCGGCACATTCTGTTCAATCACCTTGATCCCCATATCCTGGGCGATCTTGATGACCGAGCGACGTGTAATGCCCGGCAGAATCGAGGCCGCAAAAGTCGGCGTGACCAGCGCCCCGTTGCGCACCAGGAAAATGTTCTCCCCGGAACCCTCAGACACATGACCGGAGGTATCCAGCGCAATGCCCTCGACATAGCCATGCGAGAGCGCCTCCATCTTGATCAACTGGCTGTTCATGTAGTTGGCGCCGGCTTTAGCCATCGACGGCATCGTATTCGGGGCAAGGCGATTCCACGAGGACACACAGACCGACACACCCTTCTCCAGCGCTTCCTCACCTAAGTACTGGCCCCACGGCCACACGGCTATGGCCAGATCAACCGGGCAGTTGGAGGGATCCACACCCAGCGAATTGTAACCGCGGTAGGCCACCGGACGGACATAACAGGCATCCAGACCGTTTGCCCCAACCGTATCCAAAATAGCCTGATCGATCTCTTCAGCCGTATACGGCAGGTCCATGCGGTAAATCTTGGCCGAATCAAGCAGGCGCTTGCTGTGCTCGCGCAGACGGAACGCCGCCGGGCCCTCAGCAGTCTTGTAAACCCGCATGCCTTCAAACACCGATGAGCCGTAGTGGACCACGTGCGAGCAGACATGAATCGTCGCCTCGTCCCACTTGACCAGCTTGCCGTTCATCCAGATAAAATCAGTAGGTGTCATATATATAGCAACCTCCTGCATTCGAGGTGTTTCACGTTACTATCAGTTGATAAGATAACCCATTAAGTCGGCAAACTCAATGGAATTCACTCCCGGCCAAAGAGAGTCCGACGTCTTCGAAATATCTAACTAACTACTTTATATATGAGCTGTAAGCCGCTATACATTAAACGCCTGTAACAGCGCAGACGCTTGTCGCTATTTTGTGTTTTCAATGTCCTTCAGCAGCTTACGGGCGATCACCAGCTTCTGGATCTCCGATGTACCCTCACCAATCGTACACAACTTGGCGTCACGCCAGATACGCTCGGCCGGATACGGCCCCGTATATACACCGACCGCTCCGAGAATACCAATTGCCTCACGCGAAACTTTCACCGAAATCTCCGAGGCGTACAACTTGGCCATGGCCGAATAGTGTCCAAACGGCACCCCGGCATCTTTCATCTTGGCCGCCTCGATACACAGCAATCGGGCTGCTTCGACTTCAGTCGCCATATCGGCCAGCTTGTGCTGAATGGCCTGATTGTGGGAAATTGGCTTGCCAAACTGCACCCTGTCTGCCGAGTACTTCAGCGCACACTCAAACGCACCCTGCGCCAGCCCGACCGCCATCGCACCGATAGAAATCCGGCCGCCGTCGAGTGTCTTGAGCATCTGCTTGAAACCCTCACCGACCTGGCCCAGCTGGCAATCCAACGGCGCCTTGAGATCATCGAAATGCAAAAAAGCCGTATCCGATCCGCGCAGTCCTAACTTGTTCTCCTTCTTCCCGACCGCATACCCTTCCCAGTCCTTCTCGAGGATGAAGCAGGTAATTTCCCGATCCTCCGGGTTTTCCGATGTCCGGGCCGAGGCAATGGTCGCAAACGCTTTGGTCGCCGACGTGATCCAGCACTTGGAACCGTTGATCAGCCAGTGATCGTCCTGCTTGAGCGCCATCGTGCGTGTCCCGCCGGCATCGGACCCGGCGTCCGGCTCCGACAAACCAAACGCCAGCAGTTCTCCCTGGGCGCCGCGCGGGAGATACTTCCTCTTCTGCTCCTCGGTCCCAAAAGCAAGAATCGGAAAACAGCCGAGCGAGTTGTGGGCCGCCAGCATGATACCGGTTGACCCGCATACCCGCGAAGCCTCTTCAACTGCAATCGTGTACGTCACCGTGTCGGTCGGACGGCCCCCGTACTCCTCGGGCACCAGCATCGCAAACAGCCCCATCTCGGTCAGGGGCTTCATGTGCTCCTCGGGGAATCGCTGCTCTATGTCAAGCTCGGCCGCCTTCGGCGCGATCTTCTCGTCCATGAAGTGCCGGATAGTGTCCCGGTATTCGAGATGTTTCTTTTCCAGCACAGCGCTACTCCCTTAACAAGTCCTTGGAAATCACCAGCCGTTGAGCCTCGGAGGTACCCTCGTACAGCTCCGTTACGCGGGCGTCACGGAAATATCGTTCGACCGCATACTCTTTGATGTAACCATAGCCGCCGTGAATCTGCACCGCCTCGTTGGCCACGAAATTGGCCATCTGCGAACAGAACAGCTTGGCCATCGAGGCCTCACGGTGACAGGGCTCGCCGTTGTCTTTTAAGTGCGCGGCCCGATAGGCCAGCAGTCGCCCGGCATCGATCTTCATCGCCATGTCGGCCAGCTTGAACTGAATCGCTTGAAAGTTGGCAATCGGCTGGTTGAACTGCTTGCGCTCCTTGGAATACTTGATCGCTTCATCCAGCGCTGCCTGGGCAATGCCAATCGACTGAAACGCCACCCCAATACGACCGGAGTTCAGGATCGTCACTGCCTGACGGAACCCTTTGCTCTGTTCACCGAGCATGTGGTCTTTCGGGACACGAACATCGCCGAAGCTCAGTTCGCGCGTGTCCGACGCCTTGATACCACACTTGCGTTCGGCCTTGCCGATCATCAAACCCTCAGTGCCGGCCGGCACCAAAAAGCATGAAATGCCCTTGTGCCCGGCATCGGGATCGGTCTTGGCAAACACCACAAACACACCGGCAAAGGCACCGTTGGTCACATAGCTCTTGGTACCGTTGATAACCCAGTGGTCGCCGTCCTCAACAGCCGTGGTCGACAGCGAGGCAACATCCGTCCCGGCATCCGGCTCCGTTATGCAGTAGGCCCCGATACGCTCACCGGCAGCCATCTCCGGAAGATACTTCTGCTTGAGCTCATCGGAGCCGAACAGCTTGATAATCTCACAGCAGAGCGAGTTGTGCACCGAAAGCATGATACCGAACCCGGCACACGCCGCACAGATCTCCTCCAGCACACCCATAAACGTCGTCGCACTCAGTCCCAGGCCGCCGTATTCTTCCGGCACCGTAAACCCGAAATAGCCGAGCTCGGCACACTCCTTGATGAGGTCCTCCGGCGTCTCCCCTTTTTCATCCATTTCCTCGGCGATCGGGTAGATCCGTTTGTCGGCCAGTTCTCGGGCCATCTGTTTCAGTTCAAGGTCCTCTTCGGACAGTTTAAAATCCATGCGAGAACTCCTTATTTGCTGTAGTCGTAGAAGCCACGCCCGGTTTTCCGACCGAGATAACCGGCCTGAACCATTTTACGCAGCAACGGGCAGGGCCGATACTTCGGATCACCCAGACCCTCGTGCAGAACCTCGAGAATCGCCAGGCAGACGTCCAGCCCGATAAAGTCGGCCAGCGTCAGCGGCCCCATCGGGTGCGCCATGCCCAGCTTCATCACCTCGTCGATCGCCTCGACCGTTCCGACCCCTTCCATATAGGCGAAGATGGCCTCGTTGATCATCGGCATCAGGATACGGTTGGCGATGAAGCCGGGGAAGTCGTTCACCTCGACCGGCGTCTTGCCCAGTCGTTTGGAAAGCTCCTCAATGATCGCGTACGTGTCATCGCTGGTCGCCATGCCCCGGATCAACTCGATAAGTTTCATCATAGGCACCGGGTTCATGAAATGCATGCCGATAAATTGCTCCGGCCGCCCGGTTGCAGTCGCTAGCTGCGTGATCGGCAGCGATGAAGTATTCGAGGCGAAAATCGTCTCCGGCGGACAGGCCTCGGCGAGTTCCGAAAAGACCTTGAGCTTGATACCCAGATTCTCGGTAACCGCCTCGATCACCAACTGGCAGTCCTTGGCGTCGCCTGCACTGGTGCTGGTTTCGATCCGTCCCAGTGCCGATTTCTTGTCGTCCTCGGTGATCTTCTCTTTTTTGATCAGGCGATCCATGCTTTTAGTCAGCGTTGCAATCGCCTTGTCCAGATACGATTGATCTATGTCAATGAGCCGCACGTCATATTCGGTCAGCGCAAAGACCTGGGCAATACCGTTGCCCATGGTCCCGCAACCGATCACGGCTACTTTTTTTATGTCATCAGTCTTCATATCAGCAGATCTCCCCTGGGTTGTCGTCAGACCATTTCAATAGCCAGCGCCACGGCGTTACCCCCGCCGAGACAAAGTGTCGCCAGACCTGTTTTCAGACCGCGATCCTTCAGCGCGGACATCAACGTCACCAGCACCCGGGTACCGGAGGCTCCGATCGGATGCCCCAGCGCCACCGCGCCGCCATGCACATTCACGCGATCCCAATCCCATCCAAGACCTTTACCGTCGGCCAGCGCCTGCGCGGAAAACGCTTCGTTGGCCTCGATCAGGTCCCAGTGATTGATGTCGACATTCATCTTCTTCATGAGCTTCTGAACAGCATAGATCGGCGAAAAAAACAGGTCTTCCGGCGGCGTACCGGCGACAGAGTACTCAACGATCTTCGCCATCGGCGTGAGACCTTTCTCTTTCATGTACTTCTCAGACACGACCACCGTACAGGCGGAACCATCGTTCAGCCCCGGCGCGTTGCCCGCCGTCACCGTGCCGTCCTTCTCGAACGCCGGACGCAGCCTGGCAAGCCCTTCCAACGAGATACTCGGGCGCGGTCCCTCGTCTTTGTTGAATATGACCGGGTCACCCTTGCGCTGCGGAATTTCAACCGGGAATATCTCCTCGTCGAATTTCCCGGCTTCCTGCGCCGCGACCGCTTTCTGGTGCGAATTGAACGCGAATTCATCCTGCTGTTCGCGGGTAATGTCGGCTTTCTTCCGTGTCAGTTCCGCAGCCGAACCCATGTGGAAGTTGTTGAAGCTGTCCCAGAGGCCGTCGGTGATCATCAAATCAAGCATCTTCTGATGCCCGAACTTCGTGCCCCGCTTCGCGCCATGCATCGCCAGCGGCGTGTTGGACATAGACTCCATTCCCCCGGCCACTATCACATCCTGATCGCCGGCACGGATCGACTGGGCCGCCAGCATCACCGCCTTGAGACCCGAGCCGCACACTTTGTTGATCGTCATCGCCGCGGCTTCCGGCGGCACCCCGCCGTGAATCGCCGCCTGACGGGCCGGAGCCTGGTTAGCGCCGCCCTGCACGACATGGCCCATAATAACTTCTTCGATATCAGCCGGTTCGACGCCGGACCGTTTGACTGCTTCCTTTACCGCCAGAGCACCCAACTGCGGCGCCGATAGCGAGGCCAACCCACTGTGCAGAACACCAATCGCACTCCGACACCCGGAAATGATATATGCTTCGTTGCGGTCTGCCATCTGCAATTCCTCCGAATATTGTATTACCGTAAGTGATTTAAGGCCCTATATAACCAAAAGACAGACCGAAATCAAGTGAATCAATTCACAAATTCTGTCCTCGCCGCACCCTTCTTCAAACTCGGATTCCCCTCCCTGTCACACCACCCACCAACAAAAAAACGTACAAACTGTGCCCGATTATCTAAGATAATGGTTGATTAACCGGCTCATCCGACCTAGCTTGCGTAGAGCAACTACTATGACGTTCACACATCGATCGGAACAAGAAAGCTGCATGATACAAAAAGGAGTTTATTTCAATGCGTAAAGTTGTGCTCATTACCGCGATCTTGCTGATCGCCTGTGTCGCTGCACAGGGACAGACCCCGAAACCGTTTGACATCTATGTCGGTGGCGGAATTACCATACCAAGCTCGCCCGATTTAATCAAGGACGAGTATACGACCGGTTTCCACGGCTACGCCGGCCTTGGCCTGAACATTCCCGCCGTGACGGGGCTTCAGGCACTCGGCAAGGTACAGTATCACATAGTACCGTCAGACTTCCAGAATTTCGCCTTACCTGGCTTTGACCCAATCACCGGCGGCGGCGACTTCCGCTTTCTGATGTTCGGTGTTGACGGCCTTTACCGCATGGGTACACCCGGCGGCGTGGCCAGCCCCTACGCCAGTTTCGGTGTCGGCTTCGCCAATTCCAGCAACACCGACTACGAAACCGCTTCCGGCGACATCGAGGCTGAGGAAAGCTCGACCGACTTCTACTGGAATATCGCCGCCGGCGCCGACCTGCGCGTCACACCCGGACTGCGTCTCTTCGGCCAGCTCTCCTATGTCTCTATCAGCACCGAAGGTGACGCCATCGCTTTGATCCCAATTACCATCGGACTCAAATTCTAATCGCACCCTGAAGTCATTTCTTAAGGGCCGGTGCTGATGCATCGGCCTTTTTTCTTGCCCGTCCCGTCCAGGTTTTGTATCGTGTAAGTACGTATGCCAATACTTCGGCACACCCAATCGCGCACGAGTGATCTGATCCTCCTCACCGCCCTGGTACTGACGCTTTCCTGCGTCTGCCCGTCCGACTGCACCGCACGCGTGGTCTACTTCACTGCCGACGGCGGGCTGAGCATTCCCTCGGGCGACGAGTTCTTTGCCGAACCACACTCCACCGCGTTTGGTGGCGGAATCGGCGTGGTTCTCGATGCCGGCTCCCGGCTCTTTTTTACCGGCGATATCGAGTACTGGTTGTTTCCCTTCGATGACTCTTTCACGGCGTTTCGCGACGGTGACGTTCAGATTGTCATGTTCGGCGCCACCAGCCGCTTCCAGTTCTTCGCCGAGGATGACAACTACCAGCCGTATATCATGGCCGGCTACGGCACCGTCGACATTTCCCTGCGTGACAAAGAACCCAATACGTTCACCATCTACGACACCGACCAGCTCCAGCCCTATTTCCACATTGGATTCGGAGTCGAGTTGTACCTTACCGACACGTTTAAGGGAGTCATCGAAGCCCGCTACGTTAACATCGCATGGAAAGCATCCGATGCCGCGACATCGTTCTTTCCGATCACTGTAGGAGTTAGATTCTAAGAAGATACTTCCCGGGAGGGTTTACATGAAGCACATTATGCTCGGCCTCGGCATACTTCTCTCAACCGCACTATCGCACGCCGAAGAGATATCCCCCGTTGTCACCAAGCACTCCACCATCGCCGCGGCGTCGATTCACTTCTACGCCTCCGGTAATCTCGGCCTGCCCACGCAGCCCTTATTCACCGATGTCTTCCCGCAGTCATCGTATGGCCTCGGCGGTGGTGCGCACATCGCGGCAGGAATACCCGTTTCTCGTAAGTTGATCATCGGCCCGCTGTTTGAATGGCAGCATTTCGGCTTCAGCAATACCTACGAAGGCGGCGAACGAGACCTCTATACTGCCGGACTAAACGCCTGGCATGCGCTTGAGATCGACATGCCCGCCTCCCGGTCAATTCATCCCGGTGAAATAAAGACAGCCTATATTGCATTGGTGGGAGTTGGGGCAGCCCGAAGCTCTGTCGATGCTATTAGCGAAGATGGGGTCCGCGTAGCCGATGCCGCACCGGCCGAGTGGAATGCCTCCTTCTGGCTCGGATTGGGTATCGAACGGAAATTCAGCAACCGCCTCCGATTGACCTTCACCACTCGCTGGACAAACGTTTTCGGCCGGTCCTTTAACTATGCCAGTGTCGCCCTTGGGGTCAAAATCTGATCCGCCTACTCCCCCGCAATCTCCAACTCGATAATCGGACTTTCCGTATCCACCTGGTCGCCATCGGAAAAATTGATCGCCTTGACTATGCCGTTCGCTTTCGAAAGCACCGGGTTCTCCATCTTCATCGCTTCGACAATAACCAGCTGCTGGCGCTCGGTCACCTCCTGCCCCTCCTCGACCAGGATCTTAACAATCTTACCCGGCATCGGCGCGAAGACCTTATCCGGATCAGAGCCGGCATCGCCAGCCACCCCGGCTATTGCATCCTCAGTCGCCTCTTTTAGTTCAAGCAGGACCGAATCGATATCGATATAGAACTTGTCCTTGTGGCGCACGACCGCCACGTTCATCCGCGTCCCGTTGTAGTCAACCGTATACAGGTTCTGCCCGACCGGGTGCAGGATCAGATCGGTGTCGTCGATCGAGGCCTTGAAATTGTCGCCCTCTTTCTCCAGACGGGTCTCGACCACCTCACCGTCGTAAAGGAACTCGTAGCTATTCATTGATGGAACCTCCGATCTCCCACGCCCCGATTATCTCCCACGGCGACGGCAACCCGGCCGCTTCACTCTCCGAACCTGTCACGCCCCCGGCTTTGACCGACATCGCCGCGCCTGCCGCGGCCACCGCCACCGCCCGGTAGAACGTCAAGTCAATCTGCCGATCACCCATATGCTTGTCGATGAAATTCGTGTACGTGTTCCCCGCCACAAATTCCGGATGCTCGAGACAATCAATCATGAACTTTTTCGAGGTCTTCACCCCAAGGATCTTGTATTCATTGAGCGCCCGGATCATCTTTTTAATTGCCAGATCCCTGTTCGGCGCGTGGACAATCAGCTTCGCCATAATCGGATCGTAATCGATTGTCACCTCTACCCCGGCCATCACGCCGGAATCGATCCGGATCCCCGGCCCCGACGGCTCCGAATAATGCACGATCGGTCCGGTCGACGGCATAAAGTTCGCCTCGCCGTCCTCGGCATAAATTCGGCACTCGATCGCGTGCCCCCGCTGAGTCAGATTCTTCAACTGGTCAGATAACGGTTCTCCGGCGGCAACGCGAATTTGTTCCACAACCAGGTCAACCCCGGTCACCATCTCCGTAATCGGGTGCTCGACCTGGATCCGTGTGTTCATCTCGAGGAAATAGTAGTTCTTGTTCTTATCCAGCAGGAACTCCACCGTTCCTGCATTGGTGTAGTTGCACGCCTCGGCTACCCGAACGGCATCGGCACCCATCTTCGCCCGTGTCTCATCATCGACCGCCACTGATGGCGTCTCCTCGATAATTTTCTGGTGCCGCCGCTGGATCGAGCACTCGCGCTCAAACACATGGACCGTGTTGCCATGCTGGTCGGCGATAACCTGGAACTCGATATGCCGAGGATTGACAATGTACTTCTCAAGATACACCGTATCGTCGCCAAAGGCATTCCCCGCCTCACGCCGGGCCGCCTCAATGGCGTCTTTGAGTTCCTCCGGCTTATTCACGACCCGCATACCCTTGCCGCCGCCTCCGGCTGCCGCTTTGATCATGACCGGATAACCGGCCTCGGTCGCAACCTCGGCAAACTCGGCATAATCCGCATCCGGCTTTTTCATGCCCGGAATCAACGGCACCCCGGCATCGGCCATTTTAATCCGCGACTCCACCTTGTTTCCCATCAGCCGGATTGCATCCGGTTTCGGGCCGATAAACGTAACCCCTTCATCGATACACCGCTGCGACAGCAACGGGTTTTCGGCGAGGAATCCGTACCCCGGATGGATCGCATCACAACTGGTCTCTTTTGCGACGCTAATCAGCTTATCGATATCGAGATACGATTCGCGCGGCGCCGGCGGCCCGATATGCACCGCCTCATCGGCGTACCACCGGTGTTTCGCATTCGTATCCGCATCGGAATAAACCGCAACACAGGGGATATCCAGCAGGCGGCAGGCGTTCATCACCCGCACTGCAATCTCTGACCTGTTCGCGACTAGTATCTTGTTAAACAGCTTTTTACTCATGTCATGTTACCCGGTTGTCGGCTGTCATTCAGCCCACCTCGGTTTGCGCTTGTTGAGAAATGCATCCATTCCCTCCTGCCCCTCATCGGAGACACGAAGGCGGGCTATCATCTCCGCCGTATACGGCTTGAACTCGTCCGGCGTCTGGTTCGGCACATCGCTGATAAGCTTCTTCGCCATCGCCACCGCCTCCGGCCCCGAGGTCAGGATATGCTTCAACAGCGTGTCCGTCTCGGCATCAAGATGGTCATCCTCGACCACCCGATTGACCAGACCGACCTCGTGGGCCCGGTCGGCTTTCATCCGCTCACCCGTGATAAACAGCTCTCGCGTTTTGCCCTCACCCATCTTCTTGATCACGTACGGGCCAATACAGGCCGGCACCACACCAATCTTTACCTCGGAAAACGAAAACACCGCCGACCTCGCCGCAATCGCGATATCGCACACCGCCACAAAACCGGTGCCGCCGCCAATCGCCGCGCCGTTGATCCGCCCGATAACCGGGCGTTTGCAGGTATAGATCGACCAGAACAGATCAGCCAGGGCATTGGACTCTTCGAGATTCTCCTCAAACGACTGCTTTATCACGCCGCGCATCCAGTTGAGATCCGCCCCGGCACAGAACGACTTTCCCTTGCCCGAAAGAACCACCGCCCGCAGCGAGTCATCACCGGCGATCTCATCGAAAATCTCCTGCATCTCGGTGATGACGGTCGAGTTGAAGGCGTTATGGATCTCGGGCCGGTTAAACGTCACCAGCGCCAGCCGGTCTTGCTTCTCGTATGTGACAGTTTCGTATGCCATAATCTCCCTCGCTACATCCGGAACACGCCGTATTTCTGTTCGGGAATCTCGGCGTTCAGTGAAGCCGCAATGCCCAGCGCCAGCGCCTGACGGGTTTCCGTGAAACCGAGCATACCGTCATCCCAGAGCCGCGCTCCCGAATAGTACGGCGTTGACTCGCTCTCGTACTTCTCGATAATCGGCTGGCGGATTGCGTCGATCTCCTCCTGCGAGAGCTTCTTTTCCTCTTCCCGCTCGAGCTGCTTGACTTTCACCGTCGCCAGCACATCGGCCGCCTGCTCACCGCCCATGACACATATCCGGGCGTTCGGCCACATCCACATCATCCGGGGAAAATATCCCCGACCGCACATGGCGTAGTTGCCGGCCCCATACGAACCGCCGACCACCACCGTGAACTTGGGCACATCAGCATTCGCGACCGCGTGCACCAGCTTGGCGCCGTCACGCGCGATGCCGCCCGCCTCGTACTGCCTCCCGACAATAAACCCGGAAATATTCTGCAAAAACAGCAGCGGGATCTTCCGCTCCGTACACAGCTCAATAAAGTGCGCCCCTTTCAGCGACGACTCCGAGAACAACACCCCGTTGTTGCCAAGAATCCCCACCGGATAGCCCATGATATGCGCGAACCCGGTCACCAGTGTGGTCCCGTAAAGCTCCTTGAATTCATGGAACCGCGAATCATCAACAATCCGCGCAATCACTTCCTTTACATCAAACGGCTTGCGAATATCGGCTGAGACCACACCGTACAGTTCCTCCGGATCGTAGTACGGGTCCACCGGAGCGATCCGCTGGATCTCCGCCTTGCCGGATCGATTCAAATTCTGCACGATATTCCGTGCGATCTGAAGCGCATGATCGTCGCTCTGCGCATAATGATCCGACACCCCCGAGGTCCGGCAATGGACATCAGCCCCGCCCAGTTCCTCGGCGGTGACCACTTCACCGGTCGCCGCCTTTACCAGCGGCGGGCCGCCGATAAAAATTGTCCCCTGCTTGCGCACCATGATCGTCTCATCCGACATCGCCGGCAAATACGCCCCGCCGGCAGTGCAGGACCCCATCACGACCGAAATCTGCGTGATCCCTTTGGCGGACATCCGTGCCTGGTTATAAAATATCCGGCCGAAATGATCTTTGTCCGGAAATGTCCCCGACTGCAGCGGCAGAAAAATACCGCCCGAGTCGACCAGATAAATACACGGAAGATGATTCTCCTCGGCAATCCGCTGAGCCCGGGCATGTTTGAGGATGGTCATTGGGTAGTATGTCCCGCCCTTGACTGTCGCGTCATTGGCAATCACCATCACTTCCCGACCATGCACCGTCCCGACGCCGGTAATAATCCCGGCCGCGGGAGCGTCGTTGTCGTACATGTCGTACGCCGCCAGAGGACTCAATTCCAGAAACGGCGTATTCTTGTCCAGCAGTTTCGCAACCCGTTCTCGCGGAAGGATCTTACCCCGATCCGTATGTCGGGTGCGGGACCGTTCCGGCCCGCCTAACTTGACATTGTCCAACCGTTCCTTGAACGTGCGGTGCGCCTGCTTGTTGAGTTCCACATTCTGCTTGTACATCTCAGAATGGGTGTCGATTTTTGATTCAATGCGAAACATTGGTGTTGTTTTCCCACTGCGCTAAATTGATTTCAACAAAGATTGCGGCACCTGCAGCTTCATTTGCAAAAGCGCCTGCGCCAGCGTTTTCCCCTGCGGATCTATCATGAGCGAACGGGTGCCTCCCCCGCCGAGCGTCTCTTCCAGCAGGAAATTCAGCCCGAGCAGGTTGTCCAGTTCGTAGCGAACAACATCGCCGTGTGTAATACCCTCAAAAAACTTTTTCACTTTGGCCGCGGTAAGGTTCTCGACAATCCAGTCATAGATCTCCGGCGACCGCGCCAGCACCCCTACGTTGCAGGTGTCCCCTTTATCCCCCGAGCGGGCGTAGCAGATATCCTGCAGCCGCACCGAAACCTTCCGTCCCTTGGCCTTCTTCCCCGGCTTCCGGCGCTCCGGTTCCCATTCCTCTACAGTCTCCTGCGACTGCACCCGCACCGGGAACGTAATTTCATAAAAACTCTCCTGCCCGTCGGTCCCCGTCACCAGGACCTTGGCCTTCACCCGGCTGCGATGCATCAGCGCCGGCCAGTACGCGACCACCTTCGATGGTTTCGGCCGTCCGCCGGTCGTTACCGCCATGCCGGCCGGACCCGAGAGAATCAGCGTCGGTAGCGCCTTGCCAAAATCGAGAACCTTGTTGTAGTCCTTATCCCGAACCGCAAACCGCAACAGCACCTCGTTGGTATCGGCCTGCCGAAAATCCTTCGGCCAGATCGAGCCTGTGCCTACCACCTCGGTTCGCGCCGCTTCGTATTTGTGATTGAGTTTTTCCCAGAGAATGTCGGCGATCACTTTCGCCTTGTCGCACGCGTTCGGCCCCGAGACCAGCACCGATCCCGAGGATTTCCAGCCATCGTCATACGACATCGATACTTTCAAATGGTCCGGCTCCGGCTTTCCTTTAATTCCTGAAATCTTCACCCGGTCCTTGCCGATCTGCTTGAGCCGGATCGAGTCAAACCGCGCGATTCCGTCCGGCGAGATATAACTGCTCGGATCGCCCATCTCGTAGATAAGCTGCTCTTTGACCGTCTTCTCCGAAACCATGCCGCCGGTTTTCTTGTGCTTGGTTACGACAAAGTCGCCGGTGTGCTCCATCTCGATAATGGGATAGCCGATATTGTGGTAGCTTTTGACCTCGTGCCAGTCGGTGATATTCCCGCCGGAGGCCTGCGCCCCGCATTCTATAATATGTCCGGCGATAATCCCGGCCGCCATCTTATCCCAGTCATCAAACTCCCAGCCAAACTCGTGAATCATCGGCGCCAGCGTGATACCGGTATCGGTCACCCGTCCGGTCACTATCACCTGGCAGCCCGCCTCCAGCGTTTTGACCACCGGTTCGGAACCTAAATAGATATTCGCCGAAGTTATCCCGGAGCGATACTTGAAGAAATTCTCATCGGTCTCGAGGTTAATAAACTTCTCCCCTGCTGCCGTCAGCTCGTAGAGCTGGTTGACGATATCGTCGCCGTAGACAATCCCGACTTTTAAATCGAGATCCATCTCCCGGGCAATCTTGATTATTTCCCGCCCCATCCCGATCGGGTTGATCCCGCCGGCATTGGATATGACCCGCACGTTTTTCTTGCAAATCAGCGGCAGGCAGTCTTTGATCTGGGTCAGAAAATCGACCGCGTAGCCAAGTTCGGGCTTCTTTTTGCGCTGGCGCTGGAGAATCGACATGGTGATCTCGGCCAGAAAATCCATGGTGATATAGTCAAGCGGGCCGCCGGTCAACTGGCGTTTGAGCGCGCCGAGATCATCGCCCCAGTACCCGCCGGCGTTGCCGATACGAATTTTCCGTTTCAAACGAGTAAGCCTTTCCGTTATGTGGCCGACTGGCAGACGCCCGGCGGCCGGTTCGCAGAACTGGGAATATAGGATAAACGAAATGGTTTGTAAAGTGTTGGCGCGGTGAGTGTCAAGCGCGGTGAGGTTCGGAGCGGTTCTCCGATCACGATCAGGGAACGATCAGCCCGCGCGCGTGTGAGCACGCAGGCTTCAACAACTTGTCGAAATGGGAAACTACAAAATCGGCCGCAGCCGATAGACCTTGCCCGCCTCGAACTTGCGCGTCTGCCAGTCATAACCGCGAATCAGCAGCGGCCAGTTCGGCATAAACAGCACCAGCGCAAACTCCGCCAGAATCGCTATGATCAGCAGCGGCGGACTCAGCCAGAACCAGACTACCCAGTGGGCGCCAATCCACGCCACCGCATAGGCCCACAACGCCGCATGTTGACCGTAAAACGCTCCCTTGCTGGAAAACCGCCAGAGCGTGCCCGGCTGCCCGACATCTAACTCGTCGACAACTGATTTCTTCACCTCTTCCGGACCACCGATTATCGCCCGTCGTACCGGGGCCGGCGCGATCAGCTTGGTGAACAACAGCGAGGTCACGGCCGCCAGCAGCAGCGCCGCCCAGCGGTCGAGATAACCGAACTCAACCAGGAAACTTTCCCCCACCCATTTCAGTCCCTGGTACATGGCAAACGACAGCGCCACCGCCATGACCGTGCCGTTGAGCAGCGCCTTGAAACGAAGTGCCCAGAACCCCGCCACCGTCAGGACAAACCAGCCCAGCAGAAACAGTCCGGCCCCGAACCCGAAATTATCGGCCGTCTGCGGCAGCCAGATCACGCCCGAGGCCGCCAGCAGCGCCCCCGACCCCAGCAGGCTGACTGTCAGTATGAGAATCAATTTTAACGTCTTCATGACCTCTCCGCTATTTTGGTCCCCTTACCCTTTTTTGAACACCAGGGCGTAGTAGTAAACCGTCAGGAAAATCGTCACGCCCAGAAACAGGGCTCTGTACATCAGGTAGTCCCGGTGCGTCCGCTCCAGCAAACGGAACCGGAAACAGATGCCGCAGTAGGTAAACAGGGTCAGGACCAGCCAGGCTGTCCCGGCGTAAGCGGCGTAGCCGCCGTCGACCGCGAACCATACCACCATCGCCGGCAAAACGCCGAGTAAAGCAATACTGATTGCGGCGGCACGGGCGATATTTTCCTTTGCCAGAGCTTGCATAGATTGTCTCCGAGTTTTGCCCTAAGCCATACCAAGCCGTTGCCGTCCAATCTCTTGTATTCATGGAAGCGGTTGCGGGGATAGCGGATACACGGCGATGGCTGGTTGATTATCTACTCTGTTATCGGCAGGATTGATTGAAGAGTTGAAAAGAAAATAGCGGGGGACGGTTGACCGCGGCGCCTACTGCACCGATCGTTGTTTACAAGAAATGGAGTTCTTTAGGCGGAGAAGAGTTATGATCAGTGCGCTTACCCGATTAGCCCTTGTCGTTACTCTGGCGGAAGCGACGTTCACCGGTTGCGGCTACTTTTCATCAGGCGCCTGGGAAGACGGCTCCGACAACTGGAGCCGTGCATTTGGAACTCGCCCGCCGTAAGACATCCGAATCGTCCACTCCTGGTACTGGCGCTCACCGCATTTCACCCTCGAATTTGAGTACTTCTTTCATATTGCAGCAAACGAAAGACTCCGGGATCAACTCCTCAGAGAAAACGACCTCGTTCGGGTTAAAGATTTGGCCTTGGTCGCTCCGGCAAAATCGGAAAATGGGCCCGATTGGTTTCTTCCTCGACCGATCGAAAACTATCAAGCCTGGCGATTTCGAGAGTCATCGTGGACTACCTTTTTACTATTCATTGATCGAAATACCGGCTACCTGTTCATACACGACAGACAAGTGTAACCAGCGGACAAAAAAACCACCGGGCCTCTCAGCCCGGCGGTCCATCATAAGCTAACTTCTACTTCCTACCACCACTTCGGGACGAACTTATAACCGTAGCTCAAAACGCCGTGGTGCTCCTCGGTCTGGATCCGACGGAACTCGATCCGCACCTCCATCCCGATCTTCACCTCGTCGACATCAACATCGGTCATCTGCCCGAATACCCGGGTGCCGTCGGTCAACTCGACAATCGCCATCGCATACGGCGAAAGATCGCCCCATTGCGACGGCGCCACCCGAATCACCGTGAACGTCACGATCTTGCCGATATTCGGCAGGTTGACAATCTCGTACTCGGTGTCGCCCGTCTCCGGGTCAATCGTCCGCGGCGGGAAATAGGTCTTGCCGCTTTTTTTGAACTTGGCGGCTTCGAGGCGGTACCGCTGCGGGTACTCGCGCCAGGCTCTCGCTGAGAATATACCCATTACACCACCTCCATGATGTGAACGACCGACGATCCGCCGGAGCCGCCCATATTCTGCGCCATACCGAGTTTCGGACCACTCTTGATCTGGCGGTCGCCCTCGGCCTGGCCGGTCAACTGCTTATAGATCTCGATAACCTGCGCAATACCGGTTGCCCCCACCGGGTGGCCTTTTGACTTCAGCCCACCGGACGGGTTCACCGGGATCTTACCGTCAAGCGCCGTCTCACCATCGAGCGTCGCCTTGCCGGCTTTGCCCGGCTCGTAGATCCCGATCGATTCCAGCACAACCAGTTCCGCAATTGTGAAACAGTCATGCACCTCGATCACCTGCATATCACCGATCTTTTTGCCGGCCATCTTCAGCGCCCGCTCACTGGCCAGCGTAGCCGCCTTGATCGTCGTCATGTCCGCGCGCTGCGCCAACTGAATGCAGTCGGTCGCCGCACCGGACCCAAGAATCTTCACATACGGCTTACCCAGTCCCTTGGCAACTTCCTCGGTGCAGACAATTACTGCCGCGCCGCCATCGGTGATCGGCGAGCAGTCCAGGATCCGCAGTGGATCCGCCACCATCACCGAACTCTCGACCGTTTCGGGCTTCACCTTGAACGGGTACTGCGCGTTCGGATTCATCGAGCCGTTGAAATGGTTCTTCACTGATACAGCCGTCAGCATCTCGCGCGTGGTGCCGTACTTTTCCATATGGGCGTGGGCCATCATGGCGTACAGGCCGGGGAACGTCGCCCCGTTAAACACTTCGTATTCCTGGTCGGCGGCGGTCGCCAGCGCAGCCGTCGCCTGGTCACCGGAACAATCGGTCATCTTCTCGACACCGCCGGCCATGACGATATCCGCCATGCCCGAGGCAACTTCGGCAAAGGCCGCCCGAAGCGCCATCCCGCCGGAAGCGCAGGCGCTCTCTACCCGCATCGCCGGCAGACCCGGCATGCCCATGTAATCGGCCATCAGTGAGCCGAGATGTTCCTGTTCGACAAACATCCCGCCGGACATACAGCCGACATAAAGCGAATCAAGATGATCAACACCGGTGCTCGTCATTGCGTCCTGAGCGGCATCGGCAAACAACTGGCGGAGGGACTTGCGCCACACCTCGCCCCATTTGCTCATACCGACACCGGCTATACAAACGGTTCTCATGGCTGTCTCCTCCTACGCGTTCTTGCGGATTTTGCGACGGTACTTGGCATAGGTGCCGTAGTCCACGTACGTCAGGTTCTCATCCAGCAGCTTGCGCGTCTTGATTGTCAGGTCGCGCACCTCATCGATCCGGTCCGTCACTTTCCAGATGAACGCATCCGAACCGGCCCCGGAACCATAGGAGCACATCATTATCATGTCACCCGGCTTGGCAACATCCAGCGTGGCCGTCAGGCCGATCGGCGAGGCACCCGAATAGGTGTTGCCCAGCGTCGGCGACAGCCAGCCCGGATCGATCTGTTCCTGCGTAAACCCGAGCTGAAGCGCGACCCGCTGCGGGAATTTGCCGTTGGGCTGGTGGAACACCGCCCACTTGAAATCCGACGGCTTCATTCCGGACTTCTCCAGAATCGCCTTCGTCGCTCCCTTGGTGTGCGTGAAATACGCCTCTTCACCGGTGAACCGTCCGCCGTGCTGCGGATAGAACTCGTGTTCCCGACGCCAGAAATCCGGCATGTCGGTCATGTACGAATGCGTGTACAGGCACTCCGCGATCAGGTTGTCCTTGCCCATGATGAAGGCGCCCGCTCCGGCCGCAGCCGAAAACTCCAGCGCATCAGAGGGCGCTCCCTGCGACGTATCCGCGGCGATGGCCAGCGCATACGGCATGTAACCCGAATCGATATGACTGAGCGCCACAAACATCGCTTCCGAACCCGCCTTACAGGCAAACTCGAAATCCGCACAATGAATGTCCGGCGTCGCGCCCAACGCATCCCCGACCACCGTCCCCGACGGCTTCACCGCGTAGGGGTGGGACTCGGATCCAATATAAATCGCCCCGATATCCTTCGGAGCCACATTCTGGGCACGTATCAGCGCCCGACGGGCCGCCTCGACCGATAATGTAATCGTATCCATGTCAGCCGGCGGGACCGATTTCTCACGGAGCATCAACCCCTTTTTGTAACTGGGTGCGTCCGCGCCCCACACCTTGGCGATCTCCTCGACCTTGATGCGATGTCGCGGCAGATGGCATCCGTAGCCAACAATTCCTGCCATAGTTGTACCTCGTAGACATTGGTTGTCGTTGATATGCTGTTGTTCCTGTTCGCTTTTACATGGTGCACAATCTACGTGATTGTGAATCAAAACACAAGCGAATCACCAAACCCGCCGGCCATTTCTGCCTCATTTTTGCACTCCCGGCACATTTCCCTCACGCTGCCCAACTTGCCCGCCGACAAAAAGACTATGATACTAACCCTTGCAGCCGCAACCCTGATCACCGCCGCCACTGTCAACCCCTTCAATGACATGACGCAGCCGGCAGTCGACAGCAACATCGCCTACTTCGAAGGCGCCAACCTCACCTATGTCTTCCGCGCCCCCGACGGCTTCCGCCTCGACCTCGAACAGGCCGCTATCGACGGCCTCTCGCTGGCTTTCATTCCGGAAGCTGAGCCCTATAACAAGGCCAACATCCTGATCGGGGCCACCATCTTCTCCTTCAGCAACAACAGCACTGTCGATTTCGCAGCCATCGTCGAACAAGACACGATCGGACTGCGCGAACACTACGACGGTTCCGTCGACATCCGGCCCATCGACCCGATCCCCGCCGGCTCCAACCACCTCCTGCCCACCGTCTACCTCGACCACGACCACAGCTTCGTCCCGACCGTCATGGTCGCCTACTTCGATGGCGCCACTGAAGTCATCATTTTCGAGCTCGTAATCAGCGACCGCCAGCCTCGATTCAAGGCCGAACCGGTTTTCGACGAAGCCATCCGGCTGTTCAAAGCCCTCAAAAAAGGCACGCCCAACGACATCGAGCTTGGCTCAGCCGAATCCGGCAACTAGCCCCTCCACCCCGCTTCCATTTCGACACACCTGTCCGAACGCCTGAAAGAATTCACGACTTGACAGCGGTCCGAGCAGCCTCACTGGCTTTCACAGGAAACAGATACATGCAAAAACGGTGGGACACCTAACCCGCCGTTTCTTGTCTATGTAGTGTCCCGCCGGGACGGGACCCCGCCTGACACCGGCATCAAACATCAACCGTCTCTTCACTGCCCTCGGCCTTTACCGTCCCCTCAGCCGTAAACCTCAACCCCTCAGCGCCCGCATCAACATGCAGCGTCTGCCCCGGCTTGACGGTTCCGGCCAGCATCTGCTTGGCGATCTGCTGCGCCAGCTGCTTGTTAATATACCGTTTCAGCGGACGAGCACCGTAGGTCGGATCATAACCCGCTTCGGCAATATGCTCCACCGTCGCCTCGGATACCTCAAGCGATATATCCTTCTCAACCAGCAGCTTCTCCAGCCGCGTCAGCTGCAGTCGTACTATGTCCTTGATCTCTGCCTTCGACAGCGAGTGGAACACGATATTCTCATCAATCCGGTTCATGAACTCCGGACGAAGCACCTTGCGAAGCTCCGAGATCACGTTCCTCTTGACGTTCTCCCAGACTACATCACGGTTGAACTCACCCATACCGGCCGTCTCCGACTGGATATACTCCGCAGCCACATTCGATGTCATCACTAAGATAGCGTTCTTAAACGACACCGTGCGGCCCTGATTGTCGGTCAGCCGACCATCATCGAGCACCTGCAGCAGGATATTGAACACCTCCGGGTGCGCCTTTTCTATCTCGTCGAGCAGAATCACCGCGTACGGCCTCCGCCGCACCGCCTCGGTCAACTGCCCGCCCTCGTCGTAACCGACATACCCCGGAGGCGCACCGACCAGACGCGACACCGAGTGCTTCTCCATGTATTCCGACATGTCCAGCCGCGTGATAGCGTCCTCGGTCCCGTAGAGGAACTCCGCCAGCGCTCGCGCCAGTTCAGTCTTACCGACCCCGGTCGGACCGAGGAAGATAAACGACCCGATCGGACGGTTCGGATCGGACAACCCGGCCCGCGACTGCCGCACGGCGTTGGACACGGCCTCGACCGCCTCGTTCTGCCCGATCACTCGCTTGTGCAGTTCGTCTTCCAGCCGCAGCAGTTTCTCGGACTCCGACTCACTTAACCGCGAAATCGGAATCCCGGTCCACTTGCTGACAATCTCAGCGATCTCGTCATGATCGACCACTTCCTTGAGCAATTGCCGCTTCTCCTGAATAGCAGTCAACGAATGCGTCAGCAGTTCGAGCTTCTTCTCGGCATCGGCAATCTCACCGTACTTGATCTTCGCCGCTGCCTCGTAGTCAGCCTGGCGTTCCGCCTCGGCGGCCCGATGTTTCAGCTGCTCGATCTCGACCTTGATTCCCCGGATCGCATCGACCGTCTCTTTCTCCTTGGTCCACTGCGTCTTGAGATCGTCGCGCTGCGTATACAACTCAGACAATTCTTCCTCAATCGGCTTCAGCCGTTCCCGGGCGTCCTTCTCGTTTTTGACGCCTTCTTTTTCGATCTCGAGCTGCCGGATCCGCTTCTCGATATTGTCCAGCTCCTCCGGCATCGAATCGATTGAAATCCGAAGTTCCGCCGCTGCTTCATCGATCAGGTCAATGGCCTTATCCGGCAAGAACCGGTCCGCGATATACCGATCCGAAAGCTTGGCCGCCGCGACAATCGCACCATCGGATATCTTGATCCCGTGATACGCCTCGTACCGTTCACGCAGCCCGCGCAAAATCGATACCGTCTCTTCCACTGTCGGCGCCTCGATCAGCACTGGCGCGAACCGACGTTCCAGAGCCGCGTCTTTCTCCACATGCTGACGGTACTCCTTCAGCGTCGTCGCACCGACAAACCGGATTTCTCCGCGGGCCAGCGCCGGCTTGAGCATATTAGAGGCGTCAAGCGATCCACCGACCGCCCCGGCCCCGACTATCGTGTGCATCTCGTCGATAAACAGCACTATACGCCCTTCGGCCTCCTCTACCTCCTTGAGGATCGCCTTGAGCCGTTCCTCGAATTCGCCGCGGAACTTACTGCCCGCTATCAGCGACCCGATATCGAGCGCCACCAGTTGACGGTCCTTCAGAGTCTCCGGCACCTCGCCGTGGGCGATCTTCTGCGCCAGCCCTTCGACCACCGCCGTCTTGCCGGTCCCCGGCTCACCTATCAGCACCGGATTGTTCTTGGTCCGACGAGACAGGATCTTGATCACCCTGCGAATTTCATCCTCGCGCCCTATGACCGGGTCGAGCTTTCCCTCACGGGCCATCGTTGTCAAATCACGGGCATACTTCTCCAGCACGCCGTACTTCGCCTCCGGATTCTCGTCGGTCACTCTGTGGGTGCCCCGGATACTGGTCAGCGCCTTGAGCAGTTCGTCCCGCTTCACGCCGTTGCGCTTGAGAATCTCCTGCGCCTTTGATTTGACCTCAAGCAGCGCCAGCAGCAAATGCTCGACCGAGACATACTCGTCCTTGAATTGCTTAAGCTCATTTTCGGCTTTACTGAAAACCTGGGGCAGTTCATTCGATGGGTATATCTGCCCGCCGGACTGGCGGCCCAGCATCTTCAATGCTTCCTCTGTTTCGGTCTCGATCGACGTCAGGTCGGCTCCCAGCTTTTTAATCACCTGTGGCGCCAGCCCCTCTTCCTGGGCCAGGAGTGCATCCAGCAGGTGTTCGGGCGTTATTTGCGGATGTTGCTCCGCCGTCGCCTTTTGCTGGGCGTACGACACGGCGTCGATCGACCGCTGTGTCATTCTGTTCGGATTCATCTATCATTACCTCGTTTTTTTCGCTCTATCTCACGGAGTCACCCTTCCACTCCGCTCAGGGGGACTGTCACATGCATAACGGGTGCGTGGGCTGCGTCAAAAACCCGGGGCTGTTGACCTTGTTTTCTTAGACTTCTACGGCAAGCCACGGTTTACCCCATCTTTTTTACAGGACTCAATACCGAGTCACGATCCGTTCCTAATCTGCTTCTCGCAGATTCCATCATAAAGCCTTTTAAACATGTCTCTCAGTTTTTTAAAGAGTTCAGGAATTAGTCTGTCTCCCAGTCGAAGCCGCTGAGTCGATTGCTCTATACATAGATCAGGTGCTGCATCCAAGTTTTTCAGAGTATTGTGGTACTTTTCCACGTGGTGGTCCTCGACGTATCCATAATTATGTACAATGCAGTTTCTAACTGTACGATAAAAGTCATGTTCGCCTTGTTTCTTCAGGAAGTGCGGTACGTTACCACACGAGGTTCTTACTAGGTTCAAGACTTTGTTCTGATCCCACCTCAGCTTCTCCTTTTGCTCAGCAGCACCCCACTTCCATAGCGTTTCATCTATGTGAGTAATTAACGCCTCGGCGTGGTACTCTTCCATGTCTTTCAACACTTCGCACCCAACTAACTGATTACGTTTTGCCTTAAACTCCTTCGCGCTGACGGAAACCAAGAATCGTTCACAGATCCTGTATAATTCATGTTCTACAAAGCTATACAACGACACGAGCATATTATATCGTAGCAGTAGGGGAAAGGCGCTCCTCGCCTCTTGAAACTCGCTCGTGCCCATTAGTCTTTCGATTCCAGACGCCTCTGCTTGGCCCTTAGTCTTCTGCGCTTCGGCTTCTTTCCGAATTGCTTCTTCCAGCAAGTCGTTGAGCTTCTCATATCGAGAAAGTGCCCAGAGAGTTGAGTGTTTGGACTCCTTAATCGGTAAATGCATAGCGCGTTCCTACCACTCCTCCAGCATCTTCCGCTGCTTCTCGCTCAACTCCTCCGGCTTCGGAATCGATACCTTCACCTCAACATACTGATCACCCTGCTGGTCCCCCACACTCAGCCCCAGGCCTTTCAGCCGAAGTTTCGTACCCGGCTGGGTCCCCGCCGGAATATTCATCTTGATCGTCTTGCTCAATGTCTTTACCTCGGCCTTGGTCCCCAGGATCGCATCCTTAAACGGAATCGTCACCGACGTATAAATATCGTTCCCCTTGCGCTCGAAATTCTGATCTTCCATAACTCTCACCGTTATTATTAAGTCACCGTTCGGCCCGGCCGGCCGGCCGGGAACACTCGCGCCCGGGAGGCCCTGGCCGCGCAGACGAATCTTACCGCCGTCCTCGATTCCCGCCGGCACTTTCACCGATAGCGTCTTGCCGGTCTGCCGCACACGAATCTTCTTGGTCGTTCCCTGTATCGCCTCACTAAACGTAACTTTCACTGTCGCGCGAAGGTCCTTGCCTTTGTGCCGACGACGCTGTGTCCGCCGCTGCGCAAACGGATCGCCGCCGCCGCGCATCCCGCCGCCGAAAAACTGCGAGATAATATTTTCGAACCCTTCACCGCCCCCGCCGAACCGGAACGTCTGGAATCCGCCGCGGCCTCCCTGCCCCTCCCGGAACATGTCGGAAAAATCAAAGCCGCCGCTGCGGTATCCCGCCTGCGGTCCCTGCCCCGGACGGCCGCCGGCAAACGCCCCGCCGTACTTGCGGAAATTATCGTACTCGGCCCGCTTCTTCGGATCGCTCAGCGTCTCGTTCGCCTCGGATAGTTCCTTGAATTTGGTTTCCGCCCCGGCGTCACCCTTGTTGCGATCCGGATGATACTTCATGGCGAGCTTACGAAACGCCTTTTTGATATCATCCTGCGACGCGTTTTCCGGCACACCTAATATGTCATAGTAGCTCTTGCTCATATCATCTTCTTCAATCTACGGTGTCCTTCCATGCTGCCGCAACAACTTCTCCAAAATCTTAAGTGTCTGGTCGACACCCTCCTCGCGTCATCGAGAGGCTCCCCACTTTGTCATCACAAGGGAGTCCGCCAACGGCGGACGACTGCGGCAATCTCTTTTCCCCTCCAGGTTCCACTTTTCAAATTATACCGCACAAAAAAGCCGGCCGGATTCGCTCCGACCGGCCCTTGGATACCGTCTTACTTCACTTCTTCGTAGTCGGCATCGACCGCGTCCGAATCGGAGCTTTGGTCGCCTCCGCCGGGCGACTCACCCGGTCCGCCCGGACCCTGACCACTGCCGGCCTGCTGTTCCTGCGAGGCCTGCTGGTACATCGTCGCCGAGACTTCCTGCCAGGTGGTATTCAGCGCCTCGGTGGCCGACTTCATTTCTTCAATCTTGTCGCCCTTAAGCGCCTCATTCACGCGCCCGACAGCGGTATCGATCTTGCTCTTCTGCTCGTCGGTCAGCTTGTCGCCAAACTCCTTGAGCTGCTTCTCAGACTGCCATACAGCGGCATCGGCCTGGTTGCGAGCCTCTACCCGCTCCTTCTTGGCCTTATCGTCTGCCTCATGCTGCTTCGCATCCTCAACCATCTTGTCGATCTCCTGTTCGGTCAAACCCGAGGCAGCCTCGATACGGATATTCTGCTCCTTACCGCTGGCCTTATCCTTGGCCGACACATTGAGGATACCGTTGGCATCGATATCAAACGTCACCTCGATCTGCGGCAAGCCGCGCGGTGCGGGCGGGATACCATCAAGCACAAACCGGCCGATCGTCTTGTTGTCAACCGCCATCTCGCGCTCACCCTGGAGTACATGGATATCCACCTGCGGCTGATTATCCGCAGCTGTCGAGAAGATCTGCGACTTCTGCGTCGGGATCGTCGTATTCCGCTCGATCAGCTTGGTCATCACACCGCCGAGCGTCTCGATTCCCAGCGACAGCGGAGTCACATCGAGCAGCAGCACATCCTTGACGTCACCGGTCAGCACACCTCCCTGAATGGCCGCACCAATAGCAACCACTTCATCCGGGTTTACCGAACGGTTCGGCTCACGGTTGAAAAAGCTCTTGACCATCTCCTGGACCTTCGGCATACGGGTCATGCCGCCGACCAGAATCACGTCGTCGATCTGATCAACTTTGAGTTGAGCATCGGCCAGCGCTTTTTCCACCGGACCTCTGGTCCGCTCCAGCAGATCCTCGACCAGCCCCTCGAATTTCGAACGGCTCAGCGTGACATTCAGATGCCGCGGACCGTTATTATCAGCCGTGATAAACGGCAGGTTGATGTTGGTCTGCATCGTCGACGACAACTCGATCTTCGCCTTCTCGGCTGCTTCCCTCAAACGCTGGAGCGCCATCGGGTCGTTGCCGAGATCAATACCGTCGGACTTCTTGAACTCGTCAACCAGCCAGTCGATAATCCGCTTGTCGAAATCGTCACCGCCAAGGTGGGTGTCGCCGTTGGTCGACAGCACTTCAAAGACACCGTCGCTCAACTCCAGCAGCGAGATATCAAACGTACCGCCACCGAGGTCAAACACCGCCACCTTACCGGTCTTCTTTTTGTCCAGACCGTACGCCAGCGAGGCCGCGGTCGGTTCGTTGATAATCCGCTTCACATCCAGACCGGCCGCCTTACCGGCGTCCTTGGTCGCCTGGCGCTGCGAATCGTTAAAATATGCCGGGACCGTGATCACGGCTTCCTTCACCTCATGACCAAGATAGTCCTCGGCGATGGAACGGAGTTTGGACAGCACCATCGACGAAATCTGCGCCGGCTTGTAATCCTTGCCGGCCATCTCGATCACCGGTGAACCGTCGGACCCGGACTTCACCTTAAACGGGAAGTTCTTGATCTCTTCCTGAACTTCCTTGAACTCACGGCCGATAAAACGCTTGGCCGAAAACACCGTATTCATCGGGTTGGTCACCGCCTGACGCTTAGCCACGGTTCCCACCAGGCGCTCACCGTTCTTGTCGACCGCAACCACCGACGGTGTCGTGCGTCCGCCTTCACTGTTGGGGATGACGATAGGCTCGCCGCCCTCGATAACGGACACCACACTGTTGGTCGTTCCTAAATCTATTCCAATAATCTTACTCATCTGCTACCTCCTTTATTCTTCAAGCGGTTCGCGCGAAAGGCCGGTACGAGACCGGCCTTTCTCTTCTGAAACCGTTACCGGCAAAGCCGGTCAGGCACTAGCTTGCCTTACGCTATGCTTACTTCGATCTCTTTCGGCTTGACCGCCTCTTTCTTGGCAAGCTTCACTTCCAGCATACCTTGGTTGTAGTCGGCCGAGATCTTCTCGGTATCGATTGTCTCCGGAAGAGTGAACGAACGGCTGAACGTGCCGGTGCGGATCTCACTGCGGACCCAATTCTCGTTCTCCTGCTTCTCGGCCTGCCGGCGCTCACCGGACACGGTGAGGACGTCTTCCTTGACCGTAACCTTGATATCTTCCTTCTTCATGCCGGGGACTTCAAAAGTCAGCCGAATATCATCGGCAGACTCACTAATGTTCACCCGAGGCATAAAATCAGCCTGATTCTCGTTGCGCGGAGCCGGCGTCCCAAAGAACTCGTTGAATACACTGTCCAGGTCACGGGCCATACGGTTCGGTCGAATCATCACGTTACGCATTTTGAGTTTCCTCCAGTCTTTCTATTTTCGTTTTCTGGCTCATTTTCTTCTGTCATTCGCCCTAACTATAAACAACTCCCGTGCCAAACCGGCTAAGCCACTGTTAGCCCGTAGCTTAAGAATTCGACTGGGACATCCCAAGGAGAAGACGCGCCATTTCGGCAGAGCACTTCAGCCTAATTGGCACACGAGTCCTGCCACCCTGACCGAGCCATGACAAACCGGCAGTCAGCCTGTTTTCCTTAAAGGCCGGCAACTAAAAGTCGATACACAAATATCGTTGATTCACGCGGAGATATACTATATCATAGGTATAGTACGAATTGTGACCACAACTATTGCCCCTGCTACCATGAAAAGAAGAAGACAGTATTAGCGACAAGGAGCGCAGTATGTTCAAACGGACTCTGGTAATTTTACTTGCCCTCACCCTGATCGTCGGCCTCGTCGGCTGCGGCTCAAGCAAGCGCGACCAAGGCGCCTTGATCGGTGCCGGAGCCGGGGCCGTCATCGGCGGTGTCATCGGAAATCAGACCGGCAACACTGCCGTCGGCGCCATCATTGGGGCCGCTGTCGGCGGCGCCGCCGGAGCCTACATCGGCAACTACATGGACAGACAGGCTGAGGAAATGCGGCAGGACCTCGAAAACGCCCGAATCGAACGGGTCGGCGAAGGTATCAAGGTCACCTTTACCTCCGGCATCCTGTTCGACGTCAACAAAGCGGAACTTCAGCCGGCTGCCCAGGAAAACTTGACGGACCTCGCGGAAATCCTCCAAAAATACGAAAAGACCAACATCCTCATTGAGGGCCACACCGACTCCACCGGACCGACCGCATACAACCTTGAACTATCCCAGGCCCGAGCCCAGTCTGTCAGCACCTTCCTTGCCGCCCAAGGCGTTGACAAGGGACGGTTCATGATTCAGGGCTACGGCGAAGAACAGCCGATCGCCTCCAACGAAACCGCCACTGGTCGACAGGCCAATCGCCGCGTCGAGGTCGCCATCTTTGCCAACGATGAACTCAAGGAAATGGCCCGCGAAAAGGTCGAAACCGAAGGAAAGGGATAACCCCCCCTGAATCACCGAAATGCAAAAAGGGACGGTGCCAGCACCGTCCCTTTCTTTATCGCCTATTAATACAGCGTCCCGCTAATTCGACTCAAGAACCTTCTTCAGCGCCTTATCAATATCGGAATTGCGCGTAAAGAAGTTTGTTGATTCGGAATGCTTTTCCTTGAAGTCCCGCAAGGACGCTACCGACTGCTCGTCACCGATATTCCCGAGCGACTCGATTATTGCAAGACGCAAATCATCTTTGGCAATATTCACTCCCGCCAGCTCGGTGAGCATCGAAGAATCGTGCAGCAGGCCCCTCAGATACTCGGCTGCCCCTTCCCCGCCTATCCGGCCTAACGCCTGCATGCCTTGAATCGCAATCGACGGATTCCGCTGGATAGCGTCAATCAGCAACGGCGCCGTATCCGGTGTTCCCACTTTGCCGACCGCCTCAACCGCCCTTTCACAAATCTCAGGCGCCGGATCCTCGACCATCAGGATCAGCAGATCACAGGCATCCTCTCCCCCGATTTCTTTGAGGCTGGCAAGGATCTCACGGCGCACCCGGATATCCGGATCGTTTATCCGCAAACGCAACGGCGCAATACCTTCCGTGTCTCCCAGCAGTCCCAGCACAAAAACAGAATTCCGCACGACATACCACTGCGCATCCGGAAGTTCCTGCCGACCCGGTTCCCGATCAAACATGTTGTCGTCCATCAGAATCTGCGTAAACACTTTCAATGATGCCTTACCCAACTCCGCAAGAATCTTCAGCGCCCGCTCCCGCACCTGGCGCATCGGGTGCGAAATAATGTGCGACAGGCCAACCGCGGCATCCTCGGCCCCGCAGGCGATGAGAATATCCCGGATATACGTCGAGGTTTCTTTGTCTGTCCGGACCATCTCATCGATCATCAACGAAACAATCTCCGACCGGTTGAGATTTTCGATAATCTTCTTTATTCCCACCGAGTCGTAGACCGTTATGCCGCCGCTTCGCTTTCGGCGCTGACCGACAATCCCGGCCAGCCGCGCCACCAGATCGAACCGTCGCTGAACCAGGCACCGGTCGAATAGCCGCCAGACAAACTCGGCGTACTCAAACGACTCGGTCTGTTCCTCAAACACGACCCGGATCTGCCCCAGCAAACTCTCAAAGATCGCCTTATCGGATGCAAGATTGACCCCCTCGAGCACCCCAATCAGCAAATCCAGCGCCCGTCCCCGAAACGCCGTATCGGTCGAGTTGAGATAATCCGCCAGACGAGAAACAACTTCAATAACCTTATCACGCTGCCCGGTCCCCAACAGCCGCTGGAAACTACCCACGAATTCATCGCGCATCTCCTGCGTGCTGTCGCTCTCCAGCGCCTTCACCAGCAGCGTGTCAACCTGCTCCCGCGTCTCTATTCGAGTTGCACTGTCGGTGTCCCCGCCGGCGCGGGCAATTTCGGCACAGATCGTGTCATTCGGTGCCGCCAGTTGAATCTGCTCAACAATCGCTTCCCGTTCCGGGTGATAATCCAGCAGCCGCCACACCGTCAAAAGCTTTTCACTGGACATCGAATCATCTAACTTCCCCGCTACCGCCGCAAACAGCTCCCCACAGATATCTGCAAATGCCGTGTCCGGGATCGAAGCAACTTTTTCCGGCAGCAGATAGGAAACCAGTTTCTGTGAATAATCGATTGCATGCCTCTCCAGCGCCTCTTTGCCGAAAAGATTCACATCGACCAAAACCCCCAGCTCACCGCCGATCTGCTCAAGCGCAACTGCCTTGACTGAGCAATCCTTGTCCTTTTCCGGGTCGAACCGCCTGTGCCGCTCGAAAAGCTCAAACGCACGTGACGTATTAACTTCAATCGTCTCTATCCTCTCCCGACGCAAGAACGACGGCATCAGATCCGACGGATTATCGACTATCGCCTTTTTGACCAGCCGATCGAGGAACTTAGTAAACTCCTCCAGCGTCAACCGACGGTCAAACAACAGCGCGTTTATCTCCAGCGCCTGAAAATGGCGCCGCAATTCGGTCGTAAACGGCGAATCCTTCTGCTGCACATTCAAGACATAGAACCCGCCCTGCCGTATATTGAAACTGACGTGATTTCTATACTGGAAAACACTCCGTATTGCCTCAAACGGCTTCTCCACCGCCTTCAGCGAAACCGAATGGTGCAGCCCGTAGATGCCGACCTTACGGCACGCCATCGCCAGCTCTCGAACAATGGTCAGGGAAATCTCAGCGAGATCAGTATTGAGGATCGCTTCAGTGATCCGCTCGTGCAGTTTGCTCATGGCTGTCTCCCAAACAGAATATGCGGCCTGACTCAGTAGCGACATAAACCCGGTCGCCATCGCTGATCGGCGAGACAGCTATCGCCCCGTCCAATTCCCGATGTTCGACCTGACCGCCGTCAGCCGCCCGCAGGGAGTACAAGTCACCGGCCAGCGTGCCGACCACGACATAGTCGCCTATCACGACGGCCGAAGCCCGGACAACATCAACCGTCTTAAAGGTCCAGAGGATCGCCCCGGTACGCACATCCAGCGCCACCAGCGCTCCTTTACTGTGCCCAAAAAACGCCCGACCGTTGTCCACAGCAGGTGCGGTCCAGATCGGACCACCCACTTTCGTCCGCCAGGCAATCGCCCCGTCCGTCGGATCCACACCGTATGCAAACCCGGTCACATCACCAAAGATAACCAGGTCATCCACGGCAACCGGATTCGGCACCGAACCGGATACGTCCGTCTTCCACAAGAGGGAACCATCATCCGGCGACACCGCATACAGGCACCCGGCAGCACCCGGCTGGAACAACATCCCGTGACCATACGCCACCGGTCCGGTGAACCGGTCGCTGTCACCGGTAAAAGTCCACATTTCCGAGCCGTCGGCAAGGTCATACGCCGTCAGCCGTCCGGTGCCTGATCCGACCAGAAGGCGACCTGCTACTATTATCGACCCTGCCGAGGCATCCTTAACTGACCGACGCCACCGTTCACCGCCCCGTACCGCATTGAAACAGCTTAATCGATGCCGTGGCGAAACTGCAAAACAAAGCAAACTGTCCTCTACCACCACCCCCGTCTGCACCGCCCCCTTGCCGTTGATTTTACCTAAGTATTCACCCGTCTCAGAATCAAAAAACTTCGCCCGCCGGCGCACCGACGGAAACGCCAAAGCGCCATTGTTCAATGTCAGCGGCCCCGACGGCTTCCCCGACTCCCGCCCTTCCCAGATAACATCCAGCGACCCGTCAAACGATCCCCCCCCAATCGAACCTGTCCCCGCCACATCGCCGCGATAATACGGCCAGGCCGACCCCATCCCGATTCGCTCCTGAGAAATCCTGAATCCGCGACTGCAACCGACCATTGTCAACAGCCCGGCTGCAACTACCACGACGAGAGACACCGCTGCACGCCGCATCAGAAATTCCACCCGAAGAAAAAGTTGAAATCCGTTGAAGAACTGATCTTCTCGAAGTCCGTCGTCCGGCTGAAATCAAACCGGAGCATAACCAGATAGCCTAACGCCACCCGGAAACCGCCCCCGAACGATCCTAAGAACTGATCAAACTCATCCTCCCAGGCCGATCCCACATCAAAAAACAACGCCCCCCGAATACTCGAAAACCCGAGCCCCCCAATCGGAAAACCAATATGCAGATTGTCTATCAATGGAAACCGCAGCTCGTTCGAGGCAAACAGCACATTGCGCACGTACCATTCCCGACGGTCGAACCCGCGGAACGACCAGCTGCCCCCAAAGTATATCCGCTGCGGCTCGACCCCGGTCGAAGTATACGCGAACAGCCTGTTGGCAAAGGCCGAATATTTCCCCAGCCGAAAATAATGCCGCACGTCAGCCATCGCCAGCCGGTTGAAACCGCTTAAGCTGTCCAGACGCGTGGTATACCCGACCGTGAAATTATACCGCCGCCCCTCAATCGGCCCGGAAATATCCCAGAGGGAATTGTCAAACACCAGACTCATATAATTCGAGACCAGGAACGCCTCCCTGTTGCCGAGGAAAAAACTCCGCTCACGATTCGAATACCGGGCCACCGTCGTCAGATCCACCCGGTGGAACTTCGAAAACGGATACGACAACAGCCCAATCGCCCCTGCCTGCCGCTCCGTGAAAAAGCCATCAAAATCGTTGAAGTACTCATTGTATAAGTGAAACCCGCCAACCCCCCAGTTCAGCCGCCGCTCCCGATTGATATACGTCACACCGACATTAAACGACTCGAGCAGTTCATCCTTCGTATCCGCCGTATTGGTCACCAGGAAATAGTAGGCATGGTTCCCCAGCATATCCGAAATTGCCATCTGAAAGCCGCCGATGGAACCATACACCGGATCGTAACCGATCGACGACTGCGCGATATCCAGCGAATAATCCGTCTTGTACCCGACTGAACTCTGCACGAACTCCGTCGTTACCCGATTCGGCTCCCACAGCGGCTGCGCCGGAGTGGTCTCCTGGGCCAGCGGTTTCGGCTTCTCCGGCATCTTCATCTTGTATACCTGAAATCCCAGATTTTGGTATCCGGTATAGACCAGCCACTTGCCGTCGCCCGACAGTCGTGGCGTGAACGCCCCGGTCGCATACGTCGACTGCCGCGTCAGTGTCTCAGTGTCATCCAGCAAATAAAGATTGAACGCCCCCTCGCGGTCCGACGAAAAGAAAATCCCCCGCTCAGTGTAGTCCGGCGTCTCCTCCTTGTACGGCCCAAACGTCCGCTGGGTAAGCTCACCCGACTCGATATCATATTCAAAAATATTCAACGCCCCGTTCTTCCCGTACGGCCCTCGATTCGAGGAAAACACAATCCGGGAACCATCCGGCGAAAAACAGGGATCGGTGTCAAAGTAATGGTCCTCGAACAGCGCTTCATACGTCGCATTGACCGTATTGAGCACATAGAGGTCCGAAAACCCGTTCAGCCTGACACCTGAAAAAACTATTCGTGTTCCGTCCGGCGACAACCGGGGCGATCTCGCTCCGGCCAAGTCCGGGAACTCGAACCGATGCGTTACGTCGCCCTCGCGCAGGTCATACAGATAAATAACATCATTCTCTTTTGACTTGGAGGAAAAGACAATCAACCCGGAATCATTCGCATCGATCCCCGAGCGGAGCAGATACAGCGATTCAAATGCCGACGACCTCTCACCCTTCACCAGCGTCTTGATCGGCTTATCCGATCCCGACAATGCCGGCGTCATATAGATCCCGGAATACCCCATACGATTGGCCTTGAACACGATCCAGTCACGTTCGCCATTTCCATCATCCCACGTAATCGGGACCCCCTTAACGGAATACCCGTCAAACGTCAGCCGCTCCGACTCCATCGTCGGAAGCCCGGAATTCTCTATCTCCGGGTAATAGGTTTTTTTCAGACTGTACTCCCACTGCCGCGACAACTCATTCAACCCGAATCCAAGCGTGACCTCGACCACGTCATCAAACGTCTTTCCCTTATGCATATTCTCGAAAAGCATGAGCAGCTTGTCTTCACCGTACGTCGAATCAATAAACGTGCAAATCGACTCGCCGAGCTTGTACATGAAGTACGAACCGCGAATCCGGTACATGTGCGGAATCGTGAACAAGCGGTTATTGAGAACCATGTCCTTGACGACCATGTCGGCATTCGTATCCCATTTCTTCGACCAGAACTCAGCCAGCCCTTCGACAAACCAGAGCGGCGGTCGCCCGAAAAGTGTCCGTCCCCGCCGCTTCATCACGTGATCCATCTTGGACAACTGGAAAACATGCACCAACTCATGCCGCAGAACGTGATCGAAGTCATGATACGAGCCGTGGAACGGCAATACGACCCGGCCCTTTATGAACTCGGTAAACCCTGCCACCGACTCCGGCAAAATACTCGGAATTACATTTGTCTGGGTGAAATAGCTCGGAGCTGAATATATAATCAGCGGCGTCTTGTCCGGAACCTCGTGGTTGAACTTAGCCGCCAGCTCGCGGTAAGACTCCTCCGCAAGCGAGGCCGCGATCCGCGCAATCTCTTCTTCTTCCGTATAAAAATAAATCTCGAAATGCTCGGTTTCAAGCACCTGCCAGTCGAAATGCGTATACTGGACCTTATTCTTACCGAAATAGAATTGCGCCGACGCCGACGAGACACCGATCAGCAGAATCAAACCCAGCAGGATGTAGAAGCGGATCTGTTTCATAAGCGGTTGCGACGGGCAGAGTCGGCCCCACCCAGATTCCGGCCCTCCCCGATCACACTACAGTGACGTATTCTGTCGCCAATTTGGCAAAGAAAATCCGTTGATTCAAATGTTTTTCTCCTATCGACCTTATCGGCAGGAAATCCCGGCAGGTTACTGCACGATACCGGTTTCAGCCCCGCATGAGGTGCACCGGCCGCCCTCAAGCGACTCTATCTTCACCCGATACCCGGTCCGCGAAATCAACCGCTTCTCGCAGTTCGGACAGTGCGAATCAGACATCCCCGACACCGAAACATTGCCCAAAAACACATATTTCAGCTTATCGCGGGCAATGCTATATGCTTTCAGCAGCGACTCCGTCGGCGTCGCGGGCGCATCCATGCGATACTCGGGACGATACGCCGACAAATGCAGCGGCGTCAACTCCGAGATCGAAGCCACAAAATCAACCAGCCGCCTTATTTCATCATCTGAGTCGTTTTCACCCGGAATCAGCAAATTAGTAATTTCCAGGTGAACCTCGCTGTCTCCGATCCGCCTCAGATTATGCAAAATCGGCTCGAGCTTCCCCTTGCACACGTGCCGGTAAAACTCAGGACGAATCCCTTTCAGGTCGATATTCATCGCGTCCACCAGCGGCAGCAACTCCTCCAGCGGCTCCGGATCGATATAGCCGTTGCTCACCAAGACCGTCTTTAGCCCCCTCTCCTTAAGCAACGGAGCCGTGTCCCGGATATACTCAAACCAGATCATCGGCTCCGTATAAGTAAACGCCACGCCGATTGAATTATACCGACCCGCAGTATCAGCCATCTGTTCCGGAGCCACGTACTCTGTATCTACCTTCTGCTGAGAAATGGACCAGTTCTGGCAATTCAGGCACTTGAAATTGCAGCCGTTGGCGCCGGTGGAGAAAATAGTACTGGTCGGAAAGAAATGGTACAGCGGCTTCTTCTCGATCGGATCGACCGCTAATGTAACCGCTTCCCCATAATTGTCCGTGACTAACTTCCCGTCCTTCATAAACCGCGCCCCGCATATCCCCCGTCGCCCCTCTCGAAATCTACAATGAGCCGGGCACAGTTTGCAGATCAGTCCTCTTTCGCCTGACGGTTCGGCGTAGGCCGCTGGGTACAGCATCAATCCTCCATCCGGTCAACTATCTCAACCGCCGCCAGAACATCATCGGCAACAGCCACTCTATCCGTTAAACGAACCGACCCCACTATTGGTTCGTGCTTCAAACCGTATCCCGTTCGCACCAGGATTCCCCGCCCCCCGAACACGGCGGCCAAGTTTACATCATCCGCCTTGTCCCCGATGACGTACGACCTCCGAAGGTCCAGCCCGAGATCAACCGCCGCCTGCTCCGCCATGCCGGCCGCGGGCTTGCGACACCCGCAGGAAACCGCAAACTCAGCAACCTTCCCGCGCGGATGATGCGGACAATAATACAGGGCATCAACCGGCGCCCCTTCCGCAGCAAGCCTTTCCAGCAGCCGTGCATTGATCCGCTCCACCGTCGGTATGCCGAACCGACCCCTCGCCACACCGGACTGGTTTGACACGATCACTATCTTGTACCCCTTTTCCCTGCCCCTCTTGATCGCCTCTACCGCCCCCCGCTCAAACTCGATCAGGTCAGGATCATCCAGAAAGTGCTTTTCAACAATCAATGTCCCGTCACGATCAATGAACAACGCCGGTCTTCTATTCCTTGTTGCCTGAAACACGTCCGCCGCCTCGGCCAACACCTGCCCCGCTTCGATTCGCGTGAAGCAGAACCGTTCTTCCCGGAAACACGGCTTGGCCCCGTGAAGCGAACACGGCCGACAGTACTCATCGACCTCCACGACTCGGTCGTGCAGCCCGGCCGGTGAGAACCCCAGCGACGGATGGGTCGGACCAAATATTGCCACCACCGGCGTCCCGACCGCCGATGACAGATGCATGATCCCGGAATCATTCGCAACAGTAAACCTTGCCATGGAGATCACCCTCGCCAGCTCCGGTATCGGACAGTCAACCAACTCCACGCAGCTTTCGGCCGGCATCCCGCTCACGTCAGCCTTCCCGGCGTCACTGCCCGTCACGGCCCACACGATCCCGTCTCCGTGGCGCTGATGTATCCCCTCCGCCGTCCTGACGAACTGCTCCATAGGCCACCGCTTGTTCTCATGCGCCGCTCCCGGCGCGATCACCGCTACCGTACCGTGTCTCTGAAACAGCGTTGTTACAGCGTCAGGCATTCTATTATTAGCCTGCACCCGAATAATCGGTCGCATGGCAGGTACACTCCCGCCAATCTCTTCAACCGCCCGGTTATACAGCTCAATCGTATGCGGCCAGTCATCCGGGATCTCGTTCTTCTTGACAATCCGGCGCCGCTCCAGCCGTCGCTTCGGATACACCGTCTTAAACGGCGCCGCTATCAACTGTCGCCCTAACCATGAACGAATATTCCCGTGCAAATCCACCACCGCATCAAACGCCCGGTGATCCAGGTCCAGCAGCAGCTTTATCAACTCCGGTCCCGACGCATCATTCCCCAGCACGACCACATCGTCGATACCATAAAACCCCTCCACCAGCGGCGCATACCGCTCCCTGGTGAGATAGACTATCTCCGCCTCGGGAAAACTGATCCGAAGGTTCAGCAGCGGCGCCGAGGACAAAATAACGTCCCCCAGCGATCCGAATCGCATGACAAGAATTCGTTTCATTTCTACAGGAAAATATACAGACCAACACCGCCGGCAGCAAAGCAGTACCAGGCAAAATAATCGAGCTTGCCGCGACGAATAACCGACAGGAGAAAGTACACGGCGACCAGTCCGGTCCCGAATGCAAACACTGTCCCCACCAGATACTGCCCCAGCAGCGCCGTATTAAGCTGCACCAACTCGTCAGCCTTGAGCACCACCGCCCCCAAAATCGCCGGTATCGCCAGCAGGAACGAAAATTCAGCCGCCTCCGACGGCTCCACGCCCGCAATCATCCCGGTCGCAATCGTGCTCCCCGACCGCGAAATCCCCGGCAGAATAGCCAGCGCCTGCCCCACACCCATGATCACGGCCGTGACCAGCGTCACCGGCTTTTCCTGCTTGGGCACAAACCGCGTCAGCAACAGCAACGCCCCGGTTGCAAATAACATCAACGCGGTCATCACCGGCGCCGAAAACGCCCGATCAAAGAAATCTTCTAACAACACACCCGCCAGCCCGGCCGGCACCGTCCCGATTATCAAATATCCGATAACCCTGCGTTCTTTCTCGAGCGTTCGGTCCCACAACGACCGAATCAGCAAACTTATGGAACTGCGAAAATAAATAAGGATTGCCGCGACAGTACCTAGATGAACCAGCAGCTCAAACGACACACCCGGCTCTTTAACATCAAGAATAGCCTGGGCAAGGACAAGATGCCCGGAGGAAGATATCGGCAGGAACTCGGTAAGCCCCTGCAGAATGCCCAGAATGATCGCGTCGATATAATTCATGCGTTACTGACTCGGATCACCCAGGGCATTCCGCCAGGGGGTACCTCATATTCTTCTAAATAACAAAGAACTCTACACCGGCAAACAGACCCTCGTTGCCGTCAAGCTGAACTTCCAGATAACCGTTAATGTCTCTGGTGAAGTCATACTTCGCGCCCGCGTGAAGACCGAACTCGAGTTCGGAATCACCGTAGTCACCAAAGGGACCAAGGTCGACATCATAATTTTCCAGCCTAATATTTATGGCACCGTACGGAATCAACTGGTGTCCGTTCTCCAGTAGAATCGGATACGATCCGATCACTTTACCGCCAAGCTGCCAGACGGTAAAACCATCCGCGCCGAGATACTCGAAAAACCCACCGATAGCCATATCAAACGGATTCTGACTTGCCGCCGCATCCGCGGACGGATTATAATCCCAGATCTGGTACTTGGCATCGGCACCAAATACGACTTCCGTCTCACCAAAGTCAAAGTCATTAATACCAAGCTTCAGCCTGCCATCGAAATAATCCGACAAACCATAACGGAAAACTCCAAATACGCTCGTCCCGATATCACCAAAGCCAAACCCGCCCATAAGCGAGCCCTGTCCCATGCCGATACTCTGTCCCGTTGTCAGTGTGCCGAATGAGCTACCAATTGCGCCCTGTGACATAACCGACGGCGCACAAAGGACGGTGACAAGCAAAGCCGCGACAACAAACTTCTTCATAACAAATTCCCTTCCTTCAAATTCTCGTATTCATTTCAGTGTGATGCTCCGATGGTATCATTTATCGCGTCTGGGGTCAACAAGAAATCCGGCGCAAACACAATAATTGTTGACACTTACGGTAGCCATTTCTTCTTTTAACGAAAGGAATCACACAATGTTTGAACCACCGGCCGAGGGTGCCGAAAACCGACCTCGACCGGTGGATCTGTTTTTACCCGAGGAGTTGCGCCTATGCCTCAGATGAGCGATTCGGCTTCACCAAACCCCAACGGCAACGACCGCGGCCAGTGGGCCGGACGCCTCGGCTTTATCCTCGCCGCCGCCGGCTCGGCTATCGGCCTCGGCAACATCTGGAAATTCCCCTACATAACGGGCGAATACGGCGGCGGAGCCTTCGTACTCGTCTACCTCGTCTGTGTCGCCGTTGTCGGCCTGCCCCTCATGCTGGCCGAACTCATGATCGGTCGCTCGACCCAGCTGAATCCCATCGGCGCTTTCCAGAAACTGAGCAAAGACGGCAGCCCGTGGCAGATCACCGGCTGGCTCGGCGTTGCCTCCGGTTTTCTGATCCTTGCCTTCTACTCCGTCGTCGCCGGCTGGTCCATGGCGTTCATCTTCGAAGCCCTCCAGGGTTTCTCCGGTACAGCCGAAGAAATCCAGGCTCAATTCGGCGAACTCTACTCCTCCCCCGGCCAGTCGATCATGTGGCACACGATCTTCATGATCCTCACCATCGCCATCGTCCTCGGCGGTGTCCGCCGCGGCATCGAACGCTGGACCCGTATCCTCATGCCGTTGTTGTTCCTTATCCTGCTGGGGCTGATGATCTACGGGCTGGTTTTCACCAATGGCGGCGGAGCCGCCCTGAACTTCCTCTTCCGGCCCGATTTCCACAAACTCACCGCCGAAGGCATCCTGTCCGCCCTCGGCCACGCCTTCTTCACCCTCTCGCTAGGCATGGGTGCGATGATCACCTACGGCTCGTACATGCGCCGCGACGAAAGCATCATGAAAGACGCCATCACCGTCTCCATCCTCGACACCGTCATCGCCCTCATGGCCGGTCTGGCGATCTTCTCAATGGTTTTTAACTACGGTATGGAGCCAGCCCAGTCGGTCGGCCTGATCTTTGTCACCCTCCCGGTGCTGTTCGCCGATCTCGGCCGGTGGATCTCTGTCCCGTTCTTTCTCCTGCTGACCTTCGCCGCTTTCACTTCGGCCATCTCGTTGCTGGAGGTCGTGGTATCCTACTTCATCGACATCCGTGGTTGGAAACGGCGCAACGCCACGCTCATCATGGGCGGTGTGATCTACCTGATCGGTATCCCCTGCGCCGTTGCCGCCTGGACCATGCCGTTCAGAGGCGCCGACCGCAACCTGTTTGACATCCTCGACTTCGTAACCACCAACTATATGCTCCCGATCGGCGGGTTGCTGACGGGATTATTTGTCGCGTGGGTCATGAGTCGCGCTAAAAAGGTCGAAGAAATCGGTTCCTCCGGCTTTGTCTACCAGAGCCTCATTTTCTTCTTACGGTATATCACGCCGCTGGCCCTGCTGATAGTGCTGTTACACGGTCTGGAGCTGCTGCCGTTTATGGACTACGGGGAATAAGAAGCTGTAGGCTTGGTGAGATTGTCACAATTCGACTCCGCTCACCTATGACTTGCGGGGGCGCATCGTGACTTGCGGGATGGATGAAGACCAAAACGTGGTACCACGGCTCTTGCGAGTCAGCCTGAGCGGAGTCGAACCATGACCCCACCCCCCTACCCCTCCTCACTCAAATACTTCAGCCCCTCCTTGCGAATTCGCTCCACATCAAACCCGCTCAAATCAACCGTCTCCAGAAACTTCAAAAACTCCGTATCCAGCCGCCCCAGCGCCCCCTTCCCGAACGCCTGCTCCGCCTCCTCCGATTTCGCCTTCTGGAACGAAATATCCAGCGCGTACGAACTCTGCTTGAGTGTCGTCAACATATCGGTCGGGATCGTCTTGAGCGTCTCCTCGGTCACCCCCTCGATCTTCAGCCGCACAATCTTATCGCTGCTGCCCACCGAGGCCACCTGCTCCCGAATAATCTCGGCCAGTTGATCACCGCGCTTCCCGGAGGCGTCGATCGGCTTAATATCCACCATCTCGCGCGCCTTCACCGCGTGGAACCTTACATCAAACGGCTCCAGCGTCACCTCCACCAGCCCCTTCCCGGCCTCGCGCTCCGCCTGTGACAGCCGCTCCGAGGATCCGCAGTACCACGCTCTCGGTCCCACCTGGCAGAAATTGTGAAAGTGCCCCAACGCGACATAGTCAAACCCGCCCAGCGGCTCCATCGCGATTTCCTGCTCGCCCAGATCGGCCATCGCGAACTCCGGCATTCCCGCCGCCACCCCGTGCCCGACAAAGATATTGTACTTCGCCGCCTCATCCGGACGGCACTTCTCCAACTCCTCCTGAAGGATCTTCCCTGTCAGACAGTGCGGCAGCGCGAATATCTTCGCCTCGCCTATCTCGTAAATCTCCAGCGCCCCGTTTGATGCCACGTACAGATTTTCGATCTGCTTGTACACATCCAGCGGCGCCCCGACATGCGGCTGCTTGGGAGCGTCGTGATTGCCGCTGATTATGACCGTCGGTATCCCCGCCACCTCGGCCAGCCGGTGAAGCTGCTCCCCGGCAATGGCGAGGATCTTGTTGAGCGGCCGGACAGCGTCGAACAGATCCCCGGCGTGGATACAGACATCCGGCCTGATTTCGATAATCCGGTCGACCGCCTCGACAAACGTCCGGATTATGTCTTCCTGACGCAGCGTCAGGCCGCTTTCGCCTCGTTTGGGGTGGTTTCCGCCCGCTCCGAGGTGCGTATCGCCAAAGTGACAGATTTTCATGTGGTGAATATAAGGCCTGATTCGGCCCAGACAAATCGCAAATTCGGGATGCGAGTACGGGCGAGCCTGTTCCGCGACATTAGAGTGTCACCCATGTTCAGCAACGTTCATGACGTCCCGGAAACCCACCCCAAAAGGGCGGCTACCGGGCTTTTCGTTTTGAACTATATTGCCGCTCGGGCTCCGGCATTACTTTTGAATCCAAAGGCTCCCCTCGGAACCACAAAGGGCTTTGATTCGCACACTTTTCCTCGTAACATTCGCATGGACTATCACAAATAGTGTATGAGGGCACAGTGGCGCTTGTCAGATATCTCAAGACAACTGCAATGTTCGCAGCAGATGCACCCTTAGATATATCAGAGAGTGTGCGCATTCGCCGCATTCGTGATAACGAAGTTGAAAATATGAAATCTGCACTAATGAAGCGTAATGTGTTTTCCAGGCACTCTTGGGACCGTGACTTCTATGTACAAAGGGCTAGTAATCTTGCTGGAGAGACCGTAGTGGAGCTATTCGAGCCGGGCCAACCGAGCACCGTTGTTGATACTTGTAGACTTAAATCAGGGCTAATTGAGAGGATCGCTCTTGCTTGCGCTGTGTTAGTCATGAATCGAAAGGTAATACACCGGAAGTTATCAATATCAAACAAGTTGGCCTCAGAATTTGATATCGCTATAGCGGGCGATTTTAGTCATGTGAAGACTCAACAGTGGGCCTTATCCGCCCCAAGTGGAATTGCCATAGACCGCCGATTTTCAAACCGATTTCACCGACTCGGCTTTGTTACATTAGTGGACTTTGCTTTCTCGCGAGATTCCAACTTGGCTCATAGGTGCTGTCGTGCACTCGAATGGCTGACAGACTCTCGGCTAGAGCCAATGTTTACTTCTGCAATTGCCAAGACCTCAGTGGCATTTGAGACTCTGCTTATAGGGTCGAGGACTGAGCCACTAGCGAGTTCTCTCAGTGAACGATCAGCATTCATCCTTGCAGACGAGAGCAATCAGCGCGGAGCAATCGCAAAGTTGGTGAAGAGTTTTTACAAACTCCGAAGTGAAGTGGTCCACGGTCGGTCAAATCCAGTTATTTCAAAAGAGCACCAGAACCTCTTAGAGGCCGCTGACAGGCTTCTTGTTCTCCTGCTACTAACAATTGCGAAAAATAGAATCGCTCTGCGCTTATTCCAAGATGTGGCTGCATTTTGTGTGAAGTCCCGTTGGGGCGATGACACAATCAAGATCAATCGGCCTTTCACCGCCCAACAATTGAATCGGTGCTTCCAACTAGCTGGTATCGACCCATAGCACGGGAGCCCCGCCGCTTGCGGTGGGATCGGTCCGAATAAATACTCACTCCCGATCCATCACCACTCATGACACCTCCGTCTTCCAACCTGATATCTGCGCTCCTTCATGCTCACATCATGGAATATACCATCCATCCCCTCATCGGTCAACCACAAAATCAACAGCAAACCGATGCGAACCCCGCCACCGCGCCCCTGTGTGACACCCTGCCCCAGACAATGAATCGAAACAGGGGAGAGGAAACACCGATGCACACCAAAAGTACGAAACAAAGCCAAACTTCCCGAAATTGTCATTCCCGGGGAGGCGGGAATCCAGGCAAGCCCCCTCAAGCCGCGGTTTTACCACCTTACCAAACAAACCCAAATCGGCCCGCAAGTCATGGTGAGCCTCCCGAGAGTCATGGTGAACGGAGTCGAACCATGACCGCCCGGTTCGATACAACTGTGAAATGAAACTGTCAGAGGAGTTGTGTTTGTAGCCTAGTAAATATTATACCGCGAGATCCGGTCCCGAAGCGTATTCCGCGAAATACCCAGCGCCTCGGACGTCTTCACCTGGTTGCCGTCGAATTGCTTCAAACAGGCCGAAATAACCGCCCGCTCAAAAGCAGATTCGAGGAAATGAAACACCTGCCCCGGATTATTCGCAATCAGCTTGCCCATCACCGGCGCGATAATCTGCGCAAAGGTATCAGTGTAATCGTCCTGAAGAGTCTCCAGATTGACCTCGACCTTGCCGGCATCCTCAGAAAAAATCGGGAAATCCTCACTGAGCAGCTCATCACTCTTTGAGATCACCAGCGCATTCTGGATATTGTTTTCCAGCTCACGCACATTCCCCGGCCAGGGATAGTTCAGCAGCATCTGCATCGCCTTTTTCGATACCGGCTTCCCCTCTCGCCCAAGCTGGCCCGAATGGCGCTTGACAAAATGATCGATTAACAGCGGTATATCGGTGCGCCGTTCACGCAGCGGCGGCAGGAAAATCGAAAAGACTTTCAAACGATAAAACAGGTCGACCCGGAAAGAACCTTCCTTCATTGACTGCACCAGCGACTTATTCGTCGCCGCTATAATACGAACGTCGGCCTCGATCGTCTCGTTGCCGCCGACTCGCTCAAACTTCTTCTCCTGGAGCACCCGCAGCAGCTTGCTCTGGGTCAGCATCGACATATCGCCGATTTCATCGAGAAAAAGCGTCCCCTTGGCGCACTGCTCGAACTTTCCGATCCGCTTGAAATACGCCCCGGTAAACGCCCCCTTCTCGTGCCCGAATAGCTCGGACTCCAGCAGCGTCTCATGCAGCGCCGCGCAATTGACCGAAAGGAAGTCATTGTGCCGACGGTTCGAATTGCGATGAATCGCCTGCGCCACCAGTTCCTTACCCGTACCGGACTCACCAAAAATCAACACCGCGGCGTCGGTCTTGGCAACCTGCCCGATCAGCTTGGCGATCTCAACAATCTCCGGCGACTGCCCGATTATCTCCTCCACGCCCTTCTCAACAGTAGTCCCCGTCGGGGCAACCTGCTGCATCTTCTTCCCGCCGGAATACCCGCAGGCCTTGGTGACGGTATCGATCAGCTTGTCAATCTGAAACGGCTTGGTGAGATATTCGTAGGCCCCCTCGCGCATCGCCTCAATAGCGTTCTCAGTGGAAACAAACCCGGAGATAACGATCACCGGAAGTTCATCCCGAACTTCCTTGATCTGCCGAAGCACCTCGAGCCCGGACATCGACGGCAGGTTCACGTCGAGCATCACGACATCGATCTCGTCGTTGTCGTTGACATACCGCGAAACCTCGGTCCCGTCCTCCAGGAACTTGAAATTGAATTTGTCACTGTCAAACAGATTGGCCAGTGATTGCGAGAGATCTTTGTCGTCGTCTACTAAAAGTATGTTTTTCATCACCGATTACACCATTCTAAGGGACAATGATATTATCGGCGATCCGGCCCGAAGGTATAGGGGTAATTTGGCTATGATGGCTGAAAAATCAGCCTTTTTCATCTTTTCTCAGCCCGTACTTATCCATCAGCTCATACAATGTCGTCCGGCTGGTCTCCAATTCCCGGCTGACCTTGGAGATATTGTAGTTGTGCGCAATCAGCGCCCGCTTCAAATGCTCCCGCTCTGCGTGCTCCCGAACCTGCTGTAATGTAATCAGCTCCGGTTCATCAGTCTTGCCCGCCGGCTCAAAACCTAAATCAACCGGGCCGACCGTTCTCCCCTGACACATTATGACTGCCCGCTTCACCCGATTCTCAAGCTCCCGAACATTCCCCGACCACCGGGCCGAATTGATCGCCTGGATCGCCGGCGAATCAAACTTCAACCCCTTCCGCCCGTTCTCCTGACTGAACCGCTCTAAAAAATAGTTGGCAAGAAAAATAATGTCCTCACCCCGCTCTCGCAACGGCGGCAGCGCCAGATGCAGCACCGAGATCCGGTAATACAAGTCCTCCCGGAAATGCCCCGCCCTGACCTCCTCCTGCAAATCCCTGTTGGTCGCGGCAATAATACGCACATTTATAGCAATCGACTCCCCGCCGCCCAGCCGCTGGATCTTACGGTCCTCCATAAACCGCAGCAGCTTGACCTGCAGCTTCATCGACATCTCCCCGATCTCATCCAGCAGCACCGTCCCCCCGTCAGCCTGCTCAAACAACCCCAGCCGCCGCTCTTTGGCGTCGGTAAACGCCCCCTTCTCATACCCGAACAGCTCCGATTCCAGCAGTGTCTCCGGAATCGCCCCGCAGTTAATCGCCTGAAATGGCTTCTCCCGGCGCGGCGACCGACGGTGCACCGCCCGCGCCACCAGTTCCTTACCGGTCCCCGATTCCCCCGTCACCAGCACCGTATAGTCATTCCCGGCCACCGTTTCAATAAAGCTGAACACCCGCTGCATCTGCTCCGAGGTCCCTATAATGTCGCCGTACCGCTGACGGTCCATCATCTCCGACTGAAGCCGCTGGTGTTCCAATTCGAGACGCCGCAGATACAGCCCCCGACGGATCACTGTCCGCAATTCCTCGATCTCCACCGGCTTATTGAAGAAATCATACGCCCCCCGCTCAATACATTTAATGGCGTTTTCCTTCTGCCCGTGACCGGTCACCATAATAATCTTCGCCGTCGGCTCGATATCCAGGATATGCCCGATTAAATCAATGCCCTCCAGACTGTCTTTGGTGACGTCCAGGTTAATATCCAGTATCACGAGTGCCGGATGATGCTCCTTCGTCGCCGCCAATGCCGACTCAACATCAGCCGCCGTCGACACCTCCCAGTCTTCACTAAGCGCCCAGCACAACTGATCGCGGATCCCCTGCTCGTCGTCAACTACTAAGACATGCTCGCGCCTTTCGCTCATACCGGAATCCTGACTGTCATGGTTGTCCCTTTTCCGACCTCAGACTCAACCTGAATATTCCCGCCCATCTCTACAATTGTCTCGCGCGTCTGAAACATACCGATCCCCATACCCCGCTTCTTCGTCGACGTAAACGGGCGAAACAACCGCGTCTCAACAAACTCCGGAGACATCCCCTTTCCCGTATCTCTGACTGTCGCTACAACCCACTGCCGATCCCCCTCCTGGCACAAATCGGTGCGCACCTCCAGCTCTCCACCGATAGCCATTGCATCCATAGCATTTCGAATCAGATTCTCAAACACCGAAAACAGGGCGGCATGACTGCCACGCACCTGCGGTATATCGCTATAATGCTGACCAAGCCGGAACTGTTCGATCTTTCTGACCTGAACCTTGTCGAGAACATCTTCCAAAAGTCGATTCAGATCAATCTCCTCCCCGACTTGCGCTTTCGGCGCCTCCGGTGGTTCGGTCAACCGGGAAATAATCCGCCGCTGCCGCGCTACGGCGTCTTTGATAGTACTCATCATCGCTTCCTGGAACCGAGGATCCTTGATATTTCGCTCGGCATTGGACAACATCAGGTCCAGCATCCCGACGGAGTTCTTCAGGTCGTGCAGCACAAACGACGCCACCTTATGAAACGACTCCATTTCCCGTGAGGCCAGCAGTTCCTCGGTCATCCGGCAATTTTGCAGCGTCAGTGACAGCGGTCCTGCTACCGTCTCCAAAAACAGCTCCAGCTTTTCCGACACTGCCTCCCCTGCCTCAGGTAACCCCGCAACCAGAAAGCCGAACATGTCCTGCCGGCCCACCAGAGGCACAACTATTCCATCCTCACAGTCGCTGTACTCAACTATCACTTTCACTCCCCCGTCCCCGTCCTCGATCCGATCGGCCAGATCCGTGATTCGAATCGGCCGGCCAAATCGACGCAGCCATTCAGTTATCTGCCCGATCTCAGAACCGGCCACTACCCGCGCCGACTGATCCGGAGTCAATGTGCTCCACGCCCCTTCCGCCCGCCGTTCGAACAGCACCACCTGACCGACACCGAACCGGCTCTGAATAAACAGACGGCACCGCTCAAACAGATCCTCAACGCCGGAGCGAACCACCGTTTCTTCCAGGAAGTCCTGCACTGCCCCCAACTCAACGCCTTTCGATCGGCCCGAACCGGAACCCATTCGCACGAGCTGATTGGACAACGTTACCAAAAGCATTAACGAAATCGTCATCAATCCGGCAACGATTGCAAACGCGAGGTCCGGACGGTAATTATCCGGATCAAGCAACATCGACAACAACCCCATGGCAACCATGTACCCGGCGCCGATTAGTATCACCATCGAAGATGCCGTGGCCCGACGAGTGACCACCACCCCTGAGGCCGACGGCACGAAGTTCTCGAGATGCCTGATCAAAAGCACCATCAGGGGCGGAACCATCGCCGCGATAATCCCCAGGGGAAGCACATCGATTCGATCGAACAGGATTGCCAGAGTCGCCGCAAATGTCGCCAGTCCGGTCAACAGTGTCGAGACGTACATGCCATACCGCAGCTTCCGGCGCTGACTGCCCACCGCCACCCGATACACGCTGTCGAAATTGTGCATGGCGTAGAGGAAACAGACGAGATAGTACAAAAACAGCGGGAAACTCCACCCCACCATGCTGAAATAGGCGCCGGAGATGTCCACCTGATACTGAATAAACGGTGTCGTGAGATTCAATATCCCCAGTGCCGCGGCCGCCAGCCCCGCCAGGATCACCCACGGTCGAGCCGAGGACAACACGGGATCGTGCCGGAGATCCCTGCCCCACACAAAGCTGAACATAAGCCAGAAAAACGGAATGAAAGGAGCCGACACCCCGACCACACGCATGCCCACGCGAGACCACTGCCCCCCCGACAAAAGCATCAGCGATATCCCGACAAAAAGAACCCCCACCGAGAGAAAATACAAACCGACCCCGATCATGTCACGGCGTCGACGGCTGCGTAACAATAGGTAGAGAGCTCCCAGACAGGTAATAACTGCCGAGCTCCAGAAGAGCCAGTTCTGCGCGAACAAGATTTATTCCTCTTCGTCGACTAAGAAGCGTACCGCCATCCCCATCCAGAGGAAACTGGCGATAAGATCGATGACGAGGCCGCCAAGGAGAATCCAGAATACAAGTTCCGGTTTGAATTTGTCAACGAGGGTGCTCGGACTATTCGCGATATTCGAAACAACAACTGGCCCCGCAAGAACAATCCCGGCCATAACAAGAACCGTAATCGGGTTGCGGATAAAAAGCTTTGCCGAACGGCCGATCGCCCTGACAATATTCTCGCGATACACGGCAACCACCGGTATTGTGAAGAAAAACAGTCCCAGTACAATCATAAACAGGAACGGCAAAGCCAACCACTCAAACACAAACTGGCGGCGCGGCGAATAAGCCAAAAATGACGCCAGACCATTTGAAGCCGCCCAGCCAACTGCCAGTACCAGCCCGTTGAGCACAACAAAGGCAAGCGAAAGGTGAATCCACGAACGAATCATCTGCCCAAACGCAAACCGGTCCTCCTCATCTACCCGTACAAACCGCTCATAAAATAACACCGAAGCCGCCCCGAGGAATAATCCCTCAATCACGACACTCAGCACCAAACGCGCCCACTCCCAGTAGTACGGCATCAACAGGAAATGTCCCGGATAATGAGAGAACCCGGTCGATTGCTTTTCGCCCAGCAGACCGGTCCAGAACGAGATGATCGGATAGAAAATCGGCGAGAGAAAATCATAGTGAGCATAGAGCACGATAAAGCTGATAATCGAATATAACAGCAGCCAGAACCATATCCGCCCCCGCCCAAACTGACGAAAAACATCGAGAACAATACCGATCAGGCGATTTATACCATCCACTATACTCATAGCACCTCTTACCTGCTACCCCTGTGTTTATTCTTCCGGAGCGGCCGCATCAACTACGTTGGACCCCGCGATAGCGCCGTGACGATCAAAAACATACACCCGGAAATAGTACCGCTGGTTCGATCCGAGCGGCACACTCGGCAGTGATTGCGAACTTGTCACGATGTCCTGGTTTCGCTCCAGCAATACCAGCGAAGCCGTTGTATCAACCGCCGGCGCCAGCGATCGATACACCCGGTAAGAATCGAAATCTTCCTCCTCGCTGCGCGTCCACGACAACGATACCGTTGTCGTATCACTGCCGACAACCGCAAACAGATCCACCGGATCCGGTACCGTGTTCACGGGCGTCTGGGCCGAAACAACCGCCGACCCCGTCGAAAGCCCGTTGTTGTCATACACATGAATGCTGTAGAAATACTCAGTATTGGCATCGAGATCAGTATCGGTAAAGCTCGTGGTGCCAATTGTGGTAATCGTCGTAATTAACTCCGACTCGACCGAGACCCCCTGATCCGAATCCCGATAAATTCGATACGCTGCGAAATCGTCGCTTGATGACTCCGTCCAGGTCAGACTGATCTCAGAAGTCGACACCGGCAGCGCCGAAAGCGTCAACGCCAGCGGCGGCGTGAATATGTTCAACGCCGAACTCGCCGTGGTCGGCGTCGCCTGATTACCAGCCTGATCGATAAACCGCCCGGTAACCTCGCCCGCGCTCAGCGTGAAACTGATCGGCACCGTCCACGTCCCAACATAGATACCGTCATCCCGCACAGCATCCTGACCCGTTCCGTCGTCATAACAAACAACCGACGTCACACCACTGAAACTCACACTGGCGTTGCCGTCGATCTCATTGCTGTTCACAAAAAACGTGATCTGGTCGCCGGGGCCAAACGCAGTCCCCGTCGCCGGCGGTTCGAAACCAACCACGTCTATCTCGGCCCGCGTGTCCAGCAGAATCGAATCAACGAGCGTTTGCCCGCTATACGATCCATCATCAAACTGAAGCTGCGCATACACTATCTTCATTCCATCACCGGCCGAGACCTCAAACGTAGTGGAATTGCCGACAAACGGAATAAATACCGCATCGGCAAACGTCGAGTCCTCCGACAAACGGATATGCGAGGTTGTCGTCGGAATATACAAACGAACCCGTACATCGCGCGTGTTGACCGCCGGCGCTCCCTCCTCCAGCGAAATCGAAAGATAAGTAACCGTAGCCTTGACAGCACGCGACGGTCCCCATTCCAATCCCTCGCCAGTGACAGCCGCTACACGGAAAGCATATTCCTGGTTGACCGTCAGGTCCGTCAGCGTGACAGACATCTGGCTCGTTGAATCCTGAAGAAGGTATTCCCCAACCAGATCATTCTCAATCTCTGCGGCATACACCCGATACCGCTTTACTGCGGCCGTATCACTCATCTCCCACGTCAACCGAACCCCGCCGTCAATCCGGAACGCCTTAACATTCAGCGGCACCGGACCATCATCCGGAAGCGAACGCACCGGGTCGCGATCATCAATATATCGATCGCAGCCGGCAGCAAGCATCACCGCCGCCAGCAAACCTATACCTAAATACTTCGTCATTACCAGCTGCTCCTCCGAGTTCATGTCACGAGTTGTGTAAGTTGTTTATTCAAGCAGCGCTTTTTTCGGCATAATTCCTTTTATTTCTGATTTCGGTTCCGTCCTCGAACGTCACGCCATCGAGAACCTTTTCCACCATACGCGGCGCACTGACACGGCGCCAGATTTTCTGCGCTCTATGAATCAACTGAAAGATTAGGTACAAGGCCGAGCGGAGCGACTTGATCCGCCGGGTCGCGTCAGTCCGCAACCTGACGACGACAAAGATCGACTCGATCGGATTGGTCGTCTTCAGACTCACCCGGTGTTCCTTCGAATAGACGAAGCAGGTTAACAACGCCTCCCGATCTTTGCACAAACACTCAACCCCAAGAGGATATGTGCGGCCGTACATCTCGGCGAACTGGGCCATCAGGGTCTCGGCCCGTTTTTTGATTTCGGCCGCGTAAATCTGCTGCAGCAGCCGCTTCGGAAAGCAGACCAACACGTTGCGCATCTTGTGCACCCAGCAGCGATGATGATCGGCCAGCGAACGGGCCCGCCGGGCCTCGTACTCGCCCTCGAATTGCTGCTTGAACCGCACCGCCTGCGAGGTAAACGTCTCAGCCGTCTCCAGCACCCGGGGCACCCGCACTTCGACCGTTCCCGTCCCCAGGGTCACCCGACGCGCCCTGCCATGACCGTTGCGGTAGCCCACCGGACCGGCCCCAGAACCATCGCTGTCCACTAGTTCAATTTGTTGTCGCCCCAAAAACTCGGTCACTTCCACCTCCAGGGCTGAAACAAGCATCTGCCGGGCGCCCTCCCGGGCGATCATATCCAGGTCTGAGCCGGCCCGTCCTGTACATCTTTGTCGAATTGACTTGTCCCATGATTCGATTTCTCGAAGGTTGCCATCGGTGTACCCTTTCGTTTGGTCGTGCTTCCCACAACCCGCTTCCATTAAATGCTCTCCGAAAGGATACGCTGTTTTGTTGTCAACTTCCCCACCTTTTGAAATTGACTCGTGCTCCTCCCCTAAAATTCCGCTGAAAGCGTTACGCCGAATCCGTCACCGACCGGCTGAGGTTTCACGGCAACACCCTTTACCGAAAAGGTGCCCCGTTCTGCGGGAAAGAAGAACAGTATATCAAGCATGTTGATCGCCCAGGATGCCACCACCGCCCCGATAGCCACCCGGCGCCGGTTCTCGGCGTCGTAGGCTTCGTCCTGGGCGTTGGCCAACCGTTGCCACGCAGCATCCAGTTCCGACTGCGTCCCATGCACCAGCAAAGAGTCGTATTCGTCGCGACGAGACTCAAATGTATCGAACTTGTCGTCGAATTTATTATCCAGAATCAAATAGGCCGCCCCCGAACCAATAGTCGCCAGCAGCAACAGCGCTCCCTTGTTTTTCTGGCCCGTGTACGTCTGACCCCAACCGGGTATAAAAAACGACCGCACCGCCGCCTTGAACCGCGTCTTTGGCGACAGGCTCACATTGACCGTCATATTCTTGCGCGGATCAAGAATGAGCTGTGTGTTGTACCCCTCCCAGCCAAACTTCTCCACCTTCAGCTTATAATCGCCGATCAGGGGAAGCCGAAACACAACCGGCGAAATACCGGATACCGTGGCCTCACCCTCGAGCGTCACCTGCGCTCCCGGCGGATCAGTCTCGATTCGCACCCCGGCCTCATCACCGTCGGCAGCGGACACTGCAGTCGCCGTCATCACCAGAAGCAATGTCGCTAAAATCCGTTTCAGCGTCGGGCTCCTTTGCTTATAGTTAACATGATATATGCTATCAGATTATCGGTAAGAATAGCACATTATTGAAGACCGTGCAAGACATAAAAGAAACGGCTGCGATCTCTCACAGCCGTAAAATCTTGAGTCTGCAGCCCGCGCGTTAGCAGGCACCCTTTCCGGTAAACACAACCTTGACCGTCCGAAGCATGATCTTAATATCATACCACAACGACCAGTTCCGGATATACTCCAGATCAAGGTTCACCTTCCGCGTCACCGAGGCAATATCCGTATCGTAGCCGGACTCAACCTGGGCCAGACCGGTCAGTCCCGGCTTCACCTGGAGGCGATCAGTGTAATCCCCGACCTTAGTCGAAAGGTCGGCAACAAATTTCGGGCGCTCCGGACGCGGACCAACCAGCGACATGTCACCCTTCAGCACATTAATGAACTGCGGGGTCTCGTCCAACCGCGATTTGCGGAGAAACTGGCCCAACCGCGTTACCCGGGGATCATCCTTAGTCGCCCAGACCGGACCACACTTCTTCTCGGCATCCGCAACCATCGTCCGGAACTTGATCACCTCAAACGGACGGCCCTTCAGGTCGTGCCGGCGACGCTCTCGCCCCCGACGCTCTACGACCACGTCGCCCTGCTGGTGATACCGGCGATCACGCTTGCGGCGGTTAATTCCCACCCGAGTCTGAGTGTAAAACACCGACCCCGGTGAATCAAGCTTGATCAGAATCGGAACGATGAGAAAAGCGGGCGCTGACAGAAGCAACCCCACTATCGCACCCACTATGTCCAGGCTGCGCTTGCAGAATCTACCGATCATGGCTTTCACCTCTGCAGACCGAGTCAGCGCAGTTGGGAAAGCTATAACAAACAGCATCGAGCACGCCACAAATAAAAGCCCATGAATGTATTCGCAAGCGAAATATTTGAGATGCTCGATCAGGCCAAGATACGGCGTGGACGCCGACGAATTGGCCGGAATGCTCACTCCCGAGGCTGAACCGTAATTGTAGTCCCGCTGGGTGACAACCGCTGCGTTTTCGTTACCAATGTTCTCGTGGTGAGGGATATAACTACTCATTACTCTACGGAATTTTTTATCGATTGACAGTTCTCATACTTGTTACCGTACATACCGAAGCAAATGTGTTGCCAACTCCCTATTACTGGACCCATCGAGTCTCCGATCAGTTCCCGCGCCACCATAACCTCCTGCTATACAGCAACATACACAGACCGCTTACGCCCTTCTAACGCAAAACTCTTGATCACACACCTAACCTTCTTAGGAATTTCCGCTTACCCCTGATCATCCCAACACATAATCTGCAACCGGTTGCGCAGCGACATGCACTGTCACTGCACGAAAAAAGCCGGCCAAACCGGCCGGCTTTACGCAATCTTTAACTGTAAAGAGGAGAACTATTGCCCGAATTTTATCCCAAGCGAGAACCGATGAAGATCATCCGACGCATAAGATTCCTTAAGCGTATACGCATAATCAAACTCTAACCGATCCATCCGAAGCCCCGCACCAAAACTCCAACCAGCCCCCATCGAACGCTCCTCCTGACTCGGATAGAAATTGTACCCCGTCCGCAGGAAATACTGGTCGTGATAGCCGTACTCAAGTCCCTGCCGAATCACCGTCTCACCATAAAACCGCTTCTCGACATCAAGCGAGGCCAGCAGGTCCTGTCCAAACGGCGCCGCCGATACACCCAGACGCGCCGCCGACGGCAGCCGCTCGGTATAACCGGCATAGTCCATGTCCGGACCGATATTCACCGCCGTCGCCGCAAACGTGAACCGGTCATAGTGATACATCACACCAAAATCAGCGGCAAAAGTCGAAGCCGCGATATCATCAAGCTGCTGCGCGATGAATTTACCCGTCATACCAAAAGACAACTCCCGAGATACGGCATACCCCCACGACAACGCCCCGTACCAGTCATACGCCTTAAGGTCCGACGTAACCGCTCCCGCCAAATCCCGGCCCTCAATCGATCCATAGTTCATATAACTCATCGAGGCCGCCACCGTCGAACGCTCACCCAGCGACCACGCAAAAATACCCTGCTCCATCGTGATATCCTGATACCAGGCGAAATGCCCAAAAACAGCCTCTCCCGCCTCAACCGACTTCAGCCCGGCCGGATTCCAATACGCCGCTCCGGCTCCCTGATCGACAGCGCTATAGGCACCGCCCATACCGGCGGCCCGGGCACCCAGCCCGATATGAAGAAACTCAGCTGCGGTCCGACCGCCGTTTGGGGCGGCCACAGAAACTTTGCCCAGTAGGGCAACCAGAATCAGAAGAACAACCCAACCCAGGATTATTCGATTTACTGTTCGTTTTACCATTTCCCAGCCTCTCTTGTGTTCCTATTTGTTTCACTTAGAGTATGGCAAGGAAAATGCCGGCGATGAATATGTTTGCAACCCCGCTGCCGACTTTTTGCGGTCATTCATGTGCACCAACATCCCCTTGAAGCACAATGAGTTAATACCACCCAACAAATGTCCTGCCCGCGCTAACTTCAATCTCACGACACCTTGCAAATACTGTCGCAAAACCAACTTGCCTGTATCCTGAACAGCACCCCTCTACCGGACCGTGAGGGACAGTCCAAGTAACTTTCGTGCAATGGCTTACACGAGCTGCTCAGCAACCGGACAGTCTTTCAATATTGTCGGAACTTTACCCAATCAAATTAAGTCTTCTTATTGGCTTCAGCCTATATTCTCTCGGAAGAGTATGTCCAACGTAAACGTCTGTCAATCTAAAACTTCCGAGAATCTGAATATTTGACGGGCAGCTAACCACCCGCGATGTCTACGCTTATCTCACGAGCGCCAGATGACACTCTTATGCAGTAATCAGAAGGGCACTAAGACACCAACAATGAATCTTACACAGCCGCATCAGCTCAAAGTTTCGCCTTATCGGCAAGATCTCCGATAATCGGCAACTTGTAGCTGCGACCCTGAAGGGCCAGTACTATCCCCGCCACACTCAACGCCACGGCTAAAATCAGCACGGCGCGAAAAACAAAATCTGAAACGCCGTCAATCAAAAACAACGCCGCTACCAGCTCAATCAAAAACAACATTACTCCCTGGCGGGCATGAAACCGCGCTTCCTTGTTGTCGCGCATATTCAGCAACGGCACAAAACAAAGAATCGGAATATAGGCCATTATCGCGGCCATTCGCCCCTCCTCCGTTGAGAAAGCACCACCGGCACTCTCCTGCTGATGGGTACCTTCGCCCTCGCCGTTCAGCTCCGGAATTTCACTTTTGGGCTTCTGCTCGGAATCATTTCGAAAAAACGAGTCGGTCATGGTTTACTCCCTCGGCCGGGTGGCCCGCCTACGGCCAGAATAATTCCTTATCCTTCTCATACACCGTCAGACTAACAGGCTTACCCTCCGGCCAGGTTTCAAGTTTCTGTTTGCCCTTGAATACAGTCACCGAAAACGCCAGGTCGCCGTGACCCTCCGGCAACAAGTCGGCACGCGGCACCGCAACCTCAAACACCTGTCCCAACGCCGCCGTGTAACGGCCGGCACTGTCATTCATCCGACCGGCCCGCAACGGGACCCGAAGCCGGAGTTTCTCTTCGGGCTCGGAAGCCTCAAAAACCAGTTCAAAAACAGGCTTCTCAATCGAGTCTATGACGTTTCTATCAGCAAAGTCAAGACGAATATAAAAATGGTCGTGATCGTAGACAAACTGAATCTCCGATACAACCTGGTCCACCCGATGCATCGCTCCGCCGGCAGCAGCACAATCGTAAGAACCCGCTCCCGCCCATTCGTAAAAATGCGACACGATACCATCAACCACCGGCGTCAACAGCGTATCGGGCAGAACCGTCAACGACTGCGTCTCTCCCCGATAAATCGGAAGCCAGAGTTCATCCGGTGTGTCCAGCCCAAGCAGCTCATACACTGCGATCAGGTGCCGTCGGAATATCCGATCAAAGACCTCGTTATCCGCCCCACGATGATCATCACCATACCACCAGCACCAGTCCGATCCCTCCGCGATGTAAATCTGCCGCCAGGCAGCCTCCAGTTTTTCCTTATCGTAGTCGGCATGGTTCTTTTCGAATTCAACCAGCGTCTCCCTCGCCTGCGAAAGCCAGTCCCAGGCCGTATTGTCCTCCTGGTGACCAATCCAGATCCGAAAATTGTGATTGATCCACGATCCGGCGAACAGCTTCGGCAACTTCCGTCCGGGACTCCCGGCCGCCTCGGTAAGGGTCACGGTCTCAATATCCTCTGCCGCTGCCAGTTCACGGTACATTTGGTCCAGAAACTCGCGCCCGTCTCCGGGATAGTACTCCCAGGCGTTCTCACCGTCGAGAATTATCGGCACCACCACATCGTCAACAATCGCCGATGCCTTCTGGGCCGCGGCTCTGATCTGCTGAAGTAAATCGTGAACAGCCCGCTCCGGATCCCACGACGAATACACAAAACCGATTCGATCCGATAAACTGTGGTCGCGGAAAAACATCTTCAGCCCCGGACCATGATCATACACGCAATGCGGCGGATTCGCAGTTGGATCCCCCCCGCTCTTGCGCAGCGAGTGGAACAGCACCTCCTCATCCGTTGCAATCCACGTCAGACCGTGCTTGCGGCACAGCCCCGCCACCTCCTCGGAAACGGAGCCCTCCGACGGCCACATGCCCTTCATCGGCTGCCCGAAAATCGACTCAAACTTCTCCATTGCCATGACAATCTGCTTCTCGGCGTCTTCCGGGTGAGCAAAACGCCGTTCCGGCAAATTGATGGTTGGAATCGCCTCCTTTGCTGACTCGGTGTCACACAAAAGCGGCAGGATTGGATGATAGTACGGTGTAAACGAAACGTCGATCAATCCCCGCGCAAACAGATCACGATAGGTCGGCACCACCCGACTGATCAACTCTGTCTGCCAGTCAAGCAGACGCTCCTTCTGCTCCTCAGTGAAATATCGGCCCCGAAGCATAAGCGTGCGCACCGGCTCCTCATCCCGAAACACCGGATCTACCCAGGCCAGGTTTGACCAGACCTGAAGATCCCTGAGTTCTTCGGACGTGAACAGCGCCGCCAGCACCTGCTCGCCAACATTGTTGCGATACTTGCGATAGAGCTCGGCATAGCGGGGATACGGTTCGATCATGGTCGGCGGATTGCCCGCAAACATCGACCCCAAAAGCTCGCTCCGAAGCTCCTCGGACATTTGCTCGGCCGGCATCCGCGAAAGCTCCAGATGCCGGTCGGAACCGCCGTCAACATAGAGCTGGAGTTGATCCAAAAGGGCCGGAACCAGATTGAAAGTTACCCGGACAGACTCATGCCCGGCCGCCAGCAGCGGCATATCGAGATAATCTTTAATGGCATGAAGACGGACCCACGGAAGGACCATCCGGTCCGACTGCGGCTCCTGATAATTGGGCTGATGCATGTGCCACAGAATAGCAACTTTGATCGGCATATGCATAGCCACTTAGTCAGGCGCTGTTACCCTCAGGGAGTACTCTGCCCCGTGAAAACCTTCGAGGCGAAATAACGCGCGGCGCGACGGTAGATGTCTGAATTATCCGGTGTCTCCGCTTCGATCAAATCGAGCTGCTCGCGGGCAAGGTCTTCCTGGTTGTCCGCCAGATACGCCCGCATCGCCCCGAATCGATAGTCCGCAGCAAGCGGACCGTTCGGGAACTCTTCAACCGCTTCCAGATACTTCTGGGCAGCCGTTGCATACGTCCCCTGGTTCTCATTGATCGCCGCGATACCGGCCAGCGCCGCCGCCCGGTTCATCTTGTTGTCCTTGTAGTTGGCGAGATAATCCTCCCAAGCCGCCGTCGCTTCGGACCAGTTGTTCATCTGGAAATACGTCCGGCCCAACAGAAATGCCGCCGGCTCCGCCACGTTGTGACTGCCGTAATCGTCGAGAACTTGCTCAAAACTCGACAAAGCCACCTGCAAATCGCCGTTACGGTACTGCATCACAGCGCGAGCAAAGGCCTCACTGCCCTCCACTTGCCAGTCACTCTGACTGCTGAAATAATAGCCGATCCCGAAGATAATAAGGGCAACAATAACGATGCCGATCACCAAAAACTGCCAGTTGTCAGACAACTGCTGCTTGGACGTCAACATGAATGTGGTGAATTTATCTTCTTTGATTTGCCGCTTGGACAGCTTGACCTTGCTCTGCATCCATTTAACTCCAGATAACCGTTCTTATCTTTTTCTCTTTATCGGAAAGTTCGCGTAAAGTTTTGGTAGTCGGATTATTCAGGCGGGCGGCCGCTGTCACGGCCACCCACAAGCTCTTCTTGTTCCTAAAAATAACCGGTAAACGTGGCGTTCAGGAAATGATTCCGCGAACTCTGCTCAATAGCCCGCGGATCACCGCCTTGCAGGAACGCATAATCCCAGTCGCGGTTCTGATACGAATAGGCAATATCAAAATGAATCTGATTCCACCACATACCGGCCCCAAGCGAGAACATAATACCGTTGGTACCCTCTGTCGTGAACGTCGTGTCCGAGCTGGATACCACTAGGTTAGTCGACGGAACCAGCGACGGCGTATAGCCGAATCCGGCCCGAAGCGGGATCGTGGCAAAACTCTGATTCCACAAATACTCGACGCCCAGCCGAAGCTGCAGCACGTTGTCCCACAATGAATCAGCCGGCAATTCCGTGAAAAACTCCTCGTTCTGGCCACCCGGATCAAGGAAAACCGAATCGCGGATCAATACCGTTCGGCCATCAAAAGCACGGTACTCCAGATCAGCCGCCAGCGTCAACCGCTCATTCGGCTTTAAGGCCGCGCCAAGACCGATCATCCACGGCATTTCATACTTCGCAATCATATCGTCGAAAAAGACCGTATCCGTCCCCGCGTCAATGGTCTGACCGTTCTGCTGCGTTACGAAAAAGACCCCGCGATCCGTTTCAATCTCAAGGTCAAACGGTGTACGAATCATCAGCCCAAGATCAAGCTTCTCCGACGAACGCTTGAAACCAAGCGTGAAATTATACCCCGAAAAGGAATTCGAATCCAGAATTGTGTTTGTGGTAAGCTGGTTGCGCGTCTGGAGATTGGCGTCCAGAATCGAGTCGCTGCGTGTCGCCGTCACCGAGTTTCGAGTAACACTCCCGGTATAAACATTGACCGTGACGCCGGCGGAATAGGTTTCATAAATACGCGTCGCTAAACCGAAGTTGACCGAATTCATCGTACCCTGCATCTCGGAGATCGTCTCGGAATTGAATTCCGTAGTGTCTAAAATCGCACCATTCGGCGAGTAAATCGCGGTAAACTGATCCGAGTACAGCTCCACTTCGTATTCATCAAAACCACGATTGTACGCAAAGGAACCCACAAACGGCTGACCCTTCACCCGCAGCGGCGCAACAAAGTTTATCCCGGTTACACCATCGATTGAACCATTATGATCGAACCGAAGACTCGTCGAGGAACCCGTTATCATCGGATTATTCTCCGTTGATCCCCTCGGCAGAGTCGAACCATAACTCAAAGAAATAATAGGCTGGTCCAGGTTGTACAACCCGGCCGGATTCCAACTCCCGGACGTCACGTCATCGGACAACCCTACAAAGGCTCTCCCCATGCCCTGGGCTCGGGCCCCACTGCCGGAAAAATCAAAGTCGTAGAATTCCAACGACGGGCGACCCAGCACGGCTTCATTAATCTGGACTTGCCCCAGCGCAGTCACTGATAGGAGCAAAACGACGGCGGCGCATTTCAAAGGCAACGACTTCATCCTGACTGACTCCTTATAGAATAACACACAACTAACTATCTCATCATATTGACATATTGACGCACAACGGGCCAAAATTGGTTAACAAATATAGCCGGGGGGCTACACGCTGTCAAACGTTTTCCCGCCGAAATTTAGCCCTATCTGACTGTTTTTTAACAACTTGCTGGCAATTTCCGCCTTCGGCCGCTTGCCGGCTCAATTCTGGTACCCCCGGCAGGAATCGAACCTGCGGCCCGCGGTTTAGGAAACCGCTGCTCTATCCTACTGAGCTACGGGGGCGCCTTAGCATAACATCGCCCCTCAAGAAACCGACCACGAGTCGGTTTGTCAACGATCATTTCCCCCTGCGCGCAGTTCGCGCTACTCGGAATCATACGCTATCAGACAATCTACCTCATATCCCGTCAGTTTTTCGCGCCACGGCAAAAAATTCAGGTCAATCACAGCCGAAATACCAACCACTTCCCCACCCAGCTTCTCGACCATCTTACACGCCGCCAGCAGCGTCCCCCCGGTCGCAATCAAATCATCGACAATCACTACCCGCTCCCCCCGACGCACCGCATCGGCGTGCATCTCCAGCTTGTCAGTGCCGTACTCCAGCTCATATTCTTCCGAAATCGTCTGATACGGCAACTTCCCCGGCTTGCGCGCCGGCACCACACTGAGACCCATCCGATCGGCCAGCGCCGCCCCAAAAAAGAAACCGCGCGACTCAACCGCCAGCAACTTGTCCGGCCGCCGCGATCCAACAAACCGCTGCATGTAATCCACCGCCAGCCGAAAACCGACCGGGTCCGCCAGCAGCGTCGTGATATCGTAAAAGTTGATCCCCGGCTTGGGGAAATCCGGAACACTCCGTATGTACTTCTTCAGCTCCTCGGCCGAGCCGGTCACCGCCCCGCCACTAGTGTTTGACGTTGAATCGTGTGAATTGTCCATCCGCTTCCTGCCAGTTGATGTTTACATCGCGAACGTTGGCCGATGACGGTCCCCGGCGAAGATCCTCGATAAACGACTTCAGGCTCCCCTCATCCCCTTCAGCCACCACCGACACACTCCCGTCCTCGTTGTTCCGAACCCAGCCGGTGACGCCATACGACTGCGCCTGCCGTGTCGTGAACCACCGAAACCCCACGCCCTGAACCGTTCCGCTTACCGTTATCTCCGCTCGCTTACTCATGCCTGGTCCTTTGCAAGTTGCATCGCCAACTTGGCCGCCTCAACCGGATCCGCTTCCTGGCGAACATCGTCGCCGAGCGTCCACGCCGACACCGATACCAGCGGCTTGCCCAATTTCATGGCAAACGCCATCTCGCTTAAAGTACCGAATTTCCCCGGAAAAGCAACCACCGCATCGGCACAACGCACAACCATGATATTCCGCGCCTCACCAAACCCGGTCGGGATAGCATAATCTATATAATCGTTGGCCTCTCTCCGGTCACTCCCCGGCAAAAGCCCGATCGTTGTCCCGCCTCCCTCCTTCGCGCCACGGGCCACCCCCTCCATCACCCCCCCTAATCCGCCGCAAACGACAACCCCTCCGTTTTCCGCAACATATCTCCCCGCCGAGGCAGCCATATCCCGACCCTTCCCCGAACACTTACCGGCCCCCACGAATGCTATGTAGATCCTTTGATCAACTGGCATACAACCGGCCCTTTCATTAAAATGTATGGTGAATGAGAAAAATGACACTTGCCGTTCCCTTCCCCGGGAGACCGTAACTGTATACTGAAAAGCAGAAAGAAAAGAAAAATCGGGGCGACTGGATTTGAACCAGCGACTCCTTAGTCCCGAACCAAGTGCGCTACCAAACTGCGCTACGCCCCGATTATCTCAGAGATCAGTATATAAAGACGCAAATTGCGCCGTTGTCAAGCCATTTAACAGCCAATTCGCCCCCGAAGTGCCCCGCCGTCACAATTTCAAATTCTTCGACTGCAATTCCACCAGCAATTCAGCATCCGTAAAATTCAACCGAAGCGGCGTGATCGACACCACCCGGCGGCTCACCGCCTCAAAATCCGTCCCCTTGTCGGTCCTCCATTTCGGCCGCCCGCCTATCCAGTAATACGGCTTCCCCCGAGGATCGGTTTTGTGAACTACGATATCTTTATACTGCCGAATCCCCTGCCGCGTAAACTCGAACTTCCGATACGCCTTCCCGTCATCGGCGGGCATGTTGACATTGAGAAACACCTCCGGCGGCAGTTCCAACTCCTCGATCATCGGAATCATCTTCACCACAAACCGCGCCGCCCGCTTCATCGGCATCCCCGGCTCATAATTCGCCATCGAGACTGCCACCGACGGTATCTTCATGATCGACCCCTCGATCGCCGCCGCCACCGTACCCGAATAAGTCACGTCGTCCCCCATATTGGCCCCGTGATTAATCCCGGATATAATAATATCCGGCATCTCCTTATCGAACATCAGATGCACCGCCAGCATCACGCAATCGGTCGGCGTCCCGTCGGTCGTGTAGCGTCGGGCGTCGATTTTATGTACCCGCAGCGGACGGTTCAGCGTCAACGAATGCGAACTGGCCGACTGCTCCCGGTCCGGCGCTACCATATAGACCTCGGCGATATCCTGCAGCTCCTCAAACAGCGCCGTGATACCATCGGAATGATACCCGTCATCGTTGGTCACCAGTATCCGCCGCTTACGCTTCTTCGCCACCACGACAGCCTCGATCATAGTATAGATATAATTCGATAATCATGCCCCCTAAGGTATCGCCCCACCGCCCCTCTCGCAAGCCCTATTCGAAAGCCCCTCAACAATGTGATTCCACCCGTTCTTGAGTAGTTCTTGAGTAGGTCAAAACCCTTGCGGTTTTGCCCCCTGTCTTTTGCAGCTCAAGCCCCCTGTGGTCTTGACACAGACGCCTAAATAATGTCACCTCCGCGAAAGCGGGGGCCAAGAGTAGGCCAAGAGTAGGGCAAAACCCTTGCGGTTTTGCCCCCGCATGTCATCCGCCTCAGGCGGATGACAAAGTCACTCCTGGCACCCCTACCGAATAATCACCAACTTCCCCATCTGCGTCCGCCCCCCCGGCACCTCCACCACCCAATAATACAACCCCGTCTCAACCTTCTGAAAGTTCCGGTTGATCAAATCCCACTGCTTCCGACGATGCGTCGGATCGGATGATGTACTAGTGTGATCCATCGTCCGTACTCTGTCCCCATCAATCGTGTAGATATGTATAGTGCACACCGGCGGCAAATTCGCAAACCAGATCGCCCGCACCCGCTCATCCCACCGATCATCCTGATTCCGCCCCTCATACCCATCGGCTCGGTAATTTGCATCCACCCGGTACGGATTCGGATACACATACACCTGCTCACTGCCTGATATCGGCGCATCGTGCTCTGTCAGCGGATACACCGGCCGCACCCCGTCGGTCCGTTCGGTTTCCAGCGGATTCACCCCCTGCGCGGGTGATCCATAATCAAACGCCGTCACATTCACCCAGTACTCAACCGTCGGCAGCAGATTCTCAATCGTCATCTCGTACTCGTAGAACTTCAGATAGCCATCTTCCGTGTACATATCATCCGTAATCGAATCGGCCGGCAGTGTCCTCGGGTCCGGCATATTCGGGAATCGCTTCTTGATCGGCGTATTCACCCCAAACTCCGAGGCATTGTACTCGTGTTTCTTGAACCAGAATACCGAATCGTTCGGGAAATCCGGATGTCTATACGGCCGTAACTGCGTGAACCCTAACGGCTCAAACGTACTGTCCTCGCATGGCGCTGCTCCCTGTCCGTACAAACACCGCAGCTCTTCTTTGCTGTACGGCTCCCCCTCCAACTGCCAGGTCGGCTGCTCCAGTGTCAGGTCGAGATAGTATTTATCGTAATCCTCGAGATCATACGACCCGACCAACTGCAGCGAACTCTCCCGTTCGTCCCGGCCTAAATACACCCGATACCCTTCGAAATCCGGCTTCTGCAGGAAGATGTCTTTCTCAGTCTCGGTCACCTGCCCGTTAAACCGAACATGTACGCCGTTCAGTGTCGACGTCAGCCAGAACTCTGGCGCCGGTGGCGGCAGTGCTCCCCGATAGTCCGGTATCCCGTCGCCCTTGTACCACTGCGTGTCGGCCTTGTTTACCACCCACTCGCCGTTGACTAACATCGAATCCCTGACACACACCCGAAACTCCCCCTTATACCCGTCGCCATCAGTATCAATTCCCGGATTGTCATACAACCACTGCGCCATCAGCGCGTTTTGGTGCAGGTCCGAGAAATCAAGGTTGGATTCATACTCGTATGGGTTGTGCGGCAGGTTCAGGTAGTTGTCCGGGTCAACATGCAGGTTCTCCCCGCCGACAATAGCAAACGTCAACGGTACCTCCGCCCCCGGCGTTAACGTCACCGGCCCCCAGGAGAGGACACCGTGAACGCTTTCGAAGCCGAGAGCAGCTTCGTCAGCCCTGAACTGCGCTATAGGGTTCCACGGGCTCAATTGATCAATATTAACTTCGGCTATTTTGTAGCTCGGAAAATCTACTTCATCTGTCGTTAGCAGTCGGTAAAGCCGATCATCATAGTACAGGTACGGGCTGTTATTTTGAAATGCCGGTACGTCAGAATCCTGAGTCGCCTCAATGACCGTGTAGCCCGATGCTGTTCCAAACCAGTTATACCGCAAAGGCAGGTCACTGGCCGGTGCTCTCAATGGCATCACCCCCAACACATGCCGCGCTGAAGCAATATGGCAGGTTTTGATAGGATCAAAGATCCACTCATCTCTGCCTTCGAGCCACTCGCCTTCGTATGGAGCACCCGAAGCGTTGGCAGACCAAGCCACACTCAAACTGTCTTGATGGTCACAGCCAAATAGCGACTGGAATTTCCGCATGAGACCGAAAACCTGGAGCCCGTTCTCTCTCCCACACATTTGATAGGGCCGACCAAGGCTGGCATAAGGCAAAATGTGAAGCCCCAAATATGCATCTCGTAGCACATTCGTGCCTTCATTTCTGACTGTCAATTCGACAATAATGAAGTCTTCGAGATACTGATGAGACCATCCGTAGGAACTCTGCCGGACCGAAATGCCCAAAGCATCGTCGTTGTGTCTAGGCAGGAAATCCCACGGCTGCGGCTGTATGAGTCTTAATGAGTCTGAATATTCGCAAATCAAGTCCTCTTCGGAAATGGCCTCCTTACCATCATACTGAAGAAATCCAACCGTCGATCGACGAATCACTTTACTGGGCGGTTCTTTCGGGAGCATTTCGCCCCCTGGCAAGTGAGTGTTGCCTGATGAAACCGTGGTCTTGTGGCTCGTCTTGACACCAACCCAGTGACCTTCCCCCCGTTTTGTGGACACTCAGTTAGGACACTGTGATTACTCCAG
>CAZTBP010000019.1:0-77450 GCA_964612145.1 uncultured Ignavibacteriales bacterium | reverse complement strand
AAATAGGACATTTCTATCTTGCTAAAAACCGGACATTTCTACTTTGCCTTGACAAGTCAACCAACCACGCTTGACAAGCCGCCGTCCATTTGTGATATTCCGCACAATGTAACGCAAATACTGTAGCTAGCTGGAGCAGCCATGAATATCGTTTGTCTTGTGAAGCAAGTTCCGGAAATCGCCCTCATAAAAGTCGACGAAAGCGCCAACGAAGTTGTCCTGCCGCAAGGGCCGGGGACAGTCAACCCGTTCGACGAGTATGCGGTCGAGGAAGGACTCCGCCTGAAAGAAAAGCACGGCGGCAAAGTAATCGTGATGTCGGTCGGTACCGAACGAGCCGAATCCGCTCTTCGCAACTGCCTCGCACTGGGAGTCGACGAAGCCTACCTGCTGACCGATGACGCCTTCAGAAATTCCGACCAGCAGGCCCTCGGCAAGATCCTCGCTGCCGGCCTGAAAAAGCTGGGCGAATTCGACCTGGTCCTGGCCGGCAAACAGGCTATCGACTCCGATTCCGCCCAGGTCCCCGGCGCTGTCGCCGCCAACCTCGACCTCCCGCAGGCGATGTTCGTCAAAGCAGTCGAAAGTGTCGAAGGCGACAAGGCCGTCGTCCACCGTACCACAGAAGAAGGCTACGACGTCATCGAACTCACCTTGCCGGCAGTCGTGTCGGTCGTCAAGGAAATCAACGAACCAAGGCTCCCGTCACTGAAAGGCAAAATGGCCGCCAAAAAGAAAGAGATCACCAAGTGGGGTGCCGGTGATCTTGAGATCGATGCCTCGACGGTGGGCGAGAACTCCGGTACCAAAACCATTAAGGTGGCTCCGCCGGCCCCGCGGCCGAGCGGTGAAAAGATTGAGGGCGAAACACCCGAAGAGATCGCCGACAAACTGTTTAAGAAACTTCGAGAAGATCAGGTTATCTGACCACGGCGCGCCCGGCCGGTCGGCCGGGCGTTTTTCGTTAAACTCCAATGCGAATCCGTAAGCTCAAAGACTGCCCGGAATTTGTCGCCGGCGACAACTCACGCCTTCGTGAACTGCTCCACCCGGACCGTGACTACCCGTTTGAAGCCCGCTACTCGCTGGCCCACGCCACCGTCGACCCCGGCAACAAGACCGACCGCCACCGCCTCAAGGCCGACGAGGTCTACTACATTATCAGCGGTCTCGGGATGATGCATATCGATGACGAAGCCGCCGCAGTCAAATCCGGCGATGCCGTTGAAATTCCGCCCGGCGCAGTCCAATGGGTCGAAAACACCGGCGACCGGCCGCTGGTGTTTCTGTGCATTGTCGATCCGGCATGGCGGGCCGAGGACGAAGATATCCTTGAGTAATGAGGATATTTCAAAATTGACATTCTTCCACTCAGGGCCGATATAGTCGCAGAATGAAACATACGTTCAGGCAAGATCTTTCGGGGGTACGCAACAGTAGTTTCGGTCTGCTCGTTGGGGCTGTGCTGTTATTCTTGGCGGCTGTCTCGGCACATTCCGCCGACCCCGTTGATTACGTCCTGACCGATGTCCGGGTTATGTATGTGGCCGAGGATATCGAGACGGTCGACTGGCCCACGATATACTATCTCAACGACGGACGAGGCTGCCGGGTCGATGTCGTCCAGCTTCGCGAACGGGCCAGTTACCGCGAGATCCATCGGGCGGTGCCCGGGCGCGAACTGCACCTGTACGAGTTTCATATGTCGCCCGATGAGGGCAACCACATGGATTCAGCCGAGGCGGCCCTGCTCTCTGACCGCTATCCGGACATCATTCTCTTTCAGTCTGCCGAGGGCGGCGACCTGTACAATTCCTTCCGCTCTCACTTGCGGCAGTTGCCGCCGGTTGCCACCCGCCGGTTTGACATCCTCAAGATCTACGAGCAACTCGGCCCCCGAGAACCGATCGATTCCGCCGCCGGCGTCTTCCTCAATGGTCGGGAACTGGCCGCGCGTTACCGCGAGCGCATGGAGGCTGAACTCCCGCGGCTGCTTCAGCGCGAGGCGGGGATGGACCCGACCAGCGCCCAGCAACTGGTTCGCTACCGACTGGTGCGAAGTCGGGTCGGCGGGCACCTCCCCGAGATCGAGTTCCTGTCCGGGATTGCCGAAAATCGCCTTGTTCACATCATCGAGGATCTGCTGCCCCGGGGGCCAAAAAGAATTACGCTGCTGCGGCAGGCCCGTGAGTTTCTCAGCCGACTCCAGGCAGCAAAAGTGCTTGAAGACCGCGCGCGGGTCGAGGCCATCATCGACGGCTACCGGTCCCTGACCGACCTCGTCAACAGCAGCGCTGATGATCCGTTGTTTGACTCCCACACCGACCTCCGACTCTACATCGAAAATCTCCAGCAGCGCACCGAGGCGCTGGCGCTTCGGGCCGCCGGAGTCAACTGGACCGGGCGGATACTGATCCGCGAATCACCCAACGGTCCCATCCTGAAATTCCGGGCCTCGTTGTCTGCCGACGGTCCCCGCGAAATCGAGATGGGGCGCGTGAACTTTCATCCCTACTGGGACACCGTAGCCGTGCCGATCGATACCGCGACCCGAACGATTATCCCGCACCAGTCATTTGTGCGCGAGTACCTGATTGATGTCGATCCCGAACGGCTTGAGGCGCGTCAACCCGAATCGCTGATCTTCACAGCCGAAATCGCGTGGGGACCATTGACGCTGACCATGCGCTCGGCTATCCCCGTCGGCGAGCGTACCGACCTACGGCTTGAGTTCGAACCGGATTTCTACTTCGTTCCGCCCGTCGCCGAGCTTGATATCGACCGCGTGGTGGCCCCCATGAACCTCCGCGCCGTCATCAGCAAGCCCCGGAGCTTTGAAGGCGATGTGAAACTCACGCTCCAAACGGCCCGGGGCCTGTTTGCCGGAGCATACCGACAGGAAGTCCGACTGCGAAAAGGAAAAACGCGCGAGACAATTCGAATACCCTTTTCCATATCCAAACTGTTCGAACTTGGGTTGCAGCCACAGACCCTGACCCTCAGCTACGGCAATCAGCAGATCGATGTCGATACGGCAGTAGTTCGGATTGCATCCTGCCGGATTGACGACAAGACGAAGGTCGGGTTCCTGCCGGACACAACCGGTCAGCTTGAGGATGTGCTTAATATGACCGATGCCGCGTTTCGTCCGCTGACCGACCGAGGACTGGTAATTGCCAATCTCAATGCCTACGACGTCATCGTAGTCGGCTCCGGGGCCTTCTATAACTATCCTTCGTTTAAAAACTTAAAGGATCGTTTCGAGGAGTATGTCCGCAACGGCGGCTCACTCGTTATCTTCGGCCAGCCGGAAACATGGCCCCAGGGCGTCCTGCCGGTCTCGTTTATTCCCGGTATCGAGCTGGTCAACCACCAGGCCATCACTAACCGGATTCCGGGCGCCAATATCCTCTCGCGACCCTACCCGATTACCGAATCAAACCTGCTGTCGCTGTTCTACAAGGACCGGGATGTCGCAGCCGCGGTCATCGCACCGGCCGAGCGCGTATTCGTGACACCGACCGGCGCGAGCCTGCTGTCGGTCTCGCGACTGGGCGACGGTCAGATCATTTACTGCGGCCTGCCGCTGCTGGAAATGATCTCCCGGCTCGATATCGACGCCATCCACCTGTTTGCAAACATCCTGAACTATTAACCCATGCCTGTGTTATATTGAAACTGACAGCGTGTGGAAGTTTCGGGAAGTCGGTGACGCTGACACCGCGCCAGGTTATTGAAACTGACAGCGTGTGGAAGTTTCTCTATTAATGTAGACCATGGATAAAACTACTTCGAAGACATCAGCGCCCCCAAAGCCATTTAAGACGGTATCAAAATACTACCGCAAGTATAAAGCGTACCTTATATGGGGCATGGTGGCAACGGTGATTTCAAATGCGTTGCTGCTATACACTCCCAAGGTTCTGAAACGCATCATTGACGCCATCGAGCAGGGACGCGAGATGTCGTTTGTGGGCCAGCTTATCCTTCTGCTGATCGGCCTGACCGTGTTGTCCGGTGCGTTTCGGTTCATGATGCGCCGGACCATCATCTGGATGTCCCGCTGGCTCGAATTCGACCTCCGTGGCGAACTGTTCGGCCACCTGTTGAAGCTTTCCCCAACCTTTTACCACAACAACCGCACCGGCGATGTCATGGCCCGCATGACCAACGACCTCGAAGCGGTCCGCCAGATGTCCGGGCCGGGTATCATGTACTTGGCCAACGCGATCACCAGCCTGATAATTGGCATCCCCTTGATGATATCGACTTCGCTGGAGCTGACTCTTCTGAGTATCGCGCCGATGATTGTGCTGCCGTTTTCGGTCAATCGTATCGGCAACCTGCTTCACATTCGTCAGGCGAAAATCCAGGAGCACTTTGGCGATATCACCGCCGCGGCGCAGGAAAATCTGGCCGGCATGCGGGTGGTCAAAGCCTACACGCAGGAAGAACCGGAAATTAAAAATTTCCGGATCCTGTCCCACAAGTATATCGGCCTCAACATGGATCTGGCCAAAGTACAGGGTCTGTTCATGCCGCTGATGCGCCTGCTGGCCGGCGGTTCGATCCTGATTGTCCTCTTTGTCGGCGGCCGGATGGCTATCAACGGCACGCAATCAATCGGAACCCTGGTAGAGTTCTTCGGTTATGTCAGCCTGCTCACCTGGCCCGTCATTGCCGTGGGCTGGGTCGTGTCGCTGTACCAGCGCGGCAGAGCCTCGCTGACCCGAATCAATAAGGTGCTGCACACCGAACCGGCAGTCAAAGATAAACCCGACGCCGCTGTACCGGCCACCATCAACGGCCGGATCGAATTCCGCAACCTGCGCTTCTCCTATAACGGCCAGCCGGTCCTGGAAGATATCGATGTCACCATTGAACCGGGACAGACAATCGGCCTGCTCGGGTTGACCGGCTCCGGCAAAACGACACTGGTGAATCTTGTTGCCCGGCTGCATCCGGTCGAGCGCGGCATGATTTTTATCGACGGCAAGGATATCAACGACTGGCCGGTGTATGAACTGCGCAAGCGGATCGGCTTTGCGACACAGGAACCGTTCCTGTTCTCCGATACAATCGCAGAAAATGTCCGGTTCGGAAATCGCAATGCCGATCTCGATCAAGTCCGCAAGGCCGGCCGAATCGCAGATCTCGATAAGGATGTCGAAGAATTTCCGAATGCCTACGATACCATGGTCGGTGAGCGCGGTATCACGCTCTCCGGCGGGCAGAAACAGCGCACCGCCATTGCCCGGGCGATCCTGGTCGACCCAACTATTCTTATCCTGGATGACGCTACCTCGGCAGTTGATACCGAAACCGAGCACGAAATCAACATGCGAATTAAAGAAGTGCTTGCCGGCCGCACCTCGATCATCATTTCACACCGGGTGTCCTCGGTCAAAGATGCGGATATGGTGCTCTGTTTACAGGACGGCCGCATAATCGAACGGGGCACGCACGAAACTCTCATGTCCGAAAATGGTTTCTACGCCGACCTGTACCGCTCGCAGCTTCTGGAAAAGGAACTGGAAGAATTATGAGTGCCGCCAATTCGTTTCATGAAGAAGAAGCCTTAGGGAAGGCCTATGACTCCCGCCTGATGCGCCGGCTGCTGAAATACATGGGGCCGTATCGCAAAATGGTGTTGCTGGCGGTGGCGCTCATTCTCCTGGCGGCCTCGGCACAGATCGCCATCGGCTTTGTCCAGAAATGGGCCATCGACGATTTCATCAAACCAAAAGTGCTCGAAGGTTTCAACCTCGTACTCGCGGCGTTTATCGGGATCCTGCTGGTTCAGCTTGTCTTTACCTGGGGTCAGATCATGACGACTGTCTGGCTGGGGCAGCAGGTCCAGCACGACCTTCGCATGCAGATCTTCCGTCACCTCCAAAAACTCCATCTCGGCTTCTTTGACAAAAACCCGGTCGGGCGACTGGTCACGCGGGTAACCAACGACGTCAACACGCTGAACCAGTTGTTCGGCACAGCCGTCGTGGCGATTGTCGGTGACCTGTTTATGCTGGCCGGAATTGTCGGCGCCATGCTCTACATGAACTGGCAACTGGCCCTGATTACGTTCACCGTACTGCCGGTGCTGATTTTCGTCACATTTATCTTCCGGGCAAGGGCCCGAGAGGCATACCGCAAGGTCCGCCTGAAACTGGCGCGGCTCAACGCCTACGTTCAGGAACACCTGACCGGCATGCCGGTGGTGCAGTTGTTCACGCAGGAGAAACGGACCTTCGACAATTTTAACGAAATCAACGACGACCTCCGCGACGCCCACCACAAGTCGGTCATCTACTATGCGCTGTTTTTCCCGGGTGTGGAAATTATCGGTGCCGTCTCAACCGCCCTGGTGCTTTACTTTGGCGGCCTGCGAATAGAAAACGCCGGTCTGACGTGGGGTGAACTGGTAGCCTTTATCTATTTTGTGGAAATGTTCTACCGCCCGATTCGTGACCTGTCTGAGAAGTACAACGTGCTCCAGGCCTCGATGGCTTCTTCAGAGCGCATTTTCCGCCTGCTGGATACCGAACCGATCCAGCGCGATCCGGAACACCCAAAGACCATCAAGTCGTTTGCCGGACGGATAGAATTTGACAACGTTTGGTTCGCTTACAACAAAGAAGACTGGGTCCTCAGAGACATTTCGTTCTCCGTTGAACCGGGAGAGCGAATCGCGGTCGTGGGTGCGACCGGCGCCGGAAAGACCTCGCTGATAAACCTGCTGTTCCGGTTCTACGATTATCAGAAAGGCTCGATAAAGATCGACAGCGTCGACCTGAAAGACCTGACTATCGAGGAACTCCGATCACATCTCGGCCTTGTCCTGCAGGACGTTTTCCTCTTCAGCGGCGATTACGCCGGCAATGTCCGCCTGCGTGACGAAGATATCACCGATGACGAAGTACGGCAGGCGCTCTCGCGGGTCGGCTTTGACCGATTCCTGAATCATCTGCCCGACGGGATCGGAACGGAGGTCAAAGAACGCGGCGCGACACTTTCGACCGGCCAGAAACAGCTTCTTTCGTTCGCGCGCGCACTGGCGTTTGACCCCGGCATTCTCATCCTCGATGAGGCCACCAGCTCGGTCGACACCGAGACCGAAAACCTCATACAGGAGGCGCTCGAAGTGCTGCTCAAAGGGAGAACATCGATTATTATCGCTCATCGCCTGTCGACAATCGAGAAGGCGGATAAAATCCTCGTCCTGCACCATGGTAAACTGCGCGAGATGGGAAAGCATGAAGAACTCTTGAATCGCGGCGGAATCTACCGTAAACTGTACGAAATGCAGTACAGGCAAAAAAAGACGCCCGAATCCAAAACCCAAACCGCTGCCAAGTAAGCACCGTGAGTCTATCCCAAAAGCAGCTTCGCGAAATCCTGAACTTCACCAAAGAAACCGCCGTCGCGGCCGGGCAAATCCTCAAAAAAAAGTTCAACACGGCTCACCGGGTCGCCTACAAGGGCCGGATCGATCCGGTCACCGAGGCCGACCTCGCCGCCGAAAAATTTATCACCGGCCGGATCGACAAAAAGTACCCGATCCATACGATTCTGGCCGAGGAGGGGACCGGTTCCGGTAAAGAAGCAGAATTCCGATGGGTCATCGACCCGCTGGACGGCACCGTGAACTACGCCCACGGCTTTCCGGTGTATTGTACCTCGATCGCGGTTGAACATGAGGGTGAGATGCTGTGCGGAGCCGTCTACGATCCGGAACGAGACGAACTGTTCCACGGAGCAAGCGGGCAGGGAGCCTTCATGAACAAGACTCGCCTGAAAATATCTAATGAGACCTCCCTGAAACGCGCCCTCCTGGCGACCGGTTTCGGCTACAACATCGCCACGGCCAAACGCAACAACCTCGGCTATTTCGCGCGCATGGCAAAAAAGGCGCAGGGCGTCCGCCGACCCGGTTCGGCCGCAATCGACCTCTGCTGGCTGGCGGCCGGACGTATCGATGGCTTCTGGGAACTCTATCTTCATCCCTGGGATACCGCCGCCGCCACTATCTTTGTCACCGAGGCCGGTGGGAAAATCACCCAGGTCAACGGCAAACCCTACTCGATCTTCGACGATTCCATCCTTGTCGCCAATCCGACCCTCCACGCCCGGATGCGCCGCGCACTGGGCAGCCCAAAGTCCTGAGTTGCACTTCGCGCCCTGGCCGTATTTTTGACTATGTCCGAATGACTAAATAATACTTGACGGGTCTTAATAGTCGTGATTTATTGAAAGCGCACATCACATTCCATGGAAGGAGGTGAATCTATGCGCAACTTGATTGTTCTAGCTCTGCTGCTTTTCGCGGTCAGTTTCGGCTTTGGCCTGACCACCGGTGACGCAGCGGCAATCGGCGGTGGTGGCGGCGGAGACTGCTACTACTACTGCACCTGCGACGGAACCCCGATGAAATGCTGTGTTTACGGCAGCAGTGAGTTCTGTTGGCCGACAGATGAATTCCAGTGCCCGCAGGTCTACGAGTGCTAGTCGCAAAGTATAGACCGTTAACCCGGTCTATACGGTAGTGTGCGGCGCCGTCGGGACAACCTTACCGTTCGGGCGGCGCCGTGAATATCGAAACCCCAAAACGTCCGGTATAACTCATGCCTTCTCCCGGCGTTTCCGGCCTTCTCAAATTTGTAATATCGGCAGTTGTCCTCGCGCTGGCGGTCACTGTCGGCGTGTATGTCGGATCGGCCACCCGCAGCGTCACACCACAGCCCCCGCAGGCCGCCGAGGTATTCCCCAATCTCAAACTCACACCGGGCGAACCGTTTCCCGATGTCGACCTGCTGAACGAAGACAACCAGCCCCTGACCAGTCATGAGGCGGTCGGCGACAACGGCGCAATTGTCATCTTCATGGACTTGGGCTGCGACCCCTGCGAGCGAATGACCGGATTCGTGCAGGAGCTTATCGACAATGGCGACCTGCCGACCGCCGACGTCATCGGCATCGCCCCCACCACGCCGATTGACTACCTCGATGCGTTCTATTCCAAACACGGCCTCACATTTCCGATCTACGCCGACACGGCAGCAACGTTCATGACCGAGCACGGGGTAGAGGGCTACCCGATCATGATTGCCGTGGACAGCAGATTCACTGTTACAGACATCAATCTCGACTCCCGCCGTCCGATACCTCGCGACTTCCTTTCTCATCTAAAATGACTCACCAACGGAACCGTCGGTTCTGAATTCCGGTTCAATACTTGCAAACCGTATGCAATTGAATTACTCTCATATAGCAGTAATTCAACCGCAACAAGACGCAGTAGAGAATATGTCACAGCAAACTTTGATCAAATCAACCTCGGGAATCCGAGGCATTGTCGGCTCCGGAATTGACCCGGTTCTCGTCACCCAATACGCCGCCGCTTTTGGAACAATGCTCAAGCGCGGCAAAGTTGTGGTCGGACGCGACAGCCGGCCATCCGGCGAAGCCTACCTGAAGGCCGTCGTGGCCGGACTGACCTCGGTCGGTATCAACGTTGTCGAGATCGGTATCGTACCCACCCCAACCGTCGAAATTGCCGTGAAGAACCTCAAGGCGGCCGGCGGAATCTGCATAACCGCCTCCCATAATCCATCCCCCTGGAACGCCCTGAAGTTCTTCAACAAGACCGGCGAATTTATCACGCCCCAGGAATACAAAAGACTCGATGCCGTCTTCACCAAAGGCAGGTTCGATTTCAAACCACACAACCGCATCGGCAAGATCGAACAGCAGCTCAACTGGATCGAGGAACATATCAAAAAGACGCTCAAAGTACCGTTTGTAAACAAGGCCGCGGTCAAGCGTCGGAAGTTCAAAGTAGTTGTCGATGCGATAAACGGGGCCGGCTCGACCGCCCTGCCGGAACTGCTTCGACACATGGGGGTGCAGGTCACAGAGCTGAACTGCGACGGCTCCGGGAAGTTTGTCCGGGAACCCGAGCCGATACCAAAAAACCTTCGCCAGCTCGGGATAGCAGTGAAAGCAAGAAAAGCCCACCTTGGCATGGCCTGCGATCCCGATGCCGACCGCCTGGCGCTGGTCGATGAAAACGGCAAACCGATCGGTGAAGAGCTGACACTCGCACTGGCCGTCAGGCAGGTGCTCTCCAAGAAAAAAGGCGGCGTGGTAATTAACCTCTCCACATCCCGGGTAACGGAAAATGTAGCCACTGAGGCCGGAGCAAATGTCCATTACGCCAAGGTCGGCGAGGCAAATGTGGTGCAGGCGATGCGCTCCAGGCGAGCCTTGGTCGGCGGCGAGGGCAACGGCGGCGTGATTCTCCCCTCGTTCCATGCCGGTCGCGATGCCCTGATCGCTGCGGCCCTCGTGCTTACCCTGCTGGCACAAGAAAAGACGAGCCTTTCAAGCCTTGTTGATTCACTGCCGACCTATTATAATAAGAAGACTAAAGCCCCCCTCCCGGATGACTTTGCAAAACGTCTGCAGCGCTTTGAACGCGAGGCCCACAAGATTCTCGGGGCCGTAAAGGCGGACCATCGTGACGGGATCCGGTTGGACTTTGACGAGGGCTGGGTGCAGTTGCGGCCAAGCAATACAGAACCGATTTTTCGCTTGATTGTAGAAACACAAAGCAAACGCTCCACCGATCGTCTTGTAAAACAAGTTATGACCTATTTTACCTGAGTGAGGACACTACTGTATGTGCGGAATTGTTGGATATGTCGGGCCGAATAAGGCAAAACCAATTCTGATCAAGGGACTCAAGCGCCTGGAATACCGAGGCTATGACTCCTCCGGCATCGCCATGCTTGATGAGACCGGCCTGATGGTCGCCAAGTCAGCCGGAAAGATTGCCAATTTAGAGCAGCTGCTCGGTGACAAAGAGTACGACTGCACTCATGGTATAGCCCACACCCGATGGGCAACCCACGGTGAGCCAAATCAACTCAATGCTCATCCGCATACCGATGAACGCGGCGAGATCGCGCTCGTCCACAATGGTATTATCGAAAACTACCGCACTCTCAAAGAGTACCTCCAGCGGCAGGGCCACACGCTCAAGACCGATACCGACACCGAAGTACTGGTCCAGTTGATTCGCTACTATTACCGCGATGACCTGACCGAAGCCGTCCGGGAAGCGCTCAACCAGGTCGAGGGCACCTACGGAATCGCTGTCATCTCTTCCAAACATCCCGATATGATCGTAGCCGCCCGGATGGGTTCGCCCCTCGTGGTTGGGATCGGTGACGGCGAAAAGTTCATCGCCTCCGATGTCGCCGCCATGCTGGAGCATACCAACAAGGTCGTGTATCTCGACGAGGGTGAGATTGCCACCGTGACTTCTCAGGATTACGAAATCCGCACAATTCAAAAAGTTCGCATCACGCCGCATATCGAAGAGGTCTCCTGGACACTCGACCAGATCGAAAAGGAAGGCTACGACCATTTCATGCTCAAGGAGATCCACGAGCAGCCGTCCACCCTGCGTAACGCCATGCGTGGCCGATTGAACTGGGATGAGGGCATTCCGCGTCTCGGCGGCCTCAACCTTCAGTACGATGAACTCCGGGAGATCGAGCGGATTTTCCTGACAGCCTGCGGAACCTCCTGGCACGCCGGCATTGTCGGCGAGTACTTCATTGAAGAACTCGCTGGAATCCCGGTTGAGGTCGAGTATGCCTCTGAATTCCGGTATCGCTCGCCGATATTCCCACCCAAATCCCTCCTGTTCGGTATTTCACAGTCAGGCGAAACAGCCGATACGCTCGCCGCAATACGCGAGGCAAAAAAACGCGGCGTGACCAGCCTCGGAATTGTCAATGTCGTTGGCTCTACCATCGCGCGCGAAAGCGACGGTGGCGTGTACATCCATGCCGGCCCGGAGATTGGGGTCGCCTCCACCAAGGCGTTCACCTCGCAGGTAATGGTATTGTCGCTAATCGGCACGCTGCTGGCCCGCATGCGCAACGTCTCCGTCCAGCGCGGCCAGGAACTGATCGAATATATGATCAAGATCCCCTCGCAGGTGGAGCAAATCCTCAAGACCGAAGAAGAGATAAAAAAGATCGCCAAACTATATCATCGGGCCGACAACTTCCTTTATCTGGGACGCGGGATCAACTTCCCGGTCGCTTTAGAGGGTGCGCTGAAACTGAAGGAAATTTCGTACATCCACGCCGAAGGCTACCCTGCTGCCGAAATGAAGCACGGTCCTATCGCCCTGATCGATGAAAACATGCCGGTGGTTGTAATTGCACTGAAAGACCCGGTGTACGACAAGGTGATGAGCAACATCGCCGAGGTCCGCGCACGCAACGGCCAGGTCATCGCGATTGCAACCGAGGGCGACACCGAAATTGCCGATCGAGCCAACCATGTTATCTATATACCACACACGAATCGGCTCCTGACACCGCTGCTGTCGATCATACCGCTTCAGTTGCTGGCCTATCACATCGCCGTGATGCGTGGATGCCATGTCGATCAGCCCAGAAATCTCGCCAAGAGTGTAACCGTAGAATAGTAAAGTACACGTCGATTGAGAATTTACTGCTGAACGGCGCTTTCGAGCGCCGTTTCTTGTTGCACCGTACTAAAAAACTCATGAACCGCTGCACCCTGCGGCAGGACCCACCGACATTTGTGGATAAGTTAGGTTACTATTCGAAGAAAGTGACCGAAATAGCCATCGATTTTCATTGGTGATTCCCGGCCTGTGTGGTATATTTCTCAAGGAAGGTGTGAGTGGTGATAATGCAGGGACTGAGGAGGGTCTCCCGCACGTTTTCATCCATGTCCGCCTCAATTTGTGGGAATTGAGGTAATTTTGGCGAACCAGGATACATTCCGGCAGTTGGCCGATTCTGCGAACGACGGCATCATCATTGTTGATGAAGCCGGACGGCATCGGTATGTCAATCAGGCAATGGCCGACATGACCGGCTATACGCTTGAAGAACTCGCGGATCTCGGCATGTCCGATATTGTGCCCGCAGAAGATTTAGCACAACTCAAAGAACGGATGATCCAGCGAATGTCCGGAGGCAACCCGCCATCGCGCTACGAATTGGTGTTGCGGCACAAGGACGGTCATCACATCAACGCCGAGATCTCCACCAGTATTACGGAAATCGAGGGACGCCGGGCGGTCTTTGGTATCTTTCGCGATGTCACTCCGAGACTTGAAGCCGAACAGGCCCTCCGCCGAAACGAACAATGGCTGCGGGCGATGATAGAAAACACACCCGGCTGTGTTTATAACTACGACTCGGTCGATGGCCGGCGGCGGGAAATGCTCTATGTCGGAAAAGGCCTGAACGACTTGCTTGGGCCAAATCTCGCAGCCTCTCTGGACAACCACCCCGAGAAATTTATCGAGCTGATACACCCCGAGGACTACAAACACCTCGATGCCGCGGGCGTGTTTGACACGGGCTCAACGACGCCGGTTGATGTCGAGTACCGGCTGCGCACCGAAGATGGTTCCTACAAGTGGATCAGGTCTATTGCGCGGGCCTATCCGGTTGATACCCACACTGTGCGATGGTACGGACTCTTTCTCGATATCGACGCCAACAAGAAGGCCGAAGAGCGACTGCGGCAGTTGGAGAGAACTGAAACGATCGGTACTGTCTCCGGAAGTATCGCCCACGAGGTGTACAATGCGCTGTATCCCGCCTCAATCTCTGTCGACAAACTCAAGAAATTGATCGAGTCCGATGCCGAGATTGACCGCGCCCGCTTCGCGCATCTTGTACAACTGGTCGAGGATGCCGTACGCCGGGCCAAGAGCATGACGGAGAGTATTTCAAAGTTCGCCAAACTTGCCGCCGAGGAGGAGGTTCACTCCATTCCGCTGCGTGAGTTCATCAGCGAGGTCCTCAGTGGATTTCCGTCCGTTAAGGCGCGACAAATCAGCATTAGGGTTCAGGTGCCCGAGGGCATGACACTGCAGATGAACCGTATCCACGCCTCAAGTCTCCTTGGCAACCTGGTGGGAAATTCAGTCGATGCTGTTGCCAATGAAGACGACCGAAACATTGAAATCGTCGCCCGCCATCAGAATGGTTTCATAACAATCGAGATATCGGACTCCGGGCACGGTATAGACAGCGATACCGCGGAGCGGATATTCGAACTGTTCTTCACCACTAAATCGGTTTCCGGTACCGGCCTTGGCCTGGCAATCTGCCGACGGATTGTCGATTTGTACGGCGGCCGGATTGCCCTGACTTCCCAACCCGGAAAAAGTGCGCGCTTCACCGTAACGGTCCCGGCCGGCTCCCCAAAAACAAAAAACCCGGTGAGAAATCGTCCCACCGGGTCTGTCTGATCCTGTAACTTCTGCAGCTATTCCTGATCCACCACAGGTAAATCGTGCTCGAGCTCTTTATCCTTACGGAAACCAAGGGCATAATCCGCCTGCATGAGAGTGTGAATTTCGCGAGTGCCCTCATAAATAGAGGCACCCTTGCTGTTGCGGTAAAACCTCTCGACCGGGTATTCATCCGAAAAGCCATAGGCGCCAAACACCTGAACCGCCTCGGCGGCGGAGTGCTCCGCCTCGCGACAGGCAATCCACTTGGCCAGAGACGTCTCTTTTGTTGAGCGCTTCGCCTGGTTCTTCAACCACCCGGCTTTCATCCAGAGGTATGAGCAGTATTCATACGCCGCTTCCATATTGGCGATCATCTGCTTGACCAGCTGATGCTGCGCGATCTCCTGCTCGAACGTCTTGCGCTCAATGGCGTAGTTGACCGAGGCGTCGCGGCAAGCCTTGATCAACCCGCAGGATCCGGCTGCTACCGTATATCGACCCTGATCCAGACAAAACATCGCAATCTTAAATCCGGCGCCTTCTTTGTATATGAGATTTTCCACCGGCACTTTGACATCGGAAAATGCGATAAACCCGGTACTGCCGGCCCGCACCCCCAGCTTGCCGTGGATCGAACCGGTCGTGACACCATCGAATGCCTTCTCGACAATGAACGCCGAGAGGCCGCTGTGGTCGCGGTTCTTCTTCTTCTCCATATCAGTCCAGGCAAAGACCAGAAACTGGTCGGCGACATCAGCCAGCGAAATCCACATCTTCTCGCCGTTGAGGATATAGTGATCTCCTTCTTTAACGGCCGTTGTCTGAATCCCGACCGCATCAGAACCGGCCGCCGGTTCAGTAAGCCCAAAAGTCGCGATCTTATCGCCTTTGGCCGCCGGGACAAGATATTTCTGCTTCTGTTCCTCGTTAGCCCAGGTCAGCACCGGCAGAGAAAACAGGCCGATATGCACCGAGAGAATTACACGGGCCGACGTGTCGGCATATTCCAACTCCTCGGAGGCCAGCCCCAGCGAAATGTAGTCCATACCCAGACCGCCGTATTGCTCAGGTATACAGAAACCAAGCAAGTTGGCGTCTTTCATAGCTGGAAGTAGATCCGGATTCATTTCCTGCTTACGGTCAAAGTCGGCTATCGTAGGGGAGATGACTTTGCGTGCGATATCGCGGGCCATATCCCGTACGGCCAGCTGGTTCTCGGTGAACGTAAAATCTATCATTGATCCCAATTCTCCTTACGAATTCAGCATACGGAGTTTCAGCCGGATATATACTGTATCCGGTATGCAATGTCAAACCGATGAAAGTACACTATTGTGCCATTAAATCCGACGCCAACCGGACAGATTTCGAACCCGCTTTTCGTTTCCGGTCCCGGTTGCCCGGCCTCCGGATTTGGCTTATATTGCTGGTCTTAAACGACGCAGAAACGGTCTTCAAACAGGGAGTCTCGTGACCGAACCGACCCACGCTAAAGCCGATCTCGTCCCCTTTACGCGCGAATTTGCCCAGCGCGTAATGTCCTGGATAGATTCTGAGGAAACCTACCGCAATATGGTCGGCGAGGGCGACTGGCCGCCGCCGGACGACCTGGTCGAATCATGGCAGCGAGTCGATATCGCCAGCTATTTGCTCGTGGCGGAACGTCAGCCCGTGGCCTACGGCGAGATATGGGATCGCCCGGTCGAAATGGGTGCCGAAATCGGCCACCTGGTGGTCGACCCGGTCAAACGCGGCCGGGGCTACGGTACCCTCATGCTCGACCTGCTGTTCAGCCGGGCGTCACACCGCCCACGGGTCCGCAAAGTCATGCTGAACTTCCACGGAGACGACGAAACAGTCCTCGGCTGCTATCTCAAAGCCGGTTTCGAACTGCTCGGCACCGCTCCCAAAGGGCAGGGTCTGCGGATGATTAAACTCGTCCAGTAAGATAACGTGTGAATAAAGCAAAGGAGAATGCATCATGAAGAACGTAGGTATTGTAGGATTCGGCCAGATGGGCTCCGGTATCGGACAGGTGGCCGCGGCCGCCGATTACAAGATCACCGCCGTCGAGGTCTCGCAGGACCTGATTGACCGTGGCCTGAAATATATCACCAGGTCCCTCGATAAAGCGATCGAAAAAGGCAAGGCCGACCAGGCCTTCAAGGACAAAGTCCTGGGCAACATTACGGGCAGCACCAAACTCGAAGACCTCGCCGACTGCGATATCGTATGCGAAGCCGTGATCGAGAACATGGATATCAAGAAAAAGGTCTATGAACAGCTCGACGGCATCTGCAAGAAAGACACGATCTTTGCCTCGAACACCTCATCACTCTCAATCGGCGACATGGCCGCCGTGACCGACCGACAGGACCGGTTTGTCGGCCTGCACTTTTTCAACCCCGTCCCGATAATGAAGCTCGTCGAGGTCGTCCGGACTCTCGACACCTCGGATGCCACCTTCGATGCCGCCTTTAAATTCGCCGAATCCGTCGGCAAGACCTGCGTTTCGGCCAAGGATTCGCCCGGGTTCATCGTCAACGTCCTGCTGGTGCCCTACCTGCTCGATGCCATCAAGCACTACGAGCGCGGCCTGGCAACCAGGGAGGATATCGATAACGGCATGATGCTCGGCTGCGGCCACCCGATGGGCCCGCTGACACTGACCGACTTCATCGGTCTGGATACGATTCTCTATATCGCGGACATCATGTTCGAGGAGTTCAAGGATTCGCACTACGCTGCCCCGCCGCTGCTGCGCCGGATGGTCAACGCCGGCTACCTGGGCAAAAAAGCTGGTCGCGGATTCTATGACTATAGCAAGAAGTAAACGATCAATACACATTTCATAACACGCGAGGACAGGTTATGACCGAGTACAAAAATATTCTCGTGGAAAAAGACGGTGGCTGCCTGTATGTAACGATCAACCGTGAGCGCGCCCTGAATGCGCTCAACCAGGACACCGTCAACGAACTGCAGCAAATGTTCAGCTTCTACTGGACCGATGACGACATCCGGGCTGTCGTGATCACCGGCGCCGGAGAAAAGGCGTTCGTGGCCGGGGCCGACATCACCGAAATCGCCGAACTCAACGTCCGTTCCGGCAATGACTTCTCCGCCCGCGGCCTGTACCTGATGAAAACCATCCAGAACTTCCCCCGGCCCGTGATCGCCGTCGTAAACGGCTTCGCGCTTGGTGGCGGATGCGAGCTGGCGATGGCGTGCGACATCAGACTGGCCTCGGACAAAGCCAAATTCGGACAGCCGGAGGTCAATCTCGGCATCATCCCCGGCTTCGGCGGCACCCAGCGGCTGTCCCGCCTGGTCGGCCGAGGCAAAGCGATGCAGCTGATTCTTACCGGCGAAATGATCTCTGCCGAGGAGGCCAAACGGATCGGCCTCGTCGACGAGATCTACCCGCACGATGAACTGAAAGACAAAGCCAGAGAGCTAGTCAAGGCGATTTGCTCCAAGGCGCCGATCGCCATCGCCACCGCCAAGGAATGCATCAACCGCGGTCTCGATGTCACTCTGTCAGTCGGCTGCGACCTGGAGAAAGTTAGTTTCGGCCAGATTTGCGGTACCGGTGACAAGAACGAGGGTTGCGAGGCGTTCATGGAGAAACGCAAGCCGGAGTTCACCGGCCACTGATCATAGTATGCGTGGCGTCAGGCACCCCTGCCTGACGCCATTGCTTTCTGCCATGCCCGAACCCACTACCATAACCATCCGACCCGTCACCGACAACGACCGCGACTGGGTTCTCAGTATCGCCCGCTCCTGGGGTGCCGACTTCGTCGTCAGCCGCGGACGAAAACTCTTCCCGGCCGAACTCGACGGCCACTACGCGCTCGACCCCAACGGCGAAAAAGTCGGCCTGGTGACATTTGAAATTGTTGATGACCAGTGCGAGATCGTCACCCTCGACGCCTTCGATAAATTCCGGGGGATAGGCACCGCCCTGCTTGACGCGGTAATCGATCACTTACACAACGTCGGCGGCGTAAAACGCCTCTGGCTGATAACAACCAACGACAACCTCGATGCCATCCGGTTCTACCATCGCCGCGGCTTTACTATCGCCGCCATTCACGTCAATGCGCTCGAACACTCCCGCAAACTAAAGCCGGTTATTCCCACGATCGGCCAGTACGGCATCCCCCTGCGCGACGAGATCGAATTCGAAATGCGACTGGATACCTATCGCCCGTCAACCCACTCCTCCACCTGACGCAACGACTCCCGGTCATTGTGCCAGAACAACAGCCGGTCGGCGATTTCTATCGAACACCACCGAAAATCATCGTGCTCGTTCTCATCCAGCACCGGATCGCGTCCGTCTTCAATCTTCACTGCAAACAAATTCACCGGGATTAGCGCATCGACTCCCGACTGTGACAACTGCGAATCATGCGCCACCGGGATATAATAACAGTATTTCAGATCCTCAATCGCGTCAGCGTCGAAACCGGTTTCCTCCTTCAACTCCCGACGCGCCGTTGTCAGCAGATCCTCGTCATCCTCGACTCCCCCGGATACCGGCTGCCAGAACGCCCACGCCTCCGGTTTCCGGTGCAGCATCAGGTACTCCCGGCCGCGAGCTGTTTCACGGTAGCAAAATACAAGGACCTGGACAGGCTGGCGCATGATCGGATCTCAAGCAATTTGGAAAAATAGAATGGTAATAATCAAAAGTCTGGCCCCTTGCACTTACCCCCCGAACCGCTCCTTGCCCAGCATCGCTTCGTGGAGTCTCTTATAAACAGAGCCTTTCGGCGTCAATGTCGATTGAAAAAGCACCAACCGATCCAAATGCACCGGCAACGGTTCAAACGTGTACTGCTCCATATACTCAGTCAGATCACGACAGCCTCGCGAATCCTTAACCCGTCCCAACGTCAAATGTGGTTTGAACCCCTTCTTCTCCTTCTCAAATCGCAATCGTCGCACCCCAAGCTCAACCTGTCGGGCCAGCTTGCTCAGTTCATGCACCTGCTCATCCTCACGCAGACCCACCCACAGCACCCGGGGACGCTTCAAATTCGGAAATCCACCCAGCCGGTCCAGCAGAACATCCACCGCAGGAAAGTCACCGGCAACTTTGTCAATCAACTCGACAATCTTCGGGACCCGGTCCTCCTCAGTATCACCTAAAAACCGCACGGTCAGATGGATATTCGCCGGTCGAACCCAGCGCACCCGGCCACCTCGTTCCTTAAACTCCGTGGTTAACTCGCCAAGCTTTGTTTCGACTTCCTGCGGCAGCGGCAGGGCAATAAACAAACGCATTACGAAATGTCCAGAATATCCCGGCGCAGCATCTCCAGGGCGGCGTACATCGCTCGCTCCCGGACATTTTCGCGAAGGGTACCAAAATTGAATTGCCGCGCGTACGTATCGTGCAGCGAGGAAAACCCGACCCAGGTCGTCCCGACCGGTTTTTTATCCGAGCCGCCGTCGGGTCCGGCAACCCCGGTTATCGATAGAGCATAATCCGATTCAAACCGCTCGCGGCAGCCGGAGGCCATCGCCACCGCGCACTCTTCGCTCACAGCACCGTGCTGCTCGATAGTCTTCGGGTCGACACCGAGCTGGTTGATTTTAGCAGTGTTGGAGTAAGAAATGATCCCCCCAAGGAAGTACTTCGAAGAGCCCGGCACCGCCGTGATAAGCTCGCCCAGCCCGCCGCCGGTGCAGGATTCGGCCACCGACAACGTGCGGTCGTTATCGCTCAGCAACTGTCCGACCACCGCCTCAAGCGTGTCGTCGCCGCGGCCGAAAATATACTTCCCGACCGCCGTCTCGAGGTATTTAACCACGCCCTGTACTTTCTCTTTCGCCACATCGGCTGAATCGGCGGTCGCCAGCACTCGCAGTTCGATGCTCGACGGCGACGGCAGGTACGCCAGGCGAACCCCCGGCTCAAGTTTAAGCCCGGGAGCGATTAACTCAGCCAGCTTCGACTCTACCGCTCCGGTTGTCCGCAGGCTGACTACCTCGAGCGTCTGCCCGACATTGAGATTTCTTACGTATGGAATCACCTCATCGGTAAGGATCTGTTTCATCTCGTACGGCACTCCCGGCAGCGCAATAAACACCCGCCCCTCCTCGGCCATGCAAATCCCTACCGCCGAGCCGTGCTTGTTCGGAAAAATCGCGGCTCCCTGCGGCAACAGCGCCTGGTTCTGGTTAATGGCCGGCATCTCGATTCCCCGCGCGGCGTAGCGCTTTTTGATATCGGTCAGGACCTCCTCGTGGAATATCAGATTGCGCTTGAATACCTTGACAATGGCCTTCTTCGTGATGTCATCATCGGTCGGTCCCAGCCCGCCGGTCGTGATCACGATCTGGGCCCGTTTGAGCGCCAGCCGGAAAGCCTCTTCCATCGCTTCAAGCGAATCGCCTACCGAGCTCTTGTAGCGAATATTCAGCCCGAGCCGCGTGAGCTGCTGGGCAATAAAAGCGGAATTGGTGTCAACCCGGTGGCCGGTAATCAGCTCATCGCCAATCGTTATTATCTCAACATTCATGGGCATACGCTTTTAGTATCCTCAAATCGGCTGACCGGTCGCATACCGCGCCAGCAGCCAGACAACAATCTGGGTGGTAATATTCGCCTGGATGCCGGCGACAACATCATCCATCGTAACACCCCATCCGCGCGGCATCCGTTCGGCCTGCGCCGCCGGTGGAATCTTGACGACGTCGAATATCCGAAACGCCACAAAGGCAATGATATAATTCGTCAGCGTAAACGGCACCCAGATAACCGCCAAGAACATCCCCACCCACTCATCGGTCACGATCTTCTTGGCATCGTGACCGTACAACGGCTCGGCCTCACTTGCGGCCCAGACCGAAATGAAAAACATCACCACTGTCGCAGCAATCAGGACCGGCTGATTTCCGGCTATCAAAAACCAGGCGATCAGCCACGGCGGTACCGAACCGGTCGTGCCGGGGATAATAGGCGAATAGCCGGAGTACATCCCGCTGGCGACCAGTTTCACCAGTCCGTTTTTCATCGCTGTCCGCTCACTTCAGCACCGTTTTGATCATGTAGAAGTACTTCACGACATAGCTGATGCCGGTCCAGACCGTAATCGCTGCCGTGATCCATAAGAGGATATTAAAGTAGAACGGATAGTCAAACTGAAAATAGGGGAGAGCATCGCTCTGGAAATGCTCCAGTGTCACCACCAGGCTGATATAGGCCAACACCAGCCCGACCACCGTTAACTGGAGAAACGTCTTGACCTTGGCCCAGTAACTGGGCGGAATGACCACACTCCGATAGGCAGCCAGCAGCCGAAGCCCGGTAATCGAAAACTCCCGACCGACAATCAACATCACCGGAAGGGGAGAGACTACATCAAGCGCAATAAACGAAATCAGCGCGCACGAAACCAGGATCTTGTCCGCCAGCGGATCCATGAACTTGCCGAACCCCGTGATGATCCCGTACTTGCGGGCGTAGTATCCATCTGCCATATCCGTCAGCGCCGCCACCACAAACAGCCCCAGCGCGATCAACTTCATGTAATAGCTGTCCAGGATAAAAAAGTACATGAAGACCGGGGCGATTACGACCCGCAGCAACGTTAACTTGTTCGGCGTATTCATGACCAAACAAGGTAGGGGGCCGCAGGCAAGGTGTCAATTGCGTTTTGATCGCGCCACGTCGCGGTATGACGCCGAATCCCCGCGATAAAAAAAGAAAGCCCGCAGCACTGCTGCAGGCTCTCCATTTCACTCACTCAAGCTATACCAGTTCCGACCGCACCCTAAAAACCCGCCCGCAGCCCGACCTGGAGAGTCCTCGGCAGACCGGGACGTACGCCGGCGGGACGGTGCGACACAATGTAGGTCTCGTCGGTCAGATTGCGAACGACTGCAAAAAGATCTACTGCAGCGGCAATGTCGTAGTTGGCCGAGGCGCCCATCAGGAAGTGACCGTCGATACTCTCCGCCTCAACGTACTCGCCCTGACCGGCGACAGTGCGCATTTTGCTGACATATTTGCCGGTGACATTCAGCGTAAACCTGTCCCATTCCAGGCCGGTCGACGCCGCAAACTGGTGTTTGGGAAGGTAGGGAAGTTCGTCGCCGTCTTCGACCGTCCCCCACGGCCCGTAGTCACTTTCAAAATTGGACTTGAAAGTGCCGTCGGTGTACGTGTAGGTCATCCAGACCGGAATTAAGATTCTGCTGCGCTCCGGGCCGGTTAGGAAATTGTAACTCGCGCCAAGTTCAAGTCCCATCACATCGACTTCCCCGCCGTTAAACAAATCGCCGGATCCGCTGCCGCCGGTGCCGGCCAGGTCCGACCCTAACAGGTTGCTGTAATCATTGAAAAACAGGACGCCGGAAAATCCGTAGCGGACTTCGTTGTAGCGCGCACCGAGCTCATAGCTGATGCTTTCTTCAGGATCAGTACCCGCTTTGGATCCGGGCGGAGCGAAGCCCTTATGGACGCCACCAAAGGCGCTCAAGGTATGCGAGAACCGATAGTTGAGCCCGATCCCCGGAATCAACACATCGACATCGTTCTTTCGGCTGGAGAGACTTGTCGCCAGGCGCGCGGGATCACTTTTGCCATAATCATCACGTGTTAATTTAATACTCTCGTACCGAAGCCCCGGCACCGCCGTCAGTGCACCAAAGGTCAGATCGACCTGAGCGAAACCGGCCCAAGCCGTCGCATCCGAAATCCGGTTGCTCTCGGTACCCGGCGTACCCGCCTCAGTCAGCATCATCTGGCCGTTCGTCATCTTGTATTCATCGATCCACTGGAACCGATCGAGTTGATCTTCGTGATACCGGATGCCGACCTCAGCCTCGTGATCCTGAATCTTCAGACCGACCACCGACTCGATTCCCCTCGCGTAGTAGTCGCGGTTGTTGGCTTTCACCAGCAAAGCGTTGTCGTTGGGACTCGTCTGGCCGGCAATGATATCGTATTCGGCGGCGTACGTATCGGGACTGGACAGAATGCCGGCAATACCGACTGCGTCCCCTCCGGCCGTCGCCCGCACCTTATCGAGCTTGTACCAGTTTCGATGGAAATTATTCCGGTAAAAAGTAGTCGTTATGTCGACCGAATTCGACGGCTGGATGAAGTGACGCAACTGAAACTGTTCGTGATCGGCGTCCATCACATCCTCCTGAGACCCCGCGTATCGACGGTACGGATCGTCCTCAAAGTCAGCATCGGTAAGGCCGAGATATGTTTCGTTCGATATTTCATCCGTCAACGAATACTTGAACTCCAGCTGCTGCGGGACCGCCGCCCCCGGATTGGTATTGATCCGGAACTTCACCATGTAATCCTTTTTGTCAAAACCGGTGTTGCCGCCCCCGTCCAGCCGCTTAAATCCGTCGACATTCTCCTGAAAAGTCTCAGCCACAAAACCGAAATTCGTCAGCGAATTGCCGACAAAAGCGTGAAGCCGCCGGTTCGCATCCTCTCCCGCCAGAAGCTCAACCTTGCCGCCCAATTCAGTCGGAATCGGTGTCGAAATCATATTAAGCGCTCCACCCGTGGTATACGGACCATACTTGATCTGACTGGATCCCTTACGCACCTCTATTCCGCTCATTCGACCGACTGTAGGAAAATAATACGCCGCCGGAGCCGAGTAAGGCGCCGGGGCAATCAAAATCCCGTCCTCCATAAGAGTTATCTTCTGACTGCGCTCCACACCCGTACCCCTGAAACCGATATTCGGACGCAAACCGTACCCATCCTCCTCCTGGATATTTACCCCGGGCACAGCCCGGAGCACCTGGTGGATATCACTCGACTCGAATCGCTCCAGTTCCGCCGCCCCTAAGAAGTGGGCCGAGCCGGGGATGCCAAAGAGACGGTCTTTGTTACCGACCAGCGAGGTACGGATGACAACGATATCATCGAGGTGGACCGGTTTGACCGTTAACACTATGTCCACGTCAAGGGTCTGATCACCGGACAACGCCACGTCCCGCACCTCGGGCTTATATCCGATAGCCTGCACATGGAGCGTGTACGTGCCCCCCGGAATCGATTCCATAAGAAAACCACCATCCCCGGCAGCCGTTGCCCTGTATTCCGTTCCCTCAAGAAACACATTTGAACCATAAAGCGGCTCACCGTCGCTGTCACTGACGATTCCCCGGATTGTAGCGGCATCAACTGCCGCCGCCAACGCAAGGACAAGACTGAAGGTGATTACGCTGAAGCTCTTAGAAATGGACCCCATACCGAGATTCCTTCCTTTTAACTAAGGTTTCTGCTCTAAGCACCCGGATAATCTGAGAAATCGTTATGTCAATTAGAGCAGTTAAATGAAATTGACAATCAATTTCATTTAGGTAACAGGAGCGAGTATATCCTGTTTAGGCGACGATGTCAAGTTATCAAGTAAAAAAAATCACCGGTAGCAACATGGATAGGGAGGGATCATGGGGGAAGGACCTTCGTGCACAGGGGCTGTGACATAAGTCGCGGGCTTGGCCCAAAAAAAAACCCAAGCAGGGGACGAAACCTGCCTGGGTGGACGATATTAGGTAATCCACAGAAAGAGTAACACTTTCCGATTGCACCCCTATACTAACCCCAAATGACGGATTTGTCAAGGGAAAATTTGACTTTCAAGCAAAATGTTTGACTCAATTTGCCGCGCCCCAGGTATCTCTCTATATAGACCCGGTGATGAGTCGCAAAATCCAGCCGCCACCCCGCCTTTTCCACACAAATTTGTGGACAGCCTGTTGACAACTTGAAATAGATGAAGTAACATGTTCACAATTATGGACTTACGTTTCGTTCAGAAATTATTCGCATTACGCTAATTCAATGTTTCTTGCTTGAGCCGGTATAAGCCCCAGAAAGGCAGCTGTTTATGGGGATCGAATTTTTGAGCTCAATGACGCGTTTTTATATTCGCATGCCGATTCCACCATAAGCACCGACTTAGGTTCTTGACTGCCAAAGGAATATGATTTTTTGTCCTAAAACACAATTTTTAGTGGTTTCCACATTCAGAACCCCTATATCTTGTAGCCACTGTTCGCCGGAAACTGCAAGCGGTGCAGGGCCGACCGGACGTCGGACTAAACAAAAAACGGGGCAATCTGCCATAAATCAGCGTCGGAGGTGAGTCAACAAGCCTCACCAGCAGGGAAAGCGTCTCCGCCGCTAATAAACAAGCAAGCTACAGGAGGTACGCCTTGAAAATACACCGGTATTTCACCCGTCACGGAGAATCACCGTACAGCCGCATTAACTTCGCCAAGCGGTCGTCGAAAATCGCCAATCCCGACGGCTCAGTCGTCTTTGAACTCAACGAAATAGAGGTACCGGAATCCTGGTCACAGGTCGCTGTCGATATTCTCGCCCAGAAGTACTTCCGCAAGGCCGGAGTACCGCAAATCGACCAGCATGGAAAGCCCGCCACCGATGAAAACGGCAAACAAGAAACCGGCAGCGAAACCGACGCCCGCCAGGTGTTCCACCGCATGGCCGACTGCTGGCGCCACTGGGGCGAAAAACACAACTACTTTGACACCAGGGAAGACGCCAAAGCGTTTTACGATGAATTGTGCTACATGCTGGCCTCTCAGGTAGCCGCCCCCAACTCACCCCAATGGTTCAACACCGGCCTCAACCATGTCTACGGCATCACCGGCCCGAGCCAGGGACACTACTATGTCGACGATGATACCCATGTCCTGACCGAATGCAAAAACGCCTACGAACGTCCGCAGCCCCACGCCTGCTTTATCCAGTCCGTCAGCGATGACCTCGTCAACGATGGCGGTATCATGGATCTCTGGGTGCGGGAGGCAAGGCTCTTCAAATACGGTTCCGGCACCGGCACCAACTTCTCCTCGATCCGCTCCGCCGGCGAACCGCTCTCCGGCGGCGGCAATTCCTCCGGCCTGATGTCCTTTCTAAAAATCGGTGACCGTGCTGCCGGCGCGATCAAGTCCGGCGGGACTACCCGTCGCGCCGCCAAGATGGTCACCCTCGATTTGGACCACCCCGATATTCAACAGTTTATCGCCTGGAAAATGATCGAGGAACAAAAAGTCGCGACTATGGTCGCCGGGTCGAAAGTCATCCGGGACCAGCTCCGCGCCATCATCGACGCCGCCCGCATCTCCGGCTCCAACGGCGACAGTGAGTACGATGTCAACCCCGAGAAAAATACGAAGCTCAAGGAAGTCCTGCGCACCGCCCGACGGTTTGCCATCCCGCAGACGTATATCAAGAAAGTCCTTGACCTGCTCGACCAGGGCGTCGGGGATATCGAAATTATTAGCCTGGACACCAATTGGGAAGGTGAAGCCTACGCTACCGTGTCCGGCCAGAACTCCAACAACTCCGTGCGCATGCCCAATAAGTTCTTTGAAAAGCTCAAAGGGGGCGGCGATTGGGAACTGATCAATCGCACCGACGGCAACGTCGCCGAAACCGTCTCCGCCGCCGAACTGTGGGAACAGATTACCAACGCCGCCTGGTCGTGTGCCGACCCCGGCGTTCAGTTCGACACCACCATCAACGAGTGGCACACCTGCCCCGAGGACGGCCGGATCAACGCCTCCAACCCGTGCTCGGAATACATGTTCCTCGATGACACCGCCTGCAACCTGGCCTCCATTAACGTCGTGAAGTTTCTCAAGGACGACGGCACGTTTGATATCCAAGGCTACCTGCATGCGACCCGGATCTGGACAATCGTGCTGGAGATCTCAGTCCTGATGGCCTCGTATCCGTCCCAGCCGATCGCCCAGAAGTCCTACGAGTTCCGCACCCTTGGTCTCGGCTACGCCAACCTGGGGACGCTGTTGATGCGGCTGGGGATCCCCTATGACTCCCCGCAGGGCTACACCTGGTGCGGGGCGCTGACTGCCATGCTGACCGGGCAGGCCTACGTTACCTCGGCCGAAATGGCCAAGCAGCTGGGACCGTTCCCCGGCTACTACCGCAACCGCGAACACATGCTGCGGGTTATGCGCAACCACCGTCGGGCCGCCTACAATACCGAGCGAGCGGAATACGAAGGTCTTTCGGTCAAGCCGATCGGCATCAACCCGAACTACATCCCCTCCGAACTGGTCCAATCGGCCCGGGACGTCTGGGATAAGGCGGTCGAAATGGGCGAGACCAACGGCTACCGCAACGCCCAGGTTTCCGTAATCGCCCCGACCGGCACCATCGGCCTGGTCATGGACTGTGACACCACCGGTATCGAGCCGGACTTCTCACTGGTGAAATTCAAAAAGCTCGCCGGCGGCGGCTATTTCAAAATTATCAACCGCTCGGTACCCATCGCGCTGAAAAAGCTCAACTACACCGATCAGGAAATCTCCGAAATTATCGAATATGCCACCGGTCGAATGACGCTCAAAGGCGCTCCGTTTATCAACCACGAGTCGCTGAAAGCCAATGGATTCGGCGATGAAGAGATCAAAAGAGTCGAGGAGTCGCTGGAAAACGTCTTTGACATCACCTTTGCCTTTAACAAATTCACCCTGGGTGAGGAATTCCTGCGCGACACCCTGAGCATTTCCGACAAGCAGTTCAACGATTTCGACTTCAACCTGCTGCGCGAACTCGGCTTCACCAAAGAGCAAATCGAAGCCGCCAACGAGTACTGCTGCGGCACGATGACCATCGAGGGCGCACCGCATATCAAACCAAAACACCTGCCGGTGTTCGACTGCGCAAACCGCTGCGGGCGCAAAGGACAGCGCTACATCAGCTTCGAGGCGCACATCCGCATGATGGCCTCCGCCCAGCCGTTCATCTCGGGCGCTATCTCCAAGACCATCAACATGCCCAACGAAGCAACCATCGAGGATGTCAAACGCGCCTACCACCTCGCCTGGGAAACAATGAACAAGGCGATTGCAATCTACCGCGATTGCTCCAAACTCTCCCAGCCGCTGTCGTCATCGCTGTTCGACGACGACGAGGAAGAGGACGAGCAGGAAATTTCAGTCGACAATGTCGCCGAACGGGCAACCCGCAAACTCGTCTACCGGTATATCGCCAAACGCCGGAAAATGCCCAACCGCCGAGCCGGCTACACCCAGAAAGCAGTCGTCGGCGGCCACAAGATCTACCTGCGCACCGGCGATTACAACGACGGTACCCTGGGCGAGATCTTTGTCGATATGCACCGCGAAGGCGCTGCCTTCCGCTCCCTGATGAACTCCTTCGCCATAGCCATCTCGCTCGGGCTCCAGCACGGCGTGCCGCTCGAGGAATATGTCGATGCCTTCCTGTTCAGCCGCTTCGAACCCAACGGCTTTGTCAAAGGCAACAAAGCCATCAAACGAGCAACGTCGATCATTGATTATATTTTCCGTGAACTGGCTATTACCTATCTCGGCCGCGACGAACTCGCCCAGGTCTCCGATGAGGACCTCCGACACGACGCCTTAGGGACGCCGTCGGATGAGTCCATGGAATTCGTCGAAGAAGAGGCGGTCGATCACGGGGCCAGCGGCAAACGCGGTCCAAACGACATCCAGTCCGACCATGTCGATGTGCAGTTGGGGAACAACGGCAACGGCAACGGCCACGGAAAAGGTAACGGCCACGACAAACTGAGTGGAGGACAAGGGAATGGTAAACCGCTGGAGAATACGACTGCAGAGGCGAAAGCTGCAAAAGAGACGGTGCTTGAGTATGTCTCACAGACAAAAACAGTTGGCGAAAGCGGCCACGAAGCCAAACGACTACAGCAGGAAATCCGCACAGCACGTCTCAAAGGTTACGAAGGCGATATGTGCGGTCAATGCGGACAATTCACCATGGTTCGTAATGGCACGTGTCTCAAATGCGACACTTGCGGAGCCACCAGCGGATGTAGTTGACCGATAGGGAAATTGTCGCAGAGCATGCACCCCCGAGTGCGTACCGGCAACGCCAGACTACATCGCACGGCATTCACTTTGCTGAATGCCCGCCACCGACACCTGAGTCATTGCGAGGCTCCGCCGAAGGCGGAGACGAAGCAAATTCCGGGTCACGGACAAAAAATAAATAGGCACCCTGAGTTTTGCCAACCGGGGATGTCTTTGAAACAGCCCCTGATGGAACAGGGGTCAATTCAAGGATGAAATCAGCCGGCGGTCGGGCTTTCACCACAGGCCCACCGCCCGGCTGTTATTTTATGGGGCGAACTGTAAACCGGCGTTTCTCACCCTCCCAAAGCCCTGAGTAAACGGCCCTATCTCCACCCCGATTTCCCTTCCAAAAATCCACCCATCAGCCTATATTACCCATAAGGGGACGCCGTGCGAACGGGGCAGCCGGACCAACACCACGCAACTATCCCTCCGCATCGGCCGTATTCACGTATACAAGCACCTGAGATCCGCATCACGCTGTCACAATAACCGCCACCAAGCCCGACACCGTCGCTCCTTGACAACCCTTACCGATCGGAGGTCGATATGAAGACCTTTGTCGTAATGTCGAAACTGGCCTCGAACGGTCCGAGCCTGATCGAAGTGGCCAACAAAATGGCCTCGGTCGAAACGACCGGCCGCCGCTGGATTGAAAAAGTCCGGGAAACCTGTCCGGAGGTAAAGTTCCTGGCCCACTATGCCCTGCTCGGCCCGTACGACTTCATGGACATCTACCAGGCGCCCGATGAATCTTCCGCCGCCAAAGTCTCATTGATTTGCAGCGCCGATCACATGTTCCATGTCGAGTCCTGGACTGCCATCCCGGATAGAAAACTGGCCGAAGTGCTCATCAAGATGGGCCGCCGGAAAACCGACCGGGACCGTCGGCGGCAGGAAGACCAGCCGTCGCCCTAACGGCCGTACTGATACTGCGGCTCCCAGCCACCCGGGCCTTCCGGGAACAGGTCCATGATGTGCCAGATGGAACAGTAGTCATCGCCGGGAACAAAGTAGTCGTAGCCGGTTCGTACAATCTCACCGTCGTGTTTCTTGAATACCGAAACACCCGGCCACGGTGCGCCTTTTTCGTCGGCCATCTCAAACTGCTTCAGCAGCTCGGTATCGGCCGACCACATCGGAAACCGCCAGCCGCGTGAATTGGCGAACGCTTGCTGCACATCCGGCGGGTCAGGGGAGACGACCACAAACGCGGCCCGGTCGCAAAAATGGGGCAGCAACCCGTTGAACCCGTCGGCCCAGAGTGTACAGTAGCGGCAGCTCTTGCCCATATTGTGAATCATTATAAGTTCATTACGGTCGCCAAAAAGCTCCTCCAGCGTAACGGTCTTGCCGTCCGCCCCGGCAAATCGAATATCACCTGATACCGGCTCGTTGGGAGCCTGTTTGCGCAGGTCCTTCAATTCCTTGCGTTTTGCCGTAAGCTCTTCCTGCACCTGCTTGATACGGCTATGAATGTCCGACGTGTTCTGATTGGTCATAAAAACAGCTCCTGCCAATTATGGTCTGCGGCACAAACGTACCGTCGAAATAACAGAATTCACGATTCCCCCGAAAACTTGCAAAATGCCGATGACTGCGGAGCGTTAAATCCACCGGCTTACTATATTATTTGGTACGAAAGATTCGACCGGATTTCCGGAAAAATCCCCGCAAACCTACGATCAATAATATCTTGGCTTAACGCCGTCACACCTGCATACTTAGTCCGATGCCGCGTCCGCTTCCAAAACTAGGCCTGACTGTGCGTCTCACCCACGGTCTGACATTCCTGCTGCTGCTGATGTTGACAGTGACCGGGCTGCGCATTGCCTGGTACACCGGGGCCGAATGGCTCTCACCGGGCATTCGAGCCGCTGTCGACTTTCTGTTGCCGTCAACCGCCAACTACGGTCTGCACGCCCTCCTCGGTGTCATCTTCGCCTCGGTCGGCGTCTGGTATGCCGCCTATATGCTCATCTCCCGCGAGAGCCTTCGCCTGACCAACCTCTATCACCGTCACGAATACAGCTGGACCAAAAAGCTTCTTTATATCTTCACCTTCCTTGTCGCTCTCGGCTCATTGTTCTCCGGCTTCAGTATCTACGCCGGTCTTTTCGCCGGACCGGACGGCTACCTCGTCAACAGCTTTCTGCACCACTGGAGCTTCCGGCTGTTATGGGTCTTCACCCTGCTGCACGTGGTGGAAGTTATCGTGTCCCGAAAAAGCGGCGTGAACAGCGCTTTCTTCGGCAAAAAATTTATCGGTTTCGTCCAGCCGCCGGCAATGCTGATTGCACTGGCGATGGGTATTGTCGGGGGCTTTGGTTTCTGGAGCATCATGAATGAACCGGCCGTGCTCAAAGTACCGGAGGTCAACCGGGCGGTGATAGTCGACGGTCGCGAATTCGAAATCGAATGGATCGGCGCTGACTCAATAATCCTCCAGACATTCGGCGGCGCCAATTTCCGGTCCACCGCCACGCCCCTCACAATCAAATCGTTTCACAACGGCCGACAGATCTTCTTTCTGGCACGCTGGACCGACGACACAAAGTCCCTGAATCGGCACCTGATCAAAACCGACTCCGGCTGGGTCGTCGAACGCTCCCAATATGCAGGACCGTTTGGCGAAGAGATCTACCACGAGGATCAACTGGCTCTCTACTTCTCTCGCTCGCAAGACTGTGCCGGAAGCTGCCACATAGGCGCGGGAACCGAGGCCGGCTACCATGCCACCGGCGGCGACACCGCCGATGTCTGGCACTGGCAGGCAATCAGTACCAACCCGGTTGACGAGGCAGCTGATTTACACTGGACAGGCTCAACCCCCGACTTCCCCCACGGCATGCAAAGTGACAACCTCGCCGCCGGCGGCGCCAAACTTAATCTGGACTCGACTCTGCTGTATCCCTACTTCGTCCCCACGACCGCACTCTTTCGCAATTTTGTTGCGTACAGCACCGGCGCGTATCAACCCTACGATGCCTTCGCCGACACCCTGCCAATCGGCAGCCGCCTTCCGGCAATTTTGGTTGCCCCGGCCACCGGCGACGCCGGCGATATTACCGCCCGAGGGCGCTGGAACCGTGGCACCTGGACCGTTGAGTTCTCGCGACGAATGAATACCGGATCGGGCGCGGACATCCTCTTTGACAGCACCATCTATTTCGGCGCCGGGGCTTTTGATAACGCCCAAAGGCGCCATACCTATCACCTGAAACCGCTTAAACTCGAGATAGAGTGAAGGTCCGTAGCCGAATCAGACCCGCTTCCGCATAATCACCCGCACTCCCGACGGCCTCGCGACTTCCTCAAAACCCGTTCGCTCAAAACTCTGATATAACCCCGTCCAGACAAACGCCGGGGCCGACGGTCTGTCCCGGTCACGGTAATCATACGGATACCCCTCGACAATTCCCCCACCCTCCTTCCTCACGTGCGCTGCCGCTGCCTCTATGAGTGCTGTCGAGACTCCCCGGTTCCGATAGTCCCTGGCGATAAAAAGACACACGACCGACCAGACCGGCTGATCATCGATCGGCTTGAGAGTCCGGGCCTTGGCCAGACGAGGGAATACTTCTCTGGGGCCCACCGAACACCACCCGACCGGTACACCACCGTCGAAGGCCAGAATCCCCGGTACAGCCCCATCTTCAACCAGCCTCTTCATGTCATTTCGCAGACCCTTGCCTTTGCGGGCCCCAAACTCCTGGGCCGTCACCCGCCAGTACATACACCAACAGCCACCGCAGGCGCCGTTGGCGCCGAACAGGTCAGCGAAGTCATCCCATCGGTTCGGCGTGAGCGGATGAAACTGCAGAGAAGACTCGAATTTGAGCATGTCGAGAAATGAATGGGGCAGGCCTGCACCCGCCCCGGTTGTAACTACAATTCGTTGCTCAATTCCACCAGCCGACTGTACGGAATGGCGAGCATGCTCTTGGCCTGAAAAGCACCCTTGTCCATACTGATCATCGAGACCTTGGCCGCCGTCTCTTCATCCGGCGCCTCGTAGATGTCGACAAAATCATAGTCGCCCAGCAGCGCGTAGTGTGAGATGAACTTGACCTCCGGGCATTTCTCCCGGACCTCCTCCAGCCAGGCCCGACCGAGCTGCTGCCGGTCTTTCATGCGGGTCCCGACTTCTGGCGCCAGTTTCGTGAAAAGGAAGAATGTCTTCATGACGTGCCTCCGTAACTTGTCTATGGTCAACGATTTCGATTGTGTTCGGCGCGAGTTGTGTAAATCGCAGTGTTACCTAAGTATACGAGCCGCACCGAACTATGTAAACAACGACTTTGCCGTCACTTTCGCCACGAACCGGCACGACCAAAATAATGGAGAACTTTTGCCTATAATGTGCCGTTAACAGTACGGTATGACTAGACTGACATCCGCCATAGCTTTCGCCTGCCTGCTCGTCCTGCCGGCCTCGGTCTCGGCCCAGTACACGCGGGACTTCAACCCCTGGCCCGTAATTGTTGACAACGACACCCTGCAGGCTGCTTTCTGGGGCGGAATAAACAACCCCAAACCATCACTGAAAGATTTTAACAACGACGGCCTGCTCGACCTCTTTCTGGGCGACACCGAGGGCCGACTCGGTTACTTCCGCAACGAAGGTACCGCAGCAGCACCCTCCTGGGTTCCGGTAACCGAGCAGCTCGGCGACCTCGATATAGCCACCTGGCACCTTCTGGCCGATATCGACGCCGATGGCGACCTCGACTTGTTTTGTGATTCCCGCAGTGCCACAGTCGAATTCTGGCGCAACGACGGCGGTACCGACAGCCTTCCCATCTTCACCCTCGAAGACACCGCCTATCAGGATTTCGAAACCGGCGTGAACAACACCCCGGCCTTCGCCGATATTGATAACGACAACGATTTCGACTTCTTTTTCGGCGCCACCACCGGCGCTCTTGAACTGTACAGCAACGTTGGCGACTCCGCCAACGCTGTCTTTACTCTCACCAGCGATTTTTATGACTCCGTCCTCGCATTCCCCGGCGCCGGCGGAAGTCAGGCGGCGGCTTCGGCAGACCCGCAGCATGGATTTTCTGCCATCTACCTTGAGGATCTCGACGACGACCAGGATCTCGATCTGTTCTGGGGGGATATCTTTAACACCAACATGTACTATTTCGAGAATCTCGGCACGCCGGCCAACTCGGACCTCAACTGGGTCACCGAGTTTTTCCTGCTCGAACCGACCTCCGGATTCAACCATCCCCGGCTGGGCGATATCGACGCCGACGGCGACCCGGACATGATCCTCGGCGTTGCCAACGCCGCTGCCCTTGACAACCTGCATCTTTTGCGCAATATCGGAACGCCGGATCAGCCGTTTTTCACGACCGAAACCAGAAACCTTATCGGCATGATCGATGTCGGCGGGTTCTCACAACCGGCCTTTGGTGATCTCGATGGCGACGGCGACGACGACCTGTTGATTGGCGGCGGTCTGGGGCAGATTCAGTACTTCGAAAACATTGGCGGAAAATCTAACCCGGTGTTCGAACTGGCAACCGACAGCCTGGCCGGTATCGATGTCGGTCTGAACGCAGCCCCGGCGGTGATTGACTGGGATTCCGACGGCGACCTCGATCTGCTGATCGGCACCCAGCAGGGCAGAATTGAATACTGGCGCAACGACGGTTCCCCGACCAATTTTGCCCCGGTCCTGGCTGACCCGGAACTGGGAGGCATAAAAGTCGACCAGTATGCCGTTCCGCGACCGGCTGACCTGAGCGATGACAACCTCACGGACCTGATCGTGGGGGAATGGGACTTCAACTCGTTTGCAAATGTCCTGCTCTATGAAAACACCGGTACTCCCGGCGCGCCTGATCTGACCCTCGTAACCCCATCACTGCTGAAACGAGAACTTCGCGAGTACACCGTCCCGGAACCGTATGACTGGAATAACGACGGGCGGATTGATCTAATTGTCGGCGGCAGGGCGTCTGGCCTCACCGTCTACCTCAACGGCTCCGCCCCGGGCGCATTCCCTGATTCGACATTGATGACTGCGACCAATGATACCATGCCCGGCTACAACATCGGTACCTTCACCGCCCCACGGTTTGTTGATTTCGACAGCGACGGAGACGCCGATATCCTCCTCGGCGAAGAAAACGGCGGCCTGACTTACTTCGAAAAAGAAGGCAACTGCTGCAACGGTACCCGAGGCAATGTCAACAGCGATATCGATGAAGAGATCAATGTCTCCGACCTGACCGTACTGATTGACTTTCTGTTCCGTGGCGCCGATGACCCCGACTGCCTTCTTGAGGCCAATGTCGACGGCGGCAGCGACGAAGCGATCAATGTCAGCGATCTCACTTTCCTGATAGATTTCCTGTTCCGAGGCGGATCAGCCCCGCCGGACTGCCTCTGAGACCGGTGATCCGCAGTTTCTGCGTCAATTGTGAGACCAAAATTGTCCATTTTATTGTTTGGTATATCGAGTGCAACTAGTATATTGTGCGTAAGAATAGACCATATCCGTCTACTTCACGCTATTCGTAAAAAAATCAAATTGCCTGAATTAAACAAGCGAGGGTACATCCGTGCGTAGACTATTCACTATTACTTTTTCCGCCGCCTGCCTGGCTCTGCTGGCAGCGGCGCCGGGACAGGGAGTCCCGATCGAGATCCTCGAAGATCCCATTCACCCGCTCAGCCAGCAGGTACCGCCGCAGACTGAGACGAAATCAGCGCCGCTGACCAACCAGGCAGCGTCCGAAGTTGTCGTCGCGTCCGGTGACACCGTTACGTTGTTTTGCGATATCGGTACGTTTAAATGGGGTACCTTTGGCGGAACCGACTGCTGGGGCTGGACCGGCCCCGACGGCACCGAGTATGCTATTATGGGAACGTATGATGGTATTCGCTTCGTCAATGCCACGACACTCCAGGATGTGGATTTCGTCCAGGGCCCCCAGGACGCATGTGGCGGGGCACGCTGGCGTGATATGAAGACCTACAGCCACTACTGCTATGCCGTGTCCGAATGTTCCGGTATCAATGCCGGCCTGATGGTCATTGATCTTCAGTATCTCCCGGACAGCGTACATTTCGTTGGCGCCTTTCAGACCTCCGGTTCGAATACGCGTACATCGCACAACCTGTCAATTGATACGATCCAGGGCTACGCCTACGTCGAAGGCTCTTCCAGTGCCGGCTTCGGTATCCACATTCTCGATTTGTCCAACCCCGAAGTACCGACCTACGTCAACAGCTTTGGCCCGGATCAGGGTATTCACGATCTTTATGCCATGAACGATACTGTCTATCTGGCCGAAGGCTGGAACCCGACCTGGTCAATCTATGACTTGTCCAACAAGAATTCCCCGCAGCTGCTGACCCGTGTGACAATCCCGTCGTCCGGCTACGTTCACAACATCTGGCCGACCGATGATCGGAACTATGTCGTCACCACCGAAGAAACCTCCGGCAAGACCGTAAAAGTGTGGGATATTTCCGACCTGCAAAATGTCTCCCTCACCGGAACGTATCTCGCCCCCAGCGGCCTTGCTCACAATGCCCAGGTACGCGGCGATACGATCTACATCTCACACTACGAATCCGGTGCCCGGGTTGTCGATATCTCCGATGCCTCAAATCCAACTGAAATCGCCGCCTTCGATACCTATGCCGGTGAATCGCCGAACTTCAACGGAAACTGGGGTATCTATCAGTACACCCAGTCCGGACTCGTGTACGCCTCCAACATGGACGGCACCCTGTTCATTCTGCAGGAAGATCAGGTTATCCTCGCCGACACCATGAAGGTCGACAGCATAAAAGTCGAGAGCGGACAGCAAATTCGGGTCGATGTTTCCGTCACCAATACCCTGCCGCTGCGCAGCATGACTATCCCGTTTGACTATGCCGGCGACGTCAGCATCACCTTCGATTCCGTCTCCACCCAGGGAACGCGCACCGACTATTTTGAAGAACTACAGTTTAACGCCGTCAGTGGCACCAGGCGCAGCTACACCCTGACCTCGTCGTTTTCGGGCACCTCACCCGACCTTCCCCCGGGCAGCGGCCCTGTTTTCAGTATTTACTTCACGGTTCCGGCCGGGGCCAGCGGTATAAACCCGGTCAGCCTGATCAGTTTCAGCGGCTCGCAGCCGACGCTCTCCCACCCGTGCGTCTCGTTCCTGCCCGATACGGTTTCCGGTGAAATTGAGGTGGTGCAGTCGATTTGCTGTGAGAACCTCCGCGGCAATGTCGATGCCGACGCTTCTGACCAGGTAAATGTCAGCGATCTTACATACCTTGTAAGCTTCCTCTTCCAGGGCGGTCCCTCCCCGGTGTGTGAGGCTGAGGCAAACGTCGATGGTGACATTTTCGAGACCGTTGATGTTTCCGATGTCACTTATCTGGTAGATTTCCTCTTCCAGGGCGGCGGCGATCCTCGACCGTGCCCGTGATTCCACGATAGACGACGAGAAAAAAGAAGTAGAAAAAAGCGAACTACTGTATGAAGAAGATCCTTTTCGCCGCCCTGCTGGCAGGGCTGCTGGCTTTTGGATGCGACGACGATGACAACGGCCCGACCGGGTCGCGCGGAGACGATAATCCCGCCGGCCGACTGTACGTAGCAAATCAAACCGACAATACGATCTATGTCTACGACACGCGCACGATGACTCGCATAGACTCGTTCTCATCGGTCATAGAAACCCCGCACTTCGTGCGGATTTCACCGGACGGCAGCTATCTTTATGCGGTCGGACGTGAAACGCCCGGTCAATTCGCGAAATTCTCACTGGCCGACAACAACCTGGTCGATTCTCTCACCGCCGGCGGCGATCTCTATCCCACCGCTATCGCCACCAGTCCGGACGGGAGTATCGGCTATGTCTGCGATTTCACCGACCCCAGTAAACTTGGCAAACTCCACCAATTCAATCTGAACACGATGACCTTTCTCGACTCTCAAGTGACCGTCGGATCAGCCTCCCACGATCTGCAGATCACATCGGACGGAGAAATTGTCGTTGTCGGAAATTTCGGCACCGACAATATTTCCCTGGTCTATCCGACTGGCGACTCAGCCGTTAACGTTGATGTCCGCCCGGGTAACCCGGTACCCGCCGGTTCGCCCGTCTGCGGACCCTACGGTATCGCGATTGACCACAGCGACTCGCTGGCATTCATCGCCTGCCGCCTCTCCAACGAGATCCGGGTTCTCGACCTTGCCTCACGAACCATTGTCGACTCGATCCCGATCCCCGTACAGGGAACCGGTTCGCTGTTTGGTCCCACTCTGATGGCAGTGTCACCCGATAACTCGAAATTGTATATTACAACTCAGCTTGAGAACACCGTCGCAGTCTTGCGTCTTGCCACCCGCCGTGTTATCGCCCAGATTGAGCTTGGAGTCATTCGACCGTTTGGCATCGATTGCTCCGACGACGGTAGTCGATACTACGTCGCCTGCGTCAATAATGAAAACCCATTGCTGGACCAGACCGGGCGGGTATACGTTATCGACGGTGCAACCAACGTGTTGATCGATTCAGTCGATGTCGGAAAGAACAGCTACGGCCTCGCGTTCAAAGCCGTCAACTAAATAGCTCCCGATCAAGATAAACCACTAAAGGCCCGGCAAAGCCAGGCCTTTATATTTTTAGAAGTGGGATGGATCCTGTTATGGGCAGGGAACCGGGTTGGCGCCGCCCTTGAACAGAAAATCAACCACATAAGTTACGTCGCTGACATTAATCACCCCCGAACCATCGACATCGGCTTCCTCTTCACAGTCCGGTAAGGAGCCGCCCTGGAAAAGATAGGAAATCATCATGGTCAAGTCGGCCACATTGATTTCACCGCTGGAATCGGCGTCGCCACGTTCCCCGACACAGCAGACAGGATACAGCAGCATGGGCGACTCGATCTCAGGCTCGTATGCCAGCAACGGTCCCTGGAACAGGGGCTGGTACGAACTGTAACCGCTCAAATCAACCAGAGTTGAGTCACCGGCCTGGGGGCCACTGACCGAAAAAATCAGCTTCACAATCGGGCCGCTACCCGGATCCAGCGCGGGTGACGTGTCCGAATTGGACGCTTTCAATTCAATAGTGGCCTGCTTTCCGGTGGAATACGAATGGATGTAGTGCTGGACTTCGAAATAATCCGTCCGGCAGCCGTCAGTCGAGAATGAACTCAAAGTCATCGGAATACTGCCCTGATAGAAGACCGGAATGTGCATGGTGTTGATCGGAATACTGTTGGCGCCGTTCACTACAACTTCAACCGTACCCGAATTCTCCAGGATAGTATCCGGGGCACCGATCGTATCAGCCAGTGCAATGACATAATCGTAACGGACACGTGTCACCGTATCAACCCCGGCTATAATTTGCAAAGAGACATCATAAGCACCGGGAGTTGTATACGTATGCAGCGGCGACTGGACAAAAGCCGAGTCACCGTCGCCAAAATCCCAAGTCCACGAATCAACCGTCAACTGTGAACTGCCATCGAACTGAACATTTAGGGGAACGTTGCCGTGCTGTGGCGTCACCGTGAAGTTGGCGCCGGCAGGATCGATACCATCGAGTTGAAGCGTGCCCGTATTATCGGGATCAAGCCAGTCTTTGAGACGCGTCGACGCGGACCCACCAACATCCCACGACTTGGCAAACTTCCCGTAGTAATCAGAAGTGATCGAAGCGCACGAGGCAGTGCCGCCGTGAAGCTGACCGACAATCCGATGAGTCAGCGAATCAAACAGTGGCGAACCGGAACTCCCCGGTTCGGTGGTGCCGTCATCCCAGGCCACCACCCGCCAGTGACTGCCGCCGGAACCGCCGGCGTAGTTCGTGCTGACCACCGCATTGTAGTCGAATGAAATTTTCTTGATGTCACCCGAAGGATGATGGATCCCCACCGAAGATTGAGCGGCAACATCGGCCGCCGACCAACCCGCATAAAAGACATTATAGGAATCGGGCGGGTTTTCAATCAGTTCCAACAGGGCAAAGTCAGAATTGAAGTAGCTGGCCCGCAGTGTCGAACCGGACACGGTCATCCAGGTCGGGCCGTCGATATTAGCGCAGCTCGGGCTTTCATAGTTGAACATAAACACCCAGGTTTCCTCGCCGCCCAGGCAGTGGTTGGCTGTCAGGAAGTAAGGCGTCAAGTCTTCGCGAACGTTATTCACCAGGGCGCCGCTGCACAAACGGAAACCACCGGAGGTCAGGATCATGGCCACAGACCGAATCTCTTCCTCCCAGCCGGCACCCTCGGGACAATTGACGTTGTTGTTGCAGGAACCGGAATTGCCGAAATCGACGGTTTCTTTGACAACATCCCATGAAAACAGATCGCGGTAAGCATGGACTATTCGCTGAATATCGATTCTCCCGGCATAAAGCGCATCAGCCGGCTCGTAGTACTCGAGAATACTGACATCGCCGCGCACCGGTGCAGTGGCAAACTGCCCGTGCTCCTTGTTGTTGCGCTCGGTGAAGGCGCCGATAATGTGAGAGGCATCACCATTATACACGAAAAACTGCGCCCCCGGCGGAATGTCGTACTCGCTGTACACGAGATTGATCGAATAGGCCTCGGGAGAAACGATTTGCAGCCGCCACAACCGGCCGCCATCGGGCAACGTGGTCCACGTGCCGGAATTCTCCATCGTGTAGTTGACTTCAAACGGGTACCCAAACCGATACGGAATACCCTTCTGCTGCTCAATCTCGTCCTCAGCTAACAACGCCTCGACATCGACCGGAGCAGTCTCCACCGTTGCGGCACCCGAAAGCGCCATACTCAGCCCGGCCCGAAAACTGGGAGGTGTCCCCCCCTCGCTGACCTGGGCCGTGGCCGCGGGCGCTATGAGAATACTCACAACAATCAGGGAAATCCAGAGGAGGCGTGGCTGCGTCATATGTCTATTCAATCCTTCAGTGGTGGTCGCCAGCTAATATAAGCCGGACTCCGGCAACCGTCTATGTTCTCTATAAGGTATCGATCAAATCGGCAGTTTTGTAAACAGGCGGTTTTTATACGTTTGACCGGGGAAGTGAGACCCCTATAACCTTTCTAATATAGCGTGAAACGCCCGATTTTCAAAACGATTTACCAGCCTGCTCAGTCCCGGTTCGGCGACTGCCCCGGGCCGCCCAGATGTCCCGAAAAACACGCGTAAAATTACCGCCCAACACCTTCTTGAGCCGGCCGTCAGAATACCCCCGCTGGCGAAGTTCCTCAACCAGATTGGGCAGTTTCGAGCAGTCCTCCAAGTCGATGGGGCCAAACAACGTACCGTCGAAATCCGACCCAAGCCCAACAAAATCATCGCCCACCAGATCAATCACATGATCGATATGATCGGCCACAGTGCCGCAGTCGACACCGGTTTCTCGAAGCCGCCGCTGCCACTCATCAACGGTCGATTTCACTTTCTCCCAGGCGGCCTCAAACTCATCAGCCGTGCATTCCGTCCGAAGAGCTGCCTCGACCGCCCGGATTTTCTCCATATCTTCCCCAACAATTTCCTCGGTCAGGTCACGGTACTGTGGCGAGAGGAAGTACCCGACGAAATTAATACCAATCAGCCCGCTCCGATCGGCTATCGCCAAAATCTGATCGTCGGTCAGGTTCCGGTGATGGGCGCAGAGAGAATACGCGTTTGAATGGGACGCGACAACCGGCGCCGATGATGTCTTCAGGATCTCCGAGACCGAATCGGCGGAGACATGAGAAATATCAATCATCATCCCCAGCCGGTTCATTTCCCAAACAACCTCGTGGCCGAAATCGGTCAGCCCGGTAAATGTCGGGTCCCGGTCCGCCGAGGAAACGCACCAGTCGTTGGATTCATTGTGCGTGAGCGTCATGATACGGACGCCCCGATTGAAATAGGCTCTCAGCTTCTCAAGCGAATTGTCTATAGCCGCACCGTTTTCAATTCCCAGCATCCCGACTATCCGCCCGCTTCCGGCCACCGCCTCGATCTCCTCAGGACTCGTCGCCGGTGCAATCGAATCACTGTGTTGCTCAAACATCTGTTCCAGTGCGTCCAGCATACGATTGACTCGAACTGACTTTACTTCAGGCGGAAGTTGATCGTTGAGAAAACAGGCAAAGACCTGCAGGCTGATCCCGCCTTTTTTCAGACGGGGGAGATTGACATGACTGACCGTCTGCTCGGCGCCAAAATCCATACCCTGGAGCAGCCGAAAAACCGTATCACAATGCATGTCCGCAATGAATGGGTCGGACCGTTTTAAGATGTCTTTGCTCATTGAACTGTCTGCCTCCATACTACCATACCTCATATACGGCATTGAGCCGCAATCTTAAAGCGGAAACTACACCCAATGAACAAATTGGAACGCTTTACAGGTAAATATATCCCCGGATTCAGCCGATGGAAATGAATACAGGGATCAGGCCACGGTTCTGTGCCTCTATTTGTATTCTCAGGCGTGGATCAAACTAAGAACCGCCGGATCAATGACGACAGACATCACGGACGGTCGAGGGGCACGGCCACCGTCATAACAGAACGGGATCTCCCGGCGCCAAATCGATTATGTCAGAAAAGAATTCCGCCATCCTGAGTAAAGACGACCAACCGGCCGTTTGCATGAAGGCAACCGATTTTGACCTCTCCCGGGAATTGACCTTCAACCCGCGACAGGGTCTGACGACCTTCCGCGACACCAGAATCGTGCTGTTCGATGCCAACGCCATCGGATTGCTCCGGCAGAACCTGCTGGATACACTCGGCTGGAGTCAGGCACGAGCTTTCCTCCTGCGGTTCGGCTATCAAAACGGCTACTCCGACTTTCTCCAGATGAAACTGAACTATGAGTTCGAGACCGAGGTTGACTTGCTGGCCTCCGGCCCCGTCATTCACTCGTTTGAAGGAATTGTCAACGCAACACCGAAAGAGATCCGCTTCGATCGAAAAACCGGCGAGTTCTATTTTACCGGCTTGTGGGTGAATTCCTACGAGGCAGAGCAACACCTCTCATTTAATCCGCAGGCCAACTCTCCGGTCTGCTGGACTCTAACCGGCTATGCGTCCGGCTGGTGCACCGCCTTTTTCGGAGGGCCGCTGCTGGCAATCGAGCCCGGCTGTGCCGGAATGGGCGATGCTCACTGTGAATGGCTGATCCAACCGCCGAGTGCCTGGGGAGATAAAGCGATTGAGTACATGGACGCACTGAATGTCTTCTGGAATATAGGATAAGCAATGGGCGAGCGACTTCTCAACTACTACAAATACGTGGGCGACCGGTGCGGACGGGAAGGGAAGCTGGAACTGGCCCGGTCAACAAAGATCCCGGCAACGAAAGCAGCCCTTGAGCCGGACTCCAAAGAAAATATCGAGCTCTTTCGAAAAGCGGTTGAATCTATTACCGGCGAATCAGCTCCAACAGTCTAGTGTGATGTCCCGTCAATAGTTTTACACGATGTTGGCCTTACATCTGCAATTGTGGCAGCCGGGATTGGCGGAAGGACATGTGAGAGAATTGATTAAGAAAGACAACCCAAGAACAGTGTCCAAGATTTTATGAAAAGTACTTCCGGGACAGGACACTAGATGCTGTCTTCCGACCTGCCTGCGGATCATCAATTTTGCTCACCGGCGTTTTCTTTCCGACGTGACTGCCGCTCGAGCAGAATCTGATTTTCCGGTGAGCGCGATTCTCCCACCGAGGTGACATAGATAGCCGCCTGATCGGCCACCGGACAGGCAAATTCACACGCGCCACACCCGGTGCACACCGACGGATCGACATACGGACGCTTGACCGACACCGCCCGACCCTCCCGATCCGATACGGTCTCTTCCTTGAGATAAATCGCTTTTGGTGAGGTCGGGCACCACTCCTCGCAGACTATACACGGCGTCGCCATCGCCCACGGTAGACAGCGCCCGCGATCCAAAAAGGCTGTTCCAATTCGATTCGGCGGAGTTTCCTTATAGCCGACTTTTTCGGTCAGAGTCAATTCCTCGATCGCCCCTGTCGGACAAACCTGGCCGCAAAGTGTGCAGGTCGGCTCACAATAGCCGATTCGAGCGATCAAAATCGGTGTCCAGATCCCTTCCAGGCCGGACTCAAGCAGGGTCGGGTGCAGGGCGTTGTTCGGACAGACACGCATACACTGGCCACAGCGGATACATCGCGCCATGAAATCGACTTCCCTCGGCGAACCGGGCGGACGAATCAGCTTCGGGCTGGGATTCGCCGCAAAAGCGTCACCCGCCCGAAACAACGGAAACAGCGCCAGCCCGCCGACAAACGAGAGCGCAGCCTTACGGCGCGTGATATCGACTTTTTGCGTCGGCGACGGATTTTCTTTGGTGCCGTCGAGACTCGGGAAGAATTTGAACTTCAGTGACCCCTTGGGACAGGTAGCCTGGCAGTTCAGGCAGACATGACACTCCGCCTGCCGCCATTTGGAACCGATATCCGGATTGTCCGCACCCTGACAGTGTGCCAGGCACATGTTACAGTGATCACAGGAACCCTCGTGCTTTTCCAATCCGAAAATAGCGAACCGCGAGCAAACGCCTAAAAGCGCCCCCAGCGGACAAATCCCCCGACACCAGAAACGGGTGAACACGCGGTTGAGTGCAAGCACCGCGATAAAGATAAGACCAATAGTCAGTAGCGCGTGAAAATGCGGCTGACGAAACGTCAGCATGTACGGCGCCACCGTATCATACACCGCTTCCACACCTTTGGAGAGCGGCGTTATACCCAGCAACCGCACTGCGTTGACAGTCCCGTCGGCGGCAATATGAAGGACCGGAAGCACCACCGTCCCCAGCGATCTCGCCAACAGTGACAACGGATCCAGCAAACCAATCTGAAGCGTTCCCGCCAGCGCTGCGCCAAGGAAAAACAGCAGGATGTAGTACTTGATCCGCTGGTAGGGCTTGTAGCGGTTTGACTCGATCTTCTTCAGCCCCCGTCGTCCGGTACGCTCAGAACGGATCTCACTGAGCCAGTGATTTACCGAACCCAGCGGGCAAACCCAGCCACAAAAGAACCGCCCCAAAAAAATCGTCGGTATGAGAATAATCAACGCCCAGAGCAACCCGGCATAAAGCGTTCCGTTGGCCAGCAATGTCGCCAGGGCCACCAGTGGATCCATTTCAAGCGCTATTGACACCGGGTACGGTAGGAGGATCTCGTTGTTATCAGCCGGGTTGAACGTGACTTCAAAAGTTGTTTTCAGAATCAGCCAGAAAAATAACCCGAAAAAGAGCATCTGGCTGGCGATTCGAAGTCTGCGCACCGTGCCGATAGTCATCATGCAATCTCTTTGTAACCGGCGTTGAGATAATCCAACGTACCCAGACCGAATTGAGCCGCTAGCGCAATATGCCCGACCTTCTCACCGGTCAAACCGAGGAACTCGCATCCCCGCGCATCGGCCGCCACCTGATCGGTAGCGCAAATCACCGTGTGTTCTTCAACGACGTCATCGATCGATCCGCCCTGCGGACCACCCCGCAACAGAACTCTGGTCGCATCGACTACCGTCAACGTCGGTTTGCAGAACGCAGCCAGATCAACAATCGACTGGTCGATCCGCTGATGAAGCCGATGCCGCGCGCCGCCGAGAATACCGTAAAAATTCTTCATGCCTATCGTGCAGTCCGACAGCGAATGTTGCTTTACAATCGGCATGTTGATCAACCGATCGGTCTCGACAAAGTGCTTAAGGACCGACCAGACATTGAGCATTTCACCGCCCAGGTCAACCTCGACAAAATCGTCTTCCGACGGCAACAACACCTCAGCTCCAGCCGCTTCCGCGGCGTCGCGGATGCCGGACCGCACGAACGTGCGACGGGGATCATTACAGGTTACATCGGTTACAATCACCCGGCCCGCGCCGGCGGCAAGACACAGCCGCGCCATCTCACCAACGAGGACCGGGTTTGTATTGGCCGCCTGCTCCGCGGTGCGATCCCAGCCGATATTCGGTTTAATTGTTACAGTTTCGCCCGGCTGGACAAAACGTTTAATGCCGCCGACCGCATCCAGGGCCGCCTGGAGCCCCCGGACCGGATCAAGCTGCCGGGACAGCGCTATCTGCGGCAGCGAGGCATCCTTTTTGACGGCAAAAATGTTGTCCGGTGAGACAATCGGTCGATACGAGACGGCGTTCCGATTGTGGGAAAAAAGCCCGGTACCGCCGGCGACCGCTGCCAGAGCAGCGGCTTTGCCCGTACGGATAAGAAAATCACGTCGCTTCATGATGACCCCATTTCTTTCCTGCAGGAGCAAATATACCCGATTACCCACGTTTTTGCAACACCCTTACATCAGCTACTAAAGTGAGCTACTAAAGTGACAAGCTACTAAAGTGACCTTGACTGTCCAGTAATTTTTCCCGATATTACCTGCAGTCATATCTTTCATTCATACCAATCAGGGAGTTCTGTTATGCGGGTAACTATTATGCTCTTGACAGCAATCCTCTCCATCCTGCTGCTCGCCGGGCACGCCGGGGCGACCTTTTCTATTGTCGCCGTTGACACGGTCAACGGAGTTGTGGGTGGAGCCGGCGCCTCATGCATAGATAACGCACAAATCATTAACGATATCATAGATTCGATCGGGGCCGTCCATACCCAGGCCTACTGGCTTCAGGCCAATCAGGATAATGCTCACTTGCTCCTGAACCAGGGACTTACCCCTGATTCGATCATCGGCTGGCTTGCTGCCAACGACTACGAGGGCAGGCCCCAGAAACGTCAATACGGCGTGGTAACCTTCGACGGTCCAGGGGCCTCAGCTTCCTACACCGGCTCCTCCAATTCCACCTGGGCCGGTCACATCACCGGACCGGGCTATGCCATCCAGGGCAACATCCTGCTCGGACCGGAAATTGTGCAGGATATGGAAACCGCCTTCTTAACCACCGACGGCCCGTTGGAACAAAAACTCATGGCGGCTCTCGAGGCAGCTAAAGTCGTTGGCGCCGACACCCGCTGTCAGAGTCTTGACAAATCCTCCATCTCGGCTTTTATCAGGGTCAAAAAGTCGGGCGACGGTAACAGCTACTTCCTCAATGAGGTGGTTCCCAATACGACTGGCTCAACCGACCCTATCGACATTCTCCGTACCCAGTTTGATACCTGGCAACTCGCCCAATCAGCCCACCCGGATTCGTCGGAGGTGACCAGCGACCGCGAATACCTTGAGGCCGACGGTTCCGCGACGGCACAGTTGACCATCACACCCCGCAACTGGTCCGGCGAAACTCCGGAACCGGTCGATTCAGTACTGGTCAGCAACATTGGCGACGGCTCCCTGTCCGATGTTCTCGACAACGGCGACGGTACCTACAGCGTCACGATAACCGCACCGACGGCGGCCCCCGGCACCGATCAGTTCTCGGTTCAGGTAAGCGCCTATTACGGCATTCTCTCCAGCCTGAGCGACCAACCGGAACTCACCTATTACCTGTGCGGCGATATCGACCAGAGTTTGGCGATCAATGTTTCGGATCTGACTTTTCTGGTGGATTACCTGTTTCGCAACGGCCCGGTGCCACTGATCTTGGCCGCAACCGATATCAACGGCGACAGTGAACTGAATGTCTCCGACCTCACGGCGATGGTGAGCTACGTGTTCAACAGCGGCGCCGCTCCGATCTGCGAATAAAACAACTAACCATCGCTGTGTTCGGGAGATGTTTCTTCAAACCGCTTTTTGAGGCCCCGTGTATACCGGAGAGTAAGGGAATTGAGCAGCGCAAGAGCGATCGCAATTTCGAGCCGATCCCACGGAACAGCGATGCCAATCGAACCGGTTGTTCAGACACTGGCGGCCGTGGCTGTGCCGGTAAACGAGCCTTTGCTCTTGAGAATCGCCCCGCCGCCGATAAAACCGATCCCGGTTTTGATGCCATACATCACGCGCGACTGCGCATCGGCACCGTCTACGACATAGATGCCGACCAGCATATAGCCGCAGGCAGCCACCGCCACCAGGGGAAAGGTTCGAAGGCCGGCGCTCTGGCCCTCTTTCCCCACGATCCCATCCGATCGGAAACGTCAGAACATAGGCGATGACAAGATGATACAAATGAGCAAGAACTTGCGAGAACGAAATGTCAAAACCAATCACGAAAATCTCTCCCGTAACTATTGGCTAGTCAATCGGCAACACAACGTAGTGATCTATGTTAGTGAATCGGTGGTTATGACAATATAAGGGGCACCGACTGCCGCCGGCAACCGTTTAAAAAGGCGTGGATATATTCCGGGCGCATCACGGCTGCCGGACATGCGGCTCGTGCAGATCGTCTTTTTTGACTTTCTGTTTTCCATCCAACGTACTACGTTGGTGCCGATAGAGGAACGTGAACCTGATCTTCCGATATATATAAAGCAGGCCTGCTCAGCACCTCCCGGCGGCTGCATGCCGGACCCATAACGGCCAGACCAAATAATGAACGAACAGCATCACGATGACCATACTCATGCCGTATTTGTCCCGACTGCCGGGGCGAAACTCGCCCAGTACACTATCGAGAAGAAACTGGGCGTTGGTGGCATGGGTGAAGTCTACCTGGCCAAAGACAATACGCTGGGTCGTCAGGTCGCACTGAAATTCCTGTCTGCCAAACTCGCCGACGATAAGACCTTCCGTGCTCGTTTTATCCGTGAGGCACGGGCTGCCGCCGCACTCAATCATCCCAATGTTGTGACCATCTACGAAGTCGCCGAGCGCAACGACGGCCTTGTGTATATCGCAATGGAGTTTGTCAGCGGACGATCCCTGCAGGATATCTTTGCCGAAAGTCGCCCGCCGCTGGATTCCCTCTGCGAGATCATGCTCCAGGTCTGCGATGGTATCGGGTCCGCCCACCAGCTGGGCATGGTGCACCGTGACATTAAACCGGCCAATATCATCGTCGGCGATGACCGACGGGTCCGCATCCTCGACTTCGGGCTGGCCAAGGCCGAAGAAGACGAACAGATTACACAGGCCGGCATGGCTATGGGCACGGTTAACTATATGGCGCCCGAACAGGCCAGGGGAGAGGATACCGACGCTCGGAGCGATGTCTTCGCAATCGGAATCGTTCTCTACGAAGCGCTGACCGGGAAACAACCGTTCCGACGCGGAAACGGCATGGCGACCATGCAGGCCGTGATAAACGAACCGCCTCCGCCGATCAGCGAAACGCGCAACGATGTACCAAAACCACTGGAGAATCTGGTCCTCAAAGCGCTGTCAAAAAAACCGTCGGAGCGTTTTGCCACGGCACTGGACTTGGGCCGTGAGATACGCGGTCTCCTCGGAGTTTCCCAGGCCGGCAACATCACCGGTCTGCCATCCGGCAGATCATCCCAGACCGGCACCTTTGGAATTACCAGCATGGTCGGCAGGGCCGCCGCCGGCCTGTCTCGCAGCGTAGCTGTTCAGGCGCTGGCCATATTGTACCTCCGCAATCTGGGAAGCGAGGAAGACGAATTTCTCTCCTACGGTATCACCGAGGACCTGATCGTCGACCTCACCCGTGTCGGCACCGTCCGGGTCGCACCCATGCGCTCAATTTTGAAGTACAAAGATTCCGACGCAGAACTCGAGGACATCGCTGCCAAGCTGAATGTGAATTTCGTCCTCGATGGTTCTATCCACCGGGCCGCGGACCGCATTCGGGTATCGGCACAGCTGGTCGATGTCGGCAGTGGTGACAACCTATGGGCCGGACGCTGGGAAAAAGGCGTCGATGACCTTCCGCAAATCAAGCAGGATCTCGCCAGCGGTGTCGTGGAAGCTCTCAATATCGGCGCCTCCGTTGTCAGTGCCGCCCAGGTAGGGACGCCGGAAGCCTCTGACCATCAGGCGTACGAAGCATACCTCAAGGGCAAATATAGCTTTGAACTGAAAAAGGACTCCTCGGATGTGGAAATTGCCCTGGGGCTGTATCGTCAGGCACTCAAACAGGAGCCGGGGCTGCTGGCGGCCCGGGCCGGGATCGCCGAAATACACATCCACCGGGGCGAAAATGAACGCGCCGAAGAAGAGTTGAAATCAGCACTTGAGGAGGCCCGGGAGCGCGAGGCCAGGGCCGATCAGGTGCGCATCCTCCTGCTGCTCGCCCGACTGCATATTCGTCAGTCGAACTGGAAAATCGCCTGGGTCCATGCCAAAGAAGCGTCCGAACTCACCCGCGAACTGCGCGATCTGGCCGGCGAAGCCGATACCCTTGGCTGCCAGATTGCAATCCTTCAGCCGCAGGCCAAATTCGATGAGGCCCTGCGACTCTTTGATCGAGTCCTCGAAATCTCTCGCAAACTCAACGACCCGGAACGAATCGGCGAAGCCCTCAAGAATATGGGCGTCGTGTACGCCCGCAAAGGCGACTTTGACCGCGCCCTGAGCCTCTACCAGGAAGCACTCGCACTGGCCGAAAAGCAGGAAAACCTCTCACTCCAGGCTGCCTGCAATTCCAATATCGGAAACGTCCACTATTTTAAAGGCGAACTCGATGAAGCCTACGAGTGCTACCATCACGCATTGCAAATCCACTCCCGCCTGGGCGATCCGGCAATGGCCGCCCGACCAAAACTCAACATGGGTCTCATCGAACTAATGCGCGGCAAACACACCCAGGGCCTGGATCACCTGAACGAGGCAGCCGACGCCTTTAAAGAGCTCGGTGAGCGCAGCACCTTCGCCATGACCCTGATGAACATCAGTCACGTCCGCCTCACGCTGGGTGAAACCGAACTGGCCACCAAGTCGGCCGAGCGGGCGCTGGCAATCGCACAAGAGATCAATCATCCGCTGGCTGAATCCGATGCAATCCTGCGGCTGGCCAACGTCTACCTGTACGAACGCGACTTCGACCACGCCAGAAAACTGGCCGAGCAGGCACTCGAAATCTCAACAGCCGCCGGATTGAGCCGCAATATCGCTTGGGGGCACCTTATCCTGGCCGACATCCATGCCCTCCTCCACGAGTACGACCAATGCCAAAAAGCGGCCAAAGAGGCGCAGGCTACGGCAAAGGAGATCGGCGACAAAGCGGTCGCCGCCAAAGCCACCGCTCTGCTGGCATATTTGACGGCGCGAGAAGGTATGTACTTTGCCGGGCTCCGCCAACTCGAGCAACTGCTTACCAAATCCGGTGATATCGCAGATACTCAGCAGCAGCTTCAGGTCCGTACTCTCTATGGCCAGACGCTGGTCGAACTGGGCAAGTCGGACGAGGACAAATTGAAGGGCACTACCGTTTTGAAGCAAGCGCTTCAGCTGGCCCGTGACCGCCAGCAGTTCCCCGAGGCAAGACGGATCGAGGAAGTCTTGGCCGAATCCGATCAGGATCAGACCTCATAATTCAGATAGACTTTATCCTCCTATCATGTGAAAAATCACACAGCTTTCTTCTAAAGCCGGCTGTTGTTCAAGCCTTTGGGGTTGATTTGGGACCAAAAAATCTATATACTGCACAAATTAAACACTTTGCACCAGGCAATCTTTTTGCCTGTGTGCTGATTGCCGATGCACACCGAGCAAAGGAAACGCAACGGTGGATCTACTTACGATTTGTGCTTCCGCTTTCGTCGCAGTGTTTCTCCTGTTGGCGGTCCTCGCAGTCTGCATGAGACTGATCATAATCCTCTTCCCCGAAAAACAAGCTTCCACTGACAGTGCCGTTATCGCTGTTATCCACACTGTGGCCCACAAAGCGTATCCCGAACGACGAGTAACGAAGATCGAGGAGATCAAACAATGATATACGCGGAAAAGCCCAAGACAATTCGTGTCATGTTCACACCCTTTCGGGACGGGCTCCAAAGCTCTTTCGGCGGCAAGGTCCGTCTTCAGGATGTACTCCCCGCAATGGAAGTCGCTGCTCACGCCGGCATTCGCCACTTTGAATTCGGCGGCGGGGCACGCTATCAGGCCCCCTATTTCTATCTTGGGGAAGATCCTTTCGAAGACATGAAAAAGATGCGCGAAACCGTCGGCCCCGATGCCGACCTCCAGATCCTCACGCGCTCGGTGTCAGGCGTAACGCTCACTACCCAGTCCATAAAGGGCCTCGAACTCCAGGCCAAATTGATGCACGCGTACGGTACCACCTGGGATCGCAACTTCGACTACATGAACGACGTTCGTAACCTGATCAACACCGGCCGTCCCATTGTCAAGGCCGGCATGCACCACCAGGTTTGCATCGCCATCATGGGCCTGCCGTTCAAATCAGACAAGGTCCATACGCCGGAATTCTACATAAATATCGGCAAACGGCTCCTTGACAGCGATGTCCAGATCGACAGCATTTGCCTGAAGGATGCCAGCGGAACCGCTGACCCGCGGACTCTGTATGAAACCGCGAAGGGCCTGAAACAAATCATGCCGCCGGAAATGCCCCTCTGGGCTCACACCCACGATACCGCCAGCACCGCCGTCGCCTGCTACATGGCCGCGATTGCCGGCGGCGCCGACGGCGTTGACCTGTCCTGCCGCCCCATGGCTTCCGGGACAGTCCAGCCGGACGTTCGATCCATGGCTCACGCCCTCAAAGGCACAGGCTACTCGCTCGATGTCGATCCTGACAAAATGCCCGAAATCGAGAGCATGCTCAACGATTTGATGAAGGACTACGACTTCAACCCAACCACCACCACGCCCGACGCCCGCGTCCTCGGCTTCCCGATGCCCGGCGGTGCAATCGGCCCCAATGTCCACATGATGGTCAAGGCCGGCATCCTTGATAAATATTCCGATGTCCTCGCCGAATTTCCGGTGGTTGTTGAAGCCGGCGGCGCCTGGACCTCGGTTACCCCGGGCTCCCAGCAATACTGGCTCCAGGCCTTTAATAACGTCCTGTACGGTCGCTGGAAACAGATCGATGCCGGTTACGGCAAGGCTGTCCTCGGCTATTTCGGCAAGACGCCGCTCCCGCCCGATCCGGAAGTTGTCAAAATCGCATCCGAGCAGTTGGAACTGCCGCCGATCGACGCCGACCCGCTGGAAGCCGCACCCAAAAATATCCAGCCCGCGCGAGAGGCACTCGAAGAGCGCGGTATCGCCGTCACCGACAAAAATGTCTTCCTGGTCCTGGCCGCCATGGTCCCCGGCAAGAAGATGGAACTCAACGAGGGTATCCGCCTGCTGACCGGAAAGGCCAAAATTGACATCCCACTGAAAAAGACCAAACCGGACCCGGACAAGGTCGCGGCCAAACCGGTCGCAGCCGCCATGGAATCCGCATCGCCCTCTGGTCCGATTACAACCCGGTGCACGGTCGAAGAAAACGGGCGGAGCCGCATGTTTGTCGTGACCCTCGAACCGGAAAACGACTCGTCGCAGCCCGCCGCGGCAACTGCCTCCGGCGGCGGCACCGCAACCGCGACAGCCCCGGCGGCCACCAACGGCACTACCGTCCACTCCGTATTCCAGGGACAGGTCGAAGTCGTCGATATACTCGTGAAAGAAGGTGATTCCGTTACCGAAGGACAGGTGGTTGCCGCGGTTGAAGCCATGAAGGCCAAACACAATATCAAGTCGCCTGCGGCCGGCAAAGTGACCAAAGTGCATGTCGGTATCGGCGACGAAATCGATTCCAGTCAGCCGATCATGACCATATCGTAACGGGGACCGTTGCATGGACACCTTTTTCGAACTTCTCGGCTCCTCCGGATTCGCCCACCTGAGCCTCGGCAACTGGATCATGTATCTGGTCGCCGGCGTCTTGATCTACCTCGCGATCACCAGGGAATACGAGCCGCTCCTGCTGATACCGATCGGTTTCGGCATTATCCTCGCCAATTTCCCCTTCGCCAAAATGGGCGCCTACGATGAAGGCATTATGGGGCTGATTTATACCACCGGAATCAAAACCGAACTGCTCCCGCCAATCATTTTCCTGGGCGTGGGCGTCCTGACCGACTTCCGTCCGCTGCTGGGGCGGCCCATTACATTTCTACTCGGCGCCTCGGCCCAGATTGGTATTTTCGTTGCCGCCATTGGCGCTGCCTACCTGCTCGGCTTCTCACCGAAAGAAGCCGCCGCAATAGGAATTATCGGCGGTGCCGACGGCCCCACCTCGATCTTCCTGGCCAGCCAGCTGGCCCCGCACCTGCTCGGCCCGATTGCCGTGGCGGCCTACAGCTATATGTCCCTGGTCCCGATTATCCAGCCGCCCATTCTCCGCCTCCTGACGACCAAAAAAGAGCGGGAAATTGACATGCCGCAGGCCCGACCCGTGTCCAAAACCGCCGTCGTCCTTTTCCCGATCGTGACAACAATCATCGCCTCCCTGGCGGTGCCGTCGTGCGCCCCGCTGCTCGGTATGCTCATGTTCGGCAACCTGTTGCGCGAGTGCGGTGTGACCGAACGTCTGCGCAAAACAGCCGGCGGCGCACTGGTCAATATCGTCACCATCTTTCTGGGTCTCGCAGTTGGGACAACCATGGGCGCCGAATATTTCCTCACCAGCCGGACTATCCTGGTGCTCGTCCTCGGCGCCGTGGCCTTTGTCTTCAGCACCGCCGGCGGCATTATCTTCGCCAAGATTCTCAACGTCTTCCTGACCGGAGAAAAGAAAATGAACCCGTGTATCGGCGCCGCCGGCGTCTCGGCCGTCCCGATGGCCTCACGGGTCGTACAGAAATTCGTCTCGGACGAAACCGACGGCCGGGTGAATCCCCTCATGGCCGCCATGGGACCCAACGTTGCCGGGGTGATCGGTTCAGCCGTCGCCGCCGGCGTCTTCCTGATGCTCCTGCTGGGCAGCTAAAACTACCGGCATCACGACTTTTCGGCCGGAGCCACACCGCTCCGGCCTCTCTACTGCAGATTTTTGACGGAATATCGCATTTTTCCCTTGCCCCTGCCAACATAAAATAGATATATATAGTCTATTATGCGCTGACCAAACGGTCTACAAACGGCTAACCTTGGAAATTTATCAAACGAATGGAGATCTCAAAAATGACTCGAAAGCTCAACTGGTTCGTCATCCTGACAGCTTTGCTCGCACTTTTCGCGATGGGTTGCGGCGACGACGACGACAGCGGAACCGGCCCCGACAACGGCAACGGCAGTGTCCCGATTAACCTCTCGTCTGCTGCCATACAGCTCCCGCAGGGTGTGAGCGATGCTGCCAGCGCCGGCAATATCGGCGCCCAGCAGACTCAGCTGTATACCCAGCTGCTTAACACCTTCACGGCCTATTCCTTCTTCTACGTTCCGCCCGCAACCGCCGCCAAGATCACCCAGGGCGGATCCTACAGCTGGAGCGCCGAAGGTGTTACGGTCACTATGACTTGGACCGAAAATGAAACCCAGTACATGTGGAATGTCGTGGTCGACGGTAACGACGGTCAGACTGAGTACGACAACTTCACACTCCTCGAGGGCGTCCAGAGCAAGGGCGACCCGGAAGGCAGTCTTGATATCTACGATCCCGACACTCCCGGCGGCCCGGTGTTCTTCTGGAACTGGATCACCAGCCAGTCCGGCGTCTTCACCTCAACTTTCACTGACCCGACAGGCAACGAAACAGTCACCGCCTCGGTCAACCCGGATGGCTCCGGCACACTCGAATACGTAGACAACGGCGTCACCCGCTTTGAATCGACCTGGACCTCAGCCGGCAGCGGAACCTGGACCAGCTACGATTCCGGCGGCCAGCAGGACGGCACCGGCTCCTGGAACCCGCCCGATTGATCCCGCAGCTCGAGTTTTAATCGATACGAGGGCACCGGCGCCTGACGCGCCCGTGCCCTCTTTATATTTGAATATTCAATCGCAATACCGGCTTGCACCCGCGACCCGCACACGTTAGCTTGGGTCACGAACCGCACAACAACACAAGGAGATTTCCGGCCATGGCAGAGAAGTTCATCTTCCACATGCACCGCGTGAACAAGTTCTACGGGCAGAAGCAGGTCCTCAAAGATATCAACCTGAGCTTTTTCCCCGGCGCCAAAATCGGCATCGTCGGTGAAAACGGCTCCGGCAAATCCACTGTCTTGCGCATCATGGCCGGTATCGACACCGACTTCCAGGGCAACGCCTTCATCACACCCGGATTTCAGGCCGGCATCGTCGAACAGGAACCGCAACTGGACCCCAACCTGACCGTGCGTGAAACAATTGAATCGGCTTTTGGCGAAATAAATGAACTCCTCGACGAATACAACCGCCTCGCCGACAGCATGGCTAACCCGATGGATGACGACGAAATGCAAAAAGCCATGGATCGCATGGGCCAGCTCCAGGACAAAATCGACGCCGTCGACGGCTGGAATCTCGACCAGACCCTCAAAGTCGCCGCCGATGCCCTCTGTTTGCCCGGCGACGATCGCACCGTCGGCACCCTCTCCGGCGGCGAGCGCCGTCGCGTCGCCCTCTGCAAAGCCCTGCTGGAAAAACCCGATCTCCTGCTGCTCGATGAACCAACCAACCATCTCGATGCCGAAACGGTCGACTGGCTGGAAGAACAACTTCGCGAATATCCCGGCACCGTAATCATCGTCACCCACGATCGCTATTTCCTCGATAATATCACCAAGTGGATTCTCGAACTCGACGGCGGCCACGGGGTGCCGTGGGAAGGCAACTACACCTCCTGGCTTCAGCAAAAACTCAACAAGCTGGCCGGAGCCGAGAAGAAGGACTCCCCGCGCGCCAAAGCCCTCCAGCGTGAGCTCAACTGGATCCGCATGAGCAGCGGCGACCGCAACGAAATGGCCCGATCGCGCATCCGCGAATACGAACAGCTGGTCGCCCGCGAAACCGCCCGCGACAAAGCACCCGGAGTGACCATCAGGATAGCACCCGGCCCGGACCTCGGCAGCCAGGTGATCGAGTTCGACAATGTCGCCATGGGCTACGACGACACCAACCTGTTCGAGGATCTCGATTTCAAAATTCCCCGCTCGGCCGTCGTCGGGCTGGTGGGTCCCAACGGCACAGGCAAAACCACCCTGTTCAAGCTGATTACCGGTGACTTGTCGCCGCGCGAAGGATCCGTCACGGTCGGCTCGACCGTCCAATTCGCCATCGCCGATCAGGAACGCGAATCACTCGATAGCGACAGGAGCCTCATCGACGAAGTAGGGGAGGGGCGCGACGAAATCACAATCGGCAAAAGCTCGGTCCCCATCCGCCAGTACCTCGCCCAGTTCGGATTCAAAGGACCGGCCCAGCAGAAAAAAGCCAGCGAACTCTCCGGCGGGGAACGCAACCGCTGTCAACTGGCCAAGATCCTCAAAGTCGGCGGCAATGTTGTGCTGCTCGACGAGCCGACCAATGACCTCGATGTCAATACCCTTCGCATGCTCGAAGAAGCCATCCTCGACTTCTCCGGATGCGTCCTGGTGATCAGCCACGATCGCTTCTTCCTCGACCGCATCTGCACCAACCTCCTGGTCTTTGAGGGTGAGCAAAACGTGCGGTGGTTCGACGGCAACTTCTCCGCCTACCAGGACTGGCGCCAGAAAGAACTCGGCAGCCGAATGTTCGAAAACCGACGCAACCGCTACCGAACAATCGTAAAGGCCTGACCGCGTCCCTGCCGCCGCTCGCGTAAAAACCGGGACCGGACTGCGTCAAACATGCACAGCAAAATAGTCGCGCCGGCCTCGTTTTGGGCTTGCAAAATGGACATTATGAATCAATATTGTGTCGGTCGCAGCCACTCGACCCATTTGTGACAGCTGTATCTCTAAAAGAAAGGCATTCAATTGTCCCTGTCAGCAGGAAATAAACTTGGCCCCTATGTGATCGAGACGGCCGCCGGCACCGGCGGCATGGGCGAAGTCTACAAAGCCAAAGACACCCGACTCGATCGCACCGTCGCGATCAAAGTCCTCCCTGCCGCCACGCAGAACAACGCCGATCTCCGGGCACGGTTCGAACGCGAGGCCAAGGCGATCTCCAGTCTCAACCATCCGCACATCTGTACACTCTTTGACGTCGGTCACGAAGACGGCCTCGACTTCCTTGTCATGGAGTACCTGGAAGGCCGGACTCTGGCCGAAATCCTGAAAACCGGACCACTGGAGGCTGAAGATCTATTCTCTTACGGCACCCAGATCGCCGACGCCCTGGACTCCGCCCACCGTAAAGGACTCATCCACCGTGACCTCAAACCGGGCAACGTAATCATCACCAGAGACGGCGCCAAGCTGCTGGATTTTGGACTGGCCAAACTCAAAATCGAAGAAGGCATGGTCGAGGGCATCAGCCACATCACCCAGACCACACCCTTAACCGGCGCCGGAACTATAATCGGTACCATCCAATACATGGCCCCGGAACAGCTCGAGGGAATGGAGGCCGATGCCCGAAGCGATATCTTTGCCTTTGGTGCGCTCCTGTACGAAATGGCTACCGGTCGCTCCGCCTTCTCCGGAAAAAGCCAGGCCAGCCTGATCGCCTCGATTCTAAAAGAAAAGCCACGCCCCATGTCGGAAGTTATCACTATGACACCCCCGGCCCTGGAGCGATTGGTCAACAAGTGCCTCGATAAAGAACCCGACCGCCGCTGGCAGTCTGCCAGCGACCTGCGCGACGAATTACGATGGATTTCCCAATCCGGTTCGCAGGCCGGCGTGCCGTCACCGGTATCGGCGCGACGCAAGCTACGGCTAAGACTCGGATGGGCTCTGGCAACCGTCTCGACCCTCGCCGCAATCGTACTGGCTGCACTCTACTTTGCCCAGCCCGAACCGGAAAGAACCGTCCACCGCTTCACAATCACAGCCGATTCCGGGTACCGCAATGTGCGCTGGCCGATGATTTCCCCCGATGGCCAACTCCTGACTTTCAGGGCAACCGACACCCTCGGCGTATCGAGAACGTACGTTCGGCCGGTATCCGCACTCGAAGCCAACGCCCTGCCCGGCACAGAGGATGCGGGCCGGCACTTCTGGTCCCCCGACAGCAAATACATCGCGTTTTTCGCCGGACAACAGCTTAAGAAAGTCCCGGTCGGCGGTGGCCCCGCCCAGCTTATATGTGAAACCAACGGCGCCGACGGCCACTGGGGAGCAAGCGGGACAATCCTCTTCGATAACTCCCAGACCGATTCCATCCGCCAGGTGCCCGCAACCGGAGGCGTACCCGTGGCTGCAACCACAATCAACCGCGACGCCGGAGAAACCTACCATGCCTGGCCCTGGTTCTTCCCCGACGGAAACCGGTTCTACTATCTGGCGGGAGTCACCAACTCCTCAACCGCCGGCAGCGCATACCGCCTCAAAATCGGATCGCTGGACGGCAGTGTCGATACTACTATCGGCAATCTCCCGGGACGGTGCATCTACGCCTCCGAATCGCAGATAATCTACGGACTCGACGGCTTACTGATGCTGCAGGAAATTGATCTCGACAGCTACGAATTCATCGACGGCCCGCGACCCCTCGCACAGTCCCTCGCAACGATCAACGAAAACGGGATTTTCTCCGCCTCCGAAACCGGAACCCTCGTCTACCAGGTTGGCGCATCAGTCTCCACCAGCCAATTGATATGGGTTGATCGCGAAGGAAACGAACTGGAAATTCTCGGCGAATCCGCCACCTATCAGGATATTGCCCTTTCTCCCGATGAAACGAAACTGGCCTACGGCCTGCAGGATCTGCGCGCCAACGGCAGGGACCTCTGGGTTATGGATCTCAACCGACGCATATCATCGAGACTGACCTTCGGAAAAGATGATGAAATGTGGCCGATATGGTCCCAGGACGGCGAGCATATTGCCTACTCCGACAACTCCGACGGCGTCTACCGGATCGTCTCCCGCCGCTCCAACGGCCTCGGCGATGCCGTTGAAATATACAACCCGCCCGCTCCCACCGGACCGTCCCAGTGGCTGGACCAAAAGAATACCATGGTGGTTCTTGAACTGGAGGACGGCTTTGCGGTCAAAATCCTCAACCTGAAGGATTCCACCAAGAACCTGGCGATTCGCGCCGACGGTGACTTTATTGCCGGTGGACAGATTTCACCCGACGGACGATTTATTGCCTACCAAAGCACCGAATCTGGATCATCCGAAATCTACGTCCGTGAACTCTCCGCCTCGGGCGGCAAGTGGCAGGTCTCCCGCGACGGCGGAGTCAGCCCGCGATGGCGGGGCGACGGCAAGGAGATCTTCTTCCGCGACCCACCGGACAAATGGTACGCCGTTCCCGTACAAACTGAACGCGGCTTCTTCGAGGCTGGCGTGCCGGAACTGCTCTTCCAACACCGTGTGGCTATCAATAACCCCATGCAATTTCGATACGATGTGAGTTCCGACGGCCAACGGTTCCTGCTCAACGCGCCGATCGAAGAAGAATCCGAAACCTATTTCGTCGTCGTCCTTAACTGGGACGCGCAACTCGAAAAATAGATGTGTGAAGAGAGATTCCAGACTCACCTCTAAAAGAAAGGGACACCCCTATGGGTAAGAAAATCCTCGCCGTTATAGCCGGCTACGTAGTTATGGCCGCATTCATTTTTATCACCTTCACCCTGGCCTACGTTGCCATGGGGACCGAAGGCGCGTTCCAGGTCGGAACCTACGAGGTCTCCGGACTGTGGATCCTGGCAAGCATTGCCCTGGGATTCATTGCCGCCGTCATCGGCGGTATTGTCTGCTTTGTCATCAGCAAGAGCCACAAAACGAGCATGGTTCTCGCCGGTATTGTCCTCGCGCTGGGGTTATTGATGGCGATCCCGACCTTCTCGCAGCCGCAACAGGCAATGACCCGCGAGGCCGACGTCTCCGCGATGGATGCCATGAACCGCGCCTCGCAGCCAACCTGGCTGGCCCTGCTGAACCCCCTGATCGGCGCCGCCGGTGTCATCGTCGGCACCCGCATGTGGAAGCAGAAACAGCAACCGTCCAAGTAAGGTGCAGTACAATTGCACACCGTCAGATCGGTGACCCCTGGTCTTCAACGGCACCCCTGGTCAAGTCATAGGTAAGCGGAGTCAAACTATCACTGATGGTGCCCCTCTGTCTCAGCCGGGTAGCTGTTACTCGAAGTTTAGATAGCTTCTCTAGACAGACTGAGAGAGAGGGAGTCGTAACTGCCCAACGCAACATTGTTTATAACATTGGCACTTACCGTGAATGACTGTGTCATGAGCTCTCGTCGACAGCGCTCAATAACTTCGTTCCGAACGACACGCAGGTTTACTCCCTCTTTAAAGGTATCTATCCAGAAAAAGACCTCGAGTTCTACGTACTGCGCAAGCAGGCTGGAAAATATGACACCCGGCCCTGGATCCTTAAGTACGTGGTTCACTCCACCAGCAGCGTCGGAAAGTACCTGGCGGGCTCGCTCAGAGTCATCGGCATAGTCTATCCCCACCTTAAAGGAGAGCCGCCGTAGCCCGTCCTTGGTAAAATTCGTCACGGGTTTTTTGAAAATCTCCGAACTTGGAATATAGATGTCGCGACCATCCGCAGTGCGAATGTGTGTAGATCGAAGTTCAATGCTCTTGACCGTGCCCTGGAACTCACTGGACTGAATAAGATCACCGACCTCGAAGGGCCGGCTAAACGCGAGGGAAAAACCGGCCAGCAGATTCTCCCCGATTTCCCTGAAGGCAAACCCCAAAACAACTGCAGTAATACCACCTCCGGCAACGAAACTGGCAGCCAGTCCCTTGAGACCAACCACATTAAAGGCTAATATGAGGCCGACAAATGCTACGATCCATCTCGTCAACCCCCGAAAGAAATTACGGTGCGTGGAATTGAAATTCCCGCGCCCGAGGGCGCTGACCACCCCCTTGCCTACCAGCTTTCCCAGCAAAATGAACAGTGAAAGCAATACGATAGCCACAATCAGCCGTGGCAAAACCCGCACAAAGGCCTCCCACTCCTGACTCAGAGTCTCCAAGAACAGCTCCATTGCTAATCTCCTATTTAAACGATATATTGGTTCCTAAACACCTATCATTACGTTAGCCCCGACTCAACACGAACCGCAATTGAATTCTTGACTTGCAAAAACGGTGCGGAAAGCCTGAAGGGCGACGGCATTCGGGTGGCCGGTTGAGTTCACGGGCGCGGGAGATACACAAATGACAACAATTACCTGGATCGGTATAGGCGTCTGCATCGTTCACTCGGCCATGTTCTCCGGACTCAACCTGGCCCTCTTCGGCCTCACCCGGCTTCGGCTCGAGGTCGAGGCCGGCTCCGGCAGCCGCCATGCCGAGGAAATCCTTCGCTTGCGAAAAAACTCCCACTTCCTGCTAACCACCATTCTCTGGGGCAATGTCGCCTTCAACACCCTGCTCGCCATTCTCTCAAACTCCGTTCTCTCCGGAGCCATGGCGTTTGTGTTCTCAACCTTCTTTATCACCCTCGTCGGTGAAATCACACCCCAGGCCTACTTCTCCAAACACGCCCTGAGAATGGGAGCGCTGCTCGCCCCGGTCATCCGCTTCTACCAGATGCTGCTCTACCCGCTGGCCCGGCCGACCGGCTACCTGCTGGACAAATGGCTCGGCGAGGACGGCATCAAGTACTTCCGGGAACATCAACTCCGGGAAGTTATCCAGAAACATATCGAGGCCGAGGATGTCGATGTCGACCAGCTCGAGGGACTCGGCGCCCTGAACTTCCTGGCGATGGATGACCTGCCCGTCTCGCACGAAGGTGAAATACTCTCGGCCGACAGCCTTATCGCGCTCCCCACCCAGCACGGCAAACCGGTCTTCCCCGATATCCGGCGCTCCACCCAGGATCCCTTCCTGCGACAGGTCCAAAAGTCCGGGAAAAAGTGGGTCGTGATTACCGACCCGAACGACTCGCCGCAGCTTGTGCTCGATGCCGACGGGCTCTTGCGCGATGCGCTCTTCGGCGACGGTCCTTTCGACCCGCTGCCCTGGTGCCACCGGCCGATTCTCATTAGGGATGAAACGGTTGTGATCGGGGATGTGGTCAGCCGGCTGCAGGTCGAGGCCCGCCACGACGAGGACGACGTTGTCGACCGGGATTTGATCCTGCTGTGGTCACGGCGCCGTCGGATCATTACCGGCGCCGACATCCTCGGCCGCCTCCTCCGCGGCATCGTAATTCGCCGCTAACGGCCCGGCTAGGTCCTATCCGGAAACCCACCCCAGGGTTTGGCACGGAGGCACCCGACCCTTCCGTTGGGATCCATGCGACGGCCGCTCCACCGCTTCCGCTGCTATCCATGCGAACGGGAATGTTCCTGAGATCCATGCGCCACCTCCCGATATACTAATCCTCCAACAAAAAAGCGGAGAGGCAGGGATTCGCCGCTAGTGATTTCGGCTAACCCCTTGATCAACTGCAAATTACGTCTAATTCGCTGGTATAAGAAAGGTTAAGTAACGTGAAGTATCGTGTAGTTACGTGAAGTAACTTGAAGTTACGTGCAGTTCGCGGTTAGAAAATGGTTAGAAAATCCAGGCGCTTTCTCGATGAAATTTGGAGTTCCAAACGGCCTTTCCTGCAGCTTGGTTCATGCGCTATCGATCCCGCAACGATCCCCACGCCGCCGTGTCAAGATCGTGCAGGATGCGCGTATGACGGCTCAGCGCCAGACGTCGTCCGAGTCTTGCGATCTGCCGAATACTCGACTCTATAACTGTCTACTTGACAGGGAAGCTTATAACGAGAGTCTATTATTAAACAGAGCTTCCGCCAACGTCACACTGTAGGTGAGTAACGCCAGGGCCAGCATTCCTATTTGGCAAGGCGGACGGGACTGCGTGTCTCAAAAGAACTAACTGACAGTGGTCAAGCAGGAGTATGAGAGAATCAGGGGGCTTGCACCTTTATATCAAGGTGTTGGATTTGAAGAAAATGCGAAAGAAGAGGCGGAAAACGGGGTGATTTCGAGCCAAATGAAAACCCGGCGGAAGGGGTATCCTCGCCGCCGGGCATTGAGTTAGAAGTCGATCACAGAGGATCTGTCGATTGGCTACTTCAGCAGCAGCATTTTGTGACTGCGCGTGAAGTCACCGGCATTGATCCGGTAGAAATAGACGCCCGAAGCCACGGATGAACCGCTTCCATCAGTGCCATCCCATTCCACAGAATGATAACCGGCTTCCATATCAGAGTCTACAAGCGTTGTCACCGTCTGACCCAACACGTTGATCACCTCGAGGCGCACTGGCGAGGCACTCGGCAATGCGAACTCGATCGTGGTCGTGGGATTGAACGGGTTGGGGTAGTTCTGCGACAGTTCATATGTCCTCGGCAACAGGTTGTTAGCAACGCCGAGCTCGATACGTGCCGCCACGGATCGGTGTGCCTGGTCGGAGGCGAGCGCCGAGATCAGTTCGAGTTGGCCCGGAACGCTGATCAGGCGGGACTCGCCAGCCGGGATATCGGAGAGACCCTGCATATCAAGCACGCCAATTCGGACCTGACCATCGACAGTGCCGTGAATGACTTCGATACCGTTACCGACCAGGTTCTCAATCTCCACCGGATCGACACCGTCGAGAGTGAGGGCCAGACCATTGAGACTTGCTGTGGTCGAGAGCTCAATGATTGTGTTGCCGCAGTCGAATACTGAGCTAACGACCACTTCAGGAATTTCACCAGCGGATTTGGCTGCACGCTTGGCCTGGCAGGGCACCGGGGCCGGTCCACCACGGAAGAGGAAGTCGATGAGGTACGTGACGTCAGAGACGTCACCACTACCGTCGCCATTGCAATCAGCCTGATCGATGCACTCAGGTGCCGGTCCATTTCGGAAGAGATAGTCCACAAGATATGTCAGGTCGGAGATGTTGGTCCCGTCATCAGTGTTGACGTCGCCTCGGAGATCACAGCACGGGAACACCTCGGAAGCGGGATCACCAATGATGATCTTACCCGCTCGGAACGCCGGGACGGTAGTGTCATCATTGGCAAGGACGAATTGATAGGAGATAGTATCCAAGCCATCGATGACAGTAGTGGTGTCAATCAGCACTTCCTGATCCGGCGCCGTTTCGGACACAGTGAACCAGGCAGACCCCAGCTTATAGGTTGAGTCGGGCATCGGCGGCTCCTGAACGTCACGATCTACGATGATAGTCTGGTCGTCCGGCCAGATTATTACAGTATCGACGATTCCCTGGTCGTAGACGACCGAGTCTATCACCAGATCGGTAGGCAGGTCCGGGAAGTACTGAAGGGGTATAGTAAAGCCTTTTAGTGAATCGTTCGTGTGAAGATAAATCGGAACACTGACTCTGGTTCCGGGCAGGGCGTACTCAGTACCGACACTCACACCGGACTCGACAAACAGGGTCAGTGGCAGGGTGCCGATCGTGCTGTCGGCATCATCGGAAAAGCGCAAAAGTGCGTTGTAGATACCAGGACTGAAACTGCTGCCCGGCCGATCGAGAGTAAGTACCAATGAGTCTGGATTGGTACCCGATGTTTTGTCCATTTCGATCCAGTTGTCATCCGCGAGAACCGAAACATTCCAGTTCAGCAGACCGGGTCCGCACGTGGACGAGATGTGCACGTACTGCGTATCGGTTACAACTGTGTCAGTATCGCTTGTTACGAACGCAACTTCGGTAAGGTCCATGGCCATGGGGACATTGCGGATGACGTTGACTTTCACGAGCGCCGTATCATCGCAAATTGAATTTTCGGCAACGATCTCAAACTCGTAAAGTCCATCAGACGGGGCAGAGAAGTAGAGAGTGTCGTCGTCCCACGTCCCAGCATCAGTGGATACTGACGAGTAATTAGTAATCTGCAGCGGCAGCTTCACATTGCCCAGATCGCAGACTGTCAGGTTCATTGTCGACGTCGGTGCCCAGACCAGAGGGCAGGCAGTTTGTAAGGACACTAAGTCTATGTACCAACCGGTGGCAACATCCAGCCGATTGCGACCTCCGGGATCGTAGCTGTCGTCGTTGGTAGTGGAAATGAGAAAGCCTATTTCAACTACTGAGTCAACGTAAGGCGAAAGTGAGACTTGATATGGGGACCAAGGACCACTCTGAAAAACAAATTGAGACGATAAGTCAATCCATGCTCCGCCATTGACTCTGATCTGGAGCAACCCGTAGTCCGAGTGACTAAAATCATACCAGTGCCAAAACCGGAGTTGTGGACTATTTGCCGGCACGACGAAGGGGGGACTAATGAGTCGACTTGACTGTCCATAGGTGCCCCATGGAGGCTCTGTATAATTGCCAGCAAGCACCGTGGCAGCACAACTATCACCGGAATAGGCAGTACCTGGACCAGATGTAGGTGCTCCGACCTGCCACATACCAGACTCTGACCACCAGTGTCCTAATCCAAACTCAAAGTCCTCTGGATTTGTCAGCGCTACCGGGCCTGACTCTACTACGACATCATCCAGATACCAACCGTCCTCAACTTCAAGGGTGTTGCGGCCACCCGGATCGTAGCTGTCATTATTAAGGGTTGTGAGCAGAAAGCCGATCTCGATAACCGAGTCGGCGTAATCGGATAGATCTATAAACGGTCGAGTCCAGCCGTGGCTTTCGTATACGTAGGCCGTGGAGACATCTACCCAAGTGGCTCCGTTAACCCGTACCTGAACCTTTCCATAGTCGCTGAGATTAAAATCATACCAGTGCCAAAAACGAAGTCGCGGATTATCCGAAGGGACAACAAACGGCGGACTTATCAGCCGACTTGACTGTCCGTAGTTGCCCCATGGGGGCTCTGTATAATCGCCAGCAAGCACCGTGGCAGCACAACTATCACCAGAATAGGCAATGCCAGGACCAGATGTAGGTGCCCCGACCTGCCACATGCCAGACTCTGACCACCAGTGTCCTAATCCAAACTCAAAGTCCTCTGGATTTGTCAGCGCTACCGGGCCTGACTCTACTACGACATCATCCAGATACCAACCGTCCTCAACTTCGGGAGTGTCGCGACCACCAGGATCATAACTGTCGTTATTGTGTGCTCTCAGCAGGAACGCAATTTCCACGACCGAGTCAGCATAATCGGATAGATCGATGAACGGTCGAGTCCAGCCGTGGCTTTCGTAGACGTAAGTGCCCGAGACGTTAACCCACGCTCCACCATTAACTCGAAGCTGCACCCTCCCATAGTCGCTAAGATTGAAATCATACCAATGATAAAACCGTAACCTCGGATTGTCAGACGGCACAACAAACATCGGACTGATCAGACGAGCTACTTGCGATGAACCACCCGTGCTCGGTTCTGTATAGTTGCCATCCAGATTAGTCGCGGCGCAATTCACGCCTGAATAGGCGGTGTCGGGTGGGCCAAATGTGGCGACTCCAACCTCCCATTGTCCGCCGTCAACCCACCAGCTGCCCCATCCGGATTCCCAGTCCTGCAGCCACAACGTGTCTACCTGGGCGCTGGCCGACGCGCTCAGGCACAATGCGATCAGAATCGCGCTCATGACACTAAGCGCAAAAGCCCTCTTACGAGAAAAACCCTGCCGTCTCATGTCGTCCTCCTCACGGATGCAATTCACCCGTCCAGTATGTTTAAGAAAAACTTTTACCCTACGAAAATGTGAGACTAAATAATATAACAAGCTTGAGGCCTGTGTCAACCGTATGAACCAAAAGTTAGCATTTTTCATGTTCAATCCCTTCCATTATTCCAGTTCATGATTCTTGAGTTTCTTGATTCTATGTATTAGGCGATCAAACCAGCCGGATGTCTGCCAAAAAGTGGTCCCAGTCTAAAAAAAACGCAGGAAGACCTCTTCCTGCGGTTGTAGCAGGCGGCTTCATCATCGCACGCAATAACAAAACCGACATCTTTTGGTCCGGACGACCAAAAGCCGCCCGGACCGACAGCGAAATCAGAAACTCACCGACACGCCGACCTTTACGCCGAGATCGGACAGCTTCAGCGAACCGTCACTCACGTGTGATCCGCCCGCCTGATCCAACCCGACATAAAGGTCAAATCGCGACGGGGCATAAGCTTCGGCATCGAATGATACCGAACCCGATGCAGCCGCGTCGGATCCGGCCTTGTCCCCTTCTGCCTCTTCCACTCCGTCGGCGTTCAACGGTTCCTGATCCGCCGGCTTTTCTGTAGTGTCGCTGTTATCAGAACCTTTCTTGATTAAGGCGATAGTCCCGATGACCGCAACAACCCCGGCCGCTACCAGCGCGTAGGTCCCCCAGTTATTGTCCATGCCCGGCAGCTCGTCCGACTGATCATCCCATCCCGCCTGCGCTGGAGCAGGAGCAAACATCACCAGGGCAAACGCCGCCAGTGTCACCGCAACCGTGATCTGTTTGAATTTCGTCGTTTTCATCATCAATTCCTCCATTTGAACGTGAGTGGTTGTTTCTCTCCAGTTTCTGTGATCTTTGGCGTGCAAGCCGAGAAAATGTTTGCAGAAAATTCGAAGGAAATGTAGATTCAACGGGTGGCAGGGATAGACAACGACAAGCAACTTATCGAAGCATTTCTCCGTGGCGACAGCGGTGCTATCGAGCAGATTCTCGGCTACATTAATAAGGCGTTTTACCGCTTTATCGACAGCCTGAGCCTCGATGAACTGAAAGACATCCGCTCCGATACTATTGAGGAATTCCGCAAAGCGTTAAATTCCGAAAGCTTTCGCGGAGACTCGGCTGTGAGCAGCTACGTGACACGAATCACGTGTACCAATGCCATCGACGAGATTCGGCGCAAGAAACGCCAGGCAAGGATTCTCAGAGAGGCGGAACTCGCCGACTTGCCGGTCCCGAAAGCCTTTTTGCGCCCGGATCAGGAGTGTGACTGGAATGAATTCGTACGGTTCCTGTTTCGCGGCGTGAGAAAGCTCCCTTTAGAATGTGTCCGGCTGCTGCGAATGCGTGTGCGTGATGGTATTTCATACGATGATATTGCTGTAAAGCTGAAGAAGAAATCGGCCCGGCTCCGCGGTCGTATGTCTGAGTGCCGCGCGGAGTTCAAGGGGATTCTGGTGAAATTTGGTATTATTGACAAACAATTGTGAGCCTCGTACGCCTTAAAGGCAAATACGAGGATTATAACAGTGAACGACTATAACAACGATATCGACAGGCACATTGACAACCTCGGGCCATACCTGGCCGGTACACTGACCGATGCCGAACGCGCGGGGCTCGAGGCCGCGCTGGAAGAGTCACCCGAGCTGCGACGAGAACTTCAGGTCACCCGGCTGCTTCGTGCAGGCATCGAGATTGTTGACTTGGTGATGGAGGGACATCCGGATTCAGACGAGATTGTAGTTTTTAGCTTGAATCGGGGAGAACTGGAAGCCAGCCGCGCCGCCGAAATTGCCGCCCACATTGAAGAGTGTAAAGACTGTCGTGAAGAGATTGAACTTATCGGCGCCCGTGCTGCCGGTAGCGCTGATCGGAGAGCTGGTGACACTCGGGGATTGATGGAACGGATAATCCAGTGGATCAGTGGTTCCGGAACTGGGCGGATCAGTCTCGTTGGCGCGGCGGCAGCGGTGCTTCTGGTCGTTGGTTTATCTATTGGTTACCTGGGGAGCGGCACCGATGGTCGAGTGGCCAGACAGGAAATCTCAGCAGCCAGAGAGCGGGCGTCGGCCGGCATTGACACCGTCGCAATAGTACCCGGGACGACTCTCATTGAGTTATCGTTTCTCATTCCAACCCGCCCGGGGAGGACCTATGATGCGACCCTGCTGGACAACTCCGGTCGAGCGCTGCTGACGATACACGATCTTTCGGATGAACTACCGATTGTGCTTGGAATACCCACCGGGAATATCACCGAAGGACTGTACCAGGTGAGGGTGACCGAGGATACCGATCCTTCTTCAGCGGGCGCTATAACGCCGCCGGATACTTTCTATGTACCATTCGAGGTTATTCAAAAGTAGTTCCTTTACTCAGCGCATTACGATTCCGGGTGTCGCGATGTTAAGTGTCATATTTGGGACCCTGTTGGCGCTGGCGTGCAGTGGTTCTTCCGGCAACTCTCTCCAGACAGACGACCATCAAGGGTTCAAGACACTGGAAGCACTCGTTCGGAACGATCCGGGAACTGCTCGTGATACCATTCTTCAGCATCTGGATCGACTGCTTGCCTGCAAGGCGGATAGCCAAAGGGCCGAAAAGACCCGAGCGCTTGAGCTACTGTCTCAAATTATCAATCTATACACTCGATCCACGGGGGTTCGGGACCTGGCCGCCCGACTGAGTTTCCTTACCAAGGTCGATCCGGAAACAGCCCGTCAGAAGCAACAAATAGATTCGCTCTTTTCCTCAAGCAGTCGGACTTTCTCCGGCATTGAGGGAGATTCCGTTGAGGCGGCGGCAACGAGGTATCTTGCTATCCTGGATTCCGTTGGGCAGGCGTATGCAGAGATCGGAGATACCCTGGGCCGCGCATCAGTCTTTCGTTATCGGGCCACGGCACTGGAGCGCATTGGGTTGATATCCGATGCCAGGTACTTCGCTATGGTCGCAGATTCGCTTGCAGAGATTATCGGCGCGCCGGAAATCTCCGGCGATGCCCATTTGCTGCTGGGCCGAATTGCCTCGATCTATGGCGGCAATCAGTTTCGCGCTGATTTACACCTTCAGCGGGCGCTTAACCTTTACCGCAAGATCCGGAGGCAGGATCGCATCATCTATCAGTTGGCGTATCAGGCATACACTGCGTATCAACGTGGAAGTTATGAGCTGGCCCGACACACGTATGAATCTGCCCTGAATATTGCTCAATCCGAGAGTGGTCCCCAAATGGCTGTCATGCAGGCCTATTGTATGGGACAGCTGGCCGAGATTTATTTCGACCTCGGAGAGCCGGACTCGGCTATGGTCTGGTGCCGGCGGTCACTGCTTCTGCGCGAAAGTTTGAACGACCGTGCTCAAGTAGCGCATGCGCTGAGTACTCAGGGAGTGATTCTTCGGTCACAGGGGCGGACAAGCGCGGCTTTCGCCTCATTTTCCCGCGCTTCGCATCTATTTCACGAGGCCGGTGACTCGCTTGGCCTTTTGCTCAATGATGGTCGCCTGGGTGAACTGCTCTTAGAGTGCGCCCACTACGGCAGAGCCGATTCGCTCTTCACAAACGTAATTGAATATGCGACCAAGTTTGAGTCTCGATATCGGGCTCTCTTGGGCCTCGGGATCAGTGCCCTGCGTCAAAAGAACTATGGGGCAGCCAGGGAACTGCTGCAGGAGTGTGTCTTCCATAATGAGGAACTGCGGGAGGGCTTGCCCAGCATTGAACTTCGGGTAGGTGTTCTTTCAGATCGTACCGGCGCGTACTTTGGGTTGGCATCTATGTACCTCGATGAATTTCGTCGAGAGGAAGAGCGGGCATGGATCGATTCAGCTCTCAGCCTGATGGAACTCGCTCATGCCCGCTCTCTGCTTGAAGTGAACAAAGACCCGCAAGCAAAATGCCGGGGAGAGGAAGAGTTGCTAAGCGAAATATCAAATCTCAGAGTAAAATCGATGTATGACACTTCCGGGAGTGCGGGACATCGTGAAAGACTGCGTACGATGATGGATTCCCTCCACATTCTTCGGATTGAATGCGGTACTGCCCGGAAGTCAGATGGCCCCAAAAAGCAGGTCAGCGAGCGGAAGGTAACGGCCGAGACAGTGATGCAACACCTGAGACCGGACGAAGCTGTATTTTACTACTGCACGTCACCCAAGGTAGATTGGCTGGTAGCTTTCCGATCCGACGGTGTTTCCGTGTTCCAACTGCCGGTCAAGGCTGACGAGTTGGAGCGATTGGTAGCAGCGTTTCGCAACAGTATTGATCATTACCCCGAAATCTCTGAATATCAAAGTGATGCTCATGTCTCTGCATCCAAGGAACTGTATAACGCAACAGTGCCTTCGGATCTTGACTTCTCCGATCTCCAGACGCTTTATGTGATTGCCTCGGGACCACTCCAGGGGATTCCATTTGCCGCCTTGATTGATTCCTGTGGAAGCTATTTGACCGAGCATTGCGCCATTGTATATCCTCCGTCGCTGACTATTGCACTGTCTCGCTCAAAACATTCGTCAACTCCGCGCCCAGACCGGACGCTTGTGTTCGCCAATGTTGCCGGCTCGGATATCTCTCAGTTTTCACAACTACCGTTTGCCGACCAGGAGTTACTGGTGCTGCAGGAACTTCTCGGATCGACAGTTGTCACCAGAACCGGTCGACAGGCGACTGAACACAACTTCCGTGCTGCCTTAAAGGAGCCGTGGGATCGGGTTCATCTGGCCTTGCACGGATTAGCGGATCGGGCGGCGCCCTCGCAGTCGGCTCTGGTCTTTGCTCCGGAACGGCCTGACGCTCTACCGTCCATGCTCAATTCGGATGAAATTGGAGCCATGAATATAGATGTAACATCGGTGTTCTTATCGGCGTGTGAGAGTGGCACTGGACGGGTGATGGGGGGGGAGGGTGTCATGAGTATGGCGCGGTCATTCCTCCTTGCAGGAGCTAAGTCCGTTGTAGCGTCGGCCTGGCGAGTCGACGATCGAGCTTCTGCGGAATTTGCCAGCTTATACTATCGCGGCATTGCCACCGGACAGTCGCCAAGGCAAGCCCTCAGAGCTGCGCAACTGCACATGATCAAGAGTGACAGATTGCTCTACAGACATCCGTACTTCTGGGCTTCATACTTACTTCATGAAACGAATTTGCTGGCACCCACCAGATACTAACAAAATAGGTGTGTACTAAAGTCGTCTACTGAACGAGCAAACTGCCTGTGTTGACAAGGTCTGCTTCACTTTCCTTTATTCTTCTGCGTGTACTAATGATTGTATCTGTGCACGCTTGACGACCTGCGTCTCTCCGGTCGACGCATAAGAACGTTGAGATGACCCGTAAGTTACTTTATTACTGACCGTTAAATTAACCGATATGCTCCTGCCTGTTGTGGACAATGCAACCTGGGTCTTAGGCAGTTTCGTGATTTGTCCCAGTATTAGATTTGTATTTGTTTCCGAAGACGGCGACGACCGCAGTTTCTGCCGTCTGACCGAGTGAATTAGCATGACACTAATAAAGCTACTTAATCTTGATGTTATATGTCACAAGGACAAACTCAATGGGCTTACAATCTTGGAGGATTGAAGCGTGATTAGTTCTATCCGGGATAAAAGAGTTCTTCCAAGATCTGGCTGGTCCGTCTTATCAAACCGACCAACACTCGTCAGATTAGTTTCGATGTGTTCGTTCGCATTATTGATGCCCATACTCGGTATTTCATTGAACTGCGGGGCCACGAATACAACAGAGGGTCTGAAGGGCTTTCGTATCGAATATGACCATTTTCCGGATCATCCATATGGTGACTTCGTTCTAATCAAGGCGTTCCTGACGGCAGTTGATCTAAACGGACAGCGAGACACGCTATGTGAGTATGCCATCAGTCCAGTACCCGACTTCTTGGGTGGTGGTATGGGATGTTTTATCGCTGCAGATTCGAACCGAGCTCTGGTCGTTTCAATTGACTCTACCAAACGACCTTACTGCGACACGCTCTTCACTTGCACCGGTGAGGCTCGGGACTGGTTGTTGGAGGCAAGGTGGTTCGATGTACATTACCAAAAGCGACTTCTGACCCTCAACAGGCGAGGAATTAATGTAGGAATGCCACCGTATTACTCGGGGTCTATTGTTGGTCGACTTGGTCAGATAGATGAGATTGACACTGTTCTTATCTGGGACAAGGCCGGCAATGCGCGGTTCTCACAAGAAGGCGACATGGTGCTGGGGCTGTTTGTTCGCCGTCGATTCGGACCGCTTTCCGATCCCAGTTTTGTTGATATCGCCGCCTACGACCTTGAGGGGGATTCAGCTTTTCCACCTCTCCCTCCGGGTCCCGACCGGTTCCGACCTTCAGCGGTGTCGCGGACGGGCCCTATCTACTACTACCAGGCCCGGCCCCGGCTCAGACGAGGAATATACGCTTTTGAGTACGGGTCTCGTGATACTGCTTTGTATGTCACCACCACGAATGAACTGATTGAAGCGTTTAAGATTCAGGGTAATTCAGTGAGAATGCGAGGCACCAGTCGCCAGTATGGCGACATCTTCCATAGGCATACTACTATTAGCCTCTCAACGGGCGCAGTAAATCATTCGCTGTACGAGACCATACCAATAGAGGGATGGCGCTCGCTGCGCGATTCCAGTTGCCGACTGATCCGCGCCGCCGATGGACTAGATCTCTTGTATCTGGTTCGCTTTTCCGAGAGCCTGACTGACACCTTGGCCGAGTATCCTGTGATATCGATCGCGGGGACCGACTTTTGGGATCCGTCACAGGCTCGACTCATAACCTGTGATTCAACTGCTTGTTACTACGTACGAATCTCCACAAATCCTTCGTCACCATGTGATACCCTGTGGGAGTGCGACATCGATTTGAGGCCTTATCTGCGAAGAATTATTGATGTAACTCCAAATGACTCAATCTTTGCTGTCCTAGATGAATGTGACCGGCCGGGCTGTCGATTTATAGACTCGACAACGATAGCACTAGTTTCCCGGCGAGCAACAGAGTGTTCATTTGACACTCTTCTTGTGATTGACAGCACAGTAGATATTTCCTTCACGCTGGATGGATCGCAAGTTCTCGCTCTTCGAGGTCAGTCTCTCGATTCACTATCGGATAGTGTTCCGTATGCGATCACAGTTTATGATCTTCAAACCGATGATGTCGAGGTGCTTCCTATATCGGTCTTCCAAAGAGGTCTGCAGCAAAGAGCCGGTCCGAATCAACCGGTCTATTTTCTCGGTAGTGAGTCCGGGAACATGGATCTGTGGATGTATGACGAGCGCCGCGGTGAAGTACAGTTGACAGGGCTTGATTCCTTAGAAGCCGGTTATGGTTTTCGGCTCTTTCCCACGAGGATTGAGTATCTGTTCCGAAAGAGAGAAAATCTCGGCACAGACTCCTTGCATTTGCGTGTAATTGAATTGACGGATGGTAGACCAGCAGAGTGATGTAGCGAAATACCTACGGCGAAAATGGCTGCACCAATCGCAATTTGCTTCAAACCGCTCTTTCTTAGCCGGTTTCCTTCCCGCTTCTGCTCAAGCAGCACGTCCGCCGTTGTACGGGCCTCGTCTACGCCGACGGTGCGACTGTGCGACCCGGGATCTGCAATCAGCAGCCCACAATAGGAACACAGTAATCCGGACACCTTTGTTACAGCAGTCCGCCGTCTGGTCCGCCCACCACAAAATGGGCAGGTGACCCACTTTCTCAGCCTCCATGCCGTAACCAGGCAAACCAGAATCAACCAGATCGATGCGCCACCAAGAACAATGACCAGGCCGATCTTGATCGTCAAGGGCTGCTCAAACTTGTCCCCGCTAACCGCAATTGCTGTGGCCAACGAAAGCGGAAATATCAGCAGTATCAATGCGGCGCATAAGAGCAGGTAGTCCAACACGATCCGTGAGACTTCCTTGCTAAATCCCCTCAGCGTCTGCACAGTCGTTTGTAGACCCGGAGAACTCTTTGTTTTCTCTTCGTCAATCACAATTCAGTCTACTGACTCGCTCACCGCCACCTCAGCACAAGCCGAATAGCAGGCGCTATTCTACTCGTAGTGCGGCGCGGGTCCGCCTCTAAACAGGTAATCCGCCATATATGTTAGATCTGAAATGTTAACTTCCCCATCCCCATTTACATCTCCAGCCGCATCGTGCCCCGATGATGCTTCGCTGTGGAAGAGACGGGAAACCAAGGTGGTAAGTTCGGCTACGCTGGTTCGGTCTGCAGGCAGATTTGATTGCGACCCGTGGGTTTTCAGACAACATTCGTCTGTAATTATAGCTACCCACCCGTCCCATTCGAAATCACCGGGCTCGACTTGCAAAGGGTCAACTGCGGGAAAGTCTTGTGAACGAGTATGACCGGTCAAGAAAGCCGAACCTCTGTCGTTAACTGTAACTGCGTTACAATACTCCAAGGCCACACCACCGATGTACGTACTGTACAGTAGCCTCCCACCGTCAGGTGACAGTCGTGTAACAAACGCATCACGATTCTGCTCGATGCGCCGGATGGGCCGGTGCAGAGGGAAGTCTGCCGAGTTAGTTCCACCAACTACGTATGCTGTCCCATATTTATCAACAGCAATCCCCTTCCCTTGATCTGAATCATCGCCGCCCAGATAAGTGCTGTAGATGAGTTCTTGACCTGAGGGTGCGACCTTCGAGACAAAGGCATCTCCCCAGAAACTTCCTCCCCGATCTGACTGAAGGGCATTGGAGATAGGGAAATCATCGGAGTTTGTGTTCCCGGTGACATATACAGCTCCGTCACCATCCACGGCCATTCCTCCTACACTCTCAGGTGCACCACCACCAAGGTAAGTACTGTAAATGAGATAGTCTCCGTCCTGAGAGAGTTTAGTGACGAAAGCATCATAACCGGTGCCGTGCAACTGAAATGCATTGACACTGGGAAAGTCGGTGGACCAGGTGAAACCGGTGACGTAAATTGCACCATCCTGATCTACCTGCAGAGCGTCTGCCGCATCGCGACTATTTCCTCCGAGATATGTGCTGAACTGTACTTGATCACAGTCCGGACTAAACTTGGCAACAAAACCATCCCATCCACCCATATTATTCTGAAGTGCCCCATACGTCGGGAAGTCTGAAGATTCAGTCATCCCACCAATAACGACAGACCCGTCTGGTCCCAGGCCAATTCCGCGGGCATCATCCGACGACGAGCCCCCGAGGAAGCTACTGCTCAAAAGTCGACGACCATTTGATGACAGACTTATAATGATGGCATCCCCGTTGCCACCCATTTGTTCCTGGGCGCCCTTGATGATCGGAAAATCCGGCGACGAAGAAGCACCGGCTATGAATGCCCTGCCTCGCCGATCGAGCGCAATCGCTTTGGCAGCATCGGTCTCGGATCCTCCTAAGAACGTGCTAAAGAGAAGCTTCTTTTGCTGGGGAGAGTATTTTGCGACAAATATGTCGGTAGCTCCACCTTGAAAAGATTCCAGAAGTGGCTTTCGAGTCGGAAAACTGTGCGATCGTGTATATCCCGTCACCCAAATTGCACCGTTTCTATCAAGAGCGATCGCCGCCGGGAAATCCCGCCCAATACCTGCCAAATAGGTGCTAAACTCAAGCACCGGGTCAATCACAACTTTTTGATTTGGATCATATTCATCGTCCAGGCGGAAGTGCACTTCATTCTCAGCCCCTAATACAAAGCGTGACTCAATCTCATGCGACTGGAATGTGTCAATAGAAATGAGACAAATTGTTTCATAATCAGGCCGCCTGGTG
>CAZTBP010000018.1:0-88260 GCA_964612145.1 uncultured Ignavibacteriales bacterium | reverse complement strand
ACTGGAGTAATCACAGTGTCCTAACTGAGTGTCCACAAAACGGGGGGAAGGTCATTAAGTTGTTTTAGGGTAGGGGGATGAGCTAAGGGCAGGGCAAGAAGTCGGATAGGTGCTTACGAGATCACGGACCGGCTGGGGTAGGCGGGATGGGGGTTGTCTATCTATCGGAGTGAGTCGAAACGACGGACAGTTGGCCGAGGCCGACTCTATATATCGCGATGCCCTGCAGGGTCGCTTCGACGAGGCCGAGCCGCTTCTGGCTGCAGCAGACAGCATGTACACGACAGCCTACGGCGAGGAGCACTACCTGACACAACGAACGCGGGGATTCGTCAGTGATATGGGGGAGAAAATGTCGGCGTCACAGCATCCGGTACGCAGTCTGCAGTGATTCGCGGGTATCGTCGCCGGAACCAGGTCTCTATTTCGGTTCTTTCGGTCTCCTGTAATCCATACTGTTCATACACGAGCTCGTCGATGGCGAGTTGTTCATACTGGAAATAAGGATAGTAACGATCCCGGCTTTGTTTTCGAATAATTGACCCAACCAGTTTACAAAGTTGTTGGGCTGGTAATTCCGAAGGCATCGCAATCGGGATTTCCTTAAGAGGGCCCTCGGCAGTGTTAACAGTATGATTTATGAAGGTTTTGAAAAGATATCGCACTAACTTCGAATTGAGTACAGCCAGAAGCAGTTCGATCTCCATTTCATGAGGAAACAAAGAGGACCCGGCGGTGTCGAATACCGAGGCTGACCCGAGCCGGAATGTCGGGGCGTAGCGACCCGTGTGGGAAAACGTAATTCCGGACCGGAAGTAAAACTCTTTGCCATCGTGGCGAAAACCTGGGAGCTTTTTCATTTCGTCAACGCTTGAGCGCCGCCAGTCGATATAATACTCGGTCGGAACGTTGTAACACGGCAGCCAGTTGCTGTCGGATCGGCTGGCCCCGCCCTTGTCGTACGGCACGAGGTAGCGTCCATCGTATCGCTCGGGGTCGATGCCGTGCCATTGCTCGTCTTGGGTAAGATTTGTCTCGCCCATATCCAGTATCAATTCCGGAGAGGCAGCACGGTAGGCTCCGCGCGCTCCCGACGACTTATAGACAAACTTTCGCGTATTGCCGGTAGTGAGACCATGTCTGATATCAGCGATTTTTCCCAGTGGTATCAGAGTCGTGTCAGTCATCAACCGGCGCAGGCGCCATGACCCAATGAAGATCGGTGCGCGCGGTAGTGTCGTGCATTCGGATTGACGGTAGCAATACACTATGTCTGAAAGCCTCTTCGTGTGTGACTGCGGGGACTCAAGTGTGGACTCTACTAATTTGGTGTCGTCGGTCCTGACTGCCGAAAAGTCTGTCGCTTCAATGTTGTGTTCAGCCCCAGCCTTACCATTTCGCAGTACCAGTACATTAGTCGTTACGGTGGCATCAAAGACATGCCCCGGAAGTTCCACGATACGTTCAATAGATGTCTCGCGCAGGAGTCGTTCTCGCAAGGGAAAGTGGCTTCGGATGGTACGCCAGCTGTCGCCCACCAGCAGACTGACAATGCCGTTTTCTCTCGTTAGCTCAAGCGATCGGGCAATAAACAGCCCACAGGAGTCTCGGGATTGGCGCCCGGAGTCATTTGGGTTAAACAGGTGATTTCGTATTTCCGGTGCTATGCGAACACCATACGGCGGGTTCGTGATCACGATATCCGCTTTCAGCCCAAGGGGTTCGGTGATCAGGCTGTCTCCCGGTTGAAGATTCCGCACGATCGTCTCCGGGGTCAGATTTCCGCCGAGCCTCCGACACGCTAGCCAGAGTCGGAACCGGGTCACGGCCAGGGCGTTGGGATCGAGGTCCACGCCGAACAAGTTGTCTTGAATGATTCGGTGAACGACAGCAGCCGACGGGCTCTGCCGGCTGTCCGGTCCCGCCGCTTCAACTCGCTGATGTAACCGCAGCAGTAGATGCAGCATTTCCACCAGAAACACACCCCCGCCGCAAGCGGGATCGAGAACCCGCAGCGTCCGCAGCTGATCGTAAATGGCCTGAGTCTCGGGTGGGTCCATATTAATGGTACTGTCATCAAGCAGTGTCTCACACCGAGGGCCGAGCGTGCGTATCAGGGCATCGCGGCACATCGCCCGGGCCAGCCAGACCGGGGTGTAGTAGGAGCCTCTCGTTTTGCGACCGGGAAAAAGAAGCTGGACCATATCGGTGAGATCCGATGCGGTGAAATCCGGGAGTGTTTCATCAATATCGTCGAATTTGATCGGCAGGTTCTCCGGGCCGGGGTCCTCGAAAAATGAATTCAGGTTTGTCCCATCTGAAAAGCCCTGTCGACCCGCCAGGTAGTAGCAGCACATTCGCAGGAGTTTTTGCTGCGCGGCGTGTTGAGCGTTGCCGGCTCCTGCCACATGAAACGCGTCTTCCAGGTTCACAAGCAAGCTCCTGAGCTTGGCGGCTCGGTGCCCGGCAGACGTCCTCGATAATCTCCTAACCTCCATAACACCATCAACCTACGTCGTCAAACCAGGTCCTGCCAAGATTCAAATTTGGTGAAACAGGTGAAACTGGCAGCCGCCGCTCCGCAGGATATCGTCGTCGACGGCAAGTTGCCATCGCGGAAAATTGTCGTTGCCTCTGAAAAAGTACGGCTGACAACGGACTGGATCGAGCGCGAGAAGATCGATGCTGTTGTTGTCCGTTCCTGCGGAGCGACCGAAGTCTTCCCGCCCGAGGATGCCGACGGCATCATACTCAGTCCGGTGCCGTGCGTTTTGAGCCGGTTGCGGGAATAGATTCTGCCAAACCGTATGCGCTGGACCGACCGGAAACGCCGGGTGATTTGCACTTGTCCAAAGGGTTGCTGAGCGATTTACAGAAGTGGAAGGGTTTTATACGGACGAGATTCGTGAGGGGACTTCACGCTCCGGCTCCAAGCTGGTTTCGTACGATGGATGGGAGGAAATGCTGGCGCATAAAGCTATCACATCGCCGTATAGGGCCAGTAAATACGGGTTAATGTCGCAACCTTCGAACAGTTTCTAAGCCAACTGCACCTCGATTTGGATCGATCGAGCCCGGTCGTAATTGATGAGATAGGCAGAATGGAGTGTTTCTCGGGGAAATTCCGGCAGATTGTCCGACGCCTGCTGGACAGTTCGCGACCGGTGATTGCAATGGTGGCGCTCAAAGGAGGCGGCCTTAGTCGGGAAGCCAAAAAGAGAACCGATAGCCGCTTGATTGAAGTCACCCGCGACAATCGTGATGACCTTGTCGAGCACGTAATCTCCCGTCTCCCTGACATTTCCTGACTCATCAATCAGAGACGATTTTTACCACATTTGATTGACAGATCGTGATCCTGACATATCTTAAGGCAGTAAACGGCGATTGATTGGTATAATTTCGCCGCGCAGCCGGAATCTCAAATCTGTTTGCGAGGTCTATCGTGGAAAATCTCATATATCTGGACAATGCCGCCACCTCCTGGCCGAAACCGGACCGGGTGTACAGCTTCATGACCGAATTCTACCGTGGCTGTGGCGTCAACCCCGGCCGCAGCGGCTTTGATAAAGCGATTGAGGCCGGCAATATCGTCGAGAATCTGCGCACCCGTCTCACGCGGTTTTTCGGCGGCGATGAAGCAGTGCCGGAACGGTTGTGTTTTTCGTACAACGCCACCGACAGCCTCAATTTGATCATCAACGGTCTCCTGCTGGCGGGTGATCATGTCGTGACAACGAATCTGGAACACAATTCGGTCATTCGTCCCATTAATCATCTTGTGCGCGACGCCGGTATCGAGGCCACCTGGGTTCCCTTTGACCAAAGCGGTTTTGTCGATCCTGATGATATCAAAAAGGCCATCTCGAAGAAAACGAAGCTGGTTATTGTCAATCACGGCTCCAATGTGCTTGGGACGGTCCAGCCGGTGGCAGAGATTGGCCGAATATGTAAAGAAGCCGGAGTGCTGTTTGCCATCGATGCCTCCCAGACCGCCGGAGTGGTCCCGATCAACATGCAACAGATGAATATCGATGTCGTCGCGTTCACAGGGCACAAAGGCTTGATGGGCGCAACCGGTATCGGCGGAATGTGTGTGCGCGGTCATGTCGATATTCGCCACAGCCGAGCGGGAGGAACCGGGGTGCGCTCGGCCTATCCGTACCATCTTGATGAATACCCGTACCGAATGGAATACGGCACCCCCAACATGGTCGGCATTGCATCGCTCTGGGCGGGGCAAGACTGGATCGAGGAACAGGGCGGGGTGGAGGCGATACACGCCAAAGAAATGAAGCTGGCTGGCAGACTGGTCGACGGGTTCAACGAGATCGACGGAGTTACGGTCTATTGCTGTGAAAGCCTGAAGAACCATCTTTCGACAATCACAATGAATATCGAGGGGTTCGAGGCGGGTGATGTTGGAATCATTCTCGACGTCGACTTTGATATCGCCACTCGAACCGGCCTTCACTGCGCTCCGCTGGTTCACAAACAGATCGGGACGCTTCAACAACACGGCGGTGTGCGCTTTGCAATCGGCCCGTTTAATACCGAAGCCCATATCGACAGGGCGATCGAGGCCATGCAGGATATCGCCAGGCGGGCCGAGGAGCGCCTAGCGACATCGGCCGGTAAGCAGTAACAGAAATTGTCTATTGTAAATAAGGGCCGGGATTTTTCCCGGCCTTTTCATTGCCATCGGATGCGTAAAAACGACACGTATTGCTTACGGCAATTCCCCTTCTTGTATATTCTTCAATTCTCACCTTGTTTGTTACTATGCCAGAATTACCGGATGTGGAAACATTTAAGCGATACATTGACTCCACCGCTCTCCCTAAACGAATAGAGATAGCCGTTGCAGACGTAAACTCGGCAAGCTGGGTCTCACAAGCGACCCGGATAAGTTTATCGATGATAATTGTCTCGGACCGGATCCGCTCGGGGATGAATTAGATTTTTGTGTCTTTTACCAGCCAATCGAAGATCGGCGGGGGACAATCAAGTCGAAGCTGATGATCAGGTCTGTTATAGCCGGTATCGGCAACGTCTACAGCGATGAGATCCTTTTCCGCGTCGGATTAGATCCGCGCACTTATCTTACACCCAAAAGGGACGACGGTGAAAAATGTCCGAAAAGCGGCGGAACCATAACAAAAATTCGGATATCCGGTCGCTCCTGTTACTTCTGTCCCGAACACCGGCGGCGCGGAACCAGAGTTGCCGCCCATTGTTATAATTGATGCGGGCACGAGCCGAGTCCGGCAAGTCTACATGCCCGCGTGACATCTGATCGCCTCAACATCTCCGCCAGCAAATTGCTTAATATCGAGCTTTCCGCAATGCTCGTCGCTTTGGCGGCAGCGATATAGATCGAAAGGAGTCGACCATGAAATATCATGACTTTATAGCAAAAGTTCAGAACATTGCCGATCTGTCAAACGAACAGGACGCAATTACCGCAACGCGCGTCACGCTGCAAACACTCGCCGAACGACTGGCCGGCAATGAACCCGAAAATTTCGCAGCACAATTGCCCGAAGAATTAGGTCGGTTCGTGACTGAATCGAAGGCAACAAAGACGACAGAGAACTTCGATCTGGATGAGTTCTATCGGCGAGTGTCGGAGCGCACTAAGTCCGACGAAAAATCCGCCCAGATCCAGGCGCGAACAGTCATGGCCGTGCTCTCTGAGGCGCTCACCGAAGGCGAAATGAAGGATATCAAAAGTCAGTTGCCCGGTGATTTCGACCCGCTGCTCACTCCACCGAACACGAAGCAGTCGTAACCATTTATAAAAACCAGAGGAGAAGTTACAATGCCAAAATGTGAACAATGTGGAAATGACTATGACAAGGCCTTTGAAATCACGATGCGAGGTAAGAAACACACTTTCGATTGTTTCGAGTGTGCCATTACCGCCCTGGCCCCCACCTGCGACCGATGCGACACGCGTATCATCGGTCACGGTGTCGAAGTCGACGGCACGCCGTACTGCGGTGCCCATTGCGCAAATCTTGTCGGCGCCGAATCGGTCAAGGATCGCGTGTAAACCGTAGATGGGAATACCACTGCCGGTTACCTCACAAAGATGAATGGGGTCACCCTGCTCACTATGATACGGACCGTAGATTTCTGCTACTACTCTTTTCTTTGTTGTCGCCGGCCTCGGCCTGATGCTGCTGACTGTTGGTTGCGATGATGAAGATGATTATCCACGCGGTATCGCTATCGGATCGGATTCCATTCCACCACTCGACGAGGTCTTTTCAGATGAAGACACCTGTGTCCCGGAAACTCTGGTCGTCTCAAGTGGTGCGGAGATGAAGTGGACAAATCGTTCCGGCTTTGTCCAAACCGCCACCGGTGGCACGCCGGGCAATCAAAGTGGTCCGCTGAACAGCTCAACCATTGGCCAGGGTTTGGTTGTTACGTATGCATTCACACAACCGGGGACTCATAACTGCTTCTGCACCATTCATCCCGGCGAGCATACCGGCGTCGTGATAGTCAACTGATCCAGCGTGGCGTCCACGGCAAAAATACATATCGGCACTTCGGGGTGGAACCACGCCCATTGGAAGGGTCCGTTCTACCCCGAAGAATTCGCCGATTCCGACATGCTTGGTTTCTACTGCGATCATTTCAATACCGTGGAGGTCAGCAATTCGTTCTACAACCAGCCCTCCGGGTCAACCCTCAAAAGCTTGCACGACACGAGCAATGGTAGTTTTCAGTTCTCATGGTTTAACGATGAAGTTTTGAATCTGGTAACGGATCATAATATAGCACTTTGCATGTACGAACTGGCTGGTCAAAAATCGCCAAAAGAGATCACGGCGGATTTCATCTATATCCGACTGCATGGCCCCGGTGATACCTACGAGGGAGAATACGGCAAAAAGGGCTTGGCCGGATGGGTCGGATCGATACAGAATTGGCAAACGCAGGTAAACGACATATATTGCTATTTTGACAATGACCAGAACGGTTATGCGGCACGGGACGCCAGGGCCCTGCAGGAAATGATCTAATAAACTACCGATTACAGGAGCGGCAGGAGATGGAAACGAAAATTCTCAAATCAATGAACATGGAAGTGTCGCGGATCGGCCTGGGAACCTGGGCTATCGGCGGATGGATGTGGGGCGGTACCGACGAGCAGGACTCAATCGATACTATTGTCGCTGCGTTGGAAAAAGGCATCAATGTTGTCGATACGGCGCCGATCTACGGTTTTGGCAAGTCGGAAGAGATAGTCGGTAAGGCGCTCAAGCAATACGGCCACCGCGACAAAGTGATCCTGAGTACGAAGTGCGGCCTTCAATGGAATGAGAAAGGAAAAGTCGCGAGGAACTCCTCGCGCAAGCGGATTGAAGAGGAAATCGATGATTCGCTTCGCCGTCTACAAACCGATTATGTAGACATTTATTTCATCCACTGGCCGGATCCGGACACCGATTTTGCGGAAACTGCGGAAACCATGAACGACCTCTTTCAGGCGCGCAAGATTCGAGCGATTGGTGTGAGTAACTACGATGTCGATCAGATGGATTCGTTTCGGGCGTCCGCTCCGCTTCAGATTCTCGAGCCGCCGTACAACCTCTTTGAGCGCGGCATCGAGAATGATATTCTGTCTTATTGCAAAACCAACGACATTGCCACAATGACCTATGGTACCCTCTGTCGAGGCATGCTGTCCGGGAAAATGAGCAAAGACCGTACTTTTGTGGGCGACGATCTCCGAAGGCACGACCCGAAATTCAAACAGCCGCGATTCAGCCAGTATCTTGAAGCCGTGGACAAGCTGGAGTCTTACGTTAAAAGGCGCTACGGCCGCTCGGTACTTGAACTTGCTGTCCGATGGACTCTCGATGTCGGTGCCGATATCGCCCTGATGGGCGCGCGCCGACCGGACCAGCTCGAACCACTGGAGGCGGTCCAGGGGCTAACGTTGACCGATGAAGATCACGAAGAAATTATCAAAATCGTGAATGAGACTATCGACGATCCGGTCGGTCCGGAGTTCATGGCTCCCCCCGAGCATGCATCGGTTTAAAAGCGACTCCTGCAGGCGGCGAGACGTGATTCATACCTGAGCTGGGGAAAGACACACCGGCGGCCAAAGCGGCAACCGGCGCCTTGCGTTTCAACCACGTTCAGTTCCTGGTCCGTTGCTGCCTGTCGCACAGTACGACCGCATCGGTCAGGCGTATCCATCCGATTCCAATTGATTTCTCGTCACTTTTAGTTCACCGCTTAAGTCCCGAGAGGGTGGAGGTCTGTTAAGGTAACGGCAGGTTAGTCTTGATTGCGCGATGATAATGGTTACCTTTTGATCAACAAATCGAAACGGAGACTCTACTGGAGGAACTTATGATAGCCCTCAACGGCAGCATTACTCTGATTACCGGCGGATCACGGGGGATCGGCCGGGCTACGGCCGTCATGTTTGCCGGGGCCGGCGGGCATGTCGCTATCAATTACCGTTCGGACAAGGACGCAGCAAAGGAAGTTGTCACGCAATGCCGGGCACAGTCCGTTCGGGCCGCCGCTTTTCAGGCTGATGTTGCCGACAAGGATCAGGTTGATGAAATGGTGGAGGACGTCGTGGCCGAGTTCGGGCGGATTGACTGTGTCATAAACAACGCCGGCGTCTGGATTAACAACCCGATCGATGAAATCACCCGCGAGCGACTGCAGGAGACGATTGATATCAACCTGATGGGGACTTTTTATGTCTGCACGGCGGTGATACCGCATATGAAAAAGCAGAAATCCGGAAACATCATCAACATATCATCTACAGCCGGTCAGCGAGGCGAGGCATATTACTCGCCATACGCCGCGACCAAAGGGGGCGTGATCAGTCTCACCAAATCGCTTGCCCCTGAGCTGGCCGACTACGGCATCCGTGTTAACTGCGTAGCCCCCGGCTGGGTAGAAACCGATATGAGCGCGGAGGCACTCAAGGGTGAGGGCAGTGCAAATATCCGTTCGGTTATACCGCTGGGACGGGGCGGGCGTCCAGAAGAGCTGGCCGGGCCGATTCTGTTCATGGCCTCGGATCTTTCAACATTTATTACCGGCGAGATCCTGAACGTCAACGGCGGTGCCGTTCTTTGCGGCTAGACCGATGCTTCAACTGCAGCCGATTCCGCAGCCGGTGCGAGGCGCATCGGCTGCTTATTTTTGTATGTCCAGGATCGCCAGAGCCATTCGACTGGTCCAAACTTGAAGTGCTGCAGCCATATCGGACTGAGCCAGAGCTGCAGCGTCCACATACCGAGCACAAACAACAGGAGCGTGGCACGGTCAAAGTAAGCATACAGGCCGAACCCGTAGCTCCAGAACACGAAGACAAAAGCCACGGAGTGGAAAACGTAATTGGTCAGTGCCATGCGCCCCACAGCGGCAAAACGCCGCATGAGTTTTTCCAGCTTTCCTGACTTGTACAGCAGCATTATCAGTCCGACATGGCCGAATCCCACGAGGACGCTCGAGATATATCCCACTCCGCCCATCACCTGGAGACCAGTCCCGAGAGAGAAATCTGACTCCAGCAGCTTGGCCATGCCAACTAAGGTCAGCGGAAAGCCGGCAGCGTAGCCGAGAGACATCATCCAGGCATAGTACCGGTTTGATCGTTGGCCGGTAAAGACACCGGTTTTCATCAATCCCATGCCAATCAGCATCAGCCCGCCCGCTCGCCAGATAACAAATCCGAACAGCACGAAAGTCTGGTTAACAACCGCCTGCACAGCGTTGCTGAGAAAGGTCGACAGCGGTCGGGACCGGAAGGTCTCTATATGTTCTTTCATTGCTGCTTCTGAGCCGAGCATCCCTTCTTCGATTCCCCGCCAGATGTCTGTCATGGTCTGTTGCGATTTCGTAAGTTCCTCGCCTGCCTCAAGCGCTGCCTGGGCCTCGAGATGCACCTGTTCGACATAGTTGAATCCGGTGCCGAGACCGTAAAACACCGACATTGCAACGAACATGACCAGCGATCCGATGACAACTAATTTAGTCGGGGATAGTCGTCGGAACAGCCAGATGAGCAGTCCGCAGACCGCATACGAGAACAGAATATCACCCCACCAGAAACAGCCGTGGAGAAACCCAATAAGAAGCAGAATCAGGATCCGTCGGTAGTAGGTCCGTCCAAATTCAATCCCCCGGGATTCCGCCCGCTGGTACATGAGAATTACCCCCGCGCCAAACAGCAGGGAGAAAATCGTCATGAATTTCTGGAAAAAGAACAGTTCGCTTATACCCCAGGCGATCCAGCCGATAGTGTTCGGCTCGCCAAGGCTGGTCGGATCTGTCATCGCCTGTTGCGGAAGCCCAAAAATGAGAATGTTGATGACGAGGATTCCAAGAACCGCGATGCCTCGAAGAATATCAATGGATCGATATCGTTCGGCGGCGGCGATGGGACCGAGCGGCTGAAGGTCTGTTTGCGCTGGCGGCGGTACACTTTGCCCGGCGCCACTGTCCGATATTTCCTGATTCATCTTTTTCCCCAGCCTAGGCCGCCGGGATTCGGCGGCATCCAACTGACTGCCGACTACCCGGTTTACGACCGGAAGAAGCCAAGGTTGCTCGCTTTATCCGGTTTTATGCAGCCTTCGAGCCGTGTCGGTGATGATCTTCCAGGCCAGGTCAACATCAGCCTGGGTGACATTTGTTTGCGAGGTCACTATCCGGATCGTATAGTTTTCGCCGAGCTTGGTATGTGTCAGGAAAAGCTTTCCGGACTTGTTGATCTCGTCGAGCAGCCGTTCGTTGAGTGCGTTCAGTGACTGCTCATCGGTTATTTCCGGCGGAGCATATCGGAAGCAGACCAGCGAAAACGGCACCGGCGCCAATAACTGAAAGTCATCGGAGGCCTCGATCCGCTCTTTTACGCTTTCGGCCAGCCCCAGGTGATAGCGGACTTTCTCCTGAATACCTCTAACCCCGTAGCTTCGGAGCACAAACCAGAGTTTCAGCGCCCGGAACCGTCGTCCCAGCGGGACGCCCCAGTCGCGGTAATTGTTAACGACCTGAGTCTCCTTCGTCTTGAGGTACTCCGGGTGAATTTCGAACGTTCGGATAAGTGCCTCTTTGTCTTTAACGAAATACGCCGAGCAGTCGAAGTTGGTCATCATCCACTTATGCGGATTAAACACAAAGGTGTCAACAGCCTCGATGCCTTCGATCATATAGCGCATCTCCGGCAGAACCAGCGCCGTCCCGGCATAGGCGGCATCGACATGCAGCCAGACATCATGACGCGAGCAAATATCGCTGATCGGCCCCAGCGGATCGATTGCGGTCGAGCCCGTGGTTCCGATAGTGGCCACAACACACAGGGGTATTATGCCGGCGGCGCGGTCGCGCACAATGGCGGCCTCGAGTGCCCCGGGTTTGAGGGCATAGTCTCGATCGACTTCGATCTTACACACGTTGGCCCGCCCCAGTCCCGCAATCTTGACGTCCTTCTCAATCGAGGAGTGAGTTTCCGAGGAGTAGTAGACGGCGAACACCGGTTCACCCTGCAGACCGTTTTCATTAATCTGGTAGTCGAAGAACTTCTCGCGCGCCGTGAGAAGCGAGCAAAGCGTGGCGGTCGAGGCGCTGTCCTGGATGACACCGTGCCATTCACCCGGTAATCCGAGCATCGCGCCCAGCCAGTCCATCGTCCGCTCTTCCAATTCGGCGGCGGCGGGCGATGTTTGCCAGATCATGCACTGCGCAGCTAAAGTCGAGGTCAGCATTTCCCCCAGCACCGACGGCGGGGAGGAGTTGGCCGGGAAGTAAGCCATAAAACACGGGTGCTGCCAGTGGGTGATGCCGGGCATGATGATCTGTTCGAAATCGGCAAAAATCTGTTCAAACGGTTCGCCGTTTTCCGGCGGATCGTCAGGCAGTTCTCTAAGAATATCCCCCGGGTTGACCTGAGATTTCGGGGGGTAGTCCCGCACGTTTTCAAGATAGTCAGCCATCCAGTCTACCAGGTCGTGGGCGTGACGGCGAAATTCCTTGAGATCCATAGCTACTTGACCTCCGGACACTGAGCGACAACGAGACCGGTCGGTCCGGCCAGCGGCACATGCCGTACATTCTGAAAGCCGGCTTCGGTCAGCCAGTCGGTATATTCTGAGATACTGTACGAATTTCCTGCTTTCGTCGCCACCAGCATGTTCAGGGCAAACAGCGCCCCGGTGAACGGGGCAGTCTTTTCCGGATTCAGAATAAAATCCTGCAAGACTATGGTGCCGCCGGGGGTGAGTGTCTCGTAGGCTTTCTGCGAAAGCTCCAGGCAATCGTCCGGGCTTAGCATGTGGTAAATTGCCGAGATGAAGACGAGGTCAAAGCCGGCGCCGAGTTTGTCGGTGTGGAGGTCGCCGGACCGCGTGGACACCCGGTCGGCTACTCCGGCAGCGTCTATATGCCGCCTGGCAATGGGTGTTACGGACTCCGTATCGAAGACCTCGGCATGCAGCGATGGATTCGCCCTGGCAAACGCGATCGAATAGGCGCCCGAACCGCCGCCAACATCCAGCATCCGCGTGAATTTGGAGGCATCCAACGCGTTGACTACCTGTCCGGCTCGAAAGCCGGCCGATTTATGCATCGCGGCGATAAATGCCTCGGTCCACTTGGAATCACGATCTTCCATCCGACCCTCGTACGTCACCGAGGTTCCCTCCCGGACACACTCGGTCAGTGAGTTCCATCGGTTCCAAAGAGCAACCTGGTGCATCAGGCTGATACGTGAATCACTTGGCCCGCCCTCAACCAGATAGCGTTCAGCAATCGGACCATTGACATAGGTGCCGTTCTTCTTCTCCAGGAGACTATAGGCTGTGAGGACATTGAGCATCATCTCTGTCCCACGTTCACTGGCATTAATCTGTGCAGCGACTTTTTTGACATCGCCCCCTTTTGCGACAGCAGTAAAGATGTCCAGTTCGATAGCCGTCAGCAGCATCCGGCTTGTCCAGAAGCTCCGGATGTCCTCGACGATATCATCGGGCAGCATACCGGCTTCCTCTTTGGCTTTCATCCCTGCGATCATTTTCGCCTTGTTACTGTCGATCTCCTGCCGGAGGGCATCGAGGTCCGTTCGCATTAGGCGTTCGACCGGCTGACCTGCGGCGAAATGACTCTGCACGATCTCCGGTACGTCGCCAATGGTCACGCCGGAGTACCAAACGCCCTCGGGATACACGATCATATTCGGACCGGAATTACACAGGCCGATTGAACCGCTGGTTGTGATTTGCACCGTGTCGGCCAGTCCCCGGTCGGCGACCTCTCGCCTCATTGCTGCGAGCACTTTTTCAGAACCGTTGGCGCAGCAACAGGGGATACCATCGGGCTTCTGCTGAGTACATATGTATACGTGGTACTTGAATGCTTCCAATCTGAGCCTCCATCATTGTCGAGACATCGCACATTTCATCTTTTCCCAATGTAAAGAAGTGACCTTGCGTGTACAACCGCTTTCCGGCTAATCGCGGGAATCACTTGCACGCCGCCGGAATGTAACGTAGTTTGATTGAGGAGCGTCGCTATGAAGATCATTGTGTTTACCGATACCCACGCCAACCTGCCGGCGGTTCTTGCTTTCCGCAAAGTTATCGAAGCCGAGGGCTATGATCTGGCCGTTCATACCGGTGATGCGATTGATATCGGGCCATATCCGGCCGAGACGCTGGATGCACTTCTGAGCATCCCCCGCAGTTCGTTTATCATGGGGAATCACGATGCGATCTTTGTCCATGGCATGCCGGACCCGTTGCCCAGCATTATGAAGGAGCGCGAAGCTGTCCACTGTCGCTGGACTGCCGAGCAGTTGTCCGACGGCTACCGTAACGAGTTGGAAAAGTGGCCGTATTATATACAGCACGAATTCAACGGCGTCGGTGTAACATTTGTCCACTACGGTCTCTCTCCCGGACTAAACGATTTCGTCTCCGTCATGCGCGATGATCCCGGGCCGGATGAACTTGACAGTATCTTCGCGCAGTTTCACACGGAACTTCTCTTTTACGGGCACAGTCATCCGTTCTCGGACGTTCAAGGCAAAACAAGGTATATCAACCCCGGGGCGCTGGGCTGTTTTTATCGGCCCCTGGCACGCTACTGTGTGCTGGAATTTCAGCGCGGCGGGTATCGGATCTCGTATGAAGCGGTCCCTTACGACGATAGTGAACTGCAAAAGGACTATGATCGCCGCAAAGTGCCGTGCAAAAACTTCATTTTGAACGAGTTTTTCGGGAAAAACGTCTGACTCATGCCGTACGCTATAGGATACACGCTGGACAAACAGACTTCGACTATCGTCAACGGAGTGTGGCAGGAGCTGGCTGATCGGGAAGTCTCATCACAGATGCTCACCAGCCCGTTTCGACCGCATATCACGCTGGGCATCGCCGATGAACTGGACAAAGCCGCCTGCAAAGCATTCCTGGCCGAATTTGCCGAGCGCTACGCCTCTTTTCCGATAATTCTGTCAAGCGTCGGCGTCTTTCCCCGGGCGGAAGAGTCGGCAGTGTTTTTTGGCGTGACAGTCACCGCCGACCTGCTCGTCCTCCACGCCGATTTCCATCGGACCTTTAGCGTCTGCGGTGAAGGGCTCCGCGATTATTACCGTCCTGGCATCTGGGTGCCGCATTGTACTCTGGCCGACGGCCTCCCTTGCGAACTTTTGCCTCGGGCGATAGAGATCTGTCACAAGACCGAACTGCCAATTACAGCCTGCGCCGATGGCATCAATGTCCTGCAATTCCCGCCAGGCAACGAACTTTTTACCCTTCCGGTGCGTTCCAACTATTGAATGCCGGGAGCGAACGTCTAACCGCCTTTACCCCAAGTGATTTCCCCGGCCGGAGTGGAGACTTACCGGGCGCGCGAAGCGTGAAATTGGATGCTCTGCGCCACCGGTTTTGCTGCAACAGAGCCGATGCGTTAAGTATCTATTTGACAAAGACTTAACATTTTGCTTACTTATCTTGAAAACATGCGATTAACATTGCATGTGGTCTCCCGAAAAGCCTGAAATGAACGATTTCGGGGCCTGCCTGGAGGGACTGACGTGCCGAGCTCACGGAAGGAGAATCATTGCATTTACAAGGAAGACAACGAGTTACAATACAGAATGTGGAACCGGAAATCGACGCTGGAGAATTCCCGGTCAAACGGGTCCTCGGCGAGGATGTGACTGTCCGGGCCAGCGTTTTCTCCGATGGCCACGATCAGATCGCAGCCGCCCTTCTATATCGGACCGAAAACGAAAAAGAGTTTCACGAAATTCGCATGCGGCCGCTCCGCAACGACCGCTGGGAGGGCGTCTTCACCGCCGCCGACCGGGCTGGCTACCGGTTCACCGTCGAGGGGCGAATTGATCACTTCGCCACCTGGCAAATGGATCTTCGCAAGAAAGTGGCTGCCGGCCAGGATATACGGGTCGATCTCCAAATTGGCGCGGAATTAGTAAAGCAGGGCGCGGCACGGGCGACCAAAGACGCCGCCAAGCAACTGAAGAAGTTTGCGGAACGGCTGGAGTCGACTGACGATACCGATGAGGCGGTCGCAACCGCCCTGAATGAGGATCTTTCCCGACTAATGGAGGCCCACCCTGAAAGAAAATTGGCGACCCGTTATGCCCGTGAGCTTCGGGTCGAGGTTGAACGCAAGAAAGCGCTGTTTTCGACCTGGTATGAGTTCTTCCCGAGATCCTTTGGAGCCAAGGGGAAACACGGCACCTTCAAAGAGGCCGAAAAACTCCTCCCTCGGCTGGCGGAGATGGGCTTTGATGTGGTCTATCTCCCGCCGATTCACCCGATCGGAACGACCAATCGCAAGGGAAAAAACAACGCCACGAGATCCAAGAAAGGTGACCCGGGCAGCCCTTGGGCAATTGGCGCCAGGTCCGGCGGGCACAAAGCCGTGCACCCGGAGCTTGGCACTATGAAGGATTTCGAGCACTTCGTAAGTGCTGCGAAGAAGCTGGGGATAGAGGTCGCGCTGGACATCGCCTTTCAGTGTTCGCCTGATCATCCGTATATCAAGGAACACCCGGAATGGTTCCTCTGGCGGCCCGATGGTTCCATCCAGTACGCCGAGAACCCGCCAAAGAAGTACGAAGACATCGTCCCGTTTAATTTCGAGACCGAAGACTGGGAAGCGCTCTGGGAAGAACTGAGAAGTGTATTCACGTTCTGGGCCGCGAAAGGTGTGCAGATATTTCGGGTCGACAACCCCCACACCAAGCCGTTTCCGTTCTGGCGGTGGACTATCAACGAAGTGCGCAAGGAGTACCCGGATACGATCTTCTTAGCCGAAGCGTTCACGCGTCCGCAGGTCATGGGGCGTCTGGCGAAAGTCGGGTTCAGCCAGTCGTACACGTATTTCACCTGGCGCAACAGCAAGTGGGAGTTGATCGAGTATCTCACCGGGTTGACGACCGGTCAGGTCCGCGAATACTTCCGGCCCAATTTCTGGCCGAATACACCGGATATTTTACCCGAGTTTCTCCAGTATGGCGGGCGCCCGGCGTTTCTGATCCGCGAAGTGCTGGCGGCAACATTGTCATCCAACTATGGGATGTACGGGCCGGCGTTCGAGCTGTGTGTGAACGAGGCGGTGGTCGGGAAAGAAGAATACCTGAACTCGGAAAAATACGAGCTGAAGAACTGGGACCTGAAGCAGAGAAGCAGCATCGCGGATATCATATCGATGATCAATCAGGTTCGACATGAAAACGAAGCGCTCCAGAGAACCAACAACCTTGAATTTTTCGAAGTCGACAATGATTTCATGCTCTTCTACGGCAAGACGACCGAGGACCTGTCAAATGTAATCCTGGTTCTGGTCAATCTGGACCCGTTCCACAAGCAGTCGGGGTGGGTGCGCCTGCCGCTTGCCAGGCTGGGAATAGATCCCGACCAGCCGTATCTTGTCTACGATCTTCTCAGCGATGATAAGTTCATCTGGCAGGGAGGCCACAATTACGTGGAACTGGATCCACAGATTATACCGTTCCACATATTCCGCGTACACCGTCGGATGCGGCGCGAAACAGACTTCGACTACTACATGTAAGGGAAGGACTTAGATACCCGATTATGGCCCGCAAACGGAGATCGACATCGAAGATAGTCAGCGATCCGCAATGGTATAAAGACGCCGTTATTTATGAGTTGCACATAAAAGCGTTCCAGGACAGCAACGATGACGGTATCGGTGATATCAGGGGGATTATCAGCCGATTGGACTATTTGCAAAATCTGGGCGTGACCGCGCTGTGGCTGCTTCCATTTTATCCATCGCCGTTGCGTGATGACGGCTATGACATTGCCTACTATACCGATGTTAACCCGTCGTACGGTACCCTGTCCGATTTCCGTGAGTTGCTCAAACAGGCGCATGTCCGCGGTTTGCGTGTCATTACGGAACTGGTCCTCAACCACACCTCGGATCAGCACCCGTGGTTCCGCAAATCCCGCCAGGCCAAACCGGGCAGCAAGTGGCGCGACTACTATGTCTGGAGTGACACGCCCGACAGGTACGCCGACGCCCGGATCATTTTCCAGGATTTTGAGCAGTCCAACTGGACCTGGGACCCGGTGGCCAAGGCCTACTACTGGCACCGGTTTTATTCCCATCAGCCGGATCTGAATTTTGAAAATCCCAAAGTCCACAAGGCGTTGATCGATGTCATCGACTTCTGGTTTGATATGGGAGTTGACGGTCTCCGGCTCGATGCCGTGCCGTATCTCTACGAGCGCGAAGAGACCAACTGCGAAAACCTGCCTGAGACCCACGAGTTTCTTAAAAAGCTCCGGGCCCATGTGGATCGCAAGTACAAGGATCGCATGCTGCTGGCCGAGGCCAACCAGTGGTCCGAGGACGCTATCGCCTATTTTGGCGATGGCGATGAATGCCATATGGCCTTTAACTTCCCGGTGATGCCGCGCATGTTTATGGCGCTTCAGATGGAGGAACGGTACCCGATCATTGAGATCCTTGACCCGCCCCTGGAAATCCCGGAAAACGCCCAGTGGGCAATGTTCCTCCGCAATCACGATGAGCTGACACTGGAGATGGTAACCGATGAAGAACGCGACTACATGTACCGCATGTACGCCGAGGACCCACGTGCTAAAATCAATGTAGGGATCCGCCGCCGGCTGGCGCCGCTTCTGGGCAACAACCGGAAACGGATCGAACTGCTGAATATCCTGTTGCTCTCGCTGCCGGGTACGCCGGTGCTGTACTATGGCGATGAAATCGGTATGGGTGACAATTACTATCTGGGTGATCGTGACGGAGTCCGGACCCCCATGCAGTGGACGCCTGACCGGAACGCCGGTTTCTCCAAAGCAAACCCGCATAAATTGTATTTGCCCACAATCATCGAACCGGAGTATCATTTCGAAGCGATCAATGTGGAAACGCAGGATAGAAATTCGTCGTCGCTGCTGTGGTGGATGCGCCGCGTGATTGCGATGCGGAGGAAATTCAAGGCGTTCAGCCGGGGAACCTGTGAATTTCTCGCACCGCAAAATCACCGTGTACTGGCTTTTATCCGCCAATACGAGGATGAAACTATATTGGTCGTCGTCAATCTGTCGCGGTTTTCCCAGGCAGTGGAACTGGATCTGTCAAACTATACCGACATGGTTCCCCGCGAAGTATTCAGTCATAATGACTTCCCGCGCATCAAAGACGACCCGTATCAGATCACGCTGGGGCCGCACAATCACTACTGGTTCCAACTCTGCAAGGCGCCCGACGAGATCGATATCACACAACGCTCGCCGGTGAAGCTTAAACTGGCGGCTGTTCCTGAAGATCGTCTTGAACCGGAAATTGTCGACCGTCTGGAAAATCGAATCCTGCCTCACTACATGCGCTCGGCCCGCTGGTTTGGCAGCAAGGGCCGGAAAGTCCGCAAAGTAACCGTGCGGGAATCGATTGTGGTTCCGGCGGAGGACTTCCCTGTTTATCTCCTGCTGGCCCAGGTTGAATATAATGAAGGCACACCCGAGTTTTACCAGATCCCGGTGGCTTTTGTCACCCGCGAGGCTGCCCATGAGTTCCGGCAGGATTTCCCGAACGCTATCCTCGCCGAGTTTACCGCCGACGGTGAAGAGGGCGTGCTCGTCGATGCGGTCTATGCCGACTCGTTCCAGGCTCAGTTGTTCGATATGATCGCACGGCGCCGTCGCATCAAGGGACAGCACGGCAGTCTCATTTCCAGCCGGGGAAAAACGCTCAAGCGGGAACTGGACGCGATCGAGCAGCCTCTGGAAACTCGCCTTCTGAAAGCCGAGCAGAGCAACAGCTCGATCCTTTATGGCGACAAGTATATTCTCAAGCTCTATCGTAAACTGGAAGATGGGATGAACCCTGATGTTGAGGTCGGGCGCACTCTATCGGAAAAAAGACACTTCGAACACATTCCCGATTACAAAGGCGGCATCGCCTACCAGCGGCCCAGGAAGAATCCGTACGAAATCGGCCTGCTCCAGGAATTCGTCCGCAACGAAGGTGATGCCTGGACTTATATGCTCGGGCATATCAGCCAGTATTTTGAGACATTGCTTGCCCGTCGGCGCGACCTGACCGAGGCGCCCGAAGTCTTTCCTCTGGACATGTCACTGAAAAATGACGCCGACTATTCTCCGGTCCACAACTTTGTGGGTGATTTCCACACCGAAAAAATGGTGTTGCTGGGGCAGCGAACGGCCGAGATGCACATTGCCCTGGCAAAAACATCGACCGACAAGGCATTTGCCCCGGAAGGCTTCTCGCAACTCTACCAGCGCTCGGTCTACCAGTCGATGCGCAACCTCGCCCGCTCAGTCTTCCGAACACTGGAGAAAAACTACAACAAACTCGATCGCGCAGGCCAAGAAGAAGCCGACCAAATACTTGCTTCACAGAATTCTATCCTGGCGCGACTGCGAAAAATAACCGGCAAGAAAATATCGGCCATGAAGATTCGCATTCACGGTGACTACCACCTCGGTCAGGTGTTGTTTACCGGAAAAGACTTTGTCATCATTGATTTTGAGGGTGAGCCGGCGCGGCCGCTGTCCGAGCGCAGGCTCAAACGGTCACCGCTGCGCGATGTGGCCGGAATGGTGCGGTCGTTCCATTACGCCGTATACACCGGTCTTCGCCAGAACCCCTCGGTGCGACCCGACGACATGCCATTTGTCATGCCCTGGGTACGCGGCTGGTATCACTACGCTGCGACCAATTTCCTGCGAGGCTATCTCCAGGCAGTCGACAACGTTACTTTCCTGCCGAAAAAAACCGAAGAAGCAAACATCCTGTTCGAGGCGTTTCTGCTGGAAAAGGCCGTCTACGAACTCGGGTACGAGCTTAATAACCGTCCCGACTGGGTCACAATTCCAATGAAGGGTATTAACTATATTCTTGAACAGGCTGATAATATGTAAAGGAGTGTGATAGCATGACCAAACGCACACCCGACAATAGTGAAGAGACGACTATTATGAATAAGAACGTGATACATGGCCCAACCCTCCTGAGCGAACAGGATATCTACCTTTACAAGCAGGGCAGCCATTACCAGCTTTACGACAAACTCGGTTCGCACCAAATGGAGATCGAGGGCGTCAAGGGGTACTACTTTGCCGTCTGGGCGCCGAATGCCGAGAAAGTCTCGGTGATCGGAGACTTTAACGGCTGGGACCGCAACTCCCACGAGCTTGCGATACGCTGGGATGGTTCCGGCATCTGGGAAGGGTTTATCCCAAATCTGAAATCGGGCGCCATTTACAAATACCACATCGTTTCGCGGCACAACAACTACAGTGTCGATAAGGGTGATCCATTCGCCTTCCATTGGGAACTATCCCCCAAAACGGCATCTACCGTATGGGACCTCGATTACACCTGGAATGATTCCGCCTGGATGAACAAACGCCACAAACACAATGCTCTTGATGCGCCCGTATCGGTGTATGAAATGCACCTTGGTTCTTGGCGGCGCGTGCCGGACGACGGCAATCGGCCGATGACGTATCGTGAAATGGCTCTGGAGCTCGCTGATTATATCAAGAAGATGGGCTTCACACATGTGGAGTTGCTGCCGGTCATGGAACACCCCTTCTACGGCTCCTGGGGTTACCAGACCGTCGGTTATTTCGCTCCTACTTCTCGCTACGGAACACCACAGGATTTCATGTTCCTGGTCGACTACCTGCACCAGAACGATATCGGCGTGATTCTGGATATTGTGCCGTCGCATTTCCCCTCAGATCAGCACGGGCTCGTCTATTTTGACGGCACCCACCTGTACGAACACTCCGACCCGCGCAAGGGCTTTCATCCGGACTGGAAGAGTTACATTTTCAACTATGGTCGCAACGAGGTTCGCAACTTCCTGATCAGCAACGCCCTGTTCTGGCTGGAGAAGTATCATATGGACGGCTTGCGGGTCGATGCTGTGGCGTCGATGCTCTACCTCGATTACTCCCGTAAAGACGGTGAGTGGATCCCCAATGAGTACGGCGGGCGCGAAAATATCGACGCGATTAGTTTCCTTAAACGGATGAACGAGATCGTGTATGAACGCTACCCCGATGTCCAGACCATTGCGGAGGAATCGACCGCCTGGCCGATGGTCACGCGGCCGACCTATGTTGGCGGACTTGGATTCGGCATGAAATGGAATATGGGCTGGATGCACGATACGCTGGAATATTTTGCCAAAGAACCGGTTTATCGCAAATACCATCACGACAGCCTGACATTCAGTCTGTTGTACGCCTTTACCGAAAATTTCGAATTGCCGTTGTCGCACGACGAAGTCGTGCACGGCAAAGGCTCACTTATCAACAAAATGCCCGGCGATGAATGGCAGAAACGGGCCAACCTGCGCCTGCTGCTGGGCTACATGTGGACTCACCCCGGAAAGAAACTGCTGTTTATGGGCAGTGAGTTTGGCCAGTATGCCGAATGGAATCACGATAATTCCCTGGACTGGCACCTGCTTGACTTCCCGGGACATGTCGGTATCCAGCGGTTCATGGAAGACCTGAATCGATACTATCGCAGCACGCCGGCCCTGCATCAAGTCGACTTCCTCGACCAGGGTTTTGACTGGGTCGACTGCAACGACGTCGAGTCCAGCATAATCAGTTACCTCCGGCGCAATGCCAACGGCGAGGCGCGGGTCGTGGTGATAGCCAACTTCACGCCGGTGCCGCGTACGAATTACCGGATCGGTATGCCCTTTGCAGGCCACTGGAAGGAAGTGCTCAATAGTGACGCGAAAGACTACGGCGGCAGCGGTGTCGGCAATTTCGGCGGTGTCGATACTCGGCCGCTGCCGATGCACGGATTTGACCAGTCGGTGTCGTTAAGTCTGCCGCCGCTGGGCGTGATAGTGCTGGAAATTGACGACTAATCGAGTCGTCAAAAAATGAAAGAGTGAAATTATATTGCAAACAGTCGGTGTCCGTTCATAATTTAGTTCATGGAAAATAACCAAGGAAAGGTAGTGGATACAAAGGATGAAAGAACAAATCGGAAAAGTCGCCGGCGACATTTACGAGGCCCTGCAGGCTAACGAAAAGCTCGCCCTGTCGCAGGTCCCCAAAAAAGTCAAATCCAAGGAATCCCTGGCCTATCAGGCGGTGGGCTGGCTGGCACGCGAAGATAAAATCGAATACGTGACAGAGGGCAAGAAAACATACGTTGCCCTGACAGCCGGTGAGCGCCGCGGCTGAGAACCGCGCACAAGCCAGCCGTCTTCTCTTACCCGACAACAGGATAATTAGCAGCAGGTGAACGGTGGTCCCGTACCGCCGTTCGCCTGACATGAATTCGAGAAAGGCCTGACTGCATGAGAACCGGTGCCTTGCCCGGAAAGAACAATACCTGTACGTTTATCGTCTGGGCGCCACAACGTAAGACTGTCTCCCTTAAAATTGCCGCCCCCGAAGAACGGCTTGTACCGATGGAACGGGACGACGACGGATACTGGTGTGTGACCGTCGACAACATCGAACCTGAAACGCGCTACATGTATCGGCTTGACGATGAAGTCAACCGACCCGATCCGGCTTCCCGGTGGCAGCCCGACAGTGTCCATGAACCGTCGGCTGTCTACGATCACACGTCCTACTCGTGGAAGAATAAGAATTTTCGACCGCCGTCGCTGGCTGAACAAATCCAGTACGAGCTGCATGTGGGGACCTTTACCCCGGAAGGAACCTTCGACGGCGTCGCGACCCGCTTTGCCTATCTTGCGGACCTGGGCATCAATGCCATCGAACTCATGCCGGTCGCTCAGTTTCCGGGGGATCGTAACTGGGGTTACGACGGCGTCTACCCGTACGCCGTGCAGAATACTTACGGCGGCCCCGACCGGCTCAAGGCGCTGATCGATGCCGCCCACGGCGCCGGACTGGCCGTTATAATGGACGTGGTCTACAACCACCTGGGCCCGGAAGGGAACTATCTGCAGGAATTCGGTCCATACTTTACTGACAAGTACAAAACGCCGTGGGGTTGGGCTATTAATCTCGATGGCGCCCATTCGGACTCCGTTCGAGATTACTTTATAGAGAACGCGATCGAATGGTTCCGTGATTTCAAAGTTGACGCGCTCCGACTCGACGCCATTCACGGCATGTTTGACATGAGCGCCCGGCCGTTTCTGCTGGAACTGGCCGAGCGGGTCGCGGAGTATGCAGAAGAATCCGGTCGCCAGTGCGATCTCATTGCCGAAAGCGACCTGAACGACTCACGCGTGATCCGACCCCGCTCGCAAAACGGTTACGGCCTTCCGGCCCAGTGGTCCGATGACTTCCATCACTCGCTGCACACCCTGCTGACCGGTGAGGATACCGGCTACTATGCTGACTTCGGTGCAGTTGACCATCTCGTAAAGGCGATGGAAAACGGCTACGTATACGACGGTCTGTACTCCGAGTACCGCCGCCGCTCGCACGGCAACTCGTCGACCGACTGTCCCGCTGAACAGTTTATCGTCTTTTCGCAGGATCACGACCAGGTCGGTAACCGTCTCAAGGGTGATCGCCTCAGTACGATTGTCCCGTTTGAAGCTCTTAAGCTGGCGGCCGGCGCCGTGTTGCTTGGTCCCAATATCCCCATGCTGTTTATGGGCGAGGAGTACCGGGAAGAGGCGCCGTTTCTATATTTTGTCAGCCACGGAGACGAGAATCTTATCAACGCCGTCCGGAAGGGTCGCAAGGAAGAGTTTGCTGCCTTCGGCTGGGATGAGGAACCACCCGATCCGCAAAGCGAAGAGACATTTAATCAGTCAAAACTCGATTGGACCCGGGTCGAGAACGAGAAAAGTTCCGCCCTGCTGAATTTTTACAAAGCACTCATCCGACTGCGAAAGGAGAAGCCGGCTCTGAGTGTCCTCAGCAAAGACACACTCGAAGCAGCAGGCGACGACGAGAGCGGCCTCGTGGCGGTTCGGCGCTTCCAGGGCGATAACGAAATTTTGTATATTATGAACTTCGATGACGAGGAGGCGTCGTTCTCAATGGATCTGCCGGACGGCGCCTATAGCAAAATCCTCGATTCCGCCGATACAGTATATGCCGGCCCGGGTACAACCGTCCCCGATACAATTACTGACGACGATGACATCACGAGTCCCGGCTGGAGCATCACCGTCTTTGAAAAAGAAAGGTCCGAATGAACCGTTACCTGTGTATACATGCACATTTCTATCAGCCGCCGCGTGAGAACCCGTGGCTGGAGGAGGTGGAGGTACAGGACTCTGCATATCCGTATCACGACTGGAACGCACGGATTACGTCGGAATGTTATGCCCCCAATGCGGCTTCGCGAATACTCGATTCCGAGCGGCGTATTATCGATATTGTCAGCAATTACTCCCGCATCAGTTTCAATTTTGGCCCGACCCTGCTCTCATGGATGGAGCGGCACGAGCCAGCCGTTTACGAGGGCATCATTGAGGCCAATGAGCAGTCCAAACAACGGTTCAACGGTCACGGCTCTGCGATTGCTCAGGTCTATAACCACATGATTATGCCGCTGGCCAACAGTCGCGATAAAAAGACCCAGATCCAGTGGGGCGTGCGCGATTTTCAGCACCGATTCGGCGACGATCCGGAGGGAATCTGGCTTTCGGAAACGGCAGTCGATCTGGAGACACTGGAACTGTGTGTTGATGAAGGCATCAAATTTACTATCCTCGCACCCCGACAGGCCCGACGAATACGAAAAGCCGGTGAAGAGGACGAAGAAAAATGGGAGGATATTTCGGGCGACGCGATCGACCCCCGCCGGGCCTACAAATGCATCCTGCCGTCGGGGCGCGACATCGCCCTGTTTTTTTACGACGGGCCCGTGTCTCAGGATATCGCCTTTGGAAATGTGCTGGACGACGGCAAACGCATGGCGGACCGTCTAATGAGCACCTTTGACGAGGACAGCGATCATGCGCAGCTAGTGCATATCGCTACCGATGGCGAGACCTATGGCCATCACCACCGATTCGGGGATATGGCGCTGGCCTACTGCCTGTACCATATTGAGGATAACGATCTTGCCGAGATCACGATCTATGCCGACTATCTCGATAAGCATCCCCCCGAATATGAAGTTGAAATATTCGAAGATTCGTCGTGGAGCTGTGTACACGGTGTCGAGCGCTGGCGGAACGCCTGTGGCTGCAATTCCGGTATGAATCCCGGCTGGCACCAGGAGTGGCGGGCGCCGTTGCGCGGGGCGATGGACTGGCTGCGCGACAGCCTGGCGATGATGTACGAGGAACATGCCGCCGCACACTTGAAAGATCCGTGGGCCGCGCGCGAAGCCTACATTGACGTCATTCTCGACCGGTCCGATGCTTCCCTGGATCGGTTCTTTGCTGCCCACGGTGTGACCGGCCTCACGGCCGAAGACAGAACCATCGCCCTGAAACTTCTGGAAATGCAGCGCCATGCCATGCTGATGTATACCAGTTGCGGGTGGTTTTTCGATGAAATCTCCGGGATCGAAACAGTCCAGGTCATCCAGTATGCCGCTCGGGCTATGCAGCTTGCTAAAAATATTGCCGGTATAGAACTCGAACCGGCGTTTGTGAAGATTCTTCAGCGCGGCAAGTCCAACCTGGCCCGGTTTGAAGACGCCGGACAGGTATACGAGCAGTACGTTAAACCGGGGATGCTCGACCTGCTTCGGGTTGGTGCCCACTATGCCGTTGCCTCCCTGTTTGAGGAAGTCCATAACGGCGAATCGGACATCTATTGTTTCAGTGCAAAAAGTGAGTTCTTTGATAGACAGGAACTTGGTCGCCAGCGTCTGGCTCTGGGCAAAGCCACCCTGGAATCGAAAATCACGCGTGAGAGTCTCCCGGTGCATTTTGCCGTGCTTCATCTCGGCGAGCAGAATCTGCTCGGCGGGGTCCGCCACAATCTGGATCCAGCAGAATTCAAGGAAGTCCAGGTAAAAATCAAAGAAGCGTTTCAGCGAAGCAACATTGCTGACGTGATAGCCCTGACCGATGAGCACCTCGGGACGCACGCCTATTCCCTGTGGCACCTGTTCAAAGACGAGCAGCGGCGGATCATGCGACAAATCATCGATGATACCCTCACTGATGTGGAGATGCTTTTTCGCCAGACATACGAGCGACACTACCCGATTATGCAGGCGACCGGAGAGATGGGAGTTCCGCTTCCACGGGTGCTCTCAACGACCGTTGCGTTCGTGCTCAACCACGATCTAAGGACTGCGCTCGATGAGGACCCGCTCGATGAAAAGAAGCTCCGATATCTCGTTGCAGAGATCAAACGCTGGGATGTCGAGATCGAAACGACAGCACTCAACTTTGAGGCCAGCCGCCGCTGCAATATCCTGATGATACGGATCGAACAAGATCCTGAGAATCTTTCCCAAATGGAGAACCTTCGGAACCTCCTGGAGGCCCTGACCGACCTTCCGATGGATCTCGACGTCTGGCAGGCACAGAATCGATACTTCCAGCTCAGCCGACGGCTCCACGACGACAAGCAGGCCGCTGCCGATTCCGGCGATCGTCAGGCCGTCCAGTGGCTGGCCCTGTTTCACAAACTCGGTGATCTGCTCCAGGTGAGGAGTCACTGATGCACGTTCCACGAGCCACGTACCGATTGCAGCTTACCCCGGATTTCAAGTTTTCCGATGCCGAGTCACTGGTGCCGTATCTTGCCGATCTCGGCATCTCCGATATTTACCTGTCACCGATATTCAAAGCCACAATGGGCTCGACGCACGGGTACGATGTTGTCGATCCAACGCTGGTCAACGACGAGCTTGGCGGCCGCGTTGGGCTGGAGTCGTTGTGCAAAGCTGCCGATGCCGCCGGGCTGAATCGCCTTGCGGACATTGTCCCGAATCACATGGCGTTCGAGAGCGACAACGTGATGCTGATGGACGTGCTGGAAAACGGTGAAGGCTCGCGATATGTCCACTACTTCGACATCCGCTGGGACCACTTTTATGAATCCCTTCGCGGCCGACTCCTGGCGCCTTTTCTCGGAAAGTTTTACGGCGAGGCGCTCGAGGCCGGTGAAATCTCGCTCAAATACAATGAATCCGGACTTTCAATAAATTATTACGAATTGAGATTTCCGGTGAGGATCGAATCCTACGTTACGGTATTCACTCACAAGATCGAGCGACTCGAAGAGACACTCGGTGCCCATCACCCGGCCCTCCTCAAGTTCATCGGCACCGTCCACACGCTCAACGATCTCCCCGGACCCCATAGAATCAACGAACGGTACGAACAGATTCGTTTCACGAAAAAACTCCTCCGGGGCCTGTACACCGGCAATGAGGCGATTCGGGTATTTATCGATGAAACGCTCACCGAATTCAACGGTGTTCCCGGCGACGACGACAGCTACAGTCTGTTGAATGAGCTTTTACTCGAGCAGCACTTTCGGCTGTCGTTTTGGAAGGTCGCAACCGAAGAAATCAATTACCGGCGGTTCTTCACCATCAATAATCTAATCTCTGTCCGCCTTGAGGATCGTGCCGTATTCGATGAAACGCATGCGCTCGTCAAGGAACTTTGTGACAAGGGCATAGTACAGGGGCTGCGGATCGATCACATCGATGGGCTGAATGATCCCGATGAGTACCTGCATCGCCTTCGAAAAATAGCCCCCGACGCGTATGTCGTTGTCGAAAAGATTCTTGAACACGGCGAACGGCTTCCCGCAGATTGGTCGGTGGCCGGAACAACCGGTTACGAATCGCTAAATGCCATCAACTCCGTGCTGGCTGACAATGAACACGAAGCAAAATTCAGCCGCCTGTACAATCGCTTTGCAAGATTGCAGTTTTCATGGGAGACGCTGGTAGCGAACATGAAACGGCTGATGGTCGACAAACACCTTGCCGGCAACATTGACAATTTGGCGCACTTTCTTAAACGGATCTCGGCCAGGGATCGCTACGGGTATGATATCACCCTGTATGGGCTCCGTCGGGCGCTGGTTGAGGTCATGGCTTATTTCCCCGTTTACCGGACCTATATTAACAGAAATCACTTTTCCGATCAGGATCGGGCTGTAATCGATCACGCCGTAAAAAAAGCTCGCGATCACAATCCCGACCTGACCTACGAACTGGAATTCATTCATAAGTTTCTTCATTTGCGTCACCAGGAAATGGCGACGGAAAGCCAGCGGAAGCAGGCGATCGATTTTGTGATGCGTTTTCAACAGGTGACCGGTCCGCTGATGGCCAAGGGAGTCGAGGACACCTGTCTATATATCTACTGCCGCCTGCTTTCGCTCAACGAAGTCGGCGGCAGTCCCAACCGGTTTGGCGTCTCTGTTGACGAGTTCCATCAATTCAATATCAAGCAGAGCGGACGTCACTCCTCTGCAATGGTCACGACTGCGACGCACGACACCAAGCGGGGAGAGGATGCCCGCGCCCGGCTCAACGTCTTGTCTGAAATGCCCGATGAGTGGGACTTTATGATTCGCACCTGGCGCAAACTCAACAAGAAGCGCAAGACGGTGGCCGGCGCTAAGGTCCCCGATAAGAACGATGAGTACTTTTTCTACCAGGCGCTGCTTGCCCACTGGCCGATTCAGGAAGAAGAAAGAGATGCGTTTCCGAACCGATTAAAGGAGTATATCATCAAGGCCATCCGGGAAGCCAAGGTCCATACCGCCTGGCTCAAGCCGGACAACAGCTATGAAAACGCCCACCTTTATTTCATTGATGCCGCTCTGAAGGAGGACGCATTTCTGGTGTCGTTCTCACCGTTCTGCCGAAAAGTCACTTGGTTCGGGCTGCTTAACAGCCTCTCGCAGTTGACCCTGAAGTTGACATGCCCGGGTGTCCCCGACTTCTATCAGGGCAACGAGTTGTGGGACTTCAGCATGGTTGACCCCGATAACCGTCGACCGGTGGATTTCAGCCTCCGCACCAACCGGCTTGCCGCTATCCGCAAGAGATTGAAGAATGACCGTGACGGACTGCTTGCCGATGCGATGAATTCCATGTACGAGGGAGATATTAAGCTCTTTGTGACGCATACAGGTCTTGTCGCTCGATCAGCTCATGAAGAGCTCTTTCGCGACGGCGACTATATCCCCTGCGAGGTCCAAGGCCCACGGGCCAACAATCTCGTGGCTTATGCCCGTCGCCACCGCGATCACTGGGCGATGGTTGTGGTCCCAAGACTGATGACCTCGCTGATCTCGGAAAATCAATTCCCGGTGGGTGAGAACGTATGGGATCAAACAGAGATACAACTTCCTGAGGAGGCACCGCCGAAGTGGCGGAACATTTTCACCAACGAACAACTGACTGTGAATGAAAACATCCGCGCCGGGCAGATACTCAATCGATTCCCCGTCGCGATCCTGATAAACGAGGAGACCTCATGATTGACCGGGCCGCCGGCATACTGCTTCATGTCTCATCCCTCCCGTCAGCCTACGGCATTGGTGATCTCGGGCCGGGTGCCTATCGGTTTCTCGACGTTTTCAAACGATCCGGCATGACTCTCTGGCAGGTGCTGCCGCTGCACCCGATCGATGCCGTCCACGGCAACTCACCGTATTCCAGTGCCTCGGCATTCGCCGGAAACAGGTACCTCATCAGCCCGGACCGCCTCATTGACGAGGGCTTCCTGGATATGCGCGACACGCAGCCCGTTCCGGAATTTCCTGATGATCGAGTCGATTACGATGCGGTCGTGGAGTACAAAACCAACCTCCTCGATCTCGCCTGGAACTCCTTTCGAATACGTACCGACCGGGATGAGTTTGAACATTTTTGCGAACATGAAAGCGGTTGGCTTGACGACTACGCACTGTTTGTTGTGATCAAGCGTTTTCACGACGGCGTTGTCTGGAGTAAGTGGCCGAAAGAACTCCGTGATCGAAATGCAGATGCACTCGAGGAAATTCGGCGTAAACACAACGATGAAATCGAGCCCATCAAATTCGAACAATTTCTCTTTTTCCGCCAGTGGACCGCGCTCAAAGAAACCGCGAACCAGCGCGGAATAAGGATATTTGGTGACATCCCGATCTATGTCAACTATGACTCCGCCGACACCTGGGCCAATACCGAAATCTTTAAGCTCAACGACCGCAAAAGACCTACGGCTGTCGCCGGCGTCCCGCCGGACTACTTCAGCAAAACCGGACAGCTGTGGGGCAATCCTGTCTACGACTGGCAGGCGCTGGGTGAAACCAACTATTCCTGGTGGATCGCACGGCTCGAACACATGTTCCGTCTGTACGACGTCGTGCGGATCGACCACTTTCGGGGCCTGGTCGCGTTCTGGGAGGTCCCCGCGTCGCACAAGACGGCTCAAAAAGGGAACTGGGTCGACGTACCGGCTGATGACTTCCTCACGACTCTCAAGAACCACTTCGATGAACTACCGGTCGTCGCCGAGGATCTCGGTACTATTACCGAGGATGTCACCGAGACGATGGAACGGTACGGGTTCCCGGGCATGAAGATCCTGCTGTTCGCTTTTGGTGAAGACAACCCGAAGCATCCGTATCTCCCGCACAATTACGAACCAAACGCTGTCGTCTACACCGGAACCCACGACAACAATACCGTGCTTGGCTGGTTTGATACCGAAGCGCGGAAGGCCGACAAAAAGCGCCTCTACGAGTATCTCGGCAGCAAAGTTGAGCGTGAACAGCTCCCGGTGGCGTTCATCCGTCTGGCCTTGCGTTCTCCGGCCAACTGGGCCGTTATTCCGCTTCAGGATGTTCTCGGGCTGGGTGAATCAGCCCGGATGAATACGCCCGCTACCCGCAACGGAAACTGGGGCTGGCGTGTCACACCGGATCAACTAAAGCAGGCGCCGGTCGATGAAATACATTCATTGGTAAAAGCTTCGGGACGAGACAGGTAGGTCGGTTACATTCCCAGCAGCACGAAGGCGCTCCAAAGCGCCGGGTTGCCGATCTCGTCGGCGGTAGCGTCAACAGCCTCCCGGTATGCCCCGGCGACACTGTTGGATTTTCGCAGGCTGATGTAGAACCGCAGCATGAACGACTTGCTGACCGTGTCTGATATCGGCCACAGCGAGGCCAGCACGTGGCGACTCCCCGATTGATAAAACGCCTTGGCCAGATTGAAAGAATGGCCGTAGTATAATCCTGACGCGGCCGTCTGGCACCCGGACAGCGTGACAAGCTGCGCTTTGATCCCGGCGTTAAAAAGATCAAACGGGTAGAAAGGACCATCCGAGAGCGAAATCCTCGAAAACAATGGATTCTCCGACGAGCGCGAGGCGTGCGTGGCTATGTGAATAAATCCATCCGTGCGCTCCAGCTCCGTCTTAAACGAACTGCTGTTAGCGGTTCCATTGGCATAAAGGGTCGAATCGCCAAATATGTCCTTAATGCCTCGGGCCTCCGACTCAACTTCGGGCAGCCTTTCCGAGAGAACGGCGAAAATGCTGTTGTCGGCCCGGGAGAACTTTGTGTCGGTGCTGTGCTGTGCGGCGAGGTCATCCGGATTGACAATCAGCCGGAAGTCGTGTGCCCGTCGAAGAGGACCGCCGTCGGAATCGAGCAACGCCGGGTAGGGGATCTGGGCAAAAATGCCATCGGCCAGAATAATTATTTTCTCCCGAGAAACCTCACGCAAGACCGGCTTGAGCAGGTGCGCCGCCAGTTGCTGCAAGTAGTACTCGGTTGCTTCGGCGCCGTGCCGGCGCTGACGATGATCAAACACTGCCCTTTCCAATACAAAATAGAGTTCCCAGACAGTGCGACGTAAGGCCTCGAGACTGATCTCAAGCGGGACAAATCTCAGGTTGTCCGCGGTAAGACAAAACGCTCCAAGTGACGCCTCGCCAGGTATTACAAAACTTACAAGCATGTCGTCGCTGCCGAGATTAGCCTGGATTCGCTCCAGTTCTGTTGCCGGACTTAGTGTGGCGGCCGGTTTGGAATAGAGTCGGGCGCGAATGCGCTGCTCGGTCGACCACAATTGCTGCTCGGTTTCGGTCAAATGCTCTGACCGAAGGCCCCGATGCCCGGCTTGTGGGAACCCACCGAGCCGTTTTAACGCGGCGCGCAGCCGGTCGCGCTCTTTGATTAGTTTTTCGGGTATCTGTGATTGCAGTTCTTCAGTCGGGATCTGCCGGCGATTCAGTGTCGTGAGCGCCCGAAGATTGCCCGCAAAGGAATCTTCGTAACGGCCCAGTGCCAGCAGGCACTCGACAACGCCATGATAGGCCGTTAGCTTGTCGGCTGCGAAGAAGAACCGGATTTCATCGGGATACAATCCGGCCAGCATTCGTTCGACCACTTCAACTGCGGCCTGAAACTCAATAAGCGCCTTCTTGTAACGCTTGTCGTCAACCAGCATCCGCCCCAGCGCTGTGTGAATATGATACGCCTGATAACTGACCAGCTTTCGCTTGAGCAGACGGCGGCCGATTCTTCGGGCCAGGTCCGGCCGACCGGCCAGCCACAACGCCTCGAGATGCACAATCTCAGCATCGGTTCCGCGCCTCCGGTCCTGGCTGCGATCGAAGAGTTCCCGGGCTTCATCCGATGTCTTAGCCGCCATTTCCGCACGGCCTGCCTGTATCTGTACTTTGGCCCGGGCCAGGGCCACCATCCCGAGCCAGAGATCGTTGCGCTCCTGCGCGAAGAGCCGTTTGGCGTTTCTGAGGGCGGACCCCGCCTGCCGCAGGTCCCCAAGGTGGAGATGCGCCAGGGCGACAAAGTACTGTGCCTTGGCGTGCTCATACCGCATCCCGAGGTCCTTAAACTCCTCGATGACCTCATGACCGTGAATAATCGCCGTGCCGAACTGATTCAGGTGGATATTGATTTCCACCAGATCCAGTCGCGTGACAGCGACAGCCTTGCGGTCGCCCAGCCGACTGAACGCTTCGTACACTTTTTCAAAAATTCTCAAAGCCTCGGTGTAGTTGTCACCGAGAAACTCAAGGTACGCGATAGAGTAAATCGCTTTGTTGTAGAATACATCCAGACCGGCCTTGCGGTAAATCTCGGCCGCTGCGCGGTAAAGGGACGCCGCCTCCGGGAGCTGATTCATGTTGGCGTAAATGTTCGCCCGGTTGAATTCCACCGTTGCCAGCGCCAGTTCGTTCCGTCCGGAGAAGATGTCACGGGCCTTGTCAAACCACTGCAGTGCGAGACGGTTCTTATCCAGCCGGTGATACACCAGGCCGATATTGGTCATGACCCGCGCCGCGTGCTCCTCGCGATTTTGTCGGCGGAACCAGGCCAGCGACCGTTTGCCAACCGCCAGCGCCTGTTGATAACGGCCAAGGTACATCAGCACGTCCATCAGCCCCTGACCCAGCCGGGCCGCTGCCTCGTGGTTGGCATATTTCTTATGGAGACTGTAGGCATTTTCGTATTTACCGAGTGCATCTTTGTGGTTGCCGGCGTGATGGTCCAGCCGGGCCTTGATAGCCAGTAAATACGGACCGAACTTCTCCGGCATGGCCGCAAAGCAGGCCTCGGCTGATTGGGCCAGCTCACGGGCGAGATTCAGGTCTTTCCCGAGAAGGCTGTTGATGCTCTTGTTGATCGCCTGAATTAGGGCCTCATAATCGCCGCCATAGTGCTTTCTGGCGAAGGTCCCGACCGCCCGGGGTGAACTCAAACTCTTTATAGTGGCTTTATCGATCATGGCGCTCTATCGTGAAACAATAAACGGACAATACTTGACCCTACTCGTAATTAGGGGCATCTTTCGAACATCAGCAAGTGCTTTCCGGTGTCGCAGTGGAATCCCCTGTCGGCCCCGTTTCGTTAGGCTTTCAAGCAGGGGCAGGAGACAGCGCCCGAAGGCAACCGTCTCCCACTCTGTATCAAGAGGTATAGTCGTACTCTCTCTCACATAGCAGACCGTCGGAGACGTGGAAAAATACCAGAATTCTCCGGCACAAACTGCTTGTAAGCCGACGTAAGGCGCTTGGTGTTCTTGACATCCATAATAGTTGCAACAAGATCACTTGACAACTGCGCCTGCGTGGCGGCTTAATGAGTTATTTTCAGAATTGATGGCGATGGCTGACGACACTTCTCGAACACTGGCACAAACAGTCCGCGCCTGCCGCGAGGGCGATCAGGATGCCTGGCGAGCGCTCCTGGAAAGACTCGCCCCCCTGATTTTCTCCATCTGTCGGGACAGCCGACTGTCACAGGAGGAGAGCCTGGATATCTTTGGCCAGGTATCGTTCCTGCTGGTGACTCACATTCACCGGGTGCGGTCGGCATCTAAAATCTTCTCGTATGTCGGTACAATAACGCGTCGGCAAATCTATAATCGCTACTACAAGGATCGACTCCTGGATTTTGTCGATTCCGACCAATTGCAGGATACTCAGGAAGATGACGCGCCCGGCCCCGATCAACGACATACCGAAGAAAAGAAACGTCAATTACTACTTGAGGCAGTAGCCTCACTGCCCGAAAGGGAGTTTAAGTTGCTGCAAGCCTTATTCTTCGACGAAACCGAGCCAAGTTACGAGAAAATTGCGAGGAAACTTAACATGCCGGTCGCCTCAATCGGACCGACTCGGGGACGAGCCCTGCGGAAACTCCGCCGACTGCTAAAGCAAAAAGGCTATCACTTTGATGTATTTTAAGGGATGCTGGAACAGACTACTAAACGGGGGCGGTGAAGTTCGCCCTGAAGGCCGTGGGTACTATGAAAAAGAAGATTGAACAACTGATACTGGACTATCTGCAGGGCCGACTGGACCCGAAACGTGAAAAAGAGGTTCAAACTCGGATCGAAAACGATCCCGAGGCAGCCGCTTTGTTTCAATTAGTCCGAGCCATGAAAAATCAGGCTGTTCCCGACAGGGACCTGCAAACGGCGGTAAAACGCCTGATTGATCGCTTCGTGGGCGACCTGAAAAAGCAACAGACTGACTCGCCGAATCACGGCCTGCTAACCTTTGACTCCGGCCTTATGCCGTTGCCGGCCGGAATTCGACCGGCAACCATCGACAGCCGACGGCTCCGGTACGCTGCAGGCGATATCGAGCTTGAGCTGTCAATGTACCCCGCGTCACCTGAAACCTACGAAATAATCGGCCAGGTTTCCGGCTACGAGAAAGGCACTGCGTTAGATGTCGCGATGCGCTCAAGTCGACGGTCATTCCGTGAGAAATCAAATCCGTTTCAGGTCTTTCACTTCGTCCGGGTCCCGGCAGGTATCTATACCCTGACAGTGGTTGATCCGGACCGCAACGACTTTGAGTTCACTGTCGACGTTTAGGGTGACTTGCGCTGCCTCAGTAAAACCGCGCCATCAAGGTGTTTTTGTCGATTTGAGACTTGGAAATATTGACTTTTTCGCTATATTTGTTTAGTAATTTCGCCGGTCATCCCGACTCCGGTTTCGACCTGCTTCCAGGCCCACGCATGTGGTGTCCCGGAGAGACTGTCGATTCCAAACAGCCGAGTGACTGGCTAAACCGTTGACATACGGGGGTAAATCAAAAATGTCTGCCGAATCGAACACAAGATTCCTCTTTCTGACATTACTGTTGGGTGTTATTGCTGTCGCGACAGCAGCCGCTAACCCGATTATCCCCGGTCAAGCCATTGTCAAACTCGGGGCCGGAATCAACTCCAGCGACGCTTTCAGCGGTGCCGGCGTTTCCATTGTTGACAGTATACCATCCGAACAACTGTTTCTCGTGAGTTTTCCGGATTCTTTCAGTTTCGAATCCAAGCGAAACGACTTGGCTGCAAAGTCGGAAATCGCGACCGTAAATCCAAACTATTTGCTCAACATGGTCGAAACTCACCAAATGGGCATCTCTTTCCCCGATGACGATGTCCCGGTGCATTCTGACAGTACCGAACCCGTACCGTACTATTCACAGCCGGCCATGTATACTGTTGATTTTGACTCGGCCCACATGATTTCTCAGGGAAACGGTATACGAATCGCTGTCATTGACAACGGATTTGACCCCACCCACCCGCTGTTTGAGAATCATCCAGACTCTCTTCAAATCGATTTTATCGGCCGAGATTATGATCCTTCCGAGGAAGACGGCGCGCTGTTCGGGCATGGCACGTTTGTAACCGGACTGGTGCATCTTGGTGCGCCCCAGGCCGAATTGCTTATCGTTCGCTGTTTCGATGGTGACGGTCTCAGCAGCACCTTCACGGTCGTGAAGGGAATAAAGCATGCGGTAAAACAAAACGCCCACATTATAAATATGAGTTTCGGCACTACCATCGATGACAACACACTTGCTGATGCCTGTCAGGGTGCCCTTGATGTCGGAATAACGCTGGTTGCCTCGGTTGGGAACAACGGCATCGAAGTACCAGTCTATCCCGCCGCATATCCCGGCGTCATCGCCGTGTCAGCAATTGACTCGCTTGATGTAATCGCCTCCTTTTCCAACGGTGGTGAGCATGTCGATGTCTGCGCCCCCGGTGTGAATCTTTACAGTGCCCTGCCGGCCCCGTATTACTGGGGCTCCTGGAGCGGGACATCGTTCTCCGCGCCCCTGGCTTCAGCTACCGCGACACTGATCCGGTCACTCGATAACCTGTCTGACCCGTTCGGTATGGAACAGCATTTGCGAACCACAGCCGAGCGAGATCTGACTTGGGGGACCGTCGTGACACACGATCTTTACTACGGTTATGGGCGCCTTGATGCTTTCGAAGCAGTGGTAACGAAACGTCTGGGGGATATGGACAATTCCGGTACTCTCGATGTTTCCGATTTGAACGCGGTTAGTGAAACTGTCGAAACAGGTCGGCCACCGAACAATGGCATCCGTCGGCAAGCAGATGTGAATAACGATGGTGTAGTCAATCAGGCCGATGTTAATCGCATGTCGGACAAAGTTTTCGGCAAAGACTAAGAACAGCCGCCGAGCAAGACACTTCCTGAATCTACTGGCGCGTCGCATTTGCGGCGCGCTTTTTTTCTGCCGTGCGAAAAATTTCCACTAGATTGGTGTATTTTTCGCCTGCCCTTACCACACTACTTACTAGCTTCTTGTTTAATGCGCAAAATATCGCCCCACGGCAGGTGGCTCCCTCTCTTTCGGCGGATGTATCCATAGCCACCTGTTAGTGGGCGATAATTTCGAATCGTTCGGCTTGACTGCAGACCGGACGGCGGGAAGCCCGAAACAAAGACTTCGCAAGTATATTTTCGAACCTGTTTACAATTAGAATGACCCATTAGCATAAAGCAATTTCGCACCGGGGAGGCGAAGTCTCTCAGCGGTGCATTCTATGTGTGTGTGAAGGAGGTGATACGTCCGGGCAAGATCGCAGTCAACTGATACTAACCGCAATCGCTCGCCCGAGCCGCTAACCGCGAAAACATCAGCGACTTGGTTCACGCGACAACTGTCTCACCATACAATTACGGTGCAGAGAGGTAATCTCTTATTGGAGGAGTTATGAAAAGGTTTCTAACCGCCGTTCTGGGCATCGCATTCTTACTGTCAACCGGCGTCATCGCCGCCGATGTCAAGTTTGTACAGCCCGAGCAGAACATGGATGTACCGAGCTTCCTCGGCTACGTCGACAACGAATTTATCATCGTTCTTAACGACGTCGTTCGGGTCAACCATGGAAAAGATATGCAGTCGCGCGTCGCCCTGACCAATATCGAGGGTTTCGACGCACTGGTTGACCAGTTCCTTGTATCCAAACTCCGCCCGCAATTCCCGGGCGCTGATATTAAATCGCAGGCAGCCTCAGCTTCGAGTGCACTGGCTCGTGCGTACAAAGTGAAATTCGACTCCGGCACGCTCGATGACGCCATGGCGGCTTTCGAAGCCCATCCTGCCGTCCGTGAAGTTCAGCCGATCGGTATTCACACGATGTCACTGACGCCCAATGATGATTACTACCAGGGCTCGCCGAACCCGGATTTCCCATACGATCAGTGGCACTACTGGGATACCCACAGCATCCATGCCGACCAGGCCTGGGATGCCAACACCGGCTCTGCTTCGGTAAAGGTCGGTATCCTCGACTCCGGCACCCGCTACTTCCACCTCGACCTCGGTGGTGACAGCCCGCAGTGGGGTCCCGATGCTCCGTTCGACGGCGGCAACATCTTCATCAACCCGGGTGAAATCCCCGGTGACGGTGTTGACAACGATGGCAACGGCTATATCGATGATGTCATCGGCTGGGACTTCGTTGAAGATGCTTCCGGCGGCTTCGGCGTCTCCTGTATTGACCAGGATTGCAGTATCGCCGACAACGATCCGGATGATGGCGACGGTCATGGTACGCACGTGTCGGGTACGGTCTCGGCTATCACCAACAACGGCATCCTCGTCGCGGGTGTGGCCGGTGGTTTTGCCGCTGGTACCCGGTCCGATCCGGGCAACGGCGTTGAAATTATCCCGTGCCGTATCGGCTACCATGCCTCCTATCGTGGTGTTACCACCGGTGTTGTGCGCATGGACTACGCTGCTGAGGCCATGTACTACATTGCCGATCTGGTCGACGCGGGCCAGAACGTAGCCTCTATTAACTGCTCCTGGGGTTCGTCCAACAGTGGCGGCCTCGATCTGGCCACCAGCCATCTGCTCTCTCGCGATGTTATCATCGTGGTCGCGGCTGGTAACAGCAACTCCAGCAGCGCCGACTACCTGAATAGTCGCGGTGACTGCCTTGACGTTGCGGCTACCGATGCTGCCGGTGCCGGTGCCAGCTTCACCAACTATGGTTCCTGGGTCGATGTTGCCGCTCCGGGCGTCGACATACTCAGCACCTACGCCAATCCCGATGATCCGGATCTGACCGCCCATTATATCGCGTTGCTGAGCGGTACGTCCATGGCCGCCCCTCACGTAGCCGGTATTGCGGCACTGCTCGAATCCTGCGATCCATCGCTGACCGCGAGTCAGAAAACAAGTCTGATTCTCAATAACACTAATCCGTACAGCGACAGCCGTGACCTTGGCTCCGGTATTGCCGATGCTGCGAAAGCGCTTGCCGCTGCTGGCTGTACGGGGCAGTGTAACGAGACCACCCCGGTCGCCGACTTCAGCGGCAGCCCGACTTCGGGCGAGGCCCCGCTGACGGTCAGCTTCACCGACCTGTCCACCAACAACCCGGCCTCCTGGTCGTGGGACTTCGGTGATGGTGGCACTTCCTCCGCCCAGAACCCGAGCCATGAGTACACCGCCGCCGGTACATATACTGTAACGTTGACGGCCTCGAACTGCGCCGGTTCTGATATCGAATCAAAGGTCGACTACATCACCGTGACCGAGCCGGTCTGTAACGAGACCACCCCGGTGGCCGATTTCAGCGGCAGCCCGACCTCGGGTGATGCCCCCCTGACGGTCAGCTTCACCGACCTGTCCACCAACAACCCGACCTCTTGGTCCTGGGACTTCGGCGACGGTGGCACCTCCACCGCGCAAAATCCGAGCTATGAGTACACTGCGGCCGGAACGTACTCCGTGACCCTGACCGCTTCGAATTGTGCCGGTTCGGATATCGTCACCAAGACCGACTATATCACGGTCACCGAGCCCGCTGGTGGCACCATGCACGTGCACGATATTGTCGTCACGCGCAAGAACGCCGGTCCGAACTGCTCCGGTATTGGGACCATATACATTTATGACTCCGCAGAGCAGCCGGTGGCCAATGCAACAGTCTATATCTCCGTCACCGGGCCGGTCGCCGCTACTGGCAGTGGCTTGACTGGCTCCGATGGTTCAATAACGTTTGAGACCAGCAAGACCAGAAGTTGCGGCGGTGAATGGTGCTTCGAAGTAACCAACGTTACCCACGCCTCCCTGACTTACGATGCCGGTGCGAACCATGTCACCCAGTCCTGCGAAAGCGGTGACGTCTATGGTTCCGGCGATCGCATGACCGCCCTGCCGAACGAATTCGGTCTGCAGCAGAACTACCCGAACCCGTTCAACCCGACCACTGATATCGCGTTTGCCCTGCCGACGGCGTCGCATGTGACGCTTGAGGTGTTCAATGTCGCCGGTCAGCAGGTGGCAGTTCTGGCCGACGGTCAGTTCGAAAGTGGTACACATATTGTGACCTGGGATGCCTCCAATCAGTCGTCAGGTATCTACCTGTACCGCCTGATTACCGGCGACAAGGTCCAGACCAGGAAGATGATTCTGCTGAAGTAATGCAGATCACATAATCCCTATGGGTTGCAGCAAACCCTATTATGGCCCGGTGGCAGTTTCTCCAAACTGCCGCCGGGCTCTTTTTTTGTTAAGCTCTTCTGCCGGTCGTTGCCTAAGATAATCGCTCGAAAGAATAGAAAAAATGGTCTGATATAGTATACTTTTTTTGCTTTTCCCCGTAAAAAGCAATACGAGTCTCAGAACCTGAGACACCTATAATTGTTACAGCCGGTAGCAAATACACGGACGGAAACATCCGCCGACAGATAGCAAACCCCGGGGATTGGGAAAACAATAATGAAAGCAACGACCTCGCTTGCAGCCATTGCGGCTCTTATCATAATTAGCTTTTCTGTGATTTCGGCTCAGGACCGCCCGCCGACACTGGTGGTGGCTGACCAGGTAACGACCCGAGAATTTCACGATCAAATTACACTAAGCGGGCGCACCGAGGCGCGTGTGACCAGCAATATTGTCGCCGAGGTGGCCGGACGGGTTGCTGCGATAAATGCTGCGGAAGGAAATCCGGTACGCAAGGGCGACCGGCTGGTGACACTCGATGACGAGACGTTCCAGTACTCGCTTGACGCCAAATCAGCTCAGGCCGAACAGGCCCACCAGCGCTTTATCCTGGCAGAAGACGCGCTGATACGTACCAAAGATCTTCACTCCCGTGACCTCATATCGGAAACGGCTCTCGATTCCGCGCAGGCCTGGGTAAACATCACTGAACAGGAGTACCGCCAGCTGGAAGCCCAGCGTCGGATCCTCGAACTGGACTTCAAGAACTGCCGAATTGTGGCCCCCTTTGACGGCTACACTGGCCGCAAGCTGGTCGATGTCGGCGAATGGGTCAGTCCCGGAACGCCGGTGTTCGAGATGGCCGACGTGTCTCATATCCGGGTACTGGTCGATCTTCCCGAACGATACTTCGGCAAACTCTCAACCGGTGCCGATGTCAGCATCAGGCTCTCCGAACAAAGTGGTCCCCCCGTAGCCGGCAAAGTCACCGGCATTTCACCCAGCGCCAGCTCCGAAACGCACACCTTTCCGGTATTCATCGATGTTCCGAACGACGAAGGCCGGCTGGCCGGTGGTATGCTTGTTCGAGTAGTACTGTCGCTGGACAACAAATTCACCAGTCTCGCCGTATCCAAAGACGCCATCATTCGCAATGGCGATCAGACAGTGGTTTACACCGTTGCCGACGGGAAAGCCGTGCCGGTGCCGGTGCGGACAACTTCCACCGAAGGCAAAATGATCGCCGTGCAGTCGGAGCAGCTCAAAGAAGGAATGCCGGTTGTCGTCCGAGGCAACGAGCGAATATTCCCCGGATCTCCGGTCAAAGTAGCTGGGGACCAACCGCCCGGCGAGCAGGCGGCCCAGAATACCTCGGCCACGCAGCAATAAGCCGGTCGCAAAGGAATCACCGTGAGCCTGATATCATCCTCAATTCGATTTCCCATCACCGTCATTGTCGGCGTGCTGATCGCCGTCATCGGCGGGATGCTTGCCCTTAACCGGGTGCCTATCCAGTTAACGCCCGAGGTGGAACGCCCGATTATCGCGGTCGCTACAACCTGGGTCGGCGCATCGCCCGAAGAGATCGAAAAAGAAATCATCGAACAGCAGGAAGAGTACCTGAAGTCTGTCGAAGGCCTCCTTGAGATGCGATCCGAGTCTCAGGACAGCCGGGGCACAATCACCCTTGAATTTCCGGCCGGGACCGACCTGACCGGCGCCGTTGTCAAAGTCACCAATAAACTCAACGAGGTTCCATCATACCCGACCACGGCAGACCGCCCTGTCGTAACAACCTCAAGCCAGCTTGAAGGTGCTATCGCCTGGTTTGTGGTCAGGCCGCTTGATGATTCGGTGTATATCCCGCATCAGCGGACCCTGGTCGAAGAAATCGTAAAGCCCAGACTGGAGCGAGTCGAGGGCGTCTCGTCGGTGAATGTCTTTGGGGGTCTGGAAGAAGAGGTGCATGTTGAGTTCGATCCCGACCTGCTGGCTTCCTCGGGCATCACCATTGATCAACTTGCTCAGGCCCTGCGGTCTGACAACCGGGATATCTCCGCCGGTGATTTTGGCGAAGGCAAACGCCGCTACGTTGTACGAACCATCTCCCGTTATGAAACGACCGAGGCGGTGGCACAGACAGTCGTCGCTGTTCGGGGCGGCACGCCGATTCGAGTCGGCGACATTGCTCGTGTAGAATTAACCCACGAAAAACCGACTGTCATGGTGCGCCACAAAGGCATTCCCAGCGTAGCGTTTAACGCCCAGCGACAGGTCGGGTCAAATGTCATCGCCGTGATCGATGGCCTCCTGGAACAACTGGATGTTATCAACGATGAGGTCATGCGGCCCCAGGGTATGGAAATTGAAAATGTCTACCGTGAAACGGTGTACATTAACTCCGCTATAGACCTCGTGCTCTCCAATATCTACCTGGGAGGTTTCCTCGCCATCCTCGCCCTGTTTATTTTCCTGCGGTCACCGTCGGCGGTGCTGGTGATTGCACTGGCTATTCCGATTTCCATCGTCACGACATTTCTGGCGATGTCAATCTTCGGGCGGACTATCAACGTGATCTCTCTCGCGGGCATGGCGTTCGCCGTCGGTATGGTAGTCGATAGTTCTATTGTTGTGCTGGAAAATATCTACCGTCACATGCAAATGGGGAAGAGCCGATGGGATGCTGCCAGGGACGGTACCTCGGAGGTTTGGGGTGCACTCCTGTCCTCGACAGTCACAACCGTCGCCGTCTTCCTCCCGATTCTGTTCGTCGAGGAGCAGGCGGGCCAGCTTTTTAAAGACATTGCTATTGCCATTTCCAGTGCTATCGTAATCGCACTGATCGTATCGATAACAGTCATCCCGACTCTCTCGTCTCGAATTTTGAAAGTCTCCTCAAAAGTGTCCGGCGACGCCAATCGAGACACATTCCTGGGACGACTCGCCGAACGTATTGCAGCCTTCGTCGACTATATCAACGCCAAAGGTTATCGACGGCTGGGTACCATTCTTGGTATTATCGTTGTTTCGATGGGGCTGACAGTGTTGCTTCTGCCGCCGGCTGAGTATCTGCCCAGCGGAAACCGGAACCTCGTGTTTGCCTCGATGATTCCGCCGCCGGGATACAACCTCGATGAAATGATCAAGGCCGGTCAACAAATCGAAGACCAAATCAGGCCGCTGTGGGAAACCGAAGGGGAGGCCGCCGACACCCTTCCGGGTGGTGGAGTCGACAATTTCTTCCTGGTCGCACTGCGCAACCAGGCCTTTTTCGGCCTGCGCGGTCGGGATCCCGAACGCGGGGGAGAACTTGTTCCGGTAGCCAACCGCGCGCTCTTCTCGATACCGGGCGCCATTGGTTTCGCCAGCCAGTCTTCATTGTTTGGTCGCGGATTCGCCGGCTCACGCTCGGTGCGAATCGATGTCTCCGGACCTGAACTTCCCCATATCCTCCAGGTTGCCCAGCGTGTTTTTGGCCAGGTCAGCGAAGTTGTCCCCGGCTCAAATTCCCGGCCGATACCCGGTCTGGACCTGGGCAATCCCGAGGTACGGGTCTATCCGGATCGCGTCCGTGCCGCTGATATGGGCATGGATGCCTCTATAATCGGACGCTCGGTCAATGCGCTGGTCGACGGCGCAATCGTCAGTGAATATTTCCACAACGGTCGGGAAATCGATCTGCTCATTAAGGGGCGCGACGACTGGAGTCAACATACCCAGGACATCGCCCTGCTGCCGATCGCTACCGGACGGGGACGCGTTGTGACCATTGGCGACGTTGCCGATATCCGGCTCGACCAGGGTCCAGTCCAGATCAATCATGTCGAACGGCAGCGGACGGTCTCCATTGAGACGGTTCTCCCCGACGGCATCGCGCTCGAGGAAGCAGTCGCCCGCATCGAAAACGAAGTCGTCCAGCCGCTGCGCGACGAGGGCCTGGTTGGCGGGCTCTACGACATCAACTTGTCCGGTACCGCCGACGACCTCACACGGCTTCGCTCCGAGTTATTCACCGACTTCAATATAGCCGTCGTCCTGACCTATCTCTTGCTGGCCGCGCTGTTCCAGTCGTTTACCTATCCGCTGGTCATCATGCTGACAGTACCGCTGGCGACATTCGGCGGCGTGCTTGGCCTGAATATCGTGCAGCTGTTCGACTCCGCACAGCAGCTCGATGTTCTCACTATGCTTGGCTTTGTAATTCTGGTCGGAACCGTAATCAACAACTCGATTCTGATTGTGTATCAGGCTATTAATCTGATGCGGGACGGATGGAATCCACGATCGGCAGTCAAAGAATCAGTGCGGGTTCGTGTCCGACCGATCCTCATGTCCACCGGAACGTCGACCTTTGGCATGCTGCCGTTGATCATTATGCCGGGTGCGGGGTCAGAGCTGTATCGCGGCCTGGGATCCGTCGTCGTCGGTGGTCTGGTCGTATCAACGGTAATTTCGTTGGTGCTGACACCGCTGGTCTTCTCATACGCTATCGAGTTGGTGCTGAAGGTCCGCAGTATGTTCGGTCTTAAAGAGAAAGCTGTCAGCACTGCCCCCAGCCTCGAGAGTGAATAAGCGGCGGGCTGCAGGAGGCTACGACCGAAGCTGCTTCTGTGCCAGCTCCCGGTAGAGATCCGAGCTCTCAAGCAGCTCCTGGTGCGTACCCTGTGCTACGATCTTCCCGTCGTCCATGACAACGATGCGATCGGCATGCTGCACTGTCGAGAGGCGATGTGCAATGATAATCGACGTTTTCCCGTCTAAGGCCTTTTCAAGCGCCTGCTGAATAAGCTCTTCACTGCGCGTATCCAGCGCCGACGTCGCTTCATCGAGGACTACGATCGGGGGATCTTTCAACAGCGCACGGGCCAGACACACTCGCTGCTTCTCGCCGCCGGAGAGCGTCACACCCCGTTCGCCGATCTCGTTGCGGTAACCGTCCGGCAGCTTCATGATGAAATCGTGAATATTGGCGACCTTGGCGGCGTTTGTCACGCGATCAAATATACAGGTAATTGTCGGAGGCAGTCATATGCGTGCTATGGTTCTTCACAGGCAACAGGAAGCCCTCAAGATGAAAGAGATCGAGAGGCCACAGGCGAATCACGGGCAGTTGCTCATCAAGGTCCATGCCTGCGGCTTGTGCCGCACCGACCTGCACGTAGTCGATGGCGACCTGACCGATCCCAAACTCCCGCTGATTCCAGGACACCAGATTGTCGGAAAGGTTGTCGAGATTGGCGACAATGTCGACGGCTTCACACGCGGCGATACGGTCGGTGTGCCGTGGCTGGGCGGAAGCTGCGGAGAGTGTCGCTATTGCGAATCCGGTCGAGAGAACCTGTGCGACAACGCCGTTTACACCGGGTACCAGATTGACGGCGGCTTTGCCGACTATACGGTCGCCGACGCACGCTTCTGTTTCCCTATCCCAAAACAGTACCCCGACCTCCAGGCGGCGCCGCTGCTGTGTGCGGGATTGATCGGCTACCGGTCATTGCGTTTTACCGGCGATGCCAAACGCCTGGGCCTCTATGGTTTTGGTTCTGCTGCTCATATCATTGCCCAGGTAGCGGCCTATCAGGACCGCGAGATCTACGCGTTCACACGGCCCGGCGATACCGAAGGACAGGAGTTCGCAAAACGACTCGGCGCGAAATGGGCCGGTTCATCGGAGGGACAGCCGCCCGAACCACTTGACGCCGCCATTATTTTTGCGCCGGTGGGCGAGCTTGTCCCGGCGGCGCTGAAAGCAGTCGCAAAGGGAGCACCGGTTGTTTGCGCCGGTATTCACATGAGTGACATCCCGTCGTTTCCATATCGTATTCTGTGGGAGGAACGGTCAATACAATCGGTAGCCAACCTCACCCGCGAGGACGGCCACGAATTCCTTCAGCTCACCCCCAAAGTCCCGGTCAGAACCGAGGTGCACACCTATCCCCTTGAAAATGTGAATGAAGCCCTCGACGACCTTCGCGACGGCAAATTCACCGGCTCAGCCGTGATAGTGGTTGATGAAGCCGCAGTGAACGATCGGTAGCCTGCAAAAATCAGGCTTAGTCCTTACTCCGATACGGCCGGATCATCGTAGTCGGATCGAGCAATCGGTCCAACTTCGTCTTTGACAACAGTTTCTTCTCCAGCACGAGTTCATAAACGCCGCGATCACATTCCAGCGCCTCACGCGCCAATGCCGTGCAAACATCGTAACCGAGCACCGGGCTTAACGCCGTCACCACACCGATCGAGTGTTTGACATGCCGGCGACAGACTTCCTCGTTGGCCGTAATTCCCTCCACACACCGGTGCATAAGAGTCCGCATGCCGTTTTTGAGCATTTCAATCGACTCCAGGATTGACTGCGCGATCACCGGCTCAAAGACATTCAGCTCGAGCTGCCCCGCTTCGGCCGCCATCGTTACGGTCAGGTCGTTGCCGATAACCTTAAAGGCGATCTGGTTGACAACTTCCGGTATAACCGGGTTGACTTTGCCGGGCATAATCGATGAGCCCGGCTGCATTTTGGGCAGATTGATCTCGTTGAGCCCCGCCCGCGGACCCGAGGACAGCAACCGAAGGTCATTACAGATTTTCGACAGCTTCACCGAAAGTCGCTTCAAGGCCGAGGAATACATCACAAAAGCGCCGGTATCGGAGGTCGCCTCAATCAGATCCGGAGCCAGTTTTAAGTCCAGCCGGGAAATGTGCGATAAATGCTGGACGACCTTGTTGCTGTAATCAGGATGGGCGTTCAATCCGGTCCCGATCGCTGTGCCGCCCATGTTTACTTCAGTAAACAGCGCAGCGTTCTGGTTGAGCCGGTCGATTTCCTCGGCCAGAGTCGAGGCCATGGCCTCAAAGGTCTGCCCCAGCGTCATGGGAACCGCATCCTGGAGCTGGGTCCGGCCCATTTTAATGATGGTGTTGAACTCCTGCGACTTCGCGCGAAAAGCCGCCACTAATTTTGTGAGGACCTTGACCAAACGTTCGTTGCTTCTGATCAGCGCGATATGCAGGGCCGTGGGGTAGGCGTCATTGGTCGACTGCGATAAATTGACATGATTGTTCGGGTGGCAATGCTCATATTCGCCTCGCTCATGTCCCATCAATTCAAGGGCGCGGTTGGCGATAACCTCATTCGCATTCATATTGGTCGAGGTTCCCGCGCCGCCCTGTATAAGATCCACGACAAAGTGCGTGTGCCAGCGACCTTCGAGCATTTCCTGACAGGCTTTCACGATGGCGCCGGTAACCGTCTCATCCAGCAGTCCCAAATCCCGGTTGGCCTGGGCCGCGGCCATCTTTACCATTGCCAGTGCCTCGATCAGAACCGGGTAGTGGGCCAGCGAAATTCCGGAGATATTGAAATTTTCCAGCGCCCGCATAGTTTGTATGCCATAGAAAAACTCGTGCGGCACCTGGCGGTCGCCGAGAAGATCATGTTCTTTACGGGTCCGCCCCGAAATATACTGCGCGCCCGCATTGACCACCCGCGTGCTCGTCTGACGCATCCGCCGGGAAATCACCCGCGCCACCCGCGAAAGCACTTTCATGGCCAACTGTGGATGTGTTCCGGTCAGGGTCGAAAACGTGTCCCGGCTGATCACCAGCACTTTTGTGGTGTCGACAGCCCTGGCCGAGGTCGAATGCGGGTAGTCGTCCATGAGCGCACCCTCGCCCAAAAAATCGAGCGGACCAAACAGTGTGAGTTTCCTGTCATCGCCAAACGGTGTCGTCATATACAACTGTACCGCCCCCTCGACAACCAGCCAGAGATTGCGTCTGGGCGTGTTCTGCTCAAACAGAACATCACCATCGGCCAACTGCCTCTCCTCCAGCCACTCCGAAAGTGCTTTAAGCTCACCCTCTTTCAGGTCGCGGAACAATTCGGTCCGGTGGAGAAATTCGATAGTCGCTGCTTTATCCATCAGTTTCCTTCTGCTAACGTCTCGTTTCTTTTCGAGCGACAAGGGCAAACATCATCGGTACGGTCGGCTCCTGCGGGGGGTAGTAGTAGCCGTCTCGCTCGATCCAGTCGTTTTTATAGCGGTAGGGCAGTCCCGGATGTTCCTCCAGCAATGTGACTGTAAATTCGGCATCGATTACCGCCATCACAATATCGCTAAGCGTGTGATGCCATTCGTTCGACTCCTCCTTGGGTCGATAGCTGCGGTCACAATAATCCGGGTCACTGTAACGGCGCGGCCCCGTATGAAAATACGGAATATCCTGCAAAAGACTGAGCCCTGCCGGGTGAAAATCTACGACAACCAGCTTGCCATCAGATTTGAGATAGTGAGAAACAACCTGTGCCCACTGACCAGGATCGCTGATCCAATGATGCGTGCCATACGACTGGAAAACAGTATCAAACTGCCGCTCGATCTTGCCCTTCAATTCCAGCACGCCCGACTGTACAAATTCCGCCTTTTCGCCGGATTTCTTCTGCAGTTCCCGTGCAATCTCGATCGACCGCCCCGAAATATCTACACCGACCGCGTCAGCCCCGAGCCGTGCCCACGAAAGCGTATCCAAACCGAATTGGCAAAAGAGATGAAGGAGTGACTTCCCGTTCACGTCCGGCAGCAGGCGGCGCTCGATTGGTCTGAGAGTGCTTTGTCCCTCAAGAAACTCCTGCACGTGGTAGTCGGGATGTCGAAAGTGGATATCGACTACTTCATCCCAGTGCTTTCGATTTTGCTCGCTGCTGTTGTCCGGCATTATTTCCTCGCTTTGAGCATGAAAAACAGACCGGCTACAAAAAACAGCGCATTGACTCCCCACACGGCCACCTCCAGGGGGATCTTCTCATTATACCCGGCCGATTGAAGCACCCGGAACAGCACGAAATAGATCAGGGAAATCAACGCACCCACTGAAATAGAGACAGCCAGCCCGCCCCGCCGGGGATTCGACGCGAACGGTATACTCAACAGGACCACAATAAACGACGTCAGGGGATAGGCATACTTGATACCAAGATCCACCGCCTCACGGTGATACGGCCCGCCAGTTCGTTTCATCAGGTCGATATACTTTTCCAGCTCCTCCAGCCCCATGTCCTCCGGCTTGCCGATCTTTTTGGCAAAATCCTCCGGCTCTTCCTGAATATCATCGATCTCCCTTCGCTCAAAATTCTGAAATGTCTCCCCGGCAACATCACTGAATGTTCGCTCGGTGCCTTCCACCAGGACCCAGCGGTGATTATCATACAGAATGCGGTTGGCCGTGATTATCTTTTGCAGCCGATTGTCGCTCGTGCGGTAGATCTTTACATCGTTGCCGATCCCGCGTTCCACATTGAAGCTGTTGATCGTATAAATGTAGCCCGGCTCGATCTGGCGATAGACATTGGAAACCTGAGTTGTCGTTCGCCGGGACCGCTTCTCGATAGTAAACTCCTTGATTTCCAGCCGTCGCTGATTCGCCGGCGGGAATATGTACTCATTGTAATAGAAATGCCCCACCGAAAGCAGCAGCGCCACGAGCAAATACGGCCTCGCGATCCGATAAAGTGACAACCCCGAGGCCTTCATGGCAAGGATCTCATTGCGGCGGGCCATAATCGACAGCGAGAAGAGGCTTGCGATCAGCACGAACATCGGCAGGAACGACTTAACTACCCACCCGCCGAAATACAGGTAGTACTCGACAATGGACACCACCGGTACCTGGTTGTCAATAAACTCCCGGAGTTCCTCGATGATATTGATTATATTAATCGTCAGCCCGATCGCCAGCGTCACCACAAACAGCGCCAGGAAGAACGACTTGAGCAGATAGATATCAAGTTTTCGTATCATCGCCTTGTAACCGCTGTTCGATTTTCTTCTGTTTCTTAACCGGGCTTTCGCGGAACCAGGAAAAGACCTGACGTTCCCGTACGACTTTGTAAAGCAGATAGACCCCTATCGCCCCGATCAGGATATTGGCCGACCACATCGCCAGAAACGGACTGACAATGCCGTTGTCGGCAAGGTCCTCGCCGCCAATGAGAAACGCCCAGTAGACGACAAAAAGAAGAATCGAAATTGAAATGGCTACCCCCATGCCGCTCCTGCGTGTCACCACCGCCAGCGGCACGCCGATCAGGATAAACGCCAGCGAGGCCGCCGGGATAGAGTATTTCTTGTAAATCTCAATGGAGTACTTGTTCACAATCCGCTGCTGCGCTTCGATCTGGTCGGCATTGCGCTGCACCGCACGGTAAAACGCCTCGGCATCGCGCCGCACTATCCGAAAGGCAGCAGTGTCGGTACTGAGATCACCCACGGGGAAAGCGAACGTATCGGCAAAAAGGAAATCGGCTTTGGCGCCAACCGTTGACTCTATCTTGCGCTCAAACGGACCGATAGCCAGTTTCGCACGATCAACATTCTGCTGCATCTGGCCGATACCCATCTCACGATCCGTACGGTACTCACTGTCGGTTCTTTTCAGCTCCGAGCCGGTACCGGATATATTGATCACCTGCTGTTCGAAGTCAAGCCGACGGTAATTCTTCGGCTCCTCCGTGTCAAGCTCATGGACCTCGCCGTTGTACAGGGTGAACTGCATCGTACGATTGTTGTCCATCATCTTCATGAAACCATATTCCGCCACGATAATCTGCGGCTGAGTCGGCTTCTTGGTCTCATTGATCCGCACCCCCTCGACCCGCGAGGTCTTGTGATCTATCTCGTCAATCAACACCAGATAGCCGGGAATGTCGGTGATAAATATCCCGCTGCGAAAAACCAGCGTGGGCCGCATCGCAGCAATGTCACCCCAGAGATGACGGGCTTGTTTGTTCAGGTCGGGGAGAATCCGATCATTGAATTGGACCATGCCGTACGTTATCACGCCGCCGGCTATCAACAACGGAAATACGATCCGCATCAGGTTGATACCGGAGGCCTTCATCGCCGTGACCTCGAAATCCGAGGTCAACCGACCAAACGCCATCAGCACCGCCACCAGGACCGACATCGGAATCGATAACGCCAGCATCCAGGCCAGATTCAACGCCACCAGCTCCAGCGCCACCCAGACCGAAATGTCTTTATCAATCACGTGATCGATAATCTTCGGAACGTAATCAATCACCAGCAGGAACGTTATAGTCAAAAAGGCGAACAAAAACGGGGCTATATGCTCGGCCAGTATGTAGCGCGTTAGTTTCTTCATAAGTTCAAGCCAATATATTGGTTATACATATGAGCGCCAAGTTTTACTTCTCCCGAACCCGCTTTACATCGGCTCCGCCGGACAATACCTTGCCGGTACTATGCCACGATACCTGCAAAACCGCTTTGTCGCACCCCGACCTAACTGGCACCGGTCGCTCACGGTGCCATTCACCGATGCCGACCCGCTCACGTTTCACCGCACCCTCCCCGGTTACTACCCGACACCATTGCTTCCACTGGACAGCCTGGCGGCAAAACTCGGCCTGGAGTCTATCCATGTCAAAGACGAAAACCACCGGCTCGGGCTCAACGCATTCAAAGTGCTGGGGGCATCGTACGCCATCTACCGTTTCCTCAGGCAGCGCTGGGAAAACGAAACCGGTGAACCGTTTGGCGAGAGCCTGACCATGACTGAATCACAACGAAATCTATTCGGCGATACAGTCTTCTGTACCGCCACCGACGGCAACCACGGCCGGGCGGTTGCGTGGACCGCCAGCCGGCTCGGGCTAAAAGCCGTCATCTACATGCCGCGCAACACTGTCCCGGCCCGGATCGAAAACATCCGTGAACTCGGCGCCACGGTCGAGGTTATCGACGGCGACTACGACGACGCGGTGGAACGCATTCGCGCCGATGCCGACACTCGCGGCTGGCAGATGATCTCCGATACCTCCTGGCCCGGCTATCACCGGATACCCGGATGGATCCAGTCGGCTTACACGACAATGTTTGCCGAGATGGAGGATTTCATTCATGCCTCTAATGATCCCGGGGTCGACGTAGTAATTGTCCCCGGCGGGGTGGGAGCACTGGCGGCCGGTGCGGCCTGGTATTACGTGGCGCGCTATGGATCAAACCGCCCGAAACTCATCTCGGTCGAGCCGTCCGAATCAGCCTGCCTGTTCGAATCGGCCGCAACAACCGACGGTACCTCGGTGGCCGCCTCCGGTCAACTCAACTCCATTATGGCCGGGCTCAACTGCGGCGTACCCTCGGAGATTGCCTGGCCGATCATCCGCGACAGTTTCCACGGCTTCATTACTATCGAGGACTCCCACGCCAAAGCCGCGATGCGCCGGTACTACCACCCGATTCCGGCCGATCCTCAAATTATCTCCGGTGAATCCGGCGCAGCCGCACTGGGCGCGCTGCTGGCGCTGACAGGGGACGATTCAATGAAAAAAACAGGGGAGGGGCCGACGCTGGACCGGTCAACCCGGGTGCTGCTGCTCAATACCGAGGGAGCGACTGACCCGGCGGGGTTCCAGTCAGTCGTGGGCGGCGAAACCTGATCGGTTCAATAGTCCTCGCCGCAGTTCTTCTTCACCTCCCGCAGACATCGCAGCGCCTCCATTGCCCGGCGCTGATCGCGCGGAGATCCTCGCATACCCAGTCGAATCGCCGTTCGATACGCGATCGCCGCCTGCTTCGGCGACGATGTACATCGATACAAATGACCGAGATTGGTCCAGCGAAGGACCTGTCGACGGTGCCGGTAGCGCAGTTCGAAAAGCTCGTACCCGATCAACTTCAGGTAGTGCTCCCGCGCCGCCTCCTTTTCTCCCCGCGCCGAATGGAGCGTCGCAAGGCAGCGTCGAATAGCAGCGGAGTGCGGCGCCAGATCCAGCGCCCGGTAATACAGGCGCACCGCTATACCCTGGTCCCCCATGAGATCAAAGGCCATAGCCTTCTCCATTAGCGCCCGGCTCTGCTCATGCGGGCTGCATCCGAGCGCCTTGATCCGGTCACATTCACGGATAACGGCACGGAAATCGCGCTTCCTCCGAAAGACGCGTATGCGCCGAAAATGGTAGGCCGGACAGGACTCGGGAATGTGCTCAAACGCCCGCGAAACCTCCAGTAATGCCAGCGAATGGTTCCCGGCGCAGGCCGCCTCCTCCGAGGACTTCAGGTGGTCGATCATCGTTTTGACGATTTTTGCGGGATCGTAGGGAAGACTGTTCGGGTCAAGGTAAGTCTGTTTGTCGGGGCCATCCATCAGTTGGTTGTATCCTGCCGGTAGTAGTGTTCTTTTCTGTCCCGCACCGAAACAAGCTCACCGCTCTGCTTCGCCGCGTGTTGCTGTTACACCCCGGGCGTCTAACAGCATAGAACAAAATATCCACAATAATGGTTCCACCGAGGGGGGATTTAGTGCTCAGGATGGTTTCAGGGCAAACGCCCCAAGGGAATGGGGCCACAAAAAAGCGGAGAGGCAGGGATTCGAACCCTGGATAGGTTACCCTATACACGCGTTCCAGGCGTGCGCCTTCAGCCGCTCGGCCACCTCTCCGTTATCTGACATCAAGACCACAAGGATCCTGACCTCCAGGAACACCGCACCGCCCACGCCCGAGGCGCAGTCAGCGGTACCCGGTAAAACTATACGAAATCAGCAAAAAGACAAGCTATTTTCTTATCGGCCATTTGCCCTGTTTCCGCCGCCGCGTCCATGTCATCCGCCCGTCGACTCAACAGGTATAGCCCACTGCCCGTATCAGGTGAAACGGCGAAGCTGATGATTCGGGGTGAAAAAGCGGCGGATAGTCAGCTCCACCGCCACAATCGAGGTCATCGTGACTGCCGCCAGCAGCATATAGGCGACAATGACCTGAAGCAGCACCGCCTCGAGCGGGTCGGCTCCGCCGAGGATCATACCGGTCATCGCACCCGGAAGCGCGACAATTCCAACCGTCTTCATGAAATTCAAAATCGACAGCATCCCGGTTGTGGCCGCCTCACGCTGGAATCCGCGTGAGGCCTCTCGCCAGCTTTTGCCCAGCGCCAGCGAGGTTTCAACCGCTAGCGCGTTGGCCCGAAGGTCCGCCGTCAGGCGAGTCATCGCCAGGGCCGAGGCGTTCATCGAGTTGCTGATGATCATCCCGCCCAGCGGAATAATATAGCGCGAGTTAAACGGAATGATATCCACCGCCAGCATAACCGCCAGCGTGACAAACGACCCGACCGCCATCGCTACCCACGCGATCTGGAACACCCGGCCAAGCTTCTTGACCTTGTCGACCGAGGTGTACGCCCCGATCGTCAGCATGATCAGTATGGTCAGGATGATCAGCCAGGGGCTGTCCAGGTCAAAGATGAACTCCAGGGCGTAGCCGACCGCAACCAACTGGATAAACGTCCGCACGGTGCCGATTGACATGTCTTTGGTCAGGTTCAGCTTGTAGGTGCGGCTGACCAGAATCGCAATCACCACCAGCACCAGCGCCAGCGCAACCTGCACGAATGTCGGACCTTCCATACCACTCATCGCAGCTGCCTCGATTGATACCTGCGCCCGAGATCAGTCGTCGGGCTGTTGATGACCTGATCGCAGGTACCGGATTCGACCAGTGTCCCTTTGACCAGCAAGAGGGTCTCGCCGGTCATCCGAAGAGCCTGGGCCGGGTCATGGGTGACCATAATCACCGTCAGGCGCGTGCGCTCGACAATCTCTTTGATCATATTCTCGATAGCCTCGGTGATGCTCGGATCAAGGGCCGAGGTCGGCTCATCGAGCAACACTATCTCCGGGCTGGTCGCCAGAAGGCGCCCAAGCGCCACCCGTTGTTTCTGCCCGACCGACAGCGTGTCAACATCGGCGTCGAGGAACTCGTGTTCAAGGTGTACCAGATCGGCGAGATGGTGCGCAGTTTCATCGGTACGAGCGCACTCGGCATAGAAGAGGTTGTCGCGGACAGTGCCGGGGAACATGTACGGTGTCTGGAACAGGTAGCCGATCTTGCAGCGCAGGCGACACGGAGACATCTTCAAGGTGTCGTTGCCATGAAATAAGATGGTCCCCGAGTCGGGGTCATCGAGCCGGTTGATCAACCGAAGCAGCGAGGATTTGCCGGCGCCCGAGGGACCTATGAGCGTGTAGATCTTCCCCCGGGCAAAATCGGCGGAGAAATTATCGACAATCGTCTTTTCACCGATCTTCCGCACGACCTGCTGCATCTGGAGAACAGAGCCGTTGTCGCTCATGTATCGCTGTCCTCGGGGAGCTCATCAAAATAAAGGAAGCGATCGAGGAGCTTGACAAAGTCCGACCAGCCCGGCTTGCCCTTACGCTCGCGGATCCGGTTGATCGCGCCCATCTTGGAGTCGATCTCGTCGCAGTAGTAAAGCACAAACGCCTCGGGCATCATCGGCCGCACCGGCGTTTCGAACTCTCCCTGATGCGACAGAATCATGTGCCGGAGCTTGGTCAGCAGCGACGGCGGGAAACCCTCAATCTCTTTGGCGCGCTCGCAGATCCAGACGTCGGCGATACAAATATGACCGACAAGGCGCCCCTGGTCGGTGTAGTCGATGGCGGCATGACTCTCGTATGTGTCGACCTTGCCGAGATCGTGCAAGAGCCCGCCGAAAATGAGATAGTCCCGGTTCAGGAAGTTATACCCCTGCGCGACCCGCAGGGCCAGTTCACCAACATTGGCCGAGTGTTCCGACAGTCCGCCGACATAGGCGTGGTGCCAGAGTTTGCCGGCGGCGGCGTTGAGGAACTTCGTGAAGAAGGCCTCGTCCTCCCAGAACGCGCTGACCAGCCGCCGGATATAACCGCTTTCAATTTTCTCGGTAAGTTTCAGGATACGGCTTCGGCGCTCCTCGATCGGCTGCGACGAGTGAGGGAGGATATCCTCCAGCAAGTACTCGTCATCACCGGCCCGGCGCAGCATCTGGACAGTGAGCTGGGGTCGTCCCTGGTATTCGCCGACAGTCCCTTTGATTTTGACAACCATGCCAAGTTCGAGATCCTCCAGCGCGAACTGGTCCGGTTCCCACAGGACAGCGCCGATACGGCCGGAGGAGTCGCCCAGTTCGAGCGAGACGAACTTCCCCTTGTAGTACTCCCGGATATCGCGTTTCCGGACCGAGAAGAAGCCGGTGATGCTGTCATCGACAACGTAGTCGGAAATCTTTTTGGTGTCCATGGGACAAACATACAATGCGTTGACGGTCTTGGCAAGAGGCAGGTGTGGCAGTGATCCGGTCCGATTTGACCCGGCCGAGTCCGCGTTGGGGTTGGGGGTGTTTGGGTTCGTTTGGCGTCATGGCTCGACTCGGCTCGGCATGACTAAGGCGGAACCGCTTCGGGTTCCGCCCTACTAACTATTACGACTTTATCTCACCTGTCTATTCTGAATCGGTTTCCAGTGGGGTCCACTCACCAAAGTACTCGACCGCGATTTTGCATCGCCCGCGCGAGGTGTATTTCTGGTTAGCATTATAGCCCCACTCGAGATACTTCGAGCCGCCGCCGCCGGCAGTCGTGATCAGGAAGCGATTGTTGAGAAAGCCAAAGTAGCGAGCCTGGGCCTCGGGCCATTGCTGGTCGCCGCCGGAGGGGTCGACCGGTATCCAGCCGTACTCGGGCAGGTAGACCTCGACCCAGCGGTGAAAGACATCATCGGTGGAGGCGTCATCGCCGCGGATCACGATGGAGCCGACATAGCGGGCAGGCAGGCCCGCCGCACGGCACATCGAGATGTATACAAAACTGTATTCGGAACAGGAACCATTGCCGCGTTCCAGGACAGTCGGGGCGATGTTCCAGCCACCGGCCAGTTCATAGTACATGTTATCGATGAGATAATTAAAAATATTGCGGGCAATCCAGTAGGGATTTCTTTCATCGCCAACAGCGGCGCTGACGGCTTTCTGGATCACCGGATCATTCATGGAAAATTTAGTGTCATCGACCAGGTACTTTTCCTTGATGTCGTTCGGGATGGCATCGAGACTCCCGACCTGATCCGGGAAGACAAAATAGCGGTTCTGGTACAGCATGGCTTTAGCCGTCATGCGAACTGTGACAAACTCGGACGCTGAGAGATTTTTGAACTCAAAGTGGGCTACTTCCTGATCCCATTGATCGCGAAGAATGGCAGTTGGAGGCGGATCGAACACAACGTCTTCGAGAAGCTCCTGGTTATCCCGGTTCTGCGGAACAGCCAGGTAAACATCGAGGGTCACGATCGAGTCCGGGCCGAAATTGCGGACCTGGTGAATGAAATCAACCTGTTGTTGCCGGGGATTGAGTCGGGCAAACGGCTCGTCGTCTTTGCTGACGATTTGATAGATGCGGTCCGTCTGGTAGTCTATATTCCACAGGTAGGTACCATCCCATGCCAGACCCCACGAGTACGGGCCGGGGGATTCAAATGCTATGATAACGGTACCGTCCTCAGGAACGACCATATATATCATGTCTTTCGTACGATCGGATACCCAGAGGTAGGTGCCGTCGAAACTAAGACCGCAGGGGTTGGAGGCGGGGGATGGTATGGACTTGATCGTAGTGCCATCGCTACTGGAAATCTGGTGAAGCTGATCGTCGCCGTAATCGGCGATCCAGAGATAATCTCCATCCCATGTCAATCCGTTTGGCCGCTCAACCGGGCACCAGATGGTACGGTCAACCAGGCGAGTGTAGGCGTTGATGGAATATATCTCCTGGGCATCGGCATCGATACACCAGATCCGCTCACCGTCATAGGTGATGCCCCGGGGAACGTAACCGGGCGTTTTGATGGAGTCCTGAATCGCGCCGGTCTCCGGGTTGAGTTTATACAGATAGTCCGAAAGGCGATCGACGGTCCAGAGGCTGGAGCCATCAAACGTAAGTCCCTGCGGGTTATGAGCGGGCGACGGTATGCTGCGCAACGTATCGCCGGTGGTGGCCGCACTTGACAACGGCAGCAGCAACGTGAGTACGGTTAAGATCAGAAGGAATTGTTTGAGTCTCATGAATGACCTCCTTGTACACTCAGTTATGGGTACAAGCTACTGATTGGGGAAGGTCAGTCAAGAGGTTTCGTGATGCGAGGAGCCCCGATTGCGCATCACCGGACATTCGGAGTGAGGATTCACCACGATATATGCGCGGCTCATCGAAGTGCTCTATTCCCGCCGTTTAACCGGCGTTGGGGAGCGCCAGGGGGTGTCATCAGCAAAAAGCGACTGTTGTGCGGCAGGCTCGGCGGTGCGAAGCTCCCGCTCGGCCACAACCGTTCCGTCACCTCGAATATGCAGCACTTCGGCCCCGGCCCCCACCAGCACCGGGGAGACCAGCCACCGACGGTGACAGCGGGAAGGGTCCTCCTCGGCGCACATAATCGCGACCCGATGCGTGCGAGCCTGATCGATCAACTCTGCAATACCCTGCCGGAAAGTATCGCGGGCGGCGAGCTTGTCATAGCGAACGTGGCCGTCGGAGTCGTAGTACTCATCCTCCTCCGGTTTTCCACCGAGTTGGTTTCCCATAAAGAGGTAGCGAATGCCGGCCTGTTCGAGGGGTCGTTGAAGCGGTTTTTTGGAGAAGTGCGTGACGTGTTTTGAGTAAGGGGCAGTGCGGACATCGGCAACGGTGTCGATCCGGTGCTTCTGCAGCAGCTCGACAAAGGCCTCGACCGACTGATTGGAGTGGCCGATAGTGTAGATGGTTGGTTCGGCAGACATGGTTCAACTTACGGGGTCGAGTTTGGGAAAGCAGCCATAGTGAATGCTCCGTCGACGTCACCCACGCAAAGCTGTGGGTGACCTACCGGTTCATGAAACATCGCTTACGCCTGTACGGCGGCTTCGGCTTTCCGAGCATGGTAGCGGGCGATCAGGTTATACGTGCCGGCATAGGCCACGGGGATCAGGACCAGTGTGATCAGAGTCGAGGCAGTCAGTCCGCCGATCACGGCGCGGGCCAGAGCGGCCTGGATCTCACCGCCGGCACCAAGGACAAAAGCCAGCGGGAGCATACCGAGAACGGTGGTGCAGGTGGTCATCAGGATCGGGCGCAAGCGGCGTTTGGCCGATGTAACGACAGCTTCAGTAATATCAAGATCCTTGTCGCGGCGCATGAGGTTGATATAGTCAACGAGCACAATTGCATTATTAACGACGATACCGATCAGCATGATTATACCCATGAGGCTCTGGATATTCAGAGTCGTGCCGGTAAGCAGAAGGGTCGGGACCACGCCGATAAGCGCCAGCGGAACCGAGACCATGACAATGACGGGGTCAAGGAACCGTTCGAACTGCGCCGCCATCACCATATAGATGAGCGCAAGCGCCATGAGGATCGAGAGCAGGAAATCTTTCTGGGCTTGTTGCTGTTCCTCGTACTCACCCCCGAAGAGGACCGAGAAGCCCTTCGGCATGGCGATGGTTTTCATGGCATCCTGCATCTTCTCAACAACATCGCCGAGGGCGGCGCCGCCTTTGAGATTGGCGGTGATGTAGGTCACCCGCTGGCCGTCGATACGTTCAATTTCAGTGGGGCTTCTCCGGCGCTCGGTCTGCACGACAGCGGAGACCGGGATAATTTCGCCGGTGGAGGAACGCACCGCCACATTGCCGAGGTCATTGGTCGTAAGCCGGTCGGTCGGTTGGAGACGCACGGTAATCGGGAATTCCTCGCCGCCCTCACGGTAGACGCCGGCCCGGCTGCCGCCGACATTGGTCTGAATGACACGGGCGATCTGGTTCACGGAGAGGCCCAACTCGGCGATCTTTTCCCGGTCGATAATGAGATTTTGTTCAGGACGACCCTCGCGTCGGCTGACACGAACGTCGGCGACCTCCTCAATGACCTCGATCGCGGCTTTGATGTCCTCAGACAGCCGGTCGGCCATGGCGAGATCGTAGCCGCGCAGTTCGATCTGGACCGCTTCGCCGCCGCCGGAGCCAAAGAGGCGTCGGAGCATCCACAGGCCGGACTGGGCGCGTACGCGGACATTAGCGCCGGGGATCTGTCCCTGGACGGCGTCACGCAACTGGTCGGCCAGAACGAAGCTATTGGCGGTGCGTTCACCGGCTGGTTTGAGGGATATCTCCACCTCGGCGTCGCCGGGGCGCATCTCAACCGTCAGGTGCTCGACCTGGTCCATCGGGACAACATCGAGCACGATTTTCTCCAACTCCCGGAGATATTGATTCACGACGGCAATGTTGGTACCCTGGGCCATTTCGAGTTCGACATCAATTTCATCGGCATCGGTCTGCGGGGCCAATTCTACCGGGAGCTGCGGCCAGAGCAGAACGGTGCCAACCAGCAGGGCGATGGTGATGCCGAAGACATACTTCTTGCGGTTCATGGCCTTTTCCAAAAGGCGGGAATAGCGATCTTCCAGACGCTCAAACCACCGGCCCATCTTCGACCAGCGGTCCTCCTTGGCGGATCGGCCGCCGGCCGGAACCGTCAGGTAGCGGCTGGCCAGCATCGGCACGAGCGTCAGCGCGACCAGCAGCGAACAAACCAGGGCGAATACAACCACCAGTGCAAGCTCCTCAAAGAGCATGGCCGACACGGTGTTCATAAACACGACCGGCAAGAAAATTACTGAGGTTGTGAGGGTCGAGGCAACGATAGCGCCGGCTACTTGTTTGGTGCCGGTGAGGGCGCTCTCCTCCAGGGAGGCCCGTCCCTCGCGCACTCGCACAATGTTTTCCAGCACAACGATGGCGTTGTCGACAATCAGCCCGATACCCAAGGCCAATCCGCCGAAGCTCATTTGGTTGAGTGTGAGGCCGTTGAAGTACAGCAGGCCGAAGGTGGCAATAATCGAAATCGGGATAGACAGCGCGATGATAAACGTAGTCGAACCGTTGCGCAAAAACAGGTACAGGATAAATATCGCCAGCAGTCCTCCGAAAAGGGCTGACTGTTTGACATTGTCGATAGAGTTCTGGATGAACTCGCTCTGGTCGATGACCATCATGAGCTCGACATCCTCGCGCTCGTTGTTGATCCGTTCCATCTCACGACGGACTTGTTCAGCAACGGCGACAGTGTTGGCGCCGGACTGTTTGCGTATGCCAAGGCGGATCATCGGGCGGCCGTCGATCTGCACGAGGCGATTAATATCCTCGAACCCGTCGACAACCTCGGCTACATCGCGGACACGAATCGGGAGGCCGTCGATGGTAGTGATGATCGTGGCGGAAATCTGGTCCAGAGACTGGAATTCCCCTTTGGTACGGACGTACATGTCATTGACGCCCTCACGCATGTCGCCGCCGGGGAGGGTGATGTTTTCGCGTTCGAGCGCAGCTTCGACATCGGCCGCCGAAAGATTGCTGGAGGCGAGGCGGTCGCGCTTGAGACGAACCTGAATCTCGCGATAGATCCCGCCCCAAACATCAATAGAACCGACCCCGGGGATCTGTTCGAAGCGGTGGGCTACTTCGCGCTCGAGCAAGAGGGTGAGTTCATCCATGGAGCGGTCAGACTGGGCGCCGAGGATTACGACCGGGAAGTTGTCGGGATCGAATTTCCAGAGTCGCGGCGGCTCGATCTCCGGCGGAAGATCGTCACGGATACGGTCAAGCGCAGCGCGGACATCGTTGGCGGCAGCATCGATATCGGTGCCCTGGGCGAATTCGAGACGAACGCGGCTTCGGCCCTCCTCAGAATCAGAACGGACCTCGGTCAGGTTGGGAACACTGGCGATTGCATTTTCAACACGGTCGGTGATAATCGTTTCGATTTCCTCGGGACCCACATTCGGATACGAGGTCGAGATACTCAGCATGGGATATTCAATTGCCGGCAAGAGATCGACCGGCAGAAATCGAAAACCCATAATGCCGACAACGATGATGATCAGAAAGACCATCGCCGTGGCAACCGGACGTTTAACGGCAACTTTCGTTATGTTCATGCGGCACCGTCGTCGTTAGTATCGGTGGTGGGACTATCCTGCTTTTTACGGATAATTTCCTCGAGGAGGTCCTCGCGCTGGAGTTGCTGGAGCCGTTCGACCCATTCCCAGTTGACCGGCCGGACCCGGGCCTGACCGCTGTCGGCAGCAAACAGATCCTGCCCGATCGTGACAATCCAGGCACCCGGCTCGATGCCGGTAACACCGGCGTTCATACGGCCCCTGGCGATTACATCGACCGGGACAAACTCGAAATTATGCGGCTCGGTCAGGCCGCCGCCGGACGGGTTGTCGAGCATGGCGACGGGTTCACCGATCAAAGAGTCGCGGCAGACGAAAACGCCGACAGTCCCCGAGTTCGGGTTTTCCCACAAACCGGACAGGGGGACAAGCGTTGCTTCTTCACTCTCCCCGTAGAAAATATCGGCGGTGACGAACATACCCGGCTTAAGCGAATGATCCGGGTTCGGGATATCAATCTCGGCCGTGGTGCTGTGAGCGACCGGGTGCAGGAAAGGGGATATCCGTGCCACCGGGGCTTCAACCGAACCGAACGGCAGATTAGGAGAGAGTATCTCTGCACGTTGGTTCTCTTTTATATACGTAAGCATGCGGTCGGTAAGGACAACCTCGACCCGGACCGAGTCAAGTTGACCGAGCGAGAAAAGTCGCGTGTTCGGGGTAACGAGCATGCCGATTTCAGCATTGCGGCTGCCCACTGTCCCGTTAACAGGGGCCCGGATCACGGCGAGCGATAATGACTCCTGGCGCTCATCGACGGTGGCCTGGGCCCGATCGACACGGGCGCGGGCCAGTTCGGCATCGGCTTCGGCTGCAATTGCCTGGCTTTCAATTACCTCAAATTCGGTGGGGCTGATAAGGTCTTTCTCAACTAGCGATACGTTGCGCTCGAGTTCGGCCTGAAGGCGCTTGTGTTCAGCTTCAGCCTGCTTGGCTTGGGCCCTGGCGATTTGCAGGTCGGCCTCGGCCTGTTTGAGCCGTTCACGGAATTCGTTGTCGCGGAGCTTGATCAGCGGCTGACCTTCTTCGACCAGATCACCGTCGTTAACGAGTATCTGGGCAACACGGGCGCTGATTTCGGGGTACAGCTCGACTTGATTTTCGGCTCGGACAACTCCGCTCAGACGTTCGGTCAGCGGCAGGGAGCCGACTCGAGCTTGCACGGCCTCGACAGCCGGAATAAGTTGATTGCCCTGTTGTGGGGCGTTGCTGTCGTCGCCGGAGCAGCCGAAAAGGACCGAAATAAAAAGGGCCGGGAGCAGAACGAGTGTTGCGGTTGGTTTACCCAGAAAGTGATAAGGTCGTTTCATGTAGCCTCGGTTAAGACGGTTTGTTTCCAGACAAAAATGTACCCGGGAATTCGCCGGAGCAAGTCCAGTATGCCTTAAACTAATGTGACTGCGACCTTGTTCCATTGCCGCCCCCCGGTTGTTCGATTGTCGAAACACCAGCTGACGAACATACGTTACGTAGTAAATGGCGATACAAAGACCGGCTAAGCAGAATTCGTGGTGGCGGCTTATCCGCAAAATCGTAATTACGACGGTGGGGCTGGCCGTGATACTGGTGGGCATCATTCTGCTGGTGATCCCCGGACCGGGGATACTGACGATTATTTTCGGGCTGGTAATTCTGTCGGTTGAATATCCGGGGGTGAAACGGCTGCTCAATTGGCTGAAGAAGAAAGTAGCCGAAAGGCGGGAAAAAAAACGGACCTGATCGTCACCAGTCCTATCTGTCCGAATCCAACCGTTCCAAATACGCGAGAACGTCGATCGCCTGCTGCCCGCCCTTGCGGGCGTGATGCACGAGCGTGAGTCCGTGAGGGCCTCTACAGTCGATCAGGTCCGGCGCCGCAGTCAGAAGCGCCTGGACAACATCGAGTTGGCCCAACATGGCAGCCGAAAAAATGTTGGGCCGGGCACCGCGGGCGAGTAGATCCAGGGCGATGTCACGGTTACCGACATGAGAGGCGGCGCCGAGACCGGTTTCAAAATCACCGCCGCCCCAGTCCCACGAAGCATAGACAAGCTGCGGGTACGACTCGGTTAATTTCTTGATCCCTGCCGGATCAAAATGGGAGCGTCGTACAAAATCCTGCACGAGAGCCGGGTCCAGCTGGTCGCCTTTGTCGCCGCCGAAAGACTTGTTGACGGCGCGAACGGAGTCGGGCAGGTAGTCCTTTGCCGTGAGCGACAACGGCAGCGCGGCGGACAGGGTGGTGAGTGCACCCATTTTGAGCAGGGCACGTCGGTTGCGATCTTGCATAGGTATCTCCTTTGTAGACTCTATTTCTCTACGTTGAGTTCCCCGTATTTGATCCGCACATTTTGCGGTTTCCGTGATTTTGCGGTGATTTAGTGTTATTGACGAAGGGTTCCTGCAACTCACGAAGCAAGTGCATCTCGCGCAGCTACTTTCCCGTTATTGAGGGTGTACTTCACAACAACGAACCAGGCAAATTCGCAAGACCGGGATAAACGCAAAGGAGGACAAAGTGTTTGGATTTCTATTAATGTTAACCTGCCGAAAAGCAATTGAACTGCTGCTCTGTATCGCAATCGGGTTTATCCTCACCTGGACAACTGCCAACGCTCAAACATTTTCCCGGATTTTTGACGCCGGCAATCCGGTCGTAACCGATGTACACAACCAGAATTACACAGGAAGTGCCTGGACCGATATCAACGGCGACGGCCACCTCGATCTGCTGGTTATGGGGTTTGGCACGAATTTTCTCTACATTAATGACGGCGCGGGAAGTTTCATGGCACCGGCCGGCAACGCAATTGCATCCGATGGCTCGAACTACCTCGGAGTTTCATGTGCCGACTACGACAACGACGGAGATCCTGACTGTTTCCTGGCCGGCACCGATCGCAGCTCATTGTACCGCAACGACGGCGGGACACTGGTGCGGGTGGCCGACGTGGACCTCGGTACCAGCGATAGCCGGGGCTGGAGTCCGGCCTGGGGAGACTACGACGGTGATGGTTACCTGGATATGTTCATTACTTTTCCGAACGGTTTTGTCGCCGGATCGCAGCGGTCAAACCGCCTTCTTCGAAACCAGGGACCACCGGATTACACCTTCGAGGTTTTAGATACCGGCGTGGTCGTGACGGGCCTGGATCCGTATACCTCGGGCAACTGGTCTGATTATGACATGGACGGCGACATGGATCTTTTCGTGGGCAGCGGACCTGCCAGCAGCTTTACCGCACCGGACAATCTCTACCGCAACCTGCTAACCGAGACCGGTGCTGCAGGATTTGAGCGGATCCTTGACGGTCCTCACGCCACCGACAATGCCGACGGCCAGGTGATCAACTTGGTTGATTATGACAATGACGGCGATCTCGATCTGCACCGAACCAACTGGGGCGGTGGCGGTGTCTCGGCAATCGAACGCCGCAACGATCTCTACCGCAATGATGACGGTACATATGTGCCGATTACGACCGGCAGTATTGTCACCGATCAGTTTATCTCACTCTCGGGCGTGTGGGAAGATTTTGACGCCGACGGTGACCTCGACTGCTACGTGACCAATATCGGCGTGTCGAACAATTTCTACCGCAACGACAGTGGCGGCGTCTTTACGAGTATCGCTGCCGGTGACGCTGCCGGTGGTCTTGTGAGTCATACCGGTGCCAGTGCCGGCGACTACGACAACGACGGTGACCTTGATATGTTCGTTGTGGCGTCGGGCTCAGGTAACCGGCTCCTGCTGCGGAACGACTCGAACAACGGCAACAGCTGGCTGAAAGTTAAGTTGGAAGGAACGTTCTCGAACGCCAATGCGGTCGGGGCGCTGATTCGTGCCAAAGCCACTATCAACGGGTCCCCAGTCTGGCAGATCCGCGATGTTTCAGCACAAAACACATTCCTCGGACACAGCAGCCTGATTGCCTTTTTCGGTTTCGGTGACGCCACCGTGATCGACTCCCTCCAGGTGTTGTGGCCGTCGGGAGTGATAACCGATACGACCAATGTCGCGGTGAATCAGCTCCTGACGATTGTCGAGACCTGCGCCGATCCTGATGGCGACGGTGTGACCTGTTTTGACAACTGCCCCGATACGCCGAACGCCGATCAGGCCGACGCCGATGCCGACGGGTTCGGTGATGGGTGCGACGCTTGTGTGAACGACGCCGAAAATGATATCGATGCCGACGGTCTTTGTGCTGATGTCGACAATTGCCCGCAGGTCGCGAATGTCGATCAGGCCGATACGGACAATGACGGCATCGGTGACGCCTGCTGCTGCGTCGTGCGCGGAAATGTCGATAACGATTCCGAGGGTCAGGTGAATGTCTCGGATCTGACGAGCCTGGTTGAGTTCCTGTTTCGCGGTGGGGCGACGCCCGGCTGCCCGGCCCAGGCGGATATTAGTGGTGACGAAAGTACTAACGTGCAGGACCTGACACTCTTGGTTGATTTCCTGTTCAGGAGCGGAACGCCGCCGGTCTCCTGCTCGTAAACAATGTCGGTCCCCTTCCCTTTTCGTCCCCGGTGTTGACGGTTCGCCGGGGACGAACAATCAGGTCACTGTCGGTTTGACGCTGTGCAAACGGCAGTGATCTGTTATATTAGGTGCGCTAATGAGATTAAGCCAGACGACAGATGTAATCGGGCAGATGCTGCCGAAACTGTGGCAACGGATACTCGCTTTTGCGGGTATCTGGACGCTCGTTGGGACGCTCTCGGCGCTGCACTGGTGGTTCTTTCCAGCTGGCGACTATCCATACACGTGGTGGCACCTGCTGGGAGTGAAGCTCCTCGTCTGGTATGCATGGGGCGGAATTACGCTGCTGATTCTGCACCTTGCCTGTCGATTCCCTGTCGTGCGTCCGGTGCGCCTTTTGCACGCGGCTATTCTGGTGCTGGCGAGTGTCGTAATTACCGGACTCTACCTGCTGACATACTCATATCTGCTCCAGGTTGGTATCAGGTGGCACCTGCCGCAAAACTTTAATACCGACATGTTCTATTTTGTCATGAAGGCTCATTCGACTTTCTACTACATTGCTTTCTGGGCTGTCGTGGCAATTGAACACGCCGTGATATTTTACCAGCGCCAGCATCAACAGGAACTCCAGCGATCGCAGTTGGAAACGGAAGTCAGCAAGGCACGACTCCAGGCCCTTCGGTCGCAGCTTGAACCGCACTTTCTGTTCAATACCCTTAATACGATTTCCTCGATGATCATCAGCGACGAACGGGAAGAGGCGAATGAGTTGATGGTTCGTTTGTCGGAGTTGCTTAGGTTCAACTTCGAGCATTCGGACAAACAGTTTCTCCCGCTTGAGAAGGAACTTCAGTTCTCACGGTTGTATCTCGAATTAATGAAAGCCCGGTTCGAGGACAGGTTGGAATTTGGTATCAAAACCGACGACAACACCGGCGAGGTGCCGGTACCGACGATGATTCTTCAGCCGCTGGTTGAAAACGCGGTGAAGTACAGTGCGGCCGCCAACGGGGATCAAGGCAAATTGCGTGTGGAGGTGAGTCGGGATGGTGATCGCGTGCGCATCGAGGTGACAAACAACAGATCCGTCGAAAGCGCCGAATCCGGTTCGGGTGTCGGTCTGAGCAACACCCGCGAGCGGCTTCAGCGGATATACGGAGCCCAGGCCGACCTGGTGATTGATGAGTCCGACGATTCTGTGATGGCTGTCATTACGCTTCCAAGTTCCCCGGAATTTGCCAGGGCCCATGCGCATGACTGAGACAGCGGACACCTGTCGCGTGGTCGTTGTCGACGACGAGGCGAGAGCCAGGCGGCTGGTCAAGGCCCGTCTGGCCGAGTTGAACGGTTTCAAGTTGGTCGGTGAGGCCGCAACCGGGGCCGAAGCGATCGATCTGATCAGTGAATCCAGGCCGGATCTGGTCGTGCTGGACATCCAGATGCCGCGCGGCAGCGGTGTAGAGGTGATCGAGACAATCGGCGTGGAGAAGATGCCGCCGACCATTTTTGTAACGGCGTATGATGAATATGCGGTCAAGGCGTTTGAACTGCATGCGGTCGATTACCTGCTCAAGCCATTCACGCGGGAGCGGTTTGATGAAGCACTCGAACGGGGACGCAAGATGATCAAGGGCGGAGCTGCGGCGCCTTCGCACCGTCAGCTCAAAAAGTTCCTCGACTACTTCAGCAAGGCCGAATTCCCGGATGAAGACAACGTCGACGATCAGCAGTACCTGAAGCGGATCACGGTTACAACCGTAGAACCGTGGCGCACGATTGAAGTCAACAACATAGACTGGTTCGAGGCACAGGATCATTTTGTGCGGATCCACAGTGATGGGAAGTCCTGCCTGGTTGCAGGGAAACTTTCAGATTTTGAGAAGCAGCTCGATCCGGTGCGGTTCTTTCGGATTCACCGGAGTACGATAGTTAATCTTGGTTCGGTAAAATCGGTACAGTCGGCGACATTCGGCGCGCTGGAGTTGAAGCTGCCTGCCGGTGAAAAACTTCGGGTAAGCCGGTCACGCCGGGATGAGACACGGGTAGCGTTCATTCGGTGGCAGCGGGCTCGACCGGATGACGCGGCGGGAGCCTGACCATGGGGACTGCAATCAAGTGGATTTTTCTCGACGTCGGTAATGTCTTAGTATGTGATGACCGGGCGATGGCAATGGTGTACCGCATGATATATCGTGACGTGATGCGGGAAGATCCCGGTGTTACGTTCGCGGAACTAATGGCTGAACGGGAACGGCTGATTATCATGGAGCGATCCTCGCGGCCCTGGGAGGCACTCGCCGTAAGCCGGCTGGGCAAAGACGGCTGGAAAGAGATTCACACCGAGTTTCTCAAGCGGCAGGAACGAGACTACCTTCGACTGCACCAGCCGATCCCCGGCGTGACTCCGATACTGAAAGAACTGTCGCGAGATTACGGGCTGGCGGTGGCGGCGAATCAGGCTAAAGCGTGCCGGGGAGCGTTCGAAAAGTTGAAGTGGATGGAGTACTTCTCCGAGTTCTGGATTTCGGAGGAGGTGCGGCTCCGCAAACCGGAAAAGCAATTCTTTACCGGCCTGCTGGAGAAAATCGGGTGCGAGCCGGGCGGGGTCGTGATGATCGGTGATCGCCTGGACGCCGATATCGAACCGGCAAAAGAACTGGGGATGCGGGCGGTCCTGGCGCGATGGGCTTTCGACGTGTGGGACGGAGGCGAAACTGAATGGGAGCGCGCCTTTCACGATAGTCTGAAGCGGGCAAGGGTGGGCGATGTTGCGACGAACCGTAAACCGAAGCCGGACGTGGTCGTCGACCGGATCGAGGAACTCCCGACAGTGATTGGACGACTATAACAAGACTGCCTTTCACGCTATTTGAAGACAAAAAAAGCGGCCGCTCGCATTATGCGAACGACCGCCAGTCGTCACGAGGTACAGCTGAATGATCGTGAGTCTCTATTTCGAACCCTTGAAAATTTCGTTGACTTTATCCCAGTTGATTACGTTGAAGAACGCGTCGATATAGTCCGGGCGCTTGTTCTGGTACTTCAGGTAGTACGCATGCTCCCAGACGTCGATACCGATAATCGGAGTTTTGCCCTGCGAGAGCGGGCTGTCCTGATTCGGTGTCGACATGATCTCCAGACCGCCCGGACCGTTGACCAGCCAGCCCCAGCCGGAGCCAAACTGGCCGGTGGCGGTGGCGGAAAACTCTTTTTTGAACTTATTGAACCCGCCGAATTTGTCGTTGATTGCGTCGGCAATGTCGCCGTCGAACTTGGTGTCTTTCTTCAGGATGGTCCAGAAGAAGGTGTGGTTGGCATGACCGCCCCCATGGTTGCGCACGGCGGTGCGGACGTCTTCCGGGATCGACTTCAAGTCACGCAGAAGATCCTCGGCGCTTCTGTCCTGCAGGTCATTGTGCTTTTCCAGGGCCGCAGTGAGCTTGTTAATGTAAGCCTGGTGATGCTTGGTATGGTGAATTTCCATCGTCTTGGCGTCGATATAAGGCTCGAGCGCGTCGTAGGAATAGCCCAGTTCGGGAAGGGCATGTTTGGTGGCAGTAGTCATTGTTTCCTCCACTTGTATTGCAGTGATACGTTTATCGATTAAATAGACGCAACAAATCTATGTTGTCGCTGTTGTTACGATACAACACAGCAGGGGCCGGACTGTTCCCCGGAATGGCGTTGCGCGGACTGGAATAGTCCATCAAATGATGTCCGCGCGGCGTATATTGTTTCGACAATACCGATGGACATAGCAAAAGCAGAGAAAGGCAATTCGATGCAGCCATTATATGATCGCGAAATGGTCACGCCCATGTGGAAAGAGCTGAAGAAGGTGGGGGTGACGCCCCTGGAGACTCCCGAAGAGGTTGACAAGGTGCTGGCCGAAAAGGACGGGACAACGCTGGTGATGGTCAACTCAGTCTGTGGTTGTGCCGCCGGGACGGCCCGCCCCGGCGTGGCCCTGGCCCTTCAGAATTCGAAAATTCCGGATCGCCTGTACACCGTTTTTGCCGGTGTCGACCGTGAGGCGACCGCCCGGGTGCGCGAACACGCGCCCGAGACCCCGCCCTCGTCGCCGTCCGTCTACATCTTCAAAGATGGCGAGCCGGCATTTGTCATGCCGCGACAGTATATTGAAGGGCGCTCCGAGCAGGAAGTGGCCCAGATGCTGACCGAGGCGTTTGACAAGTTTTGCGAGGCCGAGGGACCATCGGTACCCCGCGCCGAGATGCTCAAAGCGTTTGGCGCCTACGATCCGAAATGTGGTTCGTCGTACGAGGTGGACCAGGATTAGATTCGGTTCGACTGAACTAAAGATCAAGCGGCGGGTTCTGATAATTAACCCGCCGCTTTTTTGATGGCTGAAAGAAGGGAAGCCGATGCCCCATATTCGCGCAATCGCAACCACCGTTCCCAAACACGAAGTAGCTCAGGCCGAAGCGCAGGAATTCGCCCGGAGACTGTTTTCGCCGCATCTGCCGCATACTGACCGGCTGTTGTCGGTGTTTCAGAATGCCGGAATTCAAACGCGATATTTTTGCCGGCCGCCGGAGTGGTTCGCCCAACCGCGCAGTCTCGGGGAAAAAAACGACACCTATATCGAGTCGGCAACGGCCCTGGGCGCCCAAGCGACACGATCAGTATGTGAGCTGGCAGGTATCGAGCTGTCAGAAATCGACTACATTATATATGTGAACACCACCGGGCTGGCGACACCATCGATCGACGCCCGTCTATTCAATATACTGGGATTTCGACCGGATATCCGTCGAACGCCCATCTGGGGTCTGGGTTGTGCCGGCGGAGTCGCCGGGCTGTCGCACGCGCATCATCACCTGCTGGGGCATCCGGGACAGCGGGTGTTGTTCGTGGCGGTCGAACTGTGCGGACTGACCTTTGTGTCGGATGATTATTCGCCGTCGAATCTGGTGGCCAGCGCCCTGTTTGGGGAGGGCGCCGCGGCAGTGCTGGTCGAGGGGGACGATATCAGGGGCGCCGGCCCGGAGATTTCTTCGACACGGAGCCGGATCTGGCCCGACTCGCTGGACGTAATGGGGTGGAATTTCGGCACCAAAGGACTCCAGGTCGTATTTGCACAGCGGATCCCGGATATTGTTCGAGAGCACGCCCGGACCGACCTTGAGGCGTTCTTGGCTGGCGAGAACCTGCAGCCAGGCGATGTCCGGTCGTTTGTGTTTCATCCGGGTGGGAAAAAAGTGCTTGAGGCGTACCAGGAAGCGCTCGATCTGCCGAACTCGCAGCTGGCAGTGGCGTGGGAAATACTCCGGCAGTATGGAAATATGTCGTCGGTGACAGTGCTGTTTGTGCTGGAGCGGTTTCTGGCGCAACATGGCGACGGAAGCGGCCCCGTGCTGGTATCGGCACTGGGTCCGGGTTTTAGCTCAGAGTCAGTACTGCTGCGCATCTAACATTAGCAGGCTGTTGAAAAACCGTTTGCGGCCGGTTTGTGAAAAATGACGACGCGCCAGGAAGCCCTACAATCGACGATCTCGGCACGAACCAACTTGGAACACCCCCTGAACACGTGATAGGTGGGTCGATTCCAGAGTTTTTCAACAGCCTGTTAGACGGAATTACACTACAATTTTAGACAAATCGTCAACGGCAGCCGTTTTTAAGGCCGACATCCGGCCAATTTTGTGACTGCCTCTCGTTTTGCGGTCGCTCTTCTTTTTGTACAAACACATGTACTGTAGCTGTTTATCGAGCGCCCGGCAAGTTTTTCCGGAAATCTTGGCACTACCGGAACTATTTTAGACGAATCTTGGTTTTCATTGACAGAAATTAGACAGTAAGTGAACAAAAGGGACATTAACAAAAACAGCTTACCGGCAGCAAGTCATTGCTTAAGACATCACAGCCGCTTTTGGTAAGCACGCACTCGAAAGGAGTGAACACCATGAAAACAATCGACAGTATCGCTGCGATCCTGCTCGTAGTCGGAGGCCTCAACTGGGGTCTTGTCGGACTCTTCAACTTTGACCTGGTCGCCGCCATCTTTGGCGACGGCGCCGCGCTTAGCCGCATCGTGTACATCGTAGTCGGCCTCTCTGCGGCCTATCAAGCAGTCGGCTGGAAGGCCATTCAGCGTCGCTGGAATATGGCACCTGCTGCTGCGTAAGAACACCTCTGTTGTGGTGTCCCAACCCGGAATGGCCGGTCGTTCGCGACCGGCTGTCTCCGGGCCCCTGGCTCACCGCCCAACTTGAAAAAAAACGAACCCCAACACATTCACAAGGGATACCCAAAATGAAAAAGCTTACTTCACTCAAGATCGCGGCCACGGCCTTTGCCTTATCTGCTTTCGTTGTCGCCTGCGATGATGACGACAACAACAACCCGATCTCCGGCAACCAGGGCGAAGCCTCGGTTCGTGTCATCCACGCCAGCTATGACGCTCCGCCGGTCGATGTTGCGGTCGACGGCTCTGTAGCGATTCCGGATCTCGATTACCGTGAGCCGTCCGGCTATGCCCAGCTTCCGGCCGGCACCCGCAGCATTGCCGTCACCCCCGCCAATGCGACTAGCCCGGTTGTGATTGCAGCCGACCTGCCGCTGACCGAAGGCGCCAGCTACACCGTGCTGGCGGTCAACAACCTGAGTAAGATCGAGCCGCTGGTCCTGACCGATGCCCGCGAGCCGAATGCCAACAAGGCGAAAGTCCGGTTCGTGCACGCCTCCCCGGATGCCCCGGCGGTAGACATCAAGCTGAACGACGGTTCCGGCACGGCGCTTTTCCCGAACGCCTCCTTCAAGGACGCTACAGCGTATGTCGAAGTTAACGCCGGCACCTACACCTTTGCCGCCACGCCGGCGAATGACACCACCGAAGTCGTCATCTTCGACCCGATCAGCGTGTCCAACGGCACGGTCTATACCGTGGTTGCCTACGGCACGCTTGACAACACCGATGCCTATGACTTTGGCGTGCGGGTGTTTGTCGATAACAACGCCGGTGACGGCTTTGTCGATATGACCGCGGCCTCCGCGGCGGTGAAAGTGGTTCACGCTTCGCCGGACGCACCGGGCGTGGCCCTGCTGGTGGACAACATCCAGGTGAATGCCAGTGCCCTCACGTTCCCGGACAACACCGGTTATCTCCCGGTGACCGCCGGTGATCGAAACTTCAAGGTGAACGTGTTTGGTTCCTCGACCAACGTAATCAACGCCAACGTGGATCTGGATCCGAATAGCGCCTACTCGGTCTTTGCCGTAAACACCGTGCTCAATATCGAGCCGCTGGTGTTAGTCGATGACCTGTCGGCCCCGGCTGCCGGCAAAGCCCACGTGCGTTTTATCCACCTCTCGCCGAACGCCCCCGAGGTCGACATTACGCTGACCGACGGCACGATTGTGTTTGGCGCCTACGAATTCAAGGAAGCCAGCGCGTTTACCCCGCTTGATGCCGGCACCTACGATTTGCAGGTCCGTGAAGCCGGCACCAGCAACGTCGTGCTGCCGCTCAACGGTATCCCGCTGACCGACGGCGAGATCTACACGGTCTTCGCCAAAGGTCTGGTGGGCGGCTCCGGTGACCAGGCGCTCGGCGCCGAGATCGTGGTCAACGACGCCACCGGCGTGATTGAGTAAAACTTTCCTCCCGGGGACGCAGTGAGTGAAGGGCGCCGCCTGATTCCAGGCGGCGCCTTTTCGTTTGAACCTGAGGGGCGCTTGAGTGTGAGTTGATTTCCCTGTACGTTGGCATGCTATCCAGCGGCACGGATGGACGTATTCGCGCCGACCGTAGTGCAGCGGGATGGTGAAAAAGGCCTTGATTTGGGGGCCGGGTTGACCTATAATTAGTGCCCTGCCCGGTGAAAGCCGGGCGGGGGACATTTGTCAAAGAGACGACCATAGGAAGCCGTATGGCTTTCGCGAAAGCAAAAATGCGCCATTAGCTCAGTTGGTAGAGCAGCTGACTCTTAATCAGCGGGTCCGGGGTTCGAGACCCTGATGGCGCATTTTTTATTGCACAATCCTTTCTCCCGCAACAACTTACGAAGTCAATTCGCGCGCAAAAAAGAACCATGTGCTCCTTTAAAAGGAGCCGCTGACTATGGAGATTTTGTTATGTCGCGCGAAACCGAACGGAAAATCTATGGCGTCGAATCTGAATTCCACAAAACACAGTTTATGCCTTACCTCGATGCGTTCAAATTTGACTGCCAAATTCGCAACTTAACGGAAAAGACAATAGCCGTATACTTCGAGAGGCTGACAATTCTGTTCCGGCACCTTTAATCCCGAGGCATTCCATTTGGCGAGGTCACTAAGCAGACATTGCAGGAATATGTCATGTCGATTAGGGGACAAGTGTCAGACGAAACTGTGAACGGTCGCCTACGAGCCTTTAGGAGGTCTTGGAATTTCTTAGAGGAAGATGGGCTGTGGGAGGAAAAGAATCCGACCAAGGGCATTAAGCTACTGAAGACGGCTAAGCGGATTCGAGAAGTTGTTGATCCGACCCAAATACAGAAAATCGTCAAGAAGGCGAACAAGAAGCGGTTTGAGGGGATTCGAGACCTTATAATTCTACTACTCATGTGGGATGGGATGTTGAGAAGGGGTGAGTTGCTCGGGTTGAAAATCAAGGATATTGACATGCAGACCCGGTTGGTCCGGGTGTTTGGAAAGGGACGGAAGGAGCGGATGGTGCCATTAGGTGCCAAGACGCTTCGCCTAATCAATCAGTATATCAATAAGTGGCGCGTGAAATTCCCCGGTAACCATCTCATTTGCATGCGTGATGGTGAGCCTATGGCCGAAAGGCGATGTCACCACGTGGTAGCAAAGCTTGGGAAAAGGGCCGGGATAAAACTCAACCCGCACTTACTTCGACATTCCGGTGCGACATGGTACATTCAGCAGGGCGGCAACCCGGCAGTCCTTCAGGGGATACTCGGACATACAAGCCTGACCGTTACACAGAAGTACCTCCATCTGAGTAATCGGGACGCGGTAAAGAGCTATGAGCAGTTTAGTCCGGGGAATTGCTTGAGGTTTTAGTTCACAGAAAACTATGTTACGTGTTAGTCACTCCCGCATCTTCATTTACTATTTGGTCCAAGCAGCAACGGATTCCCTGTGCAGTGAAGCCGTTGAAAGTCTCGATTCAGAGAGTAGCAGTCCAAGAAAGGCCGGACCTGTTGAACTTCTGTCAGATACTTTGATTGATCTTGATTGTTTTGTAGTACGTGCGAATTTTGCCATGCCAAAATTCCTGCAATTTGAATTCAATAAAACGAGGGCGTCAATCTTGACACGAGGGCGTTCATTGGTTATGATAATGGTGTGTTTGAGCGACTTTTCGCTTTGAACGCAGGGTAACATATGCAGTCATGAGACGGTTGGGAAGAGGATGTCTTAATCCCGTTGACCCAATTCGAGTTCGTAATTACTGCTATTGAACGTGTAGCGCAACTGTGCCGCAATCTTCGCGAACGCAGGGGTCGCACACATCTTGTCTATCATCAATCGGGCGAAATACGCCTACAAAGCAAGGAGGGTAGTATGAAAGCACCTCAACTGAAAACGTCGCTGTTTTCACATCTATGGCGAACCTTTGGAGAGCATTGGGTGAAGCTGATGATCACAGCAATGTTGGCCTTTGTGCTTGCTGTTCCCAATGCCTACAGCCAAGGTACGGTCATTTGGGAAGACGATTTCGAAACTTACAATGTTGGCCAATTCCCGTCGACAACTTGGCTACCTTGGCATAACTGCTCTTCTGATCCCTCCCACAATATCGTTACTTCTGAACGTTCACATTCAGGAACGCAATCACTTCAGGTCTATGGTTCTCACTATGGCTGCTGGTCGGCTACGGCTGTTCGACAGCTACAATCTTTGCCGGAGCAGTTTCGTATTGAAGCCAACTTAATGGCAAGTGGTGAGGCCGGTTCAGGGGCATGCGGGCATTCCGACATAGGCTTAGGGCTTATTCACGAGAGACAGGCTTCGGATGGCTATGGATTTATAGATGTGTCATTCCGCGATAACTTGACCGTGGATGTTGGTGTCAGAGGCGTGGGACGATTTACTCTGCGCAATTATGAAACCGGCCAATGGTACAACGTGGCATTGGAGATTGATACGGTTCTGAGAAGCGTTTCCGTATTTATTGACGGCGAACAATTCGGTCCGTACGTATGGTCGGACAGCGATTTGCCTTATCCGTTAGATGAATACCGTTCAGTTGCTATAGGGGCCGCCGACGGGAAAGGATGGGCAGATGACTTGTTCGTTACGGAAGGACTAATCTCTGATGGTTGGTGCGACGGATTTGAGAACTATGCATCGGGCTCATCAGTTGGATCAAGTTGGTCACTTTCGGGAAACAACTCAAGTGTGGCAGACAACAGCATAGCCTTTTCAGGCAGCCAATCACTGAAGATGTTTGGCTCGATAGGGAGTTGTTGGGCAGCCGTGGCTGATAAGCCCCTCGAAGCAACTTATCCTCTTACCGTGGAATTCGCTGTGCGAAATGGCACAGAGAACCTATACGGCTGTCATCCAAATCGGGCAACTGTCGCCCTGCGGAACGGAGACCATTGGACTGATCCCGGGTCAGTGGGAATTCTTGGTTTTGCGGAAAACGGCGATCTGTTTATTACGGGCACCTATCCATACGATACACTGTCCGGCTATTCGCTTGAACAGTGGTATCACTTCAAAGTAGATATATCGGTACCCGGTGATGGTTATGTTCACCTCTCGTATTGGGTCGATGGTAATTACATTGGGGAATACACGCGTGACGTTTCTGAATTACCTAACCTAATGAATGCTACGCATCTTGACTTAGCCGCACAGGAGGGTACTGTTTGGTTTGATGATGTGTGTGTCATTCCCGGCACTACCACCTCTCCTGTTTTCGTTGACATCAAACCCGGCTCATGGCCTAACCCGATTAATCTGAAATCGAAGGGAAAGCCTACCTTTGTAGAAAGTGGTCGAGGAGTAGACACAGAACTCGCAGCCAAAAGTGATGATGGTATTCGCCGTGCTCGCGCAGTAATACCTGCGGCTGTTCTTGGGACAGGTGACTTCGACATCTCAGAAATTGATCCTCAGTCCATTTCCTTATTGGGCGTCGCACCTGACCGTTGGAGTTACGAGGACGTATCTTCACCGACACCGGGTGATCCTGCAGCCTGTGAGGGCCACGAGGGTGCTCCTGATGGATTCCTTGACCTTACGTTGAAATTCCCCAGGGACGCGATTGTTGAAACTCTCGGCGAGGTATATGACGGAGAACAGATTCCGGTTACAATCACGGGTACCCTTTTAGGTGGAACACCTTTCGAGGGTGTGGATTGCTTCCTCGTAGTTAACGGAGAGTCGCCTCCTCTTACAAACCAAGGTGGGCTGAACCTTCGTAATTATCCGAATCCTTTTAATCCAACGACACAAATTAGCTTCACTCTTCCGAAGGCTTCGGACGTCAAGCTTCAAATCTATAATATGCTCGGCCAAATTGTGGAGATTGTTATTGATAGACAGCTTGAAGCTGGAACCCATACCTATTCATGGGACGGTTCCTCCGCAGCTTCCGGTATTTATCTGTATCGCTTGACAGCAGGTGATTTCGTCGAGACCAAAAAGATGATACTACTCAAGTAACCAAATCCGACAATTGGAGCCACTATCAAACCGGGCCGGTCTCGATCTGAATGGGGCCGGCCCGTTTGCGTCTGGAGTCACATCAGCCCCTGACCAACAGTCAGGTGCCGTATGACGCACAGCTTCCCGTTGATTTGCAACGACTTACGTTTTTGGCTACACTGTTGCAGCAACAAGATCAGGTGCCCATTCTCCTCATCAAATCGTGCTTGCCTCAAGGGCCGCCAAACGCTATGATTTCCCCATACTCTAACAAAGATCGGAGGAGTCTATGAAACAAGTAAAACTGCCGTTATTGCTGGTCGTTATTCTCGCTGTTGCGGGTATCGGATTTGCCGAGAATTACGAAAAGGGAAAGAAACAGGATGTTCTCTCCGGATCGATCGAGGGCTTGGTTATAGACAATATGCTGAATACTGAACTCGAGCTGGTCGAGGGTATCGAGATTGTCGTTACCCGTCTGGTTATTCCGCCAAATACCGAACTCCTTAAACACTGGCATCCCGGCGAAGAGTTCGTGTATATACTCGAGGGCTCCGGTGAGCTATTGCTGGACGGCCAGGAGGAGATGAGTTTGAAGAAGGGCGATCTCGTAAAAGTGCCGCTCAAAAAGGTCCACACAGCCCGCACCGGGGAATCGTCGGTAGAGGCTCTGATCTTTCGGGTTCATGAATCCGGTCAGCCGGCCCGCGTACTGGTCGACTAGCCAACGGCCGGCGGCCGTCAAGCAAACAACTGTACGGCAATGCCGAATATTGAATTCTCTTGCGAACAACCGCACCCCGTATTCATTATATAAGCTGACTACAAATCTGAACAAACTATAGAAAGGAATCCAAATGGCTACCTACGAATGCGACAAATGCGGTATGGCCGTCAACGCCACCTGCGCCAAATGCGACGCCCCCCTGGTCAACAACAGCCTGAAACTCGATGACGGCTCCGAGATCCAGATATCCGAATGCCCCAACGGTCACGGCAAAATCAAATCGCCGCTCTGCTGCGGCCAGGATATGACCTGCAAGGTCTGAGCTGTCGGGGCGCCTGAAGCGCCGTCGTATACAGCAAATAAGAAGGGAGTCTCCCATCAGGAGGCTCCCTTTATTATTCTATCGGATTCTGGTGCCTGAATGGTGTTGTTTCCCTGAGGGGATCAGCTACTCGCCGGACAACGAATGACCGGCCGCTGCGCGGCCGGCAACATAGCCGGTTGAAAACGCCGCCTGCAAGTTATAGCCCCCGGTGTCGGCATCGATATCAAGCAGCTCCCCGGCGATATACAGTCCCTCGATCAGCCGCGACGCCATCGTGTGCGGATCTATCTCGCGCGTGTCGACTCCGCCGGCGGTGATGATCGCCTCGGCCATCGAGCGGTGACCGGTCACGGTCAGCCGGAAATCCTTGAGCCAGAGCCGAAGGCGCTTGCGTTCGTCAGCTGTAATCTGGCCGCAGGTTTTGTCAGGCGAGATGTGCACGAGATCGGGGCAGATAGTAATTAGTTTGGCCGGAAGTAACCCCTTGAGCATAGTGGCGAACTGTTTGCGTGAATGCTCCACAAAATCGCGCAGCAGGCGGGCGTCGAGAGTCTTGTCGTCGAGCGCCGGTTTGAGGTCTATCGACAGCTCAACCTGTTTCTTCTGCCGCAGGGCATCGACCACTTGTCCGCTGAGCGTGAGGATAATCGGCCCGGAGACGCCGAAGTGGGTGAAAAGCATTTCGCCGAAGGCATCGGTCTGTTTGCGATTAGCAATAAACACGGTCACCTTGACATTCTTCAGGCTAAGCCCCCGCAGTTGCCTGGCAACAGTGCCCCTGGTAACCAGCGGTACCAACGCCGGCCGGACCGGGACAATCGTATGGCCGACCGATTCGGCCAGCCGGTAGCCATTGCCTGTGGATCCGGTGCCGGGATACGACGCCCCGCCGGTGGCGAGGATAACTGCGTCGGCATGATAGTCCTTGCCGTGGCTTCGAACGCCCGTGATTCGTTTATTGGATATCAGAAGTTTGTCGACGGGTGCCTTCTTCTGAATAACAACGCCCTGTTGCATGGCCCACTGTTGGAGGGCGTCGGCGACCGCGCCAGCGTCGTCGCCCTCGGGGAAAACCCGTCCGCCGCGCTCGGTTTTGATCAAGACGCCGAGCTCGCTGAAGAATGCGGCAAGGTCCTCGGCGAAGAACTGGTTAAACGCCTGGCGAAGGAACTTGCCCGTCTTGCCAAAGCGGCCGATAAACTCCGACAGGGGAGCAGTGTTGGTGAGGTTGCAGCGGCCCTTGCCGGTGATTCGGAGTTTGCGTCCGGGGGCGGTCATTTTCTCCAACAGCAGGACCGATTTGCCTGCCGAGGCTGCCTGGCCGGCGGCCATGAGTCCGGCCGGCCCGCCGCCAATGACGATAATGTCTGTACCTTGCTCAGTTCTCACACGGTCGCGTTCCCTCACAGTTGGGATGGTAGTCTATTCAAGTAAAGGGATGTCGCCCGAAAAAGCAAAGGGTGGTTGAGAGCGGATCGTGCTATCCAGAAATCTGCAGATCTGATAATTGGTTCCAACGTGCCGAGTTTTTTCTTACGTTCCTGCGCAGAAATGATATGAATCTCGCAACTATGAGGAAAACATGACTTTCTTGTATTTAAACTCGGATGAAATGGGCCGGGGAGAACCGGCGCTGGGAAAGAAACTGCTCAAGTCGTTTCTGACGGAGCTAGCTAAGTCTGACATACAGATAGATTTTGTCGGGTGTGTGCATTCGGCCATAAACCTAACCACCGAAGGCAGTGAGGTACTCGAAAGCCTGAAAGCACTCGAAGAGCGCCGCGCGACGATTGCCAGCTGCGGGACCTGTCTTGATCACTACGGTTTGCGCGACAAAGTCATCATCGGGCAGATCGGAAGCATGGATGCGACCGTGACCATGATGGCCGACGCGGACCGGGTAATCAAGCCGTGCTGACATTAGGTGCCGCTGGAAGCGGCGCCGGCCGGCAACGAAAACCGACTCGGCGTTGAGTGGTTATTCGTCTTTTGGAGGCGGCATCATCTCCGGCGGCAGCAAGCCGGCCTGTTCCATGAAATAGAGGTTATCCCAGGTGATCCAGGTCTCGGCAATCTTGCCGTCTTCGAAACGCATGATCATGAAATTCGTGACGGAGGCTTTCTTGTTGGTCGGTTCAAACGGCCCGAACGGCCCGTTCATGGTGCCGGTCCCGATAGTCATGAGCGCCACCTTGTCGCCCTCGGCGACCATGTCAACGATCTCTTCGCGCCAGTCAGGAAATGCGGCGAAGGTAGCGGCAAGGAACTGCTTCATCGGTTCAATCCCATGGATCTCTCGCATATCCGGCGGCATTGCTTCACAGTGACGGATGTAGTCCTCGGTCAAAACGCTGTCCCAGGCATCAGGATTGTGGGCGTTGACGCCGTTTTCGAAGATTCAGCGCATGACTTCTTTGTTCTGTTCCGCCAAGGTTGTTGTTTCGGCAGTTTCAGTCGACGCGGGCGCTGCCACAAGGCATAGAGCAACACCGAGCGAGGCGATAAACAGTCTGGTCCTGGTCATAGTATTTTCCTGCGTTTGAAAATTAATTGGCCCGTTTCGTCGAACATATACACTATATCTCCCGATTATGTCAAGCAGTCTATTGTCGCCGGCGACGCAACATGGCGACGGGATTTTCGTAGACCAGATATAGAGAAATTCCAGTGACCGCAATCTGCGTGCACCGTGCAATGGTCCCTTCCGATACGAACTTCACTCACGCTGCTAAGGGAGGACCAGGTGTATAGATAGGCAAACTCCTGTTATCAGGAGGCACCCATGACGGAGCCGAACCTTCGGAGCGCCAAACAAGTCTTGAAGGACCCCGGCGCTGAGTCACCGTGAATATCCAACAACGGGTGAACCGGTAGATCGGCTCACCTGATGTAGGTTGGATAAATACGGAAAATTCGAACCTGATCAGCGTGCGTTCTGCCGCTCGTAATTCCAGGCTGCGGTCAAGCCAAAAAGGAGGGCCATGATATAGCCGCCCTGACCCCAGGTCCAGGCCCGCATATACAGCAGGGTCAGGCAAAAGACGAGCATGGAGACAAACAGCGCGGCCGAGACCTGATTTTGGTGATCGGCAAGTTGCTGCCTGAACGCGCGGTAGGCCATGCGAAGCCCGGTCACAGCAGTCGCTAAAAGGGCAATGGTCCCAAAAAGGCCGGTTTCAGCGAGATAGTGAAGGACAACATTGTGAGCGGACATACCGCGAATGTAAAACCAGACCGGCTCCATGCGCATCTCCGGCACGACCTCATCGACGATTTTGAAATTGCCAATGCCGATTCCGCTGAGCGGATTACTCAAGAACGCCTTGATGGCCGCCTTGTAGAGCACCAGGCGAAGGAGGACTGTCTCCTGCGGGTCTCCGATCGATTCTATCAGGCTCTGCAGGCGTTCGATCACGCCAAGGAAGAGTGTCCCGCGCAGAGCAATAACCAGACCGATAATGGCCAGCAGCGGCAGCAGCAGGCCGCGCATGACACGCAGCGATGAAATAGAGCGTTCGCGGGTTGCTTTGCGCCAGCCGAAAAACAGCAGCAGCGGAATTGTTATGACTACCGCCAGCATCGGGCCGCGTGAGCCGCCCGCCAGCATGCCGACCCCGATTACAATTCCTGCCAGCGAAAACCAGAGCCGTTTGGTCAGACTCGGTGACCACACAAGGAAAGCGAAGGTCATCGGCAGGGCGGTCATGGCAAAAGTTTCGTAGGCCAGCCAGGCGGGGCCGAACACTCGCTCCTGCCCGCCTTGCATGAGGAACACGACGGCATTGTACAGCGAATGGATGAGTACGAGGTAGATGTAAAAGAGTATCACGCGCCGTACGCCGATTTCAACCGCGAACTTGAAAATCATGCGGAAGGCAATATACATTACGCAGATCCGAAAGACGGGTACTATGGAGTACGAAGGATTGTGGGCGAACAGGGCCGAAACGACGGTAGCGAGAATCAGCGCAATAAACGGCAGGTCCAGTCCGGTGGGTCGAATAGCGGTACTGCCGCGCAGGAGGAACTCGAAGATTGAAATTCCAAATAACAAAAGCAGGATAACGTCGAACGGATGCAGCGCCACCGTGTTACTGATAGGGAACGGCAGATAGACAGCGATCGATACGAGAAACAGATAAAATACCAGCCGCGGATACGCCAGCATCCCCAGCCCGCCCAGCAGCGCAAAATACGCCACCGCAACCACCGGCCGATAGTCGGCCGCCAACAGCAATGCCGGTGCGAATATCAACAGCAACAGGGCAGCTTTGGTCCACTCGCGGTACCCGGAGAGCGGCATGGTAAGCCGGTGTGATTCGGACGTGGTCATGAGGAATAATATGGTATAATTCGAGTTATTTGACAACGGTTAAGCCGCACGGCAGACAGTCGTTGTGCAATGAAACCGCCTGCCGGATTTGCGTGTACATATAGGAAGACAACAAAGGACACATTTTAGTAATAGAGTGATAGACAGGAGATAATTTATGCAGCAGAAAAGACTGACGCGAACGGCACTATTCGTGGTCGCCCTGCTGGCTCTCACCGGCATAGTAACCTCGGTAGTCGACATGACCGGCACCGTGTCGGCTCAGAACCCGATGGGAGAGCGTCTTGAGGCAGCTGACCGACCGGTCCGCTCGCTGCGGGACCTGAGCAACGCCTTTGTGGAAATCGCCGAGAAGGTGAATCCTTCGGTGGTGACCGTTTTCTCCGAACGCGTTATGCGTGTTCGCAATCCGTTCTATTACAGCCCGTTTGGTGATTTCTTCGGTCGCCGAGGACAACCGGAGCGGGAGTATCGTCAGCAGGGTCTAGGCTCCGGTATTATTGTGAGTGTCGACGGGTACATCCTGACCAACAATCATGTCATCCAGAACGCTGACTCTATATACGTTCGGACGATAGACAACGAGCAGCATACGGCCACGGTTGTGGGGACCGATCCCAAGACCGATGTCGCGGTGCTCAAAGTCGATGCTGACGGTCTCACCCCGATTGTGATGGGCAACAGTGACAACGTCCGCGTGGGGGAATGGGTGCTGGCAATCGGCAGTCCGCTCTCGGCGGATCTGGCCCAGACGGTAACGCAGGGGATTGTCAGCGCCAAGGGACGCTCCAATGTTGGCCTGGCCGAGTACGAGGACTTCATCCAGACCGATGCCGCCATCAATCCAGGCAACTCCGGCGGACCGCTGGTAAATCTCGACGGTGAACTGATCGGGATCAATACGGCCATTCTCAGCCGGAGCGGCGGCAACCAGGGGATCGGGTTTGCTGTACCGGTCAATATGGCGGCCAACATTATGGAATCGCTGATGGAACACGGGAAAGTCGTGCGCGGCTATCTCGGTGTAACGATTCAGGATATTTCCCCGGCTATGATGCGGGCGCTCGATTTACAAAGCACTGAAGGAGCCATCATCGGCCAGGTGGTTGAAGACAGTCCGGCCGACCAGGCCGGCCTTCAGGACGGTGATATCGTTGTTGAACTTCAGGGTCAACCGATCGAAAATTCCACCGAACTCAAAAACCGGATTGCGTCAACATTACCCGACACTCGTGTAGACATGACAATTATTCGCGACGGTAAACGGCAAACAATCGATGTTGTGCTGGGCGACCTGGATGGTGGAACACTGGCGGCGGCGGGATTATCGTCGCTGGAAGAGCTCCTTGGATTTGCAGTCGCCAATCTCGACTCGGAATCCGGCCAGGCCCTTGGGCTGGATCCCCGTGAACGCGGTGTCGTGGTGACCTCAGTCGATCAGGACAGCCCGGCCTATCGCAACGGTGGTTTGCGAGAGGGCGACATTATCCGCTCGGTGAACCGACGTAAGGTCCGCAATTCCGAGGAATTCACCAGCCTGGTGTCTAATTTCGATAAAGGTGACGATATCTTGCTGCGGATTCAGCGGGACAATTCCTACTATTATGTCGCTTTCACATTATAAAGAATAATAAATGATGAAGGCGATATATGCTGAATCAGGAAGGCGGCTCCTCGGGCCGCCTTTTTCGTTGTGGTCAACTCAGATCCCCAAGACACACGACACCGCAAAGTCGCTGGTTGTGTAGTCCGAAAGCTGCCAGGTGAAATCGAGACGTAAGAATCCGGGAGGCAACCGCCCTATACCAAAACCTATCTCAGAATACGGTTTGATAGCCGCCCGGTGAGATTCACCTGCCGTATGAAGGCTGGTCTGTCGGAAGTCACTCCAAAACATCCCGCCAAAGGCCACCACCGAAAACGGTAGCTTTTTCAACAGCGGCACGTGAAATTTCCGGAACAGCGAAGACCCGAAATCCTGAGCGAGATACCAGGCGGCGGCACGGTCACCGGCGAAATTGGTTTCGTCGAGGGTCTTGAAGTGGGCCAGGCCGATATTGTCCGGGTCGCCGAAATCGACCGTGAAATGGCGTTGCGGCGGCAAAGCGCCGTCGGAGCTGCCCGCGAACCCAAATATTGTCGTGGTGCCCCAGCCGCGCAAACGCTGGGTGCGGATGAGGGAGACATGATATCGGCGGTAGTCAAAGTCGTTGTCAATGAGACCCGGGTCAGCAGTCTCAAATCCCAGAATCACCTGTGTATGCGGGAGTGCCCGAAGCGTATCTTCGCGGCCCTTCGACAGGATCAAGGGGTGCGAATCCCACGTAAAGGCTGCCGACAGAGAACGGAGATGACCGTTGTGGATGGCCGGGTTCGGTCGATGGTCACCGTTGTCAAGAAGACCATAGTTTGTATGGTTTGGAGTCGAGATTTGCAGGTAGTCGTGATAGGTCATATCCAGTCGCGTCTTGGGCAGGGCGCCAACCGAGGCCCCGATATCAAATCCCTTTTCGAGATAGTAGTCCAGCGGATTCATCTTTGACAGCAACGAGACAAGAGTCGGATTGATATTGCGATCGACAAAAATAGCCGGTCGGGAGACAATCTCGTCCTTGTAGCCCAGTTCGAGGTGGAAACGTGATCCCCGGTGAAGCATTGATCGCAGCCGGTAGTGATGCTGCCAGTACTCGCCGTCAAAGGCGTAGCCCTGTTTCAGGTAAAGACTGCTTCGAGGAACGAGATCCCTGAAAGTCCAGCCGGCGCCGAGATACGGTCCCTCGACCCGGTTGAAGTGAGCAAAGTCATACATTGTCGGTGATTCCACTATATACAAGGCGCCAAAGATCGTGGTCAGTACCAGCCTCGGGATCGAGGGCGGACGGTTCTCAATGGAATCAATGTGTTCGTAGCCTTGCAGCTCGGCCTTTGTCAGAGGCACGAGGGCCCCCGTGTCCCAACTCAGGGAGTCGACTTTATCGGCGCCTTCGGCTACCTCAATGATGTACTCATCAAAGGTGCCGTCCGGGAGAGTGTCGTTGATGACCAATCGGTTGAGGGCGCCGATATATGAAAACTTCAAGTGCGGAAAAACGGGTATCGGCAAGCGAAGCCGCCCGCCAAGACTGATCTCAACAGGCATCCAGATGTCCTGGTCGAATCGGTCAAACCGCTGTTGGTAGGTGAGGTTGCTGACATACGGAAGATCTACCGCCTCGTTGAATTCGACATCGACACCCACGACCGCGAAGGTCGAGTCGATAATCAGGATCGTTCCCTGCACCAGAGGATCGGTGTTGCTCTTCGGTTCGACCTCGAGTTTAAATACCGGCCGCTCCCCGAACATGATTGTGTCCAGCAGATAGTAGTTGTAGTGATCGAGGGCATCGGTGGCAGTCGGCGAAACGATCGATTGGCGGGCAAAGTGAATGCGGTTGTCGTTAAAGTTGAAGATGTCGCCGATGGTGACGAGATTCGCATTGGCGTTCAGGTTCGACGATTGCCGTCGGGCGGTGATGATCTCTTTGTATTCATCCGGCTGACGGAAATAGCCTTCAAGCTGCGTCTCGGTGATCAACAGGAACTCGGCCAGGGTGTCGGCCTCGATTTTGCGCGCGGTCAAGCGCGTATAACCCTCAAATTCGTAGGTCTGTATCTGGTTGAGCAGCATTTCCTTGTGGCGAATCGCCTCGACAATAATCACCTGCGCCGGATCGTAGTGCCGAGTATAGACGCGCGTGCCGGGGAGTTCTATCAGCGACGGCGCGAGGGAGACATCGAAGGTAACGTCTTCATCGCCGACAACAATCGTGTACTCAGCGGAGTAGTGGGCGATGTGTGAAAAGCGCAGCCGGTATTCACCGGGATCGAGGCGTACCCGGTACCGGCCATCGTCGTTGGCCAGGCTGCTGCGGTCGGTATCGAGCACTCGAATGGTGACGTGGGGGATCGGTTCGCGGGTCTGGGCATCGTACACAAGCCCTTCGACCACCGCAGCCTGGGCCACAGGAGCTGCTGCAGTCAGACCAACTGCGATAAGAGCTATAATAATAATGGACAACGAATGCGATTTCATGGCGTATGTGTACGTCGGTTCCTTCGGTTTAGTTGCGGTCAAGAATAGAGGCGGTGCAGATAAATGTCAATGAACGCTCACAACGGCAATGTTACCGCAAAGTGATACTGTCCTGTAGTAGCAATGTAGAAATGTCCTCTTGC
>CAZTBP010000017.1:0-96066 GCA_964612145.1 uncultured Ignavibacteriales bacterium | reverse complement strand
CCGACAAACGAACCAAACCATCCCCCTCACCTATTGCGTAGGATACGTATGCGAGTGATACCAAAAAGACCAAACAAACCCAACCCTTGCCCCCACGTAGCCCACGCACCCACGGTGCGTGGAGCGCCACTACCAAACAAACCCACATTGCCATATCCCCCTCAACAACTTAACTTTTTCACCGAGGCCTGCAACTTCACCGCACCACAACTGTTGCAGACAACAACGAAACTCGCAAGACCAAGATCACGGAGGATACTACATGACCCGTGCCGCGAAAGAAGCCAACGTCGCTGTCCTCGGCGCCTCTCCCAAACAAGACCGCTTCTCGTTCAAGGCCGTCCACCTGCTCAAAGACTACGGCTACAAACCGATCCCGGTCCACCCGGCCGGCCACACCGTCGACGGCATCCCCGGCGTCAAGTCCCTGAATGACATCGAGTCCGACATCGATACCCTCAGCGTATACGTCAACGCGAGAATCTCCGACGGCATGAAAGACGAGATCCTCAATCTCAAACCGCGCCGCGTCATCTTCAACCCCGGCGCCGAAAACCATGACCTCAAGCAAGAACTCGACAACGCCGGCATCGAGACCGTCGAACACTGCACCCTCGTCATGCTCCGCAGCGACCTCTTTTAGGCACAACTCCCCGGCCCCCTTCAGGATCGGCGCGCCGGGGCGATAAGAACTATATGGCCGCAACCAAAGTAGCAATCCAGGGCGACCGCGGCGCCTTTTCCGAGGTAGCCGCCCGCTCACTGCTCGGCGAGAACATCGCGCCGGTCACCTGCAACTCCTTCGAGTCGCTCTTTGACACCGTCGAGAACAAACACGCCCGCTACGGCGTCGTCCCGATCGAGAACTCCCTCGTCGGCTCGATCCACCGCACCTACGATCTGCTGCTGGAACGGTCCCTGCAAATCATCGGCGAGACCCAGCTCCGCGTGGTCCACTGCCTGATCGGCCCCAAAGGCTCGACTGTCAGGAACTTAAAGACCGTCTTCAGCCACCCGGTCGCGCTGGACCAGTGCCGCAACTTCTTTACGGCCAACAAGCACCTCAAACCGATTCCGTTCTACGACACCGCCGGCGCAGTACGAATGCTGGCCGAGGAGCAGCCCGAAAACGCCGGCGCTATCGCCGGCCCGCTGACTGCCGACCTCTACGGCATGAAGCTCGTCCGAAAATCCATCGAGGACGAAAAGTCCAACCACACCCGCTTCCTGCTGCTGGGCCGAAATCGCCGGAAAGTCACCGGCAACAGCAAGACCTCGGTAGTCTTCTCTTTCAAGAACCAGCCCGGCGCCCTGTTCAAGATGCTGTCGGTCTTTGCCTTGCGCGATATCAACCTGACCAAGATCGAGTCCCGCCCCGTCCGCCACAAGACCTGGTCCTACTACTTCTATGTCGATTTCGAAGGCCACGTCACCGACCCCGTCGTCAAGCGCGCCCTCGAGCACCTCAGGGAACTGACGCTGTTCATCAAGATCCTCGGCTCCTACCCCCTGACCGTCGACCGCGCCTGACCAGTCAAAAAGACCTTGCACGATCCAGCCAACCGGCTATATTACGACTGAACACTCCATTATTACTCCTGATCGTGCGGAGGGACCGAAACTATGAAAGCACGTTTCGTTCTCACCACCATGGTGCTGGTGCTGTTAATCAGTCTGGCACCTGGCGCCGATGCCGGCCGCTTGTATGTCGAGAAGGACAAAGACGCCTCCATGGGCTGGCCGACAGAGATCTCGATCTATGCCGACAGTCTCGACACCGACCTGACCGGATTTGACATCCTGCTGGCTCTCAACGAAACGGAGATGGACCTTATGAAGGTCCGCCCCGGCGCTACAATCGACACCTGCGGCTGGGATTATTTTACCTACAAGGTTATCCGCGACACCCTCGGTATTTACGACCTCGGTAAGGCAACCGAATTGCTTGAAATAACCGGTTTCGGCAACCCATCTGTCGGCTGCTCCGACCCCGACGCGATCCATGAACTGGCCCGCCTTAATATGCTGGTCTCGACGCGGTCGTATAACGACTGCATGTTTCTCCCGGTCTATTTCTACTGGCGCGACTGCAATGACAACGTACTGTTCACCGGCCCGGACACGGTCCTGGTTGTCGAATCAGCCTACCGCGAGACGTATCCGTATGACTCCTCCCGGAACCAACCGTTCCCCGGCTATGGCCCGCCCGATTCAACCTGCACGACCTTTCCTGCAGTAGTTGCATTACGCTCGCTGAAAGCGATCACCGGCGGAGCAGATCTGGCCTGTGTTGGCCGGAGCATGATGGTCGGGGACCTCAATCTCGACCAGTTTCACTATGCCGCTGCTGACGCCATACTGTACATCAGCTACTTCCTCCGCGGTATCATCGTGTTCGATCAGTATCCCGATGCCCAGATCGTACAGTCGGATATCAACCGCGATGGCTACCCGCTGACGGTCGCCGATATGATCCTGCTGACCAATATTGTCATCGGCGACCAGTTCCCGCCGCTCAAGATCGGGGGGGAAAAACTCTCCGCCAATGTCGCGGTCGAGCGCGATAGCGAAAACACCTGCGTAACCGTAACTCCGGCCACAGAGGTCGCCGGCCTCTGGCTGAGGTTTGATTCGCCCTGCGGTGGAACTATCACTGCCGATACCGACTTGATCATGACCGGCACGTTTGACCGCGAGCCCACAGTGCTGATGATTGACACGGCCAAAGTCCGACCGGTGATCCGCGCCGGTGAAACAGTAACTTTCCGGATAAGTGATCCACAGGCGCATGTCAGCTTTCTTGACATCGTTGGCTTGTCCGGTGCCTCCCTCAAGCTTGTCGAGTCTCGTCCTCTGCCCGCCGAGTTCACCCTCTACCAGAACTACCCGAACCCATTCAACCCATCCACTGAAATCAGCTTCTTTCTGCCGGAAGAGACTAAATGGCGGCTGCAGATCTTCGATATTCTGGGAAGACAGGTCGAGTCCTTCAGCGGACATTCAGAAGGCGCGAATTCGGTCACGTGGGACGCCTCGGAGTCTTCATCAGGGATCTATCTCTACCGGCTTGAAACCGAGACAGATCAGCAAACCAGGCGAATGATGCTGCTCAAGTAACCCGTGCGGCACTCTTAACAATCTCAGCGTATCGGTCCGCCAGTGGTTTGGAGGCATAGTGTTCGCGCGCAAATGCCTCCCCTGCGTCCGCCAGTCTGTCTCGCAGAGATGGATCTTTCAACAGGGAGAGAATCGCATCACTTAAGGCACTCACGTTGTCCGGCTCTACCAGCAGCCCGCGTTTGTTGTGCTCGATGATGTCCGTAATGCCCCCCGAGGCCGCTCCAACTGCCGCCGCCCCGCACAACATCGCCTCAGACAGCGCCAGGCCGAACCCCTCCTCGACCGAGTTGAGCACGACGATGCCGGCGCGGTTGTACACCCTGCGCAGTTCTTCCTGGCTCACCGGCTTGTTGACCGTGACGTGCTCGCCCACGCCGAACTTGTCGATCAATTCCCGGATATCGTGCTCAAGCGGTCCGCCGCCGAAGATCTCGAGCTTTGCACCCGGCTGACTTTCGGTTACCAGGGCGAATGCCTTGATCAGTTGGTCGACCCGTTTCTGCCTGGTAAAGCGTGTCACTGCTACCACTACATTCGGGTTTCGCTGGATTGCTGAATCGTTATAGAAGATAACCTCGTTGTGCGGCAGCGGAAGGACCTCGAGGATATTTTCGAGTTTGGGATCAAACGACAGGATCGTCTCCCGCAGGTAATTTGACACGACCGTCCAGCGGTAAAGCCCGCGACAAAACGACTTGAAATACCGATATGTGGCGCCGGCATATTTTCGCATCAGACGGACATCGGTTCCGTGCGATGACATCACCATTGGCAGATCCGTCTTTGCGGCAATGGTCTTCATTACGTTGCCCGATGGCACCAGCCAGTGGCCCGACACGATGTCAATATTCTCGTTATCTATCAGTTCAAGCGCCGCCCGCCGCCAGCGGTCCAGAAACCGCTTGAACTTGAACACGCCACCCACCGAGCCCAGCACGATTTGCTGCATATTGCCCCGGTAGGCGATGTCTTCATCCTGATCGCGGTCAGCGTAGCGGAACCGGTAGACTTTGATGCCGTCGAGTTCTTCATATTCAGCCGCGCCCGGGTCGTGCGGCGCCAGTACGACCGGGACAATTCCGTGCGGAATCAGGTGCTTCAGCAGCAGCTTGATAAAAACCCCGGCGTGGTCACCCTCACGACGCGGGAAATTATGTGTCAGGACAAGCAATCTAAGTTGATTCTTCATGGCTTCACGGTAGGAAAAGAACACGGACCGGCCAAATATAATTTTCGTTCCTGGCGTTCATCTATTATACTTGCCATTCGCGTTATGGAAACACCCAACCGGACAGAACTGGACTTTGCGGCCGATCTCGACTTCAGCGAGATTCTGACCAACCCAATCCTGGACATTGCGGCGCGATTCTGGGAGGATGACCGCTACGAGGCGTTCCGCATCTGTTACCGCTCCATGCGCACTATCGACGACCTGGTCGACAGCCAAAAAGCCACCGGTCGTGAGTTATCGGAGCAAGAACAGGCGCTGTTTGCATCGATGATCGACGACTGGATCAACTCGTTGCGCCGCTGCCGTCCGGCGGATCGCTTCCAGGAACAACTGATCGAGACCATCGACAGGTTTGCCATTCCCATCTGGCCGTGGGAGCGGCTGGCCCGGGCCATGACCTATGATCTCTATCATTACGGCTTTGCCAGCTTTCACCTGTTTTTGCGTTACGCCGAGGGTGCCGCGATTGCGCCGGCTTCAATTTTCATGCACCTGTGTGGCATTCGCAACGACGGTGGTCTCATTGCCCCGCCCCTGTTTGATATCCGTCTCGCGGCCCGTCCGCTGGCCCTGTTTTCGTACTTGGTGCATATAATGAGAGATTTCCAGAAGGATCAGAACGAGCACCTCAACTATTTTGCCGACAACATCTTGCAGCAGGAAGGCGCTGATGTCAGCTTATTGCGCGAGGCCGCGAAAACCGGAAAGCCAAGCCCCCCCGTGCGCGATGTCTTCAGTGCCTATCACCGTCTGGCCGAGCGGTACCGGGTATGGTCGCGAGAGATGCTGGATGACACCCTGCCGAAACTTCAGTCCCGATACCAGCTTAGCCTGGAAGTCATCTACGGGCTTTATCTTCAAATATATCAACGAGTTAATGTCTTCTCCGGCACATTCACCAGCCCCGAACTCAATCCCGACCCGGATCAGGTCAAAAAAGAGCTCGACCGGATCATCGCCGATTTCCGACCAACCGAAAGTTAGACTTTTTTCGGAAGATTCTTCGCCGTACATTGGTATTGCTGATAACAATGTAAACCGGTTGGCCGCAGATGGCGCAGGAACGACACCGGCTGTTCAGCGGCGTGAACTGTACAAGAGATAAGGCGGAGGAAATGAAGAAGTTAACAGTATTTATAATAGTCGCGGTTTTTCTGTGCGCCTCGCTTGTCATGGCCGATGAGGCATCCGTTACGGTGTACAATTCAAACGTGGGTGTTGTAAGTGAAGTGCGTGAGCTTGACTTTCAGCAGGGCATGGGCAGTATCTCATTTCGTGACGTCCCCGACCAGATCGACGCCGCTTCGGTTCGCTTTGAAGTTGTCGACGGCGCCGGTGATGTCAGCATCCTTGAGCAGAACTACGCCTATGATCTGGTCAGCTCTGATAAGATCTTCGCGAAGTATGTTGATCAGGAAATCCAGTTGATTGACAAGGATGGTCAGCTTTTTTCGGGGACACTATTGGCGGCCAACAGCGGGGCGGTTATCCTTCGCGATGATCAGGACCGCATCAAAGTGCTGCAAACCGATAACATTGCCCAATACGATTTTCCGTCGCTCCCCGATGGTCTGATTACCCGGCCGACACTTTTCTGGAACTACCAATCGGAAGCCTCCGGCCTGCAGCAATGTCGAGTCAGCTATCAGACAAGCGGGTTGACGTGGCAGGCGGAGTATGTCGGTGTGCTCAATGAACAGGAAACAAGTCTCGACCTCTCCGGCTGGGCGTCGATCACAAATAACACCAGTAAGACGTTTGAGGACGCCGGGTTGAAACTTGTCGCCGGTGACATCGCACGGGCGACCCCGGATAGACGGGGCTGGGAATCTCCTCAGATGGCCATGTCGAAGGCAGGTGACGTCTCGTTTGAGGAGAAGTCGTTCTTTGAATATCATCTCTACACGCTGCCTCGAAAATCGACCTTGGCTGCCAGGGAGGTGAAGCAGATATCCCTTTTTGAACCGGCGACGACTGATGTCACCAAGAAGTATATCTTCCGGGTTGACCGCAGCCCATCGAAAGTCGAAGTCACGGTGAATTTTGTCAATTCCGATGAGGCCGGGCTGGGCATGCCGCTGCCGGAAGGTCGGGTACGCATGTTCAAGGCTGATGACGACGGCTCTCTGGTCCTGATAGGGGAAAGCCTGATCGATCATACACCGCGTGACGAGGAGCTCGACCTTCGAGTCGGCTATGCCTTTGACATCGTCGGCGAAAGTAAAATGCTCACTCAGACCCGGATCAGCCAGAATGTGGAGGAACAGCAGTATCAGATTGAGTTGCGCAACAGAAAAGATGGAGACGTGACGGTCACGGTTGAGAAAAAGCTCTATGGCGATTGGAAGATCATCTCAAGCAGTATGGAGTATAAGAAAGAAGACGCGCAAACAATGACGTTTGATGTCACGGTCCCGGCCGGAACAACGCTTACGGCGACTTTCACGGCCCGGATCACGCGCTGACCCTGATTTGGTTGACAAGGCCGGAGTCGCTCAGTACATTCTCCGGCATATTGGACGTGAAAGTCCCTGTGAATTGAGGAGGATACAGTTTTGAAACGTACAACAATATTATTGACTCTGTTCGCGCTGGCCCTGGCGCTTACGGCTCAGGTGACTGAGGCCAAACGGGCCAAACCGCTCAAAGCGTACATTTCCGGGGCGAAAATTCGCATTGTCGAGGGCCACCCGCTCGATGCTCTCGTTTTGCTGGACAGCGCCTCGATGAACTACGGTCTCGTGCCCGAGGCTATTCATTACACCACGCAGGTATACGTTGACCTGATCGAGAGAGCATCCGGTCCGGTGGCCAAGCAGCCGCTGATCGACACCTTGCTTATGTATGTCGACTCCCTGTATATTGCCTGCGACCCGGAAAATTCTGAGGTGGAGAAGAACTACAAGAAAGACTGCGAAGAGTACATCGAACTCGCTGACTCGACCAAGCTGAAGTATTTCCGAGAGTTCTATAATGAAGGCCGGGAGAACCTTGAAGCGATCGAGCGGTTCTCCGGAGATCTCGAGGGCGAGCAGGATTCAGCCCGAGTCGCCTACATCCGCGAAAATGTCCAGAGCAACATCGATTCCCTGATCATGAATATGAAGGTTGCTATCATGATCGACTCGGCCGATTTCAGTACCTACATCGCGATCGGTGATGCTTATGATCGGCAGGGTGACTACCAGGAAGCTCTAAGCTGGATGAAACGCGGTTATGATCGTGCGGCTGATCCGACCATGCTCTCGCAGCAGCTGGCCTATTACTACGTTCAGCTGGAAGACTATTGTGGAGCAATTCCTTACTATAAAGAATATGTCGAAGCCAACCCGGATTCGGTGACGACACTGAATTTCCTGGCGATTTGCTACAACAACTGCGGCCTCGAGGAAGGGAAAAGGTACTATCTCGACTCGGCTATGCAGATGTACCGCCAGGTGCTGGCAAAGACCCCGGGCGATATCAACACTATCCTGAATGCCGGACGGTATTTCATGATGAAGGCGCAGCAGATGACAGACTCCGCCCGCACGTATCGCGAGGCTGAAGACACTGAGACCGCGAAAGAATTTGAATCGGCCCGACGGGAGATGTTTGACTCTTCGCGAACCTACTTCGCCAAAGCGTTTGCGATGGTGCCGGACAACGACGTGGTTGCCGAGCAATATGCGTTTGCGTCAGCCCTGCTTCAGGACTGTGAATCGGCGGTCAAAGGGTTCGAAATTGTGGCCCAGGCTCGTCCTGATGACGCCGGAAACTGGACGTCGCTGGGCGACTGTTACTTGCGGATGGCTAATTATGAGGAGGCCATCAGAGCGTATGAGAACGTGGCCCGCCTGAAACCCGACAAGATTCAGGTATGGGAAAACCTGCAGGCGCTTTATAAAGAAACGAAGCAGCCAGACAAAGCCGCCGAGGCCGGTGCCAAGGTGAAAGAACTTCAGAGTTAGGACCGTCCGCGATCCGCAACCCCGCCGCCAACCCGGCGGCGCCAGAAAACAGCAGAAGGCAGGCGCTCCGCCTGCCTTTTCTTATTCGCACTAATTTATGGGTAATACAGCCGCCAGCACTTCTTTTCTGACCGTGGCGATAAGCGGTCCGTTGCGCCGGACGTTCACTTATCTGATGCAAAAGGACTGCCCGGATCTACAGCCCGGTCAGCGAGTTCTGGTACCCTTCGGACGCAGCCGCAAGATCGGCTACTATCTTGGTTCGGGGAAAAAACCTCCGGGCATTACCATCAAACCTGTAATTCGTGCTATCGATCACGGCAGCTTCTTTCCCGATGATCTCTTCAAGCTCTGTACCTGGATGGCAGATTACTATTTCGCAAATCCGGCCGACTGTCTTGCCGCTGCCCTTCCACCGGCCATCAAGAGCGGCGCCGATCCGGTGCTGTCGTGGTGTAACGTCGGTCTTGAACATCTGCCGAAAAAGACACGTAATCTCTATCGGCCTAATAAACGACTAACCCGAGAAGACTTGAGCGAGATAAAGACTTCCCGGCTGTCAATTTCGGCTCTGATCGAGTCCGGCATTATTCGGGAGGACTGGCCTGAACCAATGAGCCGCGCAAGACAGCTGGCAGGATATCGGGCGGTTCAACTTGAGCAATGGGAAGAGTATTTCCAAAAAGCGAAAATCTCACCGCGCCCATTCGATGGTATCAGATCCAGGGCGGAGTTGCTCGACGACGGCTGGACGGCCCACTATATCGGCAGGGCAGTGCGCGACAAAATCCTTGAGGCGGTGCCGTTTGAGGAAACAGTGGATCTTTACGATATCGTGACTCCACGCGCGAATCTCGACACGATCACCATGACGGGGCAGCAGCAGGGAGTTTTCAATAGTCTTCTGCCGCAGATTTCGAGTCCCTCGTTTGGTGTCAACCTGCTTCATGGAGTGACCGGGTCGGGCAAGACGCTGGTGTATTGTCGGCTGGCCCGGGAGGTAATTCGCACCGGCCGTACGGTTCTTGTTCTTACGCCGGAGATCGCATTGACCGGCACTACTCTGGCTTATTTTCGCGGCTTATTCGGTGAGCGTGTTACGGTCATTCACTCGGCCATGACCGAGCGTGAGCGATTAGCCAGTTTTACCGGTATCCGCGAGGGGAAATTCGATATTGTCATTGGTCCTCGATCAGCCATCTTCGCGCCGTTGAAAAATATTGGCCTTATTGTCGTGGACGAGGAACACGATCCGTCGTATAAGCAGGACGATCCTTCGCCACGCTTTCACGGTCGGGACTGTGCTATCAAGCGTGGGCAGATCAATGACATCCCCGTTGTTTTAGGCTCTGCCTCGCCTTCAGTTGAATCGTACTACCATACAACAACGCTCAAGTATAGACTGCTTGAGTTGACCGAACGTCCAGCCGGAGCCAGGCTGCCGACTGTCCGTATCGTCGATATGAAAACGTCCCGCCTGGGAGGGGACTTGCCTTTTATTTCCTGGCCGCTGAAGAAGGATGTTGATAAACGGCTGGCGGCAAATGAACAAGTGATCCTTTTTTTGAATCGCCGAGGTTACTCACCCCAGATGAAGTGTGCCCGGTGCGGAAAGGTCCCGACCTGCCCGAACTGTCGAGTCAAACTCACCTGGCACAAAGTCGGGCGAAAGCTCTCATGCCACTACTGCGGATGGATGGACCGGGCCTACGACGTCTGCTCGGAATGTGAAAGTGTTGACTTCATTTATCTCGGCGCCGGCACACAGCGGGTTGAGGATGCAATTCCGCGCTTGTTTGATGGTGCCGTTCCGTTGCGGTTAGATTCCGACGCGGTCACCGGCAAGAAGCGGCTTCATGATATCCTTACCGAATTTGCCGCCGGACGGGCCAATCTGTTACTTGGAACGCAGATGGTCACGAAGGGACTTGATCTTCCGGGAGTCACGTTCGTAGGAGTGCTCTCAGCCGATCTGATGCTGGACTTGCCCGATTTTCGTGCCTCCGAGAGAACATTTGCACAATTGCTTCAGGTCGCCGGACGATCAGGGCGGGCAGAGAAACCGGGGGAAGTGATGATCCAGACGTACTACCCGGAGAACGACGTAATTGGGCACGCCGCGGCACAGGATTACCAGTCGTTTTACCGGTCCGAAATAGGCAATCGCAAGGCCCTTGGATATCCGCCGTTTGGTCGCCTGATCAATTTTACATTGTCCGGTAAATCTGAAGACAAGGTGGAAAAAGAAGCCTTGACATTCCGTGACGAGCTGTCTCGACGATTAGCAGAAGTCGATCCGGACGTTGCCATTCTGGGTCCGGCGCCGTGTCCGATGTATTATTTGCGAGGCAGTTACCGTCGCCACCTCTTTATCAAGACGAAACGAACGCAGCGAATTGTCCGCACGCTGGCACAGTGGGAGGAGGATCTGCCACGATTCTCGGTGCAGTCGGCGGTAAAAATTGTCGTGGATGTCGACCCGGACGATATGATGTAGTGGATTAAAGGACTGGTCTGCCCGATAGTTTAGAAAATAATACCGCCGAGCCGGTCTTGCCTTTACCTGTATCCCCTCGAAAGACTCACTGACCGGTCCCGGCGGTTCTTCTGATTAACAGTTGTGGCTCTCTGTCAGAAGAAGGACGCATTAAAGAGGTCCTCGACTTTTGTGCCAAGCCGAATTCCGTGCCGACCAGGCATCGTCAAGGTATGCGTTGGTGAACATTCCATTGTCACCACTGTCGTATTTAGTAACAATTCGCGTGCCGGAAGTGTTCATAGCGTGTGAGATTTAGGCTAAAATATTATAACACAGCGGCTTGCATGTGGTCCTGTGATACGGCAGTAATTGGCGCAAATCGCACTACGGGACGATACCACCCGATTTAACGGTCAGAATTCGTGTCAAAATACGATACCTTGACCCTGTTGTATCGAATCAAAGGGTCTACCGGACAAAAAAAGACCGCCAAACTGCTTCGGCGGCCATTGTTTTCAAGTAAAATCAAGGGAAGGGGAAGCAGGGGATTATTCTTCTTTCTTCTCTTCGCCTTCGCCTCCTTTGGCTTCAGCGTCTTCGGCGCCTTCTTCACCTTCAGCACCCTCTTCACCTTCTTCGCCCTCTTCGCCTTCTTCTTCCTCGGTCGACTTCATGATAGTCGGCGAAGAGATGACAACGATGGTTCGTTGCACATCGGTCAGGATTTCGGCGTTCGGGATTTCGAGGTCCTCAACGTGAATCGATTCGCCGATGGACAGGTGGCTCACATCGACTTTAATGACATCGGGGATATCTTTCGGAAGCACAGACACCAGGACTTCCCGCAGGGTAATCTGCATGATACCACCGTCGTCGATAACGCCAACCGGGGTGCCGACATACTCGATCGGGATATCAAGCGTGAGCGGCTGCTTATCCGAAACGGCGTAGAAATCGATATGTTTGATGTTGCTGGTAAGCGGGTCACGTTGGACATCACGCAGAATGACTTTCTGCTCGTTGCCGTCGATACCCAGTCGAATGATCGTGGTACCGCTGCCCATTTTCATCGCGGTGTGGTATTCCCGTTCGTTGATCACCAGGGACCGGGTTTCGGCCTCGGGGCCGTATACCACGCAGGGGATGTCGCCGACCATCCGGGCCCGACGGGCGGGACCCTTGCCCCGTTCGGTTCGGGGCTTGGCGGCGAGAGATACTTCTTTCATGACGTTAACCGTCCTCCGTTTCTCTATTCACAAAATATGTCGATTGCTAAACCACCAGCGGCTGGTCTTCAAAAAGCGACGAGACCGATTCTTCATCGAAAATCCGCTTGGTTGCTTCGGCGATAAGCTCGGCACAGGTCAGGATCTCGAACTTGTCACCAAGTTTCTTTTCACTCTGGTCGATCGAGTCGGTAATAATGACTTTCTTTATCGGCGAGTCGTTCAGCCGCTTGATAGCTTCCCCGGACAACACGCCGTGGGTGGCAGCGGCATAAATATCTTTAGCGCCTCTCTCCTGGCAAAATTTGGCAGCTTCGCAAATTGTTCCCGCCGTATCAACCATATCGTCGCGGATCAGCACGTTTTTGCCCTCGACGTTGCCGATGATATTCATCACCTTGGCCTTGTTTGGCTTGGGGCGGCGCTTGTCGACAATAGCCAGTTCGGCATCGAGCGCCTTGGCGGTGGCACGTGCCAATTTAATCGAACCAACATCCGGCGACACGACCGAGAGCGGATGCAGATCCATATCCCGGAAATAGGAATTGAATATGCCCGAAGAGTACATGTGGTCGTGCGGCAGGTCAAAGAAGCCCTGAATCTGGCTGGCGTGGAGGTCCATGGTTATGACCCGGTCGGCGCCTACGGTGGTGATCAGGTTGGCGATCAGCTTAGCCGTGATAGCCACGCGGGGCCGGTCTTTGCGATCAGCGCGGGCGTAGCCGTAATATGGAATCACGGCCGTGATGCGCATCGCGGAGGCTCGTCGCGCGGCCTCTGTCAGCATCAGTAGTTCCATCAGGTTTTCCGCCGGCGGGTTCGTCGATTGGATGACAAAGACATCCATACCTCGGATGTTGTCGTTAATCTGGACGAACACTTCACCGTCGGAAAAACGGGTGACGGTGCAGTCGGTGAGCTTTTCACCAAGATAGTTCGCCATACGCTCAGCCAGCGGGCGATTAGCGTTCCCGGTTACCAGTCGGATTTCCTCGCGAACAATCATGACCTGTCTCTTCAGTATCGCTTATGAAAGTTAAACCTGATCTGGAGCAGCCGGTTCGGCTGAACCAAAGCAGGCTTGTTTCACGCGTCCCCACTGGGGACTATTCACATTTAACTGGGGCGCCAGGATTCGAACCTGGGAATGCCAGCTCCAAAGGCTGGTGTCTTACCGCTTGACGACGCCCCAAAATCAGCGTCTGTCAGTTATCCCTAAGAAACGGTTGGTCTTAAACCGAACCGCTGTGGGCCTTGACCTCTTGTTCGAAGGCCCGCAATACCCGTTCTTCAATTTCGCGCCGCATGGCACTGTTCACCGGATGGGCAATATCCTGATGCGTGCCGTCGGGACGCTTGCGCGAGGGCATGGCCACGAAATAGCCGTTGTTGCCCTCGATGATCTTCATGCCACGCACAACAAAGGCGTTGTCAAACGTAACGTTAGCAAATCCCTTGAGCCGTTCTTCGTCGCGCAGGGTCACTCTAATTTCAGTGATTTCCACGGTGCCTCCACTCACTTTGTGACCTGCCAGGGCAGGGTAATTGGCGCAACCGCGTAAATCCGCCAACTCCCCCGTCTCATGTTTACCTTATCCTTGCCTACCGGAAAGTCGGTAAAGATCCCAAACATCGTCGGACCCGACCCGCTCATCCGGGCCAAGGCAGCTCCGCGTTGCAACAGCTCGTCGCGAATCTCAACCAGTTCGGGGTGAGCCTCAAGACAAACTGACTCAAAATCGTTGCCTGTACGGCCCAAGAGATGGACATAGCTTTCCACCGCCCGGCAACACGCTAAGCTAAACGGATCCTTGGACTTTGTCAAGTCCCTTTTGAGCGCCGCGTACCCGGCCGCCGTAGACAGCGTAAAGCCCGGATTGACCAGCAACAGCCGGTAATCCGTCGGAAAGTCCGTTTCCGTAATCCGCTCTCCGCGGCCTGTGACCAATGCCTGACCGGAACTGAAGAAAAACGGCAGGTCTGATCCGATCTTCAATCCCAATTCGGCCATTTCCATACGCGAAAGTCCCAAATCATACAAAATGTTACACGCCAGTATAATAGCCGCCGCATCGCTTGACCCGCCGGCCAGCCCGGCAGCTATCGGTATATTTTTCTCAAGCTTCACTTGCAGACCATCGGTGATATCGAAAGTTTCCGCCATCAACTCCCACGCCTTGACCACCAGGTTGTCGCTGCCGGCCGACAACTCAGTCTCGCCCGATATGGTCAATTCAATTCGGTGGCGGTCTTGACGTGTGCAGGTCAGCCGGTCAAAGAGAGAAACAGCCTGAAAGAGAGAGTTGATGTTGTGGTAACCATCGGGTCGCTTGTTGATCACCTCCAGGAACAAGTTGATTTTCGCAGGCGCGCCGATGCGTACCTGTTCGGCGGTGTGGTCGCTAATGATCATTCTGTTTTTAGAATGTCCCTCTTTCCTGTCGAACCCCCGCTTTTACCCCGGCCCGTTCCACTAGTAAAATACTCATTAGCCACTAAATGTCAAAGACTTTCATAGCCCAAAAGGGATAAAATAGATAGGAATTCACACCTGTTGTTTTTACCCTTTCCCCTGCCTGCTGTCGGTGCTATCTTGTTTCATAGTCAAAGGAGTTATCCATGCTCACCGGAATTCACATCCTCTTGACCTATACCTGCCTTTATAAGTGTGACCACTGCTTCCTTTATTGCGGGCCGGGTGCCGGCGGCACATTTACCGGCGATCAACTGCTGAATCTGCTTGATGAGGCAAGGCAGACGGAGGCGGTTGAGAAGGTCTTTTTCGAAGGTGGCGAGCCGTTTCTCCATTACCCGTTGCTGCTGCAGGGGGTCTCGATGGCAACCGAGCTAAAATTTGACACCGGAATCGTCACCAACGCCTACTGGGCCACCTCGCCGGCCGATGCCGGGCTGTGGCTCCGGCCGTTGAAAAAAGCCGGCCTGACCAGTATCAGTATCAGTGAAGATGAGCTTCATTCCGGCGACACCGAGCCGACCAACAGTCGGTATGCAAAAGAAGCAGCAGATACGCTGGGAATCGACGCAGGCATCATCTGCATTGAGAAACCGACGATAGTGCCAGACTCGCAAGACACTTCGCGGGGCGATCCGATTGTCGGTGGCGATGTGCAGTTCCGAGGCAGGGCTGTCGACAACCTTACCGACAAATTGCCGGGACGTCCGGGTAGTACGTATACAACGTGTCCACACGAGGACTTCACCGATATAGGCCGCGTCCATGTCGACTCCTTCGGCAACGTTCATGTCTGTCAGGGGATCAGTATCGGGAATTGTTGGAAAACGCCGTTGAGCCGGATCATGACGGAGTTTCGGGTTGAGGAGCATCCGATTTGCGGACCACTGACCAAAAGCGGTCCACCGGAGCTGGCTCGAACGCACCGGGTCGAACACAGTGCGGAGTATGTCGACGCCTGCCATTTTTGCTTTGATGTACGCCGAAAACTGATCGACCGTTTTCCTGAGTATTTGACACCGAGGCAGGTGTACGGTCTCGATTGATCGGGAATGTATGACGTGTCAATCTGCCGGGAGATTTCTAAAAGAAATAACGCCGAATCATCGGCGTGCGAACACGGCCAGGCCGGTCGCCCAGGCAAACCCGACCCGCTCAAATCGCTGCCGCAATTCCCGGCCTTCCGCCTCGAGACGATCGTGATCCGGATGCCCGGCAATCTTGTCTGGGTAAGTATCCATGATATCGGTGGTCGTCTTGATCGTCTCAGGATCATGGATATCGCCCGTAGCCACAATCACCTCGTGCACTTCTAATTCACGCGCCCCGGCCGCTTCGACCATGCCGATGATTTCATCGCGGGTGAGAGTCTCGTTGTGGACTATCCCCGCGCGCCGATCGATCGCCGCCCACCAGTGATGAACCAACTTGTGCGACTGCTGGGCCTCGGTGAGGCCGTCGCGAACCATTTCGAAGATCATCAGTCTCCCGCCGGGGCGGGTGACGCGCAGCATTTCACTGAGCACGCTCTCGGTATTGGCAAGGTGATGAAGCGAGTTGGAAATGGAGACGGTATCGAATGAGGCATCGTCGAAGGCCAGGGACGCGGCGTTCATTTGCAGATACTCTATCGGTCGGCCCTCTGATTTCGCCCGTGCCTCGGTCAGTGCGCTGAGGACCATGTCTATCCCGACAAGGCGTTTGTAGCTGCCGAGGTACTCGGCGAGCTCCAGGGTCGAGTCGCCCCGGCCGCAGGCGATATCGAGAACTTCGCCCGCCGTTATTTCCCGGAGCTTTTTCTCTACGATGTCCATTGGTAGGAGAATACGCTGATTGGGGAAAGTGTTGCGCTTGCTTGGCACCACTGTGAACTTTTCTACCGTACGTAGGGAGTCGGTTCGGTGATGCGGGCGTTGAGCGCCGAGGCAGCCGCGGTAGCCGGGGAACACAGGTACAACTCGGCGCCGTGCTTCTCAGCCGTATCGAACAACGCCGCGTTGGTTGTTGTCAGGCAGCGCTCGCCCGAGCCCAACAGCAGGTGCAGGTTATCGGCGTACAGTCCGGCGGCGGGATCCATGACAACCGCACCGGCCTCAACAAACTGCCGGATAAGGCCCTTCTTGAGCGCTTCGATATAGACTGTCCGCGAGGCCGGGATCACCAGCATCCGACAGTCATCATGCACCTTCTTGCCTTTTACAATGTCCGCCACCACCCGCAGATCATCGAATCGACCGTTGATACCGGTACCGATGACCACGAGCTGGACAGAGAGCCCGTCGAGTTCCTGTACTGGTCGGAGGGCCTGAATTGTATTGGGTCCGGCGATCTGGGGCGGCAGGTTGTCGATATTAATCTGGAACATCTCCAGGTAGTCGGCATCTTTATCCGGCAGGACCGGCTGGTAATGAGCACCGGTGCGCGGGTTCAGGAAACGTCGGGTGACAGCCTCAAACGGGCACACAGCCGCTTTTGCGCCGAGGTCGGTGGAGGCGTTGCAGAGCGTAATCCGTTCGCTGATATTCATGCGCGACACCCCGGGGCCATGGTACTCAACGACACAGTATTCCGCCTTTTTTGGTCCGAGCTGTTTGAGCAGGTAGAGGCTGACGTCGCGCGTGTAGACTCCGCGCGTACGGCGGCCGGAGATATCGACCCGGATCGACGGCGGGACTTTCAGCCAGATTTTTCCCCCGGCCCAGACGGTGGCCATTTCTTTGGGCGTAATGCCGGCGGAAAAGGTACTCAACGCACCAAAAGTCGTGCCGTATTCATCGGTGCTCAGAGCCAGCTGGCCGGGCAGCACAGTGCCGTTCTCGACAACCAATTGATGGCAGGATCCCTCATGGAGGTCGTAAAATTGCCGGATGCCCTGCCGGCGCACGAACTCACGCACTTCCTGGTATTCATTTGCGGGCACGGCGGTCTCAGAGTCGGCGCAGCGGCTCAGGGCGATTGAAATTTTCTCCGGATTCCACACATACTCGGTGCCGATCTCCTTGAACTGGCGTACTACCTCACCGGCCCGATGGTGTACGGCGGTAATATCGGGTTCGACAACGATGAGATCACCCACGGGGGCTTTCTCCTGCCCGCCCGCCTGAGCGAGAACTTTCTGGGCGACGGTCTGTTTACCGTAGAGACTGACAGTCTGACCGCGGGCTTTGACACCCGGCAGGGCAAGTTCGAGCTGTTCGAGTTTGAGGAAGGCCGGCTTCTCGCGGATGTTGTATCGCCTGCGCCAGTTGTAAAAGGCCGCTTTGGATATGCCCAGCTCAAGCCCGCAACGGTCGTCATCGCCAAACCGCTCCCACAGGTTTCGGATTTCCGCCTCAGAGAATTTCGGGACGGAGTGTTTGGGGACACCTTTCTTGCGACGCCAGTAGGCAACCAGGTAGGCGGGGACACCGCCGAGGCGCTCACCGATCTTTTCATCGGTCTTGTACAGCCTCTGTAGCTGAATTAACTGGGCCTTGGTCGGGATTTTTCGCCGGGCCGCCATTATTTCTCGAACTCCTGGCGCAGACGATCATACACATAGTCGAGCGGCACCGACTGGACCTTCGTCTTGCCCACGACCGGCATAAAGTTGGTATCGCCAATCCAGCGGGGGACGATATGCATGTGAATGTGTTCGGGAATTCCGGCGCCGGATTCGCGGCCGAGGTTCATGCCGATGTTCATCGAGTGTGGACGGTAGGCGTTTTTCATCTTTTTGACCGTCAGCCGGGTGAGGCTCATGAACTCGTCGGATTCATTTTCGGTAAGCTCATCGAGTTCGCCGACGTGGCGAATTGGCACGATCATGGCATGGCCGGGGTTGTATGGATATTTGTTCAGGATAACAACATTGAGATCGGCTCGGTAGACAATCAGGTTTTCGACCGAGTCCTGTGCCTGCTTGATGCGGTTGCAGAAGATACAGCCCTCTTCTTTTTCGCCGAGGATGAACTCTGACCGCCAGGGCGCCCATATCGCCTTGTCTTCCATAGGAGTCTAAAATAAGCAAAGAATTGTCCGCTGCCAAGTCTCCTGTGGGTGATTTTTGATGATGTCGTAAAGTCTTTATTGATATGGGAATAGCGGAGCATTTTCGATTTGGCGGTCGCAGTAACCTAATTTCCTCCGACCCTTTCGCTTAGGACGGCCGAGTTGTCCCCAGACCATGAAATCTACTTTAGTTTTGGTTGCCATAAAGTTCGTCGTTTGCGTTATTGCACTCAACCATGTCGAACATGATTCTGAGAGGTAACGCACATCTGCTTTCCGGGTGTTTAAGGTCCAACATCTTACAGGAGGGATTTTCATGAAGCGACTAATCTGCCTTGTGCTCATTCTGGCCGTCATTCTGCCTGCATCAAGCAGCGCCTTCGACGGCAACCGCAAAGGGTTCGTTCTTGGTGGCGGGCTAGGGTTCACACCGGTGATGCGGATCTCAGCCGAAAATCCATTTACGGGTGAAACCGAAAGTGATTAGGAGGTCGGCCTGGGACTTCACCTTGTTATAGGCTACGCCTGGGATAATCAGAACATGATTGTCTACGAAGGCAACGTGACCGGACGATCCGAAGGAGACTACACTATCTCCCAAGGCTTTAACGGCGTCTCTTGGTATCATTACTTCGCACAACAGGGTTCCGGCTTCTTCACCGTGGCCGGAATCGGCTTCTACGTCCTGGATATCGAGGACGGTCCGGATATCGACCCGGGAGCCGGATATTTGATCGGCGGTGGATATGAATTTACGTCACATGTTCAAGCGACTCTGTATATCTCCGGCGGACAGACATCGTATGAAGGAATCGATTTGGGACACAACCATATCAGCCTACTGGTTTCTGCGGTCGCGTTCTAAACAGAACAGCTTTGGAGTTTGTGAGTAGGCAGAGTCAACCCGGTGCCTGAGTGCGGTGCCGGGTTATTTTTTGTTGAAGCAACACGTCTGTTTTCGCAGACTCGGAGTATGCGAAACAACCCGCTCCCGCGTCTTGATCTCGAGGGACAAAAAATCCGCGACGCCATCCTTCCCTGTTGTCGACTGAAAGACGGCGATGTCTGGCGTGACCCGACAGGCGTGCACACAGTAGCCTGCGGCGATGCTGCTGATCTGGAATTTGTCGAGCGATTGTTTAGCGGGCAGAGAACGACCCTTGCCGTTCAGGACCCGCCGTACAATATGGTCATGGGTCGGCGTCAGCCGGCGGCCGACTACATTTCCTGGTGCCGGCAGTGGGTTCGGAACGCGTGGAATGTTCTGGGAGAGGACTCAGCCCTATATGTCTGGCTGGGTGCGGACCAGAACGATCACTTTCAACCGCTGCCGCAGTTTATGGCGATGATGGCCGGGACCGGGTTTCGATCCCGATCGCTGATTACTCTGCGCAACCAGCGCGGTTACGGCACGCCGAAAAACTGGATGGCGGTCCGCCAGGAACTGCTGTACTACACCAAGGGTGACCCGGCGTTTGTCACCCAGTACACCGATATACCCAAGACGCTGCGCGGGTATTACAAGACGGTCGGGGGGCGTCGCACGGAAAATACCGAGCGCGGAAAGTCGCCGACTATCCGTCCGGGGAATGTCTGGACCGACATTCAGCAAGTCTTCTATCGGCTGGAGGAAAATGTCAACGGCTGTTATGCGCAAAAACCTCTCAAAGCGGTTGATAGAATAATCCGGGCTTCGTCGTCGCAGGGCGATGTGGTCACCGATTTCTTTTCGCATGCCGGCACGACCCTTCTGGCCTGTGAAATGTCAGGTAGGGCCTGTATAACTTTTGACATCGACCCGATTTTTTGCGAAATTAGTATTCGGCGCCTGGAGCGCTTTCGTGCCACCGGCAAGACCGGCTGGCAGGGTGGACACCCCTTTGAACCGGAACTGACCGAGAAAAATTCGCAGGTAAGTCAAACAGCGTAAGAGAGGCATCGAACGAGGAGACTATGAAAGAGATCACGGGCAAAGCTATTATAACCGGCGACAACATCACCACTGATCAGATTTGCCCTGCCAGGTATCGCAATGGCAAGAAAGCCGAGATGGTAAAGAATCTCTTCAAAGACCACGCGAACCTTCCGACCGGCAAACTCAACGGCGCGTCGGTGCTGGTCGCGGGAGATGGATTTGGCGAGGGTGAGGATCCCGAGGGCGCGGCACGAGCCCTGCTTGCCGGCGGGGTCAGCTGCGTAGTTGCGCGGTCTTTTCCCCGTGAGTTCTTTCGCCCCGCAATCAATGAGGGGCTGGCACTGATTGTAGCAGACCTTTCGGGAAGAACGAAGAGTGGTGAAGAACTCACTATTAATCTAAAAAAGGGGACGGTCACCAACGGCAGCTACGAAATGCCGGTCGGCAAGTATGCCGAGCGGGTGGTACGAATCATCGAGCACGGCGGACTGGTCAACGCCCTGCGCAAAGAACTCGGAAAAGAATAGGCCGCTGCTTATTCCTGGTCCACAAATTTCAGAGAAATAATCCCATCGCTCATTCGGCCGTAGCTGAAATGATTGATAAAATCTCCGGTATTAATGTAGGTACCCTCGTCCCATGTTTCATAGACGGGGATATGCAAGTGCCCGATTCCGACAATGTCAAATCCGTCGTTGAGCTTTTGCCTGGCGTAGGCGGCGTAGTCTTTGGCGAAGGTGTGATCCCGGCGGGCGGTGTACTGTCGCGAGGAGCCTGAGACTTTCTTTGCCAGCGGGATCGCCCAGTCCGGCGGCAATTTCCGGTACAGCCAGATATTGACCGGATTGCGCAGGATGCGCTTGAGAAACCGGTAGCCTCTATCAGCGGGTGCGAGACCATCGCCGTGGATCAGGTGCAGTTTTTTGCCGTCGTATTCGAGGTCGAGATGATCTTTATGGAGGTTGACTCCGATGTGCTCGACAAAGAAATCGTCCATCCAGAAATCGTGGTTTCCGCTGATGTAGTCGACCGTGATCCCGCTTTTGACTAGCTCTGCGATCAAAAACAGCACGTGGTGATGGTCCTTCGGGATAGCGTGTTTGTATTCAAACCAGAAGTCGAACAAGTCGCCCAGGATCACCAGCCGGTCGCCATCACTGCGAATTTTCTCAAATAACTTCTCGATATTGGCGATTTTGCGCGCCTCGAGTTCCGGGCTGCCCGAACCAAGATGAGCGTCTGAAAACAGATAAAGGGCCATGCGTTAATATAGGTATGCCGGTTCGGAGGAAAACAGTTTTTGTTTGATCGTCCAATATGGGTGAACAAACAGCTTTTTCCCGGCGTAATGTGTACGTACATTTTGATATAATGAAAGGCCGGAACACATGAAGACACTGATTACCATAATACTGCTTATTGCGGCCGTGGCGATGACCGTCGAGGCCGGACCGAAACGGATTGATGTCTCCCCTGCGATCCTGTACAACCTCGGCTCGGGCCACAGTGGTGAGCTGATGGGTGGAGCGGTCACCGGAGATTTCTTTCTGAATCGCTGGTTTGCGGTCCGAACCACGCTGGGCTACACCAGGGACCGTTATTTCCCGCCGGATGAAGACTACGATGCAGCCGATCACGGTCTTTGGTTTTCGGTCGCGCCGTACGCTGAGATCTCAGCGATCGGCACAGTCCGGCCGTATCTGGCCGTTCTTGGCACGTTTGCCGCAAGCGGCACGAGCGGCACCCCCGCCCGCCCGATAGTCCAGAACGAGCTGGCCCCGGTGAATCGGCTCCAGACCGCCAACGGGGCAAACAACGCCTGGTCGCTGGGTGGCACAGTCGGGGCCAAACTGGCTGTGGCCGGTCCGGTGTCGATCTACGGTGAAGTAACGCACTTCTTTTATTCGTCGATCAGCCGCCTAAGTGGTACATTTGATAATGGCTTGCCGGATGTGACGTTTAATTACGATTGGGACCGCAGCCCGACGTATTTGTCGTTGGGGTTGTCGTATAGTTTTGAGTTGAGTGGTGCCCGAGACGATCGTTAGTAATCGGTAGTCATCGAAGATATTCATGGCAGGGTCGAAAGACCCTGCCTTTTCTTTGCGAGAGAATTGTGTCGCGGTCGTCGCTAGGCCTCTTTCGCCACCTTTGCGACCGGTCGGCCTTCGCCCATAAAGTGCGGCATCGCCTCGAAAAACGCCTCGTGCATTTTCTCCAGCGGCAGGTTGACCAGATCGTTGATTTTCAGCCTGCTACCGCCGACCGAACCAATTTTCGCAAACGGGATGTTTGATCCGGCAAACCATCGGTCGACCTCATCGGTCCTATCCGAGGCGACCGAGATTATCACCCGGGATTGTGTCTCACCAAATAGCAGCGCATCGGCGCGCATGTCATCCGACAGCGAAATCTCGGCCCCGATCTGGTTGTCCCGGTCACTGATACAGCACTCGCCGAGAGCAACGGCCAGACCGCCATCGGAAAGGTCGTGCGCCGATTTGACCAATCCGCCTTTAATGGCACCGAGCAGTGACTGCTGCAGCTTCTTCTCGAATTCGAGATCAAGCGGCGGCACCTCGCCCCGATTTTCGCCATAGATCGCGTGCAGGTATTCCGAAGCACCAATGTGTTCGCGGTTTTCACCAAGAAGGTAGATAATATCGCCTTCGTCTTTGAACGACTGGGTCGTAATGTGGGCGGTATGTTCGATCAGGCCGACCATGCCAATTGTCGGGGTCGGGAATACGGCGCGATTGGGATCCTCGTTGTAGAACGAGACATTCCCGCCGGTGACCGGCGTATCGAATACCTCGCAGGCCTCGCCCATACCGGCGACGGCTTCGGCGAAGCCGTAGTAGATTTCCGGCTTGTAGGGATTGCCGAAATTCAGACAGTTGGTCACAGCCAGCGGTGCGCCGCCGGAGCAGACGATATTGCGGGCTGACTCGGCGACAGCGCTTTGCGCACCCAACCGAGGATTGATATAGCAGTAACGCCCGTTGCAGTCGGTCACCATTGCCAGCGCTTTGTCGGTCTTGCGGATGCGAAGCACAGCGGCATCGGAGCCCGGGCCGACAGCGGTGTTGGTGCGGACCATGGAGTCGTACTGATCGTACACCCAGGCTTTGTTGCAGATGTTGGGTGCACACAGCATTTTCAGGAGAATATCGTTCCAGTCGTGGTCCACTGTGTACTTATCCAACTCCAGCTTGACTATGTCATCCATGTAGGCGGGCCGCTTAGTATCCCGGCGATAGACCGGCGCTCCACCGCCAAGGACGAGTTCGTAGGAGGGGACTTGCGAGACGACGTCCCCGTGCCACTTGGACGTCATGAGGCCGTCGGAAGTCACATGCCCAATAATGGTAGAATCAAGCCCCCATTTGTCGAAGACCTCGGTGACCTCTGCTTCTCTGCCTTTCTTGACACACACCAGCATGCGTTCCTGTGATTCAGACAGCAGGATTTCGTACGGCGTCATGCCTTCTTCGCGAACCGGCACTTTTTCCAGATCCAGCACCACCCCGGCCTCACCTTTGGCTGACATTTCACTCGAGCTGCAGGTGATACCGGCGGCGCCCATGTCCTGCACGCCGACAATCGAATCTTTTTCGATAATTTCGAGGGTGGCTTCGACTAAGAGTTTCTCGGTAAATGGATCGCCGATTTGTACCGACGGCCGCTTGGCCTCTGATTTTTCGGTCAATTCTTCAGAGGCAAACGTCGCACCGTGGATTCCATCCCGGCCGGTTTTCGACCCGACAATCATCAGCGGATTGCCCTCGCCCTCGGCTATTGCAGAGACGATGCCATCGGCCTTGACAATGCCGACCGCCATGGCGTTGATCAGCGGGTTGCCGGTATAGGCCTCGTCGAAATAAACTTCACCAGCCACAGTCGGGACGCCGAAGGAATTGCCGTAGTCACCGATGCCGCGGACGACGCCGTCGACAAGGTAGCGTACCCGCGGGTTTTCAGGGTTGCCGAACCGAAGCGAGTTAAGAGCGGCAATTGGTCGTGCGCCCATGGTGAAAATATCGCGAAGAATCCCGCCGACACCGGTTGCCGCACCCTGGTAGGGTTCGACCGCCGAGGGGTGGTTATGCGATTCAATTTTGAATACGACCGCCAGACCGTCGCCGATATCGACCGCACCGGCGTTTTCCTCGCCGGCTTTGGCCAGCAGTGCGGCACCCTCGCGGGGGAGCGTTTTCAGCAGCGCGATAGAATTCTTATAGGAACAGTGTTCAGACCACATGACCGAAAACACGCCCAGTTCGGTCCAGGTGGGCTCGCGCCCGAGTATTTTCTTTATTCGGTCGTATTCTTCATTGGTGAGGCCATGAACCTCGATCATTTCAGCGGTAACTTCCGGCTGTTGATATGCCATGCAACAATTACTCCTTCGGTTTTGAAGGACAGAATATAGCGACCGATCGCACTTCGGTCAACGCTTCAGGTGCGGGAAGTCAAGGGCCGAGGGACATAAATCGGTGAGGGGGCAGTTGGGGCAGTCTGGCTTGCGGGCGCGGCAAATAGCCCGTCCGTGCAGAATTATCATGTGCGACCAATCGATCCACTCATCCTGCGGGAGGATTTTCATCAGGTCTTTCTCGATCTTGACCGGGTCTTTTTCCCTGGTAAGCCCGAGCAGCTTGCTGATTCGGGCGACATGGGTGTCGACCACGACGCCCTCGGCAAGACCGAAAGCATTGCCCAGGACAACCGAAGCGGTCTTGCGGCCAACACCGGGGAGCTGGGTGAGTTCGCTTATCGTTTTCGGCATCCTGCCGCCGTGTTTCTCCAAAAGCTCTTTGGCGGAATTCTTGATTGATTTGGCCTTGTTGTTGAAAAAGCCGGTCGACTTGATGTCTTCCCCGAGTTCTTCAAGATCAGCCTCGGCAAATGCTTTCACCGAGGGATATTTCTTGAAGAGACCGGGAGTGACCTTATTGACTCGCTCGTCGGTACACTGGGCCGACAGAATGGTCGCAACCAGCAACTGGTGTGTTGTTTTGTGCGTCAGGGCAGTCTTGGCTTTGGGGTAATGTTCGTGCAGGACGGCGATTATCTCTTTCGCCCGAGTTGACTTTTTGGCAAGGCTCTCACGCGGCATAATCAATCACAGCCGAGAATGACAACCCGGTCGATATCGTTGAGGTCTTTGAGAAGGACAAACGACGTGAAGCGGTCATCTCCGGCAGTAAGTTCCGCGACCCGGTCAGCCTGGTTGTATCCGATTTCAAACATAATTCGTCCACCGTCGGCGAGGTAGTACGGCGCCTGATCGATGATGACCTTGATGGCGTCCAGCCCTTCTTCACCGGATGTCAGGGCCAGCTTTGGGTCAGCCAGTACTTCCGGCGGAAGGTCCTTATATTCGCTGTCGGAGATGTACGGTGGATTACTGAGAATCAGGTCGAATCGCTCGTCCGGGTTGACTGCTGCGAAGAAGTCGGACTGAACAAACTCAATTTTGTCTTCACCGCCGAGCTTGCGAGCATTATGGCGGGCGACTTCGATTGCTTCGGTCGAAAGATCGAGGGCTTTGATCGAGCAATCGGCCAGCTCGTTTGCCAGCGTGATCGAGATCACGCCGGAGCCCACACCGAGATCAAGAATGTTTGGTTTGGCGTAGTCCTGCTTGCGCACGAAGCCCATCGCAGCTTCGATAAGAACTTCGGTCTCGGGTGTCGGGACCATGACAGCCGGTGAGACAAAGAAGGACCGGCCGTAGAACCACGATTCTTCCAGAATATACTGGAGCGGGTATCGAGTGACGCGACGCTTTACTATTTCTGCAACTCGTAAGAGCGCGTCCTCGGAGAGCAGTTTGTCGCCGTCGAGGTAAAGCGTGAGCCGCCGGACACCCAGAACGTGACACAGAATTAACTCCACTTCTCCCTCTGCCCGTTCAATACCGACAGCGGTCAACTGTTCGACATATCGGGCGAAAACCTGCTGGAGGGTGGCAGCCGAGGCGGTCATTTTCATTTCTTGCCCCTGGTCTTCGGCTGAGCAGTCGACTTAGATGATGTTACTAGACCGTATATGTAAATGAGGAACATCAAACCGATAAACGCCCAGCAGACAAGTTTTGTAAGGACCGGCTCAAACTGGATGGAATGTGGGATCAGGTAGATGCCTAGCATAACAAAAAAACCGAGCAGACCGAGCCCGCCGAGTGTTCGAGCCGAAAAGACGTCGCGGCCGAATTTTCCTCTGGTAAGCGATCCCAGTCCGCTGAACATGACCAGCAGCAGGTAGACAAACAGGATCTGCGTTTTGTTATCGGTCGCGTCGGTGCCAAATGGGACACCTTCCCACACGACTCCAAATGTGAACCAGTTCATGGCAAACCCGAACGGGTAGCCGCCGATGAAGGCGCAGACTACGGCCCAGAAATAGGCGACTTCCATTGAATGAACATCGGTACCCCAGCGCAAGAGGTCGATGCCGCGAACAGAACCAAGCACGACAAAGAATACAGTCAGAAAGATCAGCAGGATATGGCCGTTGAGGATCCACCCGGGGACCTTGCCGACGTATTTCAGTACGAACGGTTCGCCATCCTCACGCGTAAATGTAGCGCGCACGCCGCCGGTGGCGTCAATTACCTGGAAATAGTAATACAAACGGTCACCCATCTGGCCGGACCGGGTGAAATGCTCGTAACGGCTGGTCATGGAATCGGCGAGGGCCAGGGGGACGGAATCATATTTATGTATGGGTGTGGTGGCGTCCTGCCCGAACTTGGTCTTCCGAATGACGGGACGTATCCCCTGCGTGAATGGTCCGTCGACATTGACCACAAACCGCACGGTGTCAGCTTCGTAGGCTTTGGAGATCGTGGTCATTTCAAGGGTGAATTCGCCGTTCTGTTGAATGTAGTGTTCGGGGCGCCCCCGCGAGTTGGTGCGGGCGACATAGAGCAGGGCTGCGGTAAGAACCACGGCGAGAACGATGCGAACAAATTTCATGAACTGGCCTCGACAGAAATCTCCTGATTCTCCAGTTGCTGTTCCTGGTCATGGCGCCGGAGAGCCTCGATAAGGTCATCGAGGTCACCGGCGAGAATCTGATCAAGTTTGTGAAGAGTAAGATTTATCCGATGATCAGTTACCCGTGACTGCGGAAAATTGTAGGTCCTGATCTTGGCCGAACGGTCACCGGTTGAGATCATCGAGCGGCGCTCCGCAGATAGCTTGGCTTGCTGGTCGGCGATTTGTTTATCCAGCAGGCGTGAGCGAAGGACCTTAAGTGCTTTCGCACGGTTCTTGTGCTGTGATTTCTCATCCTGGCAGGTCACCACCAGCCCGGAAGGCAGGTGCGTGATCCGGACAGCGGAGTCGGTCGTATTCACTGACTGACCGCCGGGACCGCTGGAGCGATAAACGTCGATCTTGATTTCATTATCCTGGATTTCGATATCGACCTCTTCGGCTTCCGGTAGGACGGCAACCGACACTGCCGACGTATGGATACGGCCCTGGGTTTCGGTTTCGGGTACACGCTGAACTCGATGCACGCCGGATTCGTATTTCATCATACCGTACGCCAGATCACCGTCGAGCGAGAAGATAATTTCTTTAAATCCACCGACGCCGGTGGGATTCGAGCCGAGCAATTCCAGCTTCCAGCCCATCCGATCGGCGTAGCGCTCGTACATTCGGTAGATATCACCGGCGAACAGTCCGGCCTCGTCGCCCCCGGTTCCGGCCCGGACTTCGACAACCGCCGCCTTGTCGTCGTTTGGATCTTTCGGAAGCAGTTTCATCTTGAATTGATGTTCGATCTCCGGGAGCTTTTCCTCGAATTCTTCGAGCTCAGCCTGTGCCATTGCCGTTAGTTCTTCATCCTCGTTGGCCCTGACGATTTCCCGGTTATCCCGGATACTCTGCACCAGGTCGCGGTATTTGCGGCCAGTTTTGAGGATGTCTTCGACATGACGGCGCTCCTTACCGAGGTCGCGCATCTTTTTCTGATCCGACGCGACTTCGGGATCGGACATCCGGCCGTCGATCGATTTGAGTTTTTCTTCCAGTTTGTGTAACAGTTCGAGCACGGTTTTCACCAGCCTTCAAAACAGATTCGGGTAAAGGGTAAGGGGATTTGCCCGTCAGGGCAAGACAGAATAAACGCAGCTAAGAGACCGGGACTCGGGGCGAGGTAATTTTTGACTCAGACTTGCCCAGGGCTGTCTCCAGCGCTACGATGGCCACTTCAAGCTGGTCCATCGACGGCTCCTTGGTAGTGATTTTCTGGAGCCAGAGACCCGGCTGAATGAGAATCTTGGTTATCTTATTGTCCCGCGTTTTGCCGGAGAGCTTAAGCAGTTCGTACGATCCGCCGGCCACTATCGGCAACAGTGAGAAATGCAGCGCAAAGCGCGTAAGCAGGTCCGGAGCGACACCGGTGTAGAGCGCATAGACGGTGTCGGAGATGGCGTACACCAGAATGGCGCTGAGGGCGACGATCAGAATAAACGAAGTACCGCAGCGCGGGTGGAACCGGGTATGGCAGGCGGCTCGTTCCGGGGTGAGTTCGTCCTGCATTTCGTAGGCATAGATGGATTTGTGTTCGGCGCCGTGGTACTGAAAGATGCGGTTGAACTCCTTGAAAAGCGAGATAATCCAGACATAGGCCACAAACATGGTCAGGCGGATGCCGCCGGCCAGCAAGTTGAAGCCGAGCGCGTCTTGTTTGATACCAAAGAAGTTGGCGATTGCCAGCGGCAGGAAAAAGAAAATGAAGATACCGACTGCAAACGCAAAGACCGCCGACAGGGCGAGGGTAAAACCGTTGGATTTCTCTTTGGAGTCGTCGATTGATTCGCCTTTTTTGGCGGCTTCTTCTTTTTCGATCTCTTTTATGGCGATGTCAGCGGAGAAGTTCAGGGTTTTGATCCCGATCAGCAGCATCTCCACAAATGAGACGGCGCCGCGGATAACAGGCCAGCCAAGGACCTTGGCCCGCTTCGTATAAGAAAGAAACTCCTGCGACTTGACCGCAATCTCGCCGTTCGGCTTGCGCACTGCAGTGGCGATCCGATCGGCCGAGCGCATCATTACGCCCTCGATTACTGCTTGTCCACCAACATTGAGATCAGGCATGAGTTGTCCCGTTTTTTCTGAAATATACCACCTGCGCTCCCGGACAAAACTAACCCGCCGGAGCATGTATCATTATCTTATACGGGCCTCGCGGCGGGTTGGAAGTATCTTTTTTTCGGGCTACTTCTCTTCTTTGTCGTCGCCCTTGTTGAATTTCTCGTATTTCCGGCGGAAACGCTCGACCCGACCGGCGGTGTCGATCAGACGTTGACGACCGGTAAAAAACGGGTGGCAGTTCGCGCAGATTTCAACGTTGATGTCTTTTTTGGTCGAGCGGGTCGGGTAGGTCGCACCGCACGAGCACTTGATCTCAACGTCGTATACCTTCGGATGGGTATCAGCTTTCACAATATCACCTCTGTAAACATTATCGTCATTATTGCGTCCGGACTCTCACAGAGATATCCGAGCCTTGTAATATATGCCGTTTTGCCCTTCTGGCAAGACTATTTTGCCCCGGTTGTTGTCCGGGCCTTCACTGCCTTAAACAATTAGGGGTTCCGCAAGGGGCACCTGTCAAGTTAACTCTTTTGGCCGCAACAGCATAGACCAATAGTACGGCTTATAGACCAGGCGCGTCAGTTCAAAATACGGCTGTACCAGGTCGACCAGTTCATCGCGTTGAAAGTAGTTTTTGAGAATAACAAACTCGTCCCCGTTGTCTAGGCAGCGCCGTTTGAAGTTGTTGCCGTGTTTATCGACACAGGCCGAGTGATTAGACGGCCCCTCAGCCGGGGGATTGTTATCGATGGTCCAGATGAGCCCGCCCGGTTTGACCAGCGATGAGATAAGCAGGAAAAAGTCATCGAAGGTCTCTTTTGGCTGATGGGACAACCAGAATCCGAGCAGCACCAGTTCAAAACTACGCGGTGCAAACGGTGGGTGGTCGAGATCGGTCCGGATAAAGTGCGGCTTTGTTTGATACTGCTTCTTTCCGGCCTCGGCAATCATTTCCGGCCAGAGGTCCGCGGCTACGACCATCGCGGCTTTTTCGGCTGCAATCCGGGTCCAGTAGCCGGTGCCGCAGGTCAGGTCGAGGACTTCCCTGCCCTGGGCGAGATCTTCGAGATACGCCGCTTCATCGTCGATTTCCCGGCGTCGCTCGGGAGCTTCGCGGTAATAAATCTGCTCGTATTCCGGGGCGCGCTGCCGGTAGTAGTCGCGAGTCTGTTCAGGAACCATCAGTCTTTCAGCAGTTGAGCCAGTTTCCGGCCAAGTTCATCCGCCTCAGCCAGAATCTCGGGCCCTTCAAGCACCGTGCCGGACCGTTTGAAATCCTCGGATCGGTAGACGACTTTTCCTTCGTTGGTAACTTCGACCCACTTAAGAAAGCCGGCAATGGTGCGGCGGGCGCCCTCGAACCAGCCATGTTTTCCACCTACAAGAACCATCGCGCCGGGGCGTTTGTTTCGGATCAGCTTGATGAAATTATGGTTGGGTTCAATGTCGTTAAAATCAGCCGGTCGGAAACAATTGCAGCGATCCAGAAACAATTTGGTCTGGGAGGAAACGGTGTCGAAATGGACGGGCGAACCGATCAGCAGGCAGTCACACTCGGCCAGCGCCTTGTAGACGTCGGTCAGGTCATCCTCGAAAAAACACCAGCGCGGGGTCGGTGCTTCGCCGCAGGCCTGACACGGAATCATATTGAGATCGTTCAGGTGGACCCAAGTGAGCCGTACCTTGTGCGATGGTTTCAATGCCTCACGGATTGAATCGGTTGTCCGGCGAAGCAGGATCTCGGTTGACGATTTCTTGACCGGAGAACCGCATATGGCCAGCAATTTAATCAACCTCCTGCTCCTCGAGCCGCTCCAGCTCGTCGTAAAGTTCGAGCAATTGGTTCTCGACTTCGTGTTTGCGTCTGGAGGCACCCTCCAGCGCCTCCCAGTCGGTGCGCGGAATGCCGCTTTCGATGTCTTGTTCCAGGCTCTCCAGCCTTTTTTCGCAATCGGCGATTTTGCTCCGGGTGGACCTGATCGCTTTTTTGATTTTGGCTTTAGCCTTAGAAGCTTCTTTGAAAGCAAGATACGACTCTTTGGCTCTTTTCGGCTTGGCCTGTACAGCGGCCCCGGCAGCCGCGGCGGCTTCTTCGCGTCTTTCCGCAAAGTGGGCATAGCCGCCTTCGTAGGTAGTCACGAAACCATTATGTACGTGGAAGACGCGGTTGACAACGCGGTTGAGAAAATGGCGGTCATGACTGACTATCAGGCAACAGCCGTCGAATTCTATAAGGGCCTCCTCGAGGGCTTCGCGGGAGTCGATATCCAGATGGTTGGTCGGCTCATCGAATATCAGCAGGTTGGCCGGATGGTAGACTATCTTTGCCAGTGCAAGTTTGGTTCGCTCACCGCCGGACAGCGACGACACCTGTTTGAAGCAATCCTCGCCGGAGAATCCAAAGCGGGCCAGAAACGAGCGCATCTTTCCCGCCTCGACCATCGGGTCGACTTCCCAGATGTTGTCGATAACGGTAGCCTCGACACGGAGGTTATCTAGTTCCTGATCGAAATAAACAACATCGACATTGCTGCCCAGTCGAATGTCGCCGGATGACGGCGCAAGCTCGCCAATAAGGGCTCGCAGAATTGTCGATTTCCCGGAGCCGTTGCGGCCGACAACGCCGATCTTTTCGCCTCGGTAGACATCGAACGAGACATTTTCCAGGACCGGGTCTGCCGTGTAGCCCAGTTTGACATCACGAACTTCGAGCACATGGGCGTAGGATCGTCCTGAGGATTTCATTTCGATACTCGGTCCGGCGCCATCGGAGCGGGGCGGTGGGATTCGTTTGAGCCGGTTGAGGTATTTGAGCTTGGACTGGGCTTGCTTGGTCTTTTGTCCGGCCATGTGCTTTTGGACAAAGTCCTCAAGGCGCTTGATCTCCTCCTGCTGATGTCTGAACCGGTGTTCGTGCAGTCGCTTGCGCTCGGCTCGCTCGACCAGGTAGTGATCGAATCCGCCGACATATTGATTCAGCTTACCGAACTGGATTTCCCAGACTTTCCCGACCGTGTTGTTGAGAAAGGCGCGATCGTGCGAAACGATGACATATGCCTTATCGAGTTTCTTTAGGTATTCCTCGAGCCAGATGGTCGATTCAATATCGAGGTGGTTGGTCGGTTCGTCGAGAAGGAGCAGGTTGCCACGTCCTGCCAGCGCCATGGCCAGAGCGCCGCGATTTTTCTCGCCCCCGGAGAAGTTGGCCAGACGTTCGTGATGGCGCTCTTTTGGGAACCCGAGTCCCTCTAAGATCAATCGGACTTCACTCTCGAAGCGAAAACCGCCGGCGGTTTCGAACTCGTGCTGAAGTTCTCCAAGCCGGTCGAGGCTGGAGGAGTCGTTAGGGTCTCGGGCGAGGTGCTCTTCGAGTTCGGTAATCTGGCGGCGAAGCTTCTTGAGGTCGGTGCGCGAGGTGGAGACGTAATCGAAGAGAGTCAGGTCCAGCAGTTGGGATTTGTCCTGCGTGACATAATCGATCAGGCAGTGTTTCGCCCTAGTAACAGAGCCGGAATCGATTTCGATCCCACCGGTCATAATTTCGAAGAGGGTTGTTTTGCCGATTCCATTGCGACCGACCATTCCGATACGGTCGCCGACGTTGATCGTGAACGAAACGCTGTCGAAAAGTACCTGATCGTTGTACTGTTTCCGAATGTTCTCCGCCGCGAGCAGCGTCATGGCCGGTCACTCCTCGGTTGTCGCGCCCCGCGCCAGAAGCATTTCAGCCAGAAGCAGCATGGCAGCAATCCACAGGAAGAGCTGCCACAGTTCTTTGCCATAGCGGAACTCGGAGATAACGGACGCCAACTCGACCTCCATCGGGAGAAATTCGTACTCCGGGGCGCCCACGGCAGCGGCAAACCGGTCGTCATCGACAGCGGCCAAATTGCACTCTTCCGGGTCAACGTTCACCGCGAACCGGTCGACCTCCTGTCCGGCATAGCGCACGGAGTAGACGCCGGGCTCGTCGGTAGGATTGGCTCGAAGCAGGAGCTGCCCCTTGTCCTCCTCCGGCGCGAGAAAGTAGCGGCTGGAGTCCGGTGCGATCATTTCCACTGAGCCTGACAACGATCCGGCGATGGAGATGCTGCGAGTTATTTTTTCCCCGGCGTACAGGTCAAAGTCATACGCGGAGAGGTCGGCGGCAAGATACTCGGCCGTTCGGGATACGAACGGCACGAAGAATGCATGGCCGGTCATATCGCTGAACTCCGGACCGAGCGGGCCGGTGAAAGTAACGATACGCCCTTCACCATAGCCGGCTTCAACCAGCGCCGGACGTTTGCCGGAAAACTGGGCGAGAACTCCGGCTTCGGGGATGGCACTTACCCTCGGCAGAGTGTAAAACTTGACCTCAGGCAGGGCGCCGTTCTCGAAATGAAATACGGAAAAGATCGGGTGATTCATGGTTGCTGCTTCCAGCGTGTAAAATCCGGCCCGGCTAAAGTCGCGCCGCGCGGGCTCTTCGATCCGCACTCCGGCCACCTCCGCCCACTGGCGGTTGAAGTAGCTGGTGTCGGTCTCCGCGCCATACGTCATGAAAAGCGAGGTGCCTCGGCGGACGGCTGCCTTGATTCGTTCGGTGTAAGATTCGGCGATAGACGGCACGCCGACCATGACGATAACATCGTAGTCCCGGAGCTGCACAGACCCGAGTTCATCCGGCCGCGCCTCTTTTACCGACCAGTATTGAGTAAGGCTGCCGGATGGGGTCAGGGCGAGTGACACAAAACGGGTCGCCGGATCGTCGCCGATCAGCAGGACGTTAAACTGCTCCGGGATTCGAAAAGTGAAATAGAATCGGTTATCGGCTGGAAACTTGTCGTCGGATAGCTCAATCCACCCGGAGTGGAATCCGCCGCGATTGACTGAATGCGTAAACCGAACCGCCTCTTCCCCGTCGCCGCCCACGGTGACATCGGTCTGGGCAACCCGTCGGCCGTCGAGGTAGAGTGAAGCGATCAAATCGTCGCGGGACTCAGAACCATAGTTGCGAACCCGGGCGACAACATCAAAATCGTGGCCGGGGATCAACAGCTGACCACCAAAATCAACCGAGGTAACACCGACATTCTCCGCGTCCTCGCGCGGGAGTTCCAAGAGGTAGACCTGGACGTCGTCGCCAACCGTCAGGCCGCTGTCCGGCAGCGATACGCGCTGGGCATCGGTGATGAAGTATACTTCCTTGTTGAGATTGGAGGCGTTTTCAATCAATCGGGAAGCCTGCCCCAGCGCTGCCTGCATGTCGGCGGCGCCGTAACCGGCCTCGATTCGTTCGAGTTCTTCCAGGGCAACTGCAGCCGACGAGAAGCGAGAGCCTGCTCCGCCGCCACTCCGGCGGCTCAGGGTGACTAGCTGGACTTCGTCCGATTCTCCGAAAGTTTCCAACAGTTGCACGGTCTGTCGCTTAGCCAGATCAAACAGGTTGCCGTCGCGGACATAGCGATTCATCGAGGCCGAGTTATCCAGCAGCACGACAGCGGAAACCGAAGCGTGGGATCCGACCGCGCCGCCTTCGGTAGTAGGCCGGGCGAATGCCAGCACGATCAGGAGTATGATCAGCATGCGCAAAAGTAGCAGCAGCAACTGCCGGATCCTCAGCCGCCGTACCTGACGCTTTTGCATTTCTTTGAGGTGCTTAAGGGAAGAGAACTCGACAACCTTGACCCGCCGCTTTGAGAAGAGGTGGATCAGAAGCGGGATCAGAGCCGCGGCAGCAGCAGCTAATACGGCTGGGTTAAGAAAGTTAAACACAGCTAATCAAATTACAGAGAATATGGATTTTCAAGATACTGGCGGGCCTCTTGCTGATGGTAGTCGGCGGAGGAGCCGGCAAGCACCTCACCGTAAAATTCGCGGGCGACTTCCCGCTCACCTTTGACATCCATCAGTTTGCCTAACCAGAGATTTATCATACCTAAATAGAACGGGCGCATCTCCAAAAAGTGCGCAGTTTCCAGCGATGATTGTGCGGTCACATGATCATTCAGTCCGATGGCAGCAATCCCCATCCAAAGATACGGCGCGGCCAGATTTGGGTTCACCTGCAGCGACTGCTGAAACGCCTGCACTGACATCCCGAAGTATTTTACCGCCTGGGCACTGTCGGTCGGGTTGTCACGGCCCATCAACAAGTGGCCGAGCAGAACTCGGCTCTCGGCCTGGGCAACAGCGTCTGTAGGGTGGCTGACAATTTCAACCAGAAGAAATTCGGCCGTGGTCGTATCACCGACAGAGAGATAGTTGATCGACAGGTTGAATTTGATCATTTGGTCGGACGAATCGACAGCCAGCGCGTTGAGGAAATTCTCACGGGAGGCATCGTATTCGCCGTTCATCATCTGATAAGCCGCCCAGGCCATCCAGTTACGGGCGACATCGCGCTGGATATCGACATGCATTTCGGCAACATCGGCGGCATCATAGTAGTCACCAAGGAAGAACAGCGATCGCTTGAGGACACCGAGGCTGTAGGCGGAGTCGATCACACCGGGTGCTCTTTCGATCATCGCCTGCGAGAAGTCCCGCATCCGTTCGAAGTTGAACATCGTCTCCGCACGAGCGGCTTCTTCGGCCAGTCTGGTGTACGAGATCGTTACAGTATCTACATACTCACGCCAGCCTGCTTCGAGATCGGCGATCGAGGTATGATAAACTTCTTCCAGTTTCTGCCGGAGGTTGCTGTCGTGTGACTGGGCATACAGGTCTTTGAACCGTCCTATGCCGTGCTCGGTGATCAGATACTTTACAAAAGTAGCCGAGGTCCGGTCGGCAATCAAGGGATCGGCATTAAGATAGGCGTAGGTATCCAGAAGAGAATCAAGCGGGATCGCGGCGTTTTCGGCAAAATACTCCTTCATCTCAAATGAAGGAAGCGCTATGAAGTTGGCGGCGCCTTCACTGACAAACGGTGGGGCGTACCCCCATGACCGCAGCACGGCGAGGTGATTGACTACAAACGGGTCGGTCGTATTAATGCCTTTGGCCAGAATAGAGTAGGTGGTACTGCGGGTAGGGTCCACAACCTGGCCGTAGCGCTCGTCCCAGATGACCGACGGCATTGGGCAGGGGGCCAGGAACACATTGAACTTGCCGGGCAGATTGAACGAGAAGGCGGCCTTGAACTCGCGATAGTCGGCCTCAAGGACAGATTTGGCAGACTCAAAAAAGAAATCAGCAAAGGAATTCGGCAGCACCTGAACGTCGAAATTCGCTGTCGGCTGATTGCTAAAGCCCCCGTCTTCGTTGTGATCATACGGGCAGTAGTCATCGTTGACTTCGACCGGTTCCAACGGTGTCAGAGCAAGCGAATAGGTGGCGTCGCCTTTTACCTCAATGCCGTCAATACGCGCCGGGAGACCGTATTCGACCGAAAAACTTCGTCCGTACGTATTAGCCGGGGGTCCGATCGTCACCAGATGGGTGAGGAAATTACAGCGCGCGGAATCGATGCTCTCCAGGGTGAGATCGATGGAGAAGGCCAGGAGAAAACCGGTAGTCGGCATTCCTTCCCTGACGGTAAAGGTATCGCTCATCACCAAGAGGGGGCCGTCGGCAGTCTCCTGCTGGACGCTCACGTTAAATTCTACGCCATCGGCTGCGGCCGCAGTGGAAAAACCACAGGCAGCCAGCAGAACGGCTGACATGATCAGTCGTCTCATTGTGTCCTTATACTCCCGGAATCGCGGTTGGTCGAGTTATTGTTGGGGTGCGTCATTGTCTTCATCGGCAATAAGCCGGCCCTCAACCATGACCGGCAGAATCGGAATGGAATCGACATCGGCGGCCAAGTCGACATCGCCGGCAAATCCCAGCTCGGTGAGGCGCCGTCCGTGTTCACCCTGTTCGATTGTCTTTTTCAAGGCCGATTTGTTGGATCGATAGAGCAACAGCGCCAGCGACCCTGCGTCGTTAAGCGACATTTCGATTTTGTCTTCGGTGGCCAGCAAGTGTATCAGCATCCCGGCACAGATAGTGTCTTCTATCGAAAAGCCGCCTTCCTGTCCGGAGCAGACGATGACGAGGTCTTTGCCGGCGGCAGCTACTTTGCGGGCGACTTTGGAGATGTTAACCAGTCCGCCGCACATGACCAGTGGGGCTCCCGATGCATCCTTGTAGACGCCGGTGCCGTTGGTTGTGGTCATAACAACGTATTTGCCGCCAACCGTCTCCTCAGTGAATTCGGCCGGAGAGTTGCCGAGTTTGAAATTTTCGATCTTCACGTTGTCCCGTTCACCGGCAAGCACGGCCATATCGCTGCCGACTTTGGTCCACATCTCGCCTGCTTCACCGGGCCCGGGTGTTGGTATGACGCCACGGGCACCGGCCGCAAGGGCGGCGCAGGTCGAAGTCGAGGAGCGGAGCACATCGATCACAACTACGGTGTGATCGGCCAGCTTCGTTTTGCCAAAGGGCAGGGGCGTAAGAAACAGTTCGACGTGCATCATTCGTCCGTTGATTACTTGTGTGAGCCGTCTTTGTAGAACGGCGGTTTGACCACTTTGGCCGGGAATTCGTCTTTACGGATTCTTACCGAAACTTCGGAGCCTGACTTGCTTTTGCTTCGCGGCACATAGCCCAGCGCAATTGGTTTGCGCAAGCTGGGCGAGAAAGTACCGGAAGTAATTTCGCCTATCTTCCCACCGTTGTCTGTGATATCGTAGCCGTGGCGCGGAAAAGCGCGACCTTCGAGTTCAAGGCAGACCAGTCGCCGAGTGGGCTTTTCTGCTTTTTGTTTTTCTATGACTTCCTTGCCGATGAAGTCCTTATCGAGATTGACAATGAAAGATAGCCCGGCCTCGATAGGAGTCGTCGTTTCGTCGATGTCGTTGCCGTAAAGGGCCATCTTCATTTCAAGGCGAAGAGTGTCGCGGGCGCCAAGCCCGATCAGTTTCATGTCGTGCTTCTCCCCGGCCCCGACGAGGGCTTTCCAGAGGTCATCAGTTGCCTCCGGAGGGATATAGATCTCAAAGCCGTCTTCGCCGGTGTAGCCGGTGCGGGAGAACAGCACCGTATGGCCGGCCATTTTAGCCCAGGCCCAGGTGTAGTATTTCATTTCGGTCAGGTTGAAGTCGGTAATTTGCTGGATGACTTTTTCAGCATTGGGTCCCTGGACCGCGAGCAGGCTGGTGTCCGGGGATCGATCGATCAACTGAACATCACCCTCAAGATGAGATTTCAGCCAATCGAAGTCTTTGGTGATGTTGGCGGCGTTTACGACCAGCGCAAACCGCTCCTTTTCGAGACGGTAAACCAGGAGATCATCGACAATTCCGCCATGTTCCATGGTCATGCAATTGTACTGGATCTGCCCGTCTTCAAGCGCGGAGATATCATTGGTCGTTGTCTTTTGCAGGAAGGCCACGGCGTCGGCGCCGAGGACCTCGAATTCGCCCATGTGGGACAGGTCAAACATCCCGACATTTTCACGTACGGCGAGGTGTTCTTCGGTTATTCCGGTATATTGTATCGGCATGCGAAAGCCGGCGAAATCCACCATTTTGGCTCCGGCCTCGACATGGTAGTCATGGAAGGCAGTCTTGGTAACATCAGGCATAGCTATTTGTCTCTCTTTGACCCGCTTGCAGGCAGGTACTGGTTGTCAGCGTAAATTAGACCGCGCTGATGAAATGTCAACCTCTTACTTCGGGTGCACTGGTACTCAATCCTTGCAAGAGAACACCGAGTGCGCTACTGTATAGTAGGAAGATAAGCGCGACAGTTCAGGACCGGCAAAAAGTGAACCTGATTATTCTTACTGAGGCCGATCGCATTGACAGTGAGCGATTTCGGCTGCTTTTCCATCGGGCCGAGCATATTCGCTCGATTCTGGGATGTGTCGAGGGTGACACGGTGGAGATCGGCTTGGTCAACGGCCCAGCGGGACAAGCCACGGTTGAGTCGATCAGCGATTACGAGGTTGTGTTGCGGGCTAGTGCTCTGAAGTCGCTGCCGGTGCCGATCCCGGCGGTTGACCTGATTTGTGCCCTGCCCCGCCCCCAGACGTTGAAGAAGGTACTGACGACAGCGGCGATGATGGGCGTGCGGCGGTTGCACCTGATTCGTGCCAATCGGGTAGAAAAGAGCTATTTCCACTCACCGCTGCTGGAGCCGTCGAAATATACGACGCACCTGATCGACGGCCTTTCGCAGGGGAAGCTCACTCGCATGCCGGAGGTGCAGGTACACGACCGGTTTAAGGTCTTCTTCGAGGATACGTTCCCCGCGCTCGAGAGCAATGAGGGCGACAGGGCACTGCGACTGCTGCCGGACCTGGACTCATCGATGAACCTGCGGGCGTTTTATCGCGGCGGCGATGTCCATCGAATGATGATCGCGGTTGGTCCTGAGGGGGGCTGGGTGCCGTTTGAGGTGGATATCATGAGAGAGCAGGGATTCAAACGGTTCTCGCTGGGGCGGTGGGTGTTACGCGTCGAGCATGCGGTGACGGCAGTGTTATCGCAGGTTGAGTTGCTTCGTTCGATGTAGCGGACGGCTTATTCGTCCATGGAGCGCAGGAACGTACTGAGGTTCAGTTTCTTGCCGGTCAAATCGAGCTTCCTGCGTATCAGTTCCCGATACTTCTGGACCGTTGCGACGGAGAGATCAAGGGTTGCGGCTATTTCATCGGTTGAGTGACCGTGTTTGATTAAACGGCATACTTCGCGTTCACGGGGAGTCAGGCGGTCAAACTTCAGTTTAAGTCTGGACATCAAGGGAGAGGTGACATCGAGCAGTTCTTTCTCGAGGAATTCAAGATTCCTCAGCAGTATTTCCCCGGTTGCCTTCTCTTTCAGCATGTCCACGATCGGGAGGATGGATTCTTCGATGTTCCGGGCAACATTTTCGTGAAGACCATGTTTCTGCTGCTCGAATTGTGAAAGGAGTTCACTGAGTGCGATGTTTTTCTGGGCGAGGAGGTTTCTTTCTGTTTCAAGCTGGTCATAGGCTTCGCGGAGCTGGAGATCACTTTCGACTTGCTCTCTCATGTCGATACCGATACCGATGGCCTCTCCCGTGTCGAGATAGACATTTGTCCAGGCTGAGGCGATCCGCGCTCCGGATTTGGATGTGACACCAAAATTGCGCCACCCTTCTTCACCGGATGTCATAAATTGCCAGACTTTTTCTCGCATGTCTTTATCGGGGTAGCAGAGTTCCATCGGCGGTGTCTTCTTGAAATCTTCCTCGGTCCAGCCGAGGACTTCGGTCAGCTTATCGTTGACCAGTGAGACATTTCCTTTTTGATCGTACATTGTGATCATGACCGGGATACTATGAACCAATTGGTCGAGTCTCTCCCGGCTGCGGCGTATCTCAATCTCGGCCTCTTTATGCTCGGTTATGTCACTGAGAAAACAGAGCAGTGCGGGCTTGCCTTCCCAACGGACCCCAACCGGATTATTGCGAATCCAGTGAGTTCGTCCAGCGCGAGTTAGGATTCTGAAATCATAGGGATTTGGGTCGGTCTGGCCGGCATCGAAAGCGTCGTAATGGTGGAAAACCGTTTCCCGGTCGTCCGGATGAACGTACTGATCGAATTTAGATCCGATGAGACCCTCAGCCCGCTTCCGCAGGACGACAGCCGTTCGCCGGTTGACGAACTGAAAACGACCGTTCTGAATAACGACAATGCCTTCGGACGTATTCTCAACGATCCAGCGGTATTTCTCCTCAGCCTCGTCAAGGACTTGCCGGGCATGGCGTCGCAGGTTGATTTCCTTGTGAAGCCGGATGGCTGCGAGGTCCAACCCCAGGGTTGTGTGAGTCTGCTGTTGTTCCTGCGAGGTCTTGTCGGCTTTCGGTCCCGGTGCCTTAGCTGTCGGTTTTCGTGACTTCTTCGAGCTCATAGTCTGATTTCGTCTTCAAGCCTTGCTTAATTCCGAGTTTCGGATTCGCGGCAGTGCCGATCGGGAGACTCGACCGGGGCTTGTCCGTACGGTACATTCATTATGTTACGGGGATTTGCGGGCCGGTACCAAGCGATTTTCTCGCAGGAGACAGGCCGGTCGGCCGGGTTGGGCGGGCGAGGCTGACGCGCACCGGGGGTGCGGGGGCTGCGTTGGGGCCGAGTTTGGGTTTGTTTGGTACTTTTGGTATCGCTCGCATACGTATTCTACGCAATAGGTGAGCGGTATGGTCTGCTTTGTTTGTTCGGTATCGGGACACTCGCTGGTTGAGATTATGGTTCACCCAAGGGGGCGGGGGCGCATTTACCATCGAAGTGGTTCGGAAAGTGCGGGCGGGTGTGTCAAATTTGACACAGTTTGATAGGGGGTTGGGGGCGGGTTTTGGTGTGGTTTGGTTCGGATTTTGTGGGGGGATTTTGTATGCGGGGATCGCACCGCAAGCTGTGGGGTGCCCTGGCGGGGTCGGATTCTGATGTGATGGTGTGTAGAAATAGCGGGCCTGAGCCGGCCTGGGGGCCGGCGATGGGGTCAAAACCGCAAGGGTTTTGACCTACTGGAAGAGGCAGTCTGGTTTGAGTAATGGCCCACGCACTTTGTGATTGCATCGAAGACCGGATTAGTATATGTTTGAAGGCAACCGACGAGCCATCGCAATCACAAAGGAGGAACGTATGATCCGTGGGGTCCACACCATGTTTTTCACCTCGCAGCCGGAGCAGTTGCGGGCGTTTATCCGGGACAAGTTAGGATTTCGGTCGACCGATGTCGGCGGCGGGTGGCAGATTTTCGAGGTGCCCGAGGCCGATATGGGGTGCCATCCGGATGATCCAGCAAACGATCAACCATCGGGGCTACAGCATATCTCATTTTACTGTGATGATATCGAGGCGACCGTGGCCGAGCTGAAAGGGCGCGGCGTGGAATTTGTCGACGGTATTAGGGACGAGGGATACGGCCTGGCGACACATTTCAGGATGCCCGGCGATATCGTGGTGGAGTTGTACCAGCCGAGGTATGAAAAGGTGTTCGAGTGAATGGGGGCCGGCCTGGCGGCCGGCGATGGGGTCAAGACCGCAAGGGTCTTGACCTACACGGGGGAAAGGTCTTGTGGACAAAGGAGGCGTTCGAGAAAATCCCGACGCACCACGAGTGAGCGGGCTACTGACAGGAATCATGTTTCGGCCAGAGGCGGTAGGGGTGGCTGCGCTTATTCACATCGGTTTACACCGCCGATCATCGTTGATAGCAACTACGTCAAGCTTGCATGCACCGCTTATTCAGACCGGTTTACACCTAACGCTAAGAAAGTCTGCACGGGCCATCCACTTACGGCGGCGCAACAAGACAAAAAACAAACTTTTGGTGCTTGGTGAGCGGGTAAAGAGGGCGATTTTCGCCGCTGATAACTACCCTTCTCATCCTTCAGGCCGTGCAAGTCGGCCTCCGGTCACGGACCCGCGATTGCCCGTGGGCTAGCGTTGCCATAAAACGCGACCGGGGTATAATATCTATTGTCAAAGATCCTGTTTTTTTTCTTTCAGCCCCTGATCCTTTGCAGTATCAGCAATGATCGTTTCGATGTCAAGGGTTGCAATGTTGCGGGCGGCATTGTAGTCGGCATCGGCCTGATGCTCACACTGCGGGCAGATAAATCGCGCGGAGCGCCCCTTCGCTCCGTCTTTATCGCGAGCAGCCCTATCAAATTCGGCATGGATGAAACCACATTCTGAACACCGGCGGCTGGTATATCGGGGATCAATCTTTTTAACAGCGAGGCCATTTTCGTCAGCCTTGTATTCGATAAAGCGCTGGAGTTCTTCGTATCGCCAGCGTTCGCCAAGGAATGAACCGGTTAAGGCATTGGAAAGTCCGCTGAGGTCTTCCATTTGGATGATGCCCGCACCATGATTCAAGGCGAATTTAATCACTGAAGCCGACAACTGATGATTGAGAGTGGTATAGGCGCGATCAATGCGCCCTTGCAAGCCCTCAATGGGGCTGAGTTTTCGTTTTCGGCCGTGGCCGGAGCGCGCTGAGATATAGCCTGTGACCTGATTCCCGCCGCGCTGGATTGCTCGACGCCTGTTTATTACCTGGCGCTGTAGTGTGCGAATGCGGTGAGAGAGTGCGGCGAACTGCCGCCTGCCAAGCCGGGCGTGGCCGTTGTTAATGGCGGCGTACAAGGGACAAGAAAAACCCAGGTCGATGCCCACAACTTTCTCTTCACTGAGTGCCTTTTCTGAAGCGGGGAAGTCATATGTTACAAGCAAGTACCACTTCTTGTTGCGGACGTCTTGTTTGACCTCGAAGCATCGCTGGCGATAACCCTCCATCTTGTTTTCCGGATTCTCAATCAGACGATCGAGTATTGCCCGCTGGCCGCCACTAAGGGAATTCCGCGCGGTGGCAATGACGACTCGCGGATACGGTTTCAAGCAAGTCATGAGGTCTATTTCAACGTCACCATTCTCCGCTTTCTGGAGCCGCTTATGTTCGGGTTTATCGCATCGGATCGGGATAGGCATTGTGAGCCGAAAGGTTGGCAGCGCGGATTGCCCGCGGGCGACTTCACTCCACTTAGAGCGAGAGAGAAGAGCCCGAAGCTTGTATTGTGAGAGAGCGTCGACTACCGTTGCGGGCAAAGCGCCTTCTTTCGAAAATCGCTCTGATCCGGTGCCGTTCGACTCCCGCGCCTGTGTTTCTTCATCCAACATTTTACGGAGACGCCGGTTGAGTTTGCCAGGGGTGGGGGCGCGGTATTCCGTATCACCCTGTCGATATTTATGAAAGGCGAGGTAAGCCTCGCTGGCGGCCAGATTCGCCAACCGGAACACACGGTAGCGAGCGTCGCGGAGGAGTGTGGAAAGCTCTTTCCACGACATATCGCCCGCGGGTTTGAGAATGTGAAGTTTGAGAACTTTTGTGTGCCTGTTGTCCGGCATACCAATGACCTTCGGTGCTCGAAATTGCAAGTCTGGCGGCTCGCGCGAAAGATCAAGGCTCACACAAGACTTTCGCCCGTAAGCTCATATTCACCCATGAATATACTTGATTGTCGCAGTTTGACAATCACTTTCTGCGCTATTCCGGGCTCTTGACAACACCCCCTCCCCTACCCTACATTATCGAGTATAGAAGTCGGCGGAGGATAACACCGCCGAAAAAGGAGGTCACATGTCTGAATCCGTTGGATGCGGACGCCCCACCGGCAAGCTGCTGGGCAGCAGCCAGCCGCAGGGCGGCAGCCGTTCGCAAGCGCGTACGGAGGCGCAGGACGCATCATCGCAACACGATCCCCAGGAGGACCAAATGAATATCATGGTCGGCCGCAAAGCGCCCGATTTCGAGGCGCCGGCCTATCACAGAGGCGAATTTAAGACCGTGAAGCTGTCCGATTCGCTCGGGCACTGGAGCATGGTCTGTTTCTACCCCGGCGACTTTACGTTTGTCTGACCGACGGAACTGGCGACGGTCGCCGCCAATTATCCTGAGTTGCAGGATCTCGATGTTCACGTGTACGCAATCAGTGTCGATTCCCAGTTCGTGCACAAGATCTGGGACGAGGAGGAGTTGAGCAAAATGGTCGACGGGGGGATTCCGTTTCCGATGATCGCCGACGGGGCGGGGAATATCGGCCGGGTGTTCGGCGTCTACGATCCCGACGCCGGCGTCAATGTCCGGGGGCGGTTTTTGATCGACCCGGACGGGGTGATCCAGGCGATGGAGATCATGACGCCGCCGGTGGGGCGCAATATCAAGGAGACGATTCGTCAGATCCGCGCGTTCCAGCACGTGCGCAAGACCAAGGGCGCCGAGGCGACGCCGGCCGAGTGGGAACCGGGCCGTAAGACGCTGAAGGTGGGTCCGGATCTGGTCGGCAAGGTGTGGAAGGAGTGGAAGCAGGGGGCGTAGGTTTTTTCCACGCGAGTCGATAGATATGCCGTCAGGCGGTTATGCCTGGCGGCGTTTTTTTGTGCGGGGGGCATGCAGTTCAGGGCGTGGCCGGAAGCCATTACACAGCCGCTATGGTTGGTAGTGTCACGTACGCCCGGGGTGGGTGAGCTAGCGATGCCGGTCGGGGGTCAGTGAGGTATAGATTACTCGAGCAAGTCAGTGTAGTCGTCCGGGGCAGTCACCGGGTTAGGGAGCCTGAGGGTACTGAACTGGAAGTAGGAGGACGTAAGGCTGCCGTCGGGGTTGGTCAGATAGATGATCATTCTGCCGTTGGAACTGACGACCCTCGGGCTGTAGTTGCCGGAAATCGGCGTGACATGAGTTACGAAGTTGCTCAAGACGTAGTCTTCGCCGCTCAGAGTGATTTCATAGCGTTGCAGCAGGAAGTTGAAGGTGCAGGTGAAGTTGCCGGTGCCGTTGATGATAGTGCCGTCGCTGTGAATGACGCCGGCGGCGATTGGTCCGTCGGAAGCGACGGCGCATGGTTCGGGGCCGCCTCGGAAGAGCTGGTCGATGAGGTAGGTGAGGTCGCTTAAATTGTTCGTGTTGTCGCAGTTGGGGTCGCCGGCATTGAGCTGGGCGCCGGCAATAACGGTAAGGGCAAAGAACGCACACAGCAGGGCAAAAACCCAGGTGAGTTTTTTCATATGAACCTCCTTGTAATTTTCTGGCGGGGCCGGTCAGGTTTGGTGCAGAGCCGGCCGGTCGTGTAGTAAAGCTGGTCGAGACCGAACACGTGAAGTAAAGTCAGTATGTCCCCGGCGGTTTTTGCGGCTCGAGTTCGGTTCGACCGGTACAGGAACAAGATAATGACGATTGGGAGATCGAGCAATGTGATTTTGCCTGGGGTGAGCTGAAAAGATTCAGTCTTCTTTACAACCCGGTGTTTTGTGTATATCTTCACAAATCCGAGGAGTAGATTCCTGCTTTCGCAGGAATGACATTTTCGGGGCGGTTTGACCGGTCGTCGTCACCCTTCGATTCCACACAGGGTGGCGTGCGGTGGCCGGGCAGCCCGGAGTCATCCACCCGGATGGGTGACCTGCAGTAGACTTGTCAAAACCACAACGGTTTTGACACAACCGAAAACACAAAATAAACGTTCGCCAGATACCGACCGGAGGTCGCACCATGGACCCGTTTAATGCCAAAGCTCAGCTCAAAACCAAAGACAATTCCTACGATATGTACCGCCTCGACGCGCTGGACAAAGCGGTGAAGGGCAACCGGATTGATACGATGCCGTACTCGATCAAGGTTCTGCTGGAGAGCGCCCTGCGCAATCTCGACGGGCACGTGATTCGCGAGGATGATGTCACGCAACTGGCCAAGTATGACGCCAAGAGTGTCGGTGAGACGGAATTGCCGTTCAAGCCGGCCCGGGTGCTGCTTCAGGATTTTACCGGCGTGCCGGCGGTGGTGGATCTGGCGGCGCTTCGCTCGGCGATGGACAGGATGGGCGGTGACCCGAAAAAGATCAACCCGTTGGTGCCGGTCGACCTGGTGATCGACCATAGTGTGCAGGTAGATAAGTTCGCCAGCGATGACGCGCTGAATTTCAATATGGAAAAGGAGTTCGAGCGCAACGCCGAGCGGTATGAGTTTTTGCACTGGGGTCAGAAAGCGTTTTCCAATTTTCGGGTCGTGCCGCCGGCGACCGGGATCTGCCACCAGGTCAATCTTGAGTATCTGGGCAAGGGTGTGCTGGTGCAGGACGGGGTGGCGATGCCGGATTCGCTGGTCGGGACCGACTCGCATACGGTGATGATCAACGGGCTGGGGGTGGTCGGCTGGGGAGTCGGTGGGATCGAGGCCGAGGCGGTCATGCTGGGCCAGCCGATTTATATGCTGACGCCGGAGGTTATCGGGTTTGAACTGACCGGGAAGCTTTCGGAAGGAACGACGGGTACGGATCTGGTGCTGACAGTCACCCAGATGCTTCGGGCGAAAGGTGTGGTCGGCAAGTTTGTCGAGTTTTACGGTGAGGCGCTGGACACGCTGCCGTTGCCGAGCAAGGCAATGATCGCCAACATGGCACCGGAGTATGGAGCGACGATGGGGTTCTTCCCGATTGACAATTTGACGCTGGAGTATCTTCGGATGACGGGCCGTCGGCAGGAAGAGATCGACGTGGTCGAGGCGTACACCAAGGAGCAGGGTCTGTTCCGCGAGGCGGGTTCGAAAGCGCCGACATTTACGGAGAGTCTGCGGCTGGATATCTCGACGGTGGAGCCGTCGCTGGCCGGGCCGAAACGTCCGCAGGATCGGGTAGCGCTTTCGGCGATGAAAGAGGAGTTCGAGGCGGCGCTGACCAAGTCGACCAAGGATCGCGGGTTTGCGCTGGAAGCCGCCGACCTGAGGAAGACGGCCCCGGTTCGCAACGGCTACAATGCGGAGATCGGACACGGCGCGGTGGTGATTGCGGCGATTACATCGTGTACAAATACTTCCGATCCGTTTGTATTGATGGCGGCCGGGCTGGTGGCGAAGAGGGCGGTCGAAAAGGGACTGACAGCGAAGCCGTGGGTGAAGACTTCGCTGGCGCCGGGGTCGCGGGTGGTGATAGACTATCTGGAGAAAGCGGAGTTAATAGAGCCGCTGAAGAAGTTAGGGTTCCACAATGTCGGTTTCGGGTGTACGACGTGTATTGGCAACTCGGGGCCGCTGCCGGAACCGGTAGTCAAGGCCATCGAGGAGGGGGATCTGGTGGTTTCGGCGGTGCTGTCGGGCAACCGGAATTTTGAGGGGCGGGTCAATCCGCATACAAAAGCGAACTACCTGGCCTCTCCCCCGCTGGTGGTGGCGTATGCGATTGCGGGTACGACCGACATTAACCTGGTCAAGGAACCGATCGGGCAGGATGGCGACGGGAATGACGTGTACCTGAAAGATATCTGGCCGTCGCAGCAGGAGGTCCTCGATGCGATCGGTGGGTCGATTACGCCGGAGTTGTTCCGTGAGGAGTACCAGGCGGTGTTCACCGGGAACGAGCGGTGGAACCGTATCAAGTCGCCGGAGAGCGAGTTGTATGAGTGGAATTCGGATTCGACGTATATCCAGGAGCCGCCGTTCTTCGTTGATATGGGTCCGGAGGCGGGTGATATTGAGGCGATCAATGATGCGCGGGTGCTGGTGATGGTGGGTGATTCGATTACGACCGACCATATTTCGCCGGCGGGTGCGATCAAGGCTGACAGCCCGGCGGGCAAATATCTGCTTGAGAACGGGGTGCAGTTTGCGGATTTCAACTCGTATGGGTCGCGGCGCGGCAATGATCGGGTGATGACGCGCGGGACGTTTGCCAATATCCGTCTGCGGAACCACCTGGCGCCGGGTACGGAGGGTGGTGTGACGATCCACCTGCCATCGGGCGAGCCGATGTCGATATATGATGCGGCGATGAAGTACCAGGAGGAGGACATTCCATTGATTGTGCTGGCCGGCAAGGATTACGGGATGGGTTCCTCGCGCGACTGGGCTGCCAAGGGTACTAACCTGTTGGGGATTAAGGCGGTGCTGGCGGAAAGTTTCGAGCGGATTCACCGGTCGAATTTGGTGGGGATGGGGGTGCTTCCGTTGCAGTTTGAGGAAGGTCAGAACCGTGAGACACTGAATCTGACCGGTCACGAGCTGTTTACGATTGCCGATTTGAGCAATGATTTGAAGCCGAAGCAGAAGGTAACGGTCAAGGCACTGAGCGAGGATGGCGAAAAGTCGTTTGACATGATTGCCCGGCTGGATACGCCGGTGGAAGTTGACTATTACCGTAACGGCGGGATCCTTCACATGGTGTTGCGGGAGCTGGCGAAGAGATAGAATTCCGGCAGTCGGCTCAGGGGTAGACGACAGTGAGCATGCGTCGGATGGCGGCCTCGGTCGGCATCTGGTTGTTGTGGACGGTTTTATGAGTTTTGGTATGCGGGACATAGCGGCCGGCGCCATTGGGTTCGACGGGGACATCGCAGCCGGCGCCGTGGCTGAAGAAGAAGTGAAAAGTTCGTCCGTGTGAAAACGGTGAGATGGGCCGGTGGCAGCTGTGAGCCCGGAATACATAGGACAAAAAAGCGTGAAATCTGGTTTTTGGTGGGGCGCGGGAGTTTGCGGCCCCGGTCGCAGCAGGCCTGATGGGCCGCAAAGCGGCGGATGTTGTTCAGGAAGCTCGATATGCCGTAGTTATTGGCAGAAGCGAGATTTTGGGGACAGAGCAAGGGTTGTGAGCGGAAGCGTGTGTAAGGTGTCCAGAGTCTGGACAACGGATGCAAATCAGGTTTTCGGGGTGAGTTCTAACTGATTGACTTGCAAGGTCTTGATTGGTGGTCTGGGAGGGGGTGTCAGGAATCTGGACAGTGGTTGGGAGGGAGTGACGGAGAAAAGTCTACAGTGCAAATTCGTTGGTTGCTGTAATTAATTGTCAATCAATAGCTTAACGCCTATCGAACTTTATGCTGTTCACTTTTGGCACACTTGTTGCGAGAGTATGGGTCACAACCGTGAACAATAATCATTAAAGTTGGAGACTTCAACAATGAAAAAGCTTGTTATTCTCACCGCCGCGGTCGCCTTGATGGCGTCTTCGTCCTTCGGCGTGACAGTCGGTCTGCACAGTTCCAACCAGGGAATTACTGACTTCAGTTGGTCCATTTCCGGTACTGATATCAGTATCGGTGAGACCTGGGGCGCCCCTGGTATGGGTGTGCTGATTTTCGATGAACTTGAGAATTACACTGACTACACCGTGACCAAGCGCATCACCAACAATTCCGGTATCGACTGGAATCGCATGGCTCTGGAACTGCTTGATCCCGCTGGTCAGTTAAATGATGATGATGATCGCGATCTGGAATCGTGGGTTCCGGCCGGTTACACACACTCCAATGAGTTTGACGGCCTTTCGTTTGCCCAGGGTTCCGGTATCCCGCGTACGTCGGATGCTTTCGCGAGCCGTATCGATGACGAGTTCGGCGGCCGTGACTACATGGATTTCTTTGACGGCACCGTTTCGGGCGCCGGCGGCACTGATGTGATCAGCTTCGGCCTTCGGAACCACACCAGCGAGAATCTGCCGTTCCTGCTGGCGCAGCGTCCTAACACGGTGACCGGTCAGGAACCGATTCCTGAGCCGGGTACGATGCTTCTGTTTGGTCTTGGTCTGGCCGGTGTGGCCGTTCGCAAGCGACTGAAAAAGTAAAGCTGCCCGACGCAAGTAAGTTATAAGCTTCAGATAAGCCCGCCGCGTATTGCGGCGGGCTTTTTTTGTGTGTGCAATCAACTGAACATTCACCGGAGATACTTTGTTGAGAGAGTGAGGAAGGCATTTGAAACTTCGAGGACCCAAAGGAGTGTGTTCGACTATGAAAGGTGATATGAGAACGGTGCAGATGAAAGGTACTCCGCTGACACTGGAAGGAACGCAGGTGAAAGCGGGTGATAAGGCACCCGATGCGCAAGTGATCAACACTGATATGACGGCGCACAAGCTCTCTGAATCGGCCGGTAAACTGCGTTTGATCTCGGTAGTAACGTCGCTGGATACGTCGCTCTGCAGCAAACAGACGGTAAGATTCGACAAGATGGTGTCGGAAATGGGTGGCGATGTCGAGGGCTATGCCGTGTCGGCTGACCTTCCGTTTGCCCAGGCGCGTTTTGCCAAAGAGAACAATATCGATTCTATGAAGCTGGTGTCGGATTATAAGGATATGGCATTCGGTGAGAATTTCGGCCTAAAGATCCAGGAACTTCGGCTTTTGTCACGGGCAGTGATCGTGGTGGACAAAGATGACACGATAAAGCACATGGAAATCGTCGATGATATCGGTACTGAGCCGGATTATGACAAGGCGATGGCCGCGCTGGAGGAAGCGAAGGACAAGTAAGGTCTCATTTTGCAATTCACAGCGTTTGCTGAGGACCACGCTTATTCGGCGTGGTTCTTTTTTTGTTGATGGTGAGGGTGGTATGGTGATTAACTGTGGAAGAGAATTTCAAACACGGAGAAGCTAGTGTGGCATCGGATAAAGTCCTCCCTACCGATCCCAACCTGATCGGTAAAAAGATCTATTTGCGGCCGGCGGCGCCGGATGATTTTGCAAGTTTTCAGTTGTGGCGGCTGCAGAGCGGCCTCCAGACGTTGAGTTCACGCCCGATGAAGTTTAAGACCCCGGCGCAGGCGGTTGAGGCAGCGAAGAAGATTTCTGAGAGATATCCGGACCAGGAGCGTTTTGCCATTGTGCGCAAGTCGGATAACACGCTGGTCGGTTTTGTCAGTATGTTTGACTATAATCCACTGAATCGTTCGGTGGAGTTGGGGGTATCGATTGATCCTGATGAGCGCCGCAAGGGGCATGCGAAGGCGGCCGTTGACCTGATTTGCGAGTACTTTTTTCGGTTCAGGGGGATCAACAAGGTGCACGCCCAGACGGCGTCGTTTAACGCCGCTGCGGTGAAGCTGTTGGAGAGTGCGGGGTTTTCGCGGGACGCCGTTTTACGCGACCATTATTTTCAGGACGGCGATTTCCACGAGGGATATATTTACTCTCGCCTGTCGTTTGAATCTGATTGAGGAGGCGGCTGTTGTCCGCCATGATGCTGCGGTGAACCTTGCTGCTGTTGCGGCTGGTCCTGGTCCTGCCGGGGCTGGTTTTGATCGGGTTGGGCGTGTTGCGGGGGCCGCTGGTCGTTTTGTTGCTGATGACTTTGCCGGGGCGATTGCTGGTTGTTCGATTCAGGCTCTTTCCCTTCTCGCAAATCACTGACAGCTTGATTCAGACGCATGACTTCTTCGCGTGCTTTTTTGGCAAAATCGGTGCCTGATGACGCGTAGAGGACCGAGCGGGAGACATTGATCAGGGCCGGTTTCTGGAAATTGTCGGTACCGTTGATGGCAGCTTTTTCCAGTGAGCCGCCCTGGGCGCCGACGCCGGGGATCAGCAGCGGCATATCGTCGGCGACGGCGCGGATTTCAGTGAGTTGTTCGGGGGCGGTTGCGCCGACTACGAGGCCGAGGTTTTTGGCTTTGTTCCAGTAGGCGACTTTTTCGGCAACGACTTTGTAGAGCGGTTTGCCGTCGACCATGAGAGTCTGGAAGTCTTTGGAGCCGGTGTTGGATGTCAGGCAAAGGATAAAGGCGCCTTTTTCTTTGTTCTCAAGGAATGGCCGCAGGGAATCGTAGCCCATGTACGGGTTGAGGGTGACCCAGTCGGCATCCATCTGGCCGAAGATCGCTTCGGCGTAGTGGGAGGCGGTGTTGCCGATGTCGCCCCGTTTGGCATCGAGAATTACGGGGATGTCTTTCGGGATGCGTTTGACAATTTGTCCCAGAAGGGAGATTCCCTCGCCGCCGAGTGATTCGTAGAAGGCGATGTTTGGTTTAAAGGCGGCGACCTGGTCCGCGGTGGCCTCGATGATCTGCATGGCGAAGTCGAACATGCCCTTGGTGTTCTTGCTGTAGTCGGCGGGCATGCGTTTGGGATCGAGATCGAGGCCGACGCAGATCATGGAGTTATTTTTTGACTGGGCTTTGAGGATTTTATCCAGAGCATTCATCAGTATTTCCTCACCTTCCCCCTGAGTTCGTTAATAGACGACAGACCTTTGCGCTGCACGTACTCCCTGAGACCTTGAGCTATGGTTAGGGGCGCCTGTGGTTCGATAAACAGGGCTGTGCCGACCTGGAAGGCGGTTGCACCACATAGGATGAACTCAATCGCATCAGCCGGTGTGGCGATACCGCCAATGGCGATAATCGGCAGGTCGCAGTTGTTATAAACGGCATCGACCATGGCCAGCGCAATTGGTTTAATGCAGGGGCCGGTCAGACCGCCTTTGTTGTTGGTCAGTCTCGGTCGCCAGGTTTCGATATCGACGGCGGTGCCGACCAGCGAGTTTATCAGTGACAGGACATCGGCACCGCCCTGTTCGGCGGCTTTGGCGATGTCGACGATGTGGGTGACGTTTGGGGATAGTTTAGCGACCACCGGTCTGGGGAATACGCGTTTGACTGCGGAGACGATCTGTTCGGTCATGGTCGGGTTGGAGCCGAATTCGATGCCGCCGACATCGACGTTGGGGCAGCTGATGTTGAGTTCAATCATGTCCACCCGGTCGTGTTCGGCGAGGCGCTCGCAGATGCTAACGTATTCCTCGAGAGTTGAGCCGGCGACATTGACGATTATTTTCGTGTCCTGATTTTGCAGGAACGGAAGTTTCTCTTCGATAAATTTGTCGATACCGACATTGGCCAGGCCGATGGCGTTGAGCATGCCGGCCGAGCATTCGGCGGTTCGGGGCGGCGGGTGACCGAGGCGGGGTTTTTCGGTGATGCTCTTGGTGACCAGAGCGCCGAGGGAACTGAGCGGGTACAGGTCGGCCAGTTCCTCGCCGTAGCCGCAGCAACCGGAGGCGGTCATAATCGGATTGGCGAATTCGACGCCGGCCATGGTGACGCGCAGATCCGGTTTCACAGCTTGATCTCCCCTATTTCGAATACCGGGCCATCGATGCAGACGCGTGAGTGGCCGCCGTCGCAGCGAGGCACGACGCAGCCGAGGCATACGCCGATACCGCACGGCATAGGCGCTTCCATAGACAGTTCGCCCCGAATTTTGTATTCCATGCCGATTTCGTTGACAACTTTGAGCATCGGTTCAGGTCCGCAGGAGTACAGCTTGAGATTGCTTTGGCGGTTCTCGCGGATGAAGGCAATGAGTGGTTCGGTCACGAGGCCCCTGGGGCCAAGAGAACCGTCTTCAGTGATGGGCCGGAAATTGACGTCGAGCTGCCGGATGCGATCCTGGTAGAGGATGTCGGCTGCGGACCGTCCACCGTAGAAAAATTCGATTTGTTTGGGGTCGTAGCCTTCGCGGATTAATGATTCGGCCAGGAAATACAGCGGCGGAAATCCGACGCCGCCGGCGACCATGACGACGGTCTCGTTGTCTTTGGGGCGGGTAAACGGTTTGCCGAGCGGTCCCAGGATGTTGACAATGTCGCCGTGGTGAAGGTCGCCCATGAGTCGGGTACCCCGGCCGAAGACCTTGAAGATGATGTCCAGTTCGCCGGAGTCGGGATGCACGGCGGCGATCGACATTGGTCGCCGGAAGAGGATCTCGCTGCCGGGTAGTTTGACCTGGACAAACTGGCCCGGGTGGGAGTCGCCGGTGCGATGATAGCCTCCGAGGGTGAGGGCAAAATAATCGTTATCGAGATTGAGTTTTCGAGTGACGCGGGTGTCGACGCAATCGGGCTTAATCATCTCAGGTGATCCGGCAACCTTACAGTAAATTTGTACACAAACCATTTTTCCAGGAACTCGGGTCGAATCAGCCGCATGTCGAATGAGGTAGATTGGACAGCTTCCTGGGCCCTGATGTTAATTTCATCGATGGGCGCGAATGTTTTCTGCACAAAGTCTGTAACTTCGCCGGAAAAATCAAGCCGGATTTGGAAATAGAGTATATCTTCCCACTTGGAGACAAAAGCCTCGGAGGGGTATTCAAACGGCTGGAGAATGTCGACGACTTCGACCTCGGCCGGTAAGTCTATGGCGCGTTCGCCGTTGGGGTCGGTGTAGATAGGCTTGTAGGGGTCATACTCCGGATCGGTCGTATCGGCGGCGTTCTCCGGGTCACCCTGGGCATAGGGGTCGCGTTGCTGCCCCTGTTGCGCCTGCGTGGTGTCGACATCCTGCAGCCCCTGCGGCTCCTGCTGGCGGGGCGCGCCCTGAAGTCGGGCGCGGGCCTCCTGCGACCACGGTGAGGAGGGGAAGGAATCAACGAATTCCTGGTAGGCATAATAGACGGTCGAATCGCCCGGGGCATCGTACATCTCGGTGAGCCAGATCTGGGCGAACCGGGCCTGCATGAAGTATTTGGAATCGGGGAAGCGCTCGACGATGATGTCGTAGTTGGCCCGGGCCGAGTCAATGAGGGAGTCATCGACCAAGAATTTCTCAGCTTTTTCGAGATAGTAGCCGGCATAGCCGGTATCCGCTTCGGTGCCTTTCAGCCCGAGTAATTCGAGGGCTTCGGGTATATAGTCCGAGTGCGGGTAACGGGTGATCATTTCCTGGAGCAGTGAATCGCCCCGGGTGGAGTCGCTGTCCTGCTGCCAGGACATTTGAGCCAGTGCTATCATTGCTTTCGGGGCATCATACGCTGTAGGGAAGGAATCGATCACGTATTTCATTTCGATCATGGCGGTGTCAGGTTTGTTGAGTTGGACCCAGAACAGTTCGGCCAGTTGATACTGGGTATAGGCGGCTTCATCGATGTTGGCCTGGGTCGAGGTTGAGTCGATTTCCATTGAGCGGCCGTAAATATCGAGTTTTCCGATATTTGATGATAACTGGAGGGCCTCCTGACCCGCGTCCGAGGAGCGTGATGCGGCAACGGCCTCGTCGTAGAAATCTTTGGCCTTGAAGAGCTCATCGTAGTCGTACTGGTAGATCAGGCCGAGCTTGAGGTTGGCCTCAGCTTTGAGGATGTTGTTCGTGGCTTCTTGAGCGATTTCCTGGTAGATCTCTTCGGCGCTCTGGAGGTCTTCCTCCCATTCATAGCCCTCGGCAATCTTCATCCGTATCACGTTGATTGAATCGAAGTAGAGCTCGTCATCGGCCAGCGTGCGGAGATAGTCCTGTCCGGTGGAGATGCGCTGGAGCCGGTAGGCTGCAACGGAAGCCTGAAAGAGAGCGTGATATTTCTGATCAATGGAGGGATTCATTCCGAGGATCTGGAGATAGGCAGCGAGGGCATCACTCCAGCGGAACTGCGAAAAGAGGCCGTCAGCGATGAATTCCTGGGCGACTCTTTTTTGGTCGGAGTTGCCGAGGGAATCGCGGATGGCCAGAAAGTACTGTGAGGACAGGTCGAAATTGCGCTGTTCGAAATAGTATTGTCCGAGGGCAAGAGCGGCTTCGGTTTTGAAGTTGCGGTCGACATCGTCGCTGTTAAACAGTTCGACAAAAATATCCATAGCCTCGGCTTCGTCCTGCTGCTGGAGCATGGACTTCGCGAGATACAGGCGTGAGTCGCGGGCGAATCCGCTTTCCGGGAAGTTAGTCAGTATTTCGCGAAAGCGGCGTTCGGCCTTGGCGTAATCCTCGGTATAGAAATAGGAGACGCCGAGCAAATAGACGGCGTCGTCGTAGTATTTCGAGTCAGGGTTGTTTTCAACGACTTTGAGAGACTTTTCGATCGCTTCCTGGTACAAGTTGCGGCGGATTCGGGCCTGCTGGCCGAATTTTGTTTTTTTGCGCTCGTCCTCGGCTTCGGAAAAGGCGCGTTTGGCGTTGTAAAAGGTGTTGAAATAGACACATCCGCCGGCGGTGGTCAGAATCATGGCCAGAAGCAGGAGGTGAATTATGTGGCGGGTGCTGTTTTTCATACTATATCAATCGGCCTGAGCCGTTGTGTTTTTTATACTTACGAGATCACCCGCCGGTTTCATGGTCGGACTCACTGATTTTCGATTCAAAGGCCTCCATCAGTTGCGGCAGAAATTCGCCGGAGGGCTTGCCGATGCGGAAATCGGCTATGCGGGACAGCGGTGTTTCCTCGGGATTAATCTCGATCAGTGTGGCGCCATGCTGTTTGGCTTCCAGTGGCAGTGAGGCCGCGGGCTGGACAATGGCGGAGGTGCCGACGCTGAAAAAGATTTCGCTGCGGGCTGATTCATCGAAGGCGCGATTGATCGTGTCGGCATCGAGCATTTCCCCAAACCAGACGACATCGGGCCGGATACCCCCCCCGCATCGTTCGCAGGTCGGGATGTTTTCGGGGTTGATATCGATGTGTTCCGGGAAAGGTGAGCTGCATTTGACACACTTGTTGCGGAGGATGTTGCCGTGCAGCTCGAGCACGTCCTGTGAGCCGGCGATTCGATGGAGGCCGTCGACATTCTGCGTCACCAGGACAAACGAGTCGAACCATTTTTCCATTGCGGCCAAGGCATGGTGGCCGGGGTTGGGGTTTACGTCGGCCAGAAGGTTGCGTCGCCACTTGTACCATTCCCAGACGATGTTCGGGTTGGCCATGAAGGCGTCCATAGTGGCCAGTTCTTCGGGGCGGAATTTGCCCCAGAGTCCTTCCTTGCCGCGAAAGGTGGGGACACCGGATTCGGCTGAAATCCCGGCGCCGGTGAGTACGACGCAGCGGCGGGCTAGTCTCATTCGTTGGACAATGTCATCAATCATACAGGCAAATTACGAGCCAGCGGTGTCAGCGCAACCCAATTCTGGGGTGGAGGTCATGATGGAACGCCACGATTGGCGGATTGTACGGCATCCCGGATAGTCTCGCTGTCGGAGGCGACGAGGATTTGGGAGATGACGGTTGGTTTGTCGGAAATAGTCAAGCGGTAAACATTTACGAGGGTCGTGCCCTGATAGACTCGTTCGAAACCGCTTTCGGACTGGGAGACAGTAAAGATCGGCAGCCGCCAGATTTCGGCTTGAGAATTAGATATGAGGGCAACGCCGATTTCTCGATGTTGGTCGACGAGTGCCCAGGAGGAGCTCCCGGGGTGGGTATCGGCGGCATCGAGGAAGCTCTCCTCGGGGCGGCGGCCATCGATCAGCACGAACCGATCCTCGGCGTGGCCGGCCTGGAAGTTGAGATTATTTTCGATTCCAAAGCGGACGTCGAATTTGTGCCCGGTCGGGCACAGCAATTCGTAGGTGATTCGGACCTGATCGGATGATTCTGAAAAGGTGAAGCGTTTGACCAGTCGGAGCGGGATAATTTCGTCAGCGCGCCACAGGTGCCCGTCCCGGGTGAACGTGACAGTTCCAGCAGGAGCGTCGGTTGTTATCTCGTACGGTTCGATTACAAAATCGCCCTCGTCGCCGAATCGATTGGTGTGGAAGCGTTCGAAATCGACATCGGGAGTTAAAAAGTGGTCTATGAAGCAGCGTTTGAGGTACCAGTCATCGGTCAGGAGTTGTTTCAGGCCGGGTTCTTTCGCGAGAATCCTATCGTGAATTGATTCGGTTCGTTTGCGGCCGGAGCCGACGACGGCCTGGTCGAGTTTGAGGTGGTAGCCTTCGCGGCGCCGGGTCAGGGTGTCGGTCGGATCGAAGTTGTGTTTTTTCATCGCGAGGTGAATCAGTGCGGCGCCGAAGTGGGGTCGAAAGACGGCGGTAAATATTCGGTTGCTTACGATTATATCGTCGGTGCCGTCGAGGGTGTAGTCGTCAAGCAGTATGGACGGTTTGTAGTCGCTGTCGATCTGGTCGAGAATGGCTTCGGCTTCGATCAGGTTGGCGTAGACGGCCTGACGGATGTGCGGGAGGTAGAGTCCTCCAAAAACGCCGTGCCAATACGAGCAGTTGCACTGGCCGGCGAACAGGCGGTCCCGGGCGACAGCGAGGCGGTCGATTTGTTGCTGGTTGACGGGAGTGAAGCGGTGCACACGTTCCGATACCCGCTGCATCTTTTTGTGCATGAAGTTGGCTTCTTCGTATTTGGTCAGAAAATTTCGCCAGTGTCCGCCGCGGATGAATCGACTGAAGCGGTCATAGAGGTCGTAGTTTTTGAGTTGAAATTCCAGGTTTTCGTATTCGAGATAAGCCACCGGCAGTAAAGACCAATGGAGCATCTCGGCGTAGGAGGCCGAGGGCAGGTAGGCTCGTCCGACCGGGGTGTCGTCGGCGACTTCGCCAAGGGGCACAACCGACAGCCAGTCGCTGTTTTTTTCGATTTCTTCGAAGAACCGTTCGAGCCAGCCGTCGTCGTAGCAATGGGCATGGGTGTCCGGCCAGATGCCGAATTTTTCGCCGTCGTCGGCATAGACCGCCATACCGTCGGGGTTGCTGTCGGCGAGTTCCTTGAGGTAGTCGATAATCTGGGTGGGGGTGCCGAACGGGATGAGATAGCGGAGGCGTTGTCGAATCGGGAGCAGGCGGACGGAGCAGCCGTCGTGTTCGGTTACAAAGACACCGCCAAGCTGGTTTGGCTCAAAGCCGGCATAGAGGAAATGAGTGTCATCAATCGGCAGGTAGCTTACTCCGGCCTCGGTAAGGGGTCGGGCGAGGTATGGTTCCCAGACGCGTTCGGCCGGCCAGAATCCTCGGGGAGTCTGTTCGAAGTGGTCGCGGAGGTACCGGGAGAGTTTCCGAATCTGGCCGACAATGTCGCGCTCGGGGATTGAGACGAGGATCGGCTCGTAGAATCCCCCGGTCAGGAGTTCAACCTGATCGGAGTCGATCATTTTACCGACAAACCGGAAGAACTCCGGGTGGGCTTTTTTCTGCCACTCCCACAGGCTTCCCGACTGGTGCAGGGAGATCCGCAGATTGGGGCTCTGGCGAACCAGATCGAGAAACGGGAAATATGCTCTGCGGTGGGCTTCGTCGAAAACGGCTTGGAAATTGCCGACCGGTTGGTGGTTATGAATACCGATCGCCAGGCGAAAGGTGCTCATCTATTAGAAGATCTCCACTTTTAGATTGATGTATTTGCGCGGGTTGGCGCGGATGTCTTTTACGAGGTCGTCGATATTGTCGGCGGTTTGTCGCAAATCATCATATAGCCGTCGGTCTTCAAGCAAGAGCTGCAGGGTGCCGTCGGGGTTGTTGATCTTGTCGGCGAATTCCCGGGCAGCGATTGACAGTGTATCCAGCTGGTACGTGAACTGTTCGAGTTGCGCCGAGGTGCGGTCGAGGCGGGTGACGGTGGAGTCTATTTTGCCGCTGTTGTCCACCAGGATGCTGTTGAGTTTGTTGGCTGCCTGATAGAAGTTTTCTGCGGTGTTGTCGAGTTTGGTTTCGTTACGCTCGAGATAGTCGGCGAGTGAGCCGGACACCCGTTCGAAGTTGCCGATGGTTTTGTTGAGTTGTCCGAGGGTGGAATCCGATCCGATATTCTGGCGGAAAGATTTCATCAGGGAGCGGAGTTCGATGACCATCTCGCCGAGTTTGCCCATGACGTCGGGCAGGCCGGGATCGTAGGAGCCGGTGGCTATGGCATCGAGGTTGAGGCTGGTGGAGTCTTCGCCCGGCCAGATAGCGATGAATCGCTCGCCCATCAGCCCGAGGTTGCGGATGACAAACCGGGCGTCGGAGTGCAGCTTGACATCGCGATACAGCAAAAGCTTGACCATAACGCCTTTGTCGGTCAGTTCCAGCTGGTCGACCTTGCCTTTACGGACGCCGGACACAGTAACCCTGTCTCCGACCTGGAGCGTGCCGACATCGTCGAAGACGACGCGGACGACCTGGGCGTTGCTTTCCAGCTTATATCCCTGCAGCCAGTAGAGTGATGAGGCGAGGATCAACAGGCCGAGCAGGATGATTAAGCCGACGCGGAATTCTATCTTTGTGGAAGCCATAGTATCTTTCTAAGTATCGGTCGTTTAGAGGGTTTGATTAACTCACCAGCCCTCGTCCTGATCGAGCGATTCGGCAATGGCGACGTAGTTATTGTACCGAACTTCGTGAATGTCGCCTAATTCGACCGCCTGTTTTACAGCGCAGTCCGGTTCATGGATGTGAGAACAGGGCTGGAAGCGGCACAGACCGGCATACTTTTCAAAATCCTTATAGTAATGGGGCAGTTCCTCTGCGGACACGTCCCAGAGTCCGAGTACTTTCAGACCGGGTGAGTCGACCACAAAACCGCCATCGGGTAATTCGAACATCTCGATACTAGTCGTGGTGTGTCTGCCGCGCTGGGTGGACTCGGAAATGTGTCCTACTTTGAGGTTCAATTCCGGCGACAGGGCGTTGAGCAGCGTCGATTTTCCGACTCCGCTGTGTCCGGCGAACAGGGTTCGATGGTCCGCGAGAGCCTGGCGGAGGGAGTCGAGACCTTCCTCGGTTTCGGCCGACACGGTAAAGACCTGGTAGCCGATAGACTGGTAGGCCCCGAGGATGGTATCAAAGCCGGCCGGCGGGTCCAGGTCGATCTTGTTAATAATGATCAATGGTGTCATGTCACCGAGGTAGGCGGCGATGATGAAGCGATCAATCAAGCCTGGTTTGAGCGCCGGTGACTGGATTGACACGACGGCGCCGAGGCAGTCGAGATTGGCGGCGATGACTTGTTTTTTCTGGTCCATCCCCTTCATGGGGCGGAAAAAGGCGCTTCGTCGCGGGATGACCTCTTCGATCGCTCCCTGGTTGTCTCCGCCCCTGGCGAAGATGACGTCGTCGCCGACGGCGACCGGCGTGGTGGCGTCGGCCTGGTACTTCACCTTCTTAAGGACTTCGCACAACACGCGCGAACCGTCCCCGGCCCGGACCTCAAACAGGCGACCGCGCGTAGCTACAACAATTCCCTTTTCCCGTTCTGTCATATTCAACAGGTAATCTAGGCGCGTTGTGTGTCCGTATCAAGTAGAATCGAAGTCGACTTTCGGGTGCAAAAGGAATTGACCGGATTCACCGGAGTGCCTATTGTTTTCACATTCGGCACTTGGTGCCGGTTAGAATGGTGTTTCAGGGACAAATGTGAAGAAAGAGCGAGATCAGGACGGATTCACGCAGCGGCCGGTGCGGGAGTTGACCGGTGAGGTGTGGGATGCCGCGATAGTCGGGGCCGGTCCGGCGGGATCGGTATGTGCGTGGCGATTGGCGCAAGGTGGCGCGCGGGTGCTGTTGATTGATAAAGAGCGGTTCCCGCGTCACAAAGTCTGCGGTGATCTGCTGATTGCCGATACGATTGCGATGCTGCACCGGGTTGGATTATATGAGCGGATAAAGGACATCGCGTATGAGAGCCGGGCGATCGAGGTCAGCAGCCCCTCGGGACATCGGTTTGATGTGCCCGGTGAATTCTTCGCGCTGATACGGAAACGGTTTGATTTCGAGCTGGCGCAGCATGCGGTACGTGCCGGTGCGGTGGTGGCGCACGGCAATGTGGTCGAGGTTGAGCATGGTGAGAGTGGTGATTTGGGTGCTCTCGGTATGTCGGATTGTGTTGAGCCTGTTCGGGCTCGGACGATCATACTTGCCACCGGCGGGGTGGTTGATCTGTTGCTGAAATGCGGGCTGGTTCGATCCCGCGAGCCGAGTGCGCTGGCGATGCGGTGCTACGTGCGGTCGACAGTGACGCGGGAGAAGAGTATCATCGCGTACGATGAATCGATTTTGCCCGGCTATGGCTGGGTGATTCCGCTGGGGAGGGGGAACGAGGGGAGGATTATCTACAATGTTGGCTGCGGTTCGTCGTACAGGCACATCAGTGAGCGGGGGCATAATCTCAAGAAGACATTGAGGGCTTTTATGCGGGAGTTTGATCCGGCCCGTGAAGTGATGGAAGAAGGAGAGATCATCTCCCCTATGGCCGGAGCGGCGATCCGGTATGGGTTGGAGGATGCTGAACGGGCAGTTGACGGAAGGATTATTGGGATCGGGGAGAGTATCGGGGCGACTTACCCGTTCACCGGGGAGGGGATTGGAAAGGCGATGGAAACGGGGCTGGCGGCGGCCGAGAGTATACTGCGGGGACTGAAGGGTGAAAGCGAAGCGGTGCTGGTGTCCTACAGACAGCGGCTGCGGGAATTGCAGCCGAGGTATCACAGTTACACCAGGGCAGAGCGATGGCTGAGCAACCGGTATGTGAATGATTTTATCGCCCGGCGGGTCACGCGCAGCCGGTATCTCCAGGAGAAACTTCAGGCGTTTATGTCAGAAACCGATGACCCGACCTCGTTGTTTAGTCTACGAAGTCTGGTAATTTCTTATTTCAAATAGGGCCGGTTAGCGTGGTGTATTTACGTTGCACCGGCTACACGGTCTGTGTATGCTATACGCAGAAATTCGGGCCTGAACTATCGGAGGCTGGATTGGTATGGATAGTGTGACCAATACGCAGGCATATACGCTTCCGCATGTAGAGGCGGAACAGCGGAGTTTTATTGTTAAAGTATACGGCTGGATGGGGTTGGCCCTGACGGTGACGGCGCTGGTGGCGATGACGATAGCGTCGTATGACTATATGGTCGAGTGGATCGCGCAGCACATGCTGGTCTTTTTCGGACTGGTGATTCTCCAACTGGTGCTGGTGGTGACACTGGTGGCGCGGATACAGAAGATGTCGGGTACAACCGCGACGCTGGTTTTCTTCGCGTATTCGGCGCTGACCGGGGTGACGTTTTCGCTGCTGTTTGTGATTTATACGCATGCCTCGATCGGGTCGACATTTTTGATTACGGCCGGGACATTTGCGGTGATGAGCGCGTATGGCTATTATACCAAGCGTGATTTGACCTCGTGGGGAAATCTGCTGTTTATGGGGTTGATCGGTATTATTATCGCGTCGGTGGTGAACATCTTCATCCATTCCGAAATGATATACTGGATAGTGACTTATGCCGGTATTCTCATATTTGTCGGACTTATCGCGTATGATACACAGAAGATCAAGGAGATGAATGTAATCGGCAACGAGGGTACCGATGAGGACCGCAAGGAGGCGATAGTCGGGGCGCTGCGGCTGTATCTCGATTTTATCAATCTGTTTCTGCTGTTACTGAGGTTATTCGGGCAGCGTCGGTGAATTTCCCGAGTTCCGTTGCTACGAACTGTCGATAGTAGTATTGTGTAGAATTAGAGAAAAAAGCAGTATTAGAAAGAATTATGTTTGATTTTATAACGAAGATATTCGGGACCAAGCACGAGCGTGATATCAAAAAGATCATGCCGTTGGTTCACGAGATAAACGAGCATTTTGAGCAGCTTCAATCGTTGTCCGAGGAAGAATTGGTCGGCAAGACCGACGAGTTCAAGAAGCGGCTGGCCGATGGCGAGGATCTGGATGATATTATGACCGAGGCGTTTGCCGTGGTCAAGGAAGCCTGTCGTCGGCATGTCGGCAAGAGCTGGAAGGTGGTGGACCAGGAGACGGAATGGAATATGGTCCATTTCGATGTCCAGCTTATCGGTGGTATTGTTTTGCACCAGGGGAAAATCGCAGAGATGGCCACCGGTGAAGGTAAGACGCTGGTTGCGACGCTGCCGACCTACCTCAACGCACTGACCGGCAAGGGCGTGCATATTGTCACGGTCAACGATTACCTGGCCCGTCGTGACTCGGAATGGATGGGTCAGATTTACACATATCTTGGACTGACGGTCGGCTGCATCCAGAATCAGATGAGCAACGCCGAGCGGCGTGAGATGTACGAGTGTGATGTTACGTTTGGCACGGCCAATGAGTTCGGCTTTGACTACCTGCGTGATAACATGGCGCAGCGAATTGAAGACCGGGTCCACCGCAATTACTTCTATGCGATCATCGATGAGGTTGACTCAATCCTCATCGACGAGGCGCGGACGCCGCTGATTATCTCAGGACAGGTGGAATCGCGGGCCAACGACCGTTACCGTGAGATGCGCCAGTCGGTTGAAAATATCGTGCGGAAGCAATCCCGGCTGATCAATGATATGGTCGCCAAGGCCGAAAAGATGCTGGCCGACGGCAAGCCGGAGGACGAGTTTGAGGCCGGGATTTTGCTGCTGGCGGCCCGTCGGGGCGCACCCAAGAATAAGCGCCTGCTGAAAGTGCAGAAGGAGCCGGGAGTCGCGAAGCTCATCAGCGATGTTGAATCGTCGTTCATGCGGGATAAGAAGCTGCATGAGATCGATGATCGGCTGTACTATTTCATCGACGAGCGGGAGCATTCTATCGCCCTGACCGACCAGGGACAGGCGACACTCCCCGCCGACGAACAAAAGCTATTTGAGATTCCGGATCTCTCCTCCATGCTGTCTGAGCTTGACGGGGATGAGTCTCTTTCTGCCGAGGAGCGGCAGAAGAAAACCGACGAGATTTACGAGCTTCATGCCGAGTATTCGGAAAAAGTCCATGCGATGAACCAGCTGCTGCGGGCATACTCGCTGTATGAGAAGGATGTGGAGTATGTCATCGAGGACGGCAAGGTGATGATCGTCGACGAGTTCACTGGTCGTGTCTTGCCGGGTCGACGTTATTCCGACGGTCTGCACCAGTCGATTGAGGCCAAGGAGGGGGTCAAGATCGAGGCGGAGTCGCAGACGCTGGCGACCATCACGCTGCAGAATTATTTCCGCATGTACGACAAGCTGGCCGGTATGACGGGTACCGCTGAGACAGAGGCCGGCGAGTTCTTTGATATTTATAAGCTTGATGTCACGGTAATTCCGACCAACGAACCGGTTATCCGTGAAGACCGCGAGGATCAGATATATCGTACGCGGCGCGAAAAATACAACGCGATTATCGAAGAGATAACCGAAAAGCAAGAGCAAGGCCGTCCGGTGCTGGTCGGTACTACGACGGTTGATGTGTCCGAGACGTTGTCAAGAATGCTCAAACGTACCGGGGTTCCGCACAACGTGCTGAATGCCAAGCATCACCAGCGGGAGGCGGAGATTGTGGCCCACGCCGGTGACCCGGGGTCGGTGACGATCGCGACGAATATGGCCGGACGCGGTACGGATATCCGGTTGGGTAAAGGTGTGCGCGAGGCGGGCGGCCTGCACATTGTCGGCACCGAGCGCCATGAGGCGCGACGGATCGACCGTCAGCTGCGGGGCCGTGCGGGTCGCCAGGGAGATCCGGGGTCGTCGCAATTCTTCCTCTCGCTTGAAGACGACCTCATGCGCCTGTTCGGCGGTGATCGTCTGGGGACGGTGATGGATCGTCTTGGAGTTGAAGAGGGCGAAGTCATCACGCACACGATGGTGACCAAAGCAATCGAGCGGGCCCAGAAGAAGGTCGAGGCGCAGAATTTTGCGATTCGTAAGCACACGCTGGAATACGATGATGTGATGAATGTCCAGCGCAGGTGGATCTACGAGCGCCGACTGGCCGCGCTGGAGCGGCCATCGATTCAGGAAGAAGTGCTTGAGCTGATCGAGAATGTACTGATCGACCTGATCGAGGAGTACTGCCCCGAGGGTCAGCATCCGGAGGAGTGGAATCTCAACGGATTTGTCGAGGAACTTCGGAAGGTCTACCTGATGAATCTCCAGGTCAAGGATGAGGATCTTCCGGGAATGACGCCGGAGTCGCTGAAAGAGAAAGTCCACGGTGCGGTAATGCACATTTACAGCCAGAAGGAAGCGGCGTACGGTGAGGAGGTTATGCGGCAGCTGGAGCGGTATGCGGTGCTGTCGACGATAGACCGTCACTGGCGCGATCACCTGGCGGAGATGGATGAACTTCGGGCCGGTATCGGGCTTCGGGCCTACCACCAGGGGATGGGCAAGCCGATTGATATCTACAAGCGCGAGGCGTTTAAGATGTTCGAGCGGATGATTCTCACGGTAGACAAGGAGATTGTCGGACTGGTGTACAAGCTTCGGGTGAATCTGCCGGAGAAATCCAGAGAGGAACGCCGTCGGGAGACGCAAAATATGCAGACGCAGCATGCGGATGCAACCAATATGGGGTTTGGCGGCGGGCAGCAGCAGGCGGCCCAGCCGGCGCCGGCGGCCGTGGGTCCGACCGGTGTGGCGCAGCAGGAGGCGAACCCGATGGCGGAGGCCTCGCAGGCCGGCAAGCAGGCGCGCACAGTTAAGCGGGAGATGCCGAAGGTGGGTCGTAATGATCCGTGTCCGTGCGGGTCGGGTAAAAAGTATAAGAAGTGTCACGGGCGAAACGCGTGACAAAGTAGATGGAATGGGTGTCCGGGTATGTGCTGTATCCGGACACAGCGGGCAAGCACTCATTTCAGGAGAGGGCAACATGACGCAGAGGATCTTTGTTGTCGCGCTGGCAGCGTTGGCATTTACAATCTTAGGGCAATCAGTGACGGCATTTGACGGCAACCGAAAGGGATTCGTGCTGGGAGGAGGTGTCGGGATCGCACCGTGGGCTCGCTGGGAAGGAACGACGGTCGGGATGGACGATACTGATATTGCGCCGGCGTTACATGCGATGATTGGGTATGCTGTGAGTGAACGATTTGTCATCACCCTCGGAGTGCACAGCGCCCTTTATCGTCCCGATGGGTTTAGCTATATCATCACGCCGGGTTTACGCAGTCTTGACTTGCGCTATTACTTCGGCAGTACCGGCAGATCGTTCTATTTAGTTTCCTCTATCGGCTATATCGTCTCGGCTGCTGTTGATTCCGCCGATAATGTCTATCGTGACTTTGGGTATGGCGGGGGCGCAGGCTACGAATTGTCAGAAAACTGGCAAATAGGCATTATGTATGTTGGTGGATCCCAGAGAGACGATCATTGGAAAGCGAGAGATGACTTTGTGAGTATAGTCCTTACGGCGGTTGGTTATTGATGGAACTATGTATACGCAGGAGAGATGGATGTCCGGGAAAGTAATGCTGATCGCTGTCTTGCTGGCGTTACTCTCATGCGCCGGGGGCGGCGTGCAAACGGTGACCGAGGAGCGCGACGGGTGGCGTGTGAATCGGCTGCAGGGGGTCCATGTCAAGTTTGACCGTCGAACGGGCGGTACCTACGGTCAGGTGAGTTTTTCGGCAGAGAAGCGCCAGATAGCGTTCGAGGAGGCCAGGCCGGCCACGAGCGCAGGTGAGGGAAACAGGATCCGTTACGCGTTAATTGTGGTGGCGCTGGTGCAGAACGGTCTCGGTGTCCGTGAGGGGGATCCGCTGGACCTGATGTTCAACGGCACGGATACTTTGGAGCTTTTTTGTAGCCGTGCGACCGGCCAGGGACGGACTATGCAGATGGGAAATCCGACAACCGGGCGCGCTATCTACCAGCTTGAGGAACTTCGGTACGAACTGCCAAAAGACACGCTCAGCCGGATTGCGTTTGCGAATGAGGTTGAGTTTACGATCTTTGGTGCGGAGGATACGCTGCGCGGCAGTTTCACCGACGCCAACTTAGAAGCGTTTCGTCGGTTCTACACTGATTATGTTCACTGACTGTATCCGTTCGCAACCGTCTCTCCCCTTTTTGGATTGACTTGTCTGCAATCGACGGTATATTGCGGCACGCGCAATGGTCCCACGCTGCTTGAGGAATCAGGCGGTACAGGGCCAATCCAAGGATCGTGCTGATCGAGGAACACAGCTATTGGCGAATGACACGAAAAAGATCGTGATCGTTTCCGACGGCACCGGCCGGACGGCCAAGCGGCTGATGGATGCGGTGCTGTCGCAGTACAGCAAATCCCGGGTGCAGTTCCGGCACGAGCAGACTTACCAGGAAGTTCGTGACACAAAGACGGCCGACCGGGTACTGAAAGAAATCAGCGACGAGTACCTGGTTATCTATTCAATTATAGCTCCAGATTTACACAAATATTTTCACACGAAGCTCCAGGAGCGCGAGATTCTTCATGTCAACGTGCTGGATCCGATGCTCAAAACGATGCGGAAGTTCCTCGGGGTGCACCCGGATTTCCGGCCCGGGATCCTTCACCGGATCGACGATCGATATTACAAGAAAGTGGATGCGATCGGGTTCACGGTGGAGCACGACGACGGCCGGGGGGCGATGACCACGGAATCGGATGTGGTGCTGATAGGGCTGTCGCGCACGTGTAAGACGCCGATTTCGATGTATTTGGCCTGCAACTACGGTTTGAAGGTTGCGAATATCCCTATTGTGCCGGGTATTACGACTGAACCGGCGCTGCGCAAGAGGCTCGAGGGAGTGGCGACGAAGCGGATATTCGGTTTGATGATGGATCCGGAAGTGCTGGCCGACGTTCGGGCCGAGCGGGTGGAGTTTTTGGCCCGGGCAGCGGGCGATCAGGTTGAACTTGATGACTATTATGATGTACGGGAGGTAAGAAAAGAGTATCGGTATTGCCGTGAGCTGCTTGAAGAGAGGGGTTGGCGGGAGGTAAATGTAACGCGGCGGGCGATTGAGGAGGTCTCGATGGAGATCCTTGATGAGCTCGGGTATCAGCGGGAAGAATGAGGGGACTTCATTCCAATAGCGCGAAGACTTCGGGCAGAAAGTTGGTCATGTCGCCGGAGATCATGGCGCGTGAGGTGAGATTCTCGGCGGCAAAGTCGCCGGCGAGGCCGTGGATGAACACGCCGCAGACGGCGGCATCTTCAGCATCCATCCCCTGCGCCAGCAGTGAGCCGATAGCGCCGGTGAGCACGTCGCCGGTTCCGCCGCAGGCGAGGCCGTTGTTGCCGGTCGGGTTGAGGTAGCAGGCGCCGTCGGGGGTGCCGATCAGGGTGGGGCTGCCTTTGAGGACGAGGACGGAGTCGAGGCGGTCGGCCCACTCGAGGACAAGGTCAACCTTGTCGTGGATGTCGTTGGGGACAGATTCACCGGTGAGGCGTTTGAATTCGCCGGGGTGCGGGGTGATCACGAGGGGGGCGTCGCCGTCGCGTTCGGTTATGATGTTCTCCGCGCCTTCAAACGCGTTGATACCGTCGGCGTCGATAACAGCCGGTCGGTCCAGCCGGTTGACCAGGCGTCGGATGAGTTCCGCCGTTTCGCGGTGGCGGCCGATGCCGGGGCCGATCGCGAGGGCATCGTGGGCCCCAGCAAGCAGACGGACCTCACCCAGACCGCGCAGGGCCAGGACGCCTTTGCGATTGACCGAGGGTAACGGGTGCGAGGTAGCTTCGAGGATTAATGAAGCTATAACGGGCAGGACTTCATCGGGACAGGCAATCTTAACCAGTCCGCAGCCGCAGCGATAGGCGGCCGTTGCCGCGAGGGCTGCGGCGCCGGTCATGCCGGTTGATCCGGCGAGGACGAGGAGTTTGCCAAAGGTCCCTTTGTGGCCGTCGGACGGTCGGTCGGGAAGCAGGTCACGGACGAGCTCGGCTGTGACCAGATCGACGGGGAGGTCGAACTTGTCGATTACTTCGTCGGGTATTCCGATCGGTACGACATCGATTTCGCCGGCGAGTTCGCGGCCCGGGGAGACATACAGGCCGAATTTCGGCAGGGCCAGCGGGAAGGTGTAGTCGGCGACGATCACCGCGCCTTCGTGTTGACCGGTGTCGGCGTTGAGTCCGGATGGCAGGTCGACGGCGATGACGGTTTTATCCGGCTGGTCATTGATGTAGTCGATCATCTCCCCCGCGATGCCGCGCGGGCTGCCGGAGAAGCCGGTACCGAAGATAGCTTCGATGATAAAATCCTGTGGGAGTTCGTCGGGGAGATCCTCAATGTCGGCAACTTCGACCAAGTCGACATCCAGGTCTTCGAGTCGCTCGAAATTCAGCCGGGCGTCACCGGACATTTTTTCCGGCGGGCCGATGTAGTAGACAGTCACGTCGGTGCCGTATTCGGACAGGACGCGAGCCACGACAAACCCGTCGCCGCCGTTGTTGCCTTTGCCGCAAAAGATGGCGACGCGGGCCAGCGACGGATCGGGCAGGATGTTGGTGGCGATGCGGTCGGCAATACCCTGCCCGGCGTTTTCCATCAGTTCCGGACCGGGAATCCCATAGTTCTCTATTGTCTCGGCATCGATTTGCCGCATTTGTTCCGATGTAACAAGTCTCATACAGCCTTACGCTTTTTTCTTCACCTTGCTGCCGCGGGTCTTTTTGTCATCCTTGCAGGAGTTGCCGGTCGCTTTGGCTCCCGGTTTGTCCAGCGCGTATTTGATGGCTTTGAGGGTATTGGAGAAGAACTTGAACTTGATTGCTTTTTTGATTTCGGGCGGTACTTCGGTGATGTCTTTCCGGTTGTCTTCGGGAAGGAGCACGGTATCGATTCCGGCCCGGTAGGCGGCAAGCAGTTTTTCTTTCAGCCCGCCGATCGGCATGAGCTGGCCGCGGAGGGTGATTTCACCGGTCATAGCTAGGCAGGGCTTTACCGGCTGGCCCGAAAACAGCGAGGCCAGCGCGACGGTCATGGTGATACCGGCCGAGGGGCCATCCTTGGGTGTCGCACCGGCGGGTACATGGATGTGTACCGATTTTTTCTCGAAATCTTCGGGGTTTATCTTGAGTTCATGCGCATTGGAGCGCAAAAACGAGAGAGCTGCCTGGGCAGACTCTTTCATTACGTCGCCGAGCTGCCCGGTGAGGATGAATTTCTCTTTGCCGAGCATGGACGTAGCTTCGATAAAAAGAAGCTCGCCGCCGACAGCGGTATAGGCCAGGCCCGGCACAACGCCGATTTGGCCCTGTCGGGAGAGCACTTCGCGGGTGAAGCGCTGCGGCCCGAGGAGTTTTGGAATCTGCTTATCGCTGACGGTCACTTTACGTTTGCTGCCGGTAGCGACTTTGCGTGCGGCCTTGCGGCAGACGGTTGCAATTTCGCGTTCGAGATTGCGAAGTCCGGCCTCGCGGGTGTAGCCTTCGATGATCGCCGCAAGAGCCTCGTCTTTGAAAGACAGTTTCTTATCGTCGAGACCGTGGTTGTCAAGCTGCTTGGGAATCAGGTGCCGCTTGGCGATTTCGACCTTTTCGAGATCGGTATAGCCGGGGATACGAATAGTCTCCATGCGGTCTCGCAGGACAGCGGGGATCGGCTCCAGCCAGTTTGCGGTCGTGATGAACATGACTTTGGAGAGGTCGAACGGTACCTCGAGATAGTGATCGGAGAAGGTGTCGTTTTGCTCCGGGTCGAGAACTTCGAGCAGGGCCGAGGAGGGGTCGCCTCGAAAATCGGCGCCGAGTTTGTCGACTTCGTCGAGCATGATAACCGGGTTGTTGGAACCGCAGCGTTTGATCGACTGGATGATCCGGCCCGGCATGGCGCCGATGTAGGTGCGGCGGTGACCCCGGATTTCGGCTTCATCCCGCATTCCTCCAAGTGAGACACGCGAGAATTCGCGACCGAGCGCGCGCGCGATGGAACGTCCGAGTGAGGTCTTCCCTACTCCGGGAGGTCCGACGAAACAGAGGATCGGGCCCTTGATATCGTCTTTGAGTTTGCGCACGGCAAGGTATTCAAGGATTCGGTCCTTGACCTTGGCGAGATCGTAGTGGTCCTCGTCGAGGACCTTTTTGGCCTTGCGCAGGTCGAGCCGGTCCTCGGTCGAATGGCTCCACGGCATGCTGACCAGCCAGTCGAGATAAGTGCGGGAGACGGTATACTCAGCCGATGACGGGTTCATGTGGCGCAGCCGGTCGACTTCTTTGCGCGCGGCCTGTTCGGCCAATTCCGGCATGTCGGATTCATCGATTTTGGCCTCGAACTCCTCGATTTCGGATATCTCTTCGGCGCCGCCGAGTTCTTTCTGGATAGCCTTGAGCTGTTCGCGCAGAATGTAGTCCCGCTGGGACTTCCCAAGTTCGCTGGCGGCCTGGGCCTGGATTTTCTGTGATAGCTGAAGGACCTCAACTTCCTTGTTGGTAGCCTGATACAGCATCTTCATACGCTTGAGGACGTCGGCCTCTTCAAGGAACTCCTGCTTGGCCTGGATTGGAATGTTCAGGTTGGAGGCGACGAAGTCCACCAGTTTGGAGGGCGTATCCTGATTTATGGCGGAGACATGGAATTCCTCGGTAAGATACGGGGCAAGATCGACGAGTTCTTTGATTTGATCGAGGATATTGCGCTGGAGGGCATCGACCTTGATCGACTCCGCCGACTTTTCTTCTACCTCCTCGACCTCCGCCATGAGATAGCCCGAGGTGTGGGTGAAGCTCTTGACGCGGATTCGGGAGAGGCCCTGGATAAGGAAGCGGACGGTTCCGTCGGGGAACCGGAGCATTTTGAGGATGCTGCCGGAGCAGCCGACCGAATAGAGATCCTCCGGTTCGGGGTTGTCTTTTTCGGCATCTTTCTGGAGGAAAAGCCCGATCCGCGATCCGCGCATCAGGGCTTCGTCAACGAGTTTGGCCTGGTCGGAGTCCTGAATCATCAACGGGATGACCAGGTATGGAAAGACGATGGTACCTTTGAGCGGAAGAATCGGCAGCACGCGAGAGTCGATAAGCTGTAACTTCTCGTCGTTTTCTTCGCCGGTTTCGCCGTTTTTTTTCTTTTTCGTTTTGGTCTTTGCTTTTTCTGCCATAATGAATCTCGCGCGGCAAATCAGGAGTTTGCCGGTATCTTTTTCTTTTCGAATTCTCTGTCGTTAGCTACAAAACATTCTTGCGGCGTCAATGTTCACGCCGGAACCGGCCTTATACGTTGAAGCGAAACAGGATGACATCGCCGTCCCGGACAATATACTCTTTACCTTCGAGTCGGGTCTTGCCTGCCGCTTTGAGGGCGGCCGGGGTTTTAAGTTCGACGTAGTCCTCGAAGGGCGTGACCTCGGCGCGAATGAAGCCTCGCTCGATGTCGCTGTGGATAGCGCCGGCGGCCTTGTGGGCGTTGGTGCCTTGTCGGATGGTCCAGGCCCGTACTTCGGGTTTCCCTGCGGTGAGGAATGAAATCAGCCCCAGCAGGTTGTATGACTTATTTATCACCTGTTCGACCGCGGGCGTGTCGATTCCAAGGTCCTCCATAAAAGCAGTCCGTTCATCGTCGTCGAGGGCGACCAGATCCATCTCGATTTTGCCGCAGACGACGGCGACATCTCGTTTGCCCTCGGACTTAAATTCGCTGAACTGCTTTTCGATCTCGTCGGCGTGGGCCAGGGCCGCTTCACTGATATTGACAACGATCAGCAGCGGCTTGAGCGTCAGAAACGTATAGCCCTTCAGGGCTTTGAGTTGATCATCGGTCAGCCCGGACTCTATCAATGGTTGTTCGTTCTCAAGGTGGGCCCGGCATTTTTCGAGCAGGTCGATATCGCGGGTGAGGGTTTTATCGCCGGTCACCTTCATCTTCTTGCTTTTCTTTTCGATGTTGCTCTCGACCACGGTCAGGTCGGAGAGGGTCATTTCATCGATCAGGTTGCGAAGGTCTCGTTCCGGGGCGGCATCGTCGGAGAAGGCATCGACGACCACAATGAGCGCGTCCATCATCCTGACCTCGGGATTAATTTCGGCGGGGCCGGCCATTTTGCCTTTTCCGGTGAAACCGGGAGCATCGAGAAACTCGATTTCAGCCGGGGTGATCTTCCTGGGCTGTTCGATTTCGGCCAACTGCTCGAGGCGTTGGTCGGGGACTTTGATCACGGCGCGATGGCCGGTCTGGCTGAAGTCGCCGACCGCTTCCTGTTGGCCCGAGGCGGCGTTGAAGATAGTCGTCTTGCCCGACTGCGGTTTACCAATGATGCCCAGTTTCATAGTGTGTAAGGATAGTGCGCGGCGGCGCCTTTGGCAAGGTTGTTGTGCTGATCAGCCCCGCGTTTTCTTTTTTGCTTTATTCGGGGATTTAACTAGTCCGCGCAGGGTCTCAAGGTTCTTGATGTCTTCAGCGAGGTCCTCTCCCTTGGGTGTTTCGAGGATCATGGGGACTTTGGCCAGGCGACGATCGTTGACAAAATTCCGGAAGCCGTCGAGGCCGATGAATCCCTGGCCGATATGCTCGTGGCGGTCGCATCTGGAGCCGAATTCCTTCTTGGAGTCGTTGGCGTGAATGATCCGGAGCTTGTCCAGTCCGATGACATCGTCGAACTGCTTCATGGTCGCTTTGTACTCTTTTGGTTCGGAGATGGGGTATCCGGCGGCAAAGATGTGACAGGTGTCGAGGCAGACGCCGACCTGATCCCGGTTTTCCACGCGCTTGATCATGTAGGCCAATTGCTCGAAGGTGCAGCCCAGGTTGGTGCCCTGGCCGGCGGTGGTTTCAAACAGGAGGGTGACGGTCTGTTCGCCTAATTCGTCGAACAAACGGTTGACGTGTTCGGCGATACGGTTCATGCCGGTTTCCTCTCCCGTGCCTACGTGGGAGCCGGGGTGGAAAACAAGGTTGGGGATTTTGAGTAATTCGCAGCGTTGCATTTCCTCTTTGAGCGAGAGGAACGACTTTTCGGCCAGGTCGTCCTTGGGCGAGGCGACGTTGATCAGGTAGGAAGTGTGGGAGACGGAAACGGTGACGCCGGTGGCTTCAATTCGTTCGAAAAACCTGTCGATCTCTTCGGTGGCAAGTTTTTTTGCTTTCCACTGGTTGTTCGATTTGTTGAACATCTGGATGGTATCGCAGGTGGCGAGCAGGCCTCGATCGATGGCGTTGGAAACGCCGCCGGCTATTGATTCATGGGCGCCAAATATCATTTTTCTCCTCGGTGGCAGACATTTTCCGGGTTTGATTCGGCTTACAGGATAGTAAAAACGGGGTGTCGGAGCAACGACTTTTCCGCCTAATGGCTCGGCTAATCTCTTGTCCTGCAATCATTTTCTATTTTCTTGCGGGACTGGTGCAGCGGCAAGACATACGCTGTTTTTACGTTCGGAATTTTATGACGTCTACTGCCAAAGATGACAGTGGCTTTTGTTATTATACAGGTCAAACGTCGACCAACCGTGCCCGGCATTCAGGTCGACTCAGTCCCCGGGATGGGGGATTATCCGGGTGGGGTCCAAGCGGCCCTGCCCATTTTTGTGCCTGAAAAAAGTGAAAAAAAGTTTGAGTCGTACTGCCAGAAATTGACAGGGGAGTTTTGTATCTTGAGGGTGGTTTTGCCAAACCAACTCTTCCGCGAGAGGTGGTCCCGAAGACCTCTTTTGGGGCACACAGGCAGGGCCCGCGTGGCCCTGCCCTTTTTTTGATTCAGTTTCCGGGTGTGCGGTCAGGTTGCAGCCGATCTTGAGTACCGAAGTCGGTAAGCCACCACTGCTGGTGGAAGTCGGCAAAGCCGAGAGTTCCGGAATAATCAACAATTTCGATATTGTTCACTTCCCATCGCCGGCCCACCATGCCGATCTCGCTGACATACTCGTATCCAATCAGGTCGTTATCGTAGACAAGAGTCCCAGGTTCGTCGGACTGGGTGCTGCCGCTTCCTCCGGGGCCGGGTGCAAGGAGTGGCTGATCGTTGCGCCAGGCCCATAAACGCTGGATATCAAAGGCATCGAATTGCCCGGCAGGAGTTGTGCAGGTACTTTGGCCGGCGACGACTTTGTCTATTCTGAAATCCTCCATGGATTGGTTGGATATCCAGGCCTTCCCTTCTTCAAGCGGATAAGCCAGTGTTCGAACCGGAGGATCGTAGATATATCCCTGTGCGGCCCGGCGTATGACGTGGAAGGTACCGAAGTCGGCGAGCAGCGATTCGATGCTTTCGTACGATTTCCCGTGGAATCTGAAAGTGAGTCCTGGTATTTGTTTGAAGGGTGACATTTCAGAAGAACCTTCGGTCGCGTATGAATACAGACCGTCGTCGGAATTAGCCGACCAGACGCTGCCGGTGAAGGTCATCCCAGACGGATCCCGAAGCTGCTCATGAATTTGATGTGTTTCAACGCCGCCAATAACAACCGGCCCGCCAACAGACACTTCGGTATGGAAGTCCATTGTGTCAGTGTACCAACCGGAGCCATTCTCAAATGTGAGATTGGTAAAGAATCCGATACCATCGTAGGTCCAGTAATTACCGGGGGAAAGCGGGTAGGTCCAATGGTCGACCATAATGAATTGGTGGAGCGGGCTTATATTCACACGCCCGGTTGAGTCAGTGACGACGATTTGCCAGTAGTATTTTTTCCCGCGTTCGAGGTCACGCAACGTATATCGGGAATCGCGCAGCCCCCGGGCGATTGTCGGTGGACGGCGACTTTCGCCGAACTGCAGGGCATACGTCACCGGGTCGCCGTCGGGATCCATACTGGACCACTGCAGGGTAACATTTCCCAGTTGTTCGCTGTTGTCGGCCGGCTGGACGGTGCCGGTAAATATCGGCGTATGCGCGTCGGGACCGGTCGCGGTGTCGCCATTGCAGCCACCCAGCAGCAGGAGGCCGACAGTGATCGGCAGGGTCAAAACATGATACAGATTTCTCACAATATCCTCCTCGGGGGACGGGCTCCCGCTTTTCGTGTGCTGGTAAGATAGCGGTTGTGGACAAGCCGGTCAAGGTATTCGGAGCGGCGCCTTATCGTGGTCTATATATATCTATTTTATCCTTGGAATGCAGTGAGAATTGGGTATATTTCAAGGATACGTAGTCACGATACAAACGTCGGGGTTCACCCACGCATTCTTAAAGGAGATAATTTATGTCAAGTCGTTCACGATTGACCGCCTGGGTGGTCCTCGTCCTGGTTGTTGGCGCGATATTAGTTACCTGTTCGGATGATAGTCCGACCGAGCCGGACAGCAGTCCGGGTACAATTGATACTATTACTGTGACCCCGGTCACGTCGTCGTCGCCGGCGGCAGGATGGGCGGAAATCACAGGATTACCGGCAGGCAACGACAGTATTTACGGGCTTGTTCTTCCGACGACCAAGCAGGCGATAGATACCGGCTATGCGGTGGTGCTCCGTACCGACAGTGGTGATTACCTGGTGACGCCTCTGCATCCGACGAGCCCCGGCAGCGGGGGTGATGTTATTATCGTTCTGACTGATGGATCGACGGTGATTTCGCAGCAGATGCCAATGACGATAGATACATTGCCGGAAGCGCCGGGTGAGACGGCGGCGATCGTGGAGTTTCAGAAGCAGTTGCTTGCCCACCAGTTACGGATACGCGGGTATTCCATGGACAGTTTATCGACGCTTGATCCCGGAGACATACCTTTGCAGCATCTTTCATATTTCGTGGCCTACGACGGGTTGAGCAGCCCGGGTAATCCGAACTGCCTCGAGGCGTTACTTGCCGGTACGGCTCCCATGATCGGCGGCAATACGCCTGATTGGGATTTGATCGACCGGCTTTTAGCGCAGACCGGTTACCGGGCGTATCTGGAGGATTTTGTTGCTTCGCTCGATACGATGTCGGCGGACAGCACGCCTCTTTCGACGTCGGCGACGCTCAGGAATTCGGCGATGTCACTGTCGTCATCGGCCTGCATACCGGGGCCGGATTTGGGGATATCCGACTGCGGCAGTTTGGCGGCGGCCATGAGCAGAGTTGGTGAACTCCAGAAGGCAGCTCGGAGTGCGGCTGACAAAGTAGTGGCCGATGCAGCTTCCAATACGCTGCTGGTTATCGGTCTGATTCCCGGTGGTGGTGCAGCGGCAGCGGCGATGGCCGGCGGTGTTCTCTGGATTGACGCCAAGATTGCCGAAGGACAGGGCAACTTGTATCCGTCGATATTTTTGGACGGCGCCACGAGTTTCGACCCGTCGGTTACGGAATTTCCCGAGGACTTTATTGAGGACGGGGCGTGGACGGAATTCAATGTAAGCGCCACGAGTTTGGGCTGGAAACTCGACAAGGTGGTGTTGGAATCGATTCTGCAGGCGTTGTCAGCCAAAGGGGGTCACGATGCGCTTGGTGATGTACCTCCGCAACTGGGTGATTTTGTAGATGGGCTCGACGAGAGCATTAAGGCGGCCGTCGTAGGGCCGGGTACTGACCACGTCGTTTCCGAGTTTGCCGGTGGTTCCGACATACTTGAGATCTGCCCGAATACATGGAGCAACATCAATTGCGCCGGAGAAAGCTACTCGGACGTAACTATTTCATCGGGACAGCTTGAAGTTGATGAAGCGGCTCAGACGTACAAGCCGACAGCAATCGGATCGGCGGTGATGCGGATCGAAACCAACAGTTCATTTGGTGAAGAAAATACGGGTACGGCCGTATCGATTTCGACCGAAGAGATAGAGGTGTTCATCGATCCCTTCCAGGCCACGGCGGACACCAGCGAAGAAATCAATTTCACGGTCCGAGTGGAAAATGCAGTCGATGAGCGTGTATTCTGGACGCTTGAGGGAGGCGGCAGCCTTCCCGTATCCGATTTCACATCAGCCACGGTCAAGACTCCGTCCTCAGAGTGGGATCCGCCGTTGAAATTGAAGGCGGAGAGTCTTGCGGAAACCGGGTTGCGTGAAAGCGCCGGGGACAAGCGGGAAGATGAGGCGTCGATCACATATGAAGGGGGCGGACTGGTGGTCATATCGCCGCGGACGACGTGTATCAAGCCAGGCGAAGATGATGATTTCACGGTCAGCTATTCCGGTGGTGCAATCAACACCGTTCGGTGGGAGACGGATCCGGCGGGAGTTGGAACTATCAGCGGGTCGGGTACGACAATCAATTACAGTGCGCCCGGAAACCCAGCCGGTCAGATTACGTTGAAAGCAGTCGTGAATGAAGAAGACAGCGGCTACGCGTATATTGATGTCTCCAGTTGCGTGTGTTACTGGACGTTTGAGGGAAGCGGGAGCGGCTATTTCTACGAGGAATCCGGGGAGTGGAGTGAGGCTTCGGATCTGGGTGCTCTCCAAGTAAAGCTGAGACCGACGGAGAACCACGACGGATGGCCGCTGGTCTGGCTGATCGTGTACAATGCAACCGACACCGGCACCTATGATGCCGCCGCTCTGTCCTTCACGGTTGCCGACGATTTGGATTGGGGCATGGCGGATACGAGTCAGGCGCCGCCCACGGTTAAGATTACGCAGTACGTTTCCGGGGACTATGTTGAGGGGTCGGTATCCGGTGTCTTAAGTCACCGGATTAGTTTTAATCCGCTGGAGTATGAGTATATCAATGTCTCGGTAACCTTCCGGGCGGAGTTTTTTGATCTTTACCGTCCCCGGTGCGTTGATGACTCGCTACGTTAGGATGGCGTCGGCCTCGATCTCGACCAGCCAGTCGTCGCGGACAAGACCGCTCACGCCGATCATTGTTGCGGCCGGTTTGATTTTGCTGAAGAACTCGCCGTGGGCGCGGGCAACGTCTTTCTGCAGTGAGAGGTCGGTCAGGTACATGCGGGTGCGGACGACATCAGCGAGTGTGCCGCCGGCGTCTTCGATAGCTTTATGTATGATCTCAAGGCATCGGACGGCCTGCCTGTAGGCGTCGCCGGGGGCGGCGGTGGAACCATCCGGTGCTATCGGCCCGGTCCCGGCGACGTGGATGCTGTTGCCGATTCGCACGGCGCGGCAGAAGCCGAACGGTTCTTCATAGGGTGAGCCGGAAGAGATATTCTTTCGTAGCATAGTTGCTGTCTCCCTGCTTGCGTATTTCACTGGTGAATGCAAAAGGCAGGTTCAGCCGAACCCGGATCTGCCCTGCTGTCATTTCTCAGTGAGAAATCATTTCAGGTTCATCGAAAGGATCTTGACATCGGTCTGGTCCTCGATTCCCCAGCGGATACCCTCACGTCCGAGTCCGGATTTTTTCATGCCGCCGTACGGCTGCTGATCGGCCCGGAAAGTCGGGACATCGTTTATGACGATGCCGCCGCATTCGATCCGCTCGAAGGCGGTCCAGATGTCTTTGATTCGGTTGGTGAAGATACCGGCCTGGAGTCCGTATTCGGAGTTGTTGATTTCGTCGAGCATTTTGCTGTAGTCCTTGTAGGGCATAAGAACGGCGAGGGGTGCAAAGGCCTCTTTGGAGCAGACGTCCATGCTGTTTTTGACGTTTTCCAGGACGGTTGGGGCCAGCGTGCGGCCCTCGAAAAGCATCTTGCCGCCGGTTACTATTTTAGCGCCGCCATCGAGGGCGGCCTTGATGGCTTCCATCGTCTCTTTGGCGGCGTTTTTGTCGACCATCATGCCCATGTCGGTGTCGGGGTCGATTGGGTTGCCGACCTTGATTTTGTTGACACGGGCTTTGAGTTTCTTCTTGAACTGGTCGTAGATGTCCTCGTGGACAAAGACCCGTTGCACCGAGATGCACGACTGGCCGGCGACGGCAAAGGAACCGTGAGCGACTCGTTCGACGGCGTAGTCGATTTCGGCGTCATCGGCAATGGCGACGCCGGCGTTGCCACCCAGCTCAAGAACAACTTCCTTATGGGCCGCTTTTTCACGGATCATCCAGCCAACCTCAGAGGAGCCGGTGAAGGTAATAAGTTTTACTCGTGGGTCGTCGATAAGGGGCTGCGATTCTTTCGGCGAGGCCGGAAGAATGGAGATGGCGCCTTTTGGGTAGTCGGTCTTGTCGATCAGTTCGGCAAGCATCAGTGCCATGATCGGTGTCTTGGTGGCCGGTTTGATGATAATTGGATTGCCGACAGCGATTGCCGGCGCCACTTTATGTGCGATCAGGTTGAGCGGGAAGTTGAACGGTGAGATGCCGGCGATAACGCCTTTGGGGAAGCGCCGGATCAGGCCGATACGGTTTTCGGCGCCTTCGGCCCAGTCGAGATCCATGATTTCTCCGCCGACCCGCTTGGCTTCTTCGCCGGCGATGGTGAACACGCCGATAGCGCGTTTGACCTCGCCTTTGGAGTCTTTGTAGGACTTACCCAGTTCGAAGCTCATCATTTTGGTGAATTTCTCGATATCCTTTTCAAGCAGCGAGGCGATCTGTTTGCAAATCGACTCACGTTTATGGCTGGGCAGGGTGCGGGTGACAGCAAACATCTTCTCGGCGCTGTCGATTGCCTTGGTGAAGTCTTTTGATGAAGCCGCTGCTACTTTGGCGACAACTTTGTCATCCCACGGATTGATAACGTCGAATTTTTCTTTCCGGTCGACCCATTTGCCGGCCAGGTAGAGTTTGTAATTCTTGGTCATAACAGAACTCCGTTTCTATTTACAATATTATATTTCGTTGTAATGGCGCGGTGTTCAGACCGGGCAGACCAGTTTCCCCAGCCGCTCGGTCAGTCGAATGTTTTCAGTATAATCGACCGGGCAGTCGATGACCACCGGTTTATTGACGAGGAACGCCTGTTTAATGACGTTCTCGATACTGTCTCCTTTACCGACGCGGTACCCGACAGCGCCAAAAGATTCGGCCAGTTTGATAAAGTCGGGGTTTCCGAACCTGGTACCGAAGGGCTGGCCAAATTTTTTCTCCTGGTGCCATTCGATAAGTCCCATGGTGCCATCGGACCAAATCATGTTAACGGTCGGGATTCCGAGGCGGACAGCTGTTTCGAGCTCCTGGACGTTCATTATGAAGCCGCCGTCGCCGGAGACGGTCAGTACTTTACGATCCGGGTAGGCCAGTTTAGCGGCGATGCCGCCGGGCAGGGCGATACCCATAGAAGCGAAACCGTTGGAGATGATGCAGGTGTTGGGTTCGCGGGCGACATACATGCGCGCGATCCAGAGCTTGTGAGCGCCAACATCGGATATGAGAATGTCATCATCGGCCAGCACGCTGCGGATGTCGTTGACAATCTGCTGCGGCTTAAAGGGGAAATGGGTGCTGTTGTCGAATTCGTGCATGTCGGCCATGATGTTCGCGCGATGCCTGACGGCAAATTCACCTTTGCCGTATTCGAATTCTTTGTCAACGTGCTGATTAAGCTCCCAGAGGGTGTTGGCCAGGTCCCCGACAACTTCGCAGTTCGGGTTGTACCAGTAGTCGACCTCGGCCTGGTCAAAATCTATGTGAAGGATCTTCTTTTGACCGTCGGGATTCCAGTGTTGGGGAGCGTACTCGACGATGTCGTAGCCGAGGGTGATTATCAGGTCGGCTTCTTCGATAGCGCATGTAACATGGTCGCGTGACTGCAGGCCGATAGTAAACAGGTTGTAGGGATACTCGAAGCCGGCGGCGCCTTTGCCCATGAAGGTGTTGCACACGGCGATTCCGGTTTTTTCGAGGAAAATGCGCAGTTGCCTGGTGGCGCGTTTGCGAATGGCGCCATTGCCGGCGATAATCAGTGGTTTTTTTGCTTCACGAAGCAGTTCGATGGCTTTGATGACGGCTTTGTAATCGGGAGCGGGTCGACGGACTTTTCGGACGGCGAAGTACTCTTCTTTCGCGCAGTCCTCGTCGGCCACGTTTTCCGGAAACTCGAGGTGGGTTGCCCCCGGTTTTTCCGCTTCGGCCAGCTTAAACGCCTTGCGGACCGCCTCGGCGACCGTCTGGGACTGTTCGATGCGGGTGTTCCATTTGGTTACCGGACGCAGCATGCTGACAACGTCGATGAACTGGTGCGATTCTTTGTGGGTGTGCGTGGTGTCGGCCTGGCCGGTGATAGCCACCAGGGGCGCTCGATCGAGGTTGGCATCGGCAATCGGTGTAATCAGGTTGGTGGCGCCCGGTCCGAGAGTGGATAGGCAGACTCCGGCCCTGCCGGTGAGGCGACCGTAGACATCGGCCATAAATCCGGCTCCCTGTTCGTGGCGGGTGAGGATGAATTCGATATTGGACTGCCGAACGGCCTCGAGGAACTCGATGTTTTCCTCGCCGGGGAGGCCAAAAATGTATTTGACTCCTTCGTTTTGCAGCGCCTTCACAAATACTTGAGAGGCATTGGGCACCGTTCGTCTCCTTTCGCAGTTGGCGTCGATGTAGGCACTATACTGAGTTACAACATCTTAAGGTCGCATTTGTGCCCTGCGATTGTCCAGCGCGAAAACAAGAGGAAGCTTCCCATAGTATAAGGGGGGCAGACCACAAAATAGTCGATAATGGCCCGGGGTGACAGTGAGAAGCGACGTTCGGATTGTCTCAAAAGCCCATGACAGAAAGCGACATAGCGGGATTGATGGGCCCTGGGGGGCTTTTCGGAAAAGAGGCCGCAAATTTGCACTCTGTGGTCCTTTTGTCCGCCTAAACTTCGTTCGGGAGAACATATGCCCAACACCAGAGAAAGCAAATCTGATGAGCACTGTCATACATTAATAGAGGTTGTGATCGCCCTGCTGATAGTAGGCATTGTAACCACATCGATTATTGGCAAATACATAACCGGGACACATGGGACTGCGAATCGGCCGCTGCATATTCAATCCGGCGCAGACACACGCGATGCGGCCAATGAGATTGTTCGGCTGGCCTCCAGAGCTGAGGTTTGCCGTATCGAGGCAGTGGATGCGAACCCGGATACGATCTATATGCTGCGTCGGCTGGCGGGGTTCAACGACCGCGATGATGTCGTGCCGGCGGAAGTCTGGTTGTCGATATATGTCGATCGAAGTCTCTCGCCTCCGGCGCTGATGTGTCGGGAGAAAGGTGGTGCACTACAGATCATCTCGGAGAATGTCGGTGATCTGAACCTTCGGTACTGGCTCAAGAGTGGTGACATTGTTGATGCCCGTCCGGACAGGCACATGATTTTTGATATGTTCGTGACGCTCGGTGGCACCGAAGAAAGCGTGGCCGACCCGGGTTTAGGAGCCAGTCCGATTGATCCGGAGAATGTGTTCAGCGTGGTGCTTCCCCATGTCGAAGAGACCGACAAATCCGGGGCGGAACAGAGGGAGTAGTTATCGGAAATCGATGTCGTACGGCATGCGGGTGAACAGGTCGCCATCGTCCGGTGTTGGCGGTAATGCCGCGGCGGATTCGAGTTCCTTGTCGCCGAAGCCCAGAACCCGGGCGATGCCGCCGAGCAGCGGGACGTTGGGGAGCTTGAACAGGTAGCGTTTTTCCGGATAGGTCACGACCCGGTAATCATTGATGTCGAGTTTTCGCGCCATATAGTCCAGCGTCTGTTTAAGGCCGCCGGGTTCATCGACAAGGCCGTTCCGGACAGCCTCGTTTCCGAGCCAGACCCGGCCCTGTCCGAGGGCGTCGATACTGTCGGCGCTGACACTTCTATTTTCAGCCACCAGCGAGATAAAGTGCTGATAGAATGCTGAGAGCATGCTGAAATATTTTCGGCGTTCGTCTTCGGTAAACGGTCGAATGGATGTCAGCATACCGGCAAAGCGGCCACGGGTGTAGAGTTCCTTGCCCAGTCCGATCTTCTCGTACAGCCCGGAGAGATCGGCCTTGCCGCCATAAATCCCGATCGATCCGGTGAGCGTGCCGGGGCTGGCGAAGACCCGTTCCGAGGCCATTGCGATATAGTAGCCGCCGGAAGCGGCGACATTGGACATTGAGACTGCCATCGGTTTGGTGTTGGCAGTGCGTTCGGCATCGTGGTAGATCTCTTCGCCGACAAGGGCGAGGCCGCCCGGAGAGTTGACGCGGAATACGACACCTTCAACTTCGTAGTTCGCACGGGCGCGGGCAAAAGCACGGTGCATGGTTCCCGGCCGAACATCGCGCTGATCATCAAACGGATCCGGCACGGAGCCGTCGGTTATCTCGCCCTCGGCGTAAACGATCGCCAGTTGCGGAAGCCGGGGCCAGCCGTCGTTGATGAGGGTATCTGAAAGATAGGAGCGGAATGAGATCTGCGGCATTCCCGAGAGGAAACCGGATTCCCGGATTCGGTCGGCATATGAGAGGCCGTCGACCAGGCCGAGTTCAAGTGCGTCCTCGGAGGTAAACGGTCCCTGGTCTATGAGAGTTCGAACCGAGTCCGGTGAGATACCTCGTCCGTCGGCGATACCGTCGACAAACTGGCGGTAGATGTTATCGAGGATGCGGTTGGTCATCTCGCGACTTTCTTCGCTGGATTCCTTTCGGGTAAATTGCTCAGCACCGCGTTTATAATCGCCGATACGCAGCACTTCGCCGTTGATGCCGAGCTTCTCCATCGTGCCGGCGTAGAATGTCATTTCCATCCGAAGGCCGACCAGATTAAAACGACTTACCGGCGGAATCAGAATAGAATCGGCGACGCTGGCGACGTAGTAGCCGATGTTGTTGGGGGAGGAAAGGTGGCAGATGATTCGTTTGTTTTGGGACTGGAAATATTTCAGGGCATCGCGGACTTCCTGAGCCTGCGCGAGACCGAGCGCAAGACGATTGAATTTGATAACCATCTCGCCGATGGAGGGGTCTTCGGCAGCCCGGTAGATATTGAGTACGATATCGGCAAACGAGGTGCGTTTTGAGCCGAAGACCGGCTGTGAGGGATTTTCGGCTACTTCCCCGTTGACTGACAGGGCAAGTCGCCGTTCGGGGTCAGGGATCAGGCTGGGTTGGCGTTTGGAAGTGGCGCCGACATAGAAGGTTGTTCCAAGGTGATCGGCGTCGCTGTTGTAGCCGCTCTGGGAGCCGGTAAAATACTGAAGGAGGTTGGCGCGGAGGCCGATCTGGAAATTCTCGTCGGAGTCGAGCATTCCTTCTATATACAGTCCCCCTGTTGGCTGCACTTCGACGTGATAGACCAGATCGGTATTGCTTAGTTTGGTACCGGTGGACAGCATGGCATCGACAGCTATCGTGACGGTTTTCTGCATCGGTCGATAAGCCAGCGAGTAGCGCTGTTCGATTTCGCTGCGGTCACCATCGATCCGTCCGCGGTTGAGATTAGAGACTACGGCGGCAATGCTGAACGGACCCTGACCGTGGGACGAAATCGAAAGGTTCCAGAAGTGGCGGTTGTTGTAGCCCTCGGGTCCGTCGGCAAAGTGCCGGTAGGATCCCCCGAGGGAAATCATGTGACCGAGAGCGTAACCGCCGGAGAGAACCCATTCCTTGAAATCGCCTGACGGAGTCTCCAGTGTGCGGTAGGCTCCCGCGAAGCCTCTGCGGCTGAGAACGAAGCCCCAGTTTTTGCCGAAGGAGTCATCGCGGTAGTCGGTCATCAACTGAACTTCAATCGGTTCGTATCGCCCGAGCGCCGAAGGGTTGATCCAGGCCGAAGCAGCCCCGTGTACGGTCGAGGCCGGTTTGTAATAGAAGGCCCCGTCCGGAAGGGGCACTCGCTGAGCTTGTATGGCAGGGGCTATCAGGAAAAAGAGGGTGCAAAGGGTTCCGGCAAGTCGAGCTGATATGCGCATGATAATCTCCTAGTCAATTCCGCGAATGTAGATGTTGCCGCGACCACTAATGGAACTGCTGACGAATCCGTCACCATCCCCGGCTACAAGCCCGAGGCGGTCGCGTTGCACGAGGTCGGTCATAAATTTGAAATTGTTTACTTCGATTTTGCCGCCCTCGTCGACGGCGAGGGTCATTTCGGCCGATACATTTGACGGCAGCGTGATTTCGATGTCCTCAAGCCGGTTGCTGACCACGAGCTGACCGTCACTGAGTTCCAGCACCCGGATGGAAACCGGCGCCGACTGGCCCCGAATGACGTTGCGTCGTCCGCGGACGTTGAACTCGGTGATTTCGATTCGCCCGAAGACATTGCTGGCGGAGACTTCCCCGGTAATCCCGGAGATATGGATATCGCCGCCATCGTTACGGAAAGAGGCCTGTTTGCCGTCGGTGTCTATGTCGGTTGCCAAGAGAGTAGAGTTCCTGGTACGGGCCGATACGGGCCCGGTGATTTGAGACAGCGTGAGGCGGCGGTTGGCGGTGGCGACCTCGACGGGACCGTCAACATCAGTTACCTCAATACGCCCCAGCGACGACGGGATCAGGACGCCGGAAAATGGGCCTTCGGCGGTGACATCAAAATAGAGCGCGTCGATCTCCAGCGAGATTTCTTCAGGTACGCGTACTTCGACCTCCATCCCGCCAGACCAGGCTGTCCCGGCCCACGGTGCCGGGTTGGGCGCCCGGAGCTGTATTTCGAGGCGGCTTGACGTCTTGTTGAGGTCCAGCGCAATGAGGTCGATGTAGTCAATCGCGCGGGAGCGGGTGTCAGCCTTGGCGCGCTTTACGTAGGTGACTGAGATTTCGTTGGCTTTGTCGGCGATGATGGTGAGCTCACCGGTCATCGATTTGGCCGCGCGAATCACCAGCTTCTCCCCTGCTGTCATGGGAGCCGACTTGGACAAGTCGCGAGTTTTCCAGAGTTCGTCATTCTCCCTGAATATCTCCTGGGCTGAGATCGGTGTCGGACACAGCAAGGCCAGAAGCATGATCAGGGGGCCGGCGAGGGGTATGTGCTTATTGAAGTGAGTCATATAGTTCCTTCATTAGTATCGACCCGGCCATGGCGGCGTTAAGAGATTCGACCTCAGGTGAGTGGTCTATTCGCACTCGAACCGAGGCCAGGGCAGCGAGTCGTTCGGACAGACCGCCGGCTTCTGAGCCGATTGCCAGGGCGTATCGGCCTCCTTTCTGGTCGATCATGGCTTCAGTCATGGTCAGTTCGCCGGTTGTGGTTGCCGCCAGCAGGGTGGCTTTTTCTTCCGCGATCAACATTTCTATTTCGTCCAGCCCGGCCTCGGCAAGGGCGAGGCCAAACACTGCCCCGACAGAGGCGCGTACTACCTTGGGTGCGAACGGTTCGGCGACAGACCCGGTCAGGACGACCAGCTTGAAGCCGAATGCCAGTGCCGAACGCAACAGCGTACCGAGGTTGCCGGGGTCGGAGATGTTCTCGCACACGAGTATAGTACGATATCGCGGTCGGTATTGTTCGGCCAGGGCGAGTAAGGGGGTTCGGAAAATGCCGATGATTCCCTGCGGCGTTTTGGTGTCTGATACCTGCTTCATTTGCCGGGACGGAATTTCCGTGCAGGGGACGCGGGCTGATTCAAATTGACGGAGCAGGTCGTTCCCGCGTTCATTAAGCATGGCGGGGGCATAATATACAGTCTCGGGCCATACGGTAAAGCGAGCGGATTCCTCCAGCAGGCGGATTCCCTCGGCGGTAAATCGTTGCCGGGCACGGCGTTCTTTCTTAGTGGAAAGCGCCTGAATATTTTTTAGTTCCGTCTTGGTTAGCGGCATGTTTTATTAGTCTTCGATACAAATCCGTGTTGGTAATGAATTGTCGACGCATCGAACTTAGCAAGTGAAAACTCCCCTGCTGATTATAGCGCTGGTCCTGGTGCTGCCTGCGTGGCTGCTTGCAGCAAACGAACAGATCGTCATTGGTGGACTTGACGGCCTTGATCCGGATGAGGCGCATTCGCAGCATGCTGTCGTGCTGGCGATCTCCGGCGGCGGTATGCGTGGCCTGGCGACTATCGGCATTCTGCAGGCGTTTGAAGAACGAGGGTTGCGGGTGGCAGGTATCGCCGGTACTTCGATGGGCGGTATTGTCGGCGGGCTGTACGCGGCCGGCTACTCGCCCTGGGAATTAGAGATCATCGCAACACAGCTGGACTTTGCCAACCTGTTCAAGAATCAGCCGGCACGAACGACAATGCTTCAGACGCGGCGTCAGGAGCAGGGTCGTGACTTGTTGTCGATTCGGTTTGACGGTCTTCGGCCGATTATTCCGCGCGCATTGACATCCGGACAGAACTTGACAAATTTCCTGATCAACCTGACAACACGGGCGACATACAGGTCGTCGGGCAATTTCAGCAAACTGCGGATTCCGTTTGCCACGGTGAGCACCGATGTGGTCAGCGGCAAGCGGGAAGTTCTCCGTACCGGTTCGCTGGCCGATGCCATGCGGGCGACGATGGCCTTTCCGCTGGCGTTTACGGGGCTCGAGATTGATGGTCAGCTGCTGATGGACGGTGGGATGGTTGATCCTATTCCGGTGGATGTTGCCCGGGGGTTATCCGACTCGGTCGATTACGTTGTGGCGATTAATACAGCGAGCCCGCTGCTGCCGAAGGATCAGCTGAAGACTCCGGTCGATATCGCCAATCAGGTTACGACGATTATGTCTGCGGAGAAGCTGGCCGCGGCGTTGGAAAAAGCGGATTTTGTCATAGCGCCGGTGCCAGATGACATCGGGTCGACGGACTTTCGCTACTATGACAGCCTGATTCAGCTTGGGTATTCGGCCGGGATTGCGGCGGCTGATAGTATAATAGCGCAGCTCGATGAGCGCGCCGATTCGAACTGCTACACAATCACTCAGGTGGCAATTGACTCAAATCTGGTCAACGGTCACCAGTGGCTGGAGGAGGAACTTGCCGGACACTACTGTACCCGTCCGGAACTTGTAAACCTCTTGAAGGATGCCAGCCGCGAGATGAACCTGTTTCGTCTTGAGGCCGACATCTCGTCCGACGGCTCAGCCGGGTCCGAAAGTGCCTATACGATCAGACTGAGCGGTTACCGTCCTATGGATGCGACGCATCTCGTTATTGATTTCGAAGGCAACACCATGTTTGATGATTCTACGCTGGTGCTGACACTGGGGCTTTCGGATTCGCTCATTACGCGGGAACGCTTATCGGAGGCACTGGACCGCGTGCGCCGGCTTTATTTTGACGAGAAATGGGATCTCTTTAATATCCGTGACGTGGATATTCACCCGGAGGCGGGGCGGATTACGATTCACGTTGACGAGGCGATAATCAAGGGGGTTGAGGTCGATGGTGAGGAGCGTACCAAGGCGTGGTACATACGAGCACATTTTCCGTTGAGTGTCGGCCAGCCGTTCTCGACGGAACGGGCAGCGGAGGGTGTGAGAAACATATACGGGACCGGGTTATTTGAGCGGGTGACGGCAGATTTGGTGCCATCGAACGGAGTAGCTATCGTCCACGTAAGAGTGTTAGAGAACAAACATCGGCAGGTTCGGTTCGGGTGGCATTGGGATGATGAGTATGAGTCTGAGGAATTCATTGAGCTGGTCGATGATAATGTGGGTGGATTCGGCCTGGAGACGCTGTTGCACGCCCGGTATTCGCCGGACCAACAGGACTACCATGTATCAATCAAAGCGGATCGAATATTCAAGACTTACCTGACGAGTCGTTTGCTCGGGTATCACAAGTTTCTCAATCGTCACCTGTATGACAGCGAGGATTCGCTTATCGGGAAACGGGAGGAGCGCAAGACGGGTGTGACGCTGAGTCTGGGACAGCAGATTGCCCGGCTTGGGACGGTGTCGGCGAAAGTCACGGTTGAGGAAGTCGATTATGACTTTAACACCAATCCGGAGACATCGGTGGAATTCGGCCTGCGGGTTTTGACGCTGGAGTCGCTGGTCGAGACGTTTGACAGGATTCCGTTTCCACACTCCGGCAAGAAGGTTCACCTGGAATTTCAGCAGGCAGGTGAAGTTCTTGGGGGGGACATGGAGTATTCGAGGTTCTACGCCGATGTGGAAGCGTATTTCCCGCTGGGCAGGCATCTCACGTATCATCCCCGGATCGAAGTTGGAGGTTCGCGACCTGCCCTGCCGCTTTCGGAACAGTTCTACTTAGGGGGGATGCATTCGTTTGCGGGATACCGAACATACCAGCTATTCGGGGAGAAGATGTTCGTCATCAGTAACGAAGTCAGGGCGAAGCTGCCGCTTCGGCTTTATTTCTCGGTGCGATACGATATCGGAAACGTGTTTGCGAGTACGGATGATATCAAGCTGAAGTCATCGCTGCAGGGAGCGGGAGCGTTTTTGGCGCTGGACACACCACTGGGCCCATTTGAGATTGGGTATGGAATTGCCGAGGATGAGCGGGACCGGTTCTATTTGCGGGCGGGATTTAACTTCTAAAAAGATATCCCCGCCACAGCGGGGATATCGTCAATCTATCAGGCTACTCATTCATGAGATCGTCGTCGAGGTCGCTGTTCTGTTGGCCCCGGTTCTCGTTGTACTTTCTGCGAAGCCTGTCTTTGCGATGTCCTGCCAGTCGGGCCTTAATGTTGACCTCGCGCAGTGACTCATTGGGCCGTAGCGGGAATCCACACAGCTTCTGAATGTTCATCACTTGTTCGCGTTCTTTAGCGCGACGTTTGAAAAACAGGATGTTGGATTCCAGCAGGGCCAATTTCGCTTCATTAGCCGGGAGAATGGTATCCCAGATATCGCGCGGGACGCCTTCCAGCATCATGCGGATGTTATGGAAGGGTTTCAGGGCTTTGTCTATGTCGTACTTCATCATTCAATCTCACCACCAATCGTCTCGCGGGCCGGTACGATGCCCGGCCAAAAGCGACTTTCAGGAAGCTCTTTTGTCCATGTTTTTAAACACAAATCTAACCAAATTGGTTCCGAGAAGGCAGGCCCAGTAAAATAACTCGCCTCCTAATCTCATGAATAATATAAGCTTAGAACGCATTTAACCAAGGGATAAAACAGGATAAAATCGACTCACAAGGCTCATTATAACGCAACTTTGCCTCTGCTTGTGCAATTAAGGACAAGCAGACTTCGTTTAGTAGTTGCTCTACAAAGACTTCTCAAAAGCTTTCAGGTCAACTGCCAGCGTTGCTTGTGATCAAAAAAACTTGTGAGTTCAGGCCTGAATCGATACTTTCTCCCCTACACACATAAGGAGATCGTCATGAAGTACACTGTTTTATTGTCGTTACTGATTTTGCTGGCTGGCTGCGGCGGCGAACCGGAGACCAAATCCGACACGGGGCCCACGTACGATATGAAGCTTGCCAAAGCGGCGGCAGAGAAGATCACCGGCTCGTACATGAAAGAGCTCAAGGGAGCGTTGATGAGTGCGATGAACGAGGGGGGCGCGGTCAACGCCATTGAGGTATGCAATGTGGCGGCGCCGAAGATCGCCGAGGCGAATGCCACCGAACACTGGACGATTGAGCGGGTGAGTACGCAGTATCGCAATCCGGCCAATAAGCCGTCGGAAAATGAAGTGGCGGTGCTGGCAAAGTTTCTGGACACCACCGACCAGGAAAACGACTACTACGCGGTCTGGGACATGGATGATTCCGGTAAGACGACCTTCGTCTATTACAAGGTGATCAAGACCGCACCGATGTGTTTGAACTGCCACGGTCCGCAGGATCAACTGGCGGAGGGTGTCGCGGACAAGGTCGCCGAGTTATACCCCGAAGACAAAGCTATCGGGTATGAGGCCGGCGAGGTGCGCGGGATGTTTGTCGTGACGATGGATTGGCCGGAGGCCGAAGAGGCGGCGCGAATGCTGGTGTCATCGGATGGGGCGGAACCGTCGCAGGATACGGCAGCGGCGCATTAACCAGCGCTGTATATTGCTCTTTGCAAGCGGGGGCTCCCAAGGGGAAGGGGCGGTACAGGTACCTCTCCCCCGTTCCATTTGAGGGATCCGAAAAGTGTTCCATAGCAAGCTCGGGGGCTTCGGGTTTGCGATGAGGCGCCCAGGGTCGGCCGGCGCTAGAAGCGGTAGGCGGCGGAGACGCGGAAGGTGTCGTCGAGGTCGGAGTCGTGGAGGTAGGCGAAGTCGACGGCGATGTCGCGGACGAAGACGCCACCGCCGGTCGTGAAGCGGCCGATATCGAAGCCGGCGCGTCCGAAGGCCATTTCTTTGTAACCGATCTCCAGACCATAGTGTGTATCCAGCGAGAGGGAGCCGGTCCAGTACTGGGCGGCGTCTTTGAGATTCTCGAATTTGAGGTCGCCGGAGGCCATGAGGCGTCCGGTGAAGTCGTCGTGGGAGCGCAGGAGCATGAGGCCGGGTTTGACGGTCGGGTAGATTGATTCGGTGTTGGCCTCGGTGTCGAAGGTCTCGCCGGAGTAGCGGATGAAGCCGGTGGTGATGTCGGTGACCATGAGGCCGATGGTGGCCCATTCGGTCGGGTCGTAGAGTGCACCGGCATCAAGGGTGAGTCCCTGCCCTGTTTCGGTGCCGATATCGCGGTAGATGATCTTGGCGGTGACGCCGAAGTCGATGCGGTCGGAGAGGCGGCCGGAGAGGGAGGCGGCGGCGAGGATGTCGGCGTGGGATTCCTCGCGGACGACATAGGGGCGGTCGAACTCGTTGAGCTGGGTGATCTTGATGCCGCCGCCGCCGAGGTAGTAGACGTAGAAGCCATAGGCGCGGATGGTGGACTCGGCCTCGGGGTCGGCGGAGATGAAGCCGACGTAGTCGTGGTTGAGGAGGGAGCCGAAGGTCTCGGCGTGCATGGCTGTGAGGTAGCGGCCGTCGAGGCGGTTCATCCCGGCCGGGTTCCAGTAGGCGGCGGTGGCGTCGAAGGGGCCGGCGACGACCGCGCCGCCGAGGGCGAGGCCGCGCGCGCCGACGCCAAGGGAGAAAGCGTCGCCGGCGAACTTGGCGGCGTGGGCGCCGAGCGGGAGGATGAGGATGGCCAGGGTGAGTGCGGTTGCTTTCTTCATGTTCGGCTCGTGGTGGTGTTGTCGTTCATCGGTCCAAGATATGGTATCGGCGGTTTGAATGCCAGTGTTACGACGGTTGTGTTGGTCCGGTTGTTTAACACCTGAGGGGCGGGTTGGGTTGCAGGGATGGGGGTGTTTTTGTAAGTGGTTGGGGTGTTACGGTTTGATTGGTTTGGGTTTGTTTGGTCTTTTGCGTTTTCATTGCGGTTTTCCCTTTTCAGCTTGAGTACGCAGGTTACATGAGGGACCTGCTGTCACTTATAGGCGTGGTGGCGGGGTTCGCATCGGTTTGCTGTCGATTTTGTGGTTGGGAGATTTGAGGGTGGATGGTATATTCGATGATGTGAGCATGAAGGAGCGCAGATATCAGGTTGGAAGACGGTCGTGTCATGAGCAGTGATGGATCGGGAGTGAATATTTATTCGGACCGATCCCACCGCAAGCGGCGGGGCACCCTTGCCTATCAATACTGGGGTGAATGCGATGGTGGAGGGGGAGAACTCGAAGGTATGAACAGTCTTGACGGCGGCATGACCACACAAGGTGCTGGTGGTGGCGGTGAGCTCTGTCCTAAGTTCACTTATGATTCGCTTGTCTACTTGTATGACAATGGTGTACTATTGGCGATCTTTGACAAGGACGATGAAGTTGTCGACATGTTTGTCAACGGACCGTAAATGGTGGGCCACCCGTCGTAATTTGCTTCAGCGTACTTGTACGGGAATAATAATCCGATCTCGATGGTTGATCCGAACGGCATGTTTAGCGTGTCCGGTTTGATTGAGAATCTGTTTGAGTGGTCTATAGAGCCAAATACGCGCCCAGGCGAGCGAATGTTTGGGGGATTTGTTGTACGATTCCCACAGGCTGGAACGTGGTCATGGCTGGGGCCCGCCGCTGTGATGGCTTACGAAGGAGACTTTCTAAGCGCCGGGACCCGTGCAGCCAGCTATTACGGCATCCCCACAGGCATTCCAAATCTTTACAGAGGCAACAACATTGGTTATTCTATGGCAACAAACTATGCGACGTCATTAGGGAATCGAGTGATGTTGAATTTGGCTTTCAGTCGTGACGCCTTTGAAGGATGGGAACTGCTTACTCTCAATCAGGGAATCCGAGGGTCCATAACTCTTTGGGAGTACAACCGATTTAAGACGGCCATTGAGCGTATGTACGGTCCGAAAGATGATGACCCGATGAAGAATGATGCCTACGGTGACCAAGACGTCTCTGAATTGGAAGGCGCTGCTTTTGAAGAGGGCGGAAAGGGCAGCGGTGACCCTCGACTCGTGGGTAGCTCGCCTACACACGGCAGCCAGGATGGCAATCTTACTCTCGAATTTGGAGCGGGTTGGGCAGTATTGATAGGTGGTGGCGCATATATTGTTGCTGAACCAGACGGGGACGTCTTTCTGGTGCTCGAAGGTCAAGTGGGCCTTGATGCCTCGATCGGGAAAGCCAGACTTCCTATCTCTGGCTCTGTCAGTGAAGGTGGAGGATTGGAAGAAGGACTTCATTGGGGATTCGCTGTCCACAAAGGTGGGGTAGGCGTTCACTCGCAGGTACCCCTTGCCCCCTTTTTCAGTGGTGGTAATTACAGGAGAAATACTAGTGTGACTTTTGGTCCTGGAATTACTGCCGCAATGAAAGTAAGATACTATATGAAAGTCTTTTCAATTGATTAGATTTCACAAAGGTTGGAGTAGTGACGCCAAAGAGCAATCTGAAGCTCTTCGCTGCAAGTGGTATCCCCGACTGCACACATTAACAGCGATCTTATTCTGCTTGATGTACTTGATCTTTCGTCAAGATCATGTGCGTTCAGCGGTAGCTGCCGGTCTTTCGGACAGAACCTGGCATTTCTTTATTGAGTTTGTCATATGGGCATCCGTGGTTGTTGCTTTCACTTTTGGCATTCTATCCTACTATGTTCGAGGCAGGATCTATGGTTTCAGTAACTTCCATGAATTTCAAAAAGAAGATTTCCGAGTAAAGTACTATAAGCCCTATATTTTACCGGCAATTTTCTTTTTTGTGGTGGAATTGCTCGGAGTTTTTCGCTAAAGAAACGTAAAGTGACTTCGGTTGAAGAATGATATGAAAATACTTCGCATTTGTTTAACCACTTTGGCTCTGGTGCTAATATCTCAGGCGCTCGCAGCGGCCTCCGACTGGACAATGTTCCAGGGGAACGTCCACCACACCGGCTATAACGCCG
>CAZTBP010000016.1:0-99741 GCA_964612145.1 uncultured Ignavibacteriales bacterium | reverse complement strand
GAACTTTCGATACATACCCCCGGGGATACACACCAGCCCCGGGGGTACTTTTATGCGGCTATCAGCCCGCCATTTCCACCCACTCACCCGGCAAAGCCGTTGACATCAGAGCCCTTTTTTGGTATTAATCGGTTTCGCGGTTTTTCCGGACAGCCGGCTCTGACCGCCAACCAGAAAGCAAAAGAAGCAATTTTGATATATTCATTGAAAACGGAGGGTCCCTGGTGAAGGAATTCCCTACTGACAAAATCAGAAATATCTGCCTCGCGGGGCAGCGTGGATGCGGCAAGACCAGCCTCGCCGACGCCGTGGCCTATACATCCGGCGTCAATAGTCGTATCGGGCGGGTCGATGACGGTTCCTCGCTGCTTGATTACACCGAGGCCGAAATTTCCCGGAAAACCTCCATTCAAGCCAAACTCCTGGCGACGATATGGAAAGACCACAAAGTCAACCTCTTCGACTGCCCCGGCCATCTGGACTTTACCGGTGAATTTCTCGCCTGCGCAAAAGTCTCCGACGCCGCCTGCTTTATGGTCAACGCCACTGCGGGTGTCGAGGTCGGTACCCAGATTCAATGGCGCTCCCTGGGTGATCAGTCCATCGCGCGCTTCTTCTTCGTCAACAAGATGGAGATTGAAAACGCCAAGTGGCAGACGACTATTGACTCGATCAAGAACGTCTTCGGCAAGCAGGCCGTTGCTGTCGAAATCCCGATCGGTGAGGCCGAAAATTTCAAGGGTGTTATCGACCTGTTGCACATGAAGGCATACGAGTACAATGCCGACGGCTCCCGCAACGAGACTGAAATCCCCGGCGATCTCAAAGATGTCGCCGAAGCCGAGCGCGAAGCTCTGATTGAAGTGGCGGCTGAGGCCGACGATGCCCTGCTGGAGCAGTTTTTCGAAGACGGCACGCTGGGCGCCGAAGACATCCAGAAAGGCCTCCGGATCGGCATCACCACTGCCAAACTGTATCCGATTCTGTGTGGCGCGGCCGGAAAAAACTGGGGCGTCAGCATATTACTTGACTTTGCCACTGAATTCCTCCCGGCACCCAACCAGATGCCACCGGCTATCGCAACCAAAACCGATTCCGAAGAGACCGAAGAAGTTCCCTGTGACGATAGCGGTAAGCCGCTGCTGTTCGTATTCAAGACCGTTACCGAAGGGCACCTCGGCGAACTGGCCTTCTTTAAGGTCTATTTAGGCAAGGTCCAATCCGGTATGGACTTCTCCAACCAGCGTACTAACTCATCGGAACGCGCCAGCCAGATTTACACCATGCAGGGCAAGAACCGGACCGACCTTCCCGTTGTCCCAGCCGGTGATATCGGCATCCTCGTAAAGCTAAAAGGCACCAGTACCGGCGACACCCTTGCCGGCGGCGGGCTCAAGCTTACCATTCCGGCGGTCCAGTACCCGAATCCTGTCATGGACGTGGGCATCCAGCCCAAAGCCAAAGGCGACGAGGAGAAAATCGGCACCGGCCTGACGAAACTCAATCTTGAGGATCCGACTTTCAAGGTCATCCACGACGCCGCCCTAAAGCAGCTCGTGCTGGTGGGCCAGGGCGCCACGCATATTGAGATTATTACCGAAAAACTCCACAAGCGGTTTGGCGCCGAGGTGGAACTGGTTCGTCCCAAAATAGCCTACCGCGAAACGATTCGTGCCAAAGCCGAGATGCAGTACCGGCACAAGAAGCAGTCCGGTGGCCGGGGTCAGTTTGGCGACGTACACCTGCGGCTCGAACCGAACGAGCGCGGCGGCGGCTTTGAGTTCATGGATGAAATCAAAGGCGGCGTGATTCCCAGCAAGTATATACCGGCTGTCGAAAAGGGTGTGGTCGAGGCCATGACAAACGGCGGCCTGGCCGGCTCACAGGTGGTGGACGTGAAGGTAGCGGTCTACTACGGCTCCTATCACGAGGTCGATTCCTCGGATATGGCGTTCAAGATAGCCGCCTCGCAGGCGTTTAAACAGGGTTTCATGCAGGCCAAGCCGGTGCTTCTCGAACCCATTTACTCGCTGGAAGTCCTGGTGCCCGACGAATTCACCGGTGACGTGATGGGAGATCTTTCATCACGCCGAGGCAAGATCGCCGGTATGGATCCCGAGGGCTCCAATCAGCGTATTCGGGCCCAGGTCCCCCAAGCAGAAATGTACCAGTACTCGGTCGATCTTCGCTCGATGACCCAGGGCCAGGGCGTCTATACAATGGAATTCTCTCACTACGAGGAAGTCCCGCACGACGCCGCCCAGAAGATCATCGAACAGGCCAAGACTGAACAGGAAGCTGAACGAGCCTCTTAGGGTATGATCTTCGAGTAGAAAAAAGCCCGGTGCAGTCGGCGCCGGGCTTTTTTGTCGACAGGCTAATTACCGGTCGTGTCCGGTGGGGATGCGGTGGCCGGCTCGACGACGAAACTGATCGATCTCAAAATCTGACCATCAAGGCTCAGAATCCGAACTTCCCAATCACCGGTCCAGTCCGGGCGAATCTTTTTCGAGCTCCAGGTTCGCCAATTACTGCTGTTGACTGGCAGATTCACGCGGCCTTTTTCCTCCTCGCCATGCAGCCACTGAAACGTCGCGTCAAGACTGTCCGAGGCCCCGGTGAAGCGAGTCCAGCAATACACCTCGCCGACATCGGCCGAGACGGACGACACCGTATCGACCGGCATCCGGTCCTCAATCCCAGTCGTCAGAACCGCATCAACGGTCAAAACATCCCCGATTTCTGTGCTGGTTTCAGGAGAAGCCTGTTCGGTTGGTTCTGCCGAATCTGCCGGGCTTTGTGCCGAGCCAATAGCCCAGGCTACATTGAGGCACAAGGCTAACATAAGGGCTGACTTTCGCATACATATCCTCCTTCACAATCCTCTTTAATTCAATCGAAATCACGGATGAAACAGCAGTTGGTGTGGACTGACAGGTGCGGGCTTTCCGCTCTGCATCACATTCCAATATAAACCATACACTTTACCCTTGACAACTGAACAAGTGGGCACTATTGTGGAGGTGTGATGAAGAAGGAACTTACGAACAGACAGCGCGATGTGCTCGAGTTCATACGCGCTCAAGTTGCCGAACGGGGCCATCCCCCCACAATTCGGGAAATTGGAAAGAAATTCGGCATCAGCTCCACTAACGGCGTTCGGACACACCTGGCTGCACTGATCAAGAAAGGTTATCTGACCAAACAACGCTTCATCAGCCGCGGACTTGAGCTTACCCGCTCCATCGCCACCGAAGTCGGTAGGCTCCCCCTGGTCGGGACAGTGCCCGCCGGACTGCCCATCGATGCAGTCGAAAACATCGAGGGTGAAATTGCAGTTGATTTATCATTTCTGCCCAAAGAGGACTCGTTTTCCCTCCGAGTAAGCGGTGACTCGATGAAAAATGCCGGTATATTCGACGGGGATCTGGTTGTTGTGAAAAAGCAGCGAGTGGCGCAAAAGGGTGATATAGTCGTTGCGATTATCGGCGGCGAGGCCACCGTGAAGCGGTATTTCCCCGAGCGCGACCATATCAGACTACAGCCCGAAAACGAAGATTTTGAGCCGATCATAGTCGACAAACTGTCCGGCGAATTCCGCATAGCCGGCAAGGTCGTTGGTCTGCTGCGACGTATGGGCTGAATAAGACTCACTCTACCCACTCAAGGACGGAGTTCCACTTCACGAAAAAGCCCGCCTTCCGGCGGGCTTTTTTCATATATGCAAAGCTGGTCAATCAGCTCTTATTCTTCTTCAACCTTGGCTGCTTCCAGCTCAATCATGATCTTGACATCGTCGCCCACGACCAGGCCACCGGCGTCAAGCGACTTGCTCCACTCGACGCCAAAATCCTGGCGGTTGATTGTAGTTATCGCCGAAAAACCGGCTTTGGTGTTGCCCCACGGATCCTTTACGACACCGTTGAGTACGGCATCGAAAGTCACTTCCTTGGTGACAGCCTTAATTGTGAGGTCGCCGACGATCTTGAATTCATTACCCTCACCTGGAATGATTCTCTTTGATACGAATTTCCACTCCGAATACTCTTCCACCGCGAAGAAATCCTCGCTACGGAGATGCTTGTCGCGGTCGGCATTGTCAGTATCAATCGAGGCGGGATCGACGGTCATGGTAACCTTGGCATTGCTCAGGTCGAGTTCGCCGTTGTCTTTCATCGGGGCGACGATCATCCCCGAGAATTTCTTGAAATTACCCGGCACCTTCGATATTACCATGTGACTGACATTGAAGCTAACGGATGAATGGGCCGGATCGATTTTCCAATCGGCCGCCTGAGACATGCCGGCGATTAACATTATCGCCAGAATCGCTGTGATAGTACGTTTGAGCATGTGGTGTCACTCCTTCTTTACTTCCATTTAGATAGATTGCGCTAAATTTACTTGTTGTAACGACTATTTTACGGCGCGGGTTCCCCTAATCGCGCAAAAAACCGACCTTATTGATTTGGGGGTGGACTCAATTGCAGGGCAACGAATTGCAGGGCGCAACTAAGTCGGATGATTCATCGCCACCAGCAAACCGCCGGTAACAAAAGCCGCCACCCACCAGATATACGCTATCCGCGAATAAACGTGTAGCCAGCGTGGAACCGGCTCGTCGCCGTGATTCAACCGATGGCGCCAGGCCAGGACGGTGTCGGTCAGCATCGCTGCCAGAGAGGAGTAACCCAGCATACCGTGAATCGAATACGGCGTGTTTTCAGATCCGGCAATCATCAAAACAGTAGCAGTGATATCCAGGACAACACCGATGGTCAGGGCTCGAATAACGCCGAGAGTAACACGGCGTTTTTTCTGCTCGAGGAAAATGCCGATACTGTAGAATGTAAGCGCCAGCGTGACTACCGTCACCGCCGCCATGATGACTGGTTTCATCTACGCGGGCTCCTGTGCCTGACGATGTCTCTCAATGGCAATACCAAAGCTAATCGTTGTACAAGATTCTTCAAAAACCGTTGTAGGGAATCACTCTTTGGCCGACCGCTGCCGCAGTGCCTCATAGAGACAGACGCCGGTGGCGACTGATACATTCAAGCACTCCACCTGACCGTTCATTGGAATGCGCACCAGAAAGTCACACTGTTCCTCAGTCAGCCGACGCAGCCCCTTCCCCTCGCTACCCAGCGTCAGCGCCACCGAACCGGACATATCAACCTCGTAGAGAGTCTTTCGGGCCTTGTGCGACGTTCCGACAATCCAAACCCCCGCCTCCTTGAGCAGTCGCATAGTACGAGCGAGGTTGGTCACCTGGATAAACGGCGTATGCTCGGCGGCCCCCGATGCAATGTGCCGGGCGGTCTCGGTCAACGAAGCGGCACGGTTCTTCGGTACAACTACAGCATGGACGCCGACCGCATTGGCCGACCGCAGGCAGGCGCCGAGATTGTGGGGGTCCGTTACCAGATCAAGAATCAGCAGGAACGGCCGGTCTGTCTTGTCCAGTATCTCAAACAGATCGTTTTCGTTGCCAGCGCGCGCCTCATGCGACAGGTTGGCATGGCTCTTTGCTGTTCCCCGCTCAGTCGTGAACCGCCGACCGATTTTGTCACGCTTCTTCTTCATCGTGCTCCATTTCGGCCTTCTTGTCTCTGCTGGGAGGTTTATCAGCCTCCTGGTCCTCGGACTCAGTCACGGCCTCGGCATGACTTTTCTGTGCCGCTTTACGTTTTTCTTTGTCGCGCGGGAATACGATGCTGATTAACTTATCACCGCTGTTCGGCTCCGGCGGATCGTTCACCGTATACGGACGCAACTCCCCTGAGTCCGTTATGATAAACAACGGCAACGCTTCCTCGCCGTACATAACGGTAAACCGATCCATATCGAACTCTTCTGTTATTGTAGTTCGTTTGACGACAGCTCCACGATTGAACATGTCGGTGATATGGTCGTACGTCGCATTCTCGGAGAAGAGGTGACGGCCGCGGAGATGCGACGGCATCTCCGATTGTTGACCTTCCTTCTTTCGCGCCGTTGTCGGCATAAGCTGAAACACGCCCGCCCGGCTGAACACATCGGAGAAATGCAGCGACGCGAGCGAATTGACTTCGTCGTTCGGGGTCACTGCCAGGAACTTGCCGATTTCATCCAGCGGGAGATCATTCAGCATCTCCTCGGCCAGAATGCTCCCGTAGTGAGCCGGCAGACCTTCGTTGCGCGCCTGACGGATATTGGTCCAGTTGGAATCAACCAGACCAACGGCGAAGTCCTCATCCTTAAGGATCTTGGCCATGCGCTGCGCCCATGGATGCGCCCCGGCAAGCAAAACGCCCTGCGGATTCGGTTTCGCCAGCCCCAGATATCGCGCCAGCCATGGCGCCGTCAATCCGTAAATAGCGACCGTCGCAAAAATGATTTTGAATGTAATCGGCACCAGTCGATCGACACCCTCAATGTTCGCCTGCTCCAGTCTCAGCGCAAAAACGGAAATCACCGCCGCCGCTACAATACCGCGAGGCGCCAGCCACGATAGGAACGTCTTCCCCGCCCGACCGATATCCGACCCGATAGTCGAGCCAAAAACCGATACCGGCCGAATGACCAGTATCAGCAGTCCGATTAAGGCCCATTCCGCCCAGTTAGTGAGCTGCAAATCAGCAACCGGCATCCGGGCCGCCAGCATAACGAACAAGCTGGATATAAGTATGACCCTCAAGTTTTCTTTGAATTCATAAATGTGCTTGATTGAAACAAATCGCTGGTTAGCCAGCGCAACACCCATTACTGTCACCGCCAGCAGGCCGGATTCATGCTGAATCCAGTTAGAGGCTATAAAGACAATGACCACCAGCATGGTCGAGACCGGGTTTTGCAGAAAGTCGGGAATCCAGTACCGGCGGAGCAGAATCACGGTCAGTCCGGCCCCGGCCAGTCCGATAAGGGTCCCACCGATAAGTGCTTTCAGGACGCTGGTCGCCAGTATCGCGGAAATGGATGACTCCCCGGCTACGATCACCTCAAACACCAGCACGGCGAGAATGGCTCCTATTGGATCGTTGACGATCCCTTCCCATTTGGCAATCGAGCCGATCCGACCGGTCGGACGAACTTGACGCAACAGTGGAATGATCACTGTTGGCCCGGTCACCACCAGAACTGCACCCAGCAACACCGCGGGATACCAATCAATGCCGGCCACCCAGTGTGATGCCAGCGCTGCCATTATCCAGGTGATGAGGATACCGATGGTAGTCAACCGCGTGACAATCGCCCCGCCCAGCTTTAATTCACGCAGCTTGAGACTAAGGCCCCCTTCAAAAAGAATCAGGGCCACCGACACCGATACAATCGGGAAAAACAGGTCGCCGAAAACCCGGTCAGGATTGAGAATCCCGGTTGCCGGTCCGGCGACAAATCCGAATACCAACAGCAGCAAAATTGCCGGCAAATGCAGGCGCCACGCAAGCCACTGGGCGAGAATGCCCAGGACAATTATGCTCCCAAGACCTATCAGGATTTCCTGAGGCATACCGCTTCCGTCTCCTGTACGAGTTCAGTTTTCACACCTTCCAATGTATCTCCTCCCATTTCCTCAAGCAAGCTTTCAGATATCGGCCTCACTTTAATCGGCGAGCCGTACATGCCTCATCTCACGTTTATGCCCTCAACCGAGGTGAGTCACTTGTAGTTCAATCAAGGATGAAGCTTTTGACTTGACCCGAGCAGCCTGCCGTGGTTTCGTTGGGCAGGAAAGGAGTTTCGTATGTGGCTGCTCGATCGCATGCTCGATTCGCTGACATCGGCGACCCCCATGGCTGTCACCGCCGTGGCCGTTGTCCTCATCATTGTGATTGTCCGATACCTGCTGGCCAAACAGAACGGCGTTCGCACTGCCCGACGGTACCGCATCCAGCTCGCCACTATGCTCCTGTCCCTGCTTGGTTTGGTCAGCCTGATTGTGGCCTCACCATTGGGCGACACCAGCAAGGGCCAGTTGCTCAGTCTAATTGGCATCCTGCTTTCCGCCGCCATCGCCCTGTCGTCCACAACGCTTCTGGGCAACGCCATGGCCGGCGTAATGCTGAGAACTATACGTAGTTTCCGCGCCGGTGACTTCCTCAGCGTGCGCGACAACTTCGGACGCGTCACCGAACTCGGCTTGTTCCATACCGAAATCCAGGCCGAGGATAGTAACCTCGTCACCCTGCCCAATCTCTACCTGGTGACAAATCCGGTCAAGGTCCTGCGGTCAACGGGCACTATTATCTCGGCCAAAGTATCACTTGGCTACGATATCTCGCGCGCCCGAATAGAACGACTTCTCCTGACCGCCGCCGAACAAACCGGCCTGAAAGATCCGTTCGTATACGTTCTCAATCTCGACGACTTCTCGGTGTCCTACCAAATTTCCGGCATGCTGACCGAGGTTACTCACGTACTTTCCACCCGATCCCGACTCCGGCAGATGATTCTCGATTGCCTCCATGAAGACGGCGTGGAGATTGTGTCCCCGACTTTTATGAACCAGCGCCGCGTCGAGCTGGGCGACCAGTTCGTTCCACCCTTGACGAAGGATGTCGAAGACTCTGAGACCGCTGCGCAACGACCCGAGGATATTGTCTTTGATAAAGCAGCGGAGGCTGAATCTATAGAACGACTGCGTGAGCGGTATGAAACCCTCGAGGCGTCACAGGCAAAGCTCAAGGAAGAGTTGAAAGCAACGGACGGTGAAACCCAACAGCAGGAAATGCGCGATCAGATTAAGCTTCTCGACAAACGCAAGGAACGAATTGTCCGCCTGGTAGAAAAAAAGGAGCAGGAAAGAAACGAACCTCCCGATGTCGTCAGCTGATCCGGGACCTCACGTATTCTATCAGTTGGGACCGCTCAATCGTCTTCTGAATATCCTCCGCCTTCAGCCACTCTTCCCGATCCTCAACCTCCTGCGCCTTAATCCGCCCCGCCTCGAGATTCTTGACCGTCACCTGTCCGTTGGCGAACTCATCCGAGCCTGCGATCACCGCTAAGTGAATCCCCACCTTGTCGGCGTATTTGATCTGCTTGGTCAGGCTTTTCGTATCACCTGAATATATCTCGGCCGGGATCCCCGCCTCACGCAGCTCGTGCAGTATCCCCAGGTAGTCGCTGATACGGTCCCGATCCATCGTAGTGACTATGACTTTCGAGGTCGCCTGCTCCAGCGTCAGCGCCTCTAACTTCAGCAGCGCGGCTAACAGCCGATCGATTCCAATTGAGGCTCCCACGCCCGGTACCGACTGATTCACGAACCGCTCGACAAGATTATCGTACCGCCCGCCGCTGAACACCGAACCGTAGTCCGGCAGGTCCTCAAGCATCGTCTCAAACACCGGACCGGTATAGTATCCCAGCCCGCGTACAATCGTCAGATCGATCCCGGACTTGCTTTGGTCGACCGCCATTGAATCAAGGTACTCCTCGATCCGCTTGAGATCATCGATCCCCTCCTGCGAGGCCGGAATGTGCCCCAGTAGCTTCTCCGCTTCGGGCAGCTGCTTCTGGTCACGCATTGAGGCGACATCAAGGAATTTCCCGATATGCGTAATCTGATCCTCGGTGAGGTGCAGCCCCGGAATTTTGTCCCCCGACTGATCCGTGCGACCCGGCCCTAATTCGGCAATGACTGCCTCGCGTCCCTGCTTTTCCAACTTGTCGATCACCCGCATTACATCCGGACCGACCTTCTCCGGAACGCCCGCAAACTCAATCAGCCCGTTCAGCAGTTTTCGATTGGAATACCTGACATTGAACTTCTCTATCCCGACATGATCCAGCGTCTGGACCATCGCCGCGATAATCTCGGCATCAGCCAGCAGATTTTTTGTCCCGACTATGTCAATGTCAAACTGCATAAATTCCCGGAACCGTCCCGGTCCCGGCTTATCCACCCGCCAGACATTGCCGTATTGATACCGACGGAACGGCAGCGGCAGAGTCGGGTTGCCCGCCACATACCGCGCCAGCGAGACGGTGAACTCATACCGCAACGCCATCTCGACCTCATCGGGGCCGAGGAATCCAAACAGCTCCGCGAGGTTGTCCTCGGTATAATGGCTGCCCAGCAGGGTCTCGGCGAACTCCAGCGACGCTGTCTGGAGCGGCAGAAAGCCCATCAACTCGACCGCCTCGCGGCAATTGCCCAGCATCTTCTCGCGGGCGATTTGCTCCTCGGGCGGGTAGTCCCGAAAGCCCTTGAGAACGTTCGGCTTGACTTTGCTTTTCTTCTTTTTCTTATCCGTGGCCATTTTCCTGTCGGTTCTGATTAGGTTGATCGGCGTTCAATGTAGCCATTTTCTGCGGTAATAAAAGTTTTTTTTGCCCTGTATGTTCCCTGCACAAAATGGCCCAACCGTCTCCACGACATACATCTCGAGCCCCAATCCCCAATCACCAATTGACATCGGCAAGAAATTCGCTATCTTACTCTATAATCATACATCTGTACATTTAGTCACTTCCAAGGGATGGGGACTGTTATGTCACGTCGATTTTTCTCTGTCATAATAGTGGGGATCACTATAGTGCTGTTAGCCGGGGCCGTTTCGGCAGTGCCGCCGGATGAACTTGAAACGCCGGTGTTTACCAGTTGTCCGGATTACTCGTTCAGTAACATATCGACTTGCCAGGAGTTCGTTTCCTTCACCTTCGAAGCGAAGATTCCCAATCAGCCCAATGCTCGAGGGCGGCTACGGTATCATCTCGTGTCCGGCCCGGGTGAGCTTGACGAAAAGTCGGGTAACTGGATCAGGTACCCGCAACCGGAGGATACCCGCCGCATGTACAAGGTCGAGATCGCCGCCTCGATTTTCAATACGGATTTAGAGACATCTGATTCGGGCAATTGCATCTTTTGGCTGCGGTACCGAAACACGCCGCCAAGACTGCAGCCGATTTTCGAGGTCTTCGGTCACGGCCCATCCATGGTGGCCCGTATCCCCGCTCCGGTCGATACACTGCTGGCGTTTAAGATTCACGAACCTGACTCCTGTGAAACGCCACGCCTGACTATTGAGTCCATTGATCCCGCGCCTGCCGGACTGATCTCTCTGGTTGAGGATACTGTGCTTTGGGTTCAACTGACCGCCAGCGATCAGGGCGGTAAATTCGTCGTGAACTTGCTGCTCACGTCCGGATCGGACACCATTCAGATCCCGGTAGTTATTGAAACCCGTGATCGTGTCGTACCTCGGTTTACAGAGTGTCCGGCCGGAACGCTTATGGTCCCCCTTTGCGGTGAACTCAAAGATACTATCACAGCAGTCGATCCGGATTATCCTGACTCCCGGACCGGAATCACCTACAGCCTGAAGCGCGATTCACTGTCCCGCCCGCCGGCTTTTATCAACCACCAAACCGGTGAGTTTTATTTCCGCCCGCGACCGACTGATGCCGGACGCGTGCTGGCGCAGGAGGTCATTGCCGATTACGCCGGCTGGCGCACCGACAGCGACCGGAACTGCCGTTTCTGGATTCAGGTAGCCGAGAACCAGCCACCCGAGTTTGTTGACTCCCCGTGCAGCACCCTGACCGTCTCCCTGCCCACCGGCAGTTACACGTTCAACAAGACCCTCCATGCTATCGACCCCGACTCGTGCCAGCGGCCCCCGAATATCTACATCGCCGACGTCGCCCCAACCCCGACGCTCCCCTGGCGATTTGACCCGCGCAGCGGGCAGTTCAGCATGGAGACAACGCCCGAGGAGGAGGGCGTTCAATTCGATGTCACCGCTATCGCCATCGACGGTATCGACACATCGGTTTGTATATTCTCTTTCCTGCACGAGAAGCGGGAGGTCACGAAAATCGAGGTTGAGCGCACCCGCAACACCTATCAGGGGGCGCGGGAGTCTATCGATGTCACCGTGAGCGAAAACGATGTCCACTTCTACGGCTTCGATATGCTGCTGAGTTATGACGCCAGAATTCTCACCTTTCAACAGGCTCTTCCCGGCAGTATTATCGACACCTGCGACTGGGAGTACTTCACCTACCGCTACGGCCCCGCTAGCGGCTGCGAGCCCAATTGTCCTTCGGGACTTGTGCGTGTGGTCGGCATTGCCGAAACCAACAACGGGGATTTCCACCCGAGCTGCCATACGACAGATCTTCCCTTTACACTCTTCACACTTGAATTCCTCGTGACAAACGACCGCACCTACGAAGGGGGCTGGGTGCCAATTCAGTTCTCCTGGATTGACTGCGGCGATAACAGCGTCTCATTTCAGGATCAAATTGCCATACCGTATCAATTCAAGGTGGGAGTTTCAAACCGCGTGTTAGTCTATGACTCGACCGGTGCTTTCCCGCGCGAGGTAACCAAATTATCCGGTACGTTCCCGAATAACACGGGCGCCCCCGACATCTGCTTCGAAGGCACAGATCCCGGCCGTGAACCGGTACGATTGATTGATTTTTATAGCGGCGGACTTGACGTGTACTCAAGCGGCGACATCGATGATCGGGGCGATGTTAACCTCAATGGTATTCCATTTGAAGTCGCCGACCTGATGCTTTTCAGTAACTACCTCGTTTACGGTAAGGACCTTCTGGACCCCGCTGCGTACTCGCATCAACTTCGCAACACCGACGTCACCAGAGACGGCGCTGAAGCCACGATCGAAGACCTCGTCTACATGCTTCGCGTAATCATTGGCGATGGCCGACCCTACCCGCCAGACCCCGACACCGCCACAGCCTACTTCTCATTCGACGGCAATATTGTCTCCCTCGATTCTATCGACAGTGACACGTTGCTGGGCGCGGTTTACTGCGAGGTTAACGGGCAGGTGCAGCCGACCCTTGAGGTACAGGGGTTCACATTACGTTCCACCTATCATGCGGATACTGCCCTTACCCGCATCCTCATGATCTCCGACGACGGCAACGCTATCTCCCCCGGCCCGCTCTTCTCCTACGACCAGCCGGGCAGCCCGGTGTTGTTCGAGACAGCGACGTTCGACGGCTTGCCGGTGAAGGTAACGTTGCGAATCCCAACCGACGCTCCTGACAACGACGACCCGACCCTGCCGATTGAGTTCGCCCTCTACCAGAACCACCCCAACCCGTTTAATCTCGAAACCATCATCCCCTTCGATCTCCCGCGCGACACCGACATCACCATCGAGATCTTCAACGTCCTCGGGCAGCTTGTGTACGAACAGACAAACTATTATACTGCGGGCAGACACAACGCAAGATGGAACGGCACCAACAACGACGGACAGGTAGCAGTCAGCGGTATCTATTACTATCGCATCACCGCCGACGGCTACACGGCATCGAAAAAAATGGTTCTACTCAAGTGAAAATTGCCCTCGCCCTGATTCTGACAATCTTTGCAAGCGGCTCCATTGGCTTTTCCCAGCCCATGGAGCCGTTTACGGTTCGGATCGCCGGCCCGAATATCATCGGCGAACCCAGCGCAGTCATCGATCTCCCGATCAATCTCGAAACCGGCTGGATGAATCTCGCCTCTTTCTCCTTTCTTATCGCCTATCCCCGCGAGGCGGTGACCCTCGTCGATGTCCGCCCCGGCCCTCTCCACGGCGAATGCGGCTGGCAACTGCTCGAGTCTGCACACGGGACTGTCGCTGAACCAGCCGAGTATATCGGCTTAATCGATACCGTCCGAGTCATCGCTGTCGCCCGCACGCCCGGCTCCCAGGCTATTCCCGACTGCTACCATTTCGCCCCCAAACCGTTTCCACTGTTCACGCTCCGTTTCCGCTTGACCACCGACGACAGCTACTCGTGCCAGAATATACCCGTCCGGTTCTATTGGACCGACTGCGGCGACAACCGCATATCGGTCCCGGCCTCAGTCACGCCGGTCCCCCATAATCAGGTCGAGACGATCGCCCAGTCGATCTTCGAGCCGGGTGGCTGGTCGCTGACTCATTCCTCCGGCGCCTTTCCTTCGTTCTTTGGTCCCAACGATTCGTGCGTAACCAGTGCGCCCGAATCACCGGTACCGTTTATCAACCTGGTCAACGGCGGCGCCTCGGTGCGCTGCCCGGAGATCTCCTGCGCCGCCGGCGATTTGAATATGAACGGCACCCCGTTCGAAATCGAAGATTCCTGGCTGTTCACCCGGCACCTGCTCTATGGCGACACTGTCTTCAACCCGTATGCCAGCGACGTTAACCACGACGGCACCGCTCTGGGCCTCGACGATTTCGTCTTCATGATGCGCATTGTCACCCGCGATTACGTTCATGCTTGCCCCCTGCCCTGCCTGTGCGACATTCCCCGCACACCCTTCCATCACTCGCCGCCAACCCCCGGATCGGCCGAACTCACGATGGATGACAATCGCCTCACGCTTGCCACCACCGACAAGATTATTGCGGCGCAGTTTATTTTCGACGATGAAATCACGCCGGAATTGTTTGACGCCGCCGCTGTTGATATAAATTTCGTTTTCGACGGTGAAGTTACCCGCGTGCTGCTGTATGGCTTCTTTACCAACCAGTTAATCGAATCCGGACCGATCTTACAGTGGACCGGCGACGCCAATCTTATCAGTGCTTCCCTCGCCACCACAACCGGTGGTCAGGTTGAGCTTGACATCAACCATTGAGCAACCCCTTAAAATCGGTTTCCTCACCCCCCCCTTCCATATTACATTACAAGGCAAAATGGCCCATGCCGCAAAACGCGGCGCCCGATCTCAAAAAGGGAGTTCACTATGCGCCTCATCTTCGGATTCGCCCTGCTGGTTGCCGTGATCTCGTCAGGAGTCCTCGCCGCAGATCCCGGTCAGCTCTCGCCTGTATTGTTGGAAAAGCTGGAGGCCGACTTCAACGCCAACCGACAGTCAACCGCGATCTACAACGCCGTCACCAACAACGACCTCAATGACCTTACCCTCAACCGGAGAATTATCACCGAGCACGACAAGCTGTTCAATGTCGAGCTCAAGGGCGCCGGGATAACAAATCAGGCCGGCTCCGGCCGCTGCTGGTTGTTTGCTGAACTGAATGTTTTCAATCCCAAAGTGATGAACAAACTTCAGCTCGGCAATTTCGAACTGTCCCAGCCTTACCTGACCTTCTGGGACAAGATGGAAAAGGCCAACAACTTCCTGGAGGAGATCATTCGGCTCCGTGAACGGCCTCTCTATGACCGCGAACTGTCCTTGGTTCTCGACGGTCCGTTTGGCGATGGCGGCTGGTGGACGTACGCCACCGGCCTGATCGACAAGTACGGCGTTGTGCCGATCGAAGCCATGCCCGAAACCAAACAGAGCATCTCCACCGGCGATATCAACAAACTCTGCAGCCGAAAACTGCGGGTTTTCGCAAGCGAACTTCGCGCCCTGCACGCTGCCGGTACCGACTCAGACCAACTCCGCACCCGCAAAGAAGAAATGCTAGGCGATATCTACGCTCTGCTGGCGTATGCCTACGGTCAGCCGCCCCGTGAATTCACGTTCCGTTACGAGAGCAAAAAAGACTCCAGTATCGTAGGCCCCCTGCCGTACACACCGATGTCCTTCTACGATGAGTATCTCGGCGGCAAGATGCCCGAGTTTGTCGGCCTGATGGACAACCCGGCCAAGGACTACGACATCCTCTACGAAATCGAATCCTCGCGCAACATGGCCGATGCCGACGATCTCAAATTGCTCAATGTCCCGGTCGACGTACTAAAGAAGTACTGCCTGGCCTCCCTCCGCGACAGCACCGCCATCTGGTTTGCCTGCGACGTCGGCAAGGAACACTACCGCGACTCCGGGATCCTCGCGGTCGATATCTACGACTACCAGAGCATCCTCGGCATGTCGTTTGACATTTCGAAAGCCGACCGAATCACGCTACGCGACAGTTATCCGAATCACGCCATGGCGATTGTCGGAGTGGACACGACCGACTCCGGCGAGCCGAGCAAATGGCTCGTCGAAAACTCCTGGGGTGAAAAACGGGGGGCCAAAGGATATCTGCACATGTACGACGACTGGTTTGATGAATACGTCTATCTGGTCGTTGTTGAAAAACGACTGCTTGAACCGGACGACAAAGCTAAATTCGATCAGGATCCGGTTGTCCTGCCGACCTGGGATCCATTTTATCAAGCCCTGAAAAAATTGAGGTGACCCAAGCGCGATATGAGTGACTTCTTCGACCATTTGAAGGGACTCGTTCCCGACGATCAGTTTTCGACCCAGAAAGACCATCTCGCCGTGGCGGCTGAAGACGAATCGACCACCACCCCGGTTACACCCCTGGCAGTCGTCTGGCCCCTCTCTCTTGAGCAAATAAGCGGGGTCGTAAAGCTCTGCTATAACCACCATGTTCCGATTACCACCCGTGGCGGCGGCAGCGCTCTTGAAGGCTCGACTGTACCGAGTGCGAACGGCATCGTGCTCGATGTCAGCCGCATGACCGAAATAGAAAACATCTGGCCGGACGATTTACAAGTTGAAGTGCAGCCAGGTCTTATATACGATAAGTTAAATACTCGCTTGAAGAACGACGCCCTGTTCTTCCCGCCCTCCCCCGGCGGCTCGGGTGACCTCGCTACGATCGGCGGCATGGTAGCCACCAACGCCAGCGGCATCTATTCAGTCAAGTACGGCGGTACTCGTGAATACATCCTTCAACTCAAATGTGTCACCGGCACCGGCGAAATCGTAACGCTCGGCAATCGGGCGGTGAAACGCTCCTCCGGCTACAATCTTGTTGACCTGATAGCGGGGTCCGAAGGCACCCTGGCAATCATCGGCTCGGTCACTATCCGGCTAGCCGGTTTGCCCGAAGGCCGGCAGCAGGACGCGTTTGTATTCGAGGACGACGTCTCCGCCTCCCGCGCCGTGTCCGAAATGCGGCGCTACGGTCTCGACCTGGCGGCGATCGAGTTCCTGGATCGCGCCATCATCGAAGCCCTCAACAGACTAAAAGACTATGGCCTGACCGAGTCCCCATCCCTCTTCCTGGAATATCACGGTCCTGAAGCGGTCCTGAGATCCAATGCTGAACTGGCCGAAGATGTCTGCAACGAACTCGGCGGCAAACGCATTACGTTGTCCCATGGACAGAACCCATGGGAGATCCGTCATTGGGCCACCGACGCCGTCAAGTACCGGAAACCGGGTTACTCTATCCTCCGCAACGATGTTGCTTTCCCTATATCCAGACTTCCCGACATGGTTGCCTTCTGCCACAACACCGCCAAAGATCACGGCATCATGATGCACACCTTCGGGCATGTCGGTATGGGCCTCCTCCACGCCCTGATGCTCGCCCGACAGGATGACGAGGCTGAGTGGCGAACGGCGAACGAAGTCAATGAACTCATTATAAAAAAAGCCCTCGAATTCGACGGCGCCATCTCTGGCGAGCACGGTATCGGCCTGCGCCACAAAGCACTGTTTCAGGAACACCATCGGGGTGAAGTGCTGGAGCTGATGCGCAAAATCAAACGGCAGTTCGACCCACGCAATATACTGAATCCGGGAAAAATTTTCGATATCGAGCGCCAGGTCAGCCGGTAGAATCGGCAGCCGAACACTACTCTCCCCCTGCGAAAACGGCAGCGAGCTTCGTAACAGTTTTAGAGTAACATGTCCGCTGATCCACGCAGATAAGACCATGATAGGCGAAAGGATATTGCTGATGCCACAACGACTTGCGCTGACCACGGTCGCTCTGCTAATTCTTATTGTCACTGTTCCGGGTTACGCCGCCACGCCACTCACGGTAGAAATCACCGCCTTTGGGTTCTCCAAACCGGTTTTTGTCTCTTCCGCCCCCGGAGACAGTACCCGCCTGTTCGTCGTCGAACAACTCGGTCGAATCGAAATTATCCGCAACGACACTGTTCTGGCCAATCCCTTCCTGACTATCGAAGACAGTGTCGGCAGCAACGGCGGCGAACAGGGGCTTCTGGGCCTCGCTTTCCACCCCAGCTACCCAGATAGTCCGTATTTTTACGTCAATTACACCGGTATAGACAGCGCCACGCGCATTTCTCGCTTTAGTGTGACAAGTAACCCGGATTCGGCCAATCGTGCCTCAGAGGAGCGAATTCTGCTTGTGAATCAGCCGTTTGCGAACCACAACGCCGGCATGCTGGCCTTTGGCCCCGATGGCTACCTTTACATCGGCCTCGGCGATGGCGGCTCCGGCGGTGACCCTGGCAACCGGGCCCAAACCCCGACAACACTTCTCGGCAAGATGCTGCGACTGGATATTAACACCCTCCCCTATTCAATTCCGCCTGACAACCCCTGGGCCGCCGCAGTCGACACGCTGCCCGAAATATGGGCCTTCGGGCTGCGCAATCCCTGGCGCTACAGCTTTGATCGCGCCACCGGCGACTTGTACATCGCCGACGTCGGCCAGGCCAGCTTTGAAGAAATCGACTTCCAACCGGCTGCCAGTTCCGGCGGCGAAAACTACGGCTGGCGCCTCAAGGAAGGTACTGCCTGCTACGATCCACCGTCTGGCTGTGACACCCTGACCGGCCTGACTGACCCGATTTACGAATATGCCCGGGGCGGCGTCCCCTTTAAGTGTGCTGTAACCGGCGGCTACGTTTACCAGGGCTGCGCCATTCCCGACCTCCAGGGGACCTATTTCTTCGCCGACTTCTGCAGCGAACAGATCTGGACTTTTGCCTTCGACGGCTCCAGCGTTCTTGATTTCACCGACCGTACCACTGAACTCGGCCTGTCCGGAGTATCAATTGTCTCGTTTGGCGAGGACTACTTCGGCGAACTGTACATTGTCGACCTCGGTGGATCGATCTACAAAATTATCCCGGATGGCGTCCCCTCCCAGTGCGGCGCAGCCGAATGCTGCCTCGGTGACGCCGGCGACGTGAACTACGACGGCAACGTGAACATCTCGGATCTGACCTTCCTGGTCGATTATCTCTTCCGAGGCGGACCAATGCCATCCTGCACTGCCGAGGCGGATGTCAGCGGTGATGGCGGAATTGACGTTTCTGATGTCACCTATTTAGTTGATTTCCTGTTCCGAGGCGGGCCGACACCGGTCACCTGCGCTCAGAACACCCCAGGGTAATACTGCACTTGACCTCTGCCACCATTCGGTATATTATGAGAAATTACTGGAACCGACGCAGTTACATTGGGATATAAACAACAAATGAGCAAGTTGACGACAGTTATAGCCGCTGTTCTTTTGACCTCGGCCGCTGCCTTCGGACAGCCGAAACTGGTGGCTCCGGCCCAGCGCTTTGACTTCGGGCTGGTTCCGACCCAGTCGATTCTCACCCATAGCTTCTGGCTACACTCAACCGGCACCGATACTGTCCGGATCGATGAAATCAAGACCGGCTGCTCATGTGCCGTCTCCGAGCTGGAGTCAAAGATCATTGCGCCCGGCGACAGCATCCGACTTGGTATCGAATGGGACATTAGGCGCCTCCGGGGCGGCATAAACCGCTCCCCGATGATTTTTTATAACGGCAACGAAGCCCCGTACCGGGTCCACCTGTCAGGACAGACCACTGATTTTCCGGATTCGGCGCGGCCTGTCTTTGCCAAGCCTTATCGTTTTGAACTGGCCAAAGCCGGCTCCCGGGACATCACCGAAGTCAAATTCGAGTTGATCAACCGGTCGGATGAAGATGTCAATATCGAGGTGATTTCGACTCTGATCGAAGAGATCGAGCTGGAAATACCCGAGAAAGTCGGCGCCAACGACCGCGCCCGGGGAGTTATTCGGATCAAGCCAGACTACAAAGACAAAGAATTTGCCGGCTCCATTACCTTGCTGATGGATGATCGAAGTGAGGAAAAAATAACGATACCCGTGCGACGGGTCTTCTACTGATCCGCATTGAGACAATCGCATTCGTGACTGCGATAGAGAACCAGAAGGACGATTGAATCCGACTTATGACTAAACAGATCACGACAGCAGCAATATCCGCCGCATTGATAGTTGTGTTTGCGTTTACGGGCCAGACGGCCCCGCGCCTCACGATTATGGAATCCTCGTTTGACTTCGGCTACATCCCGCAACAGTCCAAGGTCGCTCACACCTTCTGGCTGTTTTCAACGGGTGACGACGACCTTGAGATTCTTAACGTCGTACCCGGCTGCGGCTGTACCAAGGCGCCGCTGGAAAAATCACGGCTGCGCCCCGGTGACAGCACCCGCCTGGTCATCATATTCGATACCCAGAGGTTTCGAGGACGTACGACAAAACGGCCGAAAATCGTTACAAACGAAGGCCCTCCGGACAAACACCTGAGCGTCTTCTCAAACGTCATCCCTACAACCGACTCAACAGCTCCTATTCGAATCGAACCGTATGGCGCTGTGTTTGATCTTGAAAAGGTCCGGCAGATTACACCGCTTGAAATAACCAATGTATCCAACCAACCGGTAACGCTCGAGATGATCTCGTACGATACTGAATTCCTGGCTGTCGATCTGCCCAAGACAGTTGCTCCCGGCGCTACTGCAAGCGGAACAGTGACTATCCGTGACGACGTTATGGATATGTCGTTTGCCAAGTCATTCACGATCGACGTATACTCCGCCGGCGACCAGAACGAGCGCCCCGTTCGATTTTCGGTCCCCATTACAATCAGCAGGGAACCGGGCGAACTAAAGGCGGTTTTTGCGCCGCCGCCCGGCTCGCGGGACGCAAAAGAGGTGGAAAAGTAGGGGCGGATTTAACCTCGACATATACCGATAACTGTTATATATTGCAGAGAACGCCAGAAACCTAAATTAAGAGAACCGTAACTGCTTATGAAGCGATTCAAACAAACGCTCATTGGAATAGCCACCGTGGCGCTGATCGCCGGCAGTGCTTTTGGGGCGCCCCAGTTGAAGCTCGGTGAAACCGCGTTTGACTTCGGATTCGTCCCGCAGCACTCCAAGGTCTCCCACACCTTCTGGCTCTATTCCACCGGTGACGACGAATTGAAGATCCTGAAAGTGGTGCCTGGCTGAGGATGCACAAAGGCTCCGTTGGAAAAAACGGAACTTGCTGTCGGTGACAGCACTCGGTTAGAAATCATTTTCAGCACCAAGTCCTATCGATCACGGCTCACCAAGCGCCCGCGCATTCAGACCAACGAAGGTCCGCCGGATAAAAACGTCTCTATCACGGCTACCGTCGTGCCGCGTCCGGACTCAACATTTCCGATCATTATTACGCCCTACAAGGTTGACCTGTCACAACTGGGCGAAAAAGTGATCGAAAAGCAACGGATTCGTATCAAAAACGTCTCGGAATCCCCACTGGACATCAAAATGGTGGTCAGTGAAGGATCGTATTTCGACGTTGACCTGCCGACATCGGTTGGCCCCGGCGAAGAAGTGCAGGGACTCGTGCAACTAAAAGACGACGTCCACAGCGAATCGTTTGAAAAGTCTTTTACAATCGAACTGATCCCGCCGGAAGGCGCCAGTATCGCCTCCAGCCGCTTTACGGTACCGGTCAAGCGCACGGTGCGTATGAACCAGGCGGGCGGGCGGACGATGCCGGGCCACGGTGGCAAATAGATCCGAATCCGATCCGACATACCAATAGCGAAAAAGGCCGCCGGAGCAATACTCCGACGGCCTTTTTCTTTCAGTCTCTGTTGTCTCTACCGGTTCTCTAAAGATCCTCGCCAAAGTCGATATCCCCCCTGCGAAGTCGATCTTCCCATCCCTGATCATACGGCTCACCATAGACCGTCGAATGCGCCAGGCGATAGTCATTGTTACGGTACTCATCGACGAAAACAAACACCTTGCCCTCGTCTAGAGTCCGATAATACCAGACCTCGTAAGGCTCTCCACCGACTGGTTCCGGTCTTTCATCAATTTCATCCGGGAAGCCGTACGTCATAAGAACGCGACCGCGCGACGTAGACCAGCCGTCGTCGTTGGCCTCGTTCAGGGAAAAGTTCTGATTCGCATATCGATAGCGCCGAATGAGTTCGTTCCTGCCTTCGTTGGCGTCGGTCACCGGATTGCTGTCATGTTCAGCCCAGAACTGCGCCAGGAAATTCGCCTTGCCGGTCAAGGACAGTTTCTCCATCGTCTCCTTCTGCTGAGGCGTCAGCAGGTACGTCACCAACTGGATCTTCTGCTCCAAGCTCAGCTCCGAATAGGGATCATCGGCATTCGTCCGCGCCAGCGCCACTTCCTGTACTGCCCCCGGTTCCAGAATCGCCAGGCGCGTGACGGAAGTATCGACATCCCCTTCGGCAAGATCCTCAGCGACAATCTGCAGATCATACGCGCCCGGCACCCAACCCTTGATATCGAAAGACTCGGCAAAAGCCATCGTCTCCCCTTCCTGGGTGGCAGTCTTGGAGCCAAGGCTGCGAAGCAGTGTCCCGGCCGAATTGAGAATGTTGTAGCTCAAACGAAATTCGCGCGGATCGGTCGCGCTCGGCTTGAGATTGTAAACCTCCCCGTAGACATAAACAAGTGTGTCTTTTGTATGGAAAACCGAAACTGGATTGGGGATGACCAGAAATCCGCTTTTCGCCAGCCGCATATTGACCCCCGCCGTATCACTGATCGGAGTGGCTCGATAAGCAAGCAACGGCCCGCCTATCGAAATATCGACCGTATCGGCCGGCTCCACTATAATCCGGTCCAGGAACACGGCGCCACGCCGCTTACTGACAGCGTCGATCACGGTCAGCCGCGCAGAATAGATACCCGGCTCAACCGGCAGGGACAGCTTGTTAAACAGCCGAATTCCTTCCTGATTTGCCTGCCGTTGATCAACTGCCCGCACCGAAAAATAGGTATTGACCGAATCAACCACGCTCCCCCGCGTATTTATCAGATCGACCTGTGCAAAGATCCGCGCATAGAGAAATGAGTCAGCCTCGGTCGGCTTGAAAAACTCAAATTCATGCCGTGCCAGTGAAAACGGAAACTCAACGATCGCCACCGAATCATAATCCGGGTCCTCGAAGACGACCGAACCGGCATAGATTGTCAACTCCTCGTTGAAGCCCTGTCCTGCCGCACTGTTGAAGGTCACGAGCAGCAAAACCAGGACAAATAATGACAGTAACTTGCGCATCAGGATTCTTCTCTCCCTCATCAAAAGTCAGGTCTCTGGTTGAGGCCGTCATACGGGTACTGAAGCCGGTAATCGCCGTCCTCGTTGACATCAACAAACACAAACTTGCGATACCGACCCTGTTGATAGTAATGCCATTCCTGGTACGGCCACCGGTTGGCCACAAACGGATAATCGTCAACCTGGTCGGGCTCCCCAAAAGTGATCAAAATGCGACCCCGATCGGTCCGCCAACCATCCAGATTCATGACCGTGAACATGCGATTGGCCATGTCCACACGATGATAGAATGCTACTTTCAACTCATTGATTTTTGTTGTGGGATCCGGGTCCAACTCCGCCCAGAATTGATCGAGCGCTTTCTTGCGCTCCTTTACCCCTTCCACATCACGAAGCGGATCAACCATGTCACCATCGGCCACCAGCTTAAGCTGATCGACTGCGGTATCCCAATCATGCCTCAGAAGCGCCACGGGGGTCCACGGAATACGGAACTCCGCCTCTCGCTTATCCACCTCCTTGTAACGCCGCCCGTGCAGCGATATCTCCAGCGCATACTCACCGGGCGGCAGTTCGGTCAAAGAAATCTCGCGAACCTGCTTGGTAACCGGTTCACTTAGCGGAGTTGTGAGGCTGTCACGATACATCAACTTCCGCCCGTCTTTACGAATGGCAGTAGTAACAGTGATATCTTCAGCGTTATCACTGCCTCGGTGAATCTCCATATAATAGAGGACTTTGCCGTCCTCGTCACCGCTGAAAGAACGGGTGAGCGACGGAATCACCATGACATCACCCTTCGCGAAAGGTGAGTCTTCCTGTCCCTCACGAAGTTGTCCGGCCGCCTGCACCAGCTCTATATCGGAGAGCTTGGGATACCGACTGTCATAACTGTCAAGATTAATGTCCCAGTCGCGCCGCAGAACGACTTTATTTCCCGGAATCTCCAGCATGAATTCTACTTCATATTTCCCGGCCGCCAGAAGAAAATTAGCCTGTCCGGCTCGATAATCGGTCGATGATTTCGTCCTCGCCAGAGAGGTAACGACAGCTTCCTTCTCGTCGCGAGACATGGCCACGGGCGGCTCGTCGCCGTTGTCACGTACCTTGACCGTAACTACGTACGGCGCTTTGAAGTACTGGTCATCACGCGTAAAGGCCAGCGCGTAGTTGTACACCTGGTAATAAACTTCCAGACGCAGGGTATCGGGCTGGGCGGTCGGAAAGAGGGCATGGGCCACAATCAGCTGCCGCTCTTCCTCTGGAACAGCCTTTCGGAACATCGACTGCGAATAACCGGAACGGCCCCCCATCACGCTCAGGCAAATAAGCAGGCTTGGCAGTAGAAATCGGCTAAGTCTTTTCATCACACTCATTAAACGATGAGCCTCCGATACCGGTTCCAAATTACAGACGTTCGGCACCGGGGGCAATATCAAAAACTAAATCATTGGCGCGGACATTGCGACAGCCCGCTGTATATCGCAATAAGAAAAGCCGGAGCAAGTCTGCTCCGGCCTCTGTCCGGTAATCTGTCAATTAAGTACGGTGGCTTAAAAGAACTTCAAACCGAGAGATATCGGAATGAACGCCGAGGCCTCACCCTCGGTCTGCACCGACACGTAGCGAGCCTGCGCAAACAGGCTGAACGCCGGGCCGGCCTTCATCTCGACACCGGCGCCGAGATTAAAGTACAGGTCAGTCTGCGGTTCCGGAATGTAGTCATTCATGCTCGTGATCAGCGGATCGGAGCTTTCCAGTTCAGACGTACTGTACCGGGCAAATCCGAGACCTCCCAGCGCGTACGGCTTGAACGGAGCCGCCGGCAGACCGAATGAATAGCGGGCATCAGCACCGTACATCCAGATGTTGTTGTGACCACCGTCGACATTGGCCGTAGCCAGCATCGGATCACTGTCATAATCGAGCGCAAATCGGTTGTACTCGATCTTGCCAACAACCTGGAGGTTCGGGGCAACGTTGTAACCGGCGCCTACAAAACCGTGGAAACCGGTTTTATACGCATCCGAGAAACCTTCCGGCGAATTCGGAATCGAAACCAGACCGCCGGCGTAGAAGCTGAACGGCGTCGGAACCTGGGCACTAACCGCAGCCGACATCGCGAAAACAGCCACCAGCACTAATAGGAACTTTTTCATGTCTCTCTCCTCCATTACATAATGGGTTTGGGGGCGCGCTTACACTGTTTAATCGACATCGGAGCGCTTTTCTTAAGCAGAAAATGACCGACAAGACGTTATTATTTTGTTACGAATTCAGGGGTAAATCTTTGGCTTATAGGAGATTAAACCTGCGAATCGGACCGAGATAGCCCAATTACTCGTATCTGAGCGCCTCGATCGGATCCAGTCGTGCCGCTTTGACAGCCGGGTACATGCCGGAAACCAGCCCCACCGACACCGCCACCCCAAATCCGATCAACACCCAGACGACGGAAATTGTGAGCGGAAATCCAGCCCAGCTGTTAAAACCAACCCCAAGCAGCACACCAATGACTATGCCGAAAACACCCCCGGTCCCGCTGAGCGTCATAGCCTCGGTCAAAAACTGAAGGAGAATATTTATCTTTTTGGCCCCAATCGCCTTGCGAATCCCGATCTCCCGCGTCCGCTCGGTGACCGAAACCAGCATCACGTTCATGACACCGATTCCGCCGACCAGGAGCCCAACCGATGTAATAACGAGCATGCCGATGTAGATATAGCCGGTAATTTCTTCAACCTGCTGCTTGTAAACGTCCTGCGTAACCAGCTCGAAATTATTCTCTTCCCCGAACCCCACCTTGCGATATACGCGAAGAACATTGATCACTTCTTCGCGGGCTTCATCCAACTGGTCCAGCGAAGCCGCTTTTATCGAAAGCGACAATGCCTCATCCCAGGGATGCAGTTTTTCCTTGGTCGCCAGCGGAATGATGACCGCGTTGTTATCCCCGTGATCGTCGAAATTCGTTTCCATTTCTTCCAGGACACCGATCACTCTGAAACTAAGCCCGTTGACCCGCACCTCCCGATCAACCGCCGACTTGTTTTCAAAAAGCGTCTCGGCAACATTGTGTCCAATCACGGCGACCCTGGCCCGCCGCTGGTCGTCGCCGAAGGTTATGAAGCGCCCCTGAGTGATATTCTTGTCTTTCACCCGAAGGTAATCCGGCCAGGTACCCAGCAATTTGACATTCGGCACTTTCTTGTTGCTGTACTTGATTACGTTCCCGCCCGGCTCCCAGTAATGGTTCATCGGCGCCACACCGTCAACCGAGGGGCAGTTCTCTTTGATTGCCCTCGCCTCACCGACGGTCAAATGAGGGCGGTTGCGCTGTTCCTCTGTCAGGTCATCCCAGTCCGTCATCGGAGGCATCCGCTGCACTTCGATGATAGTCGTCGCCCCCATACTCGAAATATCTTCCTCAATGGCGCCGTTGAGGCCATTAATGATCGTGGCCAGACCGATCACCGAGGCCACGCCTATCAACACGCCGAGAATAGTCAGCACCGACCTAAGCTTGTTCAGTCGCAACGAGCCGAGTGCCATCAGGACAGCATCGCGTATTTCAACGGGGGTTAGCAACATATCATCTACTCATAACTGAGGGCTTTAATCGGACTCAAACGGGCCGCCTTCATTGCCGGGAATATCCCAAAAATCAGACCCACAAGGGTTGAGATAGTTATACCCATAATCACGGCCAGGGCCGACGGCGATATGTCCATGCCAATCGCGTCTGTCCCCACCTTGGCAATCAAATAGCCCAGGACAATACCCACCATCCCCCCGGAAAGAGTCGTTATCAGCGCCTCAAACAGGAACTGCATGAGAATATGGCTTTGTTTCGCGCCCACCGCTTTGCGTATCCCGATTTCCCGGGTTCGCTCGGTAACCGAAACCATCATGATATTCATCACGACAATCCCGCCGACGACAATAGAGATCATCGATATCCCGAACAGGCCAAATCGAAAGAGCTTCGTAGCGTCGTTGACCGCTTTGAGAATCATATCAGCCGTCATTAAGCCGAAGTCGTCCGGTTCGTCATACGGCACATGCCGCGCCGACCGAAGAATCATCCGGACATTGTCCATCGCAGGTTGAAGCACATCCACGGAATACGCTTTGACGACGATATGCAGACGACGCCCGGGGTCGCCAAAGTCCTTGGCGTGAGTGGAAAAAGGAATATAGATACGTTCGTTCTGCTCCGACCCAAACAACCCGCCCTGATCTTCGGCGATGCCGATAACCGTATATTCGCGACCGGCGATTCGGATGTCTCTGCCGATTGCATCCTGACCCTGAAACAGCTCCTCGTACACAAGACTGCCGATAAACGCCACTCGTCGTCGGTAACGGTCCTCCTCCATAGAGTGAAAACGCCCTTCCGCAACATCGAGACTTACAATATCGATGCGATTGGATGTCGATCCTATAACAGGGATATCGCGCAGCTTGCGGTCACCGTACTTGACTTCGGAACTCGCCCAGACGCCGGGCGATACTTTTTCACAGTCTCGGCAACCCTCATTGATCAGGTCCACATATTCCGGCTCGAGCGCCTTGCGCTTACGCTGCCGAAGCCACTCCTCATGCGACATAATCATACCAGTCCGCTGCACGAAGAAAGTTGTCGGACCCAGTTTGGCCAGTTCTCCTTCGACCGACTGCTGCATCCCTTCCAGCGCCGAGATAATGGTGATAACCGAAGTCACACCAATAATAATTCCCAGCAGGGTCAGGCCGGATCTAAGCTTGTTCGCCCAGAGAGCCTGACCGGAGAGGCCGATTGTCGAGAGAAAAACCCTCATCGTTATGCTATCTTGTTTTCGGCTTTTTGTACTCGTTTGTCGGAGTCGATCCGCCCATCAAGGATTCGAAGTACCCGGTGGGCCCGCTGGGCAATATCCGGCTCGTGCGTAACTATAATGATAGTGTTGCCGGCCGCATGCAACTGATCAAACAGACGCATGATTTCCACCGAGGTCTCACTGTCCAGATTACCGGTCGGCTCGTCCGCCAGCAGTAGCGACGGTCGGTTGACCAGGGCGCGCGCAATGGCGACCCGCTGACGCTGACCGCCGGAAAGCTCATTCGGCTTGTGAAGCATACGATCCGTCAGGTCGACCTTCCCCAGCGCCTCCTCGGCCATCTGGCGACGCTCCGCCGACGGAGATCCGTTGTAGATCAACGGCAACTCCACGTTATGAAGCGCTGTGGCACGCGGCAGCAGATTAAATGTCTGGAATACAAATCCGATCTCCCGATTGCGTATCGAGGCCAGGTGATCGTCATCCATCGTTGAAACCCGCTCCCCGTTGAGATAGTACTCACCCGAACTGGGCGTATCCAGACAACCGATGAGGTTCATAAGAGTGGATTTGCCCGAACCGGACGGTCCCATAATGGCGACATATTCACCGCGTTCTATACCGATCGACACGCCGCGCAAAGCATGCACCGTTTCGGCACCCATCACGTAGGTACGAGTTAAATCCTGTGTTTCAATAAGTGGCATATTTAGTTGTTCTCATTCATCGACGATTTGCGCGCCTGCACTTCATCACCGTGATCGATATTCCGCAACACCCGATACGGTCCCGATACAACCGAGTCGCCCGGCTCAAGACCACTGATGACCTCGATATACTGCTGATCAGCAATTCCGGTTTCAATCTTCACGAACTCTACCAGCCCGTTGCGAATCACATACGTCCCCTTCACATCCTTGCGGTTGTCTACTTTCTCGTCGTCTATCACGTCAGTTGTACCTTCAGCGGCATGTACAGTCCCGGTGCTCCCTTCAGCCTCTTCGGGGATTTCACCACGCTCGGCACGTTCCAGAGAATCGACATCGAGCGACCGAATGACAACGGCACTGTAAGGGATCGTCAGGGCTTCATCGCGACGCGCCGATTCAATATCAACAGTGGCCGACATGCCCGTGCGGATATTCTTGTTCACATCCTTGAAGATGACTTTCACCCGGAAATTCGTCGACTGGCTTTCTGTTCCCGCTCCGGCCAGCAGCGCCGTGTTGCCGATTTCAACAACTTCGCCTTCAAAGACAGTGTCCGGGAACGCATCGATCTCAATATCAACCGGCTGACCCAGTTCGACTTTGGCAATCTCGGTTTCGTCAACTTCAACCTCGACCTCAAAAACATCAAGGTTCGAAATTGTCATCAACGTCCGGCCCTGCGTAAAGGCCGTCTGGGCTGCCGCGATCTCACCGACCTCTGCATCCAGATAAGTCACTACCCCGCTCATGGGGGCGTTTATCCGGGTCCGGTCGAGAAAGTTAAGCTGACGTTCCAGCGCCGCCTGAAACTGATGCCGCTGGGCCTGGAGTGCCTCGTAAGTCGCCCTGGCACTCTGGTAGGCATAGCGCGCATTCTTGAACTCGGTCTCCGAGGTCAGGTCGCTCTCATACAACCGCTGCTGCCGCGCAAACTCTTCCTCGGTCTGTTCCAAATTCGTCTTGGCCCCGGAAACGCGCGACTCGATTTCCTCGAGTGCGAATCTCGCCTGACGCACATCGGCAGCATACTCTACGGTATCGAGTTGGATCAACAGCTGGCCGGCCTGTACCCGATCCCCTTCACGAACGAACAGGCCGATAATCTCACCGTTGACCTCGGACGTAATATCCACCTTGGTCTGCGGCTTTACCCGTCCGGAGGCCGACACTTTCTCGACAAGCTCTTGTTTCGTCGCTACATCGGCGTCGACCATGGTCGCCTCGGACGTATTCATTGTGAAGTTGGCTACGATGATCAAGATAACGACCAGCGCGATTCCAAAAATCAGTAGTTTCTTTTTCTTTCCAGCCATAGCTCCTCTTATTCCCTGATACACTCGATCCGGCCTTCTGCCCCAGATCACATCTTGCCCATCGCATTCTCAAGTCTGGCAACCGCCAGATTCAGGTCAAAGTCAGCCCGAATCAACGACACCTGGGCCTGGCGCAACGATACCTGGGCATCAAGCAAATCCAAAATGGTGGCCGCGCCGAGATTATATTTTTCCTGAGTTATCTTTAAATCTTCCTGGGCTGCTTCAACATTATCCCGGGAAACCATCTTCTGCTCCTTGAGCCGCTCGATCTCAAGATAAGACGACTTGATCAGGCTGGCCATCCGGTTGCGTTCGTCCGCTTCAAAGGCCCGGGCCGCATTCAGGTTGGCTTTGCTCGCTGCGATATTTCTCTCGCGAAAGAACCCGTCGAATATGTTCCAATTGAGTGAGATCCCGTATGTACGGCTGTTGGACGAAAAGTCAAACGTCGTCGTGTCACCCTGGGTACCATCGGATATCGAATACGACAGGAAAAACGTGCCGGTCGGCAAATACTCCGACCAGCGGGAACGTTTCGCATGACGCCACGCGTCGACGTCTTTCCCGGCCGCCAGCAAGCTAGGCTTGTACTGCAAACCAAAAGACATCGCTTCTTCCAGCGTCCCGTCGTATTCGCGGACGATATATTCGGTCGAGAAATCCACTTCACTGTTCGGATCCAGACCGACAGTAAATGCCAGATCTGCACGAGTATTGGTCACCGCATTCTGCGCTTCCAACAGGGCCAGGCGATCATTGCCGAATTGCACCTTCTGTTTGAGCACGTCGGACTTCGAGGCAGATCCCAGATCATATTTTGATTCGATGAGTTTCAACTGCTCCTGAGACCGCTTCACCGCCTCCTCATCGACCTGCACCCGCTCGAAAGCCGCCAGGTAGAGATAGTAGGCCGATTTCACGGACAGGATCAGATCCTGTTCCGATTCGATCACATTGAGATTGGCCCGCGCCTTGGCCGCGCCGGCACTGGCCATGTCGAACCACGCCGGTACATTAAGCGGTGTCCAGTTCAGATCAGCCGACAAGGAGCTACTGGACCGATCCTGATCATCAAGCTGAAAGGTCTGCTTTTCAAATGCCGTCGGGTCAAGGGTCGTGATAGTAATGGGATTGCCGTTCCGGGTCGCATCCCAACGTAAGGTATCGAATTCCGTCCCGGCCAGTTGTTCCAGCTCACGCTCCGTCTCTTTTGATTCCGAAGCCCGGTAGTTCGCACTGATGCGGGGTAGCAGCGCACCGAGCGCGGACACCTTATCCCATTTGGCAATTTCCGCATCCGAACGGGCGCGAATTATCGACCAGCGTTTTTGCAGAGCCAGTTCAATACAATCATCGAGTGTGAGTGTCGTTTCCTGTGCCGAACCAGATCCGGCTATAACAGCACAAAGCGTGAATACGATAAGTGCGCGAGTGATCCTCATCAATATCTCCTTCTAAGATGCCTAAGCTCCTAATCCGTTTATGACCGCGGCAACGATCGAGAGCAGGCCCATGGATAGGACCGACACCCATATGGCTTTGTTGCGCGGAAGTGAAAAAATGTAAGAGAAACCGATACCAAGTACAATGAGCTCCCAGATGTGAAAGACACTGACCTTCGATAGTAGCTGATACGTAAAACTCTGCAAATCAGCGTTGGGAACAAACGCCGCCAGCGAATACGACACTTTCAGGCTGCCCTTTGCAAGTATCATTGGCAAGTGTGCCAGGGCCCCCACCATATAGAGGAACTCACCGAACAAACTGACCGAGAGAATCTGCGCGAACCCGGCCCGTCCAGCGAACACAAATCCGCCCCAGAACCAGGCCAGCAGCGCGATGATCACCGGCCCCAGGGCCATCGCGAACATCCCGCCACCGATAGTCCACGGCACCATCGCCTTGGCCATCTGGTCACGCGGAATATTCTGCGTCTCCATCATCTGCTGCATCTGCTCGGTATTCAATTGCATCTGAATCATGTAGTCCGAAACGAAGTACAGGAAGATACCGGTTATGACCACCAGTGCCACATACGGCGTGAGGATCTTCGGATCCTCTTTTATCTTTGAAAACAAATCAGCGGGCGAAGTAAACACCTTCACCAACCCGCTGAAACCGAGCCCCGGATATTCCTGCGCAACCTGCGGCGATGGCGGGGCGGCCGATGTATTCTCCATTATCCGTCTCTCCTCATGGTTTACATTAACGAGAAGCCCTGTGAAAAGTTTCACCGGCAATAAGTTACTTTCACACTCGTTACTCCCCCCGTATACCGGTATTCAACGTCGTAATGAAAAACAGGGGAGCTATCTACACAATAGCTCCCCCGGGAAAATCATTCAAGTCAAATATGATCAGGTAAACAGGGCCGGACCAACCACCAGCGACACAATCGCCATCAGCTTGATGAGAATGTTCATCGACGGGCCCGACGTGTCTTTGAACGGATCACCGACCGTATCGCCGACCACGGCCGCCTTGTGGGCATCGGAGCCCTTGCCGCCGTGCGCGCCTTGCTCGATGTACTTCTTGGCATTGTCCCAGGCGCCGCCGGCGTTGGCCATCATCAGGGCCATCATCACACCGGACATCGTCGCACCGGCCAGCATTCCGCCGAGCGCTTCGGCACCAAGGATATAACCAACGACGATCGGAGCCAGCACTGCAACCAGACCCGGCGCCACCATCTGCTGGAGCGCACCGGTGGTCGCAATATCGACACAGCGAGCCGTATCCGGCTTGGCCGTACCTTCCATCAGTCCCTTGATCTCCTTGAACTGGCGACGGACTTCCTCTACCATCTTACCGGCCGCTTTACCGACTGCGGTCATGGTCAGGGCCGCTACAAAGAACGGCAACACGCCGCCGAACAGGAACCCGATTACTACCTTCACCTCGAGGATATTGATTCCGCCGCCGTCCGCGGTGGTCAGGCCGACTGCCGAGGCATACGCCGAGAACAGCGCCAGCGCCGTCAGGGCCGCCGAACCGATCGCAAAACCCTTACCGATAGCGGCCGTCGTGTTGCCGAGTGAATCGAGACGGTCCGTGATAGAACGAACGTCCGGTCCCAAAGCGGCCATTTCAGAAATGCCGCCGGCGTTGTCAGCAATCGGACCGTAGGCATCAACCGACATCGTCACACCGATTGTACCCAGCATACCGACACCGGCGATACCGATGCCGTAAAGGCCGCCGAAGCTGTAGCCGGTGTAGATCGCGCCACAAATAACGATAATCGGCAGCAATACCGATTCCATACCAACCGCCAGACCGCTGATAATGTTGGTCGCCGCCCCGGTTTCGGAGGCATTGGCGATCTTGCGGATCGGTCCCGCCGCCGTGTAGTATTCGGTCAACAGGCCGAGAATAATTCCGGCCACGTTACCGCCGACGATCGCCCAGAAAATGTTTTGATTGATGCCGGTGCGATCAATGATAATCCAGGCTGCAACCAGCATCACCACTGCCCCGACATAGGTCACAAGTCGGAGCGTCGCCGCCGGATTCATTTTTGAGAACATACGAACCGAGAGTATGCCCAGCATCGACGCCAGCGCACCAAAGGCCACTATCAGCAGCGGAAGCTGCATATAGGCCATACGATTCGCCATAATCTCGCGAGCGATGTCGGAAGTTCCTACAATCGTCGCCGCAATAGCCAACGTCGCGATGACAGAACCGACATACGATTCAAACAGGTCCGCGCCCATGCCGGCCGTATCACCGACGTTATCGCCAACATTGTCTGCAATCACCGCCGGGTTGCGCGGATCGTCCTCGGGGATACCCGCTTCGACCTTACCGACTAAGTCCGCGCCGACGTCGGCAGCCTTGGTATAAATACCGCCGCCGACGCGAGCAAACAGGGCGATCGACGATGCTCCCATGGCGAAACCATTAATGGTTGAGGCCGCCGTCGGATCATTGCCGAAGAAATAATAGGCCACCCCGACTCCGATCAGGCCGAGCGAGGCCACCGACATACCCATCACCGCGCCGCCCGAAAAGGCGATCGAAAGCGCCTGCGCCTGGCCGCTGTCTTTGGCCGCAGCCGTCGTCCGGACATTGGCCCTGGTCGCCGCCTTCATGCCGATAAAACCGGCCAGCATCGAACATACTGCGCCGCCCAGAAACGCCAGCGCCGTATTGGTGCCGATCTTCCAGGAGACCAGGCCAAATACAATGATTATGAAGATGAAGAGAATGGAGTATTCTCGCCGAAGAAATACCATCGCGCCGTGGTGGATGGTTTCGGATATCTCTTGCATAACATCCGTTCCGGCCTGACGGCCCTTAATCCAGGTGAAGAGGATCAGGGCGAAGGCCAGTCCCACCAGACCGATAATCGCAGATAGCAACCCAATGTCCATCAGCTTCTCCCTCTTAGCGTTCTTATAGTTGAGTTATGGATGCATTATTTTCTTCTCTCCAAAAACAGGCGTGAATATACCCCCTTGTGAAAAGTCGCGCAAGCTTAAAGTCACAAGAACCCCTGCTTTTTCCGGTGCAGGAGCATCCCGACGGCCCGATAAGCGGCCAAATTGCAACCGGTTACAGCCTAAGGCAACAGACCCATAGACAACTTTTCTAATCCGGCTTGAGAATGCCTGAAATCATAAAAAGTATGGATAAATTCATCCATCGGGCGTCGGGGCCACGACCATTGCCCTTGGCCTGTCCCCCATTTCTTTGCCACAAAAAAAGGCCGGCGCAAAAGCACCGGCCTTGAAGTCTGATCAATTCTACCAACTAGAACCGCTGAATCCCAACTCGAATCTTCGGGAAACCTCGGGCAGGATCGTTGGTCTGCATGAAGCCTTTCATGGTGAACTGCTGCAACGAATCCGGCGGCAGACCACCGGAACCGGTACCAATCGGAGTCAGGGCCAATTGCGACTGCGAACTCGGCAGAACGCCGATAAAGGCAATCAACGGGAAATTGGTCGTACGATCGGTGTAGTTATTCGGCTCAAGCGTGATAAAGAAAGATCCTTCGTTACCGCTTGGATTCGGGAGCAAATTGACCGGCGTACTGACACCATTTGGCAAATTCTCAAGGAAGTCCTCACCCGGGACCGAGGGGATTCGCGGGCCGGCCGCATAGGGATTTTCAAAATCACCCTGGGTTACCGTGTCAAAGGCACCAGTCGAAAGCATACCACCGTCATAACCCGGCATCGAATTCAGGCGCACAATGTCCCACGCCGGATGCGTCAGGCTGCCCACGCTGGCACCCTGAGCTTCAATTGCGGGCGTGACAACCCAGCCACGATAGTTCCAACCCCAGTCAGTATAGGGCGGGAAGCCAAACTGATCCTGAGTCAGTCTGTCGTAGAATAGTCGATTGAGCGTTCCTAGCGTATAGTATCTGATGGCGGTGTACTTCATATATGGGGCAGTGGAATCAATCCTGAGCGTCGTATCAAGCAATACCCGAACTTGTGTCAGGGTATCGAAACCAAACACCCGTTCAATTGTATCGACGCCAACCTGCGTGAAATTCTGAATTGTCGTCAGGCTCACTTCACCTTCATCGGGCTGAGAGACTTCTTCACTGTCCACAACGACACTATCGAGGCCCAACGTGTCCTGGATACTGTCAAGCGTCAGTGTATAGGTCGCGAGCCAGAGTCCGGCACCGCGATTAGTCGTATGGTCGGAATCCGAGGTCGTGACCATATTGTACCGGGCGGTCGCAAACCAGAGCGAGTCCGACAACGGGAACTTCAGATCAATCGGATTTGTGATCGGATCCGTCACCACGTCCCACAGCATAATTGGGCCCGAGGAATGCCCCGGCGGATCATCCATCCGCTGGACCGCCACCCACATCTCCGAAAAACTCAGGATGTCACCATCGAACTCAAATTCATTCCCATCTTCGCGGACGGTGCCGTCCTCGTTGAGGAATGACTTGGTTGACTGGTCATAGTTGAAACGAGCGACCGAGACCGTTTCTTCCGATGTCGCCAGCCAGATTTCATACGCCATGCTGTCAGGCAGCGACGGCACCAGGCGGGCGTCAAGAGTCAAAACGGATCGAGCGACCGGCTGTACCACGTCTTCAGGTTGCGTGCAGCCGAAGTATATTGTCACGGAAATGACTGCTAAGGCAAGCATTATCAGCCGGTTAGCGCGCCTTGTCATCTATTGTGTCCTCCTAGCGAAAACTTGCATTCCATTGTCAATTCGGAAAGTATAACGACCACCCGATAGGGGTGTCAAGTCATTATTTCCTATGGGGTTTATCTTTTCCGACAGACGTATGAGCAGCGGGGAATGTCTAAAGATATTTTCCTTATAAGTCGATAAACAAGTAGGAAATCCAAGGATAGAAACAACGGGAGCAGAACTTGCGAACATGCCCAAATTGTCAAGCCGAACTCGCCAGTGAGTTCGCCGCCCGGTGCGACAGCTGCGGCTCTCTGCTCGAAGACGCCATGCAGACCAAGCGTGTGGGACCGCCTCTCGACGACGACGATGACCTCGAATTCCAGGTCCAGGAAAAAGAGGAAACCGATACCGAATTCGTCGGCGGGACAAACGACTTCGAGCCCGGCGAGAAAAACCCGAACGAAGACAAACCGACGGTATCTTCAGCCGACAGCGAGGACGACCTCAAGGCCGAAAGCGACTTTTCCACCTCAGGCAGCATGGGCGACACGGACTTCGAGCCTATCGGCCACAGCTCACCGTTTTTGCCGGAGGACGACGAACCACCTCCGGCGCCTGAACCGGACGACACCGACTTCTCGGACCTCAAACCCGAGGAACCGCCCGAAGAAGACCCGGAGTTGACCGATTCCGGACGGCTCAAGAAACTGAGCGACGAGGAAGTCCAGTCGATTTCCACCAAAATGTATCGCAATGAATCATACCTCAGCGAAGACGACAAGAAGGCGCTGATAAACAAGCTGGAGAACCAGGATCAATTGTTCGCCAACAATCAGCCGATCGTCCCGCCGAAAAAAGCCAACAAGCGCCCCCTCGCACCGAAGGAGGTCGCCGCGGAAATCGACGAGTCCAAACCGGCGCCGAAGATGGCCCATCGAAGCAAAGGCGTCGCATTCTACTACAAGAACCTGATCCAGCTGCGCGGAAGTCAACACATCATGCCGGGCGACGAGATGATCCTCAACGACCGCTATTATGAACTCCAGCCCAAAAAACTCAATCGCAACTCCACGCTGATAGCGGCCGGACTCGTTTTCGTGGCCGTGCTGGTCTTTGTCGGTTCGCTCATGATCTCAGACACCGGCGGCGACGGGCGGATTGTCGGGGTCGTACTCAACGAATATGATCAGCCGATTCTCGAAGGCGGCACGGTGCACTTCCCCGACCTCGGCAAGACCTACGAGGTAAACGCCCAGGGTCTGTTCCAGTCGGAAAGCATGCCGGTCGGCGCCCATAAGATCGAGTTCATCCGGGACGGCAAGACCTTCTCGGTCGATTATGCTACAGTCGTCAGGGAAGGCATCAGCATGGTCGTGCTGCGGCCGTCGGACGGCGACGAAATGGCCGCTGCTCCGCCGGAACGTGAAAAGTCGCCCCCGAAAGAGCAACCAAAACCGCAACCGGCCCCGAAAGAGCAAATCGAGCGCGAATCTCTCGCCGAAACCTCTTCCTCACCCAGCCAGCCCTCACCCGGCCGACGGACCAATCCGTCCCCCCGGCCGACCACGGCTAAGCTGGCGCTGGCAGCCAATGTTGATGGCGCCCGTTTGAAACTGGGGGGCGAAGTCCTCGGTGCAGGCAACCTGACCTACAACAAGCTCGACCCCGGCTCGTACAAATACGAGGTTTCTCGCGACGGCTACGCACCCGTCTCCGGCACCATCCGCCTCGAAGCAGGCCGGACCGAAAGACTGACGGTTACCCTCAAGCCGCTGCTCAAAGAGACAAAACAGCAGGAGTACACCTCCGAGGATTTTTATTTTTCCGGCCTGTCCGCCGTTCAGGAGCAGGATTACAAGGCAGCTGTTGCTGACCTCAATCAAGCTCTGAAGATGGATCCGGGCAATGCCGATGCCTATCACACGCTGGGACTGGCGTGGGCAGGCATCAAGGACTGGCCGAAGGCCCGCGACGCGTTTCTCAACGCCGCACGGATCTATCGCAAGAACGGCAACGGCAACAGGGCGGTCACATCGTACACCGAAGCTATCGGGGCCGACGACAAATCGGTCGAAGCCTACCTTGGACGGGGAGACCTGTTCCTGAATCGCGGCGATGCCAGGGCTGCCCTCATTGACTTTGAGACAGTTACTCGAATCGATCGCCGCAGCGCCGAAGCCTATCTCGGGATGGGCGAGGCCCGGCTCAAACAGAACATGTTCGACAAGGCTATCGACCACCTCGAGGACGCCCGCTCGCTCGATGGCGACAACCCGATCATTCACCAGTACCTCATGCTGGCCTACATGGCCGAGCAGGAGTACGACGACGTCAAGAGGAGCTACACGAAATTCACTGAAACAGCATCGGAGCGGCAAATCGATCGGGTCGAAAGCGACCAGCGCTACGCCGCCGTGCTGCGCCTGATTGAAACGGATCGATAGAAAACCCCCGGGGTACTGCAATGGCGAGCCAACGACACAGAATCAACTGCTGGGAATACAAAGACTGCGGCCGTCAACCGGGCGGGCTGATGGCCGAGTCGCACGGAGTCTGCCCGGCAGCCACCGCCATGCATCTCGACGGCCTCAACGGCGGCATCGCCGGCGGCCGGGCCTGCTGGATGGTCGAGGAAACGAAATTCGGCTCCCCTATCGCCTGTCGAAGCAACACGCCGTGCCATCGATGCGAATTCCATCGACGCGTGGTCTTCGAAGAACAGGACAATACCCGCTTCGTCTGCCCCGCTCCGCCCGGTTAAGAGATTCCTTTTACTATCAGTGGATGTAGATTTTCAGCCGATTCCAACAGCCGGCGTTTCTTTTTTTCACTTCAACGACTCGTCCTTCAATTTCCGTTTTCTCGTTGCCCGACGAACTTTTTGCACATATTTTCGTCCAATACACTAATACTTACGTGCAAACAGTTACAAGGAGAGATGCCCATGCTGCAACGAGTGGCAATAATCGGCCTTACATGTCTGCTGGCAGTGTCCCTTATTTCCTGCACGGCAGAAACAGATTCCACAGCCTCGCAAGTGGAACGCCCGGAGTCGCTCCTGGACAAAGGTGAATACATCCCCGATATAGCGACCTTCCTCCAGATCGGCGCCGCTTCCCCGTCCGGCTACAGCTGGGACGGTCGGGACGTCTACTTCACCTCCGGCATGTCCGGCGCCAACCAGGTCTACCGCATCAATGATGAAGGCTGGCCGTACCAGCTCACTACATTCGAGGACGGCATTGATTTCTTCATCCTGTCCTATTCCGGCACAATGGCCATCGTGGGCGCGTCCGTCGGCGGCTCCGAACAGTCCGATCTCTTCCTCATGGATACCCGAACCGGACGTGTCGTACAGTTGACGCACGGCCAGGACGTCCAGTACGGTTCGGTCATCTGGTCGAAAGACGATACTCACATCTTCTTCCGCTCCAACGAAGAGAACGGTCGCGACTTCTTCCTCTATCAGATGGATATCGCCACCGGCGACTATGAGAAGATATTCGATGTCGCCGGTTACAACGCCATAGCTGATCTCTCACAAGACGGCTCAATCATGATCATCTATCACTTCACGTCCAATGTCGATGATGATCTCTACATGCTCAACCTCGAAACCGGGGAGCACCGCAAGATCACCGAAGACGAGGGTGACGTCGTTTACGAATATCCGACCCTCATGCCGGACAACGAAACCATCTGGCTCATCTGCAACAACAACGAAGACGGTATCCCGCGTCTGGCCAAAATGAACATTAACTCGCCCGATGTGGAGTTTGTCGATGACGGCTGGCTCGATCCCCGCTGGCCGGTCGACGGTCTGGGAATCTCGCGCGACTACAAGTATATGTCGGCGGTGACTAACGAAGACGGCTACGGCCGCCTGCGGCTGCGTGAAGTCGAATCCGGCGCCCCGCTGCCTGACCCGCCGCTTGACGGTGTCACCGGCGGCGGCCTGTTCGATAAGTACGGTGCCTGTCTGGTTTCGTTCACCTCGCCGACCCGCGCTCCCGACGTCTGGAAATGGAATCCTCATACCGAGGAACTCGAGCAGCTCAGTTTTTCCATCTACGCCGGCATCGACCGCGATCTCTTCCGCGACCCGAAACTCATCCACTACGAGAGTTTCGATGGTCTCGAAATCCCGGCGTTTCTCTACCTGCCGCCGAACTACAAGGAAGGTGAACCGATCCCGTTCGTAGTCCACGCCCACGGCGGCCCCGAGAGCCAGTTCCGCCCCTTCTTCTATCGTAATTTCCAGTACCTCATGCTCAACGGCTTTGGTGTCCTCGCCCCCAACCCGCGCGGATCCTCGGGCTACGGTCGGGAATACCTCAACCTGGACAACTACAAGAACCGTAAGCACTCCCTGGAGGATTACAAGGCCGGCGTCGAGTGGCTTAAAGAAAACGGCTACACTCAGGACGGCATGATCGGTATTCGCGGCGGGTCTTACGGCGGGTACGTTGTGCTTGGCATGATTACCGAGTATCCGGACATGTTCTCGGCAGCCATCGATGTTGTCGGGATCGCCAACTTCAAAACGTTCCTGGAGAATACCAAGCCGTATCGGCGGGCGCTGCGTGAATCCGAGTACGGTCCGCTGAGCGACCCGGAATTCCTTCGTGAGATTTCACCGATCCACAAAGCTGACCAGATTACCACGCCGCTGCTGGTCATCCACGGCGAGAACGACCCGCGTGTCCCGGTCGGCGAAGCCCGACAGATTATTCGGGCGGTGAAAAACTCCGGCGGCGTTGTCGATTCCCTGATCTTCCCCGATGAGGGTCACGGCACCGCCAAACGGGTGAATACTATCGCCGAATATCGCAAACAAGTGGAGTTCTTCAACACCCACCTGAAGTCGCAGGCGATGTCACCGGCCAACGAAGAGTAATTTAGTCTACACACTTGAATATAGAAGGACGGGCCCTGCGCCCGTCCTTCTCTTCTTTTGCTATTGCCGAGACTATATCTCTTATCCTATGTTAAGTCTATTAACAGATTACACAGGCAAAGCCATAACGAAATGAGCCAGGAACGTCAGTGGTTCGAGAATGAAGAATTGTGGCGAGTGGTGCGCCCGCTGTTGTTCCCTCCTGAATCGTTCGAGACGGCGCGCAATAGCCTCGATGATCTCACGGCATTCGCCGAAGTCTCCCCCCCGGCGGCAGTCCTCGACCTTTGCTGCGGCCCCGGACGATTTGCCCTCCCCCTGGCCGAGGCCGGCTTCCGCGTGACTGCGGTCGATCGCACGAAGATCTATCTGGATGAACTCAGCTCGGAAGCCAACACTCGAAAGCTCGATATCGAGGTCATCTTGTCTGACATGCGCGATTTCGTCCGGCCCGGGGCCTTTGATTTTGTCCTCAATGCCTTCACATCTTTTGGGTACTTCGAACAGGAAGCTGATGATCGAAAGGTTTTAGAAAACATCTGCCGGTCCCTCAAACCTGGCGGTCATCTTGTTATGGACCTGATCGGTAAAGAAGTTATCGCCCGCGTGTTTCGCCAACGTGACTGGAGGGATGTCGACGGTATCATTCTACTGGAGGAACGTCAGCCGATCAACGCCTGGTCGACCATGCGCAACTACTGGACCGTGCTCCAAGAGGGCAAGCGCCGGGACTTTGAATTTGACTTGCGGCTCTACAGCGCCCGTGAATTGACTTCGCTGATAAAGAACGTCGGGTTCACCTGGGCCGAAGCCTACACCAGCCTGAAAAAGGACCCGTACGACAACAAAGCCACGCGCCTGGTCATCCTTGCCCGGAAGTAGCTGCTAACAGGTGTGCACCGCCTTGTGCCGGTTGGCTTCTCTGATCTCGACCGGATCACCAAACACAGGCATCAGCTTTTCCAGCACCTGAAACAGTGTATACTCACGATAAACACGCCGCATGCCCTTTTCAATAAACGGCAGCCTCGCCTCGGGATTATTCAGGTAAAATTCGAATAACTCGAGATACTGCTGAGGCGTCTCGGTCACCACCAGTTCATCCTCATCAAACAGCTCTTTCACCGCCACCGGATTGTCCATCAATTCAAATCCACCGCAGGCCGGAATGATGAAGGTCCGTTCGTTTACCTCATTGAACTCTTTCACATGGCGCGGCGTGCTGTAGTTCGGGTATATCTTCGCGAAATTGTACAATTCCGCAGAATCCTTCACACTCAACGCACCAATCCCGACATTCCAGCCCGTGCCCGCCAATATGCCCTTGTATTGCTGCACTACCGGCAGTAGATAGTCTTTGGTTCGTTGAATCTTGCGCGGCGAATTCGTCCCCACGAAGAAGTAGTCCCAGACCTCCCGTCCAGGCCGCATGTAATGCTGGAGCGGATTGATTGCAAACGGCAGTGAAATCAACGGCATCTCCGCAACATTCATTTTTGGATCACGAGTCGGATCAAAATGAAACGTCACCAGAAAGTCAGCCGGCGGATATTCATGTTCGAACGTGGTCACATGTCCAACTTTACAGCCGGTACTCCGCCGATAGGCACTGATGTAATCCATATCAAGGTGCCGGATATAAGTCGGGTCTGCCACGGTTATGAACATGTCCGGGCGAAAATCCTCGAACACGTCAACCGTCTTCTCACCCCAGTTGAGGCAGCGCGTACGCACACCCATATGGTCGAGTACTTCCTGCCACGACTCCATCAGGTACTTCAGGGCGCCGTTTGACGGCCGGTGCAGAAGGATCGAACGGTTGGCCGAAGCGTAACGGTCATGATACTCCTTGAGAATGTCATCGCGAAGCCGGTGATTCTCTCTCATGAGTGTTTGGCGCGATGGATCCGGTGCAGTTTTCGAAATCCAATGAACGGTTCGCATGATGTCGTGCTTGCGTTGCGGGTCCGGAGCGAATTTGGCGCTCGTCTGTCCCCACAACTCACACAGGTTTAAATGGGCATCCGGATGCGCCGGATCAGCAGCCAGCGCCCGCTTGAACAGCACCTCCGCCTCCGGGGCGGAACCGGCTGCAAATGCGATCATCCCGGCATTGTTCAGCGTTTCCGGATCATTCGGGGCAATTCGCACCGCCCGGGCCGCATACTCCTGCGCACCCTGCCCGTCGCCCCTGTTTAACAACAGTCTCGCCATTTCATTGAGGGCCGCCGGCGAGGCCGGGTTGTCCCGCAGGGCCGCTTTCAGGCGCCCCTCGTCCAATCTTTCCACCTCCCCATCAGGAGCATCTGCCGTCTTCCGGGCCACAAGCACACCCTCCGTCCGCTGCCCTGTCGCTCGGAGGATAATTTCCAGTTGCTTTTGATGAGTCGAAGCGTATTCGAGCGAACGCATCGCATACCGCCGAATCGGCTCATGAAACAGCCCAAGACTTCGCTGAATCTCATCTGCCATCCGACCCGTCCGAAACTGATCCGGTACACGGAAATCACGCATCGTCCGGTAGAACTCGACCGCCAACAAATAGTATTTCAGTGCCCAATATTCGTTGCTACCGTAGCGCAGCCGAAGAAAATCGGGGTGCGGCAAATACAGCAGCTCATTGTGGTTCTCAGCAAAGTACTCTTTGATATCGATTGTCATCTTGATTCGCTCAACGACAGTACCGCACCCGTTTTTACCATGTATCCGGTGATTCAATCCGAAGTACGGAATAAACCGAATCGTCGGATTGTGCTCCAGGTACTTGATACAGGTGAAAGCGTCTGAGCCGTTCGCTGTGTGCGGAAGTTCATACCAGTTCAGCCCGTGCTCCCGCAGGAATCGCAGCGAAAGCAACCCGCCTTTTGGAACCGGCACCGAAGCAGTCAGAAAACCGCGCCGAAGGCCAGCCATCGGGTCGGTGGGAAACTCGCGGTAGTCCCATCGGTCAGTTTCCCGTCCTTCGGCATCGACCATCCGTAGATTCCCCGCTACCCAGTCGATGCCGGGTTCCCCGGAAAACGCTTCGACATGTCGCGCCACAAAGTCCGGATCGAGATAGTCATCGGCGTCCAGGTGAGCTACATAGTCGCCCTTCGCGTGTGCGATGACCTCCTTCCTCCCGGTCACGTAACCGCCCGTATTGGACTCGTGGCAAATAAGCTGCAGTCGGTCCGCGAACTCATTTATGATTTCGATCGATCGGTCGGTCGAATTATCATCAACAACGATGACCTCGATACTCGGATACGTCTGATTGACGACCGATTCAAGACACGTGCGGACATACTTCGCATCGTTGCAGCAGGTAATACCGATAGTGACCAGCGGCTGGCGCACACGTACCTCCGTCCTATAGAGTGTTCACATCCTATGGAGTAGTATCGGCAGTCGTGTGCAGAATTTGAGCAGATGAACCCGCGCGGTGGACTATTCCCCGATAATCTTGATTATAACCCGCTTTCGGCGGCGCCCGTCAAACTCGGCGTAGTACACCTGCTGCCACGGGCCGAAATCAATTTTTCCATCGGTCACCGCCAGCATCACCTGGTGATGCATCAGCAGGTTCTTCAAGTGTGCATCACCGTTGTCTTCGCCGGTCTGATGGTGACGGTAATCCTTACCGAAAGGCGCCAGCTTTTCCAGCCACTCATCGATATCGGCAATCAGGCCGGACTCGGCGTCGTTGACATAAACCGCCGCCGTAATATGCATGGCCGAGACCATCAAAAACCCGTCGGATATACCGCTCTTGGCCACTGCCGATTCAACTTCACCGGTTATGTTGATATACTCGCGGCGCTTTTCCGTATTGAACGTAAGATATTCACGATAGCTCTTCATAGTCCACAACTCCCATAATCAAAAAACAAGACGTCCCCCGATAATTGATCGGGGGACGCCTCTTTTCCACTTGCATCCTGATAGTACAAAAATTGTTCGTTACGCGGGGTCGATCCAGGCATCGACCGAATATCGGTCTTTGATTTCTGCCTGCACCCGCTGTGCTTCGCCAAGCGTCTCATACACTCCCAGCCGCACCCGGTAATACTTCTGGCCCGCAACAGTGGCTTCGGTCACGTACGGTTCGTAGCCTCGGTTGCGGTACTTATCGATAAGATATCGGGCGTAGGCCGGATCTTCACAACCGGCAACCTGCACTTCATAGCCAACTCCCGCCGGGCGCGACGGCATCGGCGGCTCTTCTTCTGATTCCACCGGAATCGCGCCGGCATCAAGGTCAGCCTGACCCGTGTCAGGCGGCGGCGCCGTCACCGTATCAACCACCGTATCCGTCCGCGGATTTTCCTGCGACAGCATCTCCTGCTCTAAATCGGAGACATCGTCGTCCTTGGAACATCCGCCTGTTATAACGAGACTCATAAGAACCAGCATCCCTGCTGCTATCAAAAACAATCGCATATAACCTCCCATATCAAATGAAGCGTTGGCCGGGTCCCCGGTCAGAGGGCCGCCAACCAAAGGTACACATCTTCTGGTCGATATAAACGAGTAAGGCCCAGATTGTCAACTAAAAGCACTTTTGAATTTCGGAATTAAAATGGTTGAATTTTGTATAACAATCGCCTAGCATAAGCGGTCAAACGGAATGGATTTATGAGAACACGAGAACACATACTCGACCTGATCGGCGGCACACCACTGGTGCGCCTGCGCTCGGGCATGCCGACTGAAGGCCCACGGGGATACGCCAAGCTGGAGTTTTTTAACCCCACCGGGTCACTTAAAGACCGCATGACCTACTATGTAATCAAAAAGGCCCTGGATGAAGGCCGACTCAAACCGGGTGACACTGTTATCGACAACACCTCCGGCAACACCGGCTCGGCACTGGCGATGGTGTGCTCCGTGCTCGGCCTGCGGGCCATAGTCACCACACCCGTAAAAACCAGCAAGGAAAAGACCGACCTGATTAAATCCTACGGCGCTGAAGTGATTGTCACGCCCGAGACCGATGATCACGAGGACCCCGAGGGCTGCTATATGATCGCCCGCCGCATGGCCAAGGAACACGGTTACTTCGACCTGAATCAATACGACAGCCAGGACAACGTCGAAGCCCACTACGCGCTCACCGGCCCTGAAATCTGGGAGGATACCGACGGCCGAATGACGCACTTCGTAGCCGGCATCGGCACCGGCGGCACTTTTTCCGGCGCCGCGCGGTACCTCAAAGAACAGAACCCGTCCATCAAAGCCATCGCGGTCGACCCCGAGGGCTCGATTTTCGCCGAGTATATTCAAAAGGGCAGCGAAGGTATCCCCGCCGCCTACAAAATCGAAGGCATCGGGTCCGATGTCATTACGAAAGCTTTACACCCGCACCTGGTCGATGAAGTCATCACGGTCTCGGATAAGGATGCCTTTAACCGCGCCCGACTTATAGCCCGGACCGAGGGCATCTCAGCCGGCGGCTCATCCGGCGCGGTCGCGTTCGCCATGGAACAAGTAGCGCAAAACGCGGAACAAGATGCCATGATTGTGGGTATATTCGGAGATGCCGGCATCAGGTATCTGAGCAAATGTTACAACGACGCCTGGATGCGTCAGCATGGATTTCTGCCGACGATAGAGGTTCCGGAGAAAGTATGAAAATAACGCTCATCACAGCTTTCTGTGGTCTTCTGACTGTTGCATCCGCCTTTGCGGATCAGGCAAAGCCTGAAAATCAGTCCGCAGTGGATGCCAGGCCGACCTATGACGAATCGATCTTCGACTTCGGTCACGTCGGTATCGACTACACCGTGCTTTATCGGTATCCCTTTGTCAATCGAACGTCGGATACAATCCGGCTGCTCGATGTTAAGGCGCTCTGCGACTGTTCATCAGCCGGACCGGTCGACAGCGTGCTCGCCCCCGGCGATACCACCCGGATTCACCTAAAATTCAGCACCAAGGACTTCTACGGCCCACAAAACAAAATCGTCGCGATCACAACCGATCACCCGGACATCAGGAACATCGAATACTACTACCTGGCGATCATCGGTCAGTGGTTCGACGGCATCAGGCCCGACCCGCTCTCGGTGTTCATGCTCCCCACCCACAAGAGCAAGACAGTAACCATTCCAAATAGAAATGAAGAAACTCTCTCTGTGGGCGACATGTATGTGCTCGACGACTTCTATACTATAGACGTCAAAAAGGGCAGCGCCGCCAAAGGTGAAAGCCTTGAACTGGAGGTCATTCCAAGCCCGGAACTGACTCAGGGTACCTACCACTCCAACTTCACTTTAACCGTTGATCGCTCCGAAAATGGCGATCCCGTCATTCTCACAATCCCGATTAAAATTGTCCGATATTAGTCCTTTTTTTCTCTCCAGTCCTAATATTTCTTGACAACCCTGTCGAATAATGTCATAGATGAAGTATTCGAGGGTGACTCTCTGCTGTCCCTGGGTAGTTTCCTAGCCCCCTCTACCCAACCAGAGCGGCACCCTCTTTTTTTGCAAGAACTTGTCACTCCCGCTAACACAATCCTGACAAATTTCCTGACGGCAAGAACTTGTCGTGATGCCCCGGTCCCCTTTTATCCGGAATTGGCAATTTCAAATGGCAAAGGCTCCGGTCAACGGACCGGAGCCTTTGCTTCCAAAAGTCTCTCTTACAGAGGGTTAGGCTATCAACAAGCCGGCGGTGCCGGTCCACCCCGGAACAGGAAGTCGACGAGGTAGGTCAGGTCGGCCACGTTTATCGAACCATCGGCGTTGACATCGCCCTCATCCGCGCACGGCGGCGGCGGACCACCTCGGAACAGGAAGTCGACGAGATAGGTCAGGTCAGCCACGTTTATCGAACCGTCAGCATTGACATCCCCCCGCGCCGCACAACAAATGCAGCCCGGCGGGATACTCGGGTCGGCATCATCACAGTCGGTGCTGTCAGCCACATAGCCGCTGGGCATCGTACAGTCAACACTGTCCACGGCTGGATCACCAAATCCATCTCCGTCGGAGTCCAGGTACCACGTTGTCGCATCGACCGCGTTGATGTCGACGCCGCCATCGCAGTCATCGTCGATACCATTACAGACTTCTGTCGCCCCCGGATTTACAGCCGGGTCGCTGTCGTCACAATCAGTATTGTCGGCAACGTACCCGGACGGTGCACTGCAATCCAGACTGTCTGTTGAACCATTGCCAAATCCATCTCCGTCGGAATCCAGGTACCACGTTGTCGCATCAGCCGCGTTGTTGTCGATGTCGCCATCGCAGTCATCATCCATACCATTGCAGACTTCCATCGCCCCCGGATTTACAGCCGGGTCGCTGTCGTCACAATCAGTTTTGTCGGCAACGTACCCGGACGGTGCACTGCAATCCAGACTGTCTATCGAAGCATCACCGAATCCGTCGCTGTCGGAATCCAGGTACCAGAGAGTGGCATCGACCGCGTTGTTGTCCACAAACCCGTCGCAGTCATCATCGACACCGTTACAGAACTCGGTCGCCCCCGGGAATACGCTGGGATCGCTATCATCGCAGTCGATACTGGCCGGCCATCCGTCACCGTCGAGATCCGGATCACAATAGGTGTCAAAAAACACATCCTGATCGGCACCGTTGCGGGCATCGTTCCATCCGTAGGCCCAGCCGCCAGCGTTGACATCGATACCGGTATAATCCCCGGCATGAATGGCCGATGTCACATACGAGCTGATCGGCGGTGTCGGCCCAGCATCGGAGAGCACGCAGTCTGTCCAGGTCGCGCCGCAATCGGGTGATTTAGCAATCCAGGTCTCTACATTCGTGTTGGTAGGGTCGTTTCGTCGGTCGTAAAAGACAATCGTAATTTCGCTGCTGTTCGGATCAACCTTCATCTGCGGCGCCCACTGATCGATACCATTGCTCGGCGGATCGCTGTTGATCCGCACTGGCGCCGAGAAAGTGATTCCACCGTTGGTGCTCCTGGAAAAAAAGATATCGGCATCGCCCAGCGAAGCATCAGCCCAGGCCAGGTACACTTCACCGGGACAAATCGGCCCATTGTTTACTGCAACGGCTACTGTCGTCACGGCCCGAATTCCACCGTTGAGCACCGGCGGAACCGGTGCGAACGGAATCGCCGGAATCGGTCCGCCCCCGCCGATTGCCCCGAACGGCAGTCCGGTGTTGAAGTCAGTCGCATCGATCATAATAGCACCCAGCCCGATATCGGGCCACGCGACATAGACCGCCCCGGCGGGTGCAGCCGGAGTGCCAGCCGGACCGACCACGTCTAAGGCCGGCCGCTGCATCATGTTGGCTCCCGGACCGGCAAACATCGGCCCGGCAGCACCGCCGATCGGCACAGGCGCCGAAAATGCCGGATACGGAAACGGTCCGGGACCGCCGGTCGGATTAGTGTACGAATACCAGATCTGATAGGTATCGGCCGGATCATTGTACGGATTGCCGTCACCATCCGGATCACCGTCACCTCCCTCGATATACTCGGCCCAGGCGATATGGGCCGTGTTGACATTGGCCGGTGGATTGGCCCCGTTGTCATCAAACCGAACTACCGGGTAATCCAGCCAGTTCACACCGGCGACCGACGCCATAAGCGGCACCGGCGTACCAAACGCCGCTCCGCCTCCCGGATTCGGCGTCATATGAATCGCGTTCGCTGATCCGTACGGCGGGAAACTATAGGAAGAAGTCGTGGACAGATACCCACCGCCGAGATTAGCCGAGATACTCGGATGCCACTCATCCGTGAACCCCGTTGGCGGCGGCTTGATTGCCTGGGTCCATGTACCCGGCGAGCCTCCGGCAGCCGACCAGGCATAACCGGCCAGCGACGGCGCTACACCGGGCGACCCGAATTCAGTCCAGATCTCGTAGACTTCACCCGGCACCGCATCGTTCAATGCTACCTCGACATCCATCTGATCTGTCCCGCCGGGACTTGAAACATTTGTCCGGGCGTTGAATACGCCGGGTGCCCAATAGATAGTGTCCTGCATCGAAGCCGGATGAACCGTGCAGAAATAAGGAAACGGCCCCGGACCATCAGCAGGCGTAAATACCGCATCGAATGACCCCGATGACTTAACACCGGAATCCCAGAATTTTGGCGAAGCCCCGGTGGCCGTGGTCGAGTGGGTGCCGCTGACCCACACCCAGCGAACCGTATCGCCGAACATAACTTGTGTTTTGGTAGGTGAGAAAAAGAAATCTCCTACATTGACAGTATGAACCGTCGCGGATGCCGTGGGCGCCAGCAGAAAAATCGCCAGAGCCACACAGCCGATACACGAAACAGCCTTACGTCTCATGAGGGTACCCTCCGGTTGGGCAGCACATCGAGAGGCGGAAGCAGAACGGTCCTATGCGCTCGGAGCGGTCTCCGATGCACTACCGAAGTTTAGATTAAAATAATGTCTGCGTATTGCGGCGGAGTTGAAGTAAACAGCTCCTACATCTGTCACGCGGAAGCGTCAGACACTGTCAATATAGGCTAGTTTCATCGATTTTGTCAAGGTGTAAGCTGGAAATGTGTAAGCTGGAAATGGTTATCAGGCGAGAAACGAGGCATTTGGGGGGAGTTTTCGAGCAGCGGCCAAAAAAACAGGCGGCACCCGGATTCGAACCGGGGAATAAAGGTTTTGCAGACCTCTGCCTTACCACTTGGCTATGCCGCCGTATAAAAAAAAGCGGGAAACGAGACTCGAACTCGCGACAGCCACCTTGGCAAGGTGGTGCTCTACCAACTGAGCTATTCCCGCTTTCATCGAGGCGAATGCTATATTAATATCGGATGTTTCCTTTGTCAACTGCAATCACGCAATTTTCTGCGACCAGCCGGTCCGGTCGGTTCCCCCTCGATTATTCCCGGGAACCCGTCCGATTCGCCCGGACCAGCCGCCGCATATTTTCTTCGATCCGATCCCAGTACCACGGCACCAGCCGCTTCAGCCACCGCTCGTGCAGCGACGCTGCCGCCGGATTACCGTCAAGCAGCGCGTACATCAGCAGCTCCCGGTGCGCCTCGAACACCAGTGAATCCTGCTCCAACACGGTCGAATAGAGCCGCTGGGCGATCTCATGCTGCTGAAGCATCATATGATCGTATGCCTTAAAGTAAACGAGATAAGGGTACAAAGGTTTCCCGGCTGCGCGCAAAGCGGCGTCCATGTGCGTCAGCGACTCCCGATACTGCCCGGCTGTCAATGTCTCCAAACCGAGCTTGTACTGATCCACATACGCCAGCTCACGATCCGGCTCCATCGCCCCGGCCACCTCCCGCACCCGTTTATACACCGGTCGCACCGTTCCATCGGATTCACCTTCCTGAGTATACGCCCATGCAATCGTCCGATACGCGTCCAAGAACGGCTGATATAAAAAAAGCGCTTTCTCGGCCGGGGCAGACGGCTTATACCCGGTCGAGAACATGATATAATCCGGCGCCCGCCCCAGCAGGTAGGCCGAATTGTGTTTCCGCTCTTTCCACGTCGTCTCCATGCCAGGAATCTCTTCGCCGGCGTGACGGGCAATCGTCGAGTCGGTCAGCCCCAGCATATCGATAATATCGTGCCCGATCAGTTTGTACCCAAATGTCCCGATGGTCGGCAACGCCACGGAGAAATTGCTGTCGTCCGATGCCTTGATATTGTCGGCCATACGCGCCATGCGGTCGGTGAATGCTTTCTCTCGGAAATTGTAGTTTGTCACAAAGTCACGCGGCAGGAACCACGTCACCAATACCGCTAGCAGGCCGAGAGTCACAGCCCCTGGCACGACCTGCGATTTCTTTACCCGGACCAGCACCCAGTTGACTGCCAGGGCCGCCAGAACCGCCAGCGGCGCCAGTACCGGCAAAAAGAACCGATGTACCTTCAGGACGTCGCCTCCCACCACCGTGATATATACAGCATAGAGAAGCGAGAACAATACCACCGCCCGACCTTGCCCCCGCAGCTTCATCCAGAGCAACAGCCCGACCGCCAGCCCCACCGCGGCCAGTGGATAATGCGAAAAGAACCGTCCCGTGTATTCAAGCCCCGACAGCACCTGCTGCATATTCCACCCCGTCTTGGCAAAGAACGGATTCGGCAGCAGCGATCCATAGTAGACGATCTTGAATACCACGTACGGCAGGCTCAGTACAAACGCCATGACGCCGCAACCTAAACTAAACCACGGCAGACGCCGCTCCGTAATCGCCTCCACAAGCAGCAGCAGCATGGCCACCAGCGCCCCCTCCGGGCGAATCCATACCGCCATCGCCAGCCCGAATACCAGCAGGCGACTCCGGGTCAGGTACCAGTACAACGACGCCGTCGCCGCCAGTGCAAACGCCGACGTCTCCAGTCCGGCCGGCGACCAGTACGCCAGCGACATCGAGGCCGCCACCAGATACGACGGAATAAGCTGTACCAACAGGTGCGAGTCTGGTATCAGCCGCCGCGCAATCATCGCGGCCAGCACAACCAGTCCGCCCCCGCACAGGAAACCAATAATCTGGCTCAGCCCGATATACGGTAAACCCAGCGCACCGAACATTGACAAGAGAATCACCCAGCCGTGGTTGGTATAGCCCTCGACCCGTTCCCCGATATTAAACACCAGCCCGTCGCCGTTGAGGAAATTCTCGATATAGCGGTATGATATGTATGCGTCGTCCTGCACAAAATTCAGCGACCAGCACAAGATCGCGTACAGGAGCAGCGCCGGCACAATGCCCAACAAGACATTCTTTTTTTCTGGCGACTTCAATTATTACTCTTTTGATGAATTCACTTTGGGCGAATCAGGCAACCGCCCGCTGACAACATAACAAATACGCACTAAACATCCGTAAAGAAAGTGCTTTTCGCTGTATTTCTGTCGCTTCTCCTACTCGCTCTGCTCCCGTAGTTGATCCAGCAGCGACCGAACACGCTGCCGCTCTCCTTTCGACTCTGCCAGCTCTCCGGCAATTTCAAGATGCGCTCGAGCGGCCTCCACCTCGCCCATCCGAAGGTTTGCCATGCCGGCGTAGTAGTGCGACACGAATTGGCCGGGTACTTTCGCAATCGCCCGATCAAACAGCTCGGCAGCACGCAGGAAATCGCCTTCTTTGATCTTGAGTGTGCCGTAGTTAACCAGCACCCGTTCCAGCGTGCTGTCCAGATAAAAGGCCGCGGTCACATTTCGTCTGCCGTCCTCGAAATTTCCCAGCCTCATATGCAGCACGCCCGCATTCATCCGTCCCAGGGCGTCATTTGCAAACCGGCGCTCCAGCAACTCCGCCATCTGCCGTAATTCCTGATCCGAACCAAACCTCCCCAGAAAACTCACCATCGACAAATGCGTATTGATGTCCAGTGAATCCGTCGCCATCGCAATCTGTAGGAACTCCGACGCTGTCTTCGCATCGCCCCGCGCTATCGATCGGCCAACCAGCTTGTTCAGGGTAAACAGGGAGTCTTCCGGTGTGTACGGTGGTTGCTTCCACGCTCTGTCAAGGTACTCCCCGGCCAGATCCTCAAAACCAGGTCGGGAGTCAACATAAGTATACAGCAGCTTGTATTCTTTGAACAGAGTCTTGAAGCGTGATACTTCAATGATCTCCGCAAACCGACTCACCGCATACAGCGGAACCGCCTGTATCCACACCATGGAAACAACCAGCACCAGCGGAAGAACCACCAGCGGCAGTGTCCCTTTTGGAAAAGTCAGTTTGCGACGGAACCACAGTGCGATCACGACGGCCATAATCACATAGACCGGCACCGAGAAAAGATCCCAGTCACGCGGTCCACCCAGATGCGGTGTGAAAAACAGCACGAACACAATCGGCGGTGTGACCGCCCACAATGTGGCGGCTGTCTCCCCCCCGCCCGAACTCTCCTGTCCCCGTTTCTTTCCAACGATCAGCCCCGGAACCAACAACACCAGCGGCAGCCCGGCACACAGGACCCAATTCAAGACATTCAGCCAGTGCCTGACCGTCAACAGCCCCTGATTGAAATCGACCGACGGCACCAGCGGTATCACATAGTAGGACAGGCCATAGAGATCCCCGGCCCGCAAAATATAGAGCATCAACACACCAACCACCGCCAGGATAATAGGCATCGCCTGCCACAAACGGACATGACCCGTCCGAAACAGCGGCAGCAGCAGCGCCGACACCACCAGCCCCGAGAAGAAAAAAAGCGCACCCAAATGCAAAACTACCGCCAGCGCAAACAACAGAACCATGTTTCTCGGCCCCGTCCGGAGATCAAGTCGCTTCAGCCAGACGGTAGTGATCCACGGTATCAGTGCCGCGAGAAACGCGTAACTCTCGATATAGCCGACAAACTGCACCAGGAGTCCACTCGCCAGCAGAACCGCCAGTATCAGAAGCCAGCGTTCCCGGCTGCAATACTTCGCCAGACGCACCACTCCCCATACAAACAGTACTCCGGCGACTCCACTGAGAATATGATAGCTCCACCCGACACTCAGGCCCCAGGGCTCCAGCACGTACCTGTAAAGGGCGGCGTGCAGGAAGAAGTCACCAGCCTCGGTTGGAAGCCATGTCTGGCCCGACACGATCTGGTTAAGCCTCAGATTAGCGTCGCCGAGGAAGTAGGTATCCGTATGAAACAGCAGCGCACAGACAAGGATAATTCCGCTGCCTATCATAACCGGTCCTGCCACAGACTCGCGCGTCCGTTGCGACAGGTCGTCGAGCCTCGCAATCACCCGCTCTTGCACCAACGGGACGAAACTCAGTACCAACAGTCCGCCGCTCACGGCGAGCCACCACGACGGGAGGAAACGGTTGAGGTTGATCGACCAGAGGGAGGCGATGTCACCGACATTGGCCAGGACAAAGAGCATGGCCGCGAATCCCGCCGCACTCACTGCGGCTGCCCTGTGAAATCGCGCCCTGTCCATAGCGGTACGGAATTATTGCAGCTCGTCGTAGAGCGAAATATACTTCTTCGCCGTGTGCTCCCACGAGAAGTCCTGTTTCATTCCGGCTTTCATAACTTTCGTCCAGGCTCGCTTGCGGCCGTACAGTTCAACCACTCGCTCTATCGTGCGCACCAGCGCGTCAGCCGAGTACTCCTCAAACACAAACCCTGTGCCTTCTCCGGTCTGCGGATTATAGTCCACCACCGTGTCGGCCAGACCGCCGACCCGCCGCACGATCGGAAGCGTCCCATACTTCAGCGAATACATCTGGTTCAACCCGCACGGCTCGAACCGCGACGGCATCAAAAACGCATCCGACGCCGCCTCGATCTTGTGCGCCAGCCCATCATCAAAGGTCAAATACGCGAGGCACTTGTCCGGATACGCCTCCGAGAGTGACGTCAGCAGCTTGTGGTACCTAATATCTCCGGTCCCCAGCACAATCAATTGCAGATTCATTGCAAAGATTCGATCCGCCGCCTCGGCAATCAGGTCCAGACCCTTTTGATCCACGAGCCGTGAGATCATGCCCAGCAGCGGCGCCGTATCCCGGATCGGCATCCCGGCTTCGTTTATCAACTCCACCTTGTTCATCCGCTTGCCCGACAGATTCGCCACGTGGTAGTTGTAGGCGATCTTTTTGTCACGCGAGGGTGACCAAATCGTGTAATCAACTCCGTTCACGATACCCCGTACGTCTCCCGCCCGGGCCGCCAGCACACCGCTTAGCCCGGCTCCATATTCCTCGGTTTGAATTTCCCGGGCATACTGCTCGGACACCGTCGTTATCTTGTCAGCATAATGGATCCCCGCCTTGAGAAAGTTCACGCGGCCATAGAACTCCAGCGGGCCCGAGGCGGGCGCGAACAACTCATCCGGCAATCCCAGCGTCTTAAACTTTTCCGGCGGGAAATTCCCCTGATACGCCAGGTTATGAATCGTCAGCACCGTCTTTGTCGAACGGAAAAAATCATCATCGGAATAGACAGTTTTCAAGTAGGCCGGGATCAGCGCCGCCTGCCAGTCGTGCACGTGGCAAATATCCGGCCGCACATCCAGCGACTTGAGAACCTCAAGCACCGCCTTATTGAAGAAACTAAACCGCTCGTCGTTGTCCGGATGGTCCTCACCCGTTGTCGGATCCAGATAGAAACCATCACGATCGAAATACTGACGGTTGCCTATGAAATATATCTCCACATTGTGCTTCTTCTGACGAACCACCCGAAGTGATACCGGCTGGCGGGTGTCATTGATCGATACCGTAACGTCGGTGTCCAGCGCCTGCACCCGGTTCACGCCGAATTCCGTTTCGCGATAAAGCGGCACAAAAACGGTCACTTGATGACCCTGCTTGCCCAACGCCCGGGGCAGCGCTCCGACAACATCACCAAGACCACCGGTTTTTGCAAACGGGACCATCTCCGGTCCCACAAGACAGACCTTCATATTCAGGTTTCCTTTTCCCGTAGTTCAGGTCGATCGCCATCGCAGGCAACGGATAGATCGATACCGCGTAAGTACTGCGCCGCTTCCTCCGGCGTTGTCGGATTGATATAGAAACCCGATCCCCACTCAAACCCGGCCACCCGGGTCAGTTTCGGTATGATCTCAAAATGCCAGTGATAATACTGGTGATGTTCAAACGAAATCGGGCGGGTGTGAAGCACGAAATTAAACGGCGGGTCATTGAGTGCCCGCTTCAGCCGCCCCAGAATATCCCTGAACGTCCGTGCCAGGATGGTAAAATCAGACTCACTCATTTCCAGATAACTTGATTGGTGTGTCTTCGGCAAGAGCCACGTCTCAAACGGAAACCGCGCCGCAAACGGCTGAACCGTGATAAAGGAATCAAAGTCGGTCACTATCCGTTCTTTATCCATAATCTCCTGGCGCACGATATCACAGAAGACACACCGCTCCTTGAAATCGTAATAGCGCCGGCTCCCCTCCAGCTCCTCCTGCACCTTCTTGGGTACAATCGGCGTCGCAATCAACTGGCTGTGCGAATGCTCCAGCGAAGCCCCGGCCGCCTGACCGTGGTTCTTGAAAACTAAAATGTACTGAAATCGCCGATCCCGCTCCAAATCCAGCATCCGCTCACGATAGGCCCAGAAGACATCGTGAAGCTCCTGCTCACTCATGGCATCCATGTCACGCGAGTGATCCGATGTCTCGACAATAACCTCGTGGGCACCGATACCGTTCATCTTGTCGTATACGCCGTGCGGCTCGCGGGTCAGGCTCCCCTCGACAACCAGCGCCGGGTACTTGTTCGGGAAGACCCGAAGACTCCAACCCGGTTTATTCGGTTCCGTTCCCGGATTACGATACGCCAGAATTTCCTGCGGCGTGTTCGCCTCAGCACCCGGACAGAACGGACACAACCGGGCCGAACCACGCTGAGACACCGATTGAAACGAGCTCGGACGCTTACTGCGCTCGGTCGCAATGATGACCCATCGGCCAATTACCGGATCTTTTCGTAGTTCTGGCATCGCATCTCCAATAGTAATTTACCAGTATATCCCCTGCTGGAAAGTATGTCAACCAGCCCCGCCTTTTACCTAGTCGTCAAGATCGAGAATACCCTCATCTGACAGGGCGCTTTCAGCCACCAGCTTCAACAATGCCGTCTCACGGTCCGACAACGTCACATGTCGCCGCTCGGTCGTGCGGCTGGCCGTCTCAATCGCTTTGTTAAATTTGTAGTCTGTCCAGTTGTCGGTACCGCCCCAGCGGAACGACGGCACTTCCTTGTCCACAACCAGGCTGCCGCCGAAAATGTTGCAGCAAACTCCGATTGATATCCCCGTATTCAGCATCGTACCAATTCCAAACTTGGTATGGTCTCCAATAAACGACCCAACCTTGATCGAGCCGCTGTCCACCATCTCCCCGTTCACCGACACCCGCATGCTGGAGTAGTTGTTCTTGAGGTCTGAGTTCGTGGTCATCGCACCGAAATTCACCCACTGACCAACGTAACTGTGCCCGATGAAACCGGCGTGGTATTTGTTCACGTACGACTGAAAGATCGACTCCTCAATTTCACCACCCACCCGGCTCGTGTGGCCGATCGAGGATCCCGTCACCTTGCCCGCCAGCACTACCGAATTCGACCCGACAAAGCACGGTCCCATCAACGCCGCATGAGGTTCGACCCGCACACTGTTGCCGATACACACCGGCCCGTGCGAAGCGTCAATAACCGCCCCCGGCAACACCTCCGTATCATCCCCCAGAAAGACATCGTTCTCGTTTACAAAAAACGCGCCGTCGTGCACTTTCAGTCCGCTCGGTGGACCGAACCCCGGCTCGATTAGCCGGTAATCCGCCTCGATCGCTGTCTCGATGTCATCGACAAACTCCCACAGGTGCGAATAGAGGGTTGCGTCCGTGGTATGTCTCGGAATGCTCTCGTTTTGGTCTTGAACATAGTCGATAATGGCCTGACTTTCCGCTATCGGCGGCAATTCTCCCAGCGACCCCGATTTCAGCAGCACCGCTGCGACCTCGCCCTCGGCAGTCCAGGCCCGCGTATACTCACTCTCTTTGATCTTTGCTGGCAGATCCCCCCAGTTGCGGATTCGGCCGTTGAGCAGCAGAAGATCATCTCTTTCCCGCTTGATGATATTCACCGGGACATCCGGCACCGTTTCGGCCAGCACCGGCGCTATCTGAGTCCGGCACAGGAAACTGAGTTTCGTGTTCGGAAAATGCTGTTTCGCCTTCTTCCACTGCGGCAGAATTCCGGGCCGAAGCAAATAGACCGGCCGAAGCATCGATATCGGAAAGAACTGACGATAGTGCTTGTCCTCAAAGAGCGTGAGCTGTAGCGCCATAAATTTGATCTAATTCCCTGACAGGCGGTTAACGGATCATTTTCCGGCCTGTGGCCGAGTGAACTACAATAAATATCGGCAGGACCGGCCGAATCAAGCATTATTTGTGAAGTTTTTTTACATCAGTAACTTACAGCACCAATTACGGCAGCAATTGCCTGGTCCGGGAACGCTGAACTGCCGAACATGTTATTAAGGGTGGACTTTTCCCTGAATCGTTTTAGATTCAGGTGAGTCTAATGATAAAACCGACACCCTGGTGAGTGAGGAATTGAAATATGTTTGAAGTCTCTGAAGCAGCTGGCACCGAACTGAAAAAGGTGCTGGAGTCCGATCAGGCCTCGGGCAAGAACCTGATCGTGACATTTGCCGGCGTTGGCTGAAGTGGTCCCAATCTGGGACTGGCTCTGGAAGAGTCAACGGACGGCCTTGAAAAACTGGAATCGAACGGTATCGAAGCCTATATCGACCCGGGTCTGCAGAATTTCCTGAAGAATTACGGCGCCATCCACCTCGATTTTGTCAACGAGGGGCCGGGGCGTCAGGGATTCATGATCCGTGTCGGCGAGAACAACTGCGGCGATGACGCCGGCGGCTGTTCCTCCTGCGGCTAGATTACCCAATCCCCTGAATAACAAAGGCGATTCGAGCTATCGAATCGCCTTTTCCTATTTGCTATATGCTGCGCCTATTCTTCACGGCGCAGGACCATCACCCCCACCAGCATCAACACCACGACAATGAACCCCGTAGTCAGGTAAATAAGCCCCGAATCCATCACCCGCAACTGCGCGAACACCGGCAGCAGTCGAAGCAGGACATTCAACACCAGCGCGATCAGGAGCCACTTCCAAAGCGCCGTCCCGGCCCGGCGGTAGCCATATCCGATAAACGTGCCCGCCGTAGCCGCAAAGAATATAAACAGGATCCGCTGCAAAAACGCCCAGTCAAACAAAAGCGCCTCGGGAACAACCGAATCGAGATAGCAGGCTTCGACAATTCCCATCCCGCCTCCAATCGCGGCGCCAATCGCCGGAAGCCGACTCCGGCCGATAATCCGCCACTTGTCCATGACGAATACGCCCAGCAACCGAAGCCCCTCCTGCACAATCCCGGCCGGAAGCACCGCCAAAAATGCCGCCGGCAACGCCGACCAGCCCGCGCCGGACCTTGGCCCGAACACATTCTCGAACAGATAATTCTGTATCGGAAACTGCACCAGCACTATGATAACAAATGACACGCCCCCGACACCGGCCGCCAACCACACCGTCGGACTACGCAGCTGCGCCCCGGCAAAAAGTAGAATGGCCACGAACCCAATCACCAGGTACATCAGGCAGTGGGGGATCAATGTCACGATTTTACTCAACCCGAACGACTCAACCTGCGCCTGTTCCTGCACCGTGACCACATCCAGATAGACCCGCAAGTCCTGACTCGGCACGTAGAGCTTCCGCAGCGACAGGTCACGGTTGATGAATAACTGCATCGTTGCCGGCTGGGTGAGCTGCACGTAGAATACGGAATCCAGCACGCCTCGCCAGAGCTGTTGCCACTGCCACCCCACGACCTCGCCCTTGATCACTGTTGTCAACTGATCACGCGGCACAAAGATTGTGTCCTCGATCTTGTCCCCCTCACGCAGCCCGCGGGCAGCGAAATACAACTCGTACTGATCGATCATGTAATTGTCTATAGCAAAACCGCCCGGTGCGAACGGAACGTCTATGTCTCGCGATGTTTCACCGCTTCTCCCCTTACCAACAATCCTGGCACCATCGCGCTCCATCTCGAGCTGCCCGGTACGTTCCCCGACCGTGACCCTGATGTCATCCCCCAGATACGACCCGTCGGCAGCAATATAATGCTCACCGGTGACTTGAATCTGACTCACCTGGCCTACTTTAGTGAAGTCGAGGGTCAGTTCCTCCTCGATCACGTAGCCGGAAATCCCGTCTATCTCGGTCTCGCCAGCCACCTGCGAACGCAGAACCCCGATCGTGGAATCATCCTGGATAAACGTCCAGATTCGGATTTCGCCCATCGAACGATGGGCTTCAACCGAGGACCGTCCCGGCACCGCCCGCTGGGCCTGAACCAGTCCCGGAATCGCCAGCAGGCAGGCTGCAAATGTCAGTAATGCTTTCATGTGAAACCGAAGATAGGTGAGCCAAACGACAGGTCAAATACTATTTCGCCGGTTTCCGCGCTGTCAGGACCAGGTCGCGGGCCTTTTTCCCAAACCGCTTTTCAAATTTCAAGTCGCCGAATTTGCGAATGTCCTTAAAGCCCGCCTTGTCTACCGCCCGTTCAACCTTTTCCGGCTCGAAGTTCTCAAACCGGTGCCGGAACACCTCGAATTTGGCCGGCTCCTGATTAAAATCAGCGCGGGTAACATAAATATACAGGCTCTTACCCTGACGCTCATTGAACCGCTCGTAAACGATCCCGCCGTTTTCCGTCGCCTTGATCGGCTTGAGCGTATGCTCATCCACCGCCGCATAATTCAGCATTTGCAGTACCAGATGACCTCCGGGCTTGAGCACCCCGAAGAAGTTCTTCATGGTCTTGTTCAACAGCGCAATGGTTTCCACGCCACTGATCGAGTTTGCCAGACAGGCCGCCAGATCAAACGACTCCGCCATGTTTTTCGGAAGTGCCTCAAATCTCCCCTGGCGAAAACTCATTGGCAGGTTCCTGGTTCCGCGAGACTGCTCGGCCACTTCAATCATTTTCCGCGACCGGTCCAGCCCCACCGCCTCCACCCCTTCGCGAGCAAACAACAACGTCGTCAGGCCGGTTGCACAGCCGGCATCAAGGACCCGGCTCGGGTGGAACCGCTTAATCATGGCACGGACTTCTTTACGGTGATTTTTCTCACGAGCGGCGGCGTTGGTAATCAGGTCGTACTCGTGGGCGTAGACTTCGAAAACGGATGGTTGTTTGTTCCTCATGCCCCCTATGATAAACTCTCAACTTGTCCCCCGCAAGCTTTCCCCGCCATCTTCCGCAGGCAACGCAAAGACCCGCCCGGTGTAACCGACGGGTCTCCCTCACAAAAAATAGAATGAGACATGATCACTTACGGATGCGTATACTGACCCTTCACCACCGCCGGCATGTGCTGACGGTACTGCTCATCTGAAATGGCATTGTCCCACGGTCCAAGCATCTTGAAACCAGCCAGCCCCACCCAGAACAGCACCACCACCGCCAGCGCCCAGGCCCGCTTGTTTACCCGCTTCTTTTTTGTGGCGAAATGCACCGTCAGCGTGTCCTTTACCGGGCAGCTATCAACACAGGCCATGCAGCCCGAGCATTCATCAGAGACTACCTCCCTGACCTGATCGACCTTGATAAAGGCCGGGCAGGCTCGGCTGCAGGCCGAGCAATCAATACATGACTTGGGATTGCGGCGAATTCTCGTCGGCGAAATCAGCCCGAGCAGTCCTAACAGCGCCCCGTACGGACACAGATAACGGCACCAGAACCCGCGCACCACCAGCGACAGGACAAACAGCGAAGCGATCACAATCAGCGAAAACTGTGAGATATCTGTAAAAAACCGAAGCATCAGGATATCGGCCACCTGGTTGTAATTGGAGTGGACAAACGCCTTGATCGATTGCGGTGTCATCTGGATAATGATCGCCCAGACAAAGAACGCCAGCAGCAGGTACTTCAGCATCCGCAACGGCCAGTCAAGCCACTTCCACGGCTTCACCCGCCGCCGGAACAGCTTATCAGAAATATCCCCTAAGACTTCTGAGACAAATCCCACCGGACAAACCCACGAACAGAACCCTTTCTTAAACAGAAACGCTGAACCGAGAATAAACAGGAAAATGATCAGCCCGGCCGGATGGATATTGTTAAAAACATGGCTTTCAATCCAGTAGCGCAGACTCACTATCGCCCCAATCGGCAGCCAGCCCTCTACTCCAGCCGGACGTGGAACCCATTGCAGCACATCCCCTAACTCGATTTTTTTCACCCAAAGGTAGAACTGTACACCAATCCAGATATTGATTACCAGTGAAAACAGTTGGGCGCGAAAACGCCACGTCTGAATGTTGTCGGCTTTGCTCCGGCGCTGGGTGCGGGGCGGCTGTGGCTCGGTCTGCTGTGTCATTGCTGTTGTTTTCATCTTGCTATCCGCCATGCCCGGACTCGGCTGTTTTTTTCGGATCGAGGCCCTCGGCTGGTAAATTGTCTAATGACGCGGCTTCCGGGTCTCGATTCGTCTGTCATGGTCTGACTCGAAGATCGCCGCTTTGGCGAGAACTCTCCTTGACGCAGGTCAAGATTCTCGTCATTTATTTGTCATTCGGTGCCAGTGACCAATTCGCCCCCGGATATCACATATCATCCGCCCCCCGTTGACAAATCGGAGAATCTTCGTATATATGCTGCACAGATGTTCACTGTCGGCCGATAAGGCTGACAACGACAAAAAACACCGTCGACGGCCTCCCCCCTCGGCCGCCGACTCCGGCCGGCGCCGTCGCCCCCAAAAGGGCGGCGGCGTTGTGCTCCGTGAAGCAAACGAAACGATCATGATAAACCGTGCCCGAAAACCAGACGAACCGGCCATGAGTCCCGACAATACCGACAATACCCCGCAGGAACTGGCCGAACTCAAACGGCTTATCCGGCACAAATGGCCCGAGGCCGCCGGACTGGCCTCCGAACGGCTCAACCTGACTTTCAGCACCGGCCTGCCTCCGCTCGATGCCATCTTCCCCAATCGGGGGATTCCCTGCGGCCAGTTGATCGAACTGACCGGCGGACTCTCATCGGGCAAAACCACCCTGCTTCTTACCATGCTCGCGGCGCTGACTCGCAATGGCCGGGCCGTCTATATCGATTTGAGCCGATCGTTTTTCCCCGCCTCGGCCGCCGCCTGCGGAATCGACTTAAACCGGCTGCTGACTGTGACCCCCGCCAGCCCCCCGGTTGCCGTCCGGGCCGCCGAACTGCTTTTGCACCATAACGCCGCCTCGTGGATCGTACTCGATCTGGTTGGCCAGAAACAAACCCTCCCGACCATCATGCTCCACCGGCTCCGGCTCAAAGCGGTCCGGGCACGCGGACTGGTCCTGCTCCTGACCGAAAACAATTCCGATATCATCCCGTCCAGCACCGCCTCTTTGCGGCTGGAAGTCAGCCGCAAAGACGACACGACCCTCACCGTCGATGTCACCAGGAGCCGCCTGTCCAGAGAAGGTCTCACTATCGAGGTACCCCTGCCATGAACAACCGACGTCTCGCCTGCATTCTTTTACCCGGGTTTCCGCTTGAACTCGTCTGCAAGATCCGTCCCGACCTGCGCTCCTCGCCCCTGGCCCTGACCGACCAGCTGGGCGAAACCGCCCTGCTGACCGCTGTCAACGACCGCGCCGCCGCTTTCGGCGTCACCACCGGCATGACCGTTGCCCAGGCCAATTCTCTTTGCCCCGGCCTGAAAACCGGCCCCCGTGACCATGACCGCGAACAGCGCACCCTTGGGCGAATCCGAAAGATCCTTGCCGACCTCAGCCCCGATATCGAAACCGATCACGCTGCCGCGTTTCTCGAGGCCTCCCGCCTGAAAAAGATCTATCGCGACGAATCCCACCTCGCCCGCACCATCCTCAAGCTCCTTCGGCCGCTTGATTACCCAGTCACGATCGGTTTTGCCATAAATAAATTTGTCGCGCAGCTGGCTGCCTCCCGCGCCCCGGTCAACCGCTGGCTGATAGTCCCGACCGGCTCCGAAAGCGGCTGGCTCAAGCAGCTACGTATCGACCGGCTGATCCTGTCCGAGGGTACCGGGGACACTCTCACCGACCTGGGCATCGCCACCGTCGGTCAGGCCGCGGCACTCCCGGTCAACGAGGTTATCGGACGATTCGGTCGTGAAGGTGCCGGCCTGGCCCGACGTGCCCGGGGCGAGGATCCCGAGTTTTTTCTCCCCGCTCGCCCCACCGATAATTACCGCGCCACCGTCACCCTCGATTACCCGGTCCGTGACACCGGTCGTATCTGTAAACATATCGAACGCCTTCTCGACAGCCTCCTCCGGCGCCTGCGGCATTACGGCCGCGCCGGCGGCGAGATCCATGTCACGCTCCGGCTCGACAACCACACCGACACTGTTTTCAAAGCCGCGGTCGAAAAACCGACCGCCACCCCGGTACCGTTTATCCGCCAGGTCACCAGCCACCTCGAACGCCTCAAGCTCAAAGCCTCCGCTACCGACATCACCGTACGGATTCCCCACACCGCCACTCTCATTCTCGAACAGACCGCCTTTGACCCCCACCGCGCCACCTCGGCTATCGATGACCACACCGTCAAGACGCTCGACCGCACTCTCAACGGCCACCAGCTCTGCACAGTGCACCTGCACCGGGACCACCTTCCCGAACGCAACTTTCACCTCAAAGCGTTAACACCCGCTACCTCGAAAAAGAAACGCCCCGAAAAACCGCTTGAAAAACATCAGCCCTACAGCCTGCGCCGCATCGCCGGCCTGCGTCTGCTGCAGCCGCCTCGCCCGGCAAGGCTCGGTTCATTGAAAGGACCCGATGGTCACGATCGCAGGGTCCTCTACGATGAATCCGGCGCCCATCCTGTTACCGACCGGCAGGGACCGTGGAAAATCTCCGGCGACTGGTGGGGCCCGACCTTCAACCGGCTGTACTACGAACTGCACACCGATGACAACCGCAGCTACCTGGTCTTTTTCGACCGCGACCGCGCCGAATGGTTTTTACAGGGCGTGTATGACTGAATCCCATGACCACCGTACCCTACATAGAACTCCACTGCCACACCAACTTCTCCTTCCTCGACGGCGCCTGCGACCCCGAAAAACTCGTCGACCGCGCTGTCGAACTCGGCTACCCAGCCCTCGCCGTCACCGACACCAACGGCCTCTACGGCATCGTGCGCTTCAACGAACAGGCCAAACAAATCGGCCTCCGACCCATTTTCGGCGCCGGCATCATCCGCGACACCCGCCACCGACTCCTCCTGCTGGCCCAAAACGCCGAGGGCTACGCCAACCTCTCCAGCATACTCGCCGATGCCCAGCTGGCCGCACCAAAAGGTGAAGCCACTGTCAGCGAAGAACTCCTCGCCGCCCGCACCGGCAGAGTCATCGCCCTGCTTCACGACGATATCGCCGCCGCCCTCTTGGCCGCCAACATAACCGAAGCCGAGCGCCTCGCTGCTTGGTATCGCGAACTCTACGGACCCGACAACGTCTATCTTGAACTGCGCCACCATAACCTGCCTGTCCACGAACTGCTGTGCGAAAAGCTGACTGATCTTGGTAAGCGCCTTGGGATCCCTACTGTCGCGACCAACGACGTTCACTACACCACCCCCGACGGCCGCCGCCTGCAGGACGTCCTCACCTGCATCCGGAACCACACCACCCTTGATGACGCCGGCGACATCCTCTACCCCAACGCCGAACGGTATCTAAAATCCCCCGCACAGATGATCCGCCGGTTCGCCCGCTACCCCGAAGCTGTCGCCGCCACTCTCGACATCGCCGACCGCTGCCGCTTCTCGCTTGACCAGGTCGAGACCTCCCTCCCGGAATTCACCGTCCCCGATGGCTACACCGAATCGAGCTACCTGCGCAAACTCACCTGGCACGGCGCCCGCGACCGCTACCGGAACCTGACCATGCAGCACGTCAAACAAATTGAACACGAACTGCGCATTATCGAACGTCTCGGTTTCGCCGGTTACTTTTTAATCGTCTGGGATATCGCCTGTTTCTGTATGGACAACGCCATCCTCTGCCAGGGCCGAGGTTCCGCCGCCAACTCCGCAGTCTGCTATTGCCTCGGCATTACCGCCGTCGACCCGATCAAACTCGACCTGCTTTTCGAACGCTTCCTTTCCGAGAACCGTCGCGAACCGCCCGATATCGATATCGACATCGCCAACAACCGCCGCGAGGAAGTCATCCAGTATGTCTACGACAAGTTCGGCCGCACCCACGCCGCGATGGTCAGTGTTGTCATCAGCTACAAAGGACGGTCCTCGGTACGCGATGTCGGCAAGGTCCTCGGCTTCTCCTTGCGTGAGGTCAACCGCCTTTCCAAACTGCTCGACCACTGGACCTCCGCTCGGGACCTCGAGGAACGCCTGAAAGAAGCCAGCCTCAATCCCGATGACCGTCGTGTCCGGCTCCTGCTTGACCTGTGCGTCAAGATCTACCGTTTCCCGCGCCATCTCGGGATCCATGTCGGCGGCATGATCATCACTAAACGCCCCCTCTCGCAGGTCGTCCCGATCGAAAACGCCACCATGCCGAACCGATCCGTCATCCAGTGGGACAAGGACGATGTCGAGGCCGTCGGCCTGGTCAAAATCGATCTGCTCGCCCTGGGCATGTTGACCCTGATCGACGACGCCCTCAAACTTGTCAGAAAACACCGGGGCGTCACTATCGACCCCGCCCAGCTCACCTACGATGACTCCCGCGTGTACGATCTCATCTGCCGCGCCGAAACCCTCGGCGTCTTCCAGGTCGAATCGCGCGCCCAGATGAACGCCCTCCCCCGCCACCGGCCACGCTGCTTCTACGATCTCGTTATCGAGGTTGCTCTCATCCGCCCCGGCCCCATTCAGGGCGACATGGTCCATCCCTACCTCCGCCGCCGGAACGGCGAGGAACCGGTCACCTTCCCGCATCCCTGCCTCGAACCGATCCTCCGCCGTACCCTCGGCGTCCCGCTGTTTCAGGAACAGGGCATGAAAGTCGCCGTGACTGCCGCCGGCTTCACCCCTGCCCAGGCCGATGAACTCCGGCGCGCGATGGGGCACAAACGCTCCCGTGAAAAAATGGAAGCCCTTGCCAACCGGCTGATCGAAGGCATGCAGCGCAACGGCATCCCGTACGAATCCGCCCGACGCATCTTCGACCAGCTCGCCGCCTTCGCCGACTTCGGTTTTGCCGAATCCCACGCCGCCTCGTTTGCCCTGCTGGTCTACGTCTCCGCCTTCCTTAAGGTCTACTACCCAGCCGAATTCTACTGCTCCCTGCTCAACGCTCAGCCGATGGGCTTCTACCAGCCGTCGAGTGTCGTGTACGAGGCGCAGCGGCGCGGCCTGAAGATTCTCCCGGTCGATATTTCCCGCTCCGGATTTGACAGCACTGTCGAGGGCGACGCTGTCCGGCTCGGACTTTCAACCGTGAAACATATCGGTGAGACTGCTCGTGAAAAAATCGAGACGGAACTGGCCCACGGTTCCTTTACCTCGGTCGAGGACTTTATCCGCCGCACCCGGCTCAAACCACAAGCACTGCATCAACTCGCCCTCGTCGGCGCTTTCGACTGTTTCGGCGGGCACCGTCGGCAGGCCCTCTGGGATGTTCTCGGCCTGGCCGCACTTCGCGACGATCAACTCAACCTCCGACCCGAGGAAACCGGTAAAGAACTCCTGCGGCCAATGCATCTCGGCGAACGCCTTGCCGCCGACTTCAAAGGTATGGATCTCTCCACCGGACCGCACCCGATGTCTTTGGTGCGTGAGGCTCTTCAAAAGAAAAATATCCTCTCCGCTGCCGATCTCAAGGACGCCCGCAACAATTCCTGGGTCACTACGGCCGGGATGGTCGTGATCCGGCAGCGGCCCGTGACCGCCAAAGGCTTCCTGTTTATCACGATGGAGGATGAAACCGGTTTCTCCAATATCGTGGTCATGCCTGACCTGCTGCAAAAAAACCGTCGGACCCTCGTACACAACCACGCCCTGGTCGTACGTGGCATACTGGAGAAAAAGGATGGTGTGGTGAATGTGATCGGGAAACGGTTCTGGCCGCTGGAGATGTCGGTCGACGAGATTGAGCTGAAATCCCGCGACTTTCGGTAACCTCCCCCTACAATTCCTTAAGCGCCGTGATCGTCTCGATGATCGCCTTCTTGCCGTCATTAAAGAACATGACCGTGTTATCATTAGCAAACAACGGATTCGGTATCCCGGCAAATCCCGGCGAAAGGCTCCGTTTAATCACAACAACCGTGCGAGCCTTGTCGACATCGATGATCGGCATGCCCGCAATCGGGGATTTCGGGTCAGTTCGCGCTACCGGATTCACGACATCATTGGCCCCGATTACAATCGCCACATCCACCTGCTCCATGACCGGATTGATGTCGTCCATCTCAATGAGCTTCTCGTAATCCACATTCGCCTCGGCCAAAAGTACGTTCATGTGTCCCGGCATCCGACCCGCCACCGGGTGTATGGCAAAGTCTACCTGTACGTCGTTTTGCTCCAGAAGATTAGCCAGATCACGGACCGCGTGCTGTGCCTGTGAGACAGCCATGCCATAACCGGGAACGATAACGACCTTCCGAGCGCCTTCAAGCATCATCGCCACTTCATCAGCCGTCGTAGACTTGATCTTTCCTTCGTATACTTCATCTTCCGTCGGGCCATCACTGCTTGGCCCCAATACACCGAAAAGCACATTGGTCAGCGATCGATTCATCGCCTTGCACATGATATTCGTCAGTATTATTCCCGACGCGCCGACCAGCGAACCCGCAATGATCAGCACCGCGTTGCTGATGACAAATCCGGTCGCAGCCGCCGCTATTCCCGAATACGAATTCAGCAGTGCAATAACCACCGGCATGTCGGCGCCGCCAATCGAGAACGTCAACAACACTCCCAGGACTCCTGCCACTCCAAGAACGACCCAGAACAACAGCAGGTTGCCGGGGTTTAATACCATAAGAACGCCCAGCACGATAGAAGCCACCGCAAAGAGGATTTTCAGTGCATTCATTCCCGGGAAGGTGTTTTTCTTCAGCAGCAGCAAACCGCCGATAAGCAAACCCGAGACTAAAATCCCTGCCGACAGCACCTCACTGCCCGGCTGCCACGAATACGCTCCAAGCCAGACGGCACTCGCTACAACAAGAACCGAGAACCCGTACTTCACTATCTTCTGCCAGAAGTGAAGCTTCCATTTTACAGCGAGAAACTCCGCCAGCTTACCAAAGGCCACGTAGCTGCCGAAGAACGTCACCGAACCAATAAGACCCGATGCCACAATGGCAATTCGCATCTGGATACCCGGCCCCGCAGTTGACACTGTCTCCAGGGCCGCTACCAGCGCCGAACCGGCCACCAAAGCCGATGCCCCACCGCCAAAACCGTTGAACAGTCCCACCATCTCCGGCATCTTGGTCATCTTGACCTTCATGGCGGCAACGACCCCTATTACCGATCCTATTGCCACACCGATAAGAATGTACTGCCAGTCGAACTTATCGCTCAGCAACGTCGCCGCAATCGCCAGCAGCATTGCCGTCGCCGCCATGCGGTTACCTCGAACGGCCTTTCGCGGGTGTGATAAACCTTTTAAGCCGACGATAAAAAGTACCGCGGCGACCAGATACGCAATATTGACTACATCGTGACTAAGGATATCTCAGTCCTTTCTCTTGAACATTTTGAGCATGCGATCCGTGACCAGAAAACCGCCAACCACGTTTATGGTCGCAAATATCACCGCTACCAGCGCCAGCGCCAACGAGAGCGGGCCGCCGTCCATGTTACCGGCCAACACCAGCGCCCCGATGACACTGATTCCGGAAATGGCGTTGGAGCCGGACATCAGCGGCGTGTGCAGCGTCGGCGGCACTTTCGTGATAATCTCAAAACCCACGAAAATCGCGAGCACAAATACCGTAAACAACATTACCAGATTATCCATTACTCAGAACTCCCTTCAGCCATTGAACCCATCCCGAAAAGCTCGCGCAGGCGTTTGTTTACCACCTGGCCATCGCGGGTCATCATCGTCTCACTCACGATTTCATCTTCAAGATCTATGTTGAGCGCGCCTTCTTTGATAATGTGATTCAGGAAATTGAACAGGTTGGTCGAAAACATCCGGCTGGCGTGAAACGGAACTGTCGACGGAAGATTGGTCGGCCCGATTATGACCACGCCTTTGTGTTCAATCGTCTCCTCCGGTTTGGTCAGGGCACAGTTGCCGCCTCTTTCGGCCGCCAGATCTACAATAACCGATCCCGGCCGCATCCCGTTTACCATCTCCTCAGACACCAGCACCGGTGCCTTCTTGCCCGGAATCGCCGCCGTCGTTATCACAATATCACTGTCGGCGATCACCGAAGTCATCACCTCGCGCTGCCGACGATAGAACTCTTCACCTAATTCCCTGGCATAGCCTCCCTTGTCCTCCGACTCCTCCGCCTCCAGGCCCAATTCGACGAAACTGGCTCCGAGACTCTCCACCTGCTCCTTGACCGTCGGCCGCACATCATACGCCTTGACCACCGCGCCGAGTCGCTTGGCCGATGCGATCGCCTGCAGCCCGGCCACCCCGGCCCCGATCACAAACGCCCGGGCCGGCGAAATAGTCCCTGCCGCCGTCATCATCATCGGAAACATCTTAGGCAGCCTTTCCGCTGCGACTACCACCGCCTTATAGCCCGCGACAGTTGCCATCGATGACAACACGTCCATGTTCTGCGCACGCGTAATCCGGGGCATCAACTCCAGCGCAAATGCCTGGACACCCTTACCGGCCATATCCTCTATTTCTTTGCGGGCGGTCAGCGGATCAAACATGGCTATCAGCGTGTGACGAGACTCCAGCAGTTCGAGATCGTCCCGGCCCTTCTCGGGATTCGCCCCGAGACCGCGCACTTGCACGAGAACATCGCTGCTTTGAAAAACCGTCTTCCGGTCCGGGACTAGTTCAGCCCCATTGTCTTTGTACTCCGGGTCGGTGAACCCTGCGTTGACTCCTGCGCCGGCCTCAACGACAACCTTGTTGCCGGCTTTGATCAGACGGCCGACAATGTCCGGCACGATTGCCACCCGCTTCTCGCCGGGAAACGTCTCCTTTAGTACACCAATCACCAACTGCTTCGTTTGCTCGGTCAATTCCTCGGTAGCCTCCGGTTGTTGCTGTAGTTTGACAGGATCCGCGTCAAAAACGACGCCCTGCAAAAAGAACAGCGCGTATGTCATAGACCATTATAGTCCAGTCCGATATGTTCTTGCGCCAGAGCTTATCTAAGTCGCACGATCATTTTTGTCAAGCTTGATATTGGAAATTGGTGCGGGAGCGTGGAATAATCTGTGCTGCTGAATCGGCGCGTTTGGCAATAGACTCAATAGACTGATCTATCCACCGGCTGCTGAATAAACGACGGCCCCTTCCTGCCGAAAGAGGCCGTCAAATGTGCGAGGAGGTCTCATCGTCCACGCACTAACCCTTTTACCGATTCGTCCGGTGACTTCACCGGTTAATGAAAACTAACATCCCGGACCAAATTAGTCAAGATATTACCCGCCCGCTCCGGCTTGCATCATCCGCTTACCCTCCGTAACATTGAACAAACAAATCAACCGGCAGTTATACAGGAATCGCCCATGAGCCTCGAACAACGCATGGAAGCCGCCCGGACCTCCGTCTTCAAGGCCGTCTTCCCCAACACCACCAATCACTACGACACCCTCTTCGGCGGCCAGGCGCTCGGCTGGATGGACGAAGTCGCCTTCATCGCCGGTACCCGCTTCTGCCGCAAGAATCTCGTAACTGTCTCTATGGACAGTACCGACTTCAAAGTCCCCATCCCCGCCGGCACCTTTGTCGAACTGGTCGCATCGGTGATCCAAGTCGGCCGCACCAGCATGAAAGTACGGGTCGATGTTTACGTTGAGAACATGTACTCCAATGACCGCAAGCTGGCCATCCAGGGCGCCTTCACCCTTGTCGCCGTCGATGAAATGCGTAACCCGATACCAATACCAATAAATTGACTAGGTCGCCTGCCTATGCTTGATGTCCTGATAATCTTTGCCTTTATCGTCTATGCCATTACCGCCGGGTTTCGCGCACAGCGCAAAGCCTCGAAAAACCTGCAGGAATACTTCCTCGCCGGCAAAACCCTTTCCGGCTGGCGCGCCGGATTCAGTATGGCCGCTACCCAATTCGCCGCCGACACGCCCCTGCTGGTCACCGGCCTGATAGCAACCGGCGGCATCTTCCTTCTCTGGCGCCTCTAAATCTACGGTATCGCCTTTCTCATGATGGGCTTCATCTTCGCCGCCGGCTGGCGCCGCGCCGGTGTATTGACCGATGCCGAACTCACCGAGGTCCGCTACTCCGGCAAGGCAGTCCTCGCCTTGCGCGTTCTCAAAGCGATCTACTACGGAACCGTCATCAATTGCGTCGTCATGGCCATGGTGCTCGTCGCCGCCATGCGTATTGCGGAAGTTTTCCTGCCCTGGCACCAGTGGCTGCCCGCCGGACTATACAACACTGTTCTCAAGCTCGTTACCTTCATTAACCTCTACCTCGGTGAAAGCGCCACCGGCCTGGACCCAACCGTCGCCACCACGAACAACCTCATCAGCATTGTCGCCATCCTCGCTTTCACCGCCCTGTATTCCACCACCGGCGGCCTCCGTAGTGTTGTTGCAACCGACGTTATGCAGTTCAGCCTTGCAATGATCGGTACGATTGCTTACGCCGTTATCGTCATGGATCATGTTGGCGGCCTCAATGCCCTCACCGATCGCATCTATGAGATCTACGGCGCGGTCGCAGCCAACCGCATACTGTCGTACGCACCCACCGCCGGGGAGGCCATCCTGCCGTTTCTGGTCATCATCGGACTGCAATGGTTCTTCCAGATGAACTCCGACGGCACCGGATACCTCGCGCAGCGCTCGATGGGCTGTCGCACCGACCGCGATGCCCGCCGCGCCGCCGTGATTTTCGCCTGGATGCAGATCTTCCTCCGCTCACTAATCTGGCTGGTCATCGGTGTCGGCCTGCTGGTAGTCTACCCCTTCACTCCGACTGAGATGGGCAGTGAGCAATTCGCCGCCGGCCGCGAAATTCTTTTTGTCACAGGCATCAACGACCTCCTGCCTCAGGGAATCCGTGGCCTGATGCTTGTCGGCCTGCTGGCCGCTCTCGCCTCAACTATCGACACCCATCTCAACTGGGGCGCCAGCTACTGGAGCAACGATGTTTACCAGCGCCTGATCTGCCACCGCTGGCTCAACCGCAAACCCAATAACGTCGAACTGGTGCTCGCCGCCCGGCTGTCAAATATCCTGATTCTGGTCATCGCGCTCTCCATCATGGCGAACCTCGGCTCTATCCAGACCGCCTGGTTCATCTCCCTGCTGTTTGGCGCCGGCATGGGCGCGGTGCTTGTCCTGCGCTGGCTGTGGGAACGGATCAATCTCTACAGCGAACTGGCCGCAATGGCCGTCTCGCTCGCAGTAGCGCCGGTATTGTTGATTGCGACCGACCAGGAATGGATCCGTCTCGGATCGATGTCCCTGCTGTCCACCGCCGCCGCTATCCTGATTACCTTCGTGACGCCCGACACGGCCCCCAAGATCCGGGCCGCCTTCTATCGCAAAGTTCAGCCCCCCGGCTTCTGGCGAAAAACCGCCGCTGAAGTTGGCGACGACGCCTCCCTGCCGGTGCGACGTCTCGGGCGCGCGCTCCGCACTACCGCCCTGACCTCCCTTTCACTGTTTTTGTGCCTCGTGGGAATTGGCAAACTCCTCATCCGCAACCCCACCGACTCCGCCTTTACTCCCATCGCACTGCTGATCGTGGGGCTCGCTCTTACCCCACTATGGTGGCGTCATGCCCTGCACGCCGACAGCCTAATACAACTTCCCGATGCCTCCCGCTCCCCCGATTAAAGGTTGTCCTGCCTCGCCTCACACTGTATACTTGATCTTCAAAAGACGGAACAAAACGGACTGCGGCAGCCTATGCAAAACAAAACCGGAAACATCATCCTGATCGGAATGATCCTCGGCGCCGTTTTGGGCGTCATCGCCGGCTACTACATCGGCGATTTTATGCTCAACATCAGATTCCTCGGTACCCTTTTCCTCAACGCCCTTAAAATGATTGTCGTCCCGCTGGTCGTCGCATCGATGATTGTCGGCGTGGCCTCCTTAGGCAACATCCAACGCCTCGGACGAACCAGCCTCAAAACCGTTGGGTTCTACGTCATGACAACCGGCCTGTCGGTTTTCGTCGGCCTGATTATGGTGAACATCATCCAGCCCGGTACCGGAGTCGAGTTGTTTGGGGCTTATGTCCCCGATGTTGTCATCGAAAGCCAGGGCAAGACACTCATCGATGTCGTTGTGGGCCTTGTTCCACCAAATATATTTGATGCCGCCGCCCAGGGACAAATCCTGCCGTTGATCGTTTTCTCCCTCCTCTTTGGCGGCGTCCTAACGGTACTGGGGGACAAAGGCAAGCCGGTCCTCGCCGTATTCGAGGGCATCAACGAAGCCATGATGAAAATAGTCATTCTCATTATCTACTTCGGCCCTATCGGAGTCTTTGCCCTTATTGGCGGAATCGTCGCCGAAAACCGTGGGTCTTTGGAACAACTCGCGACCGGCCTCGGCTGGTACTTCGCCACCGTCCTGATCGGACTGGGCATCCATGGCATTATCACGCTCCCGATTATACTCCGCTTCCTTGGCAAGAAGCAGCCCCTCCGGTATTTCATCAACATGGGCCAGGCCCTCGCCACCGCCTTTACCACCGCCTCCTCTACCGCTACCCTCCCGGTGACAATGGAATGTGTCGAGGAAAAGAACGGAGTCGACTCTCGCGCTACGGCCTTCGTCCTCCCGCTGGGCGCCACTATAAACATGGATGGCACCGCTCTCTACGAAGCCGTGGCCGCCCTCTTCATTGCCCAAATCTACGGCGTTGACCTAAGCGTCGGCTCCCAGATCGTTATCTTCCTGACCGCCACCCTGGCCTCAGTCGGAGCCGCAGGCATCCCACACGCCGGAACCGTCATGATGGTCATCGTCCTCGATGCCGTCGGCCTGCCTCTTGAAGGGATAGGTCTCATCTGGGCTGTCGACTGGTTCCTTGACCGCTGTCGCACAACCGTCAACGTTTGGGGTGACTCAGTCGGCGCGTCCGTTATCGGTGAAACGGCGGAATTCAAAAACAGCCCGCCCGCCCGATAAACCTCCAAAAAGCTCACCAAAAGAGGGCGGCCGTATGGCCGCCCTTACTCTTACAGTTTGTCAACTGACCATCATTGGTCGGAACAACCCGGTTTGAGTTCTTCTCCACCGCGGAAGAAGAAATCAACGTAATGGACAATATCAGAGAGATTAAGCCCACAAATGCCATCGACATCACCAGCCACAAGTGCAACCGGCTCGGGCGCACCGCGGAACATGTAATCAAGAACCGCCGTCATATCGGACAGGTTGACGCGTCCGTCGGCATTGGCATCACCGGTCGTCCGTCCTCGTGTCATAACCTCGTCGCCAATCACAAACGATGCCCCGTCATCAAACTCCCCAGTGACCGAGTACGGTACAAACACGGTATCAAAGAACAGACCCAACGGGTGCAGGAAGTCGTTTAGTTCGAAAGTTACCTCGAGGACCTCTCCGGTGAAACCGGGGAAATTAGGAAGCACCTCTATGTTGGTCGGCACGATTGACCCATCAATCACGACACTGCTGCCAATCACCTGATCAACCGTATGGCCGCCGAGAAAATCACCGACATAGAGCTTAGCATCCAGCGGATCAATCGCGTTCCCGTAAATCCAGAAAACCGGCTGGGGCATCCATATAACACTCCCGGTATCCTGTGCAGAGCAATCAATCACATTTATTGTGAAAGCCGTCGAGGCCGTATCGGACCCATCGGTCGCATAGGCCGTTGTCGGATATGATCCGATCTGTGCCGCCGTCGGCTCAAACACCAGTGTACCCAGACCGGCTCCAAACGTAAACGTCATATTGGTAACCAGGGGATCCACCCACATATCAACTGTTTCGCCGTCTGCATCACTTGCCAGAATCTCTACCGTCTTTGAAGCCCCGGCACATACCGTTTGATCAGCAACCGGTTCGATTGTTGGGGCCTGATTTACATTAAAGACGGAGAAAGTCTCCGGAGCCGAAGTCGCGAACAAACCGGCATCGACTTCGTCAGTTGCCTGAAACACGACGTCATACGTCGTCGGGTCAAGATCCCCCTGCGTGAAATCAGGCGAGAACGTCAGTTGCCCGGTCCCGTCGCCATTGTCGACAAAGGTCATATTCGGCGCCAGCGAGGCTTCACCATCAATATATGCCGTCAAAACCGGCGTCGTTCCGTCAGGATCGGTCGCTGAAACATCGAACGTCAGCAGCTCCCCTTCCAATACCTCGGTTGTCTGTGGGACAATCGTCAGCACCGGCACCCGGTTACTGTCGATAACCGTTATTACAACATCCTGAGAGTCCATAAGGCCGGCATCCTCGGAGTCGGAAGCATAGAACCGTACGTCATAGACACCCGCCTGATTAAAAGTCGGCACCCACGAGAACAGGCCGGATCCATCCCCCAGGTCTGTAAAGATAGCTCCCGCGGGTAATGGTCCCGTTGACATGATAGGCAAAGTACCGTCGGGATCAGTGGCACTTACACCAAACTCCAAAAGGATCGATTCTGTCGTCTCCTGATCCGCAACCGGGTCCAGTACCGGCGGCTCATTCTGCGGCGGGGCGCCGATAGTCACGGCACCGGCCCAGTAAGGTCTAACCTCACCGCCGCTGGACGAAAACAGCCACTCGGAGCCGTTGTTAAAAGTCAGCGTGTCAATCGTGGCAGCATCAGAGGCCGTCCAACCGGTTGCCGTGAAGAAGTAACTGGCCCACAGTCTCCGACTGCTGGCATCGCCTGTCAGAGAGCTGAAGAGCGAGGCTCCGCCAAACAAAAACTGCTGGTTGGCGTTCGTCAATCCAAGATCACTGTCCTGATAGAAAAAGAGGCCGAGATCGAATGAGCTCTGAAGCAACGCCGATCCGACTGCACTATCCATCTGCAGCTTTGGATTGTCCCAGGTGAAACCGGCCGTAGCACCCAGCAACGTCTCATCACTATAAACATACAGGTTGAGTTGCAGCTGGTCGGATACCCCTTCTTCCGGTACCACCGAGGGCACCATAATCACCGTATCCATGTTTCCAAAGGGGTCATTCTGTGCGAGGACCGATCCACTGCTCAACAGCAGAAGACCCATCAGGCCTAAAACCAAATGTGCACGTTGCATCCTTACTCCTTCTCTTTTGTCAAATGTTACTGCCAAACGATTATTACTCTTCATTCCGCTGAATCCTGAACGGGAACACCAACCTCAATCAATCAGGTGCAATCCTGTCTCTGGGGGAATTTTGGTGTAGTTACTTTCCTGAATCGAACGGTTGGCCCCCGTCTTGCTTGCCCGCCCTCAATCCGAACAGCACACCTCTTCTGCGACAGCACACCACGGATCGGTCATTTATCTGCCAACCACCGGATCAGCCGGGAGTATCTCTAAGAACAATTTACGTCCTCGAGGAGATGTGTCAATCTTTTTTTGGCGTTAAACTTCTACCGGATAGTCTGTGCTTGCGACGTCGGCACCCCACTGATCAACACCAAATACCCTTGCGCCGTGTGCTCTATAAAATTAGTTTACAACCTGAAACAAGGGAGAATTATATGAACATCGATATCGAATATCGCGACGATGTCGACGACCTCACTCCGGACCAATTTATCGGCTTTTTCGAGGGCTGGCCCAGCCCACCCTCACCGGCCACCCATGTCGAAATACTCAAACGAAGCACCCATGTGGTCCTGGCTGTAAACCGGAAAACCGGCAAGGTCGTCGGCTTCATCAACGCCCTCTCCGATGACATCCTCACCGCCTACATCCCCCTTTTGGAAGTTCTCCCGCAATACCGCCACCACAAGATCGGGACCGAACTGGTGCAGCGGCTGCTGGCCAAACTCAAGGGCCTGTACATGATTGACCTGCTCTGCGATCCGTCCGTACAACCCTTCTACGAAGAACTTGGGCTGGTTCAGGGGCACGGTATGTGTGTTCGGGATTTCGATGCCCAGTGCGGACGGGTTGGACCAAAAAGACCGCAACCCGAACGCCACAAACGCTGAACCGACTTTACACCGGCGCTGATTGTTGTATATTGCACCAGCCGATTGTGTCGATATAATACAGAATAGTGGTCGCCCGCTGGACCCTGGATCAACATACCGGAGGAGCGAATGAAAAAACTCGTACTCATGTACCTTGGAATTACGCTGATCTTCTTCTTCGTACTGGCCATTTGCGGCATGTGCAGCCAAAAAGCCAAAGATAAGGGCAAATAACGAATAACGCCACACCAGCCAGGGCGAAGTCAGCTCTTGCATGAAGAAGCGCGCATTCAACCTTCTGCCCGGACGATCACTCGGCCGGCAATACCGCATTGTGGAATTTCTCGGTGGGGGCTGGGAAGGCGAGGTATACAAGGTCGAGGAAGTTTCAACCGGAATCATCCGCGCCGCGAAGCTCTTCTACAACCGGGCCGGCACCGGTGACCGCCCGTTGCTGCGCTACGCCCGCAAACTCTACAAACTCCGCACCTGCCCGATCGTCATCCAGTACCACCACCGCGATGTCGCCACCATCCACGGCCAGAAACTCGACTTCCTCATTTCTGACCTCGCTAACGGCCAGATGCTGTCGTCATTCCTCGCGGGTCAAAAACAAAAACGCCTTGCCCCCTTCGAAGCCCTCCATCTATTCTATGCCCTCTGCCATGGTGTCGAACAGATTCACTTCATGGGCGAATACCACGGCGACATTCACTCCGACAACGTTATGGTCAAACGCCACGGCCTCGGATTCAATGTCCATCTCCTCGACTTCTTCGACCTCGGACGCGCAACGAAGGAAAAGATCCAGGGAGACGTTTACGACCTGGTAAACATCCTGTATGAAATGATCGGGGAAGCCGATGGTTACAGCCGGGCTCCCGATATCGTCAAATCGATTATCCGCGGCCGCAAACACTCCCTCATTCGCCAGCACTTCAAACAGGCCGGACACCTTCGCCTCTATCTCGACAATCTCGAATGGGATGATTAGTTCAGGCCCGGAGCGTACACCATGCCGGTCTGGCTTAACTTGCTTATGACGATTCTGCCTCTGCTTCCGGCATCTTCAGGAATCGCGCGTTGACTGCCACGGCAACTGTACTTAATGACATGAGGAGAGCCCCGACAGCCGGATTCAACAGGATGCCAAAGCTGTACAAAACTCCGGCCGCAAGAGGAATCGCCACAACGTTATACCCGGTCGCATAAATGAGATTTTGAATCATTTTCTTGTACGTGGCATCCGAGTACTGAATAGTCTTCACCACATCGTTGGGATTGTTTTTGACCAGAACGATATCGGCTGCTTCAGCAGCCACATCCGTACCGGCTCCGATAGCGATGCCGACATCGGCCTGGGCCAGCGCCGGGGCGTCGTTGACACCGTCCCCGACCATGGCTACGATGTAACCCTCGCCCTGCACTTCCTTTATCTTGTCACTCTTATTCTCCGGAAGCACCTCTGCAAAGAAGTCATCAATACCAAGTTCCTCGGCAACTTGCTTTGCGACGTGACGGTTGTCCCCGGTAATCATCAGCACCCGCACATTCATCTCCCGCAGCCGGGAAACAGCCTGCGCTGAGTCCTCGCGTACAGGGTCTTTCAACGCAATCGCGCCTATCACTTTGGAATCAGCGACTACGAACACAACCGTTTTGCCCTGCTCGTCAAATGAACCAACCCGGCCCCGGTCTAATTCGAACTGTTTTTCCTCAACGTAGTTCGGGCTTACTACCATAATCTCACTGCCGTCGACAGTCGCCTTGGCGCCTTTGCCGGTGATTGACTCGAAATCAGACGCCTGTTCTTTCGATTCAGCAGCCTTGGCAATCGCCCTGGCAATAGGATGTTCCGAGCGGGCTTCAACTGAACCGGCCAGCGACAAAACCCGGTCCTTGTCGTATTGATCGTCGAGGACCAGAACGTCATCCAAACCGAATGTCCCCTTGGTGAGAGTTCCGGTCTTATCGAACACAACCGCACTGACATTGCGGGCTGCCTCGAATTGCGTCCGGTTCCTGATGAGCAAACCGTTTTTGGCCGAAAGCGAGGTTGACACGGCAACGACCAGCGGAATAGCCAGCCCCAGTGCATGCGGACAGGTGATGACCATGACGGTTACCGTCCGGCTGAGCGCAAACACAAAATCGCGATCCAGCACGATGTACCAGGCCAGCCACGTAAGTAGTCCGGCCCCGATTGCAATGAAAGTCAGCCACATGGCCGCCCGGTCGGCGAGGTTCTGAGTCCTCGACTTCCCCTCCTGCGCCGACTGTACCAACGTCATCACCTGGGAAAGGAACGACTCCTTACCCACTTTGTTGATTTCGACGGTGACCGATCCTTCACCGTTGATTGACCCGCCGATCACCTCATCGCCCTCATTTTTTTCGACCGGCCTGGACTCGCCTGTCACCATCGATTCATTAATCGATGACTGCCCCTCAACCACAGTTCCGTCGGCAGGCACTTTTTCACCTGGCTTGACAACAACTCTGTCCCCCTGCTTCAGCTCGGACACCGGGACATCTTCCGTATCACCGTTAACTATACGGTGGGCCTCCTTCGGAAGGAGTTTGGCCAGTTCATCAAGGGCCCGCGACGCGCCCAGCACCGACTTCATCTCGATATAGTGGCCAAGCAACATCACCGCAATCAGGGTGGCCAGTTCCCAGAAGAAGGTCTTGCCCTCCAGACCAAATACGACCAACGAGCTGTATAGATACGCAACCGTGATTGCCAGACCGATCAGTGTCATCATTCCGGGCTGCCTGTTACCGACTTCCCGGACCATGCCTTTAAGAAACGGATAACCGCCGTAGAAGAACAGCAGCGTTCCCAGAACGAACTGAACGTAGGAATCCCCCGGAAAATCCAACCGCTCCGATAAGCCCAGCCACTGCTGGATCATCGGCGCAAGGACCACCACCGGAACAGTTATTATCAGCGAAATCCAGAATCTACGCTTGAAATCCTCGGCCATCTGACGGTGGTGCTCCCGATGATCTTGCCCCCCGTGATCATGATTTCCGTTACCCTGTCTTCCTTGATCATCATGCTGATCATTGGAATGATTCCCGGATTCGCGATCGGTGTGTGTGGACATGGAACCAGTTTCCCTTCAAGCTAAGTGACTTATTTCCGGCGAGGTGATGAGGCAGGCAATGGCGACGTGGCTATAGCTGTAACACATTAACCGGGAATTGGGTCCGACTAAACACTCACGACATCAAGGACCGTCTGTAGCTGAGGTCACCCTGACTTGGTACAAACTCGGCCAGTATTTCCCCGTCAAAAACAGCCGCTCCCCCTCGGCATCCCACGCAATCCCGTTAAGCACATCGACCGTATCACCCGGCGTTTCGGTCCCTCTCAACCCCGAGGCATCCACCCAACCGACCACGTCGCCGGTTTTCGGATCGATCCTCGCTATCGTGCTGCTCGGCCAGATGTTCGCCCAGATCTCACCGTCGATATACTCCAACTCATTCAGACGCATGACCGGCGCCCCGTTTGCCCGCACCTGCCTGAAACCTACATATTCATACGTCACTGGATCAAGCAACTGAAGCGTTGCGGAACCATCACTCATTACCAGATTCGTCCCGTCGTAAACGATCCCCCAGCCCTGGGTTAAATACCGGAATTGCGAGACCAGTCTCAGCGACGACAGCTCGTATACGAGACCCTTTTGTGACGTCCACGTCAACTGCACCAGCCGATCGCCCACCAGCGTCAACCCCTCACCAAAATAGCCCGGCGCCAGATCAGTCTTGAGGACAACTTCGCCCGACTCCAAATCCACCTTACGAACCGTCGACTCTCCCCGCTGCCCGGTGCTTTCATATAAATACCCGTCGTGATAGAGAAGCCCCTGCGTAAACGCCTTCGGATCATGCGGATACGTATTGACTACTTCGATTCGATAGGTTGGTATTTCCGCCGACTTTTCAGCCGCCTTCTGCTCGGACTCGGAACAAGCGGCCACCAGCAATCCGATTGATGCTGCAACAACGACCCTGACCACCCCGGTTGTCACTGCGCCTCCATGACCTCGATCTCAAACAGCTTCGACCAGTTCTTCCCGGTCACGAAGATCCTGTTATTTGTGGAGTCCCACGCTATACCATTGAGGACGCCCCATCCCGGCTCATACTCAGAAACAACTAATGAATCCAGCGCAACGTAGCCGTTGACCCTCCCGGTAGCCGGATCGATTCGTGCAATCACACGCGTCTGCCAAACATTAGCCCAAACTTCATCGTCGATGTACTCCAGTTCGTTCAATCGCAGCACCGGCCCGGCCGTATCCTTGACAGCAACTCTGCCGACTTCCGCGAAACTCAATGTATCCCGAAAATACAGCGTATCCGTACCGTCACTCATGATAAAGTGCGCCCCATTAAACGTCAGCCCCCACCCTTCAGTCGGATAGGTGAAATTGCTTATCGAGTCAAACGTCTCCCGATCATAAATGAAACCGACATTATCCAGCCAGGTCAGTTGATATATCCGATCACCGAGAACATGGATGCCCTCCCCGAAGTACCCGTTTAATGGCCTGATCTCTAAAACTGCCCCGGTGATTACCTCGACCTTCCGAAGCGACGATCCCGAAAAACCGCCCGTCCCCTCATATAACACCGAATCCACATACTGCAAGCCCTGCGTGAAAGCATCCGTCTGATGCGGATATTCGTTAACGATCGTATACGTGTACACCTTCTGAGCAAAAGTTGTATCCGGCCCCGGATCACTATCCGGCTCGGTCGACTTGGAGCAGCCCAGACACGCCGAAAGCCCGATCAGAAAAAGCAGACCTGTCGCCCGCCACAACCGTCTATGAACATTCATGAGCATCTCGCTGTCAAGGTAGTCGGTTTGGCACGCAACTGCAACACCTTCCTGTGTCGGAAACGGCCCTGAACCTAATCGGCCCGCGTGTACGTTACCTCGACCATCTTGAACTCATCCGCCCCCCTGGTGTGCATCTTATCCTTGAACACAATCGACCAGATAAAAGTCTCGTCATCCACGAACTTCACGATAATATCGTATTTCTGGGTGTGACCGATAATCGGGTCCACATCCTCACCATACATGACGATTGTGTTGTCCTCTTTGTTGTACGCACCTTCGGCTCCGATGTAATACGTTCCCCAGGTATCAAAACCGACTACGGTGTACTTCTCGAACCGGCGATCAAACCCGAAGATCCACAGGCTCTCCCCGGCCATCGGCCCTTCTCCCGACGATCCATTTGATTCCAGAAACCGTCCGTCTAGAATCATTGTGTTTTCGGCCTGCCCCTCCGCCAGAATCGGCTCGGCCCCCGGCTCCATCCAGATCTTCACGCTGGCCAGCCAGCTCCCTTGTAGTGCCGCCAGCCGCCCATGCTCCGGTCCGGGTTCGGCCAGTTCCATCACCTTTGCCATTGTTTCCGGGTTAATTGGCGGTACTTCCTCTGAACCCCCGGGGCGGACAAGAAGCAGCGCTAAGAGGATACTCAGCACCCCCCCGGGGAATTGCTTTACACAAAACACTCCTGCCTCCATTGCGATTTTTGAGATTGCGGATGTATACAGTATTGCGTAAATTTTGTTGCCGCGATGTTGCAACATGGAGGTAATTACTGCCTTTTACAAAACTTATCAAGTAAAATCGTCCTGCTTCGATCACACGACCCGCTCGCCAAAAACTCACGGCAAACTTGTTCTCCGCCCATCGAATTCGTATAATGCGGTAATGCCGCATCGTAAAATCTACGCTAAAGGAGTGCTCACGAATGATCTTCGCACGAAAACGGATTTCCAGCCTGATCGTGACGGCGCTGTTTATTATCGGCCTCACCTCCACCGCCGCCGCATCCGACAACGCCATCACGTACCAGACGCCACCGGATGAAATAGCTGACATCGTCACGGCTCCATGGACACCGCGCGTGTCGGTCAGCCCCAACCACGTCGACATGCTCATGATGCAATACCCCGGCCTGCCGAGCATCGAGCAGGTCTCCCAGCCCGAACTGCGTGTCGCCGGCCTGCGCATCAACCCGCGCACCAACGGCCCGAGCCGGGGCTGGTATTTTACCGACCTGCATCTTCGCACCGTCGACGACCGAACCGAACACGAAATAAACGGCCTGCCGCAAAAACGTCACATTACCGACATCACCTGGTCCCCCAACGGTGACTACATCGCCTTCGCCAACACTGTCGAAGACCACGTCCAGCTTTGGCTTATCGATGTTGACGAATGCGCCGCGCGGCAGCTCTCCACCCGCGCCCTCAACGCCGCCTACGGTGACCCGTTCGAGTGGCTGCCCGACAACAAAACGATCGTCGCCAAAACCGTCCTCGACGATCGCACCACTCCGCCGGAGCCACCCTATGTCCCGGCCGGACCAAATATTCAGGAGAATCTCGGCAAGATAGCTCCGGCCCGAACCTACCAGGACCTGCTTGCGAACCCCTACGATGAAGAAGTCTTCGAGTACTATACTACTTCGCAGATTGTCCTGATTGATGTCGAGGGCAACGAAACCGTCATCGGCCGCGCAGGCATTATCCCTGAGGCCGACGTCTCCCCTGACGGCAATTACGTCCTTGTCACCACCGTCCACCGCCCCTTCTCCTACACCGTGCCGGTCTACCGCTTCCCGCGCGTGATCGAAGTCTGGAACCATGACGGTGAGGTCGTCTATGAAGTCGCCGACCTCGGTCTCGCCGAGGACGTCCCGATAGCTTTCGGCTCCGTCCCCACCGGTCCGCGCAGCGTCAACTGGCGCCAGGACGCCGACGCCACCCTATACTGGACCGAAGCCCTCGACGGCGGTGACGCCGGCGCCGAAGCCGAAGAACGCGACCGCATCCTCATGCTGGCCGCACCATTCGAGACCGACCCGACGCCCCTGCTGACCATGGATGTCCGCTTCAGCGGCATTCAGTGGGGGCACGATAACCTCGCCATCGCCAGCGGCTGGTGGTGGAGCAACCGCAAAACCAAAGCCTGGATTATCCAACCCGGCAATCCCGACACCGAACCGGTCCTCTGGCAGGACCGCTCCTGGGAAGACCGCTACAACGATCCGGGCAGCCCCATGATGCATCGTGACCAAAACGGCGCCTATGTCATGATCACCGCCAATGACGGCAACACCATCTTCCTCACCGCCGCAGGCGCCTCACCGGAAGGCAACCGGCCGTTCGTCGATGCTCTCGATATCGAAAGCATGGAAACTACCCGTCTCTTCCGCTCCGAGGCTCCCTACTATGAAGATCCGGTCTCCTTCCTCGATGTCGAAAAACGTCTCCTGTTGACCCGTCGTGAATCGGTCGATGATCCGCCGAACTACTACAAACGCGATCTCAAACACAACGACATCAAGCAGCTCACCTTTTTCCCGCATCCCACACCGCAATTGAAGGACGTCAAGAAAGAATTGGTAAAATACGAGCGTGACGACGGCGTCCAGCTCACTGGAAAACTCTACACCCCGCCGGGATACAATCCCGAAGAAGACGGCCCCCTCCCCATGCTCATGTGGGCCTACCCGCGCGAATACAAAGATGCCAACTCCGCCGGCCAGGTAACCGACTCGCCCTACCGCTTTGTGCGTGTTTCCTGGTCTTCGCCCCTCATCTGGCTCGCCGCCGGCTACGCCGTGCTCGATGACGCCGCCATGCCGATCATCGGCGAAGGCGACGAAGAACCCAACGACTCCTTCATCGAACAATTGGTCGCTTCCGCAAAAGCCGGTATCGATGTCGCTGCCGAAAAAGGCGTCGCCGATCCCGACCGCGTCTGCATCGGCGGCCACTCCTACGGCGCCTTTATGACCGCTAACCTGCTGGCCCACTCGGACCTGTTCGCCGCCGGTATCGCCCGCAGCGGCGCCTACAACCGGACTCTCACCCCATTTGGCTTCCAATCCGAAGAACGCTCCCTCTGGGAAGCCCCGGAAATCTACTTCGCCATGTCGCCCTTTATGCATGCCGAAAAAATCAACGAACCGCTTCTGCTGATCCACGGCGAGGCCGATAACAACTCGGGCACCTACCCTCTCCAGTCGGAACGGTTCTTCGGCGCGCTCAAAGGCCACGGCGCAACCGTCCGGCTTGTCATGCTGCCCTTTGAAAGCCACGGCTACCGGGCTCAAGAATCCGTGCTGCATCAGCTATGGGAAATGCACCGTTGGATGGAAACCTACGTCAAAAGTGCCCCTCAAGCCGAACCGGGCAGCGTCAAAACCATGTCTACCGAAGGGTGATAACTTATATCACCGTTCCTAAGCAAAAAAGGGTCGCCACATTCCGTGGCGACCTTTCCTGTCTTGCATCCGAATAGAGAATCTCTGTGCATACTGGTCCTGTCTTACAATTCCTGCCACGCCACCATCTGGTAACCGTCGCCCTGACCTTTCTTGATATTAGCCAGATTCCGGTCATAGTGGAAACAAGCGTCGTTTTCCAGGATGATCCGTTTTGAAGCGACGGCGCCATAGAGGCTGGTATTGTTCTCAATTTTGAACTCAGCATTTGGACCGTAGAAAGCCCCATAGAACTCCGAATCATTCTCAAGCTTCAAAGATGAACCCCGCGAGAATATGAGCAGGTCGGAAGGCGACCCACCCTGATTGAGATAAGACTCGTTTTCCATAATCATGTCGCCGTCGAGGTAAATCGTCACCTCCGCTCCCGGCGCCAGTCGAATCTCAGAGTCTTCTTCGATCTTGATGTAGGAGAAATAATACACGCCGCCGGATAATTCCAGCTCACCCCCTTCGCCGATGATCAACTCGTTGTTACCGGCATTCCAGTTGAAATTGGAGCCGGAAAATCCGGATGGAGCATTGTTGTTGGCCGCAGCCCAGTCATATTCGGAGTCGGGAATTATATCCATGCTCACCGAATCGACCGTCGACGATGTGTCACCGGTCACCGCCGACCCACCATCGATCGTGATTCCGCCAGGTGTCGCGGAAGACGCATCTCCCCCCACGGTTGATGCATCTTGAAGCGTTATCGTACCGTTACTTCCAATGCTGCCGTGGTCATTCGCCTGAGTTACGGCGTAGCTGCCGGAATCGGAGTTGTACGAGTCCGTACATGTATTGTTCTCCATCAGGATACTTTCATCGGCGAACATTGCAAAGGAAAACGGGTAATTATAAGTCGGCAGCAGTTCGACTCGCACCTGCGCCGAGGCGCCATTACGGACGCCGGTCGAGAGCAGAATGACGGTGTCATCCAGACCCGCCTGTACAGACGAATCGATCACCGTGACCGAATAGGCGCCGCCCCCAAAACTCACGGCAGAAAAGCCGGCCCTCCAGTCCACGTCGTTGTCAATGGTTACAAAAGCTCGTTTAGCCCCGGCTTCGGCATTGTAAAACGCCGCATCGGCAGCTGATTGGTTATACGACAGGTCGACGTCGGTGGTCGAATTATCTATCGCCATCAATCCTATCAGTGTCAACATGCCGGTCAGGAGCAGCGCGAAAAGCAGGGCGCTGCCGCGTTCGGATGCAAGTTGTGAGAACATGACGGTTAACCCTCTCTGGCTATGAATTCCCGGACAGGGGCCGGTGCGGCGGGCACCGGCCCGAATCTCATCTATGTTAGATCAGTCTAATCATTTTCAACGCGTTCTCTATAAACAATTACAACTCCTGCCACGCCACCTGAAGCATCCGGCCTGTCGTACCATACTTCACTTTGGCCAGGTCGCGGTCATAGTGGAAACAGGCGTCTCGGTCCAATTGAATAGTGTTGCCAACGAGTGAGCCGTAGACCTGGGTCGTCTGATCGTACTGAATGTGAGCATTCGGACCATAGTACGATCCGTAAAAAGTGTTATCCTGATGGAAATTAAGGTCTCCGTTAGAAAACACCTTCAGGGCGCTCGGAATCCCACCATCGTTGACTTTCGATCCTTGTGCTAACGTGATATCACCCAGCACGTAGATCGTGACGTCAGCTCCCGGAGCAAGCCTTATCTCAGATCCCTGTTCCAGGGATATCGAATTGAAGTAATAGACGCCGCTTGTGAGTACAACCTGTCCATACGCGCCTGTCGAGAGATTCTTCGTCCCGACGTTATATGCCCAGCCGGAACCGGACATACCCAGGGCAGCATTACTGTTTGCTTCGGCATAGTCAAACTCAGACTGCGGAATGTCGGGGATGTATACCGAATCCATCGTGGTGGACGTATCTCCGGTAATGGTTGAATTGGTACCAAAACTGATGGAACCGCCAGTGGCGGTTTGGACGTCCCCACCGATCGTAATGTCTCTGGAGCCGGTCACACTGCCATTGGTACCGAGGTCTCCCTCCTCCTGAAGCATCGTGGCGGCATAAGAACCCGAGTCGGAATTGTACGAGTCAGTGCAGGTCCCCCGGTCAAGGTTGATGCCGGACTTGCCGAACATCGCCCATTTAAAGGGGTAAACGTACTCCGGCACCGTCCATACCTCCACCCGGCCGGTGGCGTCGTTCACGTCACCCTGCGCCCGAATAATCACCGTATCATCCAGTGCCGGAATGGTCGAGGCATCAACCATCACGACGGAAAAAGTGCCGTTGCCAAAATCCACACTGTTATATCCGGCCCGCCAATCATTGGAATCGTTCACCGTAACAAATGCCCGCTTGGCGCCCGCCTCGGCATTGTAAAAGGCCGCATCCACCGCCGACTGGTTGTATGACAGATCAATATCCGTGTTGGAATTATCAATCGCCATCAGACCGATCAGCGTCAACATGCCCGTCAGCAGCAGCGCAAAAAGCAGCGCACTGCCTCTATTCGATTTGAGATACTTCATAGCGTCATCAGCCTCCCACTAGAGGTTCATATTTCGAATGCTGACCCGCTCGGTCAGCGTAAATGTTCGGAAACCGTCATCCTGCCCCCATGACTCGTCCGCCTTGTTGGTCTGACACTCCACTGTTATCTCCACCGTGGCCGAGTCAATAACATTATATGTCACATTACGAATTACATCGCTGAATACAGCCGGTGTCGATGAATTGACCTGCTTCATCAATTGCATCGGGATCCAGTCTGTCGGCGTGCCTACTTGTACGGCCTGCGTTTCCTGCAGGAAGTAGCACATCGTGTCAACCGGGTTGGCGCCACTATAATAAACAAACATCGTATCGCCGTTGAACTCGCAGGCCGGGTGCCCGTTCGGCAGCTTGTAACCGGCCATCCGCAGCGTCTTGGCCATCTCCTGTAAACTCGATCGGGCCGTGTGCTGCATATTGGATATGTCCTCCTGCGTCACGGCCGAGTTATGCATCGAGACGTAAAAACTGAACCCCGCCGCCGCAACAATGCCGGTCAAGAACAGAGCTATAAACAGCTCTATCAGCGTGTAACCTTGAGCGTCGTCTAATTTGCGTATCATCGTAATTCTTCCTTGAGATCAGGGTTCGAGAATAAACGTTGAGTAATTGGTGTTCCGCTGCACGTCTGAACCATCCATCCACGATACCTGCACGTCGATCTGCACGACGCCGGACGGAATTGTCGAATCGCTCGCGTTGCCGCGAATAAACGTACTGCGCGTGTACACACCACCTTCCAGCCCCTGCTCGGTCTGCGTAAACGGCAGTGCCGGCAGCGAGGCCGCGCCTTCATAGAATTCAATCTGCTCTTTGGCCAGCGACGCCGCCACCGTATTGCCGCGCGACATCACGTTGCCCTCAATCGACATGACCAGCATCGGCGCCAGGCCCAAAAGACCCACTGCCAGCACGATCATCCCGACGAGCACTTCCAGAAGGCTCCAGCCGTCGGTATTTTTCAGCTTCTTCAGCTTCATAAGCGTAAATCCTCCATGTTTTGCCCAACCATCTCGCAAAACAACTGCCAAACGGCCCGGCCGCCTTCAAACCGTACCCGGATTCACGTGTAACATGTTGTCCTGTCATTGCTTAAGTAGACCGTGGCAATACTGATAGAGGTTCCTTCAACGACCGCAAATATGGGATATCCCCTATAGTCTGCTGAGTCCTGTCCCCTCGTTTGGGCCATCCTTGCCGGCCCCCGCCACGGCAACACGCAAACTATCAATCAGCCCAGAAGCACTTCGCGACTCTGGTTTTCTGGTCGATCGACGCCCTAGCTCCTGAATCACAAATGCACTAACGCAAAAAAGGAAAACGACCGCTTTCCCTATGGAAACGGTCGCTCTCATTGAAAAAAGAGGTGAATGAAAAGAGTCTATTTATTCCCTGCCATCCCGAATAAACTCATTCCTCGACAGCAGCACAAATCACAGACAGAGCGCACAATCAATCGTCCCGCCCTGGAACAAATACGCCACCATTGCCGTCACATCCGCAATATTGATATCTCCGGAACAGTCGAGATCCCCGGCCGCGTATGGCGTCGGCGCCGGTCCACCCCGGAAGAGGTAGTCAACCAGATACGTCAGGTCGTCGATGACAATCCGATTGTCAGCATTGACATCACCGACAAACTGACACACCTTGATCCACGCCCCCTCGGTTGTCGCATCGATATCCTGGTTAAACCTGTCACGCACGGTGACCCCCCCGAACTCCAGCTTACTTTCACCAAAAGCTATCGTGTTCACGCGAATCACCAAGAGTTCCCCCGGGCCAGATACCGTCTGGCTGTCGGTGAGCACAAAAATATCCACCGACAATCGGCTCGAATCCTCCCACAGATAATTCCACATGAATGTGCTGGTGTCGTTGTCAACGAACATGCTTCCAAGCAACACCGACGTATCCGAGGTCTCCGGTGCCGGCGCTATCACAATGCCCGCATCATTCAAATCAATATCAAAGTGAAACCCCTTCACATCCTGGACCGCGGCGTCACACATCACAGTAACCGTGACAAATGTATCCCGCTGGAAATAGGTGGTATCCGGTTCGATCCAGATATCAGCCGCCCGCACGGATCCGGCCATCAGCACCATAAGTAGCAGCAAACTAATTTTTATCGTCCGATGGAGCATTATAGAACTCCTTACTCACATGGGTTACACGGCACCGAGCCGCCGCGAAAAAGAAAGTCAACGAAGTACGTCAGGTCAGAAACATTGACGTCCAGATCACAGTTGGCGTCACCATTCAACAGAACCGGCACCGGAGCCGGTCCGCCCCGAAAGAGAAAGTCCACCAGGTATGTCAGGTCGGCCACATTCCACGGATCACTTCCGCCCGATCCATTGACATCCCCCGGCTGGTACCCCGACGGCAACGGACAAACATAGATCATCCCGCCTTCTGCACTCGAGATAATCTCTTCACCGAAACCGACATTGTTTTCCAGGCGATGATACGTAAACGTGATTGGACTAACGCCGGATTCAACCGCACGAAACCGGATCAGCGCCAGGTCCGCAACACCGTCAATGTGCGGCGGCTGTGTAAAAAAGGCCGCAAATAAATCGATATACCACTCCCCGGTGCCTGGATCCAGAGAGTCCTTGTAATTGAAACTGTGACCGGCGTTCGCCAGCGCTATCGAATCCCATTCCGGACTCGGCAAAATCGTATCGAGTTCCAACACTGTCGTATCGAACTCAAATTTGACGCGGTAGTAGTGCACCGATGAAATACCGCTATCGATGGTTAGCGATACACTAACCGTGTCACCGGCAGCAACCGCTTCGACCGGAGCATTGATATAGACCCGCTCGTCGATCTGTCCGAAAACCATCCCGGCCAGTACTACCACTATCGCAAGTACCGGCAAAGCAGTTCGTATGTATCTGGGCGTCATTGATTCACCTCTTCATAAGCGGCTTTCGGAGGCAGGCCACAGGGCCCGCCTCCGCTCCGCTTCAATATGTCGAAGATTACTTCAGCAGAAGCATCTTGCGTGTCTGGACAAAGTCCTCCGTACGAAGACGATAGAAGTAGACTCCGCTGGACACACGGTTACCGGCATCATCGCGGCTGTCCCAGGATACCGTATAGGACCCGGCTTCCTGGTATTCGCTCACCAGCGTCCGCACCCGCTGACCCAGCGTGTTGTAAACCTCGAACTGCACCTGGGCTGCATACGGTAGGCTGTACTCGATATTCGTCGTCGGGTTAAACGGGTTCGGATAGTTCTGCGACAGAGCAAACGCTTCCGGAATCGTTCCGCTGCCCGGGTTCAGCAGGATCTCAGTCGTCAGGTCGTTGTTCTCCAGATCCCGCAGCGACAGGTCGGCAATCTCGACTAACGGCGCTTCACCGTCACGGCTCGCAAACGCAAACGTCGCCAGCACGCCGGAACCGCTCATGGCCCGGTCCTTACCAAGCAGGATCGCATCGAATGTCACCTGCCCGTCACCGGCAATGCTCCGCGTGAAGACTTGCTGCTTGGCATCCGTTAGCGGCTCGCTGACTGTCACGTTCTGCAGGTCAGCATTGTCACTGAACGACAACACTGCGTGAATACCCTTCACCGAGCCATCATTATTGACCAGCGAGAGAACATATCCCTCCGCCGTCGCTTCCAGCTGGAGCGCCAGCGGACCGGCAACCGTCTGATCCTCAAAGAGCGGCGAATTCTTCATCGCCGGATTGACCGCATCGAAGTTAATCGCGAAGATGATGCCGTCTTCGAAATTGATCGAGTCATCAGGCAGCGGAATGTCCTTCGCACCGCCCGGGTCGGTTGGCCCGAAATCAAGTTCGCTGCTCCAGTTACCGTCGCCCTCGGCCGACCCATAACCGATTGTCAGCGGATTAAGATCCTCCGCATACACAAATCCGTCATAGTCGCCGAAACCGCCGCCACCGGCAACGTCGCCAAGCCAGTACGATGTCGACCGTGCCGTCACACCACTGGAGATGTTCCCCGCCGCATCGACCGTAAAGGCCGCGTAGTGGTAAATATCCCGCGTCGCGTTCGACAAGTCGTCAGTATCAGTATGTGATGTCCCGGTTGTGGCCAGGATATGATCACCGGTGGTCGTATCCGCCGGGTACGGTCCTTCCGCACTGCCGCCGACCGAACCGTAATCCGGGTAGCCATGACCCGAACCATTCCAGTCAGTACGCATGATTACAGTATGATCGAAGTCGACGGTCGCATTCGCCCAGTTCAACTTGACCTTGTTGTGTCCCGGTTCTGCGGTAAGGTTGGTCGGCGGAGCCGGTGCCGTCACGTCTTTCGTGAAGCACCAGGTAAACGAGCACGAATCGGCGTTCCCCCGACCCGCATCATCGCCAACCTTAAACCGGATACAATGCTCCGCTTCGGTCAGCGCATCGAACTCAGCCTGCGGAAGAACCCAGTTGGCATTGTAGTTCGTTCCGCTCAAACCGGACGCCAGCACCGTCCAGGTCGACGTACAGCCGTCGATCTGGTAGTACACCGCGTCGAGATCGCAGTCATCAACCGCACCGATATCGAGCGTCGGCGGCGCGTTATAGAATCCGCCGTCCGCCGTTGTTGTCGAGAACACCGGGTCGGCGCAATCGACCGTGACATTTATCGGTAACGGTAACGGTGTCGAAATCGCGACATTGGCGGTATCCCGAAGGTCCGCCGACGTCATCGAAATATTGTCACCGGCACAAATGTTATTGTTAGCGGCGAAATTGACGGTATACAACGAAGCTGCACCGTCGAGCCAGCCGGTTTTCACGATGAACGGAATAAACACTGTGTCATACCCCACACCGTCAGCAGACTGCGTGATCGGCAGCAATTCAAAATTCGGATCGTTTACCGTGGCTCCGGCGAACGCCAGCTCCGACGGGAATTCGATCGCGACATTGGCTCCCTCAAGCCCTTCTATCGTGGCCGTTGAGAGCACGTCAAATGAAATGGCACCCGGACAGTGGTGTACGATCTCATTCGTGCTGAACTGCACACCCGAGGATACCCACGGGCAGTAGTCGACCAGGCCCTGGACGCTGTCACCCAGCGTACCGTGGACCTCGGCAACCGCGTTGAGCATGTCGGCAGCACTGTAGCAGGTCGAGATAGTGGCTTCGCTCACGCCGCCGGTATCAGTCGGGCCGCCGTAGCTGCCCCAGTAGTTGTCTTCGGCAATCTGTTCCGCCGCGGCGTTGGTCCACATGCCGGCGACATTGCCGGAGATGGAATTAAACGCGGCGAAGAGATCGACAGCGCTGACATCCTCATATGCTACCAGACCGATTTCCCACCCGGAGATAGTCGAATTGGTGACGCTGACATTGACGTCATCACCGAGCGACCAGGCAGCCACAGCATAGGAACCGCTCTGGCCGGAGCCGGTGAACGAGGCGCCGTCGATAGCGACGGTGGTCGCAGCCGCCTTGGTGGCTGCACTCTCATAAGACTCGACAACCGGGGAAATTGGCTGGACAGCATTTCCTGACGCCTTGACGTTGCCGTAGTCACGAACCGAGACACCTTCTTCGTTTACCACGCCGCCGGTCACTACGGTAAGGTCAGACACGGTGCCGTTGGTTTCCTGATAGATGATGTTGGCCTGTGAGTTGGTAACGGTGCAGCCGGATACGTCAACCGTGCCGCCCTGATAGAACAGCATGCCGGACGCAACCCAGCCGGTGTTGTTGTAGGCGATGCCGTCGACAGTACAGTCGGTGATGGTTCCGCCGGAACCGTAGCCCAACTGAATGCCGTTCTGGGCCGTTGTTGTGGTCGCTCCGACACCGGTTACTGTACAGCCGGTCACAGAGACGGTCAGACCTTCACCCAGCAGGGTGATGCCGTTTTTCTGGAAGTCATCGACATCAACGTCGACAACGTCGAGAGCATACGGACCACCGGTGTTGTTGTAGGCATAGATACCGTTGCCGTGCTGCGAACCGGAGAAAGGAGTATCCGTTATGCCCGTGATGCTGCAGTTGGTGACTGAGCCGCCGGCATTCCAGAAGCCGACCCCAACAAAGCGGTAGTTGCTGTTGCCGCGATTGAGCCCGTCAATCGTGAAGTTAGAGATATCGACATCGGCGTCATGGATGTAAACGACCGGGTAGTTGTCGTTGCTGCCGGTGTTGAAGAAGGCGGTGAGGCTGGTGGGCGAGTTGATGAAAGTCGTGCCCCGATCCGCGCCAATAATGGCAAGATCGATGCCAACATCAACCTGTTCTTCATACGACCCCGCCGCAACATTAACGGTTCCGCCTTCCAGGACCATATCGACACCTTCCTGGATGCGCCCAGTCGTACCAATTTGCGGGCTGTTATCGTCCACCCAGAGTTCGGTAAATGTCGGCTGGAAACCGGCCGTCGCACCATCGGCATCGACTCCTGAGGCCAGCCACGGCGTGTAGTCGATACCCGGTTCAACGAGCGCGTCAACCGCAGCCGGATCCGTCGTACCGAACCAGTTGCCCCAGGCATCGACTGTCAGGTACGACACATTTGACGTGATCGCAACGGTGTTGCCTTCAAGCCAGTTCGAGTGAGCTGAGACGGCGGTGAATACGCCGACATCGCAACTGGACTGACAGGCCCAAAAATTGACGCCGCCCTCGAACCCGGTCACGAAGTTTTCGTAGACCGAGATACTGAGGTCATCCGGACCGTAGCCGGCGTCGGCTTCGATACCGTATGTAACCGTGTTATCCGGGCTGATCATTGTTACCGTATTCCGGCTCACGTCAACTGTCAGCAGCGCATTCGAACCCGATGCCTGCCGATCAGCGTCACGCGATGCGGTCATCGCTTCGGCGTCAAAGGCCGACGGCACCGCATCCGGCGGATCGGTCGCGATAATACCGTAAGCGTAGACACCGATCTTCTCAATCGTCAGATCGTTCTCGGCAATCATTCCGGAACCATCGATATTGTACACCGCCAGGTGAGCACCCGTCACCGTGTTGCCGATAATGTCAAGTTCGGCATAGTAATTGAGAATACTCGTCGCCGCCCACTTCGTCGCAGCAGCCGTATTATCGTAGGCTATGCCGGAAATGTCGTTATTCTGAATCAGGCCGGTGGCGACATCACTCCAGACCTGGATACCGTTCTGGGCTGTGATATCAGTTGCCCCGTAACCCACGAGAGTGTTGTTAGTCACTGTTACATTCAGCGGCGAACTGGCGTCGGCGTTCAATGCCATACCGGTTTTCTGAAACCCCTCGAGATAACAGTTGTCGATCGTCACATTGTGCGCCGCGGCGTCATCTTCCCAGCTGTAAATCGCAACACCATGCTGCGTACCGCTGAACGGCGTGTCCTTGATATTAAGGACCTCGCAATTATAAATTCCGCCGCCGCCGTTGTAGAATCCAATCCCGATGAACCGATAATTGGAGTTACCGCGCCCAAGACCGTCAATCGTCAGGTCGTAGACGGCGACATTCTCGGTATTGCGAACGAACAGCACCGGGTAGTTGTTATTACTGGTCGCGAAGAACTCCGTCAGCGTCGTCGGTGACTGAATAATCGTCGATCCCGCTCCTTCACCAAGAAGGTTCACATCGGTCGCAACGACCACCTGTTCTTCGTACGTACCGGTCGCAATATTGATATCATCACCAGGATCGGCTGCATCAACCGCTGCCTGGATAGTACCTCCCGGTGTAATATGCAGTTGAGTCAGATCAACGATATCCTCGATATACATATCGACACCGTTGAAATGGCCGATCGGCGCCAATGACAATACAGTCGCCGCATCGGGCAAGGTCGGCACGAACCAGATACGCTCCTGATCGGGCGCGTCGTCCTGCTCTCCATGCACGGCAAAGCCGAAGTCGGCCGCCTGCACGGTTACATCCGCACCGTCGAGAATGTCCGTACTGTATGTGATCACAGCGTCACCAGACGGACTCACGCCCGGATTGTTGTAATCGCCCATCTCCAGCTGCATTACGTCACTGAACGTATTGGACCCGGAGAACACGATGTCGCTCGTACCCAGCTGCGTGTAGCGACCCCAGGTCGCCACGCTCACGCCCTGCCAGGCGTTGCCGCTGACCGTGAGATTGCTTATATCAACCCCGTTACAGTCCGTCAGCGCCAGGCCATGACCACCGTTATTCAGGCAGGCCACATTATTTATCGTCATGCTCCCCGCGCCGAGGATATCAAGGCCGCTCCGGTAGCAGTCCTGAATCGTCACATCGTCAATCGAACCGCCGGTGAATTCACCAAACTTCACACCATAGCGCGGCAGTGAATTGGTCGGCGTCGCCTGAAGCGTAAATCCCGACAGGCTCACGTTATTGGCATCAACATAAATACCGGCGTTGTTGGTCGCGAAGCCGGTCGGGTCGATAATGACCGTAGCCCGGTCGGCACCAACCAGGTTCAGGTTATCGGTCGTGATGTGAATCGTCTCGTAATATGTACCCGGCTCGACATTTATCGTCGACCCGCTGACCGCATCAACACCGTCCTGAATCGAACCAAACGCATCATAGCCAAACGTGTAGTTCGTACTGTTGGCGGCATTGTACACATCAACATCCGCCTGACTCGTGAAGTCATCATCGACCAGGACCGTTGTATTGGCATTGGTCGTGAAATACAAACCGGCCGTACACTCACCGCCGATCTCAGGATAATGAGCCCCGGAACTATAGAGCCAGCCGCCGGACGCATCCTGTGTCGCGGCCAGATAGTAGCCCATCCGGTTCAGTTCATCCTGATATGTCGCCTGATCGTACTCTCCCAGCGACCGGGCCGCGTATGCCGTCGATTGCCAGTCCTCGTCATCGGTGTTGGCGCCGTAGCTGCCGCTGATCGCACCGGTCGAATATTGGCTCTCCTGAAGCCGCTGGACCAAACCCGGAATTTCCGCTGTATGCGAACCGGAAGCCGCAAAGGCATCAAGCAACCCCGTCAACCCCAGCGTATACCACCAGAAATTCTTGTCGGCATAGGTCGGATCGAAACCCGCATCCGCCACTACATCAAAGTAACCAGGATTGCTGTTGTACGAATCCTGCCAGAGAACCTCGGCGATATCATCGGCATCCTGATCGTAGGTCCCGCCGAACCGGTCATACAGCATCTGGGCGTCAACCGCATAAATCCCTATATCCCATGCAATTATACCGTTCTCGTAGCCCTGCCCGGCCCGCACGTCGCGGATGTACTCGGCCCATGCTGTCGCCGAGCCCTGCGAGGCTATCCGTGCGTCATATTTTGCCTTTGCTGCGTCTTCATAAACTGTTGTCGGCGCCACCTCGGCACTGTAAAGGTCGTTGAAGATCATCAGCATTTTTATATCCATACCGGCCCGTACCGAACCCGAACCAGCCGCTACAGCGAAATCTGCGAAGTCCTGAAGGGCCGTGAAGTACGTTGCATCGCCGGTCTCCAGATAGGCGTAATACAGCCCCTGGGCCGTCGCACCGTAAATATTGGTCGGGCTGGCCCCGGTCGAGTGTGAAAATGGATCGGGCGGCGAGGTCAAAGACCAGTCCCACCCGGCATCGTCCGGATCATCCGGCAACTCATCAATACCATCGGTGCCATTCCCGGCATTGTCTTCGGTAACGTCCGCCTGCATGCCCTTGAGATAATCGGCGCCTGCGATCAGCGCCGCATCGAAATCAACAATGTCGCCCAGGTCGGCGGAATAATCTGCAACCGGTCGCTTGCCGGAAACGTCGATGATAACCGACGGCTCCGTCTGGGACCCGGTCGTAAAAGGAGAAGCCTGTGTCGCAGCAGAAACAGCCGGAGCAGCACCAAACCCGACAATCATTGCAAACAACAGGAAATAGAGTGGAAGATACTTCTGAGATCTCATGTCGCCTCCGTCTAAGGAATTAAGATGATAGATCACCCTGCGCATTTTGGGAGGGTTGCTTCGTAGAGAAGCAATACTGTATGGAGCGTTGGCGGTGCGAGTCTGACGAAAAATGACTCATAACCGCCCCTCGTGAACTATACCCTGGCTTGGGACCCCAGCCGATTGGCTGTGGCCGCCTCTCACCTCCTTCCCTGCTTACCCGGAACGCAATCTAACGCGTATCACAATAAACACGCCCCCGGAGAGTTTGTTATGATCATTTTTAGAAAGTCTGACGGTACCGAAAATCACTGGTAGTACTTGTGGTGTAAAGTTTACCCTACGTTCTGTTCTAGGTTACACACTGCGGATGAAATTGTCAAGAGAAATGATTGAACATGTCAAGGCAAAGTAGAAATGTCCGGTTTTTAGCAAGA